>JACRBI010000049.1 GCA_016234495.1 Chloroflexota bacterium | reverse complement strand
AACTTTAACGCGAATTACGCTAATTGAGCGAATTTCGCGAAAATTTCAAAAAAATTCGCGCAATTTGCTTCATTCGCCAAATTCGCGTTAAGGCTTTGCCGCCGTTTTATAAACTTGTCAATCTACTTTGAGAACGCCTTGAAGGGGAAGCGCGATTTGTGACCGAGGGTATTATATAGGCGAAAAAACATTCAAACCTGTAACCTTCCAACTTTCATCCTTCATCCTTCCGCTTTCATCCCTTTTAAGTTATCCTCGCCCCAATGCAGCCGACCTTATTTTCCTCCATTCACCTGACCGTCTCCCAGCTCACCTTCCGCATCCGCAAATTATTGGAGGGCGATCTTGAAATGCAGGATGTTTGGGTTGAGGGTGAGATATCAAATCTTTCAAGACCAAACTCAGGTCATATTTACTTTACGCTTAAAGATAAAAACGCATCCCTGCGCTGCATGGTGTGGAAGCCCGATGCCATGCGACTGCGCATCCAATTGCAGGATGGCATGGCAGTCGAAGCGCACGGGCGCATCACCGTCTACGAGCCGCAGGGGACATATCAACTCGCAGTCAATCTCATTCAACCCAAAGGCGAAGGCGCGCTGTACCAGGAATTTTTGCGGCTGAAAGCCGCGCTCGAAGCCGAAGGCCTTTTTGATTCGCAACGCAAACGCGCCATCCCTGAACTGCCGCGCAAAATCGGCATCGTCACATCGCAAACCGGCGCAGCCCTGCGCGACATGCTCAACACCCTTCGCCGCCGACTGCCGCTCGCGCAAGTCATTCTCGCGCCCTCGCCCGTGCAAGGCGTGGATGCGCCGCCCGCGCTTGTCAAAGCGATCCAATCACTCAACACCCAAAGACCAGATGTCATCCTGCTTGCGCGCGGCGGCGGTTCAATTGAAGATCTGTGGGCTTTCAACGATGAGCGCGTTGTGCGCGCCGTGGCTGATTCTAAAGCGCCCGTCATCTGCGGCGTGGGACATGAAACGGATTTCACCCTGTGTGATTTTGCTGCGGATTTGCGCGCGCCGACTCCCACCGCTGCGGCAGAACTCGCCACCCAGACCACATTGGATGATCTTTTCGCACAGCTTACGCATCACGCATCACGCATCACAGATTTAACCTTGAGCCTGCTCGCTGAACAAAAAGCATTGACCTCATCTGTGACAGCCCGCCTGAAATATGCCTCGCCTGAAAGACGAATTCAATCCGAATATCAGCGCCTCGACGAACTTTCGCGCAGGGCGTTGTCCACTCTGGCGCACCGCATCCAACTGCAAACATCGAGCGTAGATGGCATATCAAAACGCTTGCAGTCGCTCAACCCTGAGGGCATTTTGTCACGCGGATATGCTATCATCACGCGAAAAGACGATGGCACGATTATTTCCAAAGTTTCGCAGGCTCATGGTGAGATGAATGTCCGCGTGAGCGACGGCGAGTTTGATGCAATCCTCAATCGAAAATCGTAAATTGCACGGAGTACCTATGGCAAAATCAACTGCAAAAAAATCGGAAAAACCTGTCGAGGAATTAACCTACGAAGAAGCCATGACTGAACTCGAAAGCATCGTTGACTCTCTGGAGGGTGGGCAGAGTCCGCTTGAAGATGCGATGAAACTTTTTGAACGGGGGCAGGCCCTCGTCACGCATTGCGGCGTTTTGCTTGAGTCGGCCCAACTCAAAGTGCAGAAATTAAGCGGAGAGTCATTGGAAGACTTCGAGGAAGAATCCGAATGAATCTGTTAACTCTTTTTGATAACAAAGTGTTGATTGCGGTGCTAATCGCCTGGCTGCTGGCACAGGCGCTGAAAATCCCAACCGAATATTTGCGTTCGCGCCGCTGGATGTGGGCGATGTTCTTCGCGCCCGGCGGTATGCCTTCGTCACATTCCGCGCTGCTGGTTTCGGGCACGCTGGCTGTGGGCTTGTATCTTGGATTTAACGAACCCTTGTTTGGGATCGCGGTCGCCATCACGATGATCGTCGTGCATGACGCGGCCGGGGTGCGCAGGCAGGCAGGGATGCACGCGGAGCGCATCAACCTGTTGTTCGAGGAATTATTGCAGGGTCACATGTGGGATGAAAATGAATTGAAGGAAGTGATCGGTCATACTCCGCTGGAAGTGATCGGCGGAATTTTGCTGGGACTATTGGTGGCGTTCGTGCAGTGGAAGGTCTGGCCGTAGTGTAATAACTTAACCACTTGACGGCGTTTCAGTCTGCGGAGGGGATTCTGTTGGAGCTTCTGTGGGTGTAGATACTTCAGCGGGTGGCTCGGTAGCCGTCGGAAGTTCGATAGGGGTGGCTGTCTCTGTTGGGATTACCATATAAGTGGGAGATGGGGATGCTAATAGTTCAACAGACACGCCTGCTTGCAATAAAATTTCAAATTCAACCTTTACATTGGGTCCAAACGGACATGGCTGCACGCCAGGACAGTTATTACTACCGGTCATCCAGCCGGAATGATTGGTGATGGTGACAAGGGCGGTATTGCGGTATTTGACATTGCCACCCTGAGGTTCGTTGAATGTGATTTCATAGGGATAGCAGTGGGTTTCTCCAGGATCGAGCGCCGGGTTTTCGTTGACACTAATATTCTGTGAATACAAATCCTGGTATTTTCCTTGATCCGATTTAAACTGGATGGTATCAGTGATTTGAAGGTTTTCTGTGGGACGATCGCCATTATTTGCAGCGCAGATCTCACCTCGCACATGGATGATAATTCCGGTCTCGCTTTTTTCAGCCAGACCCACGGCTGTTATTCCTGCGGTGACGCTGGTGCCGGCAAGCCCTTCGGGGGCGGGAGTGGGGGATGGGGTGATCCAGAAGCCGGTGTATGCGTAGCCGCCGATCGATAAATTTTCGCTCCAGAGCGTATTGACCGTGGCAATAAATAGAGATAGAAAAACCAGCGCAAGGGCGCTGATCAGGCTGAAATGATAAATTTCTCTGAGAAAAGGCCGGGCAGTTTTAATTACTGGCTTTAATCCCATTCCAGCAATCTCCGTATTCCAATTGAGATCCACCCAATCTTGGGGATGACCAGAGTCATTTTTCCTGCAAATCGATCCAGGGTGACCGGATCATCTGTCACATTTAGGTTATCGCCTCTGGTAATAAATTCAATCTTTCCATTGACGTTGTCAATCGCAATCACACGATGCAAAACGCGGTTACTATTGGAAGTGTAAAACATGATCACGTCCCCAACTTTTACCTCTTCCGGCGCGACCGATTTGACGATGGCAATATCTCCAGCGTAGAGCGCGGGGTTCATGCTGACGCCGCTGACAAGATAATGCCTAATTCCGAATACACCCGTGTTGAACCAGACCAGTAAAACGATTAAAATTGAAACGATCAGCCATAAAATGGATTGGGATTTTTTCTTTTCGTCCGTCTTGTTTTCCAGCGGCGTAATGACCTCACGGCCAGCCAGCGCTTGATTAACGAAAATCAAAATAAGCGTGGGGAGAAGCGTACCGATCAATGCCTGAAGCATCCATGAAATATCGGGCAGTACGGGCATGAGCCATTCGAAGAGGGTTATGATCAATCGATACGTCAATGCTGCCAGCGGTCCGCCCACCCAGACTAGATAAGTGGACAACAGGTTTTCAGCGAAGCGCGGCAGAATAACCCGCCCCAGAGTCGGGAAGAATGTAGATGGATCGCCAAGCAGAGAGTACAAACCAACGGGAAAGGTGAAAAGGGTAAATCCAAGAGTAATAAGGACAAAGAAAAGCAAAGGCCTGCGACTGGCGCCGCGCATAAGCAGGTAGCCACGCATCATTTCAAATCCGGCCAGATAGGCGATGATATAAAAAAGATTGCCCAACACCTGCGGAAACTGGTGGGCATAGGGTGATTTACCAAAGCCAGTCATTAATCCGGCGATGATCAGGGCGGTCACTTGCGCCAGCCCGCCAAGGAATGAAAGTTGAAAAAGAAGCGCTGTGAAACGAGGCTTTTCCTCCAGCCCATATTTCCACCCCCGCCAGCCGATGAAGCCAATAACGATCCACAAAATTGGGATGATCACGAAATAATGAATATCCACATCGACCCACTCAAGGATCGAAGTGTTGAGGATGCAATACATGATCCCCATTACAGTCAGCGCAGACAGCCATATGTTCGGCGCGGGTTTTGTCACCCGCTGCTGCAAATGTTCCGGGCGGCTGGAAGGAATTTTATCTGCTGCAAGAGTTGGAGGTTGTGTTCCCGCGGGCATGGCGCTCTCTCCATTTTTGGCAATGACAAAACCCAATTCTGGAGGAAGTTGGTGAAGCCTCCTCCAGAACAAGTCTAATTTTTTCCGATACTCAGACACATCATATTATGGGCAGTTGCTCTCATTGTATTGAACGAGCTGGACCTGCACCTGAAAGCCATAAGTGGTATTCTGTTGCGCTTCCTGCTTCACTTTCAGAATGAGGCTGCTGGAAAGTTCATCGCCCTGATGCAATTGGGTACAAATGCCATTTGACCAGGTTAATGTCACTTGATCGCAGGTGGCTGTGAAGGTGCCTGTATTAGGCTGCTGGACGAATGTGCAGTTGGTAAGCCCGGGGCCAGGAATAAAATTGATGGCCTCTTCATGGACTGGGATAGTCCCCAGATACTTATAATGCACCTCGCACCCTCCAAGGTACAGGGGGTATCCATTCAGAATCTGAAAGTGCAATATATTGTCATTTACCGGGTCTATCCAGCCATTCGTTACGCCAACTTGCTTGGTTTCCTGCTCGTAGCACCATACCGCTGTCCAGTCGGCATCCAGGTAGCCGGTTTGCACCGTGCCGTTCAATACCAGTGATTCAGCCCACATGCCATAAGCAACGCCGGCAGATGCAAGAAACAGCATCAATCCAATGGCAATTGAAAACACCGGAAGCCTTCTACTGTTCATTACTCACCTCCTGGGTGAGAGGGGCGTCTTTTGGACGCCCTTTTTAGAAAGGAAGGCGTTTACGGCTCTTCGTTGTACTGATGAGCCAGGATCGTACCGCTGAAGGTGTAATTTGCGCTCTGTCCAGCCGCCTGCAGAATTACAATCTTCAAAGTGCAATAGGTCAGATCGCCCGTGTGAAGTTGGTAATCCTGAATGTAGCAATCCTGGTATGAAACAGTCATGAAGGTTGAGGATGGATTAACGAGTACCGGCTGGTGGATATGAATCGGGATCGAGCCAACATTATGCACGTCAAACTTGACGTAGCACTCATAGAGCGGGTACCCATTTCCGACCGTGACAGTGAGGGCGTTGAGATCAGGCGAAAGAACGGCTGCACAAGTGCCAATTGGCTTGGTCTCAACATCCCAAACTTGGAAAATGGACAATTCGGCATCAACATTACCGGTGGCAACAGTACCGTTGATAGTCAATGTTTCAGCCCACATGCCATAGGCAACGCCGGCTGAAGCCAAAACGAGCACGAGGATAAGCGCGAGGCTCATCACAGGCAAAGATTTACGAGACATGACATTCTCCTTTTGAACTATAGGTCTGCCATTTCTGGCAGTGGTTTGGAGTTGTGGAGGCGATCCACGCGAAACGCCCAAAAAATTACCTCCTTTATTAAGGGCGCGAGGTCAGTCTCTTGCACAGAGGCACTGTCCCGTGCCCGCAATCTCATGGCGAAGCCCCACCAAGGTCCGCACGTGGACAAATACAATATAACAAAATAAACTTTTGAAGTGTTTTAAAAAGTATTTGAGTTTATTTAATTCCGCCCGCCGCAAAAAAACCTTTGGCTCGTGTGTAAAGCGCTCGCAAGCGCTGGCAACAGACAAAAATTCTTAACGCAAATGCGCCGAATGGCGCGAAAAATTCGCGCAGGTTTGCGCAATGGAATGGGTATTTTTTCCCGCCTGTAAAAATTCGCCACGATTAACTGTAGTTGCCCCCCATTTCGGAGCGCGTTGTTTTTTCCTTTGATAAATTATTTCTACGATCATTGCCGCCATTGCGCGGGGAGAATAAGTAGCCACGCCCCCATTGTGTGCGGATGTATTGATGGCCAAATTTCCCATCCTCGATTTTTTTCCGCAAGCAGCAAATATAAAATGGAACAGTGGAATAAGAAGAGACAAGTGATTCCCCCCAAACTTCACGCATTATTTCCCTTTGAGGCACGATCGAACCTTGTCGCTGGATCAGACATGCCAGCACGTTAAATTCAGTGGACGAAATATCAAGTTTCAGGCCGCGCAGAAAAACAGCCCGCTCCTGCAGATCAACTTCAAGGAATTCATCTTCATAGAGCGTGACTACAGAAGGATCGTTTTTGTCGCTGTGATTATTGTGATGGATTAATGCGCGAACCCTGACCTGCAATTCCAATGTGCTGAATGGTTTTTTTAAATAATCATTCACCCCAACCTGGAAACCATGCAACAGGTCAGAATCAGAGGTCAACGCAGACAGCATTAATATCGGCACATCAGATAATTCCCTCAAACGCCTGCCAACCTCAAAGCCATTCATGCCCGGCATCATCACATCAAGTATGATCAAATCTGGATGAAACTCGTAAGCTTTTTTGAGTCCCTCCACGCCATCGCGTGCTCCGGTCACTGATAGTCCCTCTGCCCTGAGCGAAACCTCCACCAATTTTAAAAGATCAAGATCATCATCAATTACCAAGACACAATTGTTCATTTGCCCTCCCAAGGCTGAATAACTATTCTTGGATTTGGGCTACCCTGCTATAATGGAATTGCACAGAGGCACTGACCGTGTCCTGCTGTATCTCGGTCGACCACCATCGGCCGAGATTTTTTTCAGGGGGGTAAACCAGCAGTCATACTATAGCACGAATAAAGGCTGCATACAACAAGATTCTCAAATTTTATCTCCCCGTACTTTCCGAGCGACCGTCAGTGCGGTTCTTTTATTTCCTTCTGCCCAAACGATGTTTGATCACATCTGCCATCGTTCGGATTTCCGGCACATGCAATATCCAAATTAACAACCCAAAAATCCCGCCGCCGAGAGACACTCCGCCAAGGACCACGACCCAGTTGGATAAAATTCCTGAAATCACAAACCATGCCCATAACCCCGCAGACATTCCAAATGTTGCCAGCGCTGAAGCGCCAAATCCTTTGGCAATGTAACTCCCCTCAATTCCATTTAACCGCTTGCGCATCACAATAAACAACGCGGCCGCTTCGAGCGCGGTGGCAAACGAATTCGCCAGCGCAAGCCCGCCGTGCGGCATCCAGCCGATGGAGGCGAATAGTTTGGAGAAGAGAATGCTGAAGACCACATTCAAGCCCATCGCAATGACCCCGATGGTGACAGGGGTTTTTGTGTCATGCTGGGCATAAAAGGCGCGCGTCAAAATTTCCATGATGGAATGGCCGACCATGCCTGCCGCATACCAGAGCAATGCCCAGGCCACAAGCTGAGTATCCAGCCCATCGAATTTTCCGCGTTGATAAAGCATTGCGATCAGCGGTTCGCGCAAAAGGATCAGCCCGACACTGGCGGGCAACGCCAGCAGAATCACTCCGCGCAAAGTGGATGCCAGCGATGAGCGCAGCGCATCATTTTGACCAAGCGCATGTTGCGCCGAAAAAGTCGGCATGACCGCAATCGCCGCCGATTGCGCAATCACCGCCTGCGCCATGATCATGAGCGAAAAGCCATAATTCAAACCTGCGATGCTGCCTTCAGTCATCTGTGAGGCCAGCCGCAGATTCACCCAAAAGTTAAGCTGCACAACCGCCACGCCCAGCAGGCGCGGACCCATCAAGAAAAAGACCTGTCTTGTGTTCGGGTTGTCAAAATCCAAAGTTAAAGTGTATGAGCCTTTTTGCTTGATTAGCGTCGGAAGCAAGACCAGCAAATACAAAAGCGCGCCAATCACAACACCCCAAGCCAGCCCGTGGATTCCCATCGTTGGCGCAAGAAAGACCGCGCCAAAAATGATCCCGATCTGGTACATGGCGGGAGTCAGCGCGGGGATCAAAAATATCTGGTGGGCGTTCAAGATGCCGACGATCAACCCGCCCAGGCCAAACAGAACGGCAGAGACCAGTTGAATGCGCAGCAGGGAAATTGTAAGCGCGAAAATTTCTGAGTCGCTGGAAAGGCCGAGGGCGTAGTGAACCACTTGCGGGGCAAAAAATGCCAATAGCAGGGCAAGCAGGCTGAGGGTCAGTGTGACCGCGTTCGCAATTGATGAGGCAAGTCTCCAAGCCGAAACCCTGTCATCTTTGGCGATCAATCCTGTAAACATCGGAATAAAAGCAGAGCCAAGCGCGCCGCCGGCCACAAGCAAAAATAAAGTTTCGCTGACGCGGTTGGCCGCCACGAATGAGTCGAGTTCGGGCGATGCGCCGAATGCGCGCGCTACGAGAATCCCGCGCGCCAATCCCGCGACCTGCCCGAAGAGTATCGCGATCATCACGGTGCCGGCGGCGCGGGCGATTTGTTTATTTGAAGTTGATTCAGTCATAGGGTGGCGGGATTATAATCGCTTCGGGAGATTTTTTTATGAAGAAGACTTTGACGATTCTGTTCATGCTCGCGATGATTTTGACCGCCTGCGACGCTGCCACTGCGACGGAAACCGCAGCGCCTCCCGCTACGCCGACAGTTGCTCCTGTCACCCAAACACCAGTTCCGCTGGAAGAGATTAATCTGCCCGCAGGCTATGGCGTGAAAGGCGCGTGGTTCGAGTTGTATTTTACGAATCCTGAAAGCCCGCTGGCTTCGCAAAAGACCGGCGGCATAGACGGCCCGCTGGCGAAAGCAATTGACGAAGCCCGCCTGAGCGTGGACGTTGCCATTTACAGTTTGAGCTTGAACAGCATCCGAGATGCATTGCTGCGCGCGCACGAACGCGGCGTGCAAGTCCGCATGGTGATGGAAAGCGACAACCTCAGCCGCAGCGACCCGCAAAAATTAAAGGATGCCGGCATTCCCATTTTGGGCGACCGCCGCGAAGGCTTGATGCACGATAAATTCGTCATCATTGACAACTCCGAGGTTTGGATGGGCTCGACAAATTTCACCGATTCAGGCGCGTACCCGGATAACAACAACCTCATGCGAATCCGTTCGGTGAAGATGGCTGAAAATTACACCACCGAGTTCGAAGAGATGTTCGTGGATGATAAGTTCGGTCCCGACGTGGTTCCCCAGACCCCGAATCCGCGCGTGATCATCGACGGCACGCCGATTGACGTGTACTTCTCACCCGATGACCATGTTCAGGCTAGTTTTCTTGAGCTAGTGGACAATGCCCAGGAGAGCGTCTACTTCATGGCATTTTCCTTCACCTCCGACTCGATCGGAGCCGCCGTCCGTGCCCGCGCCGCCGAAGGCGTGACCGTGGCCGGGGTGATGGAGACCGAGCAGGTCAAATCCAACGCTGGCACGGAATTTGACCCCTTCAGCCAGGCGGGGCTGGATGTGTATCAGGATGCCAACCCCGGGCAAATGCACCACAAGGTCATGATCATTGACCAGAGCATCGTCATTTTCGGCTCGTATAACTTTACCAACAGCGCCGAGACCCGAAATGACGAGAATCTGCTCGTCATTTACAACGCGGATATCGCCGCCTACTTCATCGCCGAGTTCCAAAGGGTGTACGCGCTGGCAAGATAGGTTGTCAGTCAAGTTTTGCCTTTACAGACGGCTGTCTCCGGGAAATTCCCGGGGACAGCCGTAACTTTTTTGTTACCTGTTCGACTTGTAAGTGAAGGCAAAAATGAAAAAGAGGCAAAAAACGGCGCTTCCTGCCAGTTTTACCTCACAGTTTATTCGGCTCATGAATAAAGAACCTGCACTAATCAGTAATTCGGGCAACACCATTATTAACTCTGGCGGTAGCTTAGGTAGTGTACAACACATCTCACCCAAAGGAGCGGAAATTACGCTCAGGTCTGAATGGTATACTCCAATGAAAGAACGAACAGTTCCAACGATTTTTCACCGGAGAACCGCTTCAACTATGTCTAGCCAAGAAGATGGACATGTTCTTGAAGGCTTGCAAAATTTAGACAAGCAAGTCATCGGGGCAGTCTACGACCAGTACTTTTCTGAAGTTTATCGCTATGTACTTTACCGGATGGGCGATACATCGCTAGCCGAAGATGTTGCCAGCGACGTTTTTGTGCGCCTGCTTGAAGCTTCTCAGGATGGACGAGGTCCGAAAACGAACCTGAAGGGCTGGTTGATCTCGACCGCCTCCCACATTGTGATGGATACCCTGCGGCGAAAATACCGCCGTCCCGAAGAAGAACTTTCAGAAACCATGCCCGACCTCAGCCCAAGCATTGCCGCTGAAATTGATCAGCGTGAAAAAAATCAAACTGTAAACAACGCGTACGCACAACTGACCCCTGAACAACAAAATGTCCTTGCACTGCGT
Organism: Chloroflexota bacterium; assembly: GCA_016234495.1. Classification (GTDB taxonomy): domain Bacteria; phylum Chloroflexota; class Anaerolineae; order Anaerolineales; family Villigracilaceae; genus Villigracilis. The sequence continues at coordinate 93,607 of JACRBI010000049.1, read as the reverse complement.
TTTGGACAGGGCTACTCTCTCGAAGAGACAGCCAGCCTGATGGACAAAAATGTAAACGCCGTCAAGGCTCTCCAATTCCGGGCGCTGGCAGCTCTACAGCGCGAGGTTGGTGAGGTGGATTATGACTAAACTGTATGATGTACTTGAAATTTGCCTGCACGAACTCGAAAATGGCGTAAGCCTTGAAAATATCCTCGCGCGTTATCCTGATCTTGCAGGCGAACTGCGCCCGATATTGAAGGCTTCATTAATGGCGCGGGCACGCGGCGCAGCATCTGCCCCCTCACCTGAGGCCATCCGCCGCGGGCGCGCCAAATTGTTACAGCGCGCCTCTGAAATACGGGAAGCAAAAGCCGCGCCGCGCAGGCGCGTGATCCCGATCTTTCAACGCCTCGCCCTCTCTTTGGGGCTGACGGCTACCTTCCTCTTAAGTGGTACCGGCTTGGTCGGCGCTTCCACCACTGCTTTGCCGGGTGAGAATCTATACCCCGTCAAACGCACCTGGGAGGGCGTGCAGCTATTGTTCGTCTTTGACAAGGATGCGCGCAATGCGCTTGAAAGCCAGTTTGAGAACGAACGCCTTCATGAAGTAAGCGAATTAATCGCGGAGGGCCGTCACGAGTTGATTCAATTTGCAGGTGTGTTTACGCAGGTAAATGAAACAACTTACGTCTCTGGCGTGACAGTGCTGATTCCCGCAAATTTACAAGTCCCTGAAAACGGCGCGTCAGTCATCGTCACCGGCCGCACCAACGCGCAGGGATTTGTGGAATTGGAATCGATCGAATTGGCTCCAGAGGGTTTGTTCGTTCCCGTTGGCCAGCCCGTGGAAGTGGAATCAGAATCAGAATCAGATTCCAACTCGAATGATGCGCCGACCGCGAATAGCGACTCAAATTCAAATCAAGACGCAGGTGATGGATCAGGCTCCAGTTCAGGGAGCGGTTCGAACAGCAACGTCAATGCTTCAGAACCTGCTGAAAAGCCGAAACAGCATGATAACTTTGAAGTGGAAGGTATCGTTGAAGCCCTGACAGACACCACGCTTGTCATCAATGGCACAACCGTTTATCTGGAATTTGCCACGATCGAAGGGGAATTGCGGACGGGAGCCAAAGTGGAAATAGAAGGTTACTATGCTGAGGACGGCAGGTTTATCGTCACAGAAGTGAAAGTGAAAAACTCCGGCGGTAATCACGGCGGTTCCGGGTCAGGCTCAAACGACAATGAATCCGGCAATAACAGCAACACAAATAGTAATACGAACACGAACAGCAACACGAACACGAACAGCAACACGAATCAAAACAGCAACACGAATACAAACAGCAACACGAATACAAATACGAACACAAATAGCAACACGAACAGCAACGACAATAGCAATGATAACGACAACGATAATGACAACGATAATGACAACGACAGTCATGGCGGCGGTTAGATAAGGACCCACACAAAAAACTGCGAGGTAACCCCTCGCAGTTTTTTGTTTAACTCTTATCATTGCCAATTAGACTAAAATGGATTAAATTAAACCCGTCTAGCACGTACGTTCTACAATGGTAACGGAGAAAAAACTCATGGCAGACTCAAACTTTTACCTCGGCCGTTTGGTGGATGCAAAAACCGCCAAGCCAACAACCACCCGCATTGAATATGACCCCGCTGACTTGACCACTCACGCCGTCGTCACGGGTATGACAGGCTCGGGCAAGACAGGCTTGTGTGTTGCCCTGCTCGAAGAAGCCGCATTGCAAAATGTGCCCGCCATCATCATTGACCCCAAAGGCGACCTGACCAATTTGCTCTTGCACTTCCCCAACCTACTGCCGTCGGATTTTCAACCGTGGATCGACCCAGAAATGGAACGCCGCACGGGCAAATCGATGACAGAGATTGCAAACGAAGCCGCATCTTCCTGGCGCAACGGATTAAAAGAATGGGGCATCGGGCAGGAACGTCTGCTCGCTTTGCAGAACGCGGCGAAGTTTGCCATCTACACCCCCGGCTCCGATTCAGGGATTCCCGTCAGCGTGCTCTCTTCACTCGCCGCACCAAGCCTGGATTGGGCAACCAACCGCGAGGTCCTGCGTGAACGGATTTCCAGCACCGTCACCGCCCTGCTGGGATTGGTCGGCATGAATGACCTTGACCCCATCCGCTCGCGTGAACACATCCTGCTTTCCAACATTTTTGAATTTCACTGGAGCGCAGGCAACGACCTCGACCTGACCGAGTTGATCCTGCAAACACAGACCCCGCCGTTCGCAAACCTCGGCGCATTCCCAGTGGATACTTTCTTCCCGCCCAAAGACCGTATGGATCTGGCAATGGTCTTGAACAACATCCTCGCCGCGCCCGCCTTTGAAACCTGGCGCGAAGGTGAAACGCTCGACATCCAATCCATGCTCTTCACGCCGGATGGCAAACCGCGTCACAGCATTTTCTACCTCGCGCATCTTTCAGACGGCGAGCGCATGTTCTTCGTCACACTTCTTCTCTCCGCCGTTGAAACATGGATGCGAACACAAACAGGCTCAACCTCATTGCGCGCCCTGCTTTATATGGACGAAATCTACGGCTACCTCCCGCCCACCGCAGTGCCGCCTTCAAAGGCTCCGCTTCTGCGCATGTTGAAGCAAGCGCGTGCCTTTGGCCTCGGCCTTTTACTCGCAACACAAAATCCAGTGGACATGGATTACAAAGCCCTCTCAAACACCGGCACATGGTTCATCGGCAAACTGCAAACCGAGCGCGACAAGAACCGCCTGCTCGATGGTCTCGAAAGCGCCGCTGGCGGAATCCCGCGCGCCGAGATGGACAAACTCATTTCATCGCTGGGCAAGCGCGTCTTCGTCATGCACAACGTCCACGAAAAAATGCCCGTGTTGATTCAAACCCGCTGGACGATGAATTTTCTAGCGGGACCCATGACCCGAGCGCAGATTCCCGCCCTCAATCAATTGGTGGACGCTGGTTCAGCGCCTCGCACCGCGCCGACAGTTGCTCCTGTTTCGAAAAAAGAATCAGCACCTTCGGTTGAATCCCTGCAACGTATGTCAGTGATCAGTGACCAGTCATCAGGTACCAGTCAGCCTGCAACCTTCCAACCTTCCAACCTGCAATCCTCAAACAATCGTCAACCGTCAACCGTCAATCGTCAATCAGACGGCAGTCTCACCAAACCCTCCCTCCCCGCCGGCATCCGTGAATACTTCCTGCCGCAGAATTACAGCCTGCCAGAAGCGTTCTCGTCTGCCCAGCGAACCATGCCTCCGCAAGCTATGATTCAAGGAGTGGTCTACCGCCCGTCACTGCTGGCCGCCGCACAAGTCAGGTTGCTTGACCGCAAATACGGCGTGGACTCGGAGATCGTCAAAGCCGCCCTCGTGGACTCACTGGACCGCCGTGGAATCGTCCGCTGGGATGAATTTCCCTTCGGTGGCTCGCTCGACAAAGTGGAAACCATGTCTGCGGCAGGCGCGCGCTTCGGCACAGTGGATGCGCCCTTGAACGACTCGAAATTAATGACCGCTCTGCAAAAAGATTTCACTGACTGGGTCTTCCGTAATTCAGATGTGACCGCACGCGCCAACCTCAAACTCAAAGTATTCGGCGGACCCGATGTCAGTCAGGCTGAATTCATGAAGGCCTGCTCCGATGCCGCGCGCGATGCGCGAGACACGGAAATCGCGAAGAAAACCGCCCAGCTTGAAAAGAAGATCAAGACCCTTGAAGACAAGCTCGGGCGCGAGCAACGCGAACTGCGCGAAGATGAATCCGAGCTTCAAAACCGCAACATTGAGTCAGGCGCCAACCTGCTGGAACTGGGCGCAAGCGTGTTTGGGTTGACGCGGAAGAAGAGTGTCACCACGCAATTTACAAAGCACCGCCTCGCTCAAAGCGCCAAGGCTGAGGTGGTCGAATCGCAGGAAGCCATTGCCCAGTACACAAAGGAATTGAACGCCTTAATGCGCGAACGCGACGACATGACCACCGAGATCAACGAACGCTGGGGCAGCCTCGTCAACGAGATCAGCGAAGTGGCGGTCAAACCCAAGAAGACCGATATCTACGTCAACATATTCGGCGTGGCATGGAAACCGTATTACACCGTACAGGCAGGTGATGAGACAATCGAACTGCCCGCCTTTGGCGCGGAATAGCCTCGTAGGTCACGTTTGTAACGTGACACCTGTTGAGTAGCGCGTCACGCTTCAAGCGTGACCTACAATAACAAATGTAAAATAGTGGCGACATTTGTCGTCACTACGCTTTAAAGGTCAAACAACATGAGCATAATTATTCTTCTACTTTCTCTGGTACTTTGGGGAATCGTCCATTCAATACTTGCGTCCAATTTTGCAAAGGATATGCTGGGCGGCGAGAATTTTTATCGGCTGGGATACAACCTCTTTGCGGTAGTCAGTTTTGCGCCCATTTTGTATTTGATGAAAACTTTGCCCGATGAAATGGTATATCAAATTCCCGCGCCGTGGAGTTACCTCATGCTCGGCGGGCAAATCTTCGCCGCACTGATGTTGCTGCTCGCCTTCCTGCAAACGGACTCATTGTCCTTCATAGGCTTGCGCCAGTTGTTCGAGAAACAAAAGACGGGCGCGCTCGTCACACGCGGACTGTACCGCGTGGTGCGGCATCCGCTGTACACTTTCGGTTTGCTGTTCATCTGGTTGACTTCATCCGTCACACAGAATTCGCTCACGGTATATTTTGGCGCGACAATCTACACACTGGTCGGCGCATATTTTGAAGAGAGAAAACTTTTGCGCGAGTTCGGCGATTCATACGCGGAATATAAAAAGAACACGCCCATGCTCATCCCCGGGCTGGTGTTTGGGAAAAGATAACATAACCATCATAATGCCATGGCTTTCTCAAAATAGCTTGTATTTTATAAATATATGGCAGAGCCTTAACGCGAACACTCCCTGGCACTGCCCGCCACATCGGCTTCGCATTCGCGGAGCGATGCCGAAGGGGCAAGTGTGCGCCGCGCGCCAGTGCGGTGTTGCGCTAATTGAGCGAATTTCGCGAAAATGAAAAGAAATTCGCGTTGTTCGCTTCATTCGCCAAATTCGCGTTAAAGATTTTTGGGCTTTAAGAAAACCGTAATCATATTGCTTTTGTCACTCAATAATTAGCATCCATTGGATTTATAATTGCCTCAATGGGTTTCTTCTCACAGGAGGCACAATGAGCACAGAACATGAAGCCGTCATCTTAAGCGCGGCGCGTACGGCCATTGGAAAATTTCAAGGCGGGCTGAGCAGTATCCCCGCTGTAAAACTCGGCGCGGCGGCGGTCAAGGCCGCAGTCGAACGAGCAGGCATAGACCCAAATGAAATCGAAGAAGTTTTGATGGGCAACGTGGTGCAGGCCGGCAATGGACAGGCGCCCGCGCGGCAGGCCGCGATCTTTGCGGGGCTGCCGGCAACTGTCGGTGCGACTGCCGTGAACAAAGTCTGCGGCTCAGGACTCAAGGCTGCGATGATGGCGGCACAAGCTGTCCGCGCTGGCGATGCCCATTTGTTTGTAGCAGGCGGAATGGAGTCGATGAGCCGCGCCCCATATCTTATCAACGGGCGGCTGGGCGAACTCAAATTCGGCAACCAATCGCTCACCGACGCGCTCCTCAATGACGGCTTGTGGGATCCTTTTGAAAATTGGGGCATGGGCAGCGCCGCCGAATTCATCGCGGACGAATATGAGGTCACACGCGAGGCGATGGATGAGTTCGCGCTTCGCTCTCACCTGAAAGCTGTTGAGGCTCAAGAAGCGGGACGCTTCAAGCTGGAGATTGCTCCTGTCCAAATCCCCGGCCGCAAAAAAGGTGACGTGACCGTCTTCGACGTTGACGAAGGCCCGCGCAAAGACACATCCCTTGAATCACTGAAAAAATTAAAGCCAGCATTCAAAGCCGACGGCAAAGTGACACCGGGCAACGCATCGTCCATGAACGACGGTGCGGCGGCGGTTGTGATTTCGTCGCGGGTGTATGCTGAGAAAAATAATCTCAAACCAATGGCGCGGATTGTTGGATATGCTCAAGCGGCAGTCGAACCGAAATATTTATTTGCCGCGCCGGGCTATGCGATTCCAAAATTACTGAAAAAAATAAACTGGCAGATCAGCGACGTGGACTTGTTTGAAGTCAACGAGGCGTTTGCCGCGCAAGTCCTCGCCAACGGATATGCCCTCGCCGACCAGGGCTGGGACTGGGACAAGGTCAACGTGAACGGCGGCGCGATCGCGCTCGGTCATCCGCTGGGTGCAAGCGGCGCGCGCACTTTGACAACACTCGTCCATGCCCTTAAAGATCGCGGACTGAAACGCGGCGTGACGGCTTTATGTCTCGGCGGCGGCGAGGCTGTGGCAATGGCAGTCGAAACCGAGTAGACATGGATTATTCAACCAAAGCCTCCATCGGGTTGGTCAAGCGCATCCCGTCGGGAGTATTTCAAATGGGAAGCCGCTTCCACCTGCGGGAGAGTCCGAGGCGCATGGTGTCGGTCTCTGAATTTCAGATCGCGCATGTGCCGGTCACGGTCAATCAATATGCGGCGTTCGTTGACAGCGGTGCGGTCAATGAAAAACGCTGGTGGAGCGCAGAAGGCTGGGACTGGCTGAAAGGCCATTCTGACGGCTGGGGGCGTGAAGACCGCAAAATCCCTGAAGGCTGGGATGCCCAATTGAAAAAGTCCTCGCACCCGGTCAGCGGCGTGACCGTATATGAAGCCGAGGCATATTGCGCGTGGCTGGGTTCGGTCAAGAACAAGGCCGTGCGCCTGCCCACCGAAGAGGAATGGGAATATGCCGCGCGCGGCGATGACGGGCGCCCCTTCCCGTGGGGCGAGGAATTTGACTCGCAATTGACCAACACGCACGAAATGGAGATCTTCTCCACTGTGGAAGCTGCCAGCCTCGTGAGAGACGTCAGCCCGTTTGGCGTGATGGACATGGGCGGCAACGTCCAACAGTGGACATCGTCCGTGTACACCCCGCTGACAGGTGAAGCCGTTCCGCCCGGCCCGCTGCGGGTGGCGCGCGGCGGCTCGTTTAATGACACCGTCTTCGGCGCGCGAACATCCTACCGCCGCGGATATCCACCGGGATTCTTTTATCCGTTTCTTGGTTTTCGTATTGTTGTTGGCGTTGTGTAAAAGAATCCGCAAATCTACGCCAATCAGCGCGAATTTTAAAAAGATTGGCGTAAATTCGTGAAGATTAGCGGATAAAAATTTGACTCTTTATAAGTCAAATGAATAACTGATTTGGAGGAAAGCCATGTCGTATTCTGAAAAACCAAAAATCTCATGGGGAGCGATCGTTGTTGTGCTCTCGGTCCTGCTCTTTGCGTGCATCGTTGTCGGCGCGATATTTATTCCCAGACTCATCAATCAAAATCCGCCGACAACTGCCGGCAATGAAACAGCCACACCCACAGCCCCAGCGAATGCAATTGCCATCGAGATTTCATCCTCCAACACAAAAGAAGATTGGATGAACGCAGTCGTGGCGCAGTTCAATTCGGAGGAACACAAGGCTTCCTCGGGCGATGCGGTCTTCGTCACCGTCAAACACGTCACTTCGGGCGGATCTCAGAAGGCAATCCTCGACGGGACGAGTCAGCCCGTTGTGTGGAGTCCCGGCGACCAGTCATGGGCAGATGAAGCGAACCGCGTCTGGCGCGACCGCAGCGGCAAACTCCTCATCCCCGATGCCTGCACGCAAACCGTGCTCGCCCCGATCGGCTTTGCCATGTGGCGGCCGATGGCCGAGGCGCTCGGCTGGCCGGACAAACCCATCAGCTGGGATGACATCGTCCAGTTATCGGCCAACCCGCAGGGCTGGGAAAGTATCGGGCATCCCGAATGGGGGCAGTTCAAATTCGGCCACACGCATCCCGACTATTCCAATGTCGGCCTGCTGAGCATGACCGCCCTCGCCTATTCCACGCTGGGCGAAACCAGCGGCCTGACCGCCGACCAGGTTTACTCTGACACGGTGGTCGAAGCCTTTCGCGGCGTTGAACAGAACACCTATCACTACGGCCTGCAAAGCCGCCCGCTGATGCAAATCCTCGCCCAGCGCGGGCCCGAATATCTGCACGCCGTCACAACCAGCGAAGCTGAAACGCTCAAGACCAACGCCGAATTCGGCTCGACCATGCGCTATCCGCTCGTGTTCATTTTTCCGTCCAAGGGCACGTTCTGGAGCGAGCAGCCTTATTGCATTCTCGATGGCGACTGGGTGACTGACGATCAAAAGGAAGCCGCCAAAATTTTCCGTGATTACCTGCTCGGCAGGAATCAACAGGAAATGGCGATCACCTACTACCTGCGCCCGATCGACACTTCGATACCGCTTCATGCCCCGCTGACACTTGACTCTGGCACCGATCCGCGAGTCACCACTGACACAGTGCCGGCATTGGCAAGCCCGTCTGCTGAAGTTTCGTCTGCGGTGAAGGATGTCTTCCACCAGACCAAGAAGAAGGCCACCATCGTCATGATGCTCGACATCTCCGGCAGCATGGAAGGCGAAAAAATCAAAAGCGCCGTGGCAAGTTCCATCAACTTTGTCAGCAGGCTCGACCCGAACGATGAAATCTACTTAATGGTCTTCAGCGGCGACAGGGACATCTTTGAACTGGGCGGCGGCCGCGCAGGTGACATCAGCGAGGAATTAACCAACAAGCTCAACGGGCTGTTTGCCAATGGCAGCACCCCGCTCTACGACGCGGTCTGCGCGGCTACGGAAAAAATCAACACGCTCCAGGCAGAGCACGAAGCCAACAACGAAAAACGACTCTACGGCATCGTCCTGCTTTCAGACGGGCAGGATACCTCCAGTGACAACACTGAGAATCAAATGTTCAACTGCCTGCCCAGCGGCGAGAGCGTGGAAGGCACAAAACTCTTCACCATCGCATTTGGCGAAGACGCCGATGCCGACCTGATGCTGCGCATTGCCAACCGCACCAACGGCAAGACCTTCAAAGGTGACCCATCCACCATCGAGACGATCTACAACGCCATTTCAGCGGAGCAATGACCCATGCAAAAGACACGTCCCTTTTGGTTCCTGCTCGACGGCTACGGCTGGATCGTGTTCCTCATGAGCGTGATCACGGCATTCATCATCAGCCAATGGTGGGTGGTGCTGCTCGGCATCATTGGCTACCTGCTGGCCCTGCTGGTGGATTTGGCCGGGGGGCGAGCGCTCGGTCAAACCGGTGCCGTCCGCCTGGCGCGCGCCGAACAGGAGAATCTTGAATTGAAAGCAGAGCAGGCGCGTCTGCTGGGCGCGATCCGCGAACGGGATGAAAAGTTGAAAAATAGTCAAGCGGCCGGGTAGTCAGCTAGTCGTGTTGAGACCACCAAGGAGAGATGTAACTATGAATGCTCAAGAACGCAACGAGAAGATCGAACTCTACGGGCGTGGATTCAGCCTGTTGAAACTCGCGCTGGCTGAGGTCCCGCATGAGGCGATGAAGTTCAAACCAGAACCGACGGAATGGAGCGTCCACGAAGTCATCATTCACATCGCAGACTCCGAATCCAATGCGGCATTACGCGCGCGCAAATTGATCGTCGAACCGGGCGGAATTTTGATGGGCTACGATCAGGCAAAATGGGCGGATGTTTTAAAGTATCACGACCACGATCTCGAAGATGCGCTGGAAGTTACGCGGCTGGCAAGAAAGACAACCTACAAATTACTCAAACGGCAGCCTGAGGAGGTTTTTTCGCACGCCATCATCCACCCTGAAATGACCGGGCCATTCACATTTGACCGCTGGATTGATATTTATTCGCGTCATATCCCCGGGCATATTGAGCAGATACAGAACAATGTGAAGTTGTGGAATAAATCAGTCGGGTAGTCGCGTGGCCGGGTGGTCGATTAGTCGAATTGTTGAGGAGGAAAAATGAAGATAGAGCGATTTGAGGATATTCGCTCATGGCAGCAAGCGCGAGAGTTGACCAATCTGGTGTACGATTTGACCGAGCAGGGAAAATTTGCAAAAGATTTCCGCTTGCGCGACCAAATTCAAGGCGCTGCCGGTTCGATCATGCATAACATCGCTGAAGGATTCGATGACGGCTCTGATGTTGAATTTATTCGCTTCCTGAAATATGCGCGGCGTTCTGCCAGCGAAGTACAATCCGAAATCTACCTTGCTCTTGACCGAAAATATGTGAGCGAAGAGGATTTTCAAAAAGTATACGAAATGGCAACCGCGGCGAAAAAATCCATCAACGCTTTCATCGCCTACTTACGCAAATCCAAAGACTGACCAAATGACAACTCGACCAATTGACTACTCGACTATTGGACTATCAGACTAACCGACCGCCTGACTACAAGACTAGGAGACTATATGACTATTCGACAAATTTTCATCATCGGCGCAGGGACAATGGGCAACGGCATCGCGCAGGTCGCTGCGACATCAGGCTACAATGTCACCTGCATGGACGTGATGCCTGCCGCGCTTGAAAAGGCAAAAGCCACCATTCAGAAATCTTCAACCAGGCTGTTCGAAAAAGGCGCAATCACCGAGGAGCAAAAGGCGTCCATCGAAAAAATCCATTTTGCCGCGGACATGGCTCATATTGCCGAAGCAGACCTGGTGATCGAAGCCGCAACCGAAAACCCTGAATTGAAATTCAAGATCTTCCGCGACATGGACACGCACGCAAACTTGAACGCAATTCTCGCAACCAACACTTCGTCCATTTCGATCACCAAGATCGCGGCAGTGACCAAACGTCCCGAAAAAGTGATCGGGATGCATTTCATGAATCCAGTGCCGTTGATGAAACTGGTCGAAGTCATCCGCGGGCTGGCTACCTCGGACGACACCATGACCACCACCCTTGAGGTCTGCAAATGGATGGGCAAGGAACCTGTCGAAGCAAACGACTCGCCCGGGTTTATCTCGAACCGTATTTTATGTCCGATGATCAACGAGGCGGTCTTTGCCTTGCAGGAGAATGTCGGCACGCCAGAGGCAATCGACTCGGTGATGAAACTCGGCATGAATCATCCGATGGGCCCGCTCGCGCTGGCAGATTTGATCGGGTTGGACGTGGTGTTGTTCGTAATGGAAGTTTTGCAGCGCGATCTGGGCGAGGATAAATATCGCCCCGCGTATTTGCTGCGCAAGATGGTGGACGCGGGATATTTGGGAAGAAAGACGGGACGCGGGTTTTATCAATATTAATAATCAGTAGGGGCGACCCGTTGGGTCGCCCCTATGAGGGAGGTAAACATGACAAACGACCGCCATCCAAAATTTGACCCGCGAAAACATCACAGAAAATCCGTCCGCTTGCCGGGATATGATTATTCGTCCGAAGGCGCATATTACGTGACCATTGTCACCTATCACCGCGATTGTTTGTTCGGCGAGGTCAGAAATAGAGGGGCGGTTTTGAATGAATACGGCAAAATTGCGGACATATGTTGGCGGTCGATCCCAGATCATTTTCCATTCGTGGAATTGGGGGCATATGTAATTATGCCGAATCATGTGCATGGGATTATTATCATCACCGATGATCGTAGGGGCACGATATATCGTGCCCCTACCCAGGAACAATTTCAAAAACCGGTGTCGGGATCGTTGCCAACGATCGTCCGAACATATAAGGCCGCCGTGACCCGTCAAATCGGCCGCGAACACAACGCCACCGGCATCTGGCAGAGAAATTATTACGAACACATCATCCGTGACGAGAAAGACCTGCAAAACAAAACGGATTACATCGAAGCCAATCCGATTTTATGGGATGAAGATGATGTCAACCCGCGAAACAATCCGTTGCCGTAATCTGTGTATTAAAGGCGGACTATGAAAAAACTTCCCTTCCTGTTCTTTGCCCTCGGGCTGATTCTCTCCGCGTGTGGGGCAGCGGCGACACAACCTGTGCTGCCCGTTCAAACATCCACACCGACATTACCCCCAACGCTCACACAAACGCCCATCCCTCCCACAGCCACCATCACGCCCCTGCCTACCATCCCAACCTTCACGCCGACATTCGATGTTTCAACGATTGTCACGGTCACGCCTGCGCCGAAGGCGGAGTGCCCGAAGGAAATATCAAAACAAGCATTTAACTTAGACAACATTAAGTGGCAAGGGAATGACTACAATCAAGATTTTATAAACTACATAATAGATTATTTGAACTCTGGTGGTTCAACAAAAAACATAATATTGAAATACCCGAATCCTGAATTCATCCGGCATGAAGATTTAACAGGTGACGACGCAAAAGAATTAATTTTCGCCTACGGAATTTGGGTCGATATTTTCAAATGCGTCAATGGCAAGTATGAGTTATCAACAATTTCAACCGTGGATACTGCACAAGGTTCAAAAATAATTGAAATTACGGATATAAACTCAGATGATATAAAGGAAATTATTGCATATTTCGATGGCTGTATGGGTTCAAGATGTCCGTCAATTGAAGTGCTTGGATGGGATGGGACGAAATTCAAAAGCCTGATTGAAAATCCTTTTTCTATGGTCGAAGGTTGCAGTTACATGATTAATGCGCCTTTTCAAGTTGAAATCAAAGATATTGATAACAACGGAACAAGCGAAATAATCTTTCAAAATGTGAGAAATCCCTGGCCAGACGATTTAGGTTTTCCCTATAGAAAAGCCACTCGCATTTGCATGTGGAATGGAAAAAACATTGCTTTGCAAAAAATTCAGATCGATGAACCTTATTACCGATTTCAAGCTTTGGAAAACGCAGAGATGGCAGAACGCTTTGGTGATTTTCAGAGGGCGGCCGTTTTTTATCAAAAGGTGATAAACAACAAAGATTTAGAATGGTTTACGCCAGAAAAACGAATGTATGATTTTTGGATATATCGCTCAAACTATTTTTATTCGTCAGGCGAACCTACGCCAACCGCCTCACCATCATTGCAACCTGACCCCGCCGAATACCCTAGCCTCGCCGCTTACTCTTACTATCGCATCATGCTCATCCGCCTCGCGCAGGGACAAGAATCCGAAGCCGTATCCACCTATCAAACCCTGCAAGCGACTTTCGGCGCAGACCCCTACGCCGCGCCTTATGTGGAAATGACAACTACTTTCTGGGAGTCGTACCAGTCCACACATAAAATGTACGACGGCTGCGCGGCGGCAATCCAATACGCCGCAGAACACCCTGAGATTTCTATTCTGCTTGGCTTTGATTATTACAACTGGCAGAGTCACTTCTATGTCCCTGCGGATGTTTGTCCGTTTCGGTAGAGGCTTTTAGCGGTTAGCAACCAGCTCATAGCAAAACCGAAATATCATTAGCTTATAATTGAGCATCTCAATCATCAAAGCATAAAAGGGCTAAACGCAAATGGCTAACAGCTACTACGATTACGTCATCATCGGTTCAGGTTTCGGGGGCAGTGTCTCTGCCATGCGATTGACCGAAAAAGGCTATTCCGTCCTCGTCCTTGAAAAGGGCAAACGATTTGAAGAAAACGACTTCGCCAGATCCAACTGGCAGTATTGGAAATACGTCTGGCTGCCTGCTTTGCGCGCGCACGGCATTTTGCAGATCAGCATCCTCAAAGGCGTGATGGTCCTGCACGGAGCGGGGTTCGGCGGCGGGAGCCTCGGTTATGCCAACGTGTTGGAAATTCCGTCCGATGCGACGTTCGCAACCCCGGCCTGGAATCAAAACATAAAATGGGGCGAGGCGCTGCGTCCGCATTATGAGACGGCGCGGAAAATGCTCGGCGCGGCGCGCAACCCGAAACTGTGGAAAGCCGACCTGCTGCTGAAAGAGATGGCCGAGGAACGCGGCATGGGTCACACCTTCCGCGCGACGGATGTCGGCGCATATTTCGGCGAGTCAGGCGTGACCGTGCCTGATCCATTTTTCGACGGAGAGGGTCCCGCCCGGGCAGGCTGCAACCACTGCGGCGGCTGCATGGTCGGATGCCGTCACAACGCCAAGAACACCCTGCCGAAAAATTATTTGTATTTTGCAGAAAGGAACGGGGCAGAGATTCGCACTGAAGTTGAAGTGATTGACGTCAAACCGTTGACAGTGGACGATGGACGGTCTACGGTCAATGGTCAACCGTCTAATGTCCGGTATGCAGTGACCTTCCGCGACTCCACAAAACTTTTCAAGCGAACGCAAACCGTCCACGCGAAGAACGTCATCTTTTCGGCGGGCGTGATGGGCACGATGAAACTGCTGTTGAATCTGCGCGACGTGCAGGGCAGCCTGCCGAATCTGTCCCGCAGACTCGGCCACATGGTCAGGACCAACTCAGAGGCTTTGTTGGGAAGCGTGGCGCGCAAGTCGGATATCAACTATTCGGAGGGCGTATCCATTTCATCCATCTACAACCATGACGAGATCACCCGCGTCGAACCTGTGCGCTATCCTGATGGATCGTCGTTGATGCGCTTCCTTGCCGCGCCGTTGATTGATACCGATGTAAGTGTGCCGATTCGCCTTTTGAAATTTTTCTGGTGGTCGCTGACGCATCCGCTGGATTTTTTGAAGGCGCTCGTCCTGCCGGGCTGGGCGCATAACGTGACGATCCTGCTCGTCATGCAGCACGCGGATAATCGAATGCGATTCCAAATCGGGCGCAGTGGATTCACTCTGTTCCGCCGCGCGATGGTAGCCGAGAAGGAGCCCGGCTACGAGATCGGCGCGCAAGTGAAAGGCTCGCACGAAATGACGCGTGAATTTTCAAAACGGATCAACGGCGTGCCGCTCGGTTCGATCGGCGAGAACTTGCTTGGGCTGCCAACCACCGCTCACATTTTGGGCGGCGCGCCCATCGGCGTCAACGCGGACGAAGGCGTGGTGAATGAAAATTTTGAAGTACATAATTATGACGGCCTGTACATCATTGACGGCTCGATCATGCCCGCCAACCCGGGCGTGAATCCGTCGCTGACCATTACCGCCCTGGCTGAATACGCGATGAGTAAGATTCAAAATAAACGGATTGAATAGCACAGTCTCCGTCAACCACTGACCGTCAATAAATATCTTGAAAACCAAATTCCGATATGCTATAGTGAATATGAAACAAAACATGGACAATCCTGTTTATGTTTTGGCATAGTGTAAGGAGATGCACCATGTACAAGAAAATTCTTGTCCCGCTGGATGGTTCGCAACTCGCAGAAGCAGTTCTGCCTCACGTACAGGCGCTGGCAAATTCCGAAGGCGCAGAGATCGTCCTTTTGAGCGTGCCGGTGACCCCGAGTTTGGAATTTCTTGCCCGCAGCCCGGGCCTGGCACACAAGGTCATTGAAGACACGGAGATCGAGACAGAGGCATATCTCGAAAAGGAAGAAGCCAAATTGGCGCAGGAAGGCGCGAAGGTCACACACATCATGCGCGAAGGGCCGATCCCTGAAATGATCTTGAAGGTCGCAGACGAGGTTCATGCTGATGTGATTGCCATGTCTACGCACGGACGCTCTGGAATTCAACGCTGGTTAATTGGCAGTGTTGCAGACAGGGTCGTCCACCATTCTCACATCCCCGTGATGCTGGTTCATCCATTTAGCAAAAACTGATTGACTGCGCCTTTCGACAATTGAATATTCTGTAAAACAGACTTCTGAAACCCCGGAGGGAGTGGAAGTCTGTTTTTTTATCCCATTGATTCAACAGGTATAAAGCCGCAAGGCTGCTGTCTTAATCCTTATTTTTGCGGTGAATGACATACTCCCTGGAATTAGACACCTTAAATGGGCCGTCTCTTTGCCATTCCTGCTCGTAATATGTCGCGATAATGTAATCTCCATTGGCAACCGAGAAGGTCGCCTCACCTTTTGAGTTCGTGGTGCCTTCAGTGACGTAGCCGCCTGCCGCAGTGTAGATCACCACCCAAATTCCAGCAGTCGAACCCTTGTCACCTTCCTTACCGGATTCATTCAGCACCACTTTGACCCTCATCTCCTTCAACTTTATGGTAACGGTTTGAGAGGAGGTCATATTCACTTCCGCCGCCTGCCACCATTGCCCGGTATAAACCCGTATTTTATATTTTCCATCAACCAGTGAAAAATCCAGCCGCCCGCTCGAGCCGGTTGTGCCTTCCTTGACATAACCTCCGCTTTCATTGTAGATCACCGTCCACACACCCTTGGCGGGGGCTCCTGAAGCATCTAAAATGTTGACGGTAAGGGTCTTCAATCGGACAGTAACAGACTGGGAGGAAGTCATATTCACCTCCGCCGCCTGCCACCATTGACCCGTATACACCCGTATTTTATATTTTCCATTGACCAGTGAAAATTTAAGTTGACCGCTCGCGCCGGTTGTGCCTTCCTTGACATAGCCGCCACCCTCATTGTTGATGACCGTCCACACACCATTGACGGCGGCGCCGGTCGCATCGTCCACCACATTGACGGTGAGAGTCTTGAGCCGCACGGTAACTTCCTGCGAGTCGATCAGGTCAACATCCGCAGCCTGCCACCACTGACCTGTATACACCCGGACTTGATATTTTCCATTGTCAAGCGAAAAATTCATTTCCCCGCTGGCGCCTGATGTGCTCTCTTTGACATAGCCACCGCTTGCGTTGTAAATTACCGTCCACACGCCCGCAACAGGCGCGCTTGTTACATCGTCAACAACTTTTACAGTTAACCCTGCTGCGATTGCAGGCGTGGGAGTTGGCGTAAAGAAAGGCTGGCGTGTCGGGTCGGGTTCAGAAAGTGTTGGCGTGGCGGAGGGAATCAAAGTGGGGGTAAAAGTAAATTCCGGAGTTGGGGTGATCACCCCGCCGCCATCAACATTGGGTTGCGCAGCCACACACTGGTCACCGCCCAATGCGGCGCACACTTTTAATAAGCTCTCTTTCGCAGAGTCACCTGAAAGCGTCAGCCCTACAAGAGTAACCATGATAATGCTGGTCACCAGGATGGCATATTCCACCAGCCCCTGCCCCCGCTCCACTTTCCAGACATTTATTTTCTTCATCTCAACCATCCTTACTAATTTAAAAAACAAATTACTTTAATGGGCAGGAGATTGCCAACCCGGCTTGCGGAGTCTCATTCGGGTTGAAAAATGAATCGTAGGCAAAAACCAGTTCATCGGACGTCTGATGCGCGGCCTTCTCAAAATTCAACTGTGCCAGCGCGCAATCGCCTGAATAAAAATACGCCCATCCCAGGGCATTCAACGATTCAGCGTTGTTAGGATCCATATTTGCAATTTGAGAAAATGTATCGCGCGCCGCAGCGAAATTACCCTGGCGCAAAGCGATCCAGCCGGGCAGGGCAAGGAAATCAATTTGAAGATGCTGTGGAATATTTTCCTGGATGTTTGACAATTGGGATTGGGCGGCGCGATAATCACCCAGCAGGTAATAAGTTTTTGCCAGCAGCAAGTTCGCATCTTTCCGCCCTGGGAACTGGGTGACTGCTTTCTGCAAGTCATCCTTCGCTGATTCATATTCGCCCACCATCATCCGCGCCTGCCCGCGGGCAAGCGCTACTGCGCCGCTGTCAAAACCAAAACTCTCTGCTCGCGTAAAATTTTCTATCGCCCAATGATGCTCTCCACGCAGAACTTCAAGACGGGCTAAATAATAGAAAATGGTCCCGCTTTGCGGGTTAAATATCAGCGCGGTATTGAGATGTTCATCAGCCATCTCATACTGACTCAGGCGATATTCGGCAAGACCAAGATATTCGTAAGCATCGGCATTCCCCGGGTCAATCTCAATCACACGTTTTAGAAATGAAATTGATTTTTGATAATCGCGGAGTTGATAGGCTGCAAGCCCGGCGCCATAAAGGCTCGTCACGCGGTCGGGTTGAAGCGAAACTGCGCTTTCAAAACTTTTCAACGCATCGGCGTCGCGGGCGAGTTGATATTCCGCCCAGCCAAGTTTTTCATAGAGTTCGGGGTCTTGCGAACCGAACTGCACAGCCTTGCGGTAATATTCAGCCGCAGCGGAGGTGTTGCCCTCGGTCATTAAACGATCTGCGGTGGCAGTGTATTGCTCATTGGAATACTGTTGAAGAACGATGAAACCGTATAGCCCCAACACCACCGCAACCGTCAGCACAGAAACGATCATCGTTCGAGGCCTCAGCAGCCAGCGCCAGCGTTGAGGCTTGAACTCCGGCGCAGCCTCCATCTGGATTAATTCATCGAGGGGCATGTTGCAATAAGGGCATGTCGGCGCAGGCGAACGTATTATTTTCGCGCAATGCGGACAGAGCTTGCCCGCAGACTCTTCTTCGACATTGTCGGGCTGAAAATTTACCATTTACCTGATCCTTGCTGCTGTTGGCGGGTAATCATAAGTGCATTATACAGTTTTGATTTTTCAATGCAATTACAATTCTGTAAGTAATGGAACAGTAATGAATTTCGGAGCAACAAAAAAGCCGGGCATTTCTGCCCGACTTTTGGTTTGAGAACGCCGTTGTCCTTTTGTTTATCAGCAAGACCAGACGCGGCTAATTTTTCTTTTTCTCTTTTTTGTCTTTCTTGTCATTATCATCGTGCGCCATCATATCCACGGCGACCGCAACTGCAAGGATGAGAATGTCGTTTTGCCTGTCTTCGATCTCCACGCCGTAGGTATCTGTCAGGCGGAACCATTTCTTTGAAATTTCGGCGACCTTGTTCCGCCCCTGCCTGACCGTATATTCATGGTCGAGGATATTGCCCTGCACCACAAGGTCATCCCCGCCTTTGACGTTCACATTCCACTTGTCGCGCAGCGGGGCAATGAGCGCCTTCTTGATCGTGGCTATATCTTTGCCATCTGCATCTTCGACCACCATCGTATCCTTGATGGTCAGCAGGCGTTCCTGGATTTGGGCAAGCTTGTTACCCTTGGCATCTTCAAAGACCAGCGTCTTGCGAATGCGCAGTACTTTGCCATCGACCTTGAATACTTTTTGGGCTGCTTCATTTTCGATCCAGAAATCATCCCCAATGGAAATCAGGTTTTGTCGTATTTTGTAACGGGTTGTCATGGGCACACTCCTATCGTTTTCAAAAAGTATAATCCATGTACGGTGGGTAAAGGGTTTATTGGCAACAAAATTAAGCGGATGCTTGTATAATCTGGCTTCAACCCAAACTTGTGAGGATCAATGGACACTCTTTCGGAACGCCGCAAGGCGATTCTTTTTCTTGCGCTTGCCGCCGCCCTGTGGAGCACGAGCGGATTGTTCGTAAAACTGATGAACTGGCAGCCGATCTCGATTCTTGCGGGACGCAGTCTCTTCGCCTCGATCGTTTTCCTGATCTACCTGCGGCGCCTCCCCCTCCGCCCGAGCCTGCTTCAGTTGCTGACAGCGGGTGCCTTCATCCTGACTCAGTTCCTGTTCATCACTTCCACCAAGATGACCACCGCCGCCAATGCCATCTTCCTGCAATACACTGCGCCGATCTACGTCATTCCACTGGCGTACAAGTTCTTGCGCGAAAAACCCTCACGCACAGATTATGCCGCCATGTTCATCATCTTCTTTGGCCTCACGCTTTTCTTCGCGGACAAACTCAGCACTGATGGATTCTACGGCAACCTGCTCGCCATTCTCAGCGGCGTGACCTCAGCCGTGATGATGGTTTCCTTCCGCGCCCAAAAGAATGGCAACCCTGCCGAAAGCAACCTGATCGCATTTCTTTTCACTGCCACTCTGGGATTTCCATTCATATTAAAAGAAACATGGACAGTCACCAACTGGTCGATCCTAGCCTTCCTCGGCATCTTTCAGATTGGGTTGGCGTTCATCTTTTTCACAAAGGGAATCAAGCACATCCCAGCCTTGGAAGCGAATCTGATCGGAACGTTGGAGCCTGTCTTGAATCCCATTTGGGTATTTTTATTCTACGGTGAAAGCATGGGCGCCTTCGCTCTGGTCGGCGGACTGGTCGTCTTGGGTGGAGTCACTCTGGGCGCAGTCGGAAGCGCAAGGTCAGCAAAGGAAGGAGGGTAAGATCATGATATACGCTTTTTCCGTTTTGTTTTTCATCCTCGCTTTAACAACGGGGATTCCCGCTTTCTTCCAATGGAAGCGAATGGAGAGGATTAGGCAATCCAGCGATACCACCTTTGGCGTGGTCCGCGCCGTGGGAAGGACCAACGCCGGTTGGAATTTTTTAGGTGAACTGGGCAGGTCTGCCCGCCCTCTGGTGGCGTTTCGCGTCCAGGACAAAGAGTACGAGGTGGAAATGACTGACACGAGCGGATTTTTTAACCGCCGCTATGAAACAGGCGCCACGGTCGAAGTCGTTTATGAAAAGGATATACCCTGGAGCGCCTATCTCACTCTTGAACGGAATCTCACCCGCCGCGACTTGTGGGCAGCCGCCGGTGAAATTGTCTTTGCTGCTGTGTTGTGGGGTGTCGGGAAGATTTTTGGGCTGCCATTTTAGGCGCCACATATCATGCCAGCCCGCAGAACCACACCCAAAGGCTATCAACGCGCACACGAACTGCGAAAGGAGCCTACTCCCGCCGAAGCCAAACTGTGGGCATACCTTCGCAATGACCAATTAGGGGTGAATTTTAGAAGACAACATGCCATTGGAAACTACATCCCTGATTTCTGCTGTATCAAAAAGAAGCTAATCATCGAGTTAGACGGAAGCCAACACCTAGACCAAGCCGAGTATGACGCGGAAAGAGCTAAGTATTTTGAGTCTTTGGGATATAAGGTGATTCGTTTCTGGAACAACGATGTGATGAAAGATATTAACGGGGTGATTCGCGTTATTCAGTTTGCGCTGGAAAAACAAAAATAATACCCCCACCCGTCCTCCCCCAAATGCGACGGTACTTCTGTCGCATTTGGGGGAGGTGCCGAAGGCGGAGGGGGTTGCTTTTGCCGTTGTGCTTTGGGAAACAAGGAGGTAATACCCGCACTGAAATTCAGAATACGCTCCGAGCAGGGGCAGATATCAAATCGAGCGTGGTTGAGATTGTGGGATAATATTCCAACAATAGTCTGCGCATTCTTAGCGTTAAGTTTTTGATAAAGAAAATAAAGATATAATAAAATTCATAGCATGTATGACCACATATCTCAAACTAAATGCTACACATCAATGGGAGTAATAAAATGAATTGTTTTGTAATTATGCCCTTCGCCAAAGAATTTGATGATGTATACGCAACAATCAAAACAAGTGTTGAAGCTGTTATTGCCCCGCAAGGCGGGAAGTGCTTTAGACTTGATGATGCAAGACCAGCTGGATCAATTACAAACAGACTTCTCCAAGAGATACAATCTGCAACCATCTGCGTTGCTGATGTAACAGGGAACATCCCAAATGTGATGTGGGAAGTGGGTTATGCAATGGCTCTCGGAAAGCCTATAATCTTGATAACACAAAAAATTTCGGAATTGCCCTTCGACATAAAAGATATGCAAAGCCTACCCTATGAAAGATCTCAACTTAGCCGTACCTTAGGGACACCATTGCAAAAGATGGTTTTGGATACGGTGCAGCTAAGCAAAACCAGTTCTTCTTCTACTAATCATCCCCAAGAACAAAATGAATTAGTAGGAACCCTAATGATTGAAATTCAAGAATTAAAAAGCATGGTTGCAAGTGTAGTTAAAGTCTGGGAGCCATCTGCTTCAACCCAGACAACGCCTCACGAGCTTTCTGTACTTGAAGGCGCATGGTTCAACAAGGAAAGTAATACCCATTTTTATGCAAAAATAGTAAATGGCGAATTAATTGGTCCATATTGTTACAATGGAGAAAATGATTCAATTACGGCAGTTTATTACAACTGGAGACGAATTGGTGAATATTGGTTTGCAAATTTCGCATGGATATCAGGCGCTTTTACAGGATTCGCATTCCTTAAACAAGAAAACCTAGATAGATTTAGTGGTGCTTGGTGGACAGATGATAATATCGATACAATCCCTGATGCCCCACCATCGCATGCTGGAGTGCCTATGATTTGGGAAAGAAAGAAGAACGAGAAGTCTCCAAGTTGGGTGGTGGAATTTTTTGATGAAGTTAACAAAAATGGGCTTCAGAGTTTTTTACCTCAAAAACAAACAAAAAACAAACGCAAGTAGTATTTACAACAAGACCTCCGAGCGGACAACTCGGAGGTCTTATCATCTACTCACTACTTTCTACAATCACTCCCCTGTCGGCACCCAGATATTCTTCACCTGTGTTGCCTCGTGCAGGAACTCGTGACCTTCGCCCTGCTCGCGGTCGAGCCAATCGCGGGGCAGACCGTAGCCTGTCCATGTGCGCTTCATATTCGCAGCGGACTCGTTCTCGACGTGGTAACTGCCTTCCGCCGAGCCGAAGTACCAGACTGAGTCAACATCTTCATGTTGAGCAAGCGTCTTGACCAGATGGTCACGGTCGCCTGTGACGATATTGACCACGCCGCCAGGCACATCGGACGTGTCGAGCACCTGATAGAAGTCCATGGCGGAGAGCGGATATTTCTGGCTGGGGATCATCACCACGGTATTGCCGCGTGCAATCGCAGGCGCCATGAGCGAGACGAAACCAAGCAGGGGCATTTCATCGGGGCAGGCAATACCAATCACACCGACAGGTTCATTGACCGCGACGGTGATTCCGCGCAGGGTGGTCTCTTGCACAGTGCCGCCGTATTTATCAGCCCATGCCGCATAACTGAAGAGACGTTCCACCGCCGCGTCCACTTCGGCTTGCGCGGGCTTTTGCGTGCGTCCCGTCATTTCGACAATGCGTTTGACGAACTCTGCATTGCGGGCGTCGAGATTCTCCGCGATGAAATATAAAATCTGCGAGCGGTTGTATCCGTGACGCATCGCCCAACCTGGCTTGGCGACATGCGCCGCATGAGCCGCGTCTACCGCATCACGAATGTCCTTGCGATTGCCGTCACCGACCTGCCCGACAATCTTCCCTTTGGCATTCAACACCGTCGTGGTGTATGCGCCGTCGGGTCGCACCTGCTTGCCGCCAATATACATTTTCGGCGTGCGATCTATCGGCGGAAGAGAATGTCCATTTGCCCGAGCAACTCCAGGCTGAGTCGGAAGCGTTGGAACGTGTTCGCCCCACTTCTTCTTTTCATCTAGTACAAACTCAGGGCGTGGACGATCCATCCATGTCGGTCTTAAATATTCAAACAATCCTTCACGTCCGCCTTCGCGTCCGTAGCCCGACTCGCGATAGCCGCCGAAGCCTGAAGCGCCGTCGAATTGATTGGTGCAGTTGACCCACACCGAGCCCGCCTTGATCTTGCTCGCGACATCGAGCGCGAGGTTGATGTTATCGCTCCACACACTCGCCGCGAGACCATAGCGCGTGTTGTTCGCAAGCTCGATGGCTTCGCTCGGCGTGCGGAACGTGAGCGAGACTAGCACGGGTCCGAAAATTTCTTCCTGCACGGTTGCGGCGGCGGGGTCAAGACCCGTGATCAACGTTGGTTTATAAAACAGTCCCTTTTCGGGCAGCGCGATATTCGGTTGAAAACATTCGCCGCCTTCGGCAATGCCCGTCTTCACCCAGCCATCGATCGTGTCCCATTGGCTTTGGTCAACGATCGCGCCCATATCAATCGCTTTATCGAGCGGGTCACCCACACGCATGTGTTCCATGCGAGCCTTTAATTTTTGGATGAATTTCCCCGCGACATTTTCCTGCACTATCAGCCTTGACCCTGCGCAACAGACCTGACCCTGATTAAACCAAATCGCATCAACCACGCCTTCAACTGCTCCATCCAAATCGGCATCGTCAAACACGACAAATGGACTCTTGCCCCCAAGCTCGAGCGAGAGTTTTTTCCCAGAGCCAGCCGTCTGCTTGCGGAGCGTGCGCCCGACATCGGTCGAACCCGTGAAGGCGATCTTATCCACATCGGGATGTTCGACGATCATCGAGCCCGCGCTGCTGCTTCCAGTAATGACATTTACAACGCCAGCAGGAAGTCCCGCCTCGGCGACAATTTCCGCGAACAACAACGCCGTGAGTCTCGTGTACGAAGCAGGCTTGAGTACCACCGTGTTGCCCATCGCAATCGCAGGTGCGATCTTCCATGCCAGCATCAACAGCGGAAAATTCCACGGGATGATCTGCCCGACCACACCAACGGATTGATAGTCGCGTAGTTCAGTTTCCATCAACTGCGCCCAGCCTGCATAATAGTAAAAGTGACGCGCCAACAAAGGCACATCAATATCTCGCGACTCGCGAATAGGCTTGCCGTTGTCCATGCTTTCGAGCACCGCCAGCAAGCGCGAATGTTTTTGAATGTTGCGGGCAATCGCATAGAGATAGCGAGCGCGGACGACGCCAGGAGTCTTGCTCCAGGTTTTGAATGCGCCACGAGCCGCTGCAACCGCTGCGTCTACATCTTTTTTCTCGGCTTGAGTGGTCTCGGCCAATAATTCGCCGTTCGCAGGGTTGTACGAAGGATAAAATTTCGCACCCTTCGGCGTCACCCACTCGTTGTTGATGAACAAACCGAACTTGCGTCCATGCTCATCCAGCCACGCTTTGACAGAATCAGGCGCTTCGGGCGCAGGTCCGTATTCCATGGTGTTGAAAATTTCAAGTATTTTGTTCATAAGTAACTCCAGTCAATTAACCACAAAGGGCACAAAGTACACGAAGGATTTATTTGCCTTCCGTATCCTTCGTTGCCCAAAAATCTATTTTTGCATCAGGAAAATTTTCCTTTAGTAAATTCATAGCCGTACTCCATCGATTCCCCCACATTTTATGGAAAGCATAAGTTTTTCCTTCAAAATGGATCAATTCATCGTCATCACAATACCAACGAGGATAATCAATTTTTCTCCCCTCCGATTTACCTCTCTCAACGAGAATACGAATAAAGTTATCCGAATTATGTAATCCATCTGTTTGAAGAAATAGATTACCTTTCCAATAAATTAATTCGTTTATTTTTTCGGGCGATATACCAGAGTTACACAAATTCTTGACCACAAAAAATATGGCGTTTCGCTTGGCTAATCGGCTTTCAGAATTTCTAAAAATAGTCACATCGTATTTCGTCATATCCCTATTTTGGACACGAAGGATTCTTTCCTGTCTGTTTTTTACGCTAACACCAGTTTGGTATTGGCTTGCTTCGGGCAATGGGATCACTTGCTCAACATCAACAAGAGTTCGCCCATTATCGTTGTAAGGTTTCATTCGAACGCACCGAATATCTACTCCATAATCATTGAGCCATAAAACTGTTGTTGTTAGTTCTTTTGAAAATTCTGCTGAAATCAAAACAATACGCACATCTTGAGCAAAATGTTCGTCATCGCTACCATCCCAATCAAGGAAATCTAACAACTCTCGCTCAGCATCTTCAGTTCTGCGCTTCTTGCTGAGAAAATCTGAGTAAACCTCAACAGCTTTATCAAAGGTCATCGTTGAAACCATTGCAGCATACCGCAGTGCCTGTAACTCCATGTGTCCCCCATCCTCCGTCCGTTTCAATTCAAATACAACCAAATTTGCGTTTTTATCAATACCAAGCAAATCAATGCGACGGCGGCTATCTTCCCATTCGCCAAATTCTTCGGTAATTATTAAAGTGTCTGGGGAGATAATTTCAATTTGATTTTGAAGCAAACGCTGTAAATCTGCTCGCTCTTTTACTTTTGCGGCAGAAAATGAAGTTTCTTCAATTTTTCTTAATTCGTCTTTTGTCAACTCAAAAATCGGCATATACACCTGCTTTATTGATTTCGTAATACATCCAAAAATGGAATGGCTTTGACAATTTTCACGCCACGATAATCACCTTGCAGGGAATCGAAATGCGGGTCGTAGGTCACAAGGTAATTCGCGCCGCCTTCCACTGCACAGGCAACGATGACATTATCGTCAGGGTCAGAGAGGAGAGACTCAATCTTCTCGGCAGGGACTTCCACCCATTCAGCCCAATCAGCGAGAGTCTTAACCAAGTCAACAACTTTTTCGTTATCCACATGACGATCAAGAAGTTTCTCGACGATTTCTTCAGCCAATGGCGTACAAATCAACAACACGAATTCATCCCGTTTCCAGCGGTCAAGAGTTTCGCGGGTTGGGCTGTTCGCATTTTTACTCAACGCGGCAGAGACAAAGACATTCGTATCCAACACGGCTCGGATTCTTTTAGTCACTTTCCACTTCCCCATCAACTGCTGTGCCCTTTGCGATGGCTTCCTCACGAATCGCATTAAGTGTGTTTCCAAATTTTTCCATCGCCTCATCCCGTGAAAGGTATTTCACTTCTTCAGCGCGGGCTTTGGCTTTGGCAACGATTTCTGCCGCCAATTCCTTGTTTGGTCGGGCGCGTTGTTTTTTGAGGGTATCCACCATCTCGATCACAATTAAGAGCTCTTTTTCTTCCAGTTGAGCCACTTCGATCACAGCCTTGCGGACTAAATCTTGTGACAAAATATTTGCAGTCATGTCTTTCTCCTTTCAATAAACAACTATCCCATCGGCATGTGATGTTTCGCCGCGTAGTGACCTGTGATGTAGTGATACAACTGCCGCTCGATATCGGTCAGCAGGCTGCTTGCTCCAAAGCGGAACAGGTCATTCTTCAGCCATTCGTCGCCAAGTTCTTCTTTCATAAGCGATTGCCACGCCAGCGCCTGCTTTGCGGAGCTGATTCCGCCCGCGGGCTTGAAGCCCACTTTGTAGCCAAAGCGGTCGAGATAATCTCGCAGGGCGCGGATCATCACAAGGCTCACTTCGAGAGTCGCGTTGGTCGGCTCTTTGCCCGTGGATGTCTTGATAAAGTCCGAGCCTGCCATCATGGATACGAGACTGGCTTGATAGATATGCTTGAGCGTGCCAAGTTCACCCGTGGCAAGGATGGTCTTCATGTGCGCGTCACCGCAGGCTTTGCGGAATTGCTGCAATTCGTCGTACATGGCTTGCCAATCACCCGTCAACACATAATTGCGGGCGATGACCACGTCAATTTCTTTGGCACCTGCTTCCACGGCTTGCTCAATTTCCTGGATTCTTTGTGGCAGAGGAGTCTGTCCCGCAGGAAAACCTGTCGCGACAGAAGCAACTGGAATGTTAGAGCCTTGAAGCGCATGAACGGCATCCGCCACACGGTTGGGGTACACGCACACCGCACCGACGGTGATCCGCTCGCCGTTCAATCCAAGTTTTTCCATCATATCGGGGCGCAGCGGTTGTTTTGCCTTGGCACACAGACGTTGCACACGTCCGGGTGTGTCATCGCCTGCGAGGGTGGTCAGGTCAATACAGGTGACGGCGCGCAAAAGCCATGCCGCCTGCCAATCTTTCTTCACGGTGCGGCGACCTGTGATCGTGGCTGTGCGTCGCTCCACCGCGCTTTTGTTAATGTGCGCGCCCATCACCCAATCAAGGTCGAGGGGCGTGCCGGGGTTACGATCAATTTTTGAAGTCATGTGAAAGCCTTTTACTCGGGATTTTTATTTTCAGACGGCAACTCTACAGGCTGATGGTTTTTCCAGCCGTCGATCACCTGCTGAAACATCTCAGGCACATGATAACGAAGGGACGCGACCAGCCCGGCATAGCGCCTGAACACGGTGCGGTCGGGTTTTTGATGATTATTCAAATCTTCGTGGATGATCTTTAGCAGCGCCAGAGTTAGGTCGGCTGTCAGTTCTTTGACGTCGAACAACAACTGAAACAGATTCAGCTTGTCGCCTATGGTGGGCTTGCGGAACAGGTCTTTGCGGTTCGATGAAATGGTCATCTTGATTTCTCGTTGTCTGGTTTGCTCGGCACGCTTGAAATTCGGAGCCGTTCATATTATACAGTGATTGCCCCAATATCTTTGCGCTATAATTCCGGCTCTCTTGGGATTGCCGTGATTCTTGTACACGGATAACACGGACGACACGGAAAAACCTTTAAAATCTGTCTTTTTTCTCCGTGCTTTCCGTGAATTCCGTGTATAGAAAATGGTTTATCACGGCGATTCCCAACGACCCATAATTCCAAAAAGGAAAATTAAAAATGACAAACACACTCACTCCCCCGGCCAGCGAAGAATACGCCCCGTTTTATGCCGATTACATCCAGCGCGCCATTAAAAGGAATGACATCCTCGCCGCCCTGCCGCTTCAAATTGACGAGATCAGATCCGCGCTCGGGCACCTGACTGACGAACAGGCGCGCTTCAAATTCGGACCTGTGGAATGGTCCATCAAAGAAGTGACCGGCCACCTGATAGACGGTGAGCGCGTCTTCTCCTACCGCCTGCTGCGCATCTCTCGCAATGACCAGACTCCGCTCCCGGGCTTCGATCAGGAGGATTACGTCCGCGAGGCCGGGTTCGACAATTCCGCGCTCGGCGACCTGCTCGACGAGTTTGAATTTCTGCGCCGCGCGAACATCCTTGCCGTCAAAAACATGAGCGGCGAGTCAGTCTCGCGGCTCGGCACTGCCAGCGGCGCAGCCGTCAGCGCGCGGGCATTGATCTACATGCTCGTCGGCCATGTGGAGCATCACATGGCAAGCCTGCGCGAAAATTATCTGCCTGTCCTTAAGTAACGCAAGTTACCTCCTTCAAATCAAAAAATTTCTTGCCGCGGATTGCGCGAATTCACGCGAAACTTGACGTAAATCCGCGAAAATCTGGGTTATTCGCGGCTAAAGGTTTTGACTCTGATCTGCTTTTTACGTAGGCGGCAATTGGGTTAATGTAGAAAACCTGAAAAAAAAACGAGCCTCCGAGAAAATTTCTCGGAGGCTCGTTCCTAATTACTGATTACTGGTCACTGATTTTGCAACCACATCTTCCAGCATCTTGGTGGTGAGTGACTTCGGTCTCTCAAGCGGCATTCCAAGCGCGCGCGCCCAGACGTAATTGGCTGTCACGCCGAGGGCGCGGCCGACACCGAACAACACGGTGTAGAAATCGAAATCGCGCACGCCGTAGAAATACTGCAAGGTGCCGGAGATCGCGTCCACGTTCGGGGCGGGATTCTTGGCTTTGCCTTGTTCGCGGAGAACGGCAGGCACTACGTCAAAGACCAGGTCTGCGAGGCGGACGAGTTCGTCTTCGGGGAAGCGCTTCTTGGCAAATTCCATCTGCGCGGTGAAGCGCGGATCAGGCACGCGCAGAACGGCGTGACCATAACCGGGGATGACGTGTCCGCCGTTGAGCGTATCCCATGCGAATTTGTACAAGTCATCGCGCGAGGGAACGCCGCCGAATTTCTGGTGAACCTCCATCAACCAGCCAAGACACTCTTGATTGGCCAGACCATGCAAAGGTCCAGCAAGACCGTTAAGCGAGGCGGAGAAGGAAAGGTACGGGTCGGAGAGAGCGGACCCGACGAGGTGCATGGTATGGGCGGAGACATTTCCAGACTCATGGTCGCTGTGCAAAATGAAATACAGGCGGGCGAGTTCAGAATAGCCCTTCTTGTCAGAGATCTTCATCATCTTCGAGAAGTTTGCGCCGTAATCCAGTTTGGGGCTGTACTTCGGCTTGGAAGTTTCGCCAAAATATTTCATGCGGTAAATGAAAGCGGCAACGATGGGAAGTTTCGCGGTCAGGTCGAGGCTGTCTTCGAGAGCGGCTTCCCAGTATTGATCCTTCTTCATCGAGTGATATTTGCTGGCGAAGACCGAGCCGTTCTGCAGCGCGAGAACTGCCTGCGAGAAGAGCGTCATCGGATGAGTCTCTTTCGGCATCGTCTTGAGCATCTTGAACACATAATCAGGCACGCTGGAGCGCTTGGCCCATTCGGCTTCCACTTCGAGCGCCTGTTCCTTGGTGGGAACTTCGCCGATCATCAACAGGTAATACAATCCGCCGACCAACGGCATTTTGTTGCCGCGTCCTTTGGGCAAAGCTTTCAACAACTCAGGGATGGACAAACCGCGGAAACGAATCCCTTCGGCTGGATCCACATAGGAAATATCAGAAAGCAGGGATTTGATGTCGCGCATCCCGCCGACGATCTGCCCCACATTGACTTCCGCAACTTTTACTTCGGCATGTTCCTTTGAAAGGGACTTAATTCGTTCGCGCCATGCGGGCAACTGGGCAGACATTTTTTCGTGAAGAATCATCATGAACTCCTATTTTTATTAGTCAAAAGTCAAAGGTCGAAAGTCTGGTCTATGACCTTTGACTTTCGACCTTCAACAAAACTATAAAGTTACCAAACTCTTCAACGCCTCGTGTGTCTCTTTGACCGACGCGGCGGATTTTTCAAAATTGGCTTTTTCGGCATCATTGAATTTATATTCGATGATCTTTTCAATGCCGCCGGCGCCGAGCACCACCGGCACACCGAAGTACATATCGTTTAAGCCGTACTCGCCGTTCATGTAGGCGGCGCAGGGCACGATCAACTTCTTGTCCTTGAGGATGGCTTCAGCCATTTGCACACAGGCCAGCGAAGGCGCGTAAAAGGCCGAGCCGGTCTTGAGCAGGTTGACGATCTCGCCGCCGCCCTTGCGTGTGCGGTTGACGATGGCCTCGAGTTTGTCTGCGGCCAGGTATTCATTCAACGGAATGCCGGCGATATTGGAATGACGGGTCAACGGGACCATCTCGTCGCCGTGTCCACCGAGCACGTAGCACTGGATATTTTCAACGCTCACGCCGGTTTCCATCGCAACGAAAGCGCGCATGCGGGCTGAGTCCAAAATACCGGCCTGACCGATGACACGTTCGCGCGGCAGCCCGGTCTTCTTCATGGTCAGGTAGGCCATCGTGTCGAGCGGGTTGGTCAATACAATGTAAAAGGCATTGGGCGAATATTTCAGAGTCTCTGTCGCGGCGGTGCCGACAATCTCCGCGTTGATCTTAAGCAGGTCGTCGCGGCTCATGCCGGGCTTGCGCGCAACACCCGCCGTGATGATGATGATGTCAGAATCTTTCGTATCGGCATAATTATTCGTGCCGAGAATCTTGACATCCTTACCAATAATGGGCATCGCCTGCGCCATATCCAGGCTCTTGCCTTGCGGCATCCCTTCCACCACATCCACCAATACAACGTCCGCGAGTTCGCGTTCGGCCAGCCAATGTGCGGCAGTTGCTCCCGTATTGCCTGCGCCTATGATTGAAACTTTCTTCATTGTGCCTCCAAAAATTTTATAAAATATTTCGGTAATTCTATCCGAAAGCAATACAGACCAAAAGTACAAAATGTCACTTGTTTTGACACACAAAATGACAGAATTGGCGCAAAAAAAGCCTCCTTTTTGCCGATTGGGCAGGAGGCTTTTTCAGTGTGGATTCTGATTCTTAAACGGGATCAGCTCCCGGCTAAGTCTGATGCGGGTCTTTCCTAGCCCTGTTCTGATTCTGCTTCGAGGAGTCTGGTCGCCTGGATGGCTGCTGCGGCGCCCATCCCCGCCGAGGTGATCACCTGCCGGAAATGCGGGTCGGCAATCTCGCCTGCCGCGTACACGCCCTCGACACTGGTTTCCATTTTGTCGTTGACGATGACGTAGCCGAGGTCGCTCATTTCGAGTTGGCCTTTGAACATTTGCGAGTTCGGGATGTGGCCGATGAAGATGAACAAGCCATCGGTGTCAAAAGTGGATTCGGCGCCGGTCTTCACGTTCTTTAACTTCAGCGTTTCAACTTTATCCGTGCCGACGACTTCGGTCACGATGGTGTCGAGGATGAAGTTCATCTTGGGGTGTTCCTTCGCGCGTTTCTGCAAAATAGTGCTGGCGCGGAATTCGTCGCGGCGATGAATGACGGTCACGGAGGAAGCGAAGCGCGTGATGAAGAGCGCCTCTTCGAGCGCCGAGTCGCCGCCGCCCACGATGACAACTTTTTTGTCTTTAAAAAACCAGCCGTCGCAGGTGGCGCAGTAGGAAACGCCGCGGCCGGTCAACTCGACTTCGCCGGGCACGTTGAGGTGAGTCGGGTTCGCGCCGGTCGAGAGGATCAAGGTGTCGGCTTTGTACTCGCCATTGTCGGTTGTCACTTTGAACGGGCGCTGTGAAAAATCAACTTCATGCGCCATGTCAAACTCAACCTTCGCGCCGAAGTGTTCCGCCTGCTTCTGGAACAACTCGCCCAGTTGCGCTCCGCCCACGCCTTCGGGAAAGCCGGGGTAGTTTTCAATGGTGTGCGTCAGCGCGGCCTGACCGCCCAACTGCATCCCGGTCAAGACCACGGGTTCAAGTTCCGCGCGCGCCGCGTACAACGCCGCGGATAGTCCCGCCGGCCCTGCTCCGAGCACCAGTACTTTTACATGTTTTTCGTTGTTGGACATTGTTATTTTTTCCTGAAATTATTTTTAACCATCTTCAAGACGATGCTTTCAAGTTCATTATTACCGCCTCGCATTGTATCAGATGCCATTTGGGCTGAAAAGTTACAGGCCGGTTTCTGATACTTCTCTTACACAGCCTCCACAAACCCTGCCGCGCTCATCCATAATTCCTCCACAATGGATTGATAAATTTAGCGCGTAAGAACAAATCAAATCAATTCAATTTTGAGAGGTAAAAATGAAAATCGCATTTCGCATCTTTGCTTTTTTGATCGTCGCCGGACTGATCCTCGGCGCCGGGGCTTTCGCTTATAAAGCCGGTATGGCGCAGGGAATATCACAAGCCCCGGCTGTGGCAACTGCCATATCCAAAGCCGCTGAAAACGGACAGGCCGCGCCCGTCCCGCCGATGATGTACGGTTACGGCTATGGCATCCGCCCATACGGACATCATTTCGGGTTCTCCCCATTCGGCGGAATCTGCTTCGGCATCTTCTTCCTGTTCCTGTTCTTCGGCTTCATGAAGATGATGTTCTTCCGCCGCATGATGTGGCATGGCGGACATCACGGTCACCACGGACCCTGGGGCAAACATTGGAAAGATGGCGCTCCGTCCATGTTCAATGAGTGGCACAAGCGCGCGCATGGCGAAACCCCCGCAGCAGACGGTGACAAGCCTGCCGAAGAAAAGAAGAGTGAATAATAGGCAGTAAATGGAAAGAGGAAAGAAGGTTAACACTTCTTTCCTCTTTCTGCTTTTATTCCTCCCACACTTCCACATTCTCTCACTGAAAACCCCACATTTCCTCCACAAAGAGTTGATATATTCTGGGCACAATCCAAAACCAACCAATGGAGGAGCAACCATGAACCGCAAAGAAATCCTGATCGAAGCCGATGAACTGTTGGAAAAGCTGGGAAATAAGAATCTCAGAATCTTTGATGCGACCATCACCGACGATGCCTATCTGCTGGGACACATTCCCGGCGCAGCATATTTTGACCACGCGAAGTTTTCAGATCCCAACAGCCCGTATATGGCTACAATTTCGCCCGAAGAACTGCTGGCTACGCAAATTGGAAACGCCGGCATCTCGAATGACGATGAGGTGGTTGTGTATGCGTGCGGGATGCTTCCGTATGCCGTGCGCGCGTGGTGGGTGTTACGCTACGCGGGGCACAATAACGTGCGGATTCTCAACGGGGGACTGTCAGCGTGGAAAAATGCCGGGGGAAACATCGAGCAGGCGTCCCGTCAGTATGAGCCGTCCGCTTTTGAGGGTCAGGTCAGGCCGGGTATGTTCGCCGTCAAAGAGGAGATTTTGGCATCCGCTGATGATGGCGATGTCGCCATCGTGAACGTGTTGCCGCCCGTCAGTTTTGAAGCCAGGCACATCCCCGGCTCGATCAATCTCTCTTGCATGGATTTGATGCAGGGGGATATGATGCAGGGTATGGATTACTTCCAGCCTGATGAAAAACTTGCGCAACAACTAAACGACATATCCCAGCGTAAACGCATCATCACCTACTGCGGCGGCGGGATCGCGGCGGCAGTTAATGCGGCGGCACATCTGATGACAGGCCATGAAAACGTGGCGGTCTACGATGGCTCATTGTATGAATGGCTCGGAGAAGGACTGCCCACGAATGGAAACGGCAAATGGGAAGTCTGGATGCAGAAATAGGTAATGGACTGGCAAACATGAAAGCGATACTCTACACCGAATATGGACCGCCCGAAATCCTGCAGGTTGAAGAAGTTGAAAAGCCTATCCCCACAGAGAAGCAAGTGCTGGTCAAAGTCCACGCTGCATCCGTCAATGCGATGGAATGGCGAGGCTTCTCAATGTCGCCGCTCATTCGCCGCTTGTTTGGAGGATTTCGCAAACCCAGAGATCCGAAATTGGGGACTGACGTTGCAGGGACGGTTGAAGCGGTAGGCGGCAGCGTCACCGAGTTTAAGCCGGGTGACGCGGTGTTCGGGGTTGCCCCGGGCTCGTTTGCCGAGTATGCCTGCAATGGTGAAAGTAAATTCGCGCTGAAACCAGCCAATGTCTCCTTCGAACAGGCGGCGTCTGTGCCTGTGGCGGCGTTCACCGCATTGCAGGCTCTGCGCGACAAGGGGCAGGTTCAACCGGGGCAAAAGGTCCTCATTGACGGGGCATCTGGCGGCGTGGGCACATTTGCCGTGCAAATCGCCAAATCCTACGGCGCAGAAGTAACCGCCGTGTGCCGCACGCGGAATTTTGACATGGCGCGTTCCATCGGCGCTGATCATGTCATTGATTACACTCGCGAAGACTTTACCAAAAACGGGCGGCAGTATGACTTGATTCTGGCCGTAAACGGATACCATCCGATTTTGAATTACCGGAGAGCGTTAAGCCCAACGGGAATCTGCATCGTGGCTGGAGGTTCCTTCTCTCAAGTTCTGCAGGCAATGTTTCTGGGGTCATTAATCTCGCGGCTTGGCAGCAGGACGATCTGTTTCATGGGAATCGCGACGACCCCTAAACAAGACCTGTTGATTCTCAAAGAACTACTTGAAACAGGCAAGCTCGTTCCGATTATTGACAAAAGTTACCCGTTGAGCGAAACAGCCAAAGCGATCAAATATCTGATGACCGAACATGCCCGAGGAAAAGTGGTGATCAAAATCGCATGAGGTTTTCCAAACCCTCTTTCCTCTTTCTTCATCCTTCATCTTTCATCCCTCACACCTGCACTGGCGTACGGCGCAAGTGTCCTTTATACTTTCCCCATGACCGAACTCATTCTCGTTGTAGATGACGAACCCAAGATCGTCCGCCTGACACGCGACTATCTGGAGAAGAACGGCTATCGAGTCGTCACAGCAGGTGACGGTCAATCTGCGCTGACAACTGCCCGCCGCGAAAAACCCGATCTCATCATCCTCGACCTGATGCTGCCCGGCATGGACGGGCGCGAAGTCTGCCGTATCCTGCGCCGCGAAAGCGACGTGCCCATCATCATGCTGACCGCCCTCGCTGAAGAGGTGGATCAGGTCACCGGCCTCGAAATCGGCGCGGACGATTACATCACCAAGCCATTTTCACCGCGCACGCTTGTGGCGCGTGTGCGCGCTCTCCTGCGCAGAACACGCGGAGAGATCAAATTACCATCCATCATTCGCATCGGCGGGCTTGAGATCGACTCGGAAAAATATTCCGTTACGGTTAATGGCGCGCCGATCAAACTCACGCCCAACGAATTCAAACTTCTGCAATTGCTGGCAGCCCGCCCCGGGCAAACCCTCACCCGCGAGCAGTTGATCGAAGACCTGCACGGCGGCGCATCCAGCATTGACCGCAGCGTCGACTCGCACATCAAGAACCTGCGCAAAAAACTTGAAACCGCATCAGGCGAATCCATGATCGAGACGGTATATGGAATTGGCTATCGTTTTATAGAAAGGTAAAAGGTAATTGGTAATTACCACTTACCAATTACCTTTTACCAACACTCCCCATGTCCACTCACCCTCCCCCACACTCCCCAAGAAAATGGCGCGGCGGTCGTCGATTTATTCCGTTTGTCTTTTTCTTGTTTAGCGTCATCTCGCTTTTTATTGGAGGCAGCGCCGCCGCTCTCTATTTAATTTTTTCGGAATACGCGGGAGTTAAAAATATATGGCTTCTGCTGTGCGGCGCGCCGTTCGCAGTGGCGCTCCTCGCGATCTTCACAGCTTTCAATTTATACACTCGCTTCGGCAAACCGATGGGCCAAATATTCAACGCCATCGACTCCATCGCAGAGGGAAATCTCAGCGTACGCGTACCCGTAAGCGATTCGCCTCAGTTTAATGAATTGACCAAGCGCTTCAACAAAATGGTCGGCGAACTCGAACGCGCCGACCAACAGCGACGCAACCTGACCGCCGACATCGCGCACGAACTCCGCACGCCGCTGCACATCATTCAAGGCAACCTCGAAGGCATCATTGACGGCGTTTATCAGCCGACCCCCGCGCACATCAATAACACGCTAGATGAAACCAAATTCCTAGCGCGGCTCGTGAACGACTTGCAGACTCTGTCGCTTGCGGAGGCGGGACAACTTCCGCTTCACCCCACCCGCTTCCTGCTGGCTGACCTGTTGACTGATCTCACTTCGAGTTTTTCCGCCCAGGCTGCATCCCTCGGCATTGACCTGCAAACAAAGATTCACGACCCTGCCAAAGAATTGACCGCGGACTATGACCGTCTGAATCAAGTGCTGTCCAATTTAATCTCGAACGCGATTCGACACACACCGCAGGGCGGAAGAATTTCAATCGAAACAGAATCAACTGACGGCGGGGTAAGATTCGTTGTACGAGATACAGGTCAAGGCATCCCCGCGGAGAATCTGCCCTTCATCTTCGACAGATTCTGGCGCGGCGATAAATCCAGAACAGAACGGGCAAACTCCGGGCTCGGCCTCGCCATCGCCAAGCAGCTTGTCCTCGCGCATCACGGGGCGATCGAAGCGCAAAGTGAAGTGGGCAAAGGCGCGACGTTCATTATTGATTTGCCAACGTAGGGGCGCAATATACACTTGCGCCTGCGCGCAGTGCAGGTGTTGCGCCCCTACTTGTTTGATAAAATCAACCGCGATGGAAATTTCTGAAAAACTGCAAGGCATCCTTGCCACACTGCCTTCCAAACCGGGCTGTTATCTCTACCGCAACGCCGAGGGGACAATTATTTACGTCGGCAAAGCCATCAGCTTGAAAAACCGCGTGCGGTCGTATTTCCATTCTGACTCGAGTCACGATGCGAAGACGCGCCGTCTCGTGCGCGACATTGTGGATATTGAATGGATCGTGGTCGGCTCGGAGCTTGAGGCGCTCATCCTTGAGATGAACCTGATCAAGAAGCACCGCCCCAAATACAATATCCGCCTCAAAGACGACAAGCGCTATCCGTACATAAAAATTCATTGGAACGAACCGTATCCAAAAGTGACGGTCACCCGCCAAATGGTTGAAGATGGCTCGCGCTATTTTGGGCCGTACACTTCGGCATGGGCGGTTTATCAAACACTGGAAGCCCTGCGGCGAATCTTCCCCTACCTGACATGTGACCGCGAAATTACCGGCCTCGACAAACGCGCGTGTCTTTATCTTGACATCAAGCTGTGTACTGCCCCTTGTATCGCGGCGGTCACTCAGGCAGGCTACCGCCAAATGATCTCTGACCTGATGGAGTTCCTGAGCGGCAACAGCGAAGGCATTGTCATGCGCCTGCAAGCGGAAATGCAAAAGGCTGCCGACGACATGCGCTTTGAAAAAGCCGCCGCTCTGCGCGACCAGCTCAAGTCGATGCAGACCATTATCGAAAGGCAGAAGATCGTCTTTGCGACAGATTACAAAGACTCGGATGTTTTGGCAATGGCGCGCTCTGATGGCGAAGCCTGCGTGCAGATCTTCTTCATCCGCGGCGGGAAATTGATCGGCCGCGAATACTTCATCCTCGAAGGCACCGAAGACACAGCCGACCAGGAAGTGATGGCCGAGTTCGTCAAGCAGTTTTATACCGAAGCCGCGAACATTCCCGAACAAGTGATGCTGCCCTCTGAAATTGAAGTGGAGGAAGCCAGCATCATCAGCCAGTGGCTCCGCTCAAAACGCGGCGGCAGGAAAATGGAATTCTTCGTGCCAAAGGATGGTCAGCCGCACGACCTGGTGAACATGGCCGCCGAGAATGCAACTGAAACCTTACAGTCGTTGCGCGCGCAATGGCAGGCAGATGCCCACAAACAGGAACAGGCGCTGGGCGAATTACAGACAGCGTTGAAATTGTCCGCGCCGCCGAACCGCATTGAGTGTTACGATGTCAGTCACACGCAGGGCGTGGCAACTGTCGGCGCGATGGTCGTCTTTGAGCAGGGCACGCCCGCCAAGAATCTCTATCGCAAATTCAATATTGACAGCACGAGCATCGGCGCGCCCGACGACTTTGCGTCGATGGAGGAAATGCTTACGCGCCGATTCAAAAGGTGGCGATCTGCCGAAGAAACCGAACCAAGCCCGGGTGCGAAAAAGGATGCGTCGTTTTCCTTCCTCCCCGATCTCATCATCATTGACGGCGGTAAAGGTCAACTCGGACGTGTGGTCAAAGTCCTCGAAGAATTTGATTTGTTTGGCAAAGTGCCGGTAGTCGGCCTTGCCAAACAGGAGGAGGAAATTTTCTTCCCGCACAACAGCCAGCCGTTGATTTTGCCGCGTCATTCGCAGGGACTGTATCTCGTGCAGCGGATTCGCGACGAGGCGCATCGCTTTGGGATCACGGCGCATCGCGCACGCCGCTCGAAGCAGGGTCTTGCTTCGCAGCTTGATTCTATCCCGGGCATTGGGCCTGCGCGCCGAAAAGCGCTCTTGAAACATTTCGGTTCCATGGATAAGATTAGAGAGGCAGGCATTGAAGACCTGGCCGCGGTCAAAGGTATGAATATCAGCGCGGCGGAAAGCATTAAGGCACACCTCGAATGAAAAAAATCTGGATCGTTGATGATGACGAAGAAATGGGCCGCGCGATCACTCTGATGCTCAGCCTGCTGGACTGCGAAACGAGGCATTTCCTCCATGCGCGCATTGCCGCGCAGGCGTTGCTTGCAGGCGGCAGACCGGACATGATGATCCTCGACATCAACATGCCGGAAGTCAGCGGGCTGGATATGCTGGAGTTTTTGCGCCGGCGCCGGGAGTGGAAGAGCCTGCCGGTCATCATGCTTTCCTCCGAAGCCGCCGATGTGACCGTGGATAAGGCTATGCTGCTCGGCGCGGACGGATACGTGATGAAGCCTGTTACAATTGAGGAACTTGAAAAGGTAATGTCACAGGCCTTTTACAAACATATCATTTAATAAGCAAGCGAGTACAACATGTCTGGAAAAATTTCTAAAAACAAAAAACAAACCAAAATCGCAGAGAATCCGCGGGCAAACAAATCAGCACAGATTCTGTTTGCAGTTTTTGCGATCCTTCTCATTCTCTCCATGGTGCTTTCGGCAGTAGCAAATTACTAGCCCGCCCCAAGGTGTTACCTCTTCACGCGCGGCTTGATATGCCGCGCTTTATTTCGTAAAAATATAAAAATGTCGTTGCGAGGGTGCTCTTGTTTTTAGCCCGAGGCAACCTCCAACCAACAAGGAGATTGCTTCGTCGCAAAAACACTCCTCGCAATGACACGCCGCACTGGCGTACGGTGCAAGTGTGAGGAATTTTCATGCTCGATAAATTACAAGCCATCGAAGAACGATTTGAACAACTAGGCAGTGAACTGCTCGAAGTGGGCAGCGACTATCAACGTGCAGGTGAGATCAACAAGGAGCGCGTGGACCTGGAGCCGCTGATCGCCAAGGCGCGCGAATACCGTCAGGCGATGAAAAGCCTCGAGGAAGCCAGAGCCATCATCATCAACGAAAATGATGCGGAGCTGATCGCGCTGGCAAAAGCCGATGTGGAGGAACTCAACCCAAAGATCGTCATCCTTGAAAAAGAGATCAAGGGGTTGCTGATTCCCAAAGACCCGCGCGATGACAGGAACGTCATCTTTGAAATTCGCGCAGGCGCGGGCGGCGATGAAGCCGCCATCTTCGCGGCGGACTTGTTCCGCATGTACACGCGCTATGCAGACGGCAAAAAATGGAAGATCGAACTGATGTCTGAAAGCGCCATTGGCGTGGGCGGATTCAAGGAAGTGATCTTTGAAGTCAAGGGAAAAGGCGCGTACTCAAAACTAAAATACGAGTCAGGCGTGCATCGCGTTCAGCGCGTGCCGACAACTGAATCGCAGGGACGCATCCACACCTCCACCGCCACAGTGACCGTGCTCGCGGAAGTGGACGACGTAGAGATTGACATCCCCGAAAGCGACATCGTGATCGAAGTCTATCGCTCCTCCGGCGCAGGCGGGCAGAACGTGCAGAAGAATTCCACCGCTGTGCGCCTGTATCACAAACCGACCGGCATGATCGTCACCTGTCAGGATGAACGCTCGCAGCTGCAAAATAAATTACGCGCCCTGAGCATTTTACGCGCGCGCCTGTACGAGATCGAGGAACAAAAACGCCGCGCCGAACTCGAAGCGGATCGCCGCTCACAGGTCGGCACAGGCGAACGTTCGGAAAAGATCCGCACCTATAATTATCCGCAGAGCCGCGTCACCGATCACCGCATTGGCATGTCCAATTACAACCTGCCCGTGGTCATGGACGGCGCGATCGACCAGTTCATTGACGAACTCTCCACCCGCGACGAATCGGAACGTCTCGCCGCCACCGGCGTGGACGACGACGAATAGCGATAAGCGTGTTCATTTTCGCCACAGAGATCACGGGGAGCACTGAGATTTTTAGAAAGAATCTCCGTGAACTCTGTGCCCTCCGTGGTAATTCTTTAATGATCAGGAGAACAAAATGAATAATAATCCCGCATTCGGCGCAGGCTTGCCATCAAAGAAATAATATGAACGCCGGTGAACTGCTCACGCAATTCAATTCCCAACTTAAAAACGATTCGACTGACCTCGACGCGCAATTGATTCTCGCGCATGTCATCGGACATCCGCGCACGTGGCTGCTGGCCCATCTTGAAACGCATCTGACCCAGCCGCAAATTGATTCAGCGACAGAGGCATTTTCAAGGCTGACGGCGGGCGAGCCGCTGCCCTACATCCTCGGTCACTGGGAATTCTTCGGCCTCGATTTCGACATCACCAAAGACGTCCTCATCCCGCGCCCCGAAACCGAACTGCTGGTTGAAAAAGCAATCTCGTGGCTGACCAGCCGTCCCGAAGCCCGAAGCGTGGCAGATATTGGCACAGGCTCCGGCATCATCGCCGCATCCATCGCCATGCACATCGAAGATGCGCAAATCCTCGCCACCGACATTTCGCCTGCCGCGCTCGAAGTGGCAAAGCGCAATGCGCAAAAATTCCACGTCCATCACCAGATAAATTTTGTGGAATGTGATCTGCTCCCAAAGTCAGAACGCAAAATGCAGAATGCAGAATACCCAAATTCTTCATTCCGCATTCCGCATTCCGCATTTGATCTTCTTTGCGCCAACCTGCCCTACATCCCCACCGAAACGCTGCATCAACTTCCCATCTTTGGCCGCGAACCCACGCTCGCTCTCGACGGCGGCGCGGACGGTCTTGAAATATATCGCCGCCTTTTCAAACTCGCCCCCGACTGGCTCGCACCGCACGGCATGATGCTGCTCGAGATCGAAGCCACGCTCGGAGTTCAAGCCCTCAGCCTCGCTTACGATTCCTTTTCCGATGTCACCATCCATTTGCATCAAGACCTGACAGGCCGCGACCGCCTGCTTGAAATCATCTTTCCATGAAAACAGAAATCATCCCTGCCAGTGAGATTCGATCCGCGCTCAATATTTTACGAAGCGGCGGCATCGTCGCCTTCCCCACCGACACCGTCTACGGGCTTGGCGCGCTCGCATTCAACAACGACGCAATCAACAGCATTTACCTGGCAAAGAATCGTCCCATCGAAAAAGCCATTCCAATTTTGATCGGAGATTTGAGCGACCTCGAAAAAGTTGCGGACAATACCCCAGACATGGCTATCCGTTTTGCCGCCCGCTTCTGGCCCGGACCCTTGACCTGCATCGTCCCCAAAAAGCAGACTCTCCCTTTGGCAGTTTCTGCCACCTCCACCGTCGCAGTCCGCATCCCAAATCATGCGGATGCGCTCGCGCTATTACGCGCCGCCGGTCCAATGGCAGTCACCTCGGCCAACATTTCAGGCGGAGCAAACCCAACTTCTGCACAGGAAGTTTACGAACAACTCAACGGGCGCATCCCATTGATCCTTGATGGCGGAACGACTCCGGGCGGAGTCCCATCCACGCTGGTGGATTGCACGGGACATATTCCAGTCATATTACGCGAAGGTCCAATTTCATTGGATGAATTGGTGGCGGCTTTGAAGTAAAAACTCTCATCCGATATTTAAGTTTTATTCAGGTCTGGCTAAAGTCGCTGGATATAATAACAATTACATTCTCCCCTCAACAAACCTCGTGACAGACTTGGGCAAGTCTGAAGCGGGGTTTGAGCTTTAAATCCGACAACGCGAAATCCTTCTGAGACCATCTACGATTACTGGCCGTGTGAAAATTTGAGAAATTCTCTCATCCAATTCTTAATAAAGGCTCAGGTTGTGCTAAAGTCGCCCCATATAATATGAATTACATTCTCCATACAGAACCGCCGATGACTTGGGCAAGTCAAAGGCGGTTCAGTGTTTTTATTCTTTGATCATGGACGGTTGACGATAGACCATCTGTATCATCGTCCATCGTCTGCGGTCAAGAAAGCGGCCAGGTCGGCAAAACATCCATATCCATTTGCGAGACGTGACCAAGCGCAAAGCGGAAATAACCGGCCGATGCGATCATGGCGGCGTTATCGGTGCAAAGCGCCAACGGGGGAATATGAACCGGGAATTCAGTTTGAGATTTGAATATCTGGCGCAGCGGACGGTTCGCCGAAACCCCGCCGGCAACCAGAATTTCCTTTGCCCCGAACTCGCGCGCGGCATTCATGGTCTTCGTGAAAAGCACATCGATCACAGCCTTTTGGAAGGACGCGGCCAGGTCAGCAACTGGCAGGGTGCTGCTTTTCTTCTGCAACTCACGCACTTCATACAAGACCGATGTCTTCAATCCGCTGAACGAAAAATCCCATGAACCTTCCAGCCATGCGCGCGGAAATTTAAACCGATTTGGGTCGCCGTCTTCGGCGGCTTTTTGAACGGCGGGTCCGCCGGGGTAGCCGAGTTCCAACAGGCGGGCAACTTTGTCGAAGGCTTCACCAGCCGCATCGTCGAGGGTTGATCCGAGCCTTTGATATGTCAAATGATCGGTCATGAGATTCAGTTCAGAGTGTCCGCCTGAGACGAGCAGTACCATCAAAGGGAATTGCGGCTCGGGCGGGACAATGTCGTCCGAGTTGTAGACCCAGGCCGAGTAAAGATGCCCTTCCAAATGATTCACGCCTACAAGCGGAAGCCCCGTGCCAAGCGCGAGTCCTTTGGCCATGTTCATGCCTACCACCAGCGAACCCGCGAGGCCGGGTCCCTGCGTGACGGCCAGCGCGTCAATGTCGGTGAGGGTCATGTGCGCCTGCGCGAGCGCCTGCTCCACGACGGGCGTGATGCTCAGCACGTGCTGGCGCGATGCGACCTCGGGAAAGACTCCGCCATAACGCGCATGGATTTCCATTTGCGAGGCGACAACGGATGAAAGCAGTGCGCGGCCATTTTCAATGATGGCGCAGGCGGTTTCGTCACAGGAGGTTTCAACAGCGAGCACGCGGGCGGGTTTTAGATTCATTTCTTTTTCCACTTCTTCATCGGCAGGACAAAATCATATGGGTACTCGGCGAGGGTTTCCATCTTTCCATCGGGACGCACCCAAAGCGTGTCTTCAATGCGGAAGCCCATGCCTTTTTCCGGGTAATACAAACCCGGTTCGGAAGTGATGACAACACCGGGCTTGAGCCGGTGGTCATCGCTGTTCAACAGGCTGCTGAATGGACGTTCGTGGATGTTTAATCCCACGCCGTGCCCCAGACTGTGGACATAACCTTCCACGGGCGCTTTGGTGTTCAGCGGCGTCTGGTGCCCTTTTGACTCAAAATATTCACAGGTCATTTGGTG
Organism: Chloroflexota bacterium; assembly: GCA_016234495.1. Classification (GTDB taxonomy): domain Bacteria; phylum Chloroflexota; class Anaerolineae; order Anaerolineales; family Villigracilaceae; genus Villigracilis. The sequence continues at coordinate 49,644 of JACRBI010000049.1, read as the reverse complement.
GTAGTTTTTGAACGGCGCGTTCAGGTCGAAGTTGTCGTTCAGTTTTTCGAAGATTTCCTTCACCTGGTCAAAGAGAGCCTGCGCTTCGGGAGTTGCATATCCCAAACTCCAGGTGCGGGTGAAGTCGTAATAATATCCGCCGCCCGCTTCGGCGGGATAAATATCGAAGACGATGGTCTGTCCGAGTTTCATCAAGTCGGTTGGGTTGCCGGCAGAGTGCGGCACGCCCGCATCGCGTCCGATGGCGAAAATGAAGCCCGAGGGCAATTCTGCGCCCTGTTCTGCCACCCACAAACGGACCTTCGAGTGGACATCTCCAACCGTCAGCAGGGAGCCGTCTTCGTTCAGTAAAACTTCGTCCGCGTTGACATTGCACGAAGTCAGGAAGTTTGCGACCTTGCCGACCACAGTTGTTGTGACCTTCCCCATCCTGCGGATGCGCTCCACTTCGGCTTCGTCCTTGGTTTCCATCACGCGCATGAAGATCGAATCTTCGCGTGCCTCACCGACAAACTCAATGCCCGGCAGCAGTCTTTGCAAATGCGAGAGCATCCCAAAGGTTGCGCTGAGGTCGTACGTCCCGTAAATTCCGACGCGGCCCGAGGTCACACCTGCATCGTTGAGCATCAACTCGCAGCGCAATGCACCCGCCAGCAGACCGTCACCGTCCGCTTTTTTCATTAAGGCCACATAATCATATTTGCTGTAGGGAATCAACTTCAATCCGCTTTTGGCGGCTTCATCGCGTTCCATGTCGCCGAAAAAGAAGACGGCTTCTTCACCGCGTTTTTTGATGATCGTCGCATGGCTGACGTGTCCGCCGCCGGTCAAATAATACATCGGCGGATTGTGCTCGGCATTCCCGAACACAATGATCGCATCCAGATTTCTGGCTTTCATGAGGGCATCAAGATCTGATTTCATAGTTTTCCTTTTTAATTCAACAATTCTTTAACGCGAATTTCTCGAATTAGCGAATGGCGCGAATTTATTTTAGGATATGCCGAATTTGAGGCTTGCGCGGAAGGGCGGCTTTGCCTTTTGTATTCACGACACGACTCGATTGAACACTTTCTGCGCCAAAGTTGATGACAATGGCAAGCAGAAGTTCCGTTGCCTTGAGATATGATAATGCCTGTTGTTCATGGACTCGCAAAATTTCAGAAACTGCTTTCAATTCAAGGATAATTCTTTGGTTGGCAAGTAAATCCAAAGCAAATTCGCCGAGCGGTTCTCCTTTGTAATTTACTACAACTTTTTTCTGTCTTTGTACTTCGATCTTTCGTGCCATTAATTCTCTAACCATAGCCTCTTCGTAAATCTTTTCTGGAAATCCCGGCCCTAAATTATTATGCGCTTCATATGCAGCTTGCATAATCAAATATGATAAATCTTTTTCTATAATCTCACCCACAAAAACTCCTTTCGCGAAATTCGAAAATTCGTGTAATTCGCGTTAAGCCTTTAGTGCGTTTTTCAACCCAACCAGCAAGGCGCCTTCCTGCTCCGGTAAAACCGTGCGCGGGTCGAGCAGCACCCTGTCATTTTCAGTCCGCGCTACGATCGGCGGATGCTGTTTGCGCAGTTTCTTCAAAAACTTGTCCGGCGATTTTACTTCCAGCGAGAGCAAATACGTTTTGAATGATTCACCCGGGAGACTGCCTCCTCCCACAGTGGATTCGCCCTCCACAACATCGCCCTGACCTAATTCATTTTTCCACGCTTCCGCCCGCCCTTTGACCTGATTCAGCGTCAGCGACATCATCTTCCAGATCGGGATTTCCCGCTCCGCGTCATCCTTGAGGTAATGCAAAAGCGTAGCGCTGACTCCCGCCAGGCAAACCTTGTCCGCGCGGACAGCGCGCGCCAGCGGATGTTTCTTTATCCTGTCGATCAGTACCTTCTTCCCAACGATGATCCCCGCCTGCGGACCGCCAATCAGTTTATCGCCCGAAAAGCAGACGATATCCACACCAGCGGAGAGCGACTCTTGCACGGTTGGCTCGTGGGCGAGACCGTATTTGGCGGTATCGAGCAGCGCTCCGGAACCGAGGTCGTCTACAACGAAGACGCCTGCTTGATGTGCAGCTTCGACAATTTCCTTTAATTCCGGTTCTTCGGTAAAGCCGACGATCTTAAAGTTGGACGGATGAGCCCGCATGACGAGCGCAGTCGATTCATTCAAGGCATCTGCGTAGTCCCGCAAGTGGACGCGGTTGGTCGTACCCACTTCCACGAGTTTTGCGCCGGACTGTTTCATCACATCCGGCACGCGGAAGCCGCCGCCGATCTCCACCAGTTGCGAGCGCGAAATGATGACGCGCTGTTTATTCGCCAGCGCCGATAAGACCAGCAAGACAGCGGAGGCATTGTTGTTCACCACCAGCGCGGATTCCGCACCTGTCAACTTTTGCAAAACAGCTTCGGCATGGATCAGCCGTGAACCGCGCGCGCCTTTTTCGAGATCGTATTCAAGGTTGGAATACCCGCGCGAGACCACATCCATGGCGTGGATGGTTGCCGTGCTGAGCGGTGCGCGCCCGAGGTTCGTGTGCAGAATGACGCCCGTGGCGTTGATGACCGGGAGCAGGGTCGGCTTCGTCCACGCGGCCAGGGCCGATTCTGTTTGGGCGAGGATCAATTCACTTGAGGGCAGGGCAGGCTCGGGGTTAAGTTTGAAGCGCGCGCGGGCTTCGTCCAATGTCGAACGGATGGCAGTCAATGTCAAAGGTCTGCCGAAGCGCGCGATCAATTCCGCGGCGGTTTGGGTCTGTAATAATTGTTCAACAGAAGGAAGGTCACGAAGATTTGTCATCGGGAATTGCGGGTTGTTTCCAATTTGCTTTTTCACGCAGGCGGATGAAATATTCGGTGGCGATCAAGCCGGCTGCGAGACCGAGGATCACATAAATTGTAACAAGCCGCCCCAGTTGAAGCCACGCAAGCGTGGCGAAGTACACGCCCACCCAGACCGCTTCGCGCAGGATGACATTTGATTCGGCCGGCGGGTCGCTTGGGAATCGCTGGTTCAGGAAAAATACGATCGGCAGCGCGGTGCCGGTCAGCGCCATGATGCCCAGAACAAAGAATCCCCAGCGTGACCAGACGAATGGAAGTGAAAAATAAAACAGCGCAGCCAGCCCGCCCCAGCCGGAGATGGCGAGGGCGAGCGTGGATGGCAGATAAAAGCGAAATGTGTTTTTGTGCGTGTCCATTGAACGAATTATACCCGTAGAATAAATCTCATCTTTTCGCCTTGTTCTTCTGCGCCCAGATAAATTGGGGACTATCCCAAACTTCCAATTGTTTTTTCCACTTCTTCCAAAATCTCACCAGACTTTACCAGAGCTTTCATCTTATTATGGTCGTTGTAAAGCGGGCGATCCACTTCGAGATGGTCCACATGACGGCGAATCACTTCGCGCGCTTTGAGCGACCCCTTGCCGGGCGTGAACTCACGGAAGTCAAGCGCCTGCGCGGCGGCCATGAATTCAATGCCCAGCACGCCGTAGGCGTTATCGAGAATCTGTCCATTCTTGAGCGCGGTGTTCATGCCCATCGAAACAAAATCCTCCTGGTCTGCCGCGGCGGGGATGGATTGGATCGAAGCAGGCGCAGACAAAATCCTTTGTTCGACGATCAAATGATCGGCGGTGTATTGGCTGAGCATCATGCCAGAGTAGAAACCCGGCTCATGCGCCAGAAAATCAGGCAAGCCTTGTGACAGCGCGGGGTTGGTCAAACGATTAAGCCTGCGTTCAGATAAAACACAGATCATCGTGATGGCCGCGCCTGCCATGTCCATTGGAAGCGAAACAGGCGAACCCTGAAAGTTCGCGCCGGTCAAAGTGAGATTCATCTCGGGCACGAAGATCGGGTTATCGCCCACGCCGTTCAATTCAATTTCAACCTGCGTGCGCGCAAACGCGATCGCATCGCGCGCCGTGCCGATCACCTGCGGCGACGAACGCATCGAGTAGGCATCCTGCACTTTTGTTTTCATTTTGCCGGTCGTCAAGTCTGAGCCTTCGATCACCTTCGCAATATTTTTTGCAGACGTGATCGCGCCGGCAAATCCGCGCAGTTCATGCAGTTTGGTGTTATACGGTTTCATGTTTCCAAGCAGCGCCTCAATCGACATCGCTGCGGCGATCTCTGCCTGCCTGAGGAATCTTTCCATGTCAAAAATATGAATCGCGGACATGGCTGTCAGCAGATTCGATCCATTGATCGCGGCCAGACCGTCTCTTGCCTGCAAGCCGGGGACTTCGATCCCAGCCTTGCGCATCGCTTCGTGACCTGTGAGTCGTTCGCCGTTAAAAAAGGCTTCTCCTTCACCCATGAGGAGCAGGGCCGCTTGCGCCATCGGCGCAAGATCGCCGCTTGCGCCTACTGATCCTTTTTGACAAACAACTGGTGTGACGCCTTTATTAAGCATCTCCACCAGTGTTAGAGTGATCTCGGGTCTGCAGCCGGAATTCCCGTGGGCATGAACATTGATTCTTCCCGCCAGCGCCGCGCGGACATGTTCAATGGGCGCCGGGTCTCCGATCCCAGCCGCATGGTTGTAGACGAGGTACTTTTGAAATTCCTTTACCTGCTCATCGGTGAGCATCGTTTCAGAGAATTCGCCGATACCGGTGTTCGTGCCGTACATGATCTCTTTTTTGGCGAGTTTATCCTCGAGCATGGCGCGGCAAATTTTGATGCGTTCCAAAGCTTCGGGGGCAAGTGCAACCTTTTCATTGAAGCGTGCAATAGAGACAAGTTTTTCAATCGTGAGAGACGAGCCGTCAAGTACGATGGTCATGGATGTTCTCCTGAATGGGATGGCTTAATTGTACTCCCACCGCAGGCAAACAAAATACCCGTCGCCAGGATGAGGGGGGCATCCTAACGACGGGCAGACAAATATTACTACAAAAGTTTTTCTTTGCCAATACACAAATTTCCCTGAAGCATGGCTTTTTCAAGGTCAGGAAAATCTTAACGCGAACACTCCCTGGCACTGCCCGCCACATCGGCTTCGCATTCGCGGAGCGATGCCGAAGGGGCAAGTGTGCGCCGCGCGTGATTTGCCAGGCAAATCATGCGGTGTGACGCGAATTTCTTATTGATTTTCGCGAACATTCGCCAAATTTGCGCTTTTCGCGTTAAGCCTTGCTATAAAATTAAAAAGATGTCAAGCGACCTTGGAAAAACCATGTCCATGAAGTATTCATGCAAAGGTTGTCAGCCTGGGCTGCAAAACCTAACGATTTTGCCCGAAAGCCAGGACGCGTAGCGTTCGACTCCCTGCTCCGAGGGCTGAGGCGGCTGGAATTGAAAAAAAAATCTGCGCAATTAAAGTTTAGGGAATTTTTATATGGAGGAATACTCACTGTAACTTCATTGGTGCTATACTCGCTTTAAGCGATTTTTGTGAGGGTATTTTTCAGCAACTGCGGGTAATATCTTCAGAATTTGCATATAAAAAAGCGGGCTCAAGATTTATTTTCACAGCAATGGTTATTTTCGGTGTTTATTCTTCTTAACTCTTAACTTCTTCCACTTGATTAATAGTTCCAAAACAGGCAAGAGGTGTGCTCATGAAGGCTGACAAAAAAACAAATACAGGTGAACGCCGCCCAAAACCGAAAAAAAAGGAATCCGCGCAAGCTCTCCCCAAAGCCAGCCGGGACGGTCCACAGTACGCGCATGAGCCGCAGGAGAATCAGGCTCAATTAAAGACTCAAATTGAAGCGCTGAATCAGGCGCGGGTTAAGTCTGATGCGGTTCTTCGTCAATTAACGGATTTGATGAAGCACAGTCAGGACCTGATCTGCACGCACGACATGGACGGAAAGCTGCTCTTTGTCAACGAGGCTGGAACGCGCCTTTCGGGGTACTCGAATAAAGCCTTGTTGAAAATGAATCTGCGTGAGGTGCTTGCGCCGGATGTGCGTCATAAATTTGGCGCGTACCTCGAGCATGTGAAATTGAATAAACAGGCGCGCGGCGTTCTTAAAATTCAAACCGCCGAAGGGGAAATCCGCTATTTGGAATATAACAACACCCTGCAAGTTGAGGGGCTGCCGGCTCCGCTTGTACATGCCATTGCCCGCGATATTACCGAGCGCAGGCAGGCTGAGGATGCCCAGCGCCAGGCTGAAATTCGGTATCGTTCATTATTTGACCAATCGCATGATGCGGTTTTCATTTTGGATCTGCAGGGGCGGCATCAGGCGGCCAACCGCCGCGCTGCAGAAATGCTCGGGTACGGTCTTGATGAAATTCAGCAGATTTCAGTTGTTGACACATCCAATGAATTACCACAAAGCAGGCAGAAACTTGAGCGGTTATTAAACGGTGAGCAAATACCGGTATATGAACGTGTCTTCCGCCGCAAGGATGGAGCCTTGCTGCCGGTTGAGATTAATTTGGAATTGGTGCGCGATGCAGGCGGACAGCCGCTTCACATTCAAAGTATTGCGCGCGATATCAGCGAGCGCAAATTGGCGGAAGAGGCGCTCAAAGCCAGCGAGGAAAAATTCCGCCGGGTGGTTGAGCATATTAATGATGCCTTGATCGTGGATGATATTGACGGAAATATTATCTTTGCCAATGAACGGTTCTGTGACCTGTACGGTTTCCAGCAGGATGAACTGCATCATGTCAGGCTTGAAGATTACATTGCACCCGAGTGGCGGGCTGAACTGCGCGAGCGACACAACCGCCGTGTACGCGGGGAGGATGTCCCATCACATTTTGAATATGAGGGTATCCGAAAGAGCGGGGAAAAATTTTGGATCGAAGTGGATGTCATTGCGATTACAGACGAAACGGGGAAAATTACCGGCACACAATCAGTACTCAGGGATATTACCGGGCACAAGACTGCGGAGAAAACCCTGCGCGAGAGTGAAGAACTGTATCGCAGCCTCGTGAACGCCATGGATGTCAGCCTTTGCCGCTGGCTGCCTGATACCACCCTGATCTATGCCAACGAAAGCTACCGCGGGATATTCAGTGTTCAAGGCGATGTGGCAGGGCAAAAATGGGTTGATTATTTACCCGAAGAAACCCGCGAAACCACTGCCGCTTTTTATAGAAAAGTGGTTGAAAACCCGGAAACAGTCACCTATGAACACACCGTAAAGGTTGAGGGTGGCAGCGAGCGCTATTATCAGTGGATTGATACCCCCATTCTGGATGTCGATGGCAGGCTAATCGAATTCCAATCGATCGGCATTGACTTGACCGAGCGCAAGCAGATGGAGGAAACGCTGCGCAGGAATGAAGAACGCCTGCGGCTCATAACCGATAACATGCTTGATATGGTCAGCCAAGTGGATACGGGTGGAATCTTTCGATACGTCAGCCCTTCACATAAAACTGTACTGGGATACTTGCCGGAAGATTTATTGGGCAGGGAGCTCCTTGGTTATATTCACCCGGAAGATTTGGAAAGAGCGCTTGCTGCCAGAAAAGAATTGACATCAGGGAAATTACCGGAGTTGGTTAAATTTCGCTTCCGTCACGCGGCTGGACATTACCTCTGGCTTGAGACGACCATTAATCCCCTTCTGGATGAACGCGGTCAAAGAGGTGGTGCCATTTTCGGCGGACGCGACATCACCAAACGCGAACAGGCTGAGCGCCTGCTCAAAGAAAGCGAAGAACGCTACCGGGGGCTGTATGAAAACGCCACTATTGGCATGTACCGTACCACGGTTGACGGCCGCATTTTGATGGCCAATCCGGCTTTGGTGCGCATGTTGGGATATGAAAGTTTTGAGGAACTTGCCAGCCGCGACCTTGAGAAAACCGGCTACGATCCAAACCACCCCCGCTCTGAATTCCTGCGCAGGATCAAACAGGATGGGGTCGTGCGTGGCATGGAATCTGCCTGGAAGCGCAAAGACGGCTCTTTCATTTTTGTGCGCGAAAGCGCCCGTGCCATTCAAGATGAGGTCAGCAGGGAAATATTTTACGAAGGCATGGTGGAGGATATCACCGAGCGCAAACGAGCAGAGGAGGCCTTGCACCACAGCCATGAACTTTTGCTGGCGCTCAGCCAGGCTGCGCAGCCCATCCAACAGGCGCGCACGCCTGAAGAGATATATCAGGCTGTGGGCGAGCAATTGAAAAGGCTCGGACTTACGGTCACCATCCTTACCTTTGATCAGGATACCAGCCATCTGGCAATCAATTACACCGCCTTTGCCTCGAAGATCATCGCCTCTGGCGAGAAACTGCTGGGGATTTCGCTGCAAGATTATCGCCTGCCAATTTCGGAAGAATCTGCTTACGGACAAGTCATTGCCTCAAGGAAGCCAAGATTTGTGGATTGGACAGGCGACATGATCGCAGAGGCGCTGCCGGGGATTTTCCGCCCGCTGGCAGGACAACTGACACGTGTGCTGCAAATTGAGCGGGGGATTATGGCTCCTTTGCATGTGAGCGATTTAGCTTTGGGAATGATGACCATCGGCGGCTCGAACTTAACTGAAAATGACCTGCCATCGGTGGAAGCATTCGCCTCGCAGGTGGCTGTCAGTTTGCAAAATGTGGGATTGATGCAAAAACTTCAGGACGAACTTGCCGCGCGCAGGCAGGTTGAAGAAAAATACCGCGCCATCTTCGAGAATTCTTTGGAAGGAATATTTCAAAGCACGCCTGAAGGGCGCTTCCTTATCGCCAACCCGGCGCTGGCGCGCATGTGGGGCTATGATTCTCCGTCAGACCTGATCGCAGGCGTCACCGATACTGCGCGACAGGTGTACACCAGCCCCGAGATACGCGCTGAACATGTCCGCTTGTTAAAAGAACAGGGTGGGAATCTCTCCGGGTTCGAGTATCAGGCCCGTCGTAAAGATGGAAGCGTGATCTGGGTTTCGGAAAGTGTCCGCTCGGTGCTGGATGCAGAAGGGAATCTGCTCTATTTCGAGGGCATGGTCGAAGATATTTCAGCCCGCAAGCAGGCCGAGGAGCAGCTGCGCCTGTCGCAATCCACCTATCAAGGGATCATCAACAGCGTCACAGAGGCGGTCTATATTCAGGATGAGAACGGGCTTTTCCTTGACGTGAACCTGTCTTCTGAAAAACTGTATGGATACCCAAAAAGCGAGTTCATCGGGCACACCCCGGAATTTCTCTCTGCGCCGGGTAAAAACGACCTGGCCGCAGTTGTGGAATGTGTGCGCAAAGCGTACGAGGGCGAACCGCAGCAATTTGAATTTTGGGGATTACGCAAGGACGGTTCGATCTTCCCCAAGGATGTGAGCCTGACAGCCGGCACATATTTTGGAAAGAAAGTCATCATTGCCGTGGCGCGCGATGTCACCGAGCGCAAACAGGCAGAGGAGGCATTGCGTTGGGCTGAGGAGCGATATCACAGCCTGTTTGAAGAGGCGCCGCTGATGTACATCAGCACACGCAGCGAAGCGGGCACCCCGATCATTACTGAATGTAATCAGGCCTTTTTACAAGCGACGGGATACTCCCGCGCCGAAGTGATGGGACGTCCTCTGGGTGATTTTTACTCACCCGATTCGCGCATGGCGCTGATGGAGGGCGGCGGTTACCAGCGCGCAATGACATCCTTCCTGCACGCCGAGGAGCGCGAGCTCGTCACCCGCGACGGACGGCTGATCCATACCATGCTGACTGCGGTGGCTGAAAACGATTCGCAGGGAAACATCCTCGGCACGCGCGCCATGTACGTGGACATCACCGAGCGCAAGCAGGCAGAGTTGGCATTAAGCGCAAACGAAACGCGCTACCGCAGTTTGTTTGAAGACTCGCCCATCGCGCTTTGGGAAGAGGATTTTACAGACATCAAGCAACGCTTCGACCATTTGCGCGAGTCAGGGGTGACAGACTTCAAAGAATATTTTGACCTGCGCCCCCAATTGGTGCTTGAATTCGCATCCCTTGTGAAAGTGTTGGATGTCAACAAGGCGGCATTAAAATTATTTAACGCGCAGAATAAAGGCGACCTGCTCGGGAATATAGCAGAATTATTAAAAGGGGAGCCCATTCAACAATTCCAAAATGAGCTTGTCAATGTGGCCGAAGGCAAGACCAATTTCGGGTGGGAGGGAGTTATTCGCACGGTGGACGGCGGGTCGCGCAATATTGACCTGAACTGGCGGGCCGTCCCTGACCGCGAAAATCCCTTATCCAGGGTGATCATTTCAATGATCGACACCACCGAGCGCAAGCAGGCGGAGGATGCGCTCAAACAAAGTGAGCAGCGCTATCGCGTTGTTTCAAACCTGACTTCCGATTATGCTTATTCCTTCCGCCTCGAGTCAGACGGGACCTATAACCGCGAATGGACAACTGAGGCGTTTTCAAAAATCACTGGTTATGTATCCACCGACCCGGAATTTAAAAACGGAATGGGTTCCATTGTTCATCCCGACGATCGCCACATATTAGAAGAGCGCAACCGTCGCAATGATACCGGCGAAAAGGTTGACGCAATTGCATACCGTATCATTCGAAAAGATGGCGAGATACGTTGGTTAAATAATATTGGGGGATCGGTGCGCGACGAAAGCGGGCTGGTGACACATTTCATTGGCGCGGCACAGGATATCACCGAGCGCAAGCTGGCAGAGGAGGCGCTGAAGTCAAGCGAAGAACGATTCAGAACCATGTTCCTGCAGGCGCCTTTGGGTATCGCCTTGACCGACTCGATCACGGGAAGAATTGACGAGGTCAATCCCCGCTTCACGGAGATTATCGGCATGTCAATGGAGGAAGTGCCGAATATTGACTGGATGAAAATCACCCACCCCGACGATGTGCAGGCTGACTTGAATAAAATGGCCTTGTTGAATCAGGGCAAGATAAACGGATACCAGATGGAAAAGCGCTTCCTCCGCCCCGATGAAACAGCCGTCTGGGTAAATATGATCATTGCCCCGTTAAAGTTTGAAGATCAACATCATCCGCGCCACCTGTGCATGTTGGAAGATATCACCGAACGCAGGCGGGCTGAGAAAGCCATCAAGGAAAGTGAAGATCGCTTCCGGCGGGCTGCCGAGGCATCCGGCTCCGTGCCCTACCAGATGGACTTTAAGACGTTTTCATATTCCTATATGGGGGAGGGAATCCTTGCATTGACTGGATACCCTGCGGAAGAAATGACCCCGGAGCTTTACACTTCGCTCGAACTGGAAGCCCGTATGCTTGGAGAAGTGTCTCATTTATCCATCAATGACGCCGCCAAATTAATGCTGGCGGGTCAACTACCTAACTGGCGCTGTGACAACCTCATCCTCGCCAAGGATGGAACAAAACGCTGGATCACCGATCTATCCATCCCAATCTTCGATGAGAACGGCATTGCCATCAGTTCGATTGGATTTCTTCAGGATGTTACCGAACGCAAGCATAATGAGGATTTGATCCGTCAATACGCCAATGAATTGGAATTACGGGTGGAGGAACGTACCATTGAACTGGTCCGCGCCAACCGCGCCAAGGACGAGTTCCTCGCCAACATGAGCCATGAATTGCGCACGCCGCTCAACGGCATCATCGGTTTTTCCGAGACCCTGCTGGAGGGAGTGCGCGGCCCGTTGAACCAGAGGCAGGAACAGGCGCTGGATATGATCCGCTCGAGCGGCGAGCATCTGCTCGGGTTGATCAACGACATTCTCGATGTGTCCAAGATCGAATCGGGCAAGTTTGAATTGCGTCCGGAAAACATCGCAGTCAATGATATCTGCCTCGCGAGTCTGGTCTTTGTCAAACATCTGGCGGGCAAGAAATCCATTACTCTGGAACATACCGTCGCGCCGGCCGCGTCAACCGTCTTCGCTGATTCAAAACGCCTGAAACAGATTCTCGTCAACCTGCTGAACAACGCAGTCAAGTTCACCCCGGAAAACGGCACGGTCAAACTCGATGTGCAAGCCGATGCAAAAGCAGGACTGATGCGCTTTTCCGTCACAGATACTGGCATTGGCATCGCCTCCGGAGACATGCAAAAATTATTCAAGCCTTTTGTACAGGTGGACAGCAGTTTGTCACGTCAGTATGAAGGCACAGGGTTGGGATTGATGCTGGTGAAAAAACTGGTTGAGATGCACGGCGGGACGATCACCCTGCAAAGTGAAGTCGGCGTGGGAAGCTGCTTTGCCTTTACCCTGCCGTGGAAACAAACTCCCGAAGAAAAGGAGGCACTTGATCCAATCAGCGATGAAAGCAGAAACATTGTGATTGAAACTGCGGCGCCGGTCTTTTTGGGGAAGGTGTTGCTCGCAGATGACAACGATGCCAACGTGATGATCGTGGAAGATTACCTCGGACATTGCGGCTATCAGGTTTTCACGACCAGAGACGGAGAAGAAACGCTCGCCAAAGCCGCGGAAATTTTACCGGATGTCATTTTAATGGACCTGCAAATGCCGCGCGTTAACGGATTCGAAGCCACGCACCGCCTCCGCTCCGACCCGAGGTTTGATTCTGTTCCGATCATCGCGCTCACCGCCTTTGCCATGCCCGGCGACCGTGAGCGCTGTCTCGCCGCAGGCATGAACGAGTACCTGAGCAAACCCGTCCGCTTGAAGGTGCTGAAACAAATGATCGAAAAGTTTATGGAGCGTCCTGCAAGTGAATAACAAAAAAAGACTCCCGTTTTCAAAGACGGGAGTCTTTTTGTTTATTTTTTCAGCCGCTAATAATTCGTCGTGCGGTCGATCAGCCCGCGTTCGCGCGCGACGCTGTCACAATACCTGAACACCCAAATGCTGACCACGCCGAAGAAGATGCTCAACCCCAGCAGGATGCCGAGGATCTGCAGGTTGCTGAAATTTGCGAGAGTCGGGAAGGCCTGCGCCACGTTCCCGACCAGCGAGCGGCGCAGCAGTTCGAGCCAGTAGGTGGTCGGCATGAAATACCCGATCGGACGAATCCACTCGGGCAGCACATCCAGCGGGAAGACAGCGCCGCTGAAAATATACAACGCGCCGGCAGTCGCCTCGCCGATAAAGCCTTCGTGGCGGGCCACCGTCAACGTGATGCCAGCCAACAGCAGGCCCAGCAGCGCGAGCATCACCACCCCGAGGATCAAGGTCACGAAGAAGAGTCCCCAGTTTATTTCCGCCCAGTGCAGCGGCACTTTCAAAAATAATACGCCCGCCACGATCGTAATGAACACCGCGATCGAACCGGTGATAAAACGCGCCACGCCCCGCCCCAAAAGATAAACGGGAATATAGATCGGGGCGATGTACATGTATTTGAGAGTTTTGTAATGCTCGCGGTCATCCACCACCGCCCAGGAGACTCCCGTCATCACCGCGCCGACGTAAATGTAAAAGGCATTGCCGAGGTAAATGTACGGGAACAACGGCGTGTTGAAGTTGCCGCCCGAAATGATGCCGTACATGATGACCAGAATCGCCGCGCCCGAAAGCGGCTTGACGATGGAATAGATCGCGAACAGGAATGGGTCAGTCCAATTGGACTCGATCAGCCAGCCCAGCCAGGCCGCCATCCGAAACGAACGCCATGAAGTTGATGTTTGCATAATTATCCTTTCTCACCACAAAGGACACAAAGTGTCACTAAGGAAAACCATTAAACCTTTGTGTACCTTCGTGGTTAAGAACTATCTTCTACTCTCCGTAATTCTTCCTTCTCTGACTGCGATTTTTTCGATGTAAGCCAGCAGCACTTTTGCCGTCACAATGAACACCACCGAAAGCACAGCCAGAATGATGATCTCCAGCCGCACGGTCATGAAGCCAAACTGGAATCCCGAAGGGAAGATCAACTGGCGCATCGCATCCATTCCGAGCGTAAGCGGGATGATCGAAGCGCCCGCCGCCACCCAGAACGGCAGCGACTTGATCGGGAAGTAAAATCCCGAAGCAAGGAAGATCGGCTCCTGCGCGAGGTTCGCCATGTGCCAGGCTTCGCGCCCAAACAGCAGGAACGCTGAAGCCATCATCATGCCCATGCCGTACAATGCCGCCATCGCCAGCATGAAAACAGAAAACAATTGAAAGTAACTTGTCACTTCATACGTCACACCGAACATGAATGAGCCAAGCAGGGTCACAGCCACGGCGCGCATGGCGGTTGCCAGCATTCCGCCCAACGCCATGCCGAGCAGAATCGCCATCATCGAATTCGGCGCCATGATGTACAACGCGAGGTTGCCTTGTTCCTTTTCCCAATACAACTGGCTGGACATGCTCCACAGCACGTTCATCCAAAAGGCGGTCATTGCGCCGCCCATCACCACGAAGCCGATATAGTCCTCGGGAGCGTTCAATGCGCGGTAGACCAGCACATAAGCGATCACGCCCAGCATCGGCATGACCACATCGAAGACAAGCCACGAAACTTCGCGTTGCTGCCCGATCAAACGCGGATAGGCGCGGGCGATGATGGTCTTCAAAAACAAGCGCCAGCCAATATCTTTGCGCGAATACGGGCGAGTCAATGCCTCGCCCCTACCCTGCTGATTGTTCATTGCTCTCCTCCTCTGCCATGCTGCGCCCGACCAAATCCACGAACACATCTTCGAGCGTCGGCTGGCGTTTGTTGAGATTCATTACCTTGATCTCTTTTTGTGCAAATAGATTAAAGACTCGCGCCAGTGCGGATTCTTCCACGAGCGACAACTTCCAACGCGCGCCGCCTTCGATGTCGGTCAGCGCGGCTTTCTTAACCTCGGGCTGGGACTCCATCATTTGCGGAGTCAGCCCATTGAGCGGACTCGTCTCGATCTCGAAGGTCACATCCTTTTGCAGCCGTTGTTTCAACGCGGACGGCGTATCGCAAGCCAGCACACGTCCCTTGTTGATGATGGCCACGCGGTCGCACAACTCGTCCGCTTCGACCATGTAATGCGTAGTGAGCAGGAGCGTGCGTTCCCTGTCTGCTTTCAGCCACTCGAGGATGAATTTGCGCACATCGCGCGATGCGCCCACATCAAGCCCAAGTGTCGGCTCGTCGAGGAACAAGACCTCGGGGTCGGTCAGAAATCCGCGCACGATGTTCATCTTCTGGCGCAGGCCTGTCGAGAGGTCGGATGATTTTGTGTGCATCCTGTCTTTCATGCCGACCATTTCCAGCAGGGCTTCGATTCGTTCATTGGCTTCCTTTGACGGCGCGCCGTAAAACTGCGAGAACATCCACAGATTCTCTTTGACGGTCAGCAGCCCATAACCGGAAGACTCGCCGCCTGAAACCATGTTGATGCGCGGGCGCACAAGGTTTGGTTCAGCGTGGACGTCTGCTCCTGCAACGCGCGCCCAGCCCGAGGTCGGAGAAAGAAGCGTGGTCAGCACTTTGATCAGGGTCGTTTTGCCGGCGCCGTTCGGGCCAAGGAGTCCGAACAATTCTCCGCGTTGAACCGTCAAGCTGACATCCTGCAAAGCGACGAGTTCCTTGCGCTTTTCCTTTTTACTGCCGCGCAGTTTGTAGATGCGGCCAAGCCCCTGGGTTTCAATTGCGAGCGAGTTGGACATGTTTCTCCTTAGAAAAGGTTAATAAAAACCGTTGTGTAATCGTTTGATTGGCGTAGGGTATGCGTCAAGCACTATTTGATGACGCGTGATAAAGTTACGGGCGTAAGGTGATTTCTCTTCTCCTCCTTTGTAAGAAGAAAGAGCCGGGGCAGGCGACCCCGGCTCTTTCGATTCTGGCGCAGGGTCAGTAGAATGTACGTTCTATTTTACTACGATTCAATTCCTGATTTGCAAGGGCGACCCTTCATGATTATGCAGGCGAACTTGTTATTGGCGGGCGGGCCGCCCCTGCGTTACTTCGGGTAAAATCACGCCCATGTCCAACGAAAAAGAATATCTCCCAAAAATTGCAATGTCCATTCAAGCCCACCCTGACGACCAGGATTTTACCGTTGCGGGCACTCTGGCGAAATGGGCCAAAGCGGGATGCAAGGTCATTTCGGTCGTCATCACCAGCGGCGACGCCGGGTCGAACAATGTCACCAAAGGCGCAGACTATAAACCCGAACTTGCAAAACTGCGCGAGGCGGAACAGCAAGCCGCGAATGCCGTGCTTGGAATTTCTGAAACGGTCTTCCTGCATTATCCGGATGGAGAACTCGTCGCGAGCCTTGCATTACGCAAGGAGTTGACTCGGCTCATCCGCATCTATAAACCTGACGCAGTCGTCACCGGCGACCCTGCGGGCTGGTTCTACGGGAACGGATACATCAACCACCCGGACCATCGCGCCGCCGCAGAAGCCGCCGTGTACGCGGTCTTCCCGTCCGCTGGAACAAGGCTTATTTTCACCGACCTGCTCGAAGCGGGGCATGATCCGCATGATGTCAAACGGCTGTACATCCACGGCGCAGAAAAATCCGATACGTGGGTGGATATCAGCGGGACGATTGACATCAAGATCGAAGCGCTGAAGAAGCACATCAGCCAGTCGGATACGCACGAAGTGGATCAATGGATTCGCGAGTGGGCTATGGAAGAAGGCAAAGAAAAAGGCCTCGAGTTCGCCGAGGCCTTTCGGGTGATGATTTTGAAGAATGATGAAGAGTAGCGCCTTGCGCAAAAATCGCGACATATTGCAGATTAACAATTAAATCGAGCAATCCTTTCAATTCATTTTGAACCACGGAGACACTGAGGCACGGAGTTTTTAATAGGTTTTCTCCGTGCCTCCGTGGTTAGGCATCGGGTTTTACAGATTAGGTTTATTGCTCGTTTAATTTGGAAAAGTACAAAATGTCGCGGCACAGGTTCGTTAGAAAAACAAACTCCCGATCAGCGCCGAAGCCAGAGTCATTGTGACGTTGTCAATATCCTTGAAGTGCAGTGACTCGATCAACGAGCCTGCCAGCGCAATGGCCGTAATTGGGAAAATGTAAGCGGTGATTGGCGCGGGGAAAACGCCGGCTTGAATATATACAAAGATGATTACAACCGACATCACCCAGCCGCCTGCAAAAACGCCGACAGTTCCCGCAATGGACTTTTCTGCGCTCCATGCCAGTTTCGGCGAAGCGACGCGCCGCCCGACGATGTCGGCAATGCCATCGCCGCCGCACATCATCATTAAGGCGATGATGCCAATGGGAGAATCCTTCCAGTAGATCAAGGTCAGCGCCACGAACATGATCCCGTAAAATAGCGGACCGCGTAAAATTTCCCGCGGGTCGCCTGTGCGGGACATGGATTTGACAGAGGCTTCATCCTTGATGACGCCCAGCCCGATCAACGCAAATTGGACAGTGATTGCAAACGGCACGAGCGCCGCCAGCCAGCGCGCATCGGGCGTGTCTTTGAAAAGCAGCCAGCACAGCACGAACAGCAGCCCCGTGCCGATGTGGATGATCTTGCGGCTGAGTTTGCTGTCCATCCATCCGCGGTGGGCGATGAAGTCCATTGAGCGCAGAAATATCAGCGACAGGGCAAAGGTAATGACGAGGGCGATGTAATTATTCAAGGGGAAACTCCTGGTTTAGTTTGGTAGTCTGGTAGTAAAACCCACACAGAAGGGAAAAGATATTCCCGCAAATATCTCCATGCTATAATCCGCCATTGTTTTTCAACAATCACGGAGAATTTCATGAAAAAACTTTTAATCGTTTGTATAGTCGGACTTGGCATCATGTTATCAGCCTGCGCGTCGTCAAACCCTGCGGTCGGAGCAGTCGAAGGCTACGTCAATGCGATCGTTGCCAACGACGCCGATAAACTGTCCGCGCTATCCTGCGCCGAATGGGAATCGGATGCGCTGATCGAACTGGATTCACTCCAGGCTGTGACATCAACTCTGGAAGGATTTGCCTGTCAGGAAATGGGCACAGATGGCCAGATGACCCTCGTCAATTGCGCGGGTAAAATGATCCTCAGCTACAACGGCGAGAATCAAGAACTCGACCTGTCCACCCGCACCTATCAGGTCGTTGAACAGGGCGGCGACTGGCTTGTCTGCGGAGTCCGTTAAGAGCATCACCACAAAGGGTCACTAAGGGTCACAAAGGTTTTAAGGTTTTCCTTCGTGTCACTTTGTGCTCTTCGTGGTTAAGAATTTTTTATGAAACGCATCCTTTCCCGCGAAAACCTCTTCGCCCTCCTCTTCTGCCTGATTCTGATCGCGCTCGTCATCTTCACCGCAGACAGCAGCCCAACCTGGATCTATCAGGGCTTTTAGCATGACGATCGTTCAAATCCTGATCGTCGCGGCGGCGGCATTATTCTGGGGGCTGGTCATGCGCGAACGCGGCCGCGTGTACTTCCTGCTTATTGCAAGCACACTCGTCATCTTCTGGCTGCAGCCGTCCCTGCCCCTGCGCGGATTCGATTTTTGGATTCCCGTTGCGACGCTCATCATCACAGTTTTCAGTTGGCACATCACTGCCGCCGAAGAATCGCGCCGCGAAAAAAAGAACTGGATCACCGCTGGAATTCTGGCCTGCACAATTCTGCTCCTCAACCTGACCCGCTTCCTGCCTTTCGTCTCGCTCCTCACCCCATCCCGCCCGCCTCAAATCGAAATTACCATCGCGATTCTTTTCGTGGCCGGACTGACTCTCTCAGCCTTATCTCGTCTGACGAAGTTCAGCGCATCATTCTGGCGCAGCCCCCTGTGGGTGACGGCCGGTCTGCTCCTGACCATTGGGCTTTTCCTGCTCATCAAAATTCCCGACCTATCCTACTGGCTCGTTTACTTTCTCCGCTCGCTCACGGGACAGGACGTTTTCTCGTCGCGCATTACTGACTTCCGCTGGCTTGGATTCTCCTACGTAGCATTCCGTATCATCCACACATTGCGCGACCGGCAAATGGGGCGCCTTCCCGCAGTTGACCTGGCCGAGTACGTGACCTACGTTATTTTCTACCCGGCCTTCACCGCCGGTCCCATTGACCGCATTGAACGATTCATCAAAGACCTGCGCAAACCATCTGCGCTTGGAAACGATGAACTATTAATTGCAAGCCAGCGCTTCATGCTTGGCTTGTTCAAAAAATTTGTCGTGGCCGATGCTCTCGCCTTAATCGCCTTGAACGAAACGAATGCGCTGCAAGTTAAATCTGTCGGCTGGATGTGGATTGTGCTTTACGCGTACGCATTCCAGATCTACTTCGACTTCAGCGGCTATACCGACATCGCGCTCGGCATTGCCCGCCTGCTCGGAATCAACCTGCCCGAAAACTTCGCCTCCCCATATCTCAAACCCAACCTGACCCAGTTCTGGAACAACTGGCACATGACATTGACGCAATGGTTCCGCGCTTATTTTTTCAACCCGGTCACGCGCTGGCTGAGGTCGTGGGAAAAGCCGTTGCCCGCGCCGGCCATGATCGCGCTGACCCAAGTCGCCACGATGCTGTTGATCGGCTTCTGGCACGGCGTCACATGGAATTTCACGCTGTGGGGGCTGTGGCACGGGCTTGGCTTGTTCATCCACAACCGCTGGGGCGACATGACCAAAGTCCGCGCTGGGGAGTGGGCTGTGACTCCGTTTCGCAAGTCGCTGTTGAATGCCGTCGGAGTTGTCGTTACCTTTCACTTCGTCTCACTTGGCTGGATATTCTTTGCCCTGTCGTCAACTTCCACTTCGATGCAGGTATTTTTGAAATTATTTGGTTTACGTTAATCAAGGTGACAGTCACACGCTTCGCGAAAGTGACTGTGACCTGCGTAAATGAGATTTTATGAAAACACTTAATATCATCCTCAAAGGCTTGTCCCTTTTTATTATCCTCAACCTGTTGTTCGCTTTCTTCCCGCCGGCAATGGGGAAGTTGTCTGCCTATAACATCCTCTTCCCCGGGCGGGAGCGATTGCCATTCGGTGAGAACTCCGCCGAAGCGTATAACCTCAGCTTGTTTGACCTGGACGCGATGTTCGCTTCGCACAAGATCAACGGCGATGAAAAGCAAGATGATGATTTCCGCGTGATACTCATCGGCGATTCATCTGTTTGGGGGACGCTGCTCAAGCCCGAAGAGACTCTCGCCGGCCAGCTTAATTCTGCGAAGATTTCTGCCTGCGGGAAAAATGTCCGTGTTTACAACCTTGGGTATCCGACCATTTCGTTGACGAAAGACCTGCTGCTTCTTTCGCGCGCGCTGGAGTATCAGCCAGACCTTGTCATCTGGCTGACGACATTGGAAGCATTCCCAATGGAGAAGCAGATCGCTTCGCCGTTGGTCGCCAACAACGAGGAGTCTCTCCTTCGTCTGGCAAACAGCTCCGGGCTTAAGGTAGATGCGAATGACCCTGCTTTTAGCCGGGACTCATTTTGGGAGAGTACCATCATCGGGAAGCAGAGAGCGCTTGCAGATGTCTTCCGCCTGCAGATCTACGGCGTGATGTGGGCTGCGACCGGCATTGACCAGGTTTACCCGCCGGATTATGAACCCGCGCAAACTGACCTTGAAGCCGACCAGAAATTTCACGGGTTCGAGCCGCCCGTGCTGGACAAAAATTCGCTTGCGCTCAATGCGCTCGAAACTGGAATCAAAATGGCGGGCGATACGCCGATCGTCATTGTCAATGAGCCGATGATGATCAGCGCAGGAAAAAACAGCGACATCCGCTATAATTTCTTTTATCCGCGCTGGGCGTATGATCAATATCGTTCGATGATGAGCGAATTGAGCCTGAAGAATAATTGGGCTTATGTCGATCTTTGGGATGCCGTGCCTGCGGGAGAATTTACCAACAGCGCGATCCATCTCACGCCGCAGGGCGAGGCTGTGCTGACATGGAAAATTGCACCTGTCATTACAGCGGCATGTAAATAAATTTTGGAGTAGGAATGTTTAAAGTTAAATTCTTGATTCTGTGCGCGGCGGCCTTGCTGATCTCTGCCTGCGGCGCGGATGCAATTCAAACAACAGTCGCGCCGGTTCACAAAGACAAGACCGCCACGCCGGGTCAATCTGCGCCGACAGTTGTTCAATCAGCGACGAAGGCGGCAGCGCCCACTTCCGCGCCGCGCCCGACACTCGCAGCGGATGAATGGATGACTCTTCCAATCGTCCCGTCGGTCAGCGAGACAGTGATCGAAATCTATCGCCGCGGGCTTAAACTCGGCAATGATCCCAACGCCTTTTCAAAAGTTGGCGACTGCCAGGTCAGCACTGACTTCTTTCTGGTCGGCTTCGACCATCCCAAACAATACAGCCTCGGATCAGATTATGCCTACCTGCAATCCACGATTGATTATTATCACGGCTCATTCTCGCGGCAGAGTTTGGCGGTTAAAGATGGATTCAATGTGGCGGCGGTTCTCTCTCCGCTGCGGGCTGATCCAGATCAATGCGAGAAAAGTGAAAACCCGCTGGCTTGCGAGATTCGATTGAATCACCCGTCTGTGATCGTCATCAGCATGGAGACGAATTTCAATCAGCAGTCCGCTGAAAAATATGGGACCTACATGCGGCAGATCGTGGAGTACAGCATTTCGCAGGGCGTGGTGCCGATTCTCGCCACCAAAGCGGATAATATTGAAGGCAATCACAGCATCAATGCCGAGATCGCCGCGATCGCCAACGAATACGATATTCCACTTTGGAATTTCTGGGCGGCGGCTCATCCCCTGCCCAACAACGGATTTGACCTGAGTCTGAATGACGGGTTCCATTTGTCCATCGGTAAAAGCTATTACTTTGACGACCCCGCGAACATGGAACGCGCCTGGCCGTGGAGGAATCTCACTGCCTTGCAAACGCTGGATGCCGTGCGGAACGGGTTGAATAAATAAACAATGTCGTTGCGAGGAGGGTGCTCTTCACGACGAAGCAATCTCCCATTGAGTAGGAGATTGCTTCGGGCAAAGACCAAGAATGCCCTCGCAATGACATATAACAAATAGGAGAACACATGACCGGAAACATCACATCGGCGCTGGCAAAATTCATTGCTGAAAAAATTTTGAAGCAGCCGAACAAAGTTATCAAACCTGACGAAGCCCTGATCTCCAGCGGATTAATTGATTCATTTAGTTTGATGGACCTGGCATTATTTGTGGAAGATACCTTCGGGGTGCGGATCGAGGATACCGAGTTGAATGCCCAGACATTCGATAATTTATCCCAGCTGACAGAGTTGATCGCTTCGCGCATGTAAGGGCGACGCATTGCGTCGCCCCAACGAAATATGACCACACTCTCAAACCTACTACACCGCTCCTTTTTGGAAATCCCTGAAAAAAGGAGCATTGTTTTGCAGCACGCAAGTCAGCCCGATCAGGAGTTGACCTTTCGCCAGTTGATCCTCGGCGCGAATCAATATGCATTGACTTATGCGCGCGAAGATATAAAGCCCGGCGAGGTTGTGCTCTTAATTCTTCAGCACGGACAGGATCTGGTCTTCTCTTTTTGGGGTGCGATTCTGCACGGCGCGATTCCCGCGATCATGCCGTTCTTGAGCGAAAAACTTTCGCCCGAAAGATACCGCGCCGATCTGGCTTCGCTAATCTCAATTACAAAACCAGTTGCGATCATCACCTCCGCAGAGTTTGAATCTGAAGCGCGCTCGGCGCTCGCGCCCGGCGACTCGATTCGTAAAGTCATCGTAACCAATACCATTGAGCCGCAAGCTGAACCTGATTTCGATTCTCTACAAGGCATGCAGGCCGCGCCCGAAGATATTGTCATCTTGCAGCATTCTTCGGGGACAACCGGTCTGCAAAAAGGTGTGGCGCTCTCGCACAAAGCTGTTCTCAATCAACTTGAGGCGTACAGCACAGCCATTCAACTTGACCCTGAAAAAGATGTCATCGTTTCGTGGCTGCCACTCTATCACGATATGGGATTGATCTCGTGCTTCCTCATGCCAGTCCTTCTGCGCGTGCCAGTCGTTGAGTTGTCGCCTTTCGATTGGGTGCGCGCTCCGTACAAGCTGCTGCAATCTGTCTCGCAATACAAAGGGACATTAAGCTGGCTTCCAAATTTCGCCTACAACTTTTGCGCCAACAAGATCCGCGAGCGAAACCTCGAAGGCGTCGATCTCTCCACGTGGCGCGCGATCATCAATTGCTCCGAGCCTGTCCACGCCGAAAGCCATCGTCTCTTTGCGGAGAAGTTCGAGAAGTTCAGGCTGAATCCGCTGGCTTTACAGACATCCTATGCCATGGCGGAGAATGTCTTCGGGGTGACTCAAAGCTTGTTGGAAGCCGGACCAACTGTCGTTGAGATCGACCGCGAGTCCTTCATGATGGAGCGCATCGTGACTCCGCCGGTGGCTGGTCGCTCGTCAATGAAAGTGATGTCGTCGGGACGTCCGCTCTCCAACACAAAAATCCGCGTGGTGGATTCAAATGGCATGGATATTCCCGAACGAGTCGTCGGTGAGATCATGCTGCAAAGTGACTGCATGTTGACAGGTTACTACAACCGTCCCGATGCGACCGAGTTGGCGCTGCGCGATGGCTGGTACATGACCGGCGATTACGGTTTTCTCGCGGACGGCGAGTTGTATGTCTCGGGCCGCAAAAAGGACATGATCATCGTCGGCGGAAAAAATATTTATCCGCAGGACCTCGAAGCGCTGACCAGTGAAGTGCCCGGCGTACACCCAGGCCGCACGGTGGCGTTTGGCATGTACGATGAAGACGCAGGGACGGAGGAAGTTGTCATCATCGCCGAAGTGGACAGCGAAGAACCCGCGGAGCAGGAAGTCATCGCGGACGCGATCCGCAAGCATGTGACAAAAAGCTCCGCCATCGCGCTGAGGCATGTGAGGGTGGTTGGAGAAAAATGGATCGTGAAAACATCCAGCGGCAAGACGGCGCGTTCGGCGAATAAGGAGAAGTTTTTGAGGGAGTTGGGGAGTGGAAAGTAAAAAGTGTTAAAATAACGCCGTGAAGATTTACCTTGACCTATGCGCTATTCAGAGACCACTTGACACCCCGAATCAAGTTCGGATTGCATTAGAGTCAGAAGCCGTTCTTGGAATTATCACCTTTTGTGATATTGGACAGGTTGAATTGCTTTCATCAGAAGCTTTGCTCTATGAAAGCGAACAAAGTTCAATGCCAACACGAAAAGAACATACACTCGCTGTCCTGGCAAAAGCAAAAAGTGTTATCAATGTCACTGAAAAGGAAAAGCTGCGTGCGGTAGATTTAATGACAATTGGCATTAAGCCGCTTGACGCACTTCACTTGGCTTTGGCAGAAGCAGGAAACGCCGATTATCTCTGTACATGCGATGACAAATTACTACGAAGTTCAAAGCGAGTCCAGGATTTAATGGTAAAAGTGGTAAATCCTGTTGATTTGGTTCAGGAGATTGAAAAATGATTACTGACGCAAGACCCCTAATCGAAATTAATCAACAAGCAATCAGCCTGCTCTATAAAGAATTAGGCGTAGTTGATGCTGTCCGCTTCCTCAAACAATTTACTCAAGGGTACGGAAATTATACGCAGGAACGGGAAGTCCTTTTTGCGGATAAATCCCTTGATGATATTGTGAGCGAGATCGAAAAAAGGCGTAAGGCCGCGCAATGAACCGTGAGCGCAGGCTGAATTTAGGCTTGCGCTTTTTTCTTGCAAGCGACGACCCCGCAGAGCAGGAAGCCATCGCGCTGAGGCACGTGAGGGTGGTTGGAGAAAAATGGATCGTGAAAACTTCCAGCGGCAAGACGGCAAGGTCGGCGAATAAGGAAAAGTTTTTGAGGGAGTTGGGAAAACAGGCCGTGATTCAATGACTCTGCAAATTCGCGGTGTTCATCATATTGTTCTGACGGTTTCAGACCCAAACCGTTCTGCCGAATTTTATGAAAAAATTCTCGGCGTGAAAGCCTCGCGCGAAAACCCACAGGTGCGTTGGATCTCGTGCGGAAATTTTCTGCTTTGTTTTCAACGTTCCCTAAAGCCCGTATTTGAAAATGACCGTTTTGATGAAAATCGCCTTGGGCTTGATCACGTGGGATTTGCAGTCGAATCACACGAGCAATTACATGGCTTGATGGTAATACTCAAGGAGTTGGGGATTCACACAGCGGGCATCGAATTTGACCCGGACGGGCAAAGCGACTATGTTTGCTTCCGCGACCCGGATAATATTCAAGTTGAGTTTTATGTCGGGGATTATCGCGATTGAGGCTTGCCAAGGTGTTTGGCGAAAAATGGATCGCGAAAACGTCCAGCGGAAAGGCGGCGCGCTCAGCGAATAAGGAAAAGTTTTTGAAGGAGTTGGGGAGTGAGAAGTAAAAAGTAAGAAGTGTTGCCAAGCAATTGGATTGGTTGTATAGTTGGCGTCAGCGCAGGAAATGGTGATTCCGCATAAGTTTGTATTTGGTATATTGCAAAGTTAGTAACCACTCTGCAAAAACGCTTTATTATTGAAAGAAAGCAGAAAACTTTTTCAGGAATCAGTAAAAACATGAAACCCAAGGCAATAAGTTTATTTTGTGGCGCAGGTGGTTGTTCGTTAGGCTTTGAAAAAGCCGATTATGACATTATTTTTGCCACAGATATTGATAATGCCGCTCTTGAAACGTACAAAAGAAATTTCCCTACAACAAAAATTTTAGCGGCAGATATTAACCAAATTGATTTTGACAAATTATTAAACGATTTGAATATAGGTGTAGGGGAATTGGATTTTTTAATTGGCGGTCCCCCATGTCAGGGGTTTTCCACCGCAGGATTAAGATTTTGGGATGACCCGCGTAATACTTTACTAAAAAGTTATGTAAGCGCGTTAGATAGAATCAAGCCAAAATGGTTTTTGATGGAAAATGTGGAAGGCTTATTAACAGCAGATAATGGAAATTATCTATATGAAGCGACGAAAGCCTTTATTGACTTGGGATACAAAATCAGAGTTGAAAAGATATACGCCCATGAATATGGTGTTCCTCAACGAAGGAAAAGAGTATTTGTCATCGGAAATAGATTAGGAATTGATTTTGATTTACCAGAGCCAACCATAAAAGTTAAAGGGAAAATTTTTAGAAATTCGGACATTACCCTAAAACATACAATTTCAGGATTGCCAGAACCCACAAAAGGAAGCAAACAGTTAATCAATTACCCCGCCGCCCCCATCAGCGAGTGGGATGAACAACTGAGAAATGACGCAAAATTTGTAACCGACCATTTTGCAGTTTATTTAACCAAGATTCAACTTGAACGCATCAGACTCTTAAAGCAAGGTCAAACCATGAAAGACTTGCCCTTGGAGTTACAACACGAATCTTTCCAAAGACGAGCAAACCGAAGGGTACAAGATGGTACGCCAAGTGCTAAACGTGGTGGAGCGCCTTCTGGTATTAAAAGGTTGATATATGACGAGCCAAGCCTTACCATTACTGGAGCATCTACAAGAGAATTCATTCACCCTGTCCAAAATCGCCCATTAACAATTCGGGAATCTGCAAGAATTCAGACCTTTCCAGATTCATTTGTTTTTGAAGGCAGCGACGCTGAAAAAATCCAGCAGATTGGAAATGCCATCCCTCCCCTTCTCGCTAGAATTTTCGCGGAACATATCAAAAATGATTATGGATTTGCGAACGAAGGCAATGTGAATGATGGCGGTGAGCTTATAGACTTTTCACTTACAAAGACTGAAGGCATGAGTCCTGCATTACTTAAAACAAAAGAATTGCTTGAGACATTGAAAAGCAAAGAACTACAGCTCACGTTATTTTAAAAGGCAGGCTATGAGCAACTCCGTTTTCATCAAGAACCTATACACAAAATGCAGAATTCACGGGACTGGTGAAGCGCAGGTTGCTATTTCTGATAGTGAAATTTACGCATTAATTACTCTGGCACTTCATGACCTCAACTGGTCATTTGACGAATTGGGTATCGAACAAATCTCTCTTCCATCACTAAATTATTATGAAATTAATTTGGACTGGTTTGAATATCTTGCAACCGATATTGCCTCAGAAAATATTCTCTCAATGTTGTCAGCCTGTTTCAACAAAGACCCAGACTTTGCTTTGTTCATTGGTAACTTATGCGCTTTGCACAGAAGGCGAATCAAATTCAAAAGGATATTATCAAATCAGCCGATTCCAACAATGGAACAAATAGGACCAAGAATTCTTTTGGAGTATGGCGCGTGCGATATCGAACTATTAGCCAATTGGATGACTTGGAGAAAATGGATTTACGATATTGACAATCGGTCTGCACAAGAAACGGGTTATTTATTCGAGCCGATTTTAGCCAGCAGTTTAGGCGGTGAAACAGTCGGGGCAAAAAACTCGCCAGTCAAACGAATTGACGAAAACGGAAATCCTACAAATAACGGAAGGCAAGTTGATTGTCTCATCGCAGATACGAACACAGCCTACGAACTTAAATTACGAGTAACCATTGCCGCCAGCGGTCAAGGCAGGTTTACGGAAGAATTATCTTTTCCTGTGGAATGTCAAGCCGCAGGTTATACGCCTGTATTATTGGTTTTAGACCCAACCCCATCGAACAGGCTTGCAGAATTATCTGAAAAATATATTGAATGCGGTGGTTTCCTTTTTCAAGGGGAACAGGCATGGGAACATATGGAGCAACAAGCTGGTAATGTCATGTCAATCTTTATTGAGAACTATATTAAGCCCGCAATCAAACTTGTAGATGATTTAGAAATCCAATCGCCACAAAAAATTTCACTTGAATGGCAAGGCAATTCCATAATAATTTCAAACGGAAGTGCAAATTACAATATTTCCAGAAATAAGAGAGGCGAATAAGCACGCATTGGGTGGGTGGAAATATTTCTATTCCTTTTTCTCTTCTAATCAAGCAGCGGCCCTGACCACTTTTTTTTATCCATTCTTTCATTTTTCATAGTATATTCTCCCCCCTATGGCATTAATCAGTTTACAGGATGTGAGTCTCGGCTTTGGCGGACCGCGCCTACTGGACGAGATCAACTTGCAGATCGAACAGGGCGAATGGGTCGGTCTGTTGGGACACAACGGCGCGGGAAAATCCACTTTGCTCAAGTTGGTCAATGGGGATATTTCACCGTTAAGCGGAACCATCGCCCGCCAGCAAAATTTACGCACAGCATATTTACCGCAGGAAGTTCCCGCGAATGTGTCAGGCAAAGTATTCGACATCGTCGCAAGCGGACTCGACTCTCCCAAGAAAACAGACGACCATCACTGGCAGGGACAACTGCAAGTGGAGCAGGTCATCTCGCGCATGAATTTGGACGCGCATTCTGACTCGCGTTTTGAAACGCTGTCTGCTGGCATGAAACGCCGCGTCATGCTCGCGCGCGGACTTGTCCGCAAGCCCGAACTGCTTCTGCTCGATGAACCCACCAATCACCTCGACATTGACTCGATCCAATGGCTCGAAGATTTTCTAAAGCGCTGGGGCGGCACATTATTATTCGTCACGCATGACCGCGTCTTTCTGCAAAAGTTAACCACCCGCATCATTGAACTCGATCGCGGTCATCTCTTCGATTGGGATTGCAGTTACACCACCTTCCTTGAACGCAGGGAAGCCATGCTCAATGCCGAAGCGGAGCAGAACATCCTCTTCGATAAAAAACTGGCGCAGGAAGAAGCGTGGATTCGCAAAGGCATCGAAGCGCGGCGCACGCGCAACGAAGGACGAGTCCGCGCATTGAAACGTCTGCGCGAACAAAGGCTTGAGCGGCGTGAACGCCCCGGCAAAGTGAAGATGCAAATTCAAGCCGAGAAGCGTTCGGGCAAACTTGTGATTGAAGTTGAGAACGTCAGCTATTCATTTGGGGATCAGCCCATCGTCAGTGATTTCACTACAACGATTCAACGCGGCGACAAGGTCGGCATCATTGGCCCGAACGGTTCGGGCAAAACTACATTGCTGCGTTTACTGCTCAACGAATTAACTCCGCAAACTGGAAATGTTGAATACGGCACGAATTTGGAGATCGCGTATTTCGATCAACTGCGCGCGCAGCTCGATGACAGCAAATCCATTTTGGATAACGTCGGGCAGGGACGCGACACGGTCACGATCAATGGGCGCGCGCGCAACCTGATGGGCTATCTCGAAGATTTTCTTTTCACGCGTGAGCGGGTCAACGCGCCCATCAGCGCGCTTTCGGGCGGCGAGCGCAATCGTCTGCTTTTGGCGCGGCTCTTTGCCCGTTCCGCGAATCTGCTCGTGCTGGATGAACCCACCAACGACCTCGATGTGGAAACGCTGGAAATCCTCGAAGAACTTTTGCTTGAATATGATGGCACACTTTTACTGGTCAGCCACGACCGCGCATTTTTAAATAACATCGTCACCAGCACGCTTGCAATGGATGGAAATGGCAAAGTCACAGAAACAGTGGGCGGATATGATGAGTGGAAGAAACAGGCTGACCCGTTGGAAAAGACCGCGTCGCGCGCGCCGAATCCTGCTTCAACATCCCAAACAGAATCAGCGCCGAAAGATTCGTCCGCTCCGCGCAAATTAACGTACAAGGAACAACGCGCGCTCGAAGCGCAACAGCAGGAACTCGCCGAACTCCCCCAGCGCATCGAATCACTGGAAACAGAAATTCATGAACTTACAGCAGCAATGGCCGATGCATCCTTCTATCAACGCGACGGTGCCGAGATCACATCCACAGTGGACAAGTTAAATCAATTACACGATGAACTTGCAAATGCGTATCACCGCTGGGAAGAGTTGGAAAAACTAAAGGCTTGAATCTGTGCGCGCTGAATGATGCCCCACTGTGCGCGGAACCCACACCAGAATGGTCGTTCCCTCCCCCTTTACAGACGAAATATCAATATCCCCGCCGACAGCATGTGCGCGCGTTTGCATATTCGCCAGGCCATGCCCAATGGACGCCTGCATTTTATCCAGGTCAAAGCCTTTGCCGTCATCTTTTATTTCCAGCAAAGCGCGGTCATTGGTAGTCCATACTACAATTTGCACATTCTTTGCCTTGGCATGTTTCGCCGCGTTTGCCAATGCCTCCTGACAAATATGGAACAGCGCGAGCGATTGCGTGTGCGGCAAATCCTTCATATCTGAATCAGGGCCGGTGAAGTTCACCTCAGAAAAAGTATGCGCGCGGTACTCCGCGATCAGGCGCTTGATGCCCATCAGCAAACCTTCGTTGCCAAGCTGACGGGGACGCAGGTCAAGGATGTATGCGCGGATATCGCGTATCGCCTGATTCAATCCGTTGATCGAATGCCGAATCTGCTCCTTTGCAGATTTCGGATCATCGCTCAATGAAAGCTTTGCGCCTTCAAGCGCCAGCCCCACCCCATAAATGGATTGAATGATGCCGTCGTGCAGATCCATGCCGATGCGGTCGCGTTCTTCGAGCACGGCGAGGCGGCGCGCATTGGCGTGCAGCCGCGCATTTTCTATCGCAAGCCCCGCCCAGGTGCCGACGGCCGTCAGCAGTTGGATATTTCTTTCATCGAACGGGTCTGTGGCGCGGGTGGCGACGCTCATCACGCCCATCAGGTTTTCGCCGGAAAGCAGCGGAATGCACGCGATCTGCTGAAAGCCCGCCTGCACCACTTTCTCGCGCAGGAAGTTCGTATCGCTCGCCAGATGCGTGCCGATCATCGGTTTGCGATTCCGCGCAACAATTCCGGGATAGCCCTCGCCCACCTGAAAAACATTCGCCGTCCAGAAAGCCTCTGCCGCCTGCCCGCGATGCAGCACCATGCGCAGGGTTGTCTTATCCTCTTCCAAAAGAAAAATCTCACCCGCTTCGACTTTCATATAATTCATCACAAGCCCAAGGGTCTTGTTAAGAATCTCGTCCAGTTCCAGGCTCGAGGTCAGGGTGGATGCGATGCCATTGAGCAGGCCCATATCCACATTGCGGCGGGTCAATGCCAGGTCGCGTTCCCGCATCTGCTCATACAGCCGCGCATTTTGCAGCGCAGTGGCGGCGTATGTGGCAAGCATCTGGATGATCATTTCATCATCCGCAGAAAATTCAAAAGAGTCTACTTTATCGGTCAGGTAGATCTGCCCAAGTTGAATATCACCCGCGCGAATCGGGACGCCCAAAAAAGAATTCATCTTTGGGTGATGTGCGGGAAACCCCACAGAATGCGGGTGCTCCGAGATGACCGGGATGCGCAGGGGAATTTCGGTATCCATCAACTCGCCGATCAACCCATGCCCGACAGGCGGATGTGATATTTTTTTAATTTGCGAATCGGTCATGCCGACCGAGATGAATTGCTTTAGGTCGCCATTGTCATCCAAAACCCCCAGCGCAGCATAACGCGCGCCGGCCTGCTCACAAGCCGTGGTCGCAATTCGCTCAAGCAGGCTCTCAAGCGAAACATCCCTTACCAATTCCAAACTTGCGCGGTGAAGCGCAAATAAACGATCCTGCAATTGTTCACGGGTGAGCAGCATACAGACATTATAATCAATCCGTTGCTTTTTGATAGAATTTGAAAGGCGGCCAAACCTATACTTGGAATCAACTCACATGACCAATTCCCGCATCTCTGGATTTTACAACCTGACCCTCGACGAACGCCGCGCCAAACTTGCAGACGCAGCGCATCGGACGCCCGAAGACCTGCTCCCGTTTACCACCGGCGGACTCTCCGCTGAATCAGCCGACCACATGATCGAAAATGTGATCGGCATGTACGCGCTGCCCGTCGGTATCGGACTGAACTTCTTGGTCAACGGGCGCGACGTGCTGGTGCCCTTCGTGGTGGAGGAACCGTCCGTTGTGGCAGGCGCGTCCTTCATGGCAAAGCTCGCCCGCGCCGGCGGCGGATTTACAGCCACCACCACCGAGCCGCTGATGATCGGTCAGATGCAGTTAATCAACGTGGTCAACATGAACGAAGCGCGGCTGAAAATATACGAGCACAAAGCCGAATTACTCGCTGTCGCCGATGCGATTGACCCGATCCTGAAAAAATTCGGCGGCGGCGCGCGTGACCTTGAAGTGCGTATGATCGAAGAATCCGCCATTGGGCCGTTCATCGTCATTCACCTCATCTATGATGTGCGCGACGCGATGGGCGCGAACGCGGTCAACACGGCTTGTGAAAAACTCGCGCCGCGAATTGAAGAAATCACCGGCGGAAAAGTTCACCTGAAGATTTTGTCCAATCTGGCTGACAGAAGAATTGCCCGTGTGCGCTGTACCATCCCCGTCAGTGAGTTGACCGTCGGTTTTGAATCCTTCAAAGGCGAGACCGTGCGCGACGGCATTATCGCCGCGTATGCCTTCGCCGCGTCAGACCCCTATCGCGCGGCAACCCATAACAAGGGCATCATGAACGGCGTGGACTCGGTCGTCATCGCCACCGGCAATGACTGGCGCGCCATAGAGGCAGGTGCGCACGCATACGCCGCCCGTTCTGGTAGATACACTTCCCTGTCCACGTGGGGCAAGGACAAAGACGGCAACCTCGTCGGCACGCTGGAAATGCCAATGGCAGTGGGAATCGTCGGCGGCGCGACCAAAGTCCACCCGGCGGCGCAAGCTGCAGTCAAGTTAATGGGCGTCAAGACCGCCTCCGAATTGGCTGAGATCATCGTCTCGGTCGGCCTCGCGCAAAACATGGCAGCCCTGCGCGCGCTCGCCACCGAAGGCATCCAACGCGGACATATGTCCCTGCACGCAAGGCAGGTTGCCATCGCCGCTGGCGCATCCGGCGAGTTGATCGAGAAGGTTGCCAGTCAAATGGTGATGGAGAAGGTCGTGCGTGTGGATCGTGCGGAAGAGATTCTGAAAGAGTTGAAGGTTGAAGGTTGAAGATGACCGAAAGAAAACCCCTCACTCCCGAAGAAATCTCCGCTATCGTGGATGGATTCGATCCCATTGATTGGGTGCAAATGAAGTTGCTGGCAAACATGCCGTTTGAAAAACGCCTGATCCCTGGTTTGAACGCGCAGGAGTTTGCAATGGCCGCATTGCGCGGCACGTTTCAAAAAAAATTCCCTGAATTATCCATGTCTGAAATCAACATGAAAGTATTGGCATACTTAACGCCCGTCCGAATGGAGGTCAAATGACGGCAGTTTCGTTTTATGTGCAAATCGTCAAGGCATTGGATGAAATCGGCGCGTCCTATATGATTGTCGGCGCATTTGGCGGCTATCCATTCGGCATTACCCGAGTAACTTTTGACATTATGTGGAATAAAACACTCGCCCGAGCAAAAGAAGAAATCGAAAAAGGAGATACACCGCGAAAATGGTAGACCTTCTCTGGCAAACTCGCGCTTTTATCTACAGTCACTTCGCGGACACCACCCATCCGCCAAGCGTGGACGTTACCGCCGCGCACTTTGACATTTCAACCGAAGAAGCCAGCGAATACTACAAAGAATTACATAACCGCCATGCCTTCTTCCTTGAACCAAACACCTTGACCATTCGCATGGCAAACCCGTTCTCTGGCATTCCCACGGATTTCAAAGTCCATGCGAACGGGAAGACCTACTTCGCCAATTGCGCCTGGGACATGCTTGGAATCCCTGCCGCTCTGCATTGCGACGCGGTCATTGACGCGGTTTGCACGGAAAGCGACGAAACAATTCTCCTGGAAATTAAAAATGGAGAACTTACTCAATCTCCAATTACCAATCACCAATTACTCGTGCATTTCCCCCTGCCCTTCGCCCGCTGGTACGATGACTTGGTCTTCACCTGAGCGACGATGCTTCTCTTCCAGTCGGAGGAATTAATTGACAAGTGGTGTAAGCGAAACAATCTCAAACGCGGAGAAATCCTGACCATTCAACAAGTTTGGGACTTGTCCAAACTCTGGTATCACAACCGCCTGTCCGTGGATTTTCATGGGCGAAGCGTTGAACAGGTGGCAGAGGTTTTCAAGCAGGCGGGGTTGAAGTCAAAGTTTTGGTATGTGTAACCACAGACCTGACAGGTTTCATCAGTACCGTGCCGACCGCAATTCTTGTGCGAACACAAGTCACGATTGACCAGCCCCTCGTGGAGACCTGTCAGGTCTTTCAGGCAGGCAAGGTTGACCTCAAAGTTTTGGTATGTGTAAAGCAATCCGAAAAAAAGAAGAACTTATAAAAACCATTCTTATAAAGCAAAGCGATCAACGCAAGGATATTTAATGACAACCCCTCAACCTCACTCCCCCACCCTCCTAAAACCCGTCAAACCCGTCGGCATTATCGGCTATGGCGCATACGTGCCACGATACCGCCTGCCCGCCAAAGAAGTCGCACGCGTATGGACAGGCAAAACCACAGGACTTCCCATCAAAGAGAAAGCTGTGCCCGGCCTCGATGAAGACGTCATCACCATGTCGATCGAAGCGGCGCGCAATGCCATGCTCCGCGCACAAATTGACCCGACAGAACTGCGGGCGGTCTGGGTCGGGTCAGAGTCGCATCCATATGCGGTCAAACCAACTTCAACGTTGGTTGCCGAAGCGATTGGCGCCGTCCCCAACACGCAAGCCGCCGACTGGGAATTCGCCTGCAAAGCCGGCACCGAAGCCCTTGTCGCCGCAATGGGCTTGGTCGGCTCAGGCATGGGACGTTACGCCATGGCCATCGGCATGGACACGGCGCAAGGCAAGCCCGGTGACGCGCTCGAATACACCGCCGGCGCAGGCGGCGGCGCGTACATCCTCGGCCCCGCCGAAGAGTCGCTGGCAATCATCAATGCCTCGTATTCCTACGTCACCGACACGCCCGATTTCTGGCGGCGCGAATACCAGAAATATCCCGAGCACGGAATGCGCTTCACAGGCGAGCCTGCCTACTTCAAGCACATCACCGAAGCCGCAACTCATTTGATGGAAGCATCTGGCACAACCGCCAAAGATTACAAGTGGGCGGTCTTTCACCAGCCGAATACAAAATTTCCGCAGCGTGTCGCAGGTCAACTCGGATTTTCTGCCGAGCAGATTCAGCCCGGGCTTTTAGTCCACACGATCGGGAATACCTACGCCGGCGCAGCCATGATCGGCCTGACTGCGACTCTCGACATCGCCCAGCCCGGTGACAGAATCCTCGTCGTCTCTTTCGGCTCTGGCGCAGGGTCCGACGCCTTCGATATTCTCGTCACTGACAAAGTGTCCGCCCGCCAGAGTCTCGCCGCGAAAACGCAGGAATATATTTCCCGCAGAACTGAAATTGATTACGCAACCTATGTCCGCTATCGCGGCAAGTTGGCAATGAAGTAAATCAGGTAATTAGGGATTAGTAACCAAGCTATTAGGAAAACCCTAATTACCCAATTACTAATTACCTTTTTCAACGGAGCATTCATGACAGAAGTCGTCATCGCAGGTATCGGACAAACAGAAGTCGGCGAGCATTGGGAGATCAGTCTGCGCGATCTCGCTCTCGACGCCATTCAAGCCGCGCTTAAAGACGCGGACGCGGGCGGCATCAAACCGCAGGCATTATTCGTCGGCAATATGCTCGCGCCGAATCTTTCAGGGCAGGCACACCTTGGCGCGCTCATCGCGGATTACGCCGGGCTGACCGGCATCGAAGCCGTCACCCTTGAAGCCGCGGGAGCATCCGGCGGGGCGGCACTCCGTCAGGGTTACCTCGCAGTTGCCAGCGGCATGGTCGATGCGGCGCTCGTCGTCGGTGTTGAAAAATTCACAGACAAGATCGGCGCAGTGGTTGATGAGGCGCTTGCCACTACATCCGATTCTGATTTTGAAGCCGTGCAAGGCATGAACCCCACCGCGCAAGCCGCGCTGTTGATGAAGCGTTACATGTTTGAAAACAATGTTCCCGCCGATGGGTTTGCAAATTTTGCATTGACCGCCCACACGAACGGCGTTGCAAATAAAAATGCCATGTTTAGAAAAGCGATCAAGCCTGAGACATATCACAAAGCGGATATGGTCAGCGACCCGATCAATATGTTTGACGTAGCCCCCAATGCGGATGGCGCTGCCGCGCTCGTTCTGACTCGCCGCGAGCTGCTTCCGTCCAATTGGCACGCTTCGCGTCCACTCGTGAAGATCGCCGGCTCCGCCGCATCCTCTGACACATTGGCATTGCACGATAGAAAAGATATTTTATATTTTGACACCGCGCAAATTTCCGCAGGCAAAGCCATGAAACAGGCGGGAATCATTTTGGATCAAATCGACTTCTTCGAATATCACGACGCGTTCAGCATTTTCGCCGCGCTATCTTTGGAAGCGGTCGGGTTTGCAATTAAAGGCAAAGGCTGGAAGCTCGCCGCAGAAAATGAAATTGGCTTGAAAGGAAAGATTCCCTGCGCCACGATGGGCGGCATGAAAGCGCGCGGATTCCCCGGCGGCGCTGCCGGGGTGTATCAAGCCGTCGAAGCAGTGACCCAGTTACGGGGTCAGGCAGGAGCGAACCAGATTGCAGGCGCAACCTATGGACTCATCCAGTCGCTTGGCGGGCCGGCATCCACTGCGGTCAGTCATATTTTGCAGCGGGCAGACGATTGACAACAGACGATGGACGGTGGCTTGATGGTCAATGGTCAATCGTCCATCGTCGTGAGTTTACTTGCAGCGAAGATCCGTTCAATTCAACTGCATCGTTTTCAAATCCAAAGAAAGTCCAAAAGACCGCATGGGATTGATCTGTCTCCAGCATCGCAGAAATGGCAGGTTCTTTGTGACCGTAATATTTTGAGCGCCAGCCGCGTGTGCTGTTCGGGTCGGCGCGGACGATGGAAAATTTTCCTTCGCCGTTCAATAAACCTGTTTGAATTTTGAAGACGCTCGATTCATACTTTAAGTGAATCGAGTTTTTATTTTCTTCAAAGGGCGCATCATTCAGCAGCCAGTGCAAAGAATAATGATGCGGCTCGTTTGAATCGAGTTCATCGATCACCAGCCAGCGATCCCCATCAAGCGCCATGACCGTGCGCTTGTGTGTGACAGGTTTATAGCCATCGTGCCCGCCCTGCCAGAGATTATCGGTGTGCTCGAAGACATTGCCCTTCGCCCAGTTCGTCCATGTGAAGCGGCTGACCATTGTCATTTGGTCTTTTCCATCCACAGTGACCGTGTTGTGGGTGGAGGTGCGCGCGAGTCCGTTGCGCCAGATACCTTCGCCGCTGTATAAATATGTCCCTGCATCACAGGCGATGTTATGTTTTCCCATCCACAGGTCAACATGGAGTTGGTCCGCGTGGGAGGGGCGTTCTTGAAAGTCTGTGCAGCGGATGACGGCTTTGCTGTTCGCGCCGCGCAGGATGTATGTGCCGCCATTGGGGAAAGATGATTCACCGCGAAGCACGCGAAGGTCGTCAGGATTCTTTCTTTCCTTCGGTAAACTCAGGACATCGCTTTCTTCTTTCTTCGAATCCTTCGCGTCCTTCGCGGTAAACTGCTCTCCGCATAACCAAAACACATCCTCATCCCATTCGCCGGCCTCGAACATGCGCTGACCATTGATGGTGACGGAACCCAACTGTAGCAGCGGACGGTAATCGGTGGAGTCGCAGTTGTTCAACGGCAGGACGAGCGCGCCATCGTTCGAGCCGTAAACAGGCATTTGCCCTGTCTGCGGGTCAATGAGGCGGGAAAGATAAGCGATGGAGTTGGAAAGAGAAGAGAGTAGATGATTAGAGAATGGAGATTTGTTGAGGTTGCCTAGTTGGATGGCATACAAATAAATATGCAAAATGAAGCGATGATAGTTGAGCGAGTACATCGAATAACTGCCATCGGGGAAAATTTGATTGACGGCTTCATGTTCAAGCAGGTCACGACCTGTTGAAAAATATTTTTCGGCGTCTTTCAATTCAGGGAAGAGCAGTCCCACCAGCCACAGACCAAAGGCTTCGCTGACGCTGTGGTTGCTGCGCGTGGATATGGCGTAGGCGATGTTTTTATTAATCCGCTCGGCCTGGGCGGCGACGTACAGGGCAAATTGGGAAATTCGTTCAGGTGTCGTCGAAGGGGAATTGATAAATGCGTAAAAGCCGAATGTCCATGCCATGAGGCGCAGCGCGATCTCCTGCCCGTCTTTCCAGTTGGCGCCGGTGTTGGGCGGGTTGTGCTTTGCCCAGTCTTGAATCAACTGCCAGAAGGCTTGCGGATATTTTTCGTCACCTGTGGCGGCGTGGGCGCGGACGAGGGTATAGACGAAGGCAAAGCGGTTCGGCTCCCAGGTGAATTTGATATCGGTTTCAGAGTCGTCGGAGATTTGCGACCAGTGTCTATTCTTGTCATTCTGAGGGAGCGTTCTTCGCGACCGAAGAATCTCTTTTGATGTCGGTAGTGACTCTTCACTATCGCTCAGGGTGACATCATTCCAGTTAGGTGGAAAGCCCGCTTGATGGTATTTGTGGGAAAAGTATTTGATTTCGCCGTTGAGAATTCGGTCGGCTTCTTCGATGGCGTTGTTACCGTAATTTGGGCGGGGTAAACTTGCTCCTACAGACGCAAAAAAATTGGGGGCATTTTGTTTGCGCCATCCGGCATAGGCACCTGGCTCGGAGGGGATGCTCGGTCTGAGCCAATACTTGAGCGGGCGGTCTGCCCATTTGTATTGCGGCGTTTGCAGGCGGACGAGTCCGCTACGGAGGCGGAATGCGTAAGTGAGGCGAAATGTCAACCAGCGCAGGCCAAGCTGACGGTAGAGCGAAGCGAGTGTTCGGAGCTTAGTTAACATTTCTTAATCGGGAAGCGTGACGGGACAGGAAAATCCAAATAAGCGGTAATCCCAAAAAGATGAACGGCGCGGCGATCTGATGTCCGCGCGCCCAGACGTACGAAAGTAAACCCGCGAACAAGGTCAAAAGAATATACAACGAGCTGACCATTGCGTGTGAATAACCGCCGATGACGAGGCATTGAAATAAATGCGAGCGATGCGCCGAAAAAACTTTTTCACCTTTGAGCAGGCGGTTGATGAACGTCAGACCCGCATCCATGATGAAGGTCCACATCAGCAGCGTGCCGAGCATCAGGGCATCGCCGCCCTTGTCAGCAGAGAGCAATGGCAACACTGCAAAACTGTAACCGAGAAATGTGCTGGCAACGTCGCCCATGAATATTTTTGCCGGCTGCCAGTTGTGTCCGAGAAAACCAAAACTGCCTGCGGCAATCGAGAGCGCGAGCCAAAATACAAAGGGGTTTCCCCACTGCCCGCCTGCGGAAGAAAGCATCATCCAGCCCAGCCCGGCACTGAACGCAACGCCGCCTGCCATGCCGTCAATGCCGTCCATGAAGTTATAGGCGTTTGTCAAACCAACGATCCACAAAAATGTGATGATGATTCCAACCACGCC
Organism: Chloroflexota bacterium; assembly: GCA_016234495.1. Classification (GTDB taxonomy): domain Bacteria; phylum Chloroflexota; class Anaerolineae; order Anaerolineales; family Villigracilaceae; genus Villigracilis. The sequence goes on along the minus strand of JACRBI010000049.1, from coordinate 10,503 downwards.
AAGTTGCAGCACGCCGAACAACGGGATCGTAACCGACTTGAAATATCCCATCCCTAAAATGGAAATCACCGCGATCATTCCCTGCACCGCAAAACGAAATCTATGTGAAAGCGATTGGACATCATCGCGCCAGCCCATCCACGCGATGACCACGCCGCAGGTGATATAGATCAGGCTGTGAGTCAGGTCGGTTTCGCGCGCAAACCAAATGGCCGTCACCAAAACAATGACAACGATCGCCAGCCCACCGCCGCGCGGTGTGGGCATCAGGTGCATACTGCGGTCGTTGGGATGGTCAAGCAGTTGTCCCTTCACCACCCGGCGGCGAATCAAATGAACGAGGATGTAGGAAAGGATGGTGAGGAGGATAAAGATGATGATTTGATTCATTGGAATTATTGTAAACGAGATTTTCGGCTCGCGATTAACTGGAAGTTGATTCTGTTTCGACAAGCATTGATCCGCCCGTTGATCCCGCCCGACGATGCCCTAAAGGGTGCTTTGCAAAACCGTCGGGCTATTCCTACCAAGCCCGCTCAAGCGGACTAACCCGTCAACTCCAGTTTTATCCCCTGTTCAAACTCGCGCGGACTAAACCCAAAGTCCCTTTGCGCTTCTGCGTAGGAAAAATCCTTGTTCTCGTTCAGGCGCAACACCTGCTCAGATTTGATGGGCAGGCGAAGGCCCAACCGTTCAGTAAATTGCAACACACGGACAATCGGCATAAACGGCAGGTGAAGTTTCCAGACGCGCCTACCGAGAGCAGACGCTACTGTGTCAATCACCTGGTTGTAGGTCAGAGAATCTTTGCCGGCGATGTTATAACTTTTGCCGATGGTTGCATCCGTTTGCAAGGCGCGAAGCACGGCTTGCGCCACATCGTCCACATAGATGGGCTGCTGCAAAGACTCGCCGTCGCCGAAGATGGGCATGATGGGCGTAATTCGTAGCAGGCGAATCAGCCGCCACATGTTGCGGTCGCGCGGGCTGCCGTAGATCATGGTCGGGCGCAGGATGGTGAAGTCCAGTCCGCTGTTTTGGATGGCTGTCTCGGCTGCCATGCGCACGGATTTACTGTCCGCATTCAACTGTGTGAAGATGGCTGTGGTGCTGATGAAGAGCGCGCGCTTGACCCCGGCCGCTTTGGCAGACGCGATGATCGAATCCGCGTGGCCGAAGCCGAGCGAGGCAATATTGACGAGGGCATCCATGCCGCGCATCGAAGCGGATAAGGCTTGAGTGTCGGAGACATCCCCTAACGCCCACTCAATTTCGGGCTGGGGAAGAAGCGAGCGGTCACTCGTCGCGCGGTAAAGACAGCGGACTTCAAATCCGTTTTGCAATAATATGGGGATGACACGTGAGCCGGTAAATCCCGTCGCGCCTGTGACAAATATTTTCATAAAAGAATCAACCACGAAGGGTCACGAAGTAACACAAAGGTTTTCTTTGTGACCCTTAGTGCTCCTTTGTGGTTAATGATTTAAGCAAGGTGAGCGTTTCATCTAATTTATCGCGGCGGTCAAGATGCTTCACCAGGTATGCGCGCGCGTTCAATCCCATTTGCTTCACGCGCTGCGGAGCATTTGCCAGATCGCGGATCGTTTCAGCAAGCTGCTCATCGTCGCCCGGCTGGATGAACACACCACCGTCGGAAGATTCGATCACATCACGCACAACACCGTCAATGACCAGCACAGTCGCGCGCGCAGCGGCCATGTAATCAAAAACCTTGTTCGGGTAGGTGGTGCGGAACATGGGAATATCCTGAAGGATCGCGAGGCACACATCAGAAGAGGCGATCACGAGCGGCATTTCCTTCTTGGGGCAAACACCGGCAAAGATGACATTCGATAAATTCTTTCGCCTTGATTCAGATTCGAGCCGCGTACGTTCCTTGCCATCGCCAAACAGGACAAAGCAAATTTTGTCGTGCGGCTTCAATCTTTCTGCCGCGCGCAGAATGGTATCAATGTCATTCGCCTGCCCGAGCGCGCCCGCGTAAAGCACAACAAATTTATTTTCCAACTCCAACTTCGCGCGAATGGATGAACCGTCCACATCGGGGTTGAACATATCCACATCTGTGCCGTAGGGAATGTAGGTGACTTTGTTTTCAGGCACGCCTTTGCCGAGCATATATTCCTTGTACGCCGGTGAATTGACGAGAATATGTGTGGCGCGCGCATACAAAAAGTTTTCAAGCCAGCGCGCGAGCGCGATCACGATCGGATTCTTCAGCACGCCCATGCTGACGCCGAACTCAGGCCACAGGTCGCGCACTTCGAGCAGGAACGGCTTGCGCCGAATCAAAGCCACGACCCAGGCAGAGACAGCCTGAAAGATTGGCGGCGTGGTGCCCATGATGATGTCCGCATCTTTCACGGTCAGCGCAGTCCACACCGAGCTGAACATAAAACTAAAGAACGAAATGATGCGCCAAAAATAACTGCGATGCAGCGCGGGGAAAATATACGCGCGCAGAATCCGCACGCCGTCAATGACCTGCTCGGCAAAGAGTCCGCGCCGCTCCACCGTGCGCTGTCCCGTTTGATAATTCAAATCACTGGCGACGATCACCAACTCATGTCCGCGCGCGCGCAAGAATTGCGCCATCTCAAAATGGCGCGTATGCCCCGGCTCGTCCGGCGAGACGAAGGCTTGGTTGAGCAGCAAAATTTTCATGAATGAACTTCGAATCACTCCGCGAGTTTAATTTTCTTGAAGACCCACGGCGCGCCGCCCGCCACCCAAAAACCGATCAGCGTGTAACGCACAAAGCGCAGGGCGTAGGAAATCAGGTCGGGATCGCGCGGGAAGATTTGACCAAGTCCCATATAAAGGATGAGGACTCCGACCAGGCCGATGACGTAACGAATGGCGCGCTTCTGAATCGGACCTGCGGCCTGATACCCGCCAAGAGACAGGATCCACGCTGCGCCGGCTGCCAGCCCGAAGAAAGTCCCTGCTGAGGTGAAGGTACTGTTTGGGTCAACAGGATCAGGCAATTCGTCGCCGGCGAGGCGCGCATTATCCATCCACGTTTGAGGGATTTGAAATCCGCTCCGCAAACTCGTCGCGCCAAATCCAAGTGCGATGAAAAGCATGGATGTAATGAAAGCAATTAATATTTTTTGCGCCAAAGTTTTTTGGTTGACACGGGCTGCAATCGGCTCCCAGAAACGCATGAATGCCCACAGGAGAATCGCGCCTAACAGCCAACCGAAGACCACGTCGTGCGGGAAATGCGCGGCGAGGAAGATGCGCGAAAAACCGATCAGGAAGATGAGCGCGATGGCAGTCGCCCAGACCCAGGTCCGCTTGTAATAGGCGGCGATCATCCCCCAAACAGTGACCGCATTTTGCGCGTGCCCGGAGGGAATGCCGAAGGATGTTTCTGTCCACAGCGCGCGAACATGCGAACTGACCCAATACGGGCGCGGCCCGGCAAAGATCAGTTTGAAGACATTGTTGAATAGATTACTCGTCACAAGAATCACGCCGACCCGCAAGCCAAGCGCGGAATCAACGCTCCAGTAGAGCAGCGGCAGGACAAGCAAAAAGAATTCCTCGTTGCCGAGGTAACTAAAAAATTTCATGGGGGCGATCAGCCAATCGCCCATGCTTTGAAGTGCGACGATGAGAGAAATGCCAAAGTCGATTAACGATTGCATACCATCCTCCAGAACTGCTTTTTGAATTGACGTACCTGCGGCATTTATTGTACACTCAAAGGATGGAAAAATCATCCGCGCGCTGGTGGGATCTGCCTTCTGCCGTATTTTTATTTCTGGCAACTCTGTTCTCCGCCTGGCGTTTGCAGTCCACTGGCTGGACAGATGGACTTGAATACGTCCGCAGTGTTGCGCTGCTCGGTTTGCTGGTTGGGCTGGCGCTGGGGCAAAGTAAATTTCAAAAGCGCGGCGTGAATATTCTGGCAGTCGGGTACATGCTCGCGCTTTTGACATGGCAGTTGCTTGGCATGATCGAGTTTGGGGAGGAGGAAGCCTACCTCGGTGACAGGCTGGCTGTGCTGGCCGGGCGGATTCTGCTCGGGCTGAGCGAATTCAGCGCCGGCAGACCGGTCAAAGATCCGCTGTTCTTTGTGGCGATGTTCTGCATCCCGTATTGGTTCGCCGCGCTCGTCAGCGGTTATTATCTGACGCGCTATGCCAACGCGCTGGCTGCTGTTCTGCCAAGCGGCATTTTGATGTTCGTAATTTACCTCAATCACTACACCACGCGGGATTTTAGCTGGATGTTTGGGCTGTATATTTTCGTGGCGTTGCTTTTGCTGGGACGGCAAAAATATCTGGTTGACCAAAAAAACTGGCGCGAGCGGCATGTGCAAATCTCCGCCGAAAGCGGAATGGATTTTAACAACACGATCATGGTCAGCGCGGCGGTCTTGATTCTGCTGGCATGGGCTGCCCCATCCGCCCTGACGTACAACACACAGGCGCGGACAGCCTGGCAAAGGATATCCAACAAAATTTTCCCGAAGAACGAACGCATGGAAAATATTTTCGCGGCGGCAAAAAAGGAGAACCTGCCCGTCAGCGATTTTTATCGCAATGAATTGTCGCTGGGCACGCGCGCAAAACAAAGCGCGGCGGTGGCGTTCCTTGTTTATGTGCCGGCGGCTGTGACGGAATATCCGCGGCTGTACTGGCGCGGCAGAGTGTATGACACCTTTGAAAACGGACGCTGGGTCACAACGGATGTAGGGGGCTTGAACTACGAACCGCAGGACGGCGATTTCAGCATCCCCGATATGGATCATCGTTCAAGTTTGAACTTTACATTCAATGTGTACCTCAAGGGACAGACCATCCTTTACTCTGCCGCGCAGCCGTTGTTTGTCAGTCACCCTGCCAACATCGTTTACAAGCAAATCCCCGCAGCGGAGACTCTGGATATTTTGGCGGTGCAGGCGTCGCCGAAGTTGGAAGCGGGGGACAGTTATCATGTCAAAGCGCTCATGGCAAATCCGACCATTGCCGATCTGCGGACAAGCGGTGAGGAATATCCCGCCTGGGTGACGGACAGATATTTGCAGCTACCGCCGAATTTCTCGGTACGGATTCAATCGCTGGCTTTTGACATCACAGCCAATAAAGAAACGCCCTACGACAAGGCGGCGGCGATCACAAACTATCTGCGCTCAGAGATCGAATACAAGCCTTCCATCTCTTTCCCCGAAGGAACCACCGACGCCCTGGAATATTTTTTATTTGACGTTAAACAGGGCTTTTGCAATTATTACGCCAGCACAGAAGTTTTGATGCTGCGCTCCATCGGCATCCCCGCGCGGCTGGCGGTGGGATTTGCGCAGGGCGAAGCGAATTTACAAAACACCTTTTACACCGTCCGCGAGCGTGACGCGCACGCCTGGCCTGAAGTTTATTTTCCAAATTATGGCTGGGTCGAGTTCGAGCCGACCGGCAACCAGGAGCCGCTCGACCGCCCGGCAGAACGGATCGATCCTGTACTCGCAATTCCTCCTCTGCCAGCCGCGCCTGAAGTTGACCCGATCACACAGGACAAGCCTCTGTCAGGCGAAGAAACCAACCAACCCGTCATAGCCCTGACGCGCGTTCAAATCATCTGGATCAGTCTCGCGGCAGGCGCGGCATCTCTGGCGCTGATCGCCTTCCTCCTCAAGAGACGCTTCGCGCCAAACGTGCAAACAGCGCAGATCCTCAAAAATGTGGCCGAACGAAATGGATGGGAGACGCCAGCCTGGCTGAATCGCTGGATCCGTTGGAATTCCCTGACCTCGATCGAACGGTCATTTCAAAGCGTCAACACTGCCCTGCGCTGGATGGAAAAGCCGCAGCCGCTTCACGCCACGCCGGCAGAGCGCGCCAAAACCCTGACGGAGATTCTCCCCTCAGCCGCGCCCGCCATAGAAATTTTATTGCGCGAGCATCAATCCGCCATGTTCAGCCGCCGCGCCGGCGACGCATCGCTCACCCGCCGCTCGGCGTGGCGCATCCTGTATCAGATATTGTTCCTGCGGGTTAAGTTCTTCATCTTGGGATACAATTAGACGGGATATACGCAAGACCACAAGGCCAGCCGCGAATTACACGAATTTTCGCTAATTTCTTAAATAATTCGTGCAAATTCGCGAAATTAGTGGCTAAAATATTTTGAACTGCGTAAGTCCTAAGATAAGAATCAACCTCTGAAATTTCAACTGAACACTCCATGAACCCAGATCAAACCCGCCCTACAACTGTCCACGAACAACTACATTCCCTCGGCCTGCTGGCGGAAAAAATTCGCGTCGAACTCGAAGCAAGCAGGCTCAGACTGCCCAGAGGCACGATCGAAGAATTACACTTCCTGGAAACCACGCTTCCGATCATCAGCGGAAAGATCGAAGCCTTCCAAAAAGAACACAGCAACATGCTGGCGCTGGCCGATACGGGACAGGTCATCAACTCATCGCTCGAACTCGACGAAGTACTGCGGATCGTGATGGACAATATCGTGCGCCTGACACGCGCCGAACGCGGCTTCCTAATGCTGCGCGACGACAAAGGCGACATGGTCACGCGCATGGGACGCAACTGGGAAATGGAATCCATCAACCCGTCCGAGTTGACCGTCAGCCGTTCGATCGTGGGACGCGTCATCGAAAGCGGCGAGCCGATCCTCACCACGAATGCGCAGGAAGACAATCGCTTCATCGGGCAGGAAAGCATCGTGGCCTTCAACCTGCGTTCCATTTTATGCGTGCCGCTCAAAGCAAAGAACGAACTCATCGGTGTGATCTATGCCGACAACCGCATCCGCGCGGGCATCTTTGCCGATTCTGAAAAAGACCTTTTGGTGGCATTTGCAAATCAGGCCGCGGTCGCCATCGAGAACGCGCGTTTATTTTCCTCGCTCAAACATTCGCTCGAAGAAGTAACCGGACTCAAGAATTTGATGGAATCGGTTTTCGCATCCATCGCCAGCGGAGTCATCACCGCCGATGTGCAGGACCAGGTCACGCTGGCGAATCGAGCCGCGCAGACCATCATCGGACATACCGCGCCGGAGATTCTCGGTCATCATCTTAACGAGGTGCTTGCTTCCGTTTCGAGATTCATCGCGCCGCATCTGAGGGAGGTGCGCGCAACCGAAAGACCCATCATTGACCTTGAGGTCAGCCACAACCTGCCTTCGCGCGGAAATGTAAACTGGCGTTTGAATTTTTCGCCGCTCAAAGATTCAAGCCAGAAGACGCAGGGCGTCGCCATCGTCCTCGACGACCTGACCGAGCGCAAAAAACTTGAAGCCCAGCGCAGACTCTTCGAGCGCATGGTCTCGCCGGCTGTGATCGAACAACTCGACCCGAACAGTTTGCAGCTTGGCGGCAAACGCGCAAACATCACCGTGCTGTTTGCAGACATCCGCGGATTTACCACCTACAGCGAAAAGTTATCACCTGAAAAATTGGTGCTGACTTTGAACCGTTATCTCGCCGCCATGGCAGATGCTGTGCTTTCACAGGAAGGCACAATTGACAAGTTCATGGGCGATGCGATCATGGCATGGTTCAACGCCCCCATTCAACAGGAAGATCACACCCTGCGCGCTGTCAAAGCCGCGCTGGCATTACGCGACTCGGTCGAGGAGCTTTACAAAGTTTTGCCCGAAGACGAACATCTTTCTTTTGGCGCGGGCATCCATTTTGGCGAAGCGGTCCTGGGTTTGATCGGAACCGAAAAACGGCTTGAATACACCGCAATCAGTGACAACGTCAATGTGGCAAAACGCATTCAGGAAAACTCGGCGAAGAATCAAATTCTAATCAGCAAGGAAGCCTATGAGCGGGTCAAAGAAGATGTCAGGGTTGTGCCTCATGAGGAAATGGATCTGAAAGGCAAGACCCATCGAATCGATGTTTTTGAAGTAACGGGATTGAAATAGCGGAAGGCAAAGTGCGGAAGACTGCTACGGCGATTTACAACTCCTAATCCCTAATTCCTAATCCCTTTTCTCCCCCAACTAATTCCACAAACCGAATCACACTCTTCATGCCTTTTTCAATCGGGTCAATATCAATGTATTCGTGAGTGGTATGAGCGCCGCCGCCGCTGGTGATTCCCATGACAACGGCTGGAATGCCGCGACTCAACGGAATGTTCGCGTCAGTTGAACCTGCCGTCAGCCCTGCGCTCAATCCCTGTTCATGCAAGCAATTTACCGCCAGTTTCACCAGCGGATGCGCGGCGGGAATTTCACCTGCGGGGCGCTGACCAATGATTTCTGCCAGAACCTTCACCCCGTCACGATCTGCACGGCGGAATAATTCTTCCACCTGATGAATTAGATTTTCCAGCAATTGCGAATCCTCCGAACGCAGATCCAGGTCGCATTTTGCTTCAGAAGCAAGCACGTTGATTCCCGTCCCGCCGCCAAACGTGCCAACGTTCATCGTGGTGCGCGGCTCGCGCGGCAGACGGATCGCCGTCAATTTTGTAATCAACGCCGCCAGTTCATGCACCGCCGAAGGCTGACCGTAATCAGACCAGGAATGTCCGCCTGCGGTTCTGGCAGTGATGCGATAGCGCCGCACCCCGATCGCGCGATGATAGACGTGCCCAAGCGCGAGTCCCTCCAAAACAAGATAGCCGATCACGTCGTCGCCGAAACGATCCACAACGGCGCGCATTCCGCACAAGTCACCGAGACCTTCCTCACCGACATTCGCCACGAACCAAACATCATGCGGCAAGTCAATTTTTCTTTCACGCAAAGACCACAGGATTCCGATCAACGCCGCCACGCCCAGCGAATTATCTCCGATGCCCGGCGCAATGATCTTCCCCGCTTCCTTCTTCGCCTGCAAGTTGATGCTGTTTGGAAAGACAGTATCCAAATGGGCAGAGACGATCAGCGGTTTCGCTTTTTTCTGTTTGCCCGCCAGTCGCGCATAAACATTCCCCGTTGCATCAATCGAAATATCTTGAATCCCCTCGTTGACAAAAAGTCCGCGCACGAATTCAGCGCGCAGCCCTTCGGAAAATGTAGGCGCGGGAATCTGTTGAACTTGAATCGCAAGGTCGATTAAGTTGGAAGGTGGGAAGGTTACAGGTTGCATGTTTATCCATCATAATTCGGTAGTGGTTACTTTGTAAGTGATGACAATTTTCATTTCTTCAATCGAACGGTTTTTTAGCGAATTTGATGAATTTCGCCATTTTTTTTAAACGTTCGCGTCATTCGCCCATTAGCGAAATTCGCGTTAAGCTTTACTTCAAATTTGAAAACGTGCCAACCTATTTTGAGAAGTCGTAAACTTTTAATAGATTACTTTGTCCTTCATCCTTGAATTTAAACTTCCCTCGCCATATCTTTCAGGGAACGCAGGCGCGCCTCGGCCAGACCGGGCATCACATCCAGCGGATAAAATGGTCCGCTCCCTTCTATTTTTAGCGAAGCAGAGACACTTCCATACAACCCCGCCATTAAGGGATCATTCGTTAATTGGAAGCCCGCCAAAAATCCACCGCAATAGGCATCGCCAATTCCGGTTGGGTCTGCCACCCGCGAAGGATAGGCAGGCACTTCATAACGATGATTTCCCGCCACATCGTAAATCATCTGCCCGTGCGTGCCGCGCTTGATGACGATGATCTGCGGACCGTACTCGCTGATCTTGAGCGCCATCTCCCACAGGTCGTTGGTCTCGCCCCAAAAGAGCGCGCGCATTTCCTCCTCCGATGGCTGGAAGATCGTAACGCCTTGCAGCACCAGCCTCAGATCACGCCAAAAGGAAGGCATCATATAGCCGGGAGCAGGATCCAGGCTGACGGTCTGGTTGACTCCGCCTTTGAAGAGGTTGACCATCTGACTCTGGCTGACAAAGTCAAAGGGGCAGAGATGCACATGGCAGACATCCCAATATTCCTTTGGCACATCCAGCGCGGCAGGCGAAGCTGGCTCGGGTTCACGCGAATCTTTGCGCGAAGATTCAGGCGCCTGATAACCAAGCAGGGATTTGGGAAATGTAAGCTGCCGCCGCACAAAATGTGAAACCGCGTTGGACTGGCTTCGTTCAAAATTATCGGTGTATGCAATGAAAGCGCGCAGGTCCATGTTTTGCGAATCGCGGATGACCTGAATGCCGCGCGTGTCGAAACCGCGCCCCTCGAGATCGCGCAGCCATTGATGCGGATAATCTTCACCCACGCGTCCAATCATTCCCGCGTTCGAATTCCAAACGGCCAGCCCGCCCGCGGCATAAAGCAAACTCCCGCCGGGCGAATCCAAAAGCGCATGACCCAGCCCCAGCGGAGGCAGGATGTATTCGCGATTAAGTTTCCCGGCGATGATGAAGGTTGGCTGCGCGGTCATGGTGAATTATTTTCGCATCCACGCTGGACGCAGGCTTGCCACCGTCCGAAAAACAGGACACTGCTCTTCGTGCGCTCCGGCCAAATACCCCGTAGACATGAGAAACTCATTGACGATCTCGCCGCCGGTAAATACAAATGTCTGTTT
>JACRBI010000047.1 GCA_016234495.1 Chloroflexota bacterium | reverse complement strand
TTAAATAGTTTTGTCCACTCATCTTTCGTGAGCGGATGATGCGAATCGAGCCAGCCTTTGAACGAGCCGAATTCCTTTTTCAATTCGAGTATCTTCTGCGCGTTGACGATGGCCGCATTGACCTTTAATTTGTTGCGAATGATGCCCGCATCTGCCAGCAAACGGGCGCGGTCTTTCTCGGTGTATTTTGCGATCTTTTCTATCTTGAATTTATCGTAGGCCTTGTGAAAATTCTCCGCCTTTTTCAGAATCGTGATCCACGACAGCCCGGCCTGATTGATCTCAAGCACGAGGCGCTCGAAGAGTTCATCGTCACTGTTGAGGGGGAAGCCGTATTGCGAGTCGTGATAATTTTTGTTGAATGTGTCTTCAGGATGGGTGATGCAATATTCGCAGTAGGTTGTCATATTAATTCCTGTGCCGCGCTCTCGGCAGGTTTAGAAAGTTCCGCAGGTTGCTTACCCCACCACGCGAATTTCCCTCGGCATGTCGGATAAACAATCCGCGCCGCTTTCGGTGATGACAATGTTATCTTCAATGCGCACGCCGTTGCGCCCCGCAAAATAAATGCCTGGCTCCACAGTGAATGCCATGCCGGGTTCGAGCAATTGCATATTGTCGCCGCGCATGTACGGGTCTTCGTGGCCTTCCATGCCAATGCCGTGACCGGTGCGGTGCGTAAAATATTTTCCGTAACCGGCTTTCTCGATCACCTCGCGCGCGGCAATATCCACGTTCGCGCAGGGAACGCCGGGCATGGACGCCGCGCGCCCTGCAGCATTTGATTCCTGCACGACCTTGTGAATCTTTTGATATTCATCCTCCACCTCACCCACCGCGAAGGTGCGCGTCAGGTCAGAGATGTACCCATCGTACGCCGCGCCCCAATCCACGACCAGAAGATCGCCTGCCTGTAATTTTCTATCCGTGGGCGATGCGTGCGGGTTTGCAGAATTTGGCCCTGCGGAAACAATCGGCGCAAATGGAAACTCAGAGTCGGAGCCATGTCTTAATAATTGCATCACCAATTCGGATGATAACTCGCGTTCGGTCATACCGATCTTAATCAACGGGATCGCCTCCTCCAAAGCACTTTGCGCAATCATTACCGCGCGGCGCATGGCCTCTACTTCGGCTTGATCTTTTTTCAAACGCAGAGCGGATAATACACCGCTTGCATCGGGGAAGTCTGATTCAGGCGCGCCGGCTTTCACATGACTGAACTCCAGCAGGCGCAACTGGCGCGGTTCGACTCCGATGCGCTTCCCATCAAGACCGAGAAGCTGCGCCGCCTTTCGAAAGGCATTCTCCCACTCTGATGGAACTTCACCGTAGGCGATGGCCTGCACTTTATATGGAAATAAATGTACCTTGGGCAGTTCGAGTTCAGGCAATACCAGCACAGGGTCTTGCCCGGGAGCGACAAACAAAACGACCGGCCGTTCCATCAAATGAAAATGCAGGCCGCTGAGATACGTCAGCGTGGGACCGGGATTCAGAATAACCGCATCCAGCTTCGAGGTCAGAAGAGAAGCGGTGAGGTTGTTAAGTCGCGCAAGAGTCATGTCAGTCTCCTAATCCAGTTTGTGATTTTTTTTCGAAAAGGCGAACAAGATCCAATCCACCGCAAAGGGGAAAAGGGTATCGAAGCCGGTCACGACGCGAAACCACCACGGGATGATGAGGCTGCGGCGCGGACGTTTGGCAACGTCGAGCACGCGGCGCGCAACATAGGCGGAGGTCATGCGCGTGTTGAAGGTTTTCCGCACCGAGCCGAAGGTTTTGTTTTTCCCGATGTGCTGCCCGAATTCTGTGGCGGCGGGACCGGGATAAATTCCACTGACCTTGATTCCCAGCGGAGTCACTTCGCGGCGCAGGGCGTCGGTGAAGGCGCGCGCGCCATGTTTGCTGGCGGCGTAACTTGTGATGAGCGGCGATGCAATCAGCCCGGCAACGGAAGACATATTGATGATGTGGCCTTCGCGGCGCTTGAGCATGTGCGGCAAAACCGTGCGCGTGACCTGCATGAGCGCGGTTAAATTAACCTGCACGAGCATGGCAATGTCGCGGTCCAGCGAATGATTCTCAAACCAATCCACGCGGCCAATGCCGGCGTTGTTAAAGAGGATGTCAATCTGGCCGTAAATATCGAGCGCGGATTTGACCATGTCGACTGCATCGGCAGGGTTGGTAATATCCACCGGAATGGCAATGGCTTCGCCGCCGCCGTTTTGAATTTTTTCAGCAAGCGCCTGCAAACGGTCAACACGGCGCGCGGCAAGGACAACCTTGCAGCCTTCCTTTGCAAAGAGCAGCGCGGCATCTTCTCCAAACCCAGAGGATGCGCCGGTGATGAGGACAACTTTATTTTTCAAATTTTGCATGAATGGTTATTCCAGGTTCGTAGGTCATGCTTTTAGCATGACAAGATTATTTATTGAGAGCGGCGCGCCGCAAGCGCGCCCGACAGGATAATCTAAATAAAAAAAGCGACACGGATATTTTATCATCCGCGTCACCTTTGATAACATCTGCAATGTTAGAAGTTAATCTTCCTGATTTTCATCCCGCGCATGTTTCTTCGGCCTCGGCGGCTCAACCGTGACCTTGTCTGAAAGCGCAATCGCGAGGACATCGTCCATGTGTTTGATGGGGATGATCTTTAATTCGGACTTGGCGGTCTTTGGCAACTCAACCAGATCTTTCATGTTCTTCTCTGGAAGCAGAACCGTCTTTAACCCGGCGCGGTGCGCGGCGAGGACTTTTTCGCGCACGCCGCCAATCGGGAGCACACGTCCGCGCAGGGTAATCTCGCCGGTCATGCCCACGTGACGCAGCACAGCCCGCCCCGTCAGCGCGGAGATGATGGCCGTCGCCATCGTGATGCCAGCCGAAGGGCCATCCTTCGGGATGCCGCCCTCGGGCATGTGAACGTGAATATCCAAACGGTCGAAGTTATCGAGGTCAATGTTCAAGGCGGCGGCGCGTGACTTGATGTACGTCAACGCGGCCTGACCTGATTCCTGCATCACCTCGCCCATCTGACCTGTCATTTGCATCCCGCCTTTGCCTTCGATGATGGCAACTTCAACAGCCATGATCTCGCCGCCGGTCTCCGTCCATGCCAGGCTGGTAGCGACGCCCACTTCATCAGTGCGCTCCGCTTCGGATTGGAAGACCTGCTGCGGGCCGAGTAATTTCTCGATCATATCCGGCGCAATCGAAACGGGATACTTCTTCCCTTCGGCTTTGAGCCGCGCCACCTTGCGGCTGACCCGTCCGATCTCGCGCTCCAGATTCCGCACGCCCGCTTCATAAGTATATTCACGGATGATGCGCTGGAGCGCGGCAGGCTCGAAGGCCATGCCGAGGTTGTCAATTCCATTCTCTTCGATCTGGCGCGGAATGAGATAGCGGTTCGCGATCTCCATCTTTTCTTCCTCGATGTAGCCGGGAAATTCGATCACTTCCATGCGGTCAAGCAGCGGCGACGGAATATTTCCCAGTGAATTGGCAGTCGTCACAAACATGACCTTTGAAAGGTCAAACGGCAGTTCGAGGTAGTGGTCGCTAAAGGAATGATTCTGCTCGGGGTCGAGCACCTCAAGCATGGCCGAGGCAGGATCGCCCCTAAAGTCAGAATACAGCTTGTCGATCTCATCCAGCATAAAAAGCGGATTCGCCGTGCCGGCGCGCTTCATCGTTTGCAGAATGCGCCCCGGCAATGCGCCGATGTAGGTACGGCGATGTCCGCGGATTTCGGCTTCGTCACGCACGCCGCCAAGCGAGACGCGCACGAACTTGCGGCCAAGCGCATCGGCGATGGAGCGTCCCAAAGATGTCTTGCCAACTCCGGGCGGCCCTACGAAACATAAAATCGGCTGGCGTTCCTTCTTCGGCTTGAGCGAACGCACCGCAATGTATTCGAGGATTCTTTCCTTGGCTTTCTTCAAGCCGTAATGGTCGCGCTCCAGAATCTTTGCGGCATTTTTTACATCCAAATTATCGGGCGAGGAGTTGGCCCACGGCAGGTCAACGATCCAGTCAATGTAGGTGCGGATCATGCCTACTTCGGGAGACATCGGCGGCATCTGGTTCAGCCGTTCCAATTCCTTGAGCGCGACCTTCTTCGCTTCTTCAGGAAGATTGGCAGCATCCACTTTTTTCTTTAACTCGGATGCGTCGCGCGTGAAAATATCGCCTTCGCCCAGTTCGGTCTGGATCTGCTTCATCTGTTCGCGCAAATAAAACTCGCGCTGACTCTTGTCCACTTCATTTTGCACGCGCGCATGAATTTCATCTTCCAGTTCTAGCACATCCACTTCCTGCGCGAGCAAATTATTCAACAATCCCAAACGAGCCTTCGGGTCAAGAATAAGAAGCAGGCGCAGTTTCGCTTCGTAAGTTAATGAAAGCGAGGTGGAGATCATATCTGAAAGCCAGCCCGGCTCGGAAATGTTCAACGCGAACAAATGCGCCTCTTCGGGAATGGAGCGATCCAACTGCACGCAGCGCTCAAACAGACTCAACGCGGAGCGCATTAACGCCTGTGTCTGCCGGTCTGCAATCTGCGGTTCGTTGATCACGCGCGCGCGGACTTTCAGGTACGGTTTCGTGCGGATGAATTCCACAATCTCAACCCGCTTGCGTCCCTGCACCAGCGCGGAGCGTGAGCCGTCGGGCATGGACAGCAAACGCCCCACCGCCATCTCAACCCCGATCGGCAAAAAGTCATCCACGCCGGGTTCATCGAGTTCGGAATTTTTTTGCGTGAGTCCGATTACGGTTTGTTCCTTGTGCTGCGCTTCCTGCACAGCCAGCAGCGAAGCCTCGCGCCCGACAAAGATCGGCGAGACCATGCGCGGGAAAATAACCATGTCGCGCAGCGGCAGCACCACGGCTTCGATCAGCCCGTCAGCGTTTGGCTCCATATTCGGAACACGATACAGTTCCTCGGTCCGCTGTGACAGCGTGAGGTCAAAATTATCTTCTTCTTCGTTCCAATCAGATTGATGATTCATTTAATATTTTTCCATGCAGACATGACTTCCGCCGTCACAAACATGCTTCCAGCGGATAAGACAATGCTACCATCTTTTGATGACAATTCCAGCGCGCGCGCCAATGCGGATTTGACGGGAGTGACCGCTTCGGACTCAACCCCGGCCTGCTCTGCCAACTGTTGAATTTTTTCCACTTCCAAAGCGCGCGGATGATCGGCGCGCGTGACAATGATTTTCTGAATCTTCGATTTCAACTCCTCGAACATGCCGGGGATGTTCTTATCTTCCGACGCGCCGAAGATCAGGTAAACTTTTTTGCCGGGGAAATATGTTTCAAGAGTCTCGCTCAACTTTGCAAACGAATCCTGGTTGTGTGCCGAGTCAAAAATGACGGGCGGATCGCGCCGCGCAATCTCAAAGCGGGCGCGCCATTGTACTTGAGAAAAGCCTTTTTGTATCTGTTCGTCGCTGATCGGAATTCCGCTGGTTTTCAGGGCCGTGTAAGCGGTGGCGGCGTTTTCGATTTGATGGTTTCCCAGCAAAGGTATTTGCAATTTGACCGTAGACCGTGGACCATTGACCGTCCATCGTCCACCATCCACCGTCAGCCATTGCCCCCCCAAAGATGTCTCGACCAACTCAAACTTTACGTCCCGCCCAACAAGAGTGAAACTTGAATTCTTAAGTGCGGCTACGCGCTCCAAAACTACGAGGGACTCATCCTTTTGCGGTGACGAGACCACGGGCACGCCATCCTTGATGATGCCTGCCTTCTCGCCGGCGATCAATGTCAGGGTATCTCCAAGCACAGCCGTATGGTCGTATGACAGCGACGTGATGACCGAAACCGTCGGTGTGACAATATTCGTCGCATCCAGCCGCCCGCCCAAGCCAACTTCAAAGACCGCTGCGTCCACTCCGTATTTACCGAAGGCCAGAAATGCCAGCGCGGTTGTGATCTCAAAGGTTGTGAGCATTTCGATCTTTGCCACATATGGCTTGATCTCTTCCACTAACTCGATCAACTGCTCATGTGAGATCGGCTCGCCGTTGATTTGAATCCGCTCTGTGTAATCTTCCAAATGCGGTGACGTGTACAAGCCAACCTTGTACCCCGCTGCCTGCAACGCCGCCGCACACATCGCGGATGTGGAGCCTTTGCCCTTCGTCCCTGCCACGTGAATGATGGGATACTTCGCCTGCGGGTTTCCCAGCGACTCCATCAACGCGAACATACGGTCAAGGTTGAAGTCTGCCTTGGCGAGTTCGGATGAATGTTTCAGGCTATAATCCACGAAGGAATAAAGGTAATCGAGGGCGAGGTTGTATCGGATTTCAATGTCCATGCGTGAGATTGTAAATCGTAATTGGTAATTGGTAAACTTATAAATACAACGTAGCGGACTGAAGTCCACAATCTAAAATCTGCAATCTAAAATCGTAAATCCCTATGCTCGCCACCCTCACCATCCACCTGCACCTACCCGGCTGCGCCTCGCTCAAAGAAAAACGCGGACGGATCAAGCCGCTGATCTCGCGTCTGCACCGCGAGTTTAACGTCTCTGTGGCAGAGATGGACTTGCAGGACAAATGGCAGGAAACAGTGATCGTGTGCGCGATGGTCAATTCTGATGCGGTGACGTTAAGACAGTCCCTGCAAAGTGTGGCAAAATGGGTGGAAGCAAACTGGGAAGACGGCCAGATCATTGATGAGAAGATAGAGGTCGTTTAAAAGTTTACAAGTTGAAAAGTTTGAAGGTCGGAACGTTCAAACCTGCAAACCTGTCAACATGATTTGCAAATATTTAAGGAGACATAAATGGACTTAGGATTGAAGAACAAACGCGCGCTTGTCACCGGCTCATCGCGTGGATTGGGATACGCCGCCGCGCTGGCATTGGCAAAGGAGGGCTGCAAGGTCGCTATCAACGGGCGGGACGAGGCAAAGATAAAAGCTGTTGCGGAAAAGCTGAGCAAGGAAACAGGCGCTCAGGTAATTGGGTTGGCTGGGGATGTCAGCTTGACTGATGTGCCAGAAAAATTGATTCAGCAAAGCGTGGATGCATTTGGCGGGTTGGATATCCTCGTCACCAATGCCGGCGGACCGCCGCCCGGCTCCATAGACACGCTCGATGAGGCGGCCTGGCAAAAAGGGATTGACCTATGTCTGATGGTGCATGTGCGCCTGATAAAAGCGGCGCTGCCTTATTTGCGGAAATCAGATTCAGCCAGCATTTTGACCGTCACCTCGTATTCCGTCAAACAGCCGATACCCAACCTGCTTTTGTCCAACAGCATCCGTTCAGCGGCCATCGGGCTGACCAAGTCGCTGGCGCTGGAACTCGGGCGGGAGGGAATCCGCGTCAACTCGATTTTGCCCGGCTGGACGGAGACGGAACGTGTCACAGAGTTGATGACTGCCCGGGCAACAGCAAACAGTTCCTCGGTCGAGGAGGAGACGCGCAGGCAGGCGGAGCAGAGTCCGTTTGGGAGATTGGGTCAGCCTGAAGAGTTCGCAAATGCCGCAGCCTTCCTCGTCTCGCCTGCCGCTTCGTATATCACCGGTGTGATGCTGAATGTGGACGGCGGGATGTATAAAGGAACGTTTTAAAGTTGCAAGTTTAAGGTTTACAAGTTGGAAGGTTGCAACCTGCGAACCTTCCAACCTGCAACCTGTAACCCAAAAGGAGAAACCATGACCGAACAAAACGAAAAGACCTGCATCAATTGCGAGCGCACCGACGCGCAGATCCCGTTGATTACGCTTACCTTCAAAGGCGAGGCGAAATATATTTGCGCGCAATGCCTGCCGGTCTTGATCCACAAGACACACTTGCTGGCCGATAAATTGCCGGGCGTGGAGATTGCGCCGCCTGTCAACCACTAGCATGTCCAAACTCTCGCGCCTCACGCGCAACTCGCTGATCATCGCGTTCTTTTTCCTGATTGACAAAGTCCTCGCCTTCGTGCGCACGGGTATCATCTCGCGCCAGTATTCAGATTCAGTGCATTTGCTGGATACTTTCAACGCGGCGAATAATTTACCCGATGTGCTGTTCGCGCTCATCTCGGGCGGGGCGCTGGCAATGGCGTTCATCCCATTGCTGACGGAGTATCTCACCACCAAAGACCGCGCCGCCGCATGGGATTTGTTCTCGCGAGTCGCGAATGTTGCGTTTCTGGTGACAGGCTCAATTGCGATTCTGATCGCGGTCTTCGCGCAGCCAATCGTGGATGCAAAACTCGGCATCGCGCCGGGCTTCGATGCAGAGCAACGCAAACTTCTCGCTGAACTGATGCGTTTGAATCTCATCGGCACGGTCATCTTTTCGATCAGCGGGCTGGTGATGGCTTCACTGCAAGCAAATCAACATTTTATTTTTCCCGCGATGGCTCCCAGCCTTTACAACATCGGGCAGATATTCGGCGCAATTTTTCTTGTGCCGCGCTTCGGCGTTTACGGTCTGGTCTACGGCGTCATCATCGGCGCAACATTGCACTTGCTGATTCAAGTACCGATGCTGTTTAAGTTTGGTTTCCGCTGGACTCCATCGCTGGATATCCGTCACACTGGTTTGATCGAAGCCTTGAAATTAATGGCGCCGCGTTTGTTAACCATGGGCGGGATTCAAATCATTGTACTGGCGCGCGATAATTTAGCCTCGCGGCTCGACCAGGTCGGCGCGGTCACCTCGCTGACCTACGGCTGGATGATCATGCAGGTGCCTGAGACGATCCTCGGGACTGCGATTGCCACTGCGATGCTGCCTGCGCTTTCAGAACTCGCGGCACGCGGCGACTGGGCAGGGTTCCGTTCAACGATAGAACGCGCCCTGCGGGTTTTGATCTCACTAACCATTCCCATTGCGGCGGTCATGGCCGCTGGGATTCACCCGCTTGTGCGCGGAGTCTTCGGCTTCGACGAAGCCACGTCCACGCTCATCACCTGGACCACCCGCGCTTATCTGCTGACCCTGACCGGCTACACCATCCACGAGATTGCAGCGCGTTCATTTTATGCACGCAAGGAACCGATGTTCCCGCTTTATGCTGTTGGATTACGTCTCGTCATGTTTTTAGGGATTGGTTTTATCGGCCTGACATTCTTCAAGGAAGTCGGAGCGCCGATCATTGCCTTTGCAGAGATCGCGCTATTAATAGAAGCCATCATCCTCTTTGGCTGGCTGTCCAGACGGACGCATGAGCGCATCCATGTTGAAGGGGCGGTGATGAAAGGGCTGGCGGCGGCAGTTGTCGGCGGGGCAAGTTCGTATGCCCTCGCGTTGTATCTGCCCGGCGGGGCGATCCTCACCGCTTTGCTGGGAATGTCCATCGGCGGAATCATCGCATTGGCTATTGTCTGGCCGGATGCAAAACAGATATTTAATTTGTAATTACCTTTCTGTCATTGCGAGGAGCGACAGCGACGAAGCAATCTCTCTATATTTGAAGATTGCTTCGTCGAAAAAAGCATTCTCCTCGCAATGACAAATAGATAGAATATTTTTCACCATTTCAAAGGGAAGTATAATCACTGCCATGTCAGAACAACTTGAAAACACACAACCTCAAAAACCTCTTGAAGCAGACGATACCCAGCCGATCAAACCGATCAAGAAGAAATCCACCCGCTGGCGCTCAATTTTGACCGGCGCATTGGGCTTCCTTCTGCTGGTTGGGCTGGGCGGATTCGGCGGATACTCGACCGCCCTCGGCGACCGCCAAAGCGCGGAAGCCGCGGTTACCTCAAAACAACTCACTGAGCAATTTACGCTCGCGTTGGATGACATCGCCGCCGGCCGCTATGCAACCGCGCAGGAACGTCTTGAATACATCATCAAAAAAGACCCCGCCTTCCCCGGCGCAAAGGAAAAACTCACCGAAGTTTTGGTGGCGAGCACCATTCCCACCAACACGCCTGTCCCCACCCCCACATCCACACCGGATTTCAGCGGCGCTGAGAGCGCTTACCAGCGCGCACAGCAATTAATTCAGGCACAGGATTGGCCGAACGCCCTGAATGCGCTTGACACCATCCGCAAACTTGACCCAACTTACAAGACTGCGCAAGTGGACGGCATGTATTATTACGTCCTGCGCAATCACGGACACAACCTGATCGCCAAGGAAGGCAACCTCGAAGGCGGCATCTACTACCTGGCCCTCGCAGAACGCTTCGGACCGCTTGATAATTCATCGAAAGGCCTGCGTGAAGGCGCGCGGGCATACATCGTCGGCGCGAGTTTCTGGGAATTAGACTGGAGATCGGCGGTGGAAATTTTCGCGCAGGTCGGCGCGGGCTTCCCCTCCCTTTGGGACGGCACCATGACCGCCTCGCAGCGTTTCTACTTCGCATCCATGCGCTACGGCGACGAGCTTTTTGCGCACAATGATTTTTGCGGCGCGTACCTGAATTACACCAACGCCCTCGCGCTCGGCGAGTTGGATAAAACATCCAAGAAAAATTACAACGATGCATTCACGGGATGTTACCCAGCCACAGCCACAGCTGAACCGACTGCAACCGGCCTTCCCACAGAACCGCCCGTGGCAACTGAAACTCCAACGACTACGCCCTAACCTGCCGCATGACCACACCTGCATCATGGGTCATGGCGTTGATCTACTGGCTGCACATGCTGGCGACCGTCACATGGATCGGAAGCCTGGCCGCGATCAACCTGCTCGTCCTGCCCGCTTCAGTTCGGACCTTGAAACTGGTCGACCAACTCAGCTTTATCTCAGCTCTGCAAAAAAGACTCGAGCCGCTCGCCTGGTTCTGCATGGGACTATTGCTGGTGACCGGGCTGTTCCAATTGAGCGCCAACCCGCATTATGACGGATTTCTCTCCACCAGCACGCAATGGTCGCTGGCGATTCTGGTCAAACACAGTCTGGGAGTGGTCATGGCGGTCGTCAGCGCAATCCAAACCTGGGAAGTGCTGCCGTCCATTCAGCGGACGTTGATGCGGAAGGAAACCGCCAAGGCAGAGGAACTCGCCCGCCTGCAAAGACGCGAGACAATGTTGTTGCGGGTCAACCTGATTCTCTCCGCCCTGATTCTCGGCGCGACCGCATTTGCCAGAGCCGCGTTATAGAATAAATAGCAGGAAGCCGCTGCATAGAAAGCAGCGGCTTCCTGCTTAAGTAGGGCGGGTTTGCAACCCGCCAAAAACTGCGTAATCAAAACTGCCAGGCTGCAAGCCTGGCCTACTTATAATGTAATCAAATTTTTAGCCAGCACGCCGGTCAAATCGTAAGCCAGCGCGCCGGTGATTCTCACGGGGACAATATCGCCGATCTCGGCCTTGCCTTCGATCAAGATATAGCCGTCTATTTCGGGGGCGTCACGGTAGGAACGGCCAATGGATAATCCGTCATTGAATCCTTCAACCAGTACATCGAGTGTCTTGCCCACATAGGACTGATTCACCTGCAAGGAGATGGGCTGCTGCAACTCCATCAGCCGCTGATAACGCTCCTCTTTAACAGAAGCAGGCACGGGGTCGCCCAGAGGCGCGGATGTAGTCCCCGGTTCAAATGAAAATTGGAATGCGCCCGCGCGGTCAAAGCGGATTTCGTTCACAAAATCATACAGGGCTTGAAATTCTTCATCCGTTTCGCCGGGATAACCGACAATGAAAGTTGTGCGCATGGCAAGTTCTGGAATCGCCGAGCGCATTTTTGCGAGGGTTTTATGCACCCAGTCAATATTGGACGGGCGTTTCATGCGGTATAAGGTTTTGGGATGCGCGTGCTGGAGAGGCATGTCGAGGTACGGCAGGATTTGTTTGCGGGTCGCCATCACATCAATGAGGCGGTCGGTGACGTAGCCCGGGTAGGCATACATCACGCGCAGCCAATCCATATCGGGGACAGAATCTGTCAGCTGCTCAAGCAAAATTGCGAGGCCGTCCTTCATGCCGAGGTCGTGACCGTAATCCGTTGTGTCCTGCGCAATGAGAATTAACTCGCGCACGCCTGCATCACGCAATTGTCGCGCTTCATTGATGATCGCTTCGACAGGGCGTGAAACCGCCGTGCCTTTGATCAGCGGAATGGCGCAGAACGCACACGGGCGGCGGCAGCCATCCGCAATTTTGAGATACGCGCTCGCACCGGCCACGCTGACTCGCAGCGCATTGTGTTCATCAGAACCGACAGTTGCGGCTTGTGGCAAATGATAGACCGGCTCAGGGTGCGGTCCCTTGCGGACTTCGCGTACCACCTGCACAATATCCATCCAGCGGCGTGTGCCAAGAATGCCGTCAATGCCTGGAACTTTGCGGGCGACCTCCTCGCCGTAACGTTGAGTCAGACAGCCCGCCGCGATCAGCACCTGTCCCTTGCGCTTGGACTGGGCAAGCTCGCCCAGCACTTTGTAGGATTCTTCCTTTGCCGGGCCGATAAACCCGCAGGTGTTCACGATCAGCACGGCGGCCTTGTGCGGGTCGTCCATCGAACGATAGCCGTCACGCAAAAGCAGCTGCGCCATCGAATCAGAGTCGACTGTATTCTTTGCGCAGCCAAGGGAGACTAAATGAAATGTATTTTTTGACACGTTGTTTTTCCTAAAATGTTATATCACTTGCAGGCCACGCTTGCAGCGTGACTGTTCCAATAAAAATTATCGTCACGTTACAAACGTGACCTACCCGCCGCTTGTGGATGTCGGCGTGACTGCGGGAGTCAATGTCGGTGTTGGCGTGATCGTCACAGGCAGAGTGTTGGTCGGCGTCGGCGGGAGCGTGGCGGTGGGCGTCGCAATGCCGGTGATCAAATAGACGCGCGTAATCACCTCGCCGGTGTTGCCCATAAAGCCAAGGTCATTGCCATTGTATGTGATGCGCAGCGCGGCGGCATTCCCTGTCAGAATCACAACCTGATCTTCCGCTTCAAACAATTTTGATTCACGCGGAGCAAGGCGTCCTTCAAAAACGATTTTGCCATCCACTGAAATCCGCACGAAAACCCGTTCCACAGCAAAGACGCTGACCGCCACATTCGCATCAGAAACAGGCACGAGCGGAGTCTCGAGCGCGGTCAAAGTCCCCGTGCCGGCAGGAATAATATTTTCATCAACAGGCACGAAGGTGATATCCGATAAAACCGCCGCCGTGGGCGTGCCGCCGATCACACTTACTGCAACCGGCGAAGTCGGCTCAGCTTCCGGAGCGGCGACCAAACGCCCGACACCCCAGATCGCAAGCGCGATCAAGGCGATGACCATCACAACGCCAAAGATCAGGTCGCCCGCGATAAAACTCCGCAGGAACGGCATGGACGTGACAACTTCCATCTGTATCTTTTCGCGCGGGGTCTCGGAATATTTTTCGTGGCGGCGCGCCTGCAATCCATCTGCAAAACGCAAAAGGATGGCATCGCTGTCGAGGTCAAGAAACGCCGCATAATTCGCCAGCATCCCGCGCGTTTGCACAGAAGAGGGCAGCCTGTCAAACGCGCCTTCCTCCAAAGCCTTCACGAACACGGCGCGCAGTTTCGTGTGCCGTTCAATTTCATCCACCGTCAGGCTGATCATCTCGCGGCGCGCGCGCAATTGAGCGCCGATCTCGGCAAAAATAATATCAGCGGGCTGGGTCGGAATGAATTGCGGCGCGGCCTGTTCAACAACAGGTTCGGGTTTGGATTCTTTTTTTACAATGCGAGATCGGAACAATGACTCAAACTTTGAGAGCAGACCTGTCTTCGGTTCGACACTAACTTCAAGCTGTTCGGCCTCAACAGGCAGAATCAGCGCTTCGGCTTTTATCTCAGCCGCATCCCCGTCAACGGGCGCGGAGGGTTCTTCGGCAGGTTCTTCATCAGCCGCAGATTCTGCTTTCGGACGGCGGCCAAGCCAACGGTCCCAGAAACGAGGCGTTGGCTTTTCATCCTGCTCATTGACCAGTGGCGGAAATTCCGACTCAACGAGGTTGACCTGCGGCAATGGCCCGCTGACATCCGCAGACGGCGCAGCACTTTGCATCTCGGCGATCATCTCGTCAATATTGAGGTTGAGATATTCGGCGTAGTTTCGCAAAAAGCCGCGTCCCTGCGCCGCAGACGGCAGCGCGGAATAATCATCGGCTTCGAGCGCGCGCAAAAAGACAGTGCGAATGCGCGTGACCTCAGAGGCTTTTTCAAGCGTAAGGTAGCGCGCCTCGCGCTCCTTCTTTAATCGTTGGCCTATGGATTCGGGCATGAATGTATTTTAACTGATATTGGCGTCATAATTGCTCATTAGAAAAAGGCCTTGAAAAAAACCGATCATATTCAAATTGAAAAGAGGTAAAATCATCCCGTGAGCGCAATTACCTATCCATTCAGCCTTCCAAAATTGATTGATGTCTGCCGCCAAAACGATGTCGCGATGGTGGGCATTTTTGGTTCAATGGTTCGTGGAGAAGCCAGGAAAGATAGCGACATCGACCTGATTGTCCGCTTTTCGAAACGAAAGAGTTTGCTGTCCATGGTTCGGCTTGAACGTGAACTGGCGGAAGCTCTTGGGCGGAAAGTTGACCTGCTGACAGAGGCATCAATCAGCCCGTACATGCGCGAGCGAGTCTTGCAGGAAATGCAGGTGGTCTATGGCACACGATGAAACACTCTATCTGCGTCATGTTTTGGATGCAATTGACACGGTTGACGAATACCTGCAGGGCGTGGATGAAGAAAAGTTCAAGAACACCCGCCTGATTCAAGATGGTGTCATTCGGCAGATTGAAATCATCGGAGAAGCGGTTCGGCATATCTCCAAAGACATACGAATATCGTATCCTGAAATTCCGTGGCAGGATGTTGCTGGAATGCGCGATAAACTCATTCATGGCTATTTCGGTGTGGATATAGAAAAAGTATGGGATACAGCTCGTGACGACCTGCCTATTTTACGAAAACAGGTGGCAGGAATTCTAAAAGACTTCGGAAAAGAAATCTAATACGAGAATAAACAATGACGCCCTGACAACAGGGCGTCATTGTTTATAGGTTTATTTAACTTGCCGAATTGTTATTCTGTTGCGGCGTCAGCGGCGGGCGCTTCTTCTTCTGCCGTTTCTTCCTTTGCCTTGCGGCCGCCCTTCTTCGGCTTATCTGCTTTTTCAGGTTCGGCTTCTGCGCCTTCGGCAGATTCACCTTCACGGTGGACGATGATCTTGATCTCAGGCACCAGGTCCATGGTCAGGCGGATGTGGGCGGAGAATTCGCCAAGCGCGCGGATGGGTTGAATATCCACCTGCTGGCGCTTCACTTCGAAGCGTACCTGCTCGGAGAGCGCGGTGGCGATATCCTGTGTGGTGATGGAACCGTACAATTTACCGGTGTCACCGGCTTTGGCGGCGAAGGTCAGGGTCACAGCCTTGATCTGATCGGCGAGACCGGAAAGTTCATTGTTTTGCGTGGCGCGGCGGATCTCAGCCTGCGCTTTGATCTTCTGCACCTGCTTCATGGCGCCTTCGGTGGCGAGTACGGCAAATCCCTGCGGGATGAGGAAGTTACGGCCAAAGCCGTCGGCTACCTTCTTGATATCCCCCGCGCGTCCAAGTTTGTACACATCTTTTACAAGCAATACTTTCATTTGATATAAGCCCTTTCTAACAAGTGGAGTCAGAACGAAGGGTACTACGTTCTGCGAGCGCAGATTGTACCATAAAGAAATATTTTCTTGCCAACATCGGCAAATAGGATTAAGATAATGCCATGCCAAACATTCCCATCAATTATCGGCGCTTTGCGATCTTTCTTGGAATCTTCATTCTGATCCTGATGGTGATCGAATTCAATTCGCGCGTTCAGGAATTGAATCAATTGAACGATCAACGCGATGAAGTGCGGATTGCGGCAACGGAAGCAAAGCATACCGAAGAGGCGCTGAACACACAGGTGGCGTATGCGGCCTCCACAGAAGCAGTGGAGAAATGGGCGCGCACCGAAGGACACTACGTCCTTGAGGGCGAACAGCCAGTCATCCCAGTCGGTCAGCCGGGCAGCGCGCCGGCTTTAGCCGCCACGCCGACACCCGTCCCCACCCCTGTACCCAACTGGCAGGAGTGGTGGAATTTGTTCTTCGGCAAATAGCCAGGGAAAATATCTGACTTGATCCCGCAAATATCTTTGACGATTTTAGCAGCGCCAGAGATGTTGCGGGATTTTACGTAAATTTACCTCATCAAATGAACTTTTATCCCGGCTCGCTTCCTTTTGCATTACCTGGCCTCTTAATTTCCATCCTCACCGCGGCCATAGCAATTTACGCATTCAATCGCTCACAAAAAGCGGGGGCAATCACCTTTGGATGGCTGACGGCGGGTATGACGCTCTGGAGTTTTCTTTACACGCTGGAAGTCCTTGCGCCGACCCTCGCAGGAAAAATTCTCCTCGCAAAATTTGAGTATATCGGCTTTACGCTGGTGCCTGTATTCTGGTTCCTGTTTGCCCTTGAATATACCGGACATAAAAACTGGCTGACTCCGTTCAAGCGCGCCGCGTTGATCGCGCCTCCCATCCTGACCTTTTGCCTGGCTCTGACCAACGAGTATCACCGCCTAATCTGGGCAGCGACGAGCCTTGACCCGCTAGGCTACCCATCTCTGGTAATCAACGGTCATGGCTCATGGTTTTGGATTCATACTGCATTTTCCTATGTTCTGATTCTGGCCGGGGTGGCGTTATATCTTATTACTTACTTCCAAACCCAACCCTTCTTCCGCAAGCAGATGGCGTTGATTGTCATCGGCTCTACAGTGCCATTGTTCGTAAACGCATTCACATTATTCACCCCCATCTCCCTGCACGGCTTTGACCTGACGCCGTTCGGCTTTGCCTTTTCCAGCGTTCTATCGGCCATTGGATTCTTTCGCTATGGCTTGATGGACCTGATCCCCATTGCCAGCGCGCTGGTCATGGAAAATCTCCACGACGCGGTCATCGTCCTTGATGAGAACAAACTTCTAGCTGATATAAACTCAGCGGGCAGGAACTGGCTGAAGGTCGGAAATGAAGCGATCGGCCACAATGTCCGCGAGGCATTGCCCCAGCTTGAATCCGTCTGGAAATTATGGGACGCGGATGAAAATCAAATTCAAATCGAATTTGGCGAAGAGAACCAGCGCCGATGGTTCGACTTGAGCATCACTCCCATGCGCGATATAAAAAACCATCTGACAGGGCATGTCCTTGTCGCGCACGACATAAGCCGCGAACAAGCACTTCTGCTCGCCGAGCGCAATCGCTCCCATCAAATGGAACTGCTCAATTCCATCACGCGCGCATCCCTTGAAACGGCAACCTTTCCGGAAATGCTTCAAACCCTGGCTGACCATATCGGCGAATTGCTGCAATCAGATGGGGCCTTTATCACATTGTGGGATGAGTTGGAGCAGAAAATAATTCCGGGCGCGGCTTATGGCGACCTGCGCGAAACTTACCCGTCATTGAAAGTAGATTCATCAAAGGACAAGACACTGTCGGGGGCTGTGCTGGAAGCCGGGCATCCGCTGGCTGTGGAGGATGTGTTCAATACGCCTTACATCAGCCCCAGCATTGCAAACCGCTTTCCCACCCGCTCCCTGCTTGGGCTGCCCTTGGTCGCCAGCGGAACAAAAATGGGCGCGGCCCTGATCAGTTTTAATCAACCGCATCAATTCACAACCGCGGAAATCGCAGTCGGAGAACAGGCTGCCGGGCAGATCGCATTGGCCATTTACAAGGCAAAACTTTCTGACACGGAACGCCGCCGCGCCCGTCAATTGGAATTGCTAAACTCCATTACACGCGCATCGCTTGAAATTACAGACTTCCGCGAAATGCTGCAAACGCTGGCAGACCAGATGGGCGGATTGCTCCAGTCAGACGGAGCGGCCATTACATTGTGGGATGAACTGGAAGAGAAGACAATTCCAGCGGCAGCCTTCGGCGAATTAAGAGAAATATACCCAACGATGAAATTCGACGCGCGCGAGACCACGTTGACCGAATCTGCTTTACGCGCCGGGCGTTCGCTCATCATTGAAGATTCAGCCAATACGCCTTACATGAGCCCAAGCATCTCGGCGCGTTTGCCGGGACGATCCATCCTTGCGCTGCCGCTCATCACGCACGGACAAAAACTCGGCGCAGTCTTGATCATGTTCAGTGAGCCGCATCACTTCACCGGGCAGGAAGTCGCCATTGGCGAGCAAGCCGCGGCGCAGATCGCGCTGGCGTTTAACAAAGCCCAACTGCTCGATACCATTTCGCGCCGTGTTGTGCAAATGGGGTTGATTCAGGAAGTAGGCAGGCAAATGACCGAAAGCCTCGACGAAACCGAAATTTGCCAGCGCACTGTTGAAGCCATGGTAAAAGTGTTTGGCTATGACGAGGTAGCCATTTCGCTGCTCGTTGAAGGATATCAACTGGAACTAATCGCCATCGGCGGTACCAAAGATATGGAGTTAATACCGGGCTTCCGTCAAAACATCGGGCAGGGGATTGTAGGCCACGTGGCTCAGACGCGCAGGCAGTATTTCACCAGTGATATTACGAACGATCCGCATTACTATCACCCAAGCATTCAAACAACGGGGACCGCCATGGGCGCCCCGCTGTTGAACGAAGACCAGCTTTTGGGAGTGATCTACGTCCAAAGCGCCCCTCCGCACGTTATCAACCCCGACGATGTACAGATCCTGCAAACACTATCCAGCCAGCTTGTGACAGCCATTCAAAAAGCCCGCCTGTATTCCGAAACCCGCGAAAGCCTCAAGACCAAAACCACCCTGCAATCCGTTTCACAGACCATTAATTCATCGCTCGATCTTGAAACAGTCTTCAACATCATAGTCCAATTATTGCGTGAAAGTTTTGGATATACCTATGCAAGCATCTACAGGCTGGACGGCGAAACGCTTCGGCTGGGAGCGCAGGCTGGGTATCCACAAGAATCCATTATTTGCGAAATCCCCGTCACCAGCGGAGTCACTGGGCGGGCAATCCGCACCCGCCAGGTTCAGTTCATACGCGACGTGGGAACCGACTCCAATTTTTTGAGAGCCTCCTATGAAGTGGAAAGTGAAATCTGCGTGCCACTGCTCAATGAGGATACGGTGCTTGGCGTGCTCAATATCGAATCAGATTCCCACCGCAAGCTTACAGACCGCGATGTGGAATTGCTTACCGCCATTGCCGGGCCGGTCAGCATGGCGATTGAAAACGCCAACCTGCACGCAAAAGTTACCTCACTTGCGCTCACCGATGGCATGACCGGCCTCATCAACCGCCGCGCCTTCGATCAGGTCTTCGAGACCGAAGTCTCGCGCGCCATTCGCTACGATCATCCGCTCTCGCTGATCATCATAGACATGGACTCCTTCAAGATATACAACGACACCTTCGGCCACCCTGCCGGAGACGAGCGCATCAAAGCCATTGCCGGCATCCTGCTTGCAAACGTCAGAGACCCGGATGTTGCGGCGCGTTATGGCGGCGAGGAATTTGCCGTCATCCTGCCGCACACCACCAAAGTTGGCGCGGTCATGCTTGCCGAAAGATTGCGTGAATCTGCCGAAGCGCAATCGCCAACTCCACCCGCGCCCGGAAAACCCTACTCAGGCTACACCATCAGTCTCGGCGTGGCCACCTTCCCTGAAGACGGAACAACCGCCGGGGAATTATTACTTTCCGCCGACAATGCCGAGTTGACCGCCAAGCGCCTTGGCAAAAACCGCGTCTATGCCGGCGAGACCTCGAAAGAACTTCCCATTGAACAGGCTTGACCTATTCCCCGACACCGCCAAAATAATCAACAACTCGCTGACCATCGCCGGGCACGATCTGGCTTTACTGGCGGATAAATATGGAACGCCATTATATTTGTATGACCGCGCCACGCTGGATTCTGCCGCGGCGGATTATCAAACCGCGCTCGCTTCGCACTACCCCGGGCCTGCCTCTGTTACCTATGCAGGCAAGGCCTTTTTGAATCTCGCCATCGCGCAATGGACTCAACTCCACAGCCTGTTCGTGGATTGCACAGGCGAAGGCGAGATTTCCATTGCCGTGTCCGGCGGTGTGCCGCGCGGACATATTCTTGTGCATGGTGTGAACAAATCCGAAGCCGACTTGAAGTCCGCGCTGCAAAATGCTGGCACGCTCGTTGTGGATAATATTATTGAACTCACTCGGATAAAGAAACTAATTACCAATTACCAATCACCTCCATCAATCTGGCTGCGCCTTCTGCCCGGCCTTGCAGTGGAAACACACCACCCGCACACACAGACCGGTCAGCATGGCAGCAAGTTCGGCATGACGCGCGAAGAAATTTTGACAGCGGCGGATTTTTGCAGGGAACATAATTTGCCTTTGAATGGAATCCATTTTCATCAAGGCTCAAATTTCAGCGATCCCTCGCCGCTGACAGAGGCGGTTGCCATTGGGTTGGATGTTGCAGCAGAGATCGGATTCGCAGGCGAATGGCATTTTTGCCCGGGCGGCGGCTGGGGCGTGGCTTATCACGAGGATGAACTTCCGCAGCCGAATATCCATGAGTATGTGCGTGTCGTTGCAGAGAGTGTCATCAAAGGCTGTAAAGACCGCGCGCTTACCCTCCCCCATTTACATTTGGAGCCGGGGCGCAGTCTGATTGCGCGCGCGGGCGTGGCTCTTTATCGAGTCGGCGCGGTCAAAAGACGGGCTGAGAAAGTTTGGATATTAACCGATGGCGGAATGACGGATAACCCGCGCCGCGCAATGTACGGGGCGAGATACTCTTGTTTGACGGTATCAGGCGCGGGCGAAGAAAGATGCGGGCGGGTTTCCATCGCCGGCCCATATTGCGAGTCGGGCGATGTCCTGATCGAAGATATCTTAATGCCGGAGATTGAGGTCGGGGAATTGATCGCCGTGCCCGCCTCCGGCGCATATCAATTGAGCATGTCATCCAATTACAACGGCGCAAGGAAGCCTGCGGTCTTATGGCTGGAGGCGGGGCAGGCGCGCATCATCCAGCGCCGCGAGGCTGTGGCTGATCTTATGCGGCGCGACGAGGTGCTGTAGTTTTAATCAAGGTCAAGCGAGAAGAACGCTTTCACTATGCGGGCTTCGAATTGTTTGCCCGCGCGTTCGACGATATAGTCGTGCGCCTTTTCCTTTGACCAGGCCGGACGGTAGGGGCGGTCTGAAGTCAGCGCATCCCAAACATCAACGACTGTGAATATTCTCGCAGCCAGCGGAATCTGCTCTCCGCTTAATTTTCGCGGATAGCCGTTGCCGTCCCAATATTCATGGTGGCAATACGGAATATCAAGCGCAGGCCTTAAGAATGAAATGGTTGAAAGCATATCGTGGGCATGTTGTGTGTGCTGTTCCATGATGACACGTTCCTGCACGGTAAATGGACCGGGCTTGTGAAGAATGGAATCCGGGATGCCCATTTTTCCAATATCATGCAGCAGCGCTCCGCGGCGAATATGGATGAGTTGTTCTTCAGGCACATTCAACGCCTGCGCCAGTTTCATCGTCAACTCGGTCACGCGGCGGGTGTGGCCTTCGGTAATTTCATCGCGTAATTCAAGCGCGCGCGCCCAGCCTGCAAGCGTATCGTCATAAGCATGGGAAAGTTTTTCAGCGTGCTGGAGCGTTTGTTCAAAGAGTATTGCGCGATGAATGGCGTTGCCGGCCATTTCAGCCACAGCCACCAGCAGACGGATTTCGATTTCAGTAAAGTTGCGGCGCGCGCTCGTCCAGACATGCAGCACGCCGATGATCTGCTCCTGCGCGCGCAGCGGCAGGGATATTCCGCTTTGCAGGCTTTTCATGCGCTCCCTTTCGCCGTCCAACACAAAAATGAACGGGTCCTCCTGCATAAATTCGGTAATATGGATTTCACCGGTAAACGCCACATGGCCTGTAATGCCTTCGCCGGGATGGTGACGCAACTGCGTTTGCTCCTGTTGAAATTTATCGTCGGCTGAATACCAGCCCTGCGAGATGTAGTCTCCGCTATCGGGTTCAAGCAGGAAGATGGAACTGAAATCGCCGCCAACCGCGTGCAGAGCCTGGCGGGCCACAACCGGGATCATCTCTGTCACGTTTTGCGCAGTGCGCAATGCCGCAGAAGTAGCGGCCAATGCCTCAAGTTCATGGGCGCGGCGGATAAGATTTTCCTCGGTGAGTTTGCGCTCGGTGATATCTATCATTGCGCCTTCGATGTATTGCACATTCCCAAGGTCATCCACCACACCAACACCCCATTCATCCACCCAGCGCCACTCACCGGATTTATGCCGAATGCGATAGGTCAGGTGAAATGACCCTCTGTTGAAAATAATGTTGTCATTATCAGAAGGAGAAGGAATCAGGGGTAAGTCATCCGGGTGATACAGGTCATAAAAGCTAAGCCCTTCCTCCAAAAACTCTCCTTTGGTATGGCCGGTAAGTTCTTCGATCGCATCATTCAAATAAAGCATTGTGTAACGCTCATCGTTCCTGCATAGATACACAACGCTGGGAATATTTTCAGCCAGCGCGCGGAATTTTTTCTCACTGGCCAGCAGGGCATCTTCGGCTTGTTTGCGCTCAGTGATGTTACGTATGATGCCTTCACTTTTAACCGGCTGTCCGGCAGAGTCAAAGACAGCGTGAGCTGTGATTGAGACGAAGATCAACTTTCCATCCTTCCGTTTGAGCCGCGCCTCAAAGTCGTTGACCGAACCTTTCTCTTCAATCACCGCAACCAGCGCCTCATAATCTTCCGGGCCGTCATAGAATTCCATAACATTATGCCCAATGACTTCCGCCTGCTTATACCCGGTCTGCTTTTCAACAGAAGGACTGATGTCGGTGAGAATGCCATGATAATCTGTCTGGTAGTGCATATCTTCAAGGTTCTCATAAATTTGCCGGTATTTTTCCTCGCTTTCCTGTAACGCGATATTCATTTGTTTGCGCTCGGAGATGTCGCGATAATTTGCGACAATTCCATTTACATGCGGATCGTCCAGCATATTATGGCCGGTGATCTCATAATAATGCCACTCGCCGGATTTATGCTTAAGCCGATATTGAACGGTTCGCACCGCGCCGGGAGTTGCTGCGCCTTCCTGAAAGGCGCTCAGCACTTGTGGGAGGTCCTCGGGGTGAATGTACCTGAACGCGCTGTGACCCATAACCTCTTCAACGGTATAGCCGGTCAAGCGCTCCTCTGAAGGCGCAATATAGAGGATGTTGCCCTGCGCATCGAGGATGGCCACCCCTTCCGCCGCGTTTTCGATCAAGGCGCGGAAGTATGCCTCGCGCTCTGCCAATGCTTTTTCTGCATGTTTGCGTTCGGCGATCAAATGGATGCGGTTTAACGTGACCGCCATGTGGCCTGCCAGGGCTGTCAAATATTCCCTTTCAGACAGCGTGGGGACCCGCACGCCTTCCTCGCCGAATGTGCCGGTGCCAACCGAACCGAGGTGTTTATCCATGAGAATGATCGGGGCGTTTATGATGGTGCGATTACCAAGCTTTGCCACGATCTCCTTGTTGGTTCGCTCATCTGTGCGCGCATCTTCAACGACCACAATCTCTTTGGCTTCGGCTATCTCTTCGAGCATCCGGTCGCCCTGAATGGCCAGCGTTGCAATTCCTTCTTCTGATTGCAGTGTCTCCGCCATGGGGCCGCTGACCAGCAAAATATTAGCGTACTTCATATCATCGGTAAACAAATACACCCACAGGTGTTGGTAACTAATGGCAAGCATTACCTCCTCAAACGCCGCATTCAACACATCGACATTCGTTTGTGAAAGTTCCAGTTTTTTAGAAAGGCGCAGCAGCGATTGGGCGTGTTTCTCCTTCTCGTG
This sequence comes from Chloroflexota bacterium, assembly GCA_016234495.1. Classification (GTDB taxonomy): domain Bacteria; phylum Chloroflexota; class Anaerolineae; order Anaerolineales; family Villigracilaceae; genus Villigracilis. The sequence continues at coordinate 55,116 of JACRBI010000047.1, read as the reverse complement.
AATCGCTTCATCCGCCCGCTTACGCTCGGTAATATCACGGACAATGCCCTGCAAGGTTCCATCTGATAAAAACTTGGCGCTGATCTCCACCGGGAATGAGGAGCCATCTTTGCGCTTGAGCGATCTTTCAATGATGATGGTTTTGCCTTCTCTCAACTCCTGCATTCGCGCAGGCAGGACGACTTTTGCATCGGCAGGCGTCAAGTCTGCCATGGTCATGTTAAGAATTTCTTCGCGTGTGTAACCTGTCATCTGACAGCCCGCAGTATTAACATCTATATAATGCTGGTCGGGGGCGGCGATGAAAATCCCATCGGAAGCCTGTTCGATCAAAGTACGGTAACGGGTTTCTGAAGCACGCACGGCATTAACAAGGTTTGCATTTTGAATGATCGAGGCGGCGTGCCCGGCCATGGCCTGCGCGAGATGAATTTCTGCGAGGGTAAACTCGCGCCTTCTGCGGCTTTCCCAAATTTCAATATCGCCGAACAGCTGTCCGTGCGCCATGATCGGCACGAACATCATGCTTTGAATGCCGTATTGATCGAATTGTTCTTTCTCTACCTCAGTCAAGCCGTTAGTATCCTTGTGGATGGCCAGCACCTTCCCGTCGCTCACTGCGCTTATGACAGTCGAGTAATCTCTGCATGGATACACCCGGCCGAGGTCTGATTGCACTTCAAGCGAAACAGCATCGTCGCTCCAGTATTCGCCGACCACTTGCATGGTCTCTTCCGCAAGATTGATGGATAGTATATTTCCGCTGGTGGCGTTCAGAGCTTCGGTCATGTGACGGGCAAGTTTTTGAAGCAGTTCCGGCGGGTCCATGATGCTGGAGGCCATGTCCTGGGCGGCCGCGTACAGGCTGCCCAGCTCGGCGGCCTTTATGCGGGTTTCCTTGTAATGGATGGCTTTGACCAAAGCAAGCGCAACATGATTGGCAGCCCGCTCAACAAATGAGATTTCATCCGCGGCAAAATGACGCGGCTCATCAAACACCAGGAAGGCCGCGCCCAGATTGCGTCCATCGGCATTGAGCAGCAAGCCCAGCAGGGATGCGACAGAAAAGGCTTCAGCAATGCGCGGGCTGATGCGCGGGTCATTTCGCGCATCGCTCACGATTAAAGATTTCCCCTCCCGCAGGAGCGCTCTTGCAACTTCTATTTCATCAGCTTCGAGGCTGACCGAGAGGAATGCTTCGCGCAAAACGCCGGTGGCCGCGGCAGGGGTGAATTTTCCGCCAGGTTCATCCAAAAGGACAATGTAGCAATCCTGGGCGCCGCTCAGTTCGCGCAGGCTGTCGGCCATCGATTGCAGCATGGACTCAAGATCCGGAGTTTCCAATGCAGAACGGGTGACCTCATGGAACAGGGTTTCCCGCCGGACATGCGCCTGATAGCGGCGGTCAATCTCCAGTTTTTCCAAAGCAAAAGCCAGGTCGTTTGCCAGTTCCTGAAGAAGTTCAATCTCCTGGTCTTCAAATTTTGCGGAAGGCAGGGTGTGATCCACTACCAGAACGCCGAAGGCATAATCCTCCCGAAGAAGCGGCAGGGCGATTGCAGATCGCTGCGGATATTTGATCCGCCGCGGACAGGCCTCGCACGGGTCGTGCTCATCAGCAGGCGTCACGCGCACAAAATTGCGAGAACGAATCGCATTTGCCGCGCAGGAGTGAATCGACTCTGCCTGTTCAAGATGGACGGTGAACAAGCCGGGGTCGAGCGCCTCCCCGGCAGAGGCGGCTAGTTTCAAAGTGCTTCCATCTGAGTCAATCAAGCCGATCCAGGCGAATGCATATCCGCGCCCGGAAACAAAAAAGTGGCAGGCTTCTGTAAGCAGTTTTTGAGAGTCAGTCTCACGCACGATGAGTTGATTAATGTCGCTGACCATGCGCAGGATGCGGCTGACGCGCTGTTCATTTGCCAGCGCTTCGCGCGCATTTTCCAGGCTGCGCCCCAGCGTGCTCAACAGATAGGAGATGGATGTCAGCGCGACAATGCTCAGCGCCAGCAGGACAATCGCTCCGGTCAGCCATGCGGCAGGTTCGGAAGCATTGGCTTGCACCTCCAAAGGTACAACAACAACCTCTGAAACCTGCATCCAGCCAACCGCTACATAGGTCAACACCATCCCGGCCAGAACAGCGAGGCTGGTTCCAAGGTCAAACAGGATGGCGGCGAGAACAACCAGCGCAAAATAGAAAACGCGGCCATCGCCGCTCAAGGCGGCGTTGAATAATCCTGTCGTACCCAGTATATATAAAACGAAAAGAAACAAACCGGCGCGCAAGTCATAGCGAAAATGACGATTGAATGTGACATACGCCAGCAGAGCCGTGGTGCCCAGATAGATGAAGATCGTTAAAATCACACCAGCCAGCGGGTTATCGTATAAATGGCGCAGGTCATGGTAGGCGTCGACCACATTGTTGACTCCGGCAACCAGCGCGATCAGCCAGATGGTAAAAATTCCGCGCAGTATGCCGTCCAACACACGCGACCGCCAGCCAGCCAATTCTTCGGGAAACTCGTTAATTCCGGGGTGAATTTCCAGCAGGCGCAGGTGAAAGAGTCCCCAGGCAAAGATTAGGCCGGTCAGGGAAAGGGTCAGGGGAGTCAGATCCACGGCAGAGATGACAGGTAGGACATGGAGATGGGAAAAGACATTCGCCGCCCAGGGCAGGATCACGCCCATGACGATGATCAGTTCGCCCCCGCGCATTTTTCCGCGCGCCCGTGATAGAAATTGCAAGAGCAGATAATTTCCAAAAAGAATCAGGCAGTATGAATAAGCGATATTAACCCAGAAGAACAATCCCTTTACATTGTCCCATTGAAACGGAATGCCCCCGCCCGGCTGAACTCGAATTTCCCGGAAAAACAGGGCATGAGATTCGCTCGTCCAAAGCAGTACCAGCACCAAGAGCGGTTCGAGCGCCAGGAAGAAAATCGTGCGGCGCGTCAGCCATTTGCCGTGGCCGGAAAATTGCAGGGCAAAGATCAGCCCGGCGGCGGGCAGGAGCAGGACGCCGATATATTCGAATCTGAGCCAGAAAAATTTTGTTGGCAGGTCGGCGGCGCCCATTCCGAGGGCATTGCCAAACGACCAGATCGTCACAGCCAGCATGAGCAGGGAAAATTCCTGCGCCCCCGCAGCTGGGCGTCTGCGCCAGCCGTACCACACCAACGAGGCCGCCAGAAGGGCGGAAAACGCAGGAATTAAAAGGAGGGGGCTGAACAGTAAATTCATAGGGATATCAAACATACACAATTTTTAATAGCTTCAAAGAAAATCGCCAGGAGTGTATTTCCCCGGCGAAGACTCAAAGTGTGATCTGCACGAATTTGATGGCGCAGTGATGTGACAATATTATGAATTTCGGTGAAGATCGCAAACGCCCAAAGCGAAAAAATTCCCCGCAGCAATCCATTTAATACATTCGCCCGCCCTTCATGTTTGCCGCTGACAGAGAAAGAATCAGGGTTGGGGTTTATAAAGAAGAGACAAAACATGGAGCGTGCGCCAGTTTGCAATAACTCCGGAAACTAATCCCCGGGTCGCCTTGCATTATACATCTCATCCACAATGCCGGAAATAACCCGGGGATGGAAAAAGAGTGGGAGCGGATTAACCCGACACCCTGTAATATGTGTCCTGCTTAAGGGCAGGCTGTCAACTGTGTTCCGCGAGTTGAGACAACCCCCCGCGATTCGTCAACACAAATTCGGTGCGCGTGACTTCGATCAATTTTTTGTCTGAAAAACTGTACAGTGCGCGGCAGACCATTTCACGGGTCGAGCCGATGCGCGCCGCCATTTCATCGAGAGTCAAATGACGCGAGATGGCTGCATCGCCTGCCATTTCAAAGTGATCGAGCAGGAGGTGTGCCAGCCGGCCCGCCACAGGCTGGAAGGTCATTTCTTCGAGGATGGCGCTGGCGCGCTGCATTCGTCCCGCCATGAAGCGGCTCAACTCCCAGCCTGCGCGCCCATTGCGTTCAAATATGGGGATCATCGTTTCGCGCGGCCATAAATACAGGCGGCTGGATTCGCGCGCTTCGAGCGTGACGGGCATCGGCGCGTTATCCTGAAAGAATGCCAATCCCCAGAAAATATCGCCCTGCGAAAATGTTGTCACGAGCAGGCTGCGTCCCTCGCCTGATTCTTTGACCGCGTCCACGCTGCCCTGCCCCACCAGAAAAAGATACGGCCAGAGATCGCCGTAGAGAATTACGTTTTCATTTTTATCGTATTGACGCGTGGCTGCCTGACGGGACATCAAATCCAAATCGTTGTCAGCGAGAAAGGAGAAGATGGGATTTTTTTTGAGCAGGGCTGCAAGAGCGGTCATCTATCATTACCTCCCGCCAGAGATTCAAGTTTCTCGCGGTCCAGAAAAGCCAGTTCCACGCGGTTGACGCGGATGAGTCCCTCGTCGGCGAAGCGATGCAGCGTGCGGCTGACCAGTTCACGGGTCGTCCCGATCGAGTCGGCCATCTGGTCGAGGGTCAGGTCGCGCGGAGCAGAGTCGCCATCCCCATGCTGGTAATGAGTCAACAGTAATCGTGCCAGCCGCCCCGCGACGGGGTGGAATGCAAACCCGTAAACCAGTTCACGCACATGGCGCATGTAATTGACGAGCACGCGCCCGGTCTCCCACACCGCCTGCGGGTTGCGCGAAACAATGGGCACAACCACTTCGCGCGGCCAGAGCAATAGTTCTGCGCGCTGGGTCACTTCAAGCGAGGCGGGCATGGGCTGGTCATCGAAAATGGTGTGCCCCCAAACCACATCGCACGCGCCAAGTTTGAACACCACCTGCCGTTTGCCTTCGGGTGAAACCATCACCCACTCAACCTGACCGGATGCAATGTAGGCGACGTTCGGCCACGGCTCGCCCTGCCAGCAGATGTATCCGCCTCTTTCGTGGACCTTGCGGCTGGCGCAGCCGACCAGTTCGGCGCGGTCTGCGTCTGACAGTTTTTCGAATACGGGTGCGCGGGAGAGACAGTTGAGGACGGTTTGCATGTCGTTCATCTTTCATTATGCTTGATTACACACGCTGCGCTTTATTGACTGGCATACAGTCCCAGCCCCAAGCGCAGAATATCAGCCAGCCGTTCGTCCACATCGTCCCCGAAGAAGAGACCGAAGCTTTGTGTGGACGCTTCGCGGTAGCTCCACATCGTCCAATGCAGATGGGCTTCATTCATCACGCTGATTTTGTCTTCCGCCAGGTTGTAGCGCGAATCGCCAGGCGCGGTAAACGCAGCCCCAAACTCGCCCACGTAAAGCAGCACGTTGTTGGCTGCCGCCCAATCGAGATAGGGTTGCATGTTGGCGAGCAGTTGGGCGCGGTCGTAGTTTTCGTATACGCCGTTCAGGTAATCCAATCCCAGGCTGACGCCGCCGTTGTTGTGCGGGGCGTAAACCCAGCCGCGCACGCGGAAAGTGTCGCCGGATTGCACGCGGAAGAGCGGCGCGGTGAAAATCCATTCGGATTGAGTCCACACACCGAACCCGTTCCCATCGCTGGTGATTTTTAGGCTGTGCGTTCCGCTGTGAGCCTGTTCGCTGCTCCATTCGCCGCTGAAGCCGCTGTCGCTCCAGAAGCCCCAGTTGGCGGGACGGCTCGCATCATTGATTGAGGCTTCTTCCATGCCGGGGTTGTATATGGTTTGCGGAACGCCGTTGTGTTCCACTTCCAGGTCGTCGAACCAAACCGCGCCTGCATCCCCGTCGGTGCCCGGCTTGAGGGTTGCAAATTCCACATTTGGCGGGACGGTCAACACCCCGCTGTCCCAATAAACCCACTCGCTTGTCTGGCTCGTGAACACGGCGGCGCCTTCAGACCAGTTTGCCCATTCTACGCCTGTCAATGACGGACCTGGGTAAGCGTAGTCGTCGGGGACGGGCGAATCGCCTACCCACTCTGCGCCCGCGTGGCTGACAAGGAAGGGTTCATAGTCGTGGAAGGAATAAACCACGTTGGGGTCGGCAAGCAATTGGAAGCCGCCATCCTCGCTGAGCGGGTTTTCCACGAACAGGATGTGATTGTTGTCCACGGCGCGGATGGCGGTTCGCGTCCGTTCGACCAGTTTCCACCACTGGGCGGCTTCGGACGGGGCTGGCTCGTTGTAGATGTCGTAGCCGGCGATGATTTTGCGGTCAGCGTAACGGGTTGCGATAGCCGTCCACAGATCGAGGAATTGCTGTTGGGCGGCGGGGTCGTCCCAAATTTTTCCTTGCAGGATGTCGTCTTCGGGCGGGACGACGTGCATATCGAGGATAACGTAGATGCCGGCCTGTTCGCACCAGGCCAGGTAGTCGTCAATCAGGTCGTAACCGAGCGAGGTGTCGAAATAACGCCAGTGCAGGCCAAGGCGGATGACGGTGACGCCGAGGCTGTCGAGGTATTGGATATCTGCCTGTGTGGCATAACTTTGCGGCGCGGCAGGGTCCCAGAGGTAACTGTAGTAATAAGTGTCCATGCTGATGCCGCGCAGGAGAATGGACTGGCCGCTGTCATCCAGAATGTCGCGACCCTGAACGCGAAGAAAGCCAGGCGCTGGTGCAAGGGAGGTAAGGCTGGGCGGAGTCTCCGCCGGGGCAGCAATGGTTGGGGAAACAGTGGCAGGTACAGGCGGAATCTGAGTCGCCGCATCTTGCGCGGGCAGGCATGATGCCGCCAGCAGGGAAATCAGGATGATGAAAGTAATCCGCCGCATTGTTTGTCTGTTTGCCTCGTCGTTATTCGTAAAATGAATTTCCCTGGCGCTTGCCCCGCCGTCACTGTCTGCGGTGGAACAATTTATAAAAAGTCAAAGACAAGAATCTTTGTTTGTGATATTTTTCTCACAGTGTAAAGCATCCTGCATTGCAGGTCAATCCAAAATCACACTGAGGAGAAAAAACATGACAAACGAAACCACCAGAACAGGACGAATCGTCATGACGATTGTCGCAGTTATCGGCGGCTTGTACCTGATGTTGCTGGCGCCCACCCAGGCGATGCAGACCCTGAAGATCGCGCTCGATCAGGTGATGTTGCGCCTCGTGCCACACGACGCGGATTTCTATCCCGCCGTCCCCGTCCTCTCGACCACGTTCTCGGCATGGATCATCGCCTTCGTGCTGGCGGGAGCCGTGCTGTTGGTATTGTCAAAGAAGATCTACGACGGGGTTAAGTGGGCGCGCGCCGCCGCCCTCGGGTTATTTGCCATCCCATCCGTCGCGGGGATGACCATGATGATCCCCTGGTTCGTGCTGGTATTGGCTGAGTATCCCGAAAAGGGCGTCCCCACGCACACGATCAACGGGATGCCGCCTGCCATGCCCATCATTTTGCTGGGACTGTTGTTCTACTTCGTTATCCTGTTCGCAGACCAGGACACGCTCAAGAATAAAATTATGAAACTCGTCCCCTTCACGGCGCTTGGCGTCGTTTCGGGCATGGTCTTCATGAACGGGCAACACGGCGTGCGCTATTTCATTCACATCCCCGGTGAATTTGTCACCGATGCGAATGGGCTGATCACCGCCAACCCCAACCCGCCGCTGTTCACCACTCCGCTGGCGCATTACATCACCAACCTGGATCACCTGAACTGGCAAACCTTTGAGATGGTCTCGGAGAATGCCGTGTACAGTCCGCAGACTCTGGCGCTGTTGCTTGGCGGCTTCATGTTGTACATTGCGTCCGTATTGTTGATTGTCTCCATTCCGTTGATGGCGATGAAAAACAAAGTGGGCTGGTATATTGCCACATCCACCGCGCTGGCGACCGCAGTTGTCAGTTTCCAGGGTTTCATCGTGCGCCACTCCACCGAATGGTTGCAGGGCGGGCTTTTGTCCACAGTTCTGCTTGCCATCCTGCTGATCCCCGCCTTCAAGCAATTCCTGATCGAAAAAGGCGATTAACCTCCACAGACAAATATCCGCATTCTCCTTTGCAACTCGGGGCCAGAATCACCTGACCCCGAGTTTGCTTTTAACACGATTCTGTTTATCGCTCAGATGGAAAATTTTCGCATTACGGTTTCAACACCAACACTTCAACCGCCGCCGACTCAATCGCCTCCCAACTGAACGGCAGGGTGTGATATTCCACCGCCAGCCATTGCTGAATCTGGTCGTCGTAATGCGGGCTGAACGGCTGCCCCGATTGTCCGCTGGGGATGATGGAGAGCGAGGCATCCCAATTTGCCGGGTCGGCGATGATGCGGTACGCGGGACCGAGAGTCATGGCGTACGGTTTATCGGGGTAATACGCGCCGCTGTCCACCGTGTTCCAATTGCCGCCGGTGGGAAATGGTCCGCGATTGAAGATCGGACGCAACGCGCCCACGCTTCCCAACGGGTGCGAGAAGGTGTGCGTGTGCAGGTTGCCCCACGTCCACATGGCGGGGTCGCCGTCCACGTTTGTTAATTCATTCATCGCGGCTTGCAGGGCGGCGGTCAAAATTTCTGCGCGGCGTCCGTCCCACCACGGGTTGTTCGGGTCGTCGAGCAAATTTTGCAGGAACATGTACGGGTAGCCTGCCAAAGTGAGATAAGAGTCAATCGAAGCAGAATCCAACTTCGAGTTAAGCGTGAGGCGCAGGATGTGTCGCAGGGCAAGTTCGCTCAACGAGGCTTCGCCGCTGTCGGGCGACATCATCCCGTCCCAATCTCCCAACATCGAAGCCATATCTGCTTCATGTTTGTTTGCGGGGCTGGCTTCGTTTGCAATCGCGCGCGCAACCTGCAAATTAATATCGCTCTGCCAACTGGCTTGAAGTTTTGCAAAATCATCGCTGGTGACATTCTTTGAATTGCGGATGGTCTCGCTGATGAGAGCCACGCGATAGGGCGGTTGGAAATAATGTGAGAGGAAGTTGGGATAATCCACACCCGCGGGGCGGTTGTTGGCGGACGCGAAAAAGTCGCCGCTGGGATTCATTGCGGATGGGAGATCATCGAAGGCGACGAAACTCTCCCACTCGTGCGCGTCATTCGACCCGTCAACTGGTTGCAGACCATAGACATCATTCTGCGCCCGAACAGGAACCGCGCCCGACATTTGGAATCCGATATTGCCCTCTGTATCTGCATAGACGAAATTCATGCCGGGCAATTGCCAGAGCGAAAGCGCGGCGCGGAACTCGTCCCAATTGGCGGCTTGATTAAGTTGGATGATGGCTTGCGCGAGCGGGCGACCTTGATCGAGTCCCGTCCAGCGCAGAGCGAGATTCTGCTTGCTATCTGGAGTCGCATCCGTGATGAGCGGTCCGTGATGCGTGGCGCGGACGTTGACCGTGACAGGCGCGGCGTCCTTCACTTGAATCACTTCTTCGCGGAAGGCGATGTCTTTCAACTCACCGTTGAATTGATATTGCGTGCCGTCCGCGTTGAGAGATTCGACAAAAAGGTCTTGCACATCGGGGCGGGCGTTGGTGACAGCCCACGCGATATCCGCGTTGTGGCCGATTTCGACTCCGGGCAATCCGGGCAACGACGCGCCAACGACATTGTATTGATTGTCCTTCGTATGCAAGCCGACTTCGTACCAAAGCGTGGGCATGGAGAGTCCTTGATGCGGGTCGCCTGCCAACAGCGGCTTGCCCGACGCTGTGTGACTTCCGCCCACCACCCAGGCGTTGCTGCCTTGGTCGGGTTTGGTCAGCGATGTCAGTGGCGCGACATTTATGTCGCGTTGAAACGCAAACATGGCATCGGCGGTTTCGGGAAGAATAGATGCATTCGCATCGGGGATGACATCGGGGCCGGGATAATCTGGCAGGAGCGCAAGGACTTCGTCCCACGCGAGAGATTGAGTCAGCTGGCTGACGACGAGTTCATCCTGATAGTTGTTGCTCAAGCCCCAGGCAACGAGTTTGCCAAAGACGAGCGAATCAATCGGCGTCCAGGGTTGAGGCGTGATGCCGAGAATTTTAAATTCAAGCGGAAGATTATCGCCCGCCTGCGCGAGGAAGGCGTTCACTCCGTCCGCGTAGGCAGTGAGCGCGGACTGTGTATCGGCGTCGAGAGTCTCCCAATCGGCTTCGGCGGATTCGGTCATGCCGAGGATACGCATCATGGTGTCGTTCTTCAAGCCGCGATCCCCAACGATTTCGCTGAGCGTTCCATGCGCGGCGCGGCGTTGGGCTTCCATCGCCCAGAGCCGATCCTGTGCGGTGACGAAGCCCTGCGCGAAGAACAGGTCATGCGCGTTCTCCGCGAGAATGTGCGGGATTCCGCTCGCGTCGCGATAGGCGGTGACAGGCGCGGTCAAACTTCCGAGCGCGAGTTCCCCGTCCGCTTGCGGCAGCGCGGAGCGGACAACGCCAAAGTAGGCGTAAGTGGGCGCGGCGATGGCGCTGATGAGGATGAAGATAAAAAGGTAAAGCATAATTTTCTTGAAGGTATGCATGGGTGACTCCTCTGGTGTACAAGATTACTTCACACGATGGCAGTTATAAGTGTAATCTCCCGCCTGTCAAGAGTGGAGAGGCGTTTCCGGTCGTTTGCGTTAAGGCAAAGATTTCCGGTTATATGTTGTGATACATTTCACGCAATAATGTACGTAAAAATTTTGTACTATGGGAGAATACCATGAAAAATAACCATAAACTTGGACTTGCCCTTTCCGTCCTCGGCATCGTGGCGGGAATCCTGTGTCTGTATTTCATTGCGGACACATACAACGCGGTCATCCACACGCACTTCAACGCGGGCGATTGGGAAGAGAGCAACACTGTGCGGATTGTCTACGCGGTGCTCGGCTGGCTGGGGACGGCGGCTGGCGCTCTCTCTGCCGCCGTTTTGTGGGGTTTCCTAAACAAGCAGGATTGGGCCTGGCACTGGGGCGCGGTAGCCGCGACCATCCTCCTGCTGGCGGGATTCTTCCCCATGATCCCCGCCGCGGACAGCGGGCTGCCCGTCCCGACGATGTGGGTGTTTATGCTGGCGGGCGTGATGTGGTTTGGGATGCTCTTCGTCGGCGGCGTGAGCGGCAAGATCATCACGCTCACCTTCATCGCGGGTCTCGCGTACGTGCTGACCTTCATTGACGGTGTCGCGCCTTTTTCCAAATTCCAGGCCACCTTCCAAACGCCGACGACATTCGTTGAGAACGCGAACACGTTCTGGAATGGGATGTACGTGATCTTGCAAGAGGTCAGTTGGTGGGGCGCGGCAGGCTGGGCGATGTTCATCTTCGCCACGCTGAAAAAGAAATCGTGGGCGATTCCTGTCGGCATCTTCGCGGCGAGCATGTCCATGCTGGCGGGCTATCCGCTCGGACTGCACAATGTGGCAGAAGTGCAACGCTTCTCGATGTTCCTGCCCGCGCCGTTGATGAGCACGGGGTTGCTGATTTACCTGCTGCTGCCGTCCACAAAGAAAATGCTCGAGGCGTGGAACGCGGCGACGTAGCGGAAAGTTTCAGTACCGCAACATTTATGTTGCCACTCGCAAGATAAATTTTGCGGTACTGGTTCAGGCGTGGAAAATGCCAGAGGTCCACGCGCCCGCTCAAGGCTTGTCCTGAGCGAAGTTGAAGGATCAGGCGTGAAGCGAAAGTGTGACATACGTCACAGAAAATTGACAGTTCTTGTGCAATAATTCACACAACGACTCGTTTCCTTTTGGGTTGTTAAAATCAAACCAATTAAAAAGGAGAATGTAAAATGTTCACGCTTGATAATTTGTTTCTTCTGTTGACCGGCCTGCTCGCCGTGTACCTTTGCTGGTATTTCTGGCAGAGATACGGCCAAAACAAGGCACTGCACAACCTGTATTATTTGATGGGTTTTGCGGTGCTTTTGGTTTCAGGGCTGCTGCTGATCTTCCTCGGTCTGGGAATTTTGGCTTCACCCTATGTGCTGACGGTGGCAAGCCTGATCCCGCTCGGCATTTCGATGGGACTGGCTGAGGAGTACTTCCCCGCCTGGAAGAAAGCCTTCAAATGGTTCGCGGTCATCGGCTTCCTTGCGATCGCCATCACCAGCATCGGCGGGATGGATACGCTTAAGAAGATCGCTGTGCCGCTCTTCCACGGCGTGGCCGGACTCGTGATCTTCGGCGGTCCGTTCGTTGCCAAAGGCGCCCCGAAAGGATTCTACTGGGTTGGCATCGGCGGCTTGTTGATCGGCCTTGGAGGTATTGCTCTCGCCTTCATTTCGGTCGGCGCGCAATTGCTGTTCTTCAGCCCGGAATTTGTGATGATGATCCTCACGCCCCTGCTCCTCTTGATGACAGGCGCGTTCACGATGGGATTTGCAAAGAAGGGATAGTCACCTTGTCGCTGGTCGGCTAGTCTTCTAGCCGCCAAGCCACGGAGAACTATCAACCGCGAAGACCGCGAAGAACGCGAGGAATAATAAGGAATTTCTTAGCGAACTTTGCGTGCTTCGCGGTTCAAAAACTCTGTGGTGATTCTTCTGCAATCATTTGTCTTTTGTCAAAGACAGCAAGCCTGATTTGTGATATTTTTCAGCAGGTTTGAAAATTTAATTTAGGAGTATCTCCTATGCAATTCGTTAAAGACCGTTTCAACTACCTCTTCGGCTCGACAAAGGGACTCATCCTCGTGGCGATTGCAATGATCGGAATCGTCGCGGCGGTGTGGGGCATGCTCTCGGGACCGATGGCCGAGATGGGCGTGCGCGAGATCGTGATTAAACTTCTCGGCATGGACATCGTGCAGGCCGAGCGCGAGGGGCGCATCATCATTTTGTATCATTCCATTGCCATGGCCGTTGTCGCCATCGAGACGTACATGGTCACCAGTTTGTTGAAGATGAAAGAATTCTACAAAATGGCCGTGCGCGTCCTTATCACCGTCGGCTACATCCTGACGATGATTTTCGGCATGGGCTTCGCGTACTTCGGCCACAACTGGGCGTTCCACGGGCTGTACATCACAGGCCTCTCGCTGATCTTCTTCGCGGGCGTATTGCTGTGCATCGCGCTCTGGCCGTGGGATTCGGAATACTACATCACCGACACAAGTTACGCGCGCACGAAAAAAGGCGTTGACTTGGAGCGCGTCGCCTTCTTCGTCACCGCAGTGACGACTGTCATCTCCGCCCTCTTCGGCGCGGTACCTGGCTCGTATTACGGTCACGGCTTCGAGACCTTCCTCGCGGAAAACGTCATCCGCTACCCGCACAAGTCCGTGATGGAATATTCGGTCATCGGTCACTTGCACATTATGTTGGCGCTGATCGCCATTATGCTCACGCTCATCATCGGACGCTGGCTGAACTTCAAAGGCGCGTGGCACAAGGTCGCCATGCCGCTGATGATCCTCGGCTGTATCGTGCTCAACCTCGGCGTGTGGGGCGTGGTCACTCCGCTCGAACCCGTGGCGCACATGATCATCTACGTCGGCGCGACCCCGTCCATGCTGGCGGCGCTCTTCCTGCTCATCTGGAGTTGGGGCAAATTCGCGAAGGAAGGCACGGCGCATATCGCCAAGCCGACCTTCTTCCAAAAACTCGGCGCGATGGTCAGCGACCCGCTCAAATTTGGACCCACCTGGCAAATGCTGTTCATGAACTTCACGACCAGCGGCATCGGCATTTTCATGGCCATCCGCCTCGACGAAATTTTCCGCATGTGGCCTGCCCGCGAAGAGCGCATCGAACTGACAGGTCACTGGCACGCGCTCTCGGCCATCATCGCCAGCATCATCCTGATGTATTACGGCGACATGCTCGGCCTGAAAGGCAAAGTCCGCCAACTCTACGGCTGGAGCATCATCTTCCTCTCCGACATCGCCCTCGGCGCGGTGACGGTCTTTGAAATGAAACGCCTCTTCATCGGTGAAGCCGTCCAACAGCCGCTGGTCAACACACTCATGTACATGATTGATTTCGGTCTCGGCTTCCTGCTCGTCCTGCTCGCTGTCGTGATGGTCTGGCGTCTGACCGACCTCTTCAAACCGAAGGGACGCTGGACGGAAGAAATGACTCACGAACTCTCCGAGGAGGTGGCGAAATGAAAAACCGCTTCATCCTGACCCTCGTCCTGTTCGCGGCGTTAATAGCCTCGTGCGCCCCTGTAGATTTGAACGCTCCGATGCCCACCTTCGACACAGGCATTGACCCGACCACCTGGGCGCAAGTGCCCGAAGGTGAATTTTTCTACGGCCAGTTCAACGAAGAAGAATATACTCCGGCCTTCGAGGTCATGGTCACCGACGTCACCGCCCAGCAATACGCAGACTTCCTCAACGCCGCCTTCGCCGAAGGTTACGTCAAAGTGGACGGCGATAACATCGTCGGCAACTACCCTGGCGATCCCTTCCACGGCGTCAAGCACGAACTCGAAATCAAAGCCGGCGACTGGGCGTATATCCCGCTCAATGATTCGGCGCAGAGAATCAAATTCGATGGCAGCCAGTTCTCGGTTCAGGAAGGATACGAGAATCACCCGATGACGATGGTCACGTGGTTTGGCGCGTGGGGCTACTGTCAATATTACGACGCGAGTCTCCCGTCCGAAATCCAATGGGAGAAAGCCGCCCGCGGCACGGATGCGCGTCCCTTCCCGTGGGGTTGGGAGATCGAGCGCAACAATGCCAACTTCTACGCCTCGCGTGATCCATTTGAAAATATGAGTTCATTCGGCTCGCGGACGAGTCCAGTCGGCTTCTACAACGGCCAGACTTATGACGGTTATCAAACCGTCGACTCTGCCTCGCCATTTGGGCTCTACGACATGGCTGGCAACGTCTGGCAATGGATCGGCGACGTGCAAACCATGGAAGGCTTTAGTGACCGCTTCATGCGCGGCGGCTCGAAAGACACCTACGACATGGACTTGCGCCTCTGGGTTCGCAACAGCGCCCCGCCAATGTATTTCAGCCCGGGCGTTGGTTTCCGTTGTGTGAGGTAATACACATGTAGACAGGTATACACGTACACAGGTATACTTGCCGCCACTTGTGTGCCTGTCTACATATTTACTTGTATACCTTTCCTAGGAGTTCCACATGACCACCGCCGCCCAATCGTCAATCGACAATCGTAAATCCAAAATCAGCCTCTATTGGTCATTAACCAAGCCCCTCCAATCTGGCCTGCTTCTCGCAACGGGTCTGGCTGGCTACATGAGTGCGCGCTGCCCCGTCTTTAATGTTGGGACGATTTTGGGCCTGGCAGGCAGCCTCTTTCTCGCCATCGCGGGCAGCACCGTGCTCAACATGTGGTGGGACCGCGACATTGACGCGAAAATGGGGCGCACGCAAAAGCGCGCCACATCCTCCGGTGCGGTCACGGAAAATGAAGTCCTGCGCGTCGGGCTGATTCTCTCCGTCGTCGGCGTAGGCTGGGCAGTCGCGATGGACGCGCTTTACGGCCTGATCGTCTTCGCGGGACTCTTCTTCGATGTCGTCGTCTACAGCATGTGGCTCAAACGCCGCACCGCGTGGAGCATCGTCTGGGGCGGCATCTCCGGCGCCATGCCCATCCTGGCTGGCCGCGCCCTCGGCCTCGGAGTCGTGGACTGGATCGGCCTGACCCTAGCCCTCGGCATCCTCTTCTGGATTCCAACTCACACGCTCACCTTCAGCATGAAATTCGCCAAAGACTACGCCGCCGCCTGTGTGCCGACCTTCCCGTCCACGTATGGGTTGGCCGCCACACGCGCAACGATCGCCATTTCATCAGTTCTCGCCGCGCTGGCAATGGTCATTGCGGGCTACGGCATCGGCATGGATTGGGGCTTCCTGCGCTTGCTCGGCGTGCTCTCTGCGGGCTTGCTCATGCTGGCTGTCGCCATCACCTTCAAACCATCCGAGCGCGTCAACTTTGGCTTGTTCAAATACGCATCCATTTACATGTTGGCTGCGATGATATTGGTTGTGATCGAAGTGATGTGATGAAAATGACCTCCCTCGACCGCACCCTGCTGCTCGTTACCGGCATCCTTGCCGCCTACCAGGTGGCGGTCGGCATAGATGGCTTCGGGGCACTCCCCATCATCGCCTACACCATCGGGTTCGGCGTTTTGCTCGTGGCAGGCCTGCTCCTCATCATCCTCGGCTTCGATGTGCTGGACTCGCCCGTGGTGGTCATCGTCTCAACGATCATTCCCCTCTCCCTGTCACTTGGACTGGTCTGGCAGCACGCATCTTTCGGGACCTGGTATCTGGTCTTCGCCATCATCGGATTCTTCGCGATAGTCATTACCCGCTCATTCCCCATGCCGGGCAAGCTTCCAACAATTACGATCGCAATCGTGCATGGCATTGCCGGCCTCACCATTTTCCTGCTACCCATCATCCTCTCCGTTCAAGGAAAGACTCAGCCGCTCTTTTCGCTCGTCGGCATCGGAGGCGCATTAATCGGTATCGGCGGGCTCTTGCTCTCTTTCCTCAAAGCGGGACGTCCCATCCTATCACGCGAGACCATTTTCAAAATCCTGCCCATCCTGCTCCTGCTGATGACGATCTGTTTCGTGGCAGGATTCAAATTCGGATAAAACCCAATTGCATCCGTCATTGCGAGCCGTGATGCGGCGAAGCAATCTCCTCCTCGGCATGACGAGAAAAAGTAACCATGTCCCTCCCCTCCTTCTTCAAATCACTGCGCGGCGAAATGAAAAAAAGCCGCTTCAAGATCTGGCTGCGCGCCTTCCTGTTCGTTCAATTTTCGGCGCTGTTCACCATCTACTTCCTGCGCGATATCGAAAACGGTTATTTCAACTGGAAGTGGGTCGCGTTGATCATTGCGGCCTTCATCCCGGTTGGATTACTGCTCAGCCTCATGGTCCCCATGCAGGCAGACCACGAACTGCGCGCAGTGACCTTCTCACTTGACCGCTTCTATCTTTTTCTGATCTGGCTGCTGGTGATTGCCAAACTCATCATCGGACGCATACCGTTCTTCACCCCCGAAGCAGATTTCATCATGTGCGCCATCATCGGCATCATGTTCGGAAGGTTAAGCGGCATCGGGCTTAGAGTAAGGCAACAAAAAATTCAACACGGTTTCAACCTGTAGGACGAGATTAATCTCGTCCTACTTTTTTTCTACAAAAGGAGAGTGCAATGTCCACAAACAGTTTCTTCGCAAAGTTCCTTCGTTTCATCGGCATCGTGTTGATGGCGCTGACTGGCGGGTTCACCCTGCTGGGCGGTATCGGCACGATCTGCGCTGCCTTGTTCCCGGCAAAATATGAAAGCATGACCGCGCTGGCTCCCTTCCAATGGCTGTACATTTTATTTGTCTTTGCAGGGATTGCAATCGGCATTTGGGGGATTTGGGCAACCGTCAAGCTCGTGAAAGGCGCGGCTGATTCGTATTTGATGAGCATTCAAGCCTTGATCGCTGGCATGTTGGTCGGCGGGCTGCACATTTACATGTCGCGGATGCTGCGCGGCAAGTCTATGCCGGTGGATGCGGTGGTGTACACGACCGTGCTTACGCTGGCGGTCTTCCTGCTGTTCAAGATTCCCTTCATCTGGCAGGGCGTGAATTTTTCAAAAGGTGATGTGAAATCCAACAAACCAGCCGGCGGCGCGGCGCTGACCGTGCTGGGCGTGATGACTCTCACCATCCAATATTTCATGGCGTCTACGCACACGTGGGATGGAGTCAACTATGCCGACGTTTTCAATACGTCACTGACATTGGTCGGCGCGGGATTAATTTTGTGCGGGGCGGGGTTATTCGTCAGCTGGGAAAATGTTTGGGGAAGGGCGCGCAGGCTCCAGGTCCAGCAGTGATGCGGGTTTTCATCCGTTAAATAAAAACAATCCCGTCAAAAATTTGGCGGGATTGTTGATTCTAATTCTCGATCTTTTCAGAAATTCTGCCTGCTTCTTTTCGCATCTGTTCTTCCTGCACCACGCGGATGCCGTTGCTGACTTGATTGCTTAATTTTGCGATCTGATCCTGCAATTGCATGAGCGTGTCGACCACATAGTTGTCGGCGTCGGCGCGGGTGGCTTCGGCTTCGGCGCGACCCTGACTGATGATCTGGTCGGCGCGGCGCTGGGCTTCCTGCACGATCATATCTTTTTGCATTGCCTGATCGGCTTTTTCACGCGCGAGTTGTAAAGTGCGGTTGGCTTCTTCCTGCGCCTGCGCCATGACACGGTCACGCTGCGCCATGACCTGCTGGGCTTTCTTCACTTCTTCGGGAATGGCGATGCGCATTTGGTCGATCAGTTCCAACATTTTGTCTTCATCCACGACGACGTTATGCGTGAAGGGTAAAGCCTTTGCGTCGTTGAAGAGTTCTTCCAATCGGTCAATCAGTTGAAGTATGTCCATGTTATTTTGCTCCATATTGCGAGGCAGTGAGGCAATTCTAGCACAAATTAATCACGCAGCGAATTTGGCGGAGAATGTTCACCCATATTAAGCATTTTGGCTTGCAATGCCTTCTTGACATGCGGCGGCACCATGCTGGAGACATCGCCATTTAAGGTTGCGATCTCGCGCACCGTGCTCGAGGATAAAAATGTATGCTGTTCGGCTGTAATCAACGCGACTGTTTCAATATCCTTTGCAAGGCGTTGATTTGCCAATGCCATGCGGAACTCGAACTCGAAATCGGAGAACACGCGCAAGCCGCGCACGATGACCTGCGCGTCGATCTGACGGGCGAAGTCAATGGTCAGGCCGCTGTAGCCTGTGACCTTGATCTTGGGGTTGTCTTGAAGGGCTTCTCGAACAAGCGAGATGCGCTCTTCGGGTGAGAACAGCAAACTCTTGAGCGGCCTGTCGTAGACGGCCATCACCACTTCATCGAAGAGACGCGCCGCGCGCGAGGCAATGTCCATGTGGCCGAGGTGGATCGGGTCAAACGTACCGGGGAAGATTGCTCTAACCATGATTCTCCATTAATCGTAGGGGCGGGGTTATCCCGCCCAGGGCCAGGAGACCTCGCCCCTACGGGTAATTCAAAATTACGAAACATCCCCTTTTCCTGCGCCCCAGAATCTTTCAAAGGCTTCGGCAAGCAAGGCATGTTCAGGTTGCTGCAAATACGGATCGCGCTCGAATAAAGCCTGCGCCTGTGTACGAGCCTTCTCAATTAACACAACATCGGTAATGCTTGCCATCTTCAAGGTGGTGGCAAAACCCGCCTGACGCGTGCCCAAAAACTCTCCGGGGCCGCGGGTCTTAAGGTCGAGGTCAGCCAGCTCAAAGCCGCTATTGGTTTGTGACATGGCTTGCAGGCGTTCATTCTCTGTTGCATCTTCATGCGTGGGAATGAGCAGACAGTACGATTGCGCCCCGCCGCGTCCCACACGCCCGCGCAGTTGATGCAGCTGCGCAAGACCGAAACGGTCAGCGCCTTCGATCAGCATCACGGTCGAGTTCGGCACATCCACGCCCACTTCAACGACGGTCGTGGAAACGAGGATGTCATATTGCCTGTCGCGGAACTTCATCATCACATCATCTTTTTCAGCGGGCTTCATGCGTCCGTGCAAAAGGCCAAGTTTGAGGTCGGGGAAAATTTCCTTCGACAATTTTTCAAAGTCATCCACAGCCGCGCGCGCTTCGATCTTTTCGCTTTCGTCAATCAGCGGGTAAACAATGAAAGCCTGCCTGCCCTCTTTGATCTGTCCACGGATTAAAGAGAATGCGCGCTCACGTTCCTGCGGGCGAAGCACATAAGTGCTGATGGGCTGCCGTCCTTCAGGCATTTGGTCAATGACCGAAATATCGAGATCGCCAAACACTGTCAAAGCCAGCGAGCGCGGAATCGGCGTGGCGGTCATCACCAGCAAATGCGGGTTCGTGCCCTTGCTGCGAAGTTCCTTGCGCTGTTCAACGCCGAAGCGGTGTTGTTCATCGATCACAATGAATTGCAAATCTTTAAATTGGATATCCGGCTCAATGACCGCGTGCGTGCCGATGACCATTTTCACCGAACCGTCTGCCAGCCCCTGACGGATCGCTTCTTTCTCCGCCTCGGGCGTGCTCCCCACCAACAAGCGAATCTCACTCTCAGACATGAATCCGCCATCGCCTGCGAGCATGTTCGTGAAGTTGCGATAATGCTGTTCTGCCAGAATGGATGTCGGCGCCATGATCGCGGCTTGCGCGCCGGCGTTGATGACAATGCTCGCGCCCAACGCCGCAACGACAGTCTTGCCCGAACCGACGTCGCCTTGCACGAGTCTGTTCATTGGCTGACCGGAGTCCAGGTCGGCGCGAATGTCTGCGAGCGATTTTTGCTGGGCATCTGTCAGCGTGAATGGCAGGCTGCTTAAACGCGCACCCAGCCACTCGGTCGGGACGGGGAAGCGGCGGCCTTCCACAGATTTCCAATCCCGCTTTTGGCGCAGCACTCCCATTTGCAGATAAAAAATTTCATCGAAGCCGAGTCGCTCGCGCGCCGCTTTCAATCTGGCTTGCGAATTTGGGAAGTGCGCCTGCTGCAAAGCTTCGCTTAATGAAACGAGCCGCGCGGCAAGTTTAATTTTTTCGGGCAGGGCATCCGCAACCATGGGAGCCCAATGCGTTACAACTTGATTCATGATTCCGCGCAGCCATTTTTGCGTGATCTTTTCGGTCAGCGCATAAATGGGAACGATGCGGGCGGTATGTAAATTTTCAACTTCAACAGGTTCCCAATCGGGGCTGTTCATCACAAGGCGGCCAAGGTACTGGTCGATTTTTCCAGAAACAGAAATTGCGTCACCCTGCTTGAAACGGTTTGCAAGCCACGGCTGGTTGAAAAACGAAATTCGCAGCGAGCCGGTGCCGTCGTTGATGATGACCTCAATGATCGATGCCTTGCCGCCGCGAATGGGACGGTTATTAACGCTTTGGATCGTTCCAAGCACAGTAACCATCTCGCCATAAAAAAGCGACTTGATCGGTTTGAGCTGGCTGTAATCTTCATAGCGGCGCGGAAAATAATACAGCATGTCGCCCAGGGTCTTCATGCCGAGGTTCACCAACGTTTCAGCATGGCGCGGTCCAACGCCCTGAAGAACCGTAAGGCTTGCGTTCAATGCCGCCGGAGTCTGGCTGGTCTTGGCGCCCGGCACAGATTCGGAGCGCGGCTGCGGAGCCGGGCGCGGCTTTTGCTGAACCTGCTGTGGCGGACGCGGCGCTTCTGTGTTTTGACTCTGCGGCGCCTGCGGCTCGGCTCTGGGCGGACGGGGCGGCTGGTTGCCCGTTGCGGGCTGAGTCTGCGTTTTCGGCTTTTGCCCCGCTTCGGGGTAGGTCTCACCGATGCGCTTCCACAAGCCTTTGAGTGACTCTGCCCGCCCATCGGGACTGAGCTTTTCATAGGAACGTAAACGCGCCGCGACAGCCTGTATCACTTCCTCGGCGATCCCATCGGCGCGCGCCTCACCCTCCCAATAATCGAGCATCTGAGCAAGCCCGCCAATGATGGCGGTATTCGGATATTTGTTTTCGTGTTCGAGTCGAAAGAATTTTCTTAGTTTTTCCAAAGATGGTTGCATGAGGGCAATTTTATCATGGGGAGGGATTGGGAAATCCATTTTACAGGAAACAAAACAATAAGAGGGCTGTCTTTTTTCGACAGCCCTCTTATTGTTTGCATCAAAGTGAAAATTATTCGGCCGGAACAGGCTTCTTCAAGAAGAAGAGCATACCCGTTGTTACGCCAGTGCCAACGAGCAGGGCAACGACGTACATGAGCAAATTATCAACGGCGTTCGGGATGGGCAGAACGAAAATGCCGCCGTGAGGAACATGCAATTGCGCGCCGAAAGCCATGGAAAGCGCGCCTGCAACCGCTGAACCGACCATGATGGAAGGGATAACAGCGAACGGATCGCGCGCGGCGTAGGGGATCGCGCCTTCGGTGATGAAGGAAATTCCA
This sequence comes from Chloroflexota bacterium, assembly GCA_016234495.1. Classification (GTDB taxonomy): domain Bacteria; phylum Chloroflexota; class Anaerolineae; order Anaerolineales; family Villigracilaceae; genus Villigracilis. The sequence continues at coordinate 33,307 of JACRBI010000047.1, read as the reverse complement.
AGCACAGCGGTCGCGCTGGCGGATTCGCGCTCGTCTTCGGTGAAGCGGTTCTTGAAGAGGTAGGCAGCGAGCGCAATACCAAGCGGAGGAGTCATGCCGGCGGCCATCACTGCGGCCATCGGAGCGGTCACCTGGGTGCTGAGCAAACCAACCGAGAAAGTGTACGCGGCTTTATTGACGGGGCCGCCCATATCGAAGGCCATCATCGCGCCGAGGATCAAACCAAGGACTGCAGCACTTCCAGCCTGCATGCCGGTCAACCAGGCGGTGAGCGCGTTCAACGCGGCGCTGACAGGCACGCCGACCACATAGAACATGATCAAGCCCACAACGAGGGAACTGATCAGAGGCAGGATCAAGACAGGCTTCAAGCCGGAGAGGTTGCGCGGAAGTTTAATCGCGCCGTTCAACCATTGGGTAAAGTAACCAGCGAGGAAGCCTGCGATGATGCCGCCGAGGAAGCCGGAGCCGGTTGTGCCAGCGAGGACGCCGCCAATCATGCCGGGAGCAAGCCCGGGGCGGTCAGCGATCGAGTAGGAAATGTACCCGGCGAGGATGGCAACCATCAAACCAAAGCCGCCCTTGGCGCCGATGGCAAAGATGTTCGCCCAGAAGGTCGTCCACGCGGTGGCTTCCATGGTCGAGCCGTCCATGGCGAGCGTGGCATCGTAGGCATAGATACCGCGCGCCGCAAAACCAATGGCGATCAAAAGACCGCCGGCCACAACGAACGGAATCATGTAAGACACGCCCGTCATGAGGTGCTTATAGGCACCTTTGAAAGAATTGCTTGTCGAACCAGTTGCTGTTGTCATTTTCTCTCTCCTTTGAGATTATGAATTAAGAGCAGCAGTAATAAGACCTGCTCCGTCTTTGATAGCCGCTTTGCTTTCTGACTCAAATATCTTCTTGCCCGTGAAGCGGCTTAAATCCACTTTGGTATCGGCGGCGATGATGACCAGATCGGCTTCCGCGATCTCGCCATCGGTCAACCGGTTTTCCACGCCGATGGAACCCTGTGTCTCCACCTTGATGGTGTGGCCCAACTTCTTCGCGCCGCGCTCCAGCCCCTCAGCGGCCATATAGGTATGGGCAATACCTGTCGGACATGATGTGATTGCAACTATCTTTGCCATTCAATTCTCCTTTCAAATAAAAACATAAACAGGGCAGAAGAGACCCGTCAGAGCTTATCGCTGGTTGGTTCCATCAGGGCGGGTCGTCCCTGCGGTTTGCTCGAACACAAAGGGAGTTATCTCGACCTGCTTAATAAATTCATCGATCACGCCGGCTTTCGGCAGGTCGCGTCCGAGGCGTGTCACCGCGCTCAGGGAAAAAGCCGTTGCGAGTCTTGCGCAATCTTTCAATGAAAGTTTTTTGCTCAGGCCGGCAACCAATCCCGCCACCATCGCATCCCCTGCGCCAACAGTGGATTTCACGGATACGGCAGGAGGGTGCGCAATAAAGGCATTATCTTTTTCAACAAAGAGCGCGCCGCCGCTTCCCATCGAGATCACAACCATGGCCGTCTCTTCATTGATTAATGAAACAGCAGACGAGTAGGCGTCATTGACCTCATCGAGAGGCTCGTTCACCAAAGCGCTCAACTCATGGATATTTGGCTTGATAATGTTCGGGCCAGCCTTCAAAGCCTCTGCAAGCGCCTCACCGCTGGTATCGAGAATGACCGAGCGTCTTTTTGATTTCAAGAAGCGAATCAAGTCTGCATAAAAATTGGACGGAAGCCCCGCCTGCAAATTCCCGGAGAGGACAAAACACTCGCACGCTTCCGACATCGCCTCGACCTGCTCGTAAAAACGAGAGACAGCATACTCCCCGGGAATTTGTCCGGGCGTGTTCAAGTCCGTGGTGACCTGGCTGGCTTCATCCATAATCTTGATGTTGATGCGCGTCTCGCCCGGCACGCGGATGAAACGGTCTTCGATGCCCTTGCGTTGAAAGTGACGCTCGAACACATCCGCGTTTTCCTCGCCGAGGAAACCTGTCACAGCAACATCGAGTCCATAGTCGGCGAGGAAGGACGCGACATTGACGCCCTTGCCGCCCGCATCGAATCGCATCGTCCGGCTGCGATTGACCGTGCCAGTTTGAAAGTTATCCACCGAGACGGTCTGGTCAATTGCGGGGTTGACGGTGATGGTTGCGATCTTCATAAAGCGCGTACCTCGGCAGCGGTGCGACATGCAAGAGCCTGCTGGGCCAATGCCTGCAAATCAGTCAATGATGTTTTGCGTAAATGAGCTTTAATGGTCGGGATGGTCGGCACAGTGACGCTTAATTCCTTCACGCCCAGCCCCACCAAAATGGACGCGCCTTTCGTATCACTCGCCGCGCCGCCACAAACAGCCACCCACTTGCCTTCTTTGGTTGCCGCTTTCACGGTCAGATCCACCATGCGCAACACTGCAGGATTCAACGCATCAGCCTGTTTCGCCAACTGCGGGTGAACGCGATCCATCGCAAGGGTGTACTGTGTCAGGTCATTTGTACCGATGGAGAAGAAGTCCACCAGCTTGGCAAGGTGTTCCGCGAGCAAAACAGCGGACGGAACTTCGACCATGATGCCAATTTCAATTTTCGGCGCATTCAACTCAGCGCGGACTTTTTCCACAATCTCAAGCACCTGCTCCACATCTTCCACAGTGGAGATCATCGGGAACATAATGCGAACGTTGACTTCCTTTGCCGCGCGGTACACAGCCCGCAGTTGCGGCAGGAACAGATCAGGCCGTGCAAAGCACAGACGAATGCCGCGAATGCCAAGGAATGAGTTATCTTCTTTCGGCAAGTCCAAATGCGGAACCTGCTTATCGCCGCCAATATCCAAGGTGCGGATGGTGAGCGGAGCGCCGTTCAACGCCTTCGCCATATCGCGATAGACTTCGTATTGTTCATCTTCTGTGGGAGTTTTGCCGCTTTCCAAGAAAAGGAATTCGGTGCGCATCAACCCCACGCCTTCCGCGCCGTATTCGATTGCCTTGACGGCATCTGCCACACGGTTCACATTTGCGAACACTTCAACATTATGTCCGTCGGTTGTATCAGTAGGCGAAAGTCGTTCTGCAAAATCTGCATTGAGTTGACGTTCCACTTCCTCATGTAATTCCTGCGCGCTCTCAATTTCGTCTGCAAGCGGATTAAGATACAGCTTCCCATTGAAGCCGTCCAAAATGCAGTTTGTATTATTTTCGATCTCCAGCACGCCCTCCCCTGCCGCCACAATGGCAGGGATTCCCATCGCGCGCGCGATGATGGCGGTATGCGAAGTCGGTCCGCCTTTGGCGGTGATGAAGCCTAGGATCAAATCAGGGTCGAGGTTGGCAGTGTCAGAAGGAGTGAGGTCATCTGCGATCAACACAGATGGGATATGTGAAGTGGACGGAGATTCATCTGCGATGCCGAGCATATGACGCAGCACTCGCTGGCAAACATCGCTCAAGTCCATGGCGCGGCCGGCAAGCACGGGGTCATCCAGCTTCTTCAACTGGTCAATGCGGATTTGAATGGTTTGCTGCCAGGCCCAGGCAGCGTTATGTTTTTCGGAGATGAGTTTTTCAGTTTCATTCAACAACTCGCTGTCCTGCAAAAACTCGGCATGTACCAAAAAGATGGAAGCCTGCCCCGAACCCAAACGCACCTTCACTTCATCATAAAGTTTGACGAGTTCCTTGTACGCGGCGTCCACTGCATTTTTAAATTGCCGTTTTCCAGACGCCGGGCTGGACGGCGCATCCTCCACTTTAATTTCTTTGGGCGTGTGCTGGCAAATCTGCCCCACCACAATGCCGTCCGAAGCGGGGACTCCCTCAGCGCAGGCAACTGTCGTTTTGGGCTGCCAATTCAATCGGTCGCGGTTAAGAAGCGGGGTTTGCATTTCCTCTTCGCCGAGTCCGCTTTCGATCGCATCCTTCAACGCCGTGAGCGCCGCATCCGCATCCACACCTTCAGCAGAAACGCGGACTGCCGCGCCTTTGACCGCTCCCAACTTAAGCAGATTGACCAAACTTTTTGCATCGACGACTAACTCGCCGCTTCGCACTTTGACCTGTGCCTGATACCGTTTCGCGATATTGACCAACTCTGTGGCAGGGCGTGCGTGCAACCCCGTGGGGTTGATGATCACGACATCAAAATATTTTTCAAAATCAGTTGTATTAGTCTGCGTGGGGGTTTCGGGGCGTGCGCCTGTGAGAGATTCGATAATGTCGAGCTTGTCTTCGGTGACGGAAAGTCGGGCAGCTTCTTCTTCATCAGACACTACACCTGTGAGTTTGCGCAAGATGCCGAGATGTTCGCCGGATGCGGCGGCAATGCCTACAACCAGCTGAACGGTTTCACCTTCATTCCACTCGACGCCGAGCGGAATCTGTAACACGGCAATACCTGTTTTCAAGACCAGTTCGCGGTTTTCGGTCATCCCATGTGGGATGGCGATGCCGTTCGCAAGGTAAGTGTTGGCGACCTTTTCACGCTCGAACATGCTCTCCACGTAGCGCGGGTCAATATTGCCGCTTTGAATCAACAGCCGAGCCACTTGTTGAATGGCTTCCTGCTTCGTTTTTGGCGAAGCGCCTAATTCAATTTGCTCGGGACTGAGATCCAGCATACAACCTCTAGTGCTTGAATTTGTAGGGGCGACCCGTCACAATCTTGAACACGGGCCGCCCTCAGAGGGAAGAGGAGCCGTACCAAGGAGTTACGACGGGCGAGAGTGTAAACGATTACATTACCTGTGTCAAGGTTTTTGTTAAGTCTTTCCTGATAATTGTATGATTATTGCAAAATTCATCTGTTTTATTGTAGTTTTCGGCGTTACATGATAAGATGGACTACATAATAACCCCACCAAACAGTAATCGTTTTCATTTCTGTTACACCAAAATGGTATAATCTGCCCATGACCAGTATCAAAGATGTCGCCAAGGCTGCCGGGGTCTCCACTGCCACAGTTTCCCGCGTGCTTGCCAACAACGCCCCCATCAAAGCCGAAACACGCGAGCGCGTGCTCGAAGCCGTCGCCCAATTAAACTACCGCCCGAACCTGATCGCCCGCAGTTTGCGCGCGCAAAAGAGTGCCAAGATCGGGCTGGTGGTTTCAGATATCCGAAATCCGTTCTTTACCGCCATTGGCCGCGCCGTGGAAGATGCCGCCTATGAACAGGGTTATTCCGTGTTGATGTGCAACACAGATGAAAACCCTGAAAAGGAAGAGCTCTACTTAAATCTGCTGCACGATGAAAATGTAGCCGGAGTGATATTCTCCCCCACCCAGCAATTCAGCACTTCATTCAACACCTATGATGCGAAGATGCCCTTCGTGGTCATTGACCGCGCTGTGGACAGCAAGGAAACCGACATGGTCCTGCTCGATAACGTGTCAGCAGCCTATGAATTGACAATGCACCTGCTGGAAAATGGATATCGCAAACTTGCGGGTCTCTTCGGCGACGCCAGCACCACAGGCCAGGAGCGCAGCCGCGGATTCCACCGCGCGCTCAAAGACTATCAACTCAATCCGTTTGAGGCGCATTTTATTTCCCCAAGAATTAAGCAAGGCTACGATGCGACAGCCGCCCTGCTGGACGCAGCCAATCGTCCCGATGCGATCTTTACCAGCAACAGCCTGCTGACCGCTGGAGCATTCCAAGCCTTGCGCGATAAAAAAGTTTCAGTACCAAGCGAGGTTGCACTGGTTGGATTTGACGAAACCACCTGGGGCGATCTGGTCTCACCGCCCATCACGGTCATCGCCCAGCCGACAGAGGAGATCGGCCGCACAGCAACTGAATTGCTGTTTCAACGCATTCAAGAACCAACCCGCTCGCCGAAGACTGTCATCCTTAAAGGCACCTTGCAGGTGAAAGGATCAAGCATCAAAAGCTAAGCTTTTTCTAATCGCCGCAAAGCCGATTCCATTCGGCCCCAAATGTGTGCCGATCACGGCAGTGACATTGACAAACAAAATTTCACGGGGGATGGATTTCCGAACGCGATTCATTAATTCAGCCAGCAAACTTTTTGCGCGCGGCTCGGCGTTGGTATGCAAGACCGCCAGCCGTTCCAAGTCGCCAAACCCAAGCAGGAGGTTCAATATTTTCTCATCAGCCTGCTTTGTGGTGCGGACTGCGCCAATAGCCTTCACTTCCCCATCTATTAATTCGATCATCGGTTTGATGGATAATAATCCGCCAAGCGCGGCCACTGCACCGGGGACTCGTCCGCTGCGTTTGAGGTATTCCATTGTGTCCAGCGCGGCGGAGACTTGAAGCCGCCTGCGCGTGGATTCAATTGCGTCTAAAGCAGGCTTCAATCCAAGCTCTGATTCTTCCGCGGCGGCCAACACTTGAAAGCCAAGGCCGAGCGAAAGCGAGCCGCTGTCTATGATCGTGACTCTGCCGGAAAATTCCTGCGCGGCCTGACGAGCAACATTAACAATGGCTGTCAATTGACTGGCCGCGTGAATGGACAGGACGTGGTCACAGCCCTGCGCAAGCAGAGACTCATACGGGGAGGCAAAATCTCCCATCGAAGGCGCAGCAGTTGTCGGCGGGGCGCGAAACGAGGGCAGGCGGTTATAAAAATCCTCGCGTGAAATTCCGATCCCATCCAAATATTCTTTTCCCTCCAAAATCAAAATGGTGGGGACAACCTGAATATTATGTTCTTCGACAAAATATGCAGGCAGGTCAGATGTTGAGTCGGTGACGATTCCGATTTTCATGGGCGAAGTTTAGCATAATCCAGATGACAGTCACTTTGAAAGGACTGTCATCTTTTTATACTTTACCCTTGACATACTGTATTCCACACAGTATAATGTGGTAAAGGTTGAAATATGGCAAACACTGAATCGCTCGAAAATGTTGTCCTTGAACTGAGGCGCGGGGTGATCGTACTCGCGGCGCTCAGCCAGCTGGGAACCGAACAATACGGCTACTCCCTGCTGAAACAGCTGGCAGACCTGGGGTTGGAAGTGGATCAGGGTACTCTGTATCCGCTTCTGCGCAGGCTGGAGGCGCAGGGCTTGCTCGAGTCAGTCTGGAAGCTGGAAGAAGCCCGTCCGCGCAGATATTACGTCATCAGCGCAGAGGGAAAAAAGATCCTCCCAAAGATGAAAAAGGAATGGGCTGGCATTGTATCTGTGATGAACAAGATGCTGGCGTAAAAGGAGAAAGAATGAATCTGATAGACCGTTATGTAACAGAAGTTGGAAAGAACCTGCCGCTTTTGAAGGGGCGTGCTGATATTGAGAAGGAATTACGCTCCACGCTGGAGGATATGCTCGAAGACCGCATCTCCACTACGGGACGAATGCGCGATGAAGCGATGGAGATCGAGCTGCTGAAAGAGTATGGCGCACCGGACAAAGTGGCCGAGACCTATAACCCAACCCCCTATTTGATCGGCCCGCGTTTGTTCCCGATGTTTATCATGATCCTGAAAATCGTTATCGCGGCTGTGGCTCTGGGTCTGACCATTGCGACGGGCATTCAGATCATGAAACAGTCTCCGATGACTGTCGTGGAATTGCTCAAGACCATCGGCGAATGGCTCCTGAATATCGTATCCGCATCCATTGGAGCGTTCGGAAACATCGCGTTGGTCTTTGCCCTAATCGAACGCTTTGCCCCAGTTTCTGAATTCAAAATGGATGAAGAAAAAGAGTGGGATCCCGCCAGTTTGATGAAGGAACCCGAACCCGATGATGTCAAACCGTGGGAGCCGATTCTTGCGATCGTGGTCACCTTCATTGTAATCAGCATCTTCAACTTCAACCCACAGTTGATTGGCATCTATAGTTTTGACGGTGAAAAATGGACATCCTTCCCGCTCTTCACCGATGCATTCTTCCGCTGGCTGCCGTTGATGAACATTGCCTGGGCGGCCGAGATCATCCTGAATGGAATGCTCCTGCGCTCCGGCCGCTGGAATGTCTCCGCGCGGCTGACTTCCATTGGCATCAAAGTCGTCCAAATTGCAATTCTCTGGCTGTTGGTTACCGGCCCGGCCTTCCTTGCGATCACGCCGGAAGCCTTGAAAGCAACTGAAATCTTCGATGCGGATTCCGCGCAAACGCTGGGGACGATGGCACAGGCTGGCATCCGCATTGCGCTCGGGCTGGGCATCTTTGGCACTGTTGTTGAGATCATCAAAACAGGCTATAAACTGATCAAGCAGAAATTAGCGTTGAGCGCATAAAATTTATTCGGCGTGAATCAAAAACGGACACAGGCTTCTGTGTCCGTTTTATTTTCCAGCGATCCAATCCTATGCATTGATAATCGGGACGCAGATAAACGCTCACTTGCCCTGGCGGGCAGTGCCAGGGGAAAACGCTGATTCAGGATATTTTTTCTTCAAAATCTTCAAAAAAATCTGCGTCCATCTGCGTATATCAGCGTCCAATAACAAACTGTAAGGTAATCAGTCCTACTCAATCGAAATAATAAACTGATAATGCGGCTGTCCGCCTTCCTGCACTTCGACTTCGAGGTTTGAATATCTCTCGCTGATGACATCCTTGATGCGGTTCGCTTCTGCATGAGGCATGCCTTCACCATAGAACAACGTGACCAATTCATGTTCGGCGGTATCCGCTTTTTCCAGCAAGTCCATCACACCCTGCTCGACAGACTCAGCAGAAACGACCAGTTTGCCATCCAACAGCGCAATGACCTGGCCGTCCTTCACGCTCACGCCGTCAATTTCAACCGTGCGCGTGGCAATGGTAATCTCGCCTGTTTTCACTGCGCCCGCAGCGCGGGTCATTTTCTCGGCAACAGCAGCCAGCTCCCCGTCGGGAATGAGCGAGAGCATGGCGGCCAATCCCTGCGGCACAGTACGAGTCGGCACAACCGCCACCTGCTTCACGGTCACTTCCTTTGCCTGATTGGCCGCCAGCACAATATTCTTGTTGTTCGGCAGGATGATGACTTTATCGGTCGGCAGGTTTTCAAAGGAATTCAAAATATCCTGCGTAGACGGATTCATGCTCTGTCCGCCTGCAACGATTGCAGCGACGCCCAAACTCGCGAAGATGCGGCTAAGCCCCTGCCCCGGCGAAACCACCACCACGGCGATATTGCCCGGTTCGACCGCCGAAAATTGGATCTGCTTGCTCTTTTGAATATCATCCATCTGCGCGAGCAGGTTTTCCATGGCAACCTTTGTCACCGTGCCAATGCCCATGATGTAATCGATCGGCTCGTACCGTTTTTCAAGCGGCACATGGATGTGCATTCGGTACATGCCCTCGCCCTCGCCCACCTGAATGGACGTGCCCATTTCTTCAAGCCGCCCATAGAACGCAGCCAAATTCAACTCATCTGTCGGGACAAAATCCACCACCACTTCGTAATCCTGTCCCTCTTCCACTTCATCCAGCGCGCCTTGCAGGTCCATCGCGGAAAGCGAATGCACAATCGTAGTCGGCGTCTCAAGCGACTCGCCGTACACATGCCGCAGCATCCCTTCCAAAATAAGGAACAAGCCCTTACCGCCTGAATCAACCACCCCGGCCTGTTTGAGGACTGGGAGCAGGTCCGGCGTCTTTTTGACCGCCTCGTCCGCAGCCTTGACCGCCACTTCGAGCATTTCTATCGGATCTTTCACTGTCCCGAAAGATGCCTCTGTTGCGATGGCCACTTCTTTAATGACGGTGAGAATCGTCCCCTCCACCGGGCGGACGACTCCTTTATAGGCCGTATCGCGCGCCTCGCCAAATGCCTTGACCATCGTCGCGACATCCAGCGTGGCTTTATCGTGAACGCCGCGCGAAAATCCGCGCAGGATCTGGCTGGTGATGACGCCGGAGTTTCCGCGCGCGCCCATCAACGCGCCTTTGGATACCATGGCCGCCATCTCGCTCAGATTGTGCGTGCCTGAATCTTTGATCTCATTCCAGGCGGCTTGCAGGGTCAGCACCATGTTTGTGCCGGTGTCGCCATCTGGGACGGGGAAGACATTCAAGGCGTTGACCATATCCTTGTTGGTACGGAGCCAGGTCAGGCCGGCGTCGACGAGGCGTTTAAGAGACTGCCCGTCAATCGGCAGCCTGCGGTATTTGTCCATGCGCGCAGAGCGCTCTGCGAGACTCATAAGAATCTATTCTCCTAATCCGAATCGCTGATGCGTAATCCCGCCACATGCACGTTGACGGAGTTCACATGCAAGCCGAGGGCTTTTTCCACGTGGAAGCGCACGGTGTTCGCCACGCTCTCAGCCACCGAGTTGATGCGGGTGCCGAATTCAACGATGACGTTGATGTCGATATCAATGTCATCATCCTTGTAGCGGACAGTAATTCCGCGCGAAGGCTCACGTGTGATGGTGGATACGATCCCATCTGCCAGGTTTTTCGGGGCAAGCCCCACCACGCCGTAAGATTGCAAGGTGGCGTGATATGCAATTGTCGCCACCGCGTTTGGCGAAATGTGAATCCCGCCCAAAGTTGTAGTTTCGTCGCCCATGGTTTTCCTCATTGATGATTTGTAGGGCGGGTATCAGCCCGCCAAAGACTTTTGCTTCAAATATTGTCAGGTCGAAAGCCTGACCTGCATTCCTGTTTCTATTTTAACATCTAATCTTGAAGATGGTTGCGTTCTATGGTAAAATGCCGTGCCCTCGAAAAGGGCGGCAATCTGGAATCATTGTATTGAAAGGAACTATAACATGGCAAAGTGCAACACCTGCGGTAAAGCAACCACCTTCGGCCACAGCCGTTCATTCTCCCAACGAGCGACCAATCGCACGTTTAAGCCCAACCTGCAAAAGGTTTCGGTGATGGAGAAGGGCCGCATGGTCAAGAAGACTCTGTGCGCCAAGTGCATCAAGACGCTCGGCAAATCTGCGGCTTAGGTTTGTTTTCCATTCGCGACAAAAATCACGGCGTTGAGCCGTGATTTTTGTTTTTAATTCCATGATCGGGACGCTGATTCACGCAGATGAACGCAGATTTTCTCAGCGTAAATCAGCGTTTGTCTGCGTCCCGATCTATTTTATTGTATAGATTATGCAGGCGCGACACACTGACGCAATACGCGAATCCCCTCACCCGCGCCCTGCGGATGCTTGAAAACTGCATTACCTGCCACAAAAACGTTTGCGCCTGCATTTAGCATGAGGGGCAGCGTTTCAGAAGAAATGCCGCCATCCACTTCGAGATGCGCTGTGGATCGCAGTGCGTTTAATTTATTGCGGACTTCTTCCACTTTGCCGATCATCTCCGGCATAAAGGATTGACCTGAGAAGCCGGGCTGCACGCTCATCACCAAGACCAGATCAACCAGCGGGAGGACTGCATCCAAGGCAGAGACGGGGGTGGCGGGATTCAATGTGACGCCGGCAGTACAGCCCAGTGATTTTATTTTCTGTATCGTTTGCGGCAGGTCGAGGCAGGTTTCCACGTGGACGGTGATGTTGTCCGCGCCGGCTTTGGCGAAATCTTCCAAATATTGATTCGGATTCGAGATCATCAAATGCACATCCAGCGGAAGTTTGCTGGCACGCTTGCAGGCTTCTACAAACAGCGGACCGATGGTAATGGTCGGGACGAAGTGCCCGTCCATGATGTCCATGTGCAGCCAGTCGGCGCCGGCAGATTGGACGGCGGCGATCTCGTCAGCCAGGCGGGTGAAGTCTGCGGCGATAATGGAGGGGGCGATCAGGAATTGATTCATGAGGTTAAAAAAGATCTGACAGGTTCATGTTGCGCGAACCTGTCAGGCCTGAAAGAAGTTTACGGATTCCAGGCGAAGTAGACCATCGTCCAAAATGGGATGAGGCCGCCAACGGCCACGAGTGCCAGCAGGCTGAGTCCGACTGAGACCCAATCAATTTCACCGAAGACAGAACCAAGCCCGGGGTCGTCAGGAGGCGTCGGCTCGGGCGGAATGTATCTCGGTTTGGCAGGCTCCAGCCGGGGCGGCGGAGTTATCTCACGGGTTGGAATTCCATCTGCTGGGAGTTCGGGAGTTAATGCAAGCGACGGCGCATCAGGCTGGATTCCAAATTTCAACAACACGCGCCCAAGCTGGTCGGCGGTGCGGTAGCGGGCAGACGGCTCTTTGGAAAGCACCTTGGTGATGATCTCTTCGAGCGCGGTGGGAATTTCGGGAATGTATTCGCGGATGGGAATTGGATTGGCCGAGATATGCAAACGCGCCAGTTCTTCAGCAGTGGATGCGGTGAACGGCGGCGTGCCGCTCAGCAGTTCGTACATGACCACGCCAATGGAATAGACGTCGGACGCGGGCGAAGGCGACTCACCCTGTGCCTGCTCGGGCGAAAAATACAGCGGCGACCCCCAGACGACATCGGTGCGTTCGCCGGGCATCATGGTGGCAAGGGCACGCGCGATCCCAAAGTCGGTGACCTTGAGACGGTCGTCCGGCGAGACGAGCATATTATGCGGCTTGACGTCACAATGGACAAGCCCGGCTCGGTGAGCATAGCCCAGCCCGGCGCAGGCTTGGATGATGAGCGGGATGCCCGCTTCGACTGTAAATCGTCCGCGTTGACGGATGAGCTGTTTCAGGTCTTTGCCGGGGATGTTCTCCATGACGATGAAGAGCAGGTTATCTGCCAGCCCAAAATCATGGACGGTGACAATGTTTGGATGTGACAGATTCGCGGCGGCGCGGGCTTCGGTGCGGAAGTGTTCTTGAAATTCGGGGCTGCTTGAATAATCTTTCCGCAGGACTTTAATGGCGACAATGCGATCCAGAACAGAATCACGCGCGCGAAAAACTTCAGCCATGCCGCCGGAGCCGAGTCTTTCCAGTAGTTGATATCGCCCGTTGAGGAGTGCGCCTTCGTTCATCGGCTGGGATTATATCATTGGGGTAAGTGCCGGTGCCGCCTCAGTCCCACCCACGGTCGATGCGACGGTGATATCCCCATTTACGATAAATGCGACAAATGAGTCAACGCTCCCAAGGGTGATAGAATTGTTGATCGTCAGACTGCCGTCTACGAGCACGATCACTTTATCCCCGGCAGGGACTGTGAGCGCTGAGTCGATGCTCGCAGCTCCGGTTATCGTGTAGACCGTCGTCGTCTCGGTCCCGAGGTTGGTCAGAGTCGCGATCGGTGTCGCGAGTGCATGACTCGTCGTAGTGCGAAGCCGCTGGGCATAGTCTCCATAGAAATTTTGCGTTGTATATGATTGTCCTGTGATCGAAAGATCGGGGATAGGGGAGAGCCCCATCGACCCACCAGTGATCGCGACACCAGCAGATCCACCCGCGCCAGTTCGACTAAAGACTCGTGGATCGATGAGTGATGGGATCGAGGTCTGTAGGCTCGATGTACCGTAGACATCGCCTTCGATAGTCTGTACCCATGGTCCAGCCTGCGCAAACCCGACGTAAAAGTTGATCGTATCTCCATCCGCGAGATAGCCACTTTGCCCGACTACATACGTGGGATCAGATGTCGTGTTGTGGCAGTATGCCACAGGGACATATTCATCAGTCGCATACCCCGCGATGACGGCATATATCCTATCTGCTAATGTCATGACCCACGATACTGGACCAGTCGTCTGCACCTGACTCGGTGGTGGTCCAGAATACGGATTTGTGGCATAAAATGAATTTGGCAGGAGAGATCCAGCGAGTATCTGCGCACAGGTTGGGGAGGAGGTGCTGACCAAATACCCGACAACAGTTATATTTCCAAGCGCAGTAAACGGTCCTGGAGTATTGCTCGGTGGAATAGGAGTCGCAGTAGCGCCTCCGCCACCTCCACCAGAACCTGTCGTCGGCACAGGACAGCTACAATCTATCTGATAGATGAGATCAGGTGGGCAGCGCCTAGAGCGACACCATACTCCCGTATACTGTTCAGCACATGCACTCCACCCACCGGTACAGGGACCAGATGTCGGATGTGCCGCACTACAATAACAATCACCACATACATACTGGGTTCTTCCTAGACACTGTTCAGAACCTATCGTTTCTAAGCATTTCGGACATGACGCTGCGGTTGCACATTTTGTGCCTTGACACAATCCAGGAACAAGCGTGGGGGGAACTGGGGTCGCCGTTGGCAAAGGCATGAGCGTGTGCAACTGAGCGAAGACGGGAATACTAAAGGAAGCTAGTGCTATACAAAAAAGTAGTATGAATAACAATCTCGAACGCCTCATGTATCCAGAGTACCACATTTAGAACAGCGAATATAGCGGTCCAAATCGCCTAACAGATTGAACAATGAAGAATCATCCATCATTCGATCTGCATCATTTATTATGCTCTGGAGGAAACGATAAATTCTCGACAAATGATCGTTCACGTACATCTTGTGACACTAATGCTTCTCCCAAAAAAACACCACCCTGCATATCAGCTGAAAAACCCTGTCCTTTAACTAATCTCTGTAATAGAATATCATTTTTTAGTTGTAAACTACTGGTGCCATCTACGTTGTTAAAGTTTGCATGTAGTGCGTGCCATGCTCGGTCATTCATATATAATTGAGTGTGTATGTTTATATCTATCTCTGGAGCTGATCTAAGATCATCTTCGGAGCCTAAAATAGTAGAAAATGAGAACTGTAGCTTTCCTTGACTAATTTTTTCGAGAGTATCTTTTGGTCCGGTAGCATCTAAGGTGAATGAACCTGCATCAACCATAATCCAATAGGTTATATAAGGTACACCGTTATTTTTTACAATTTCTTTAGGGTCAAAAAGTGGTGAGCGCATATTAAAAAAGGCAAATTGATTTCCATCGATTTCTGCCATAACTGGACACATAGGCTCAATAGGCATCCGTTTTTCAGTGAAATCATCAGAAATAATGACGATTCTATAAACAACCCGTTGTTGATCTTTATCGACTCCGCTATCCCACCTCACTGCTGTAAAATCTTCAGCTTTTGAACTTATGGGGTTTGGGAATCCTTCTTCACACTCCGCTGCCGCGGCTGCCAAATCCGCGCCAAGTGTCTCTTGGTGTCCTACTTTAATACTGGCTGTCTCGGTATACATCTTCATAAAGTCAAACTGCAATTCACCGTTTGGCTTTACGATATACGGGATCTTGTGAGCTTCGAGGTATACCTTTTGCTGTTCCACCGTCATTCGCGCTTCGGGAGTAGCGGTTGCTGGGGTAGCTGGTGCCTCAGTACTAGAACCCACTGGAGTCGCGGTTTCATTGGCTTCCGGAGCCATTGGAGATGGAGTGGAAAATGAAGCAGGTTGAATTAGTACCGCTGTTGAAACAGGCGTTGGTTCACCCGTGGGTTGTGTTCCGCAAGCGGTTAATAGAATCAATGAAGTTAAGAACAATTCCGCTTTTAGGGATTGAGCAATTGTCATCTTTTCCTCCCAAATAAAAAAACTTATCTAAATATTCTTCACGATCACTTGGATGTTCAGTTTTAATTCGGGTATATCACGCACAACCACCGACCAGACAGCTTCCGTATCAATTCCAAAATAGTGATGGACAAGAATGTTACGCATTCCGATAATATCCGCCCACGGGACATTGGCATAACGCGCCTGAAAGTCATCAGACAAAGAACGGCAGGCTTCGCCAATGATCGTAATATGATGCACTATCCACGTTTGGATAAGTTCATCCGCATCAAAGGCATCTTTTCCCTCTTCAGCATATTTCTCGATACGTTCGATAGCTTCGAGAATATCCAACAATCGTTCGCGTTCACTTCTCATAACGGATGCGCATCCCTTAACACTTGCGGCTTGATCCGTGAACGTAATCCCGCTTCTGTCATTACATCCACAGGATAATCAAGCAGGGTATGTAATTCACGCAAGAGCCGCGCCAGATCCATTAGACTTCGCCCCGGTTCCAAATTAACAAGGAAGTCAATATCGCTGTCAGGTCTGTTATCTCCGCGTGCCACCGATCCAAACACGCGCACATTGACCGCGCCATTGCGTGCGGCGATCTCAAGGATTTCTTTTCGGCGGGTTGCGAGCAAGGTTTTTACATCCATAATTTACCTGTTTTCATCATTTTATCATAGCAGATAAAGAACACTGAGTTCTCTCTGGAAGAGCAGTTCAAAAATAACTGGAGATTGCTTCGGCAAAGAGAAAGAGCGCCTTGCAATAACATGATATAGAATCCCCTCAGGTATAATCCTCGCCATGCGAAAGGGACTTCCATGCTACGACCCAGCTACAGGCGTATAAATTTAAAATTATTTGGCGGAGTACAAATCCAACCCCGAAATGTAGTGAAAGTCTTTTATATTCAACGTGTAAAGCGGGATTGAATAGCGGAGCGCGGTTGCCGCGATCAAAGCATCTGGGATGGTTAACTTATGGCTAAGAGAATAGACTTTATCGGAAATTAAATCGGGACGCTGATTCACGCAGAAAACGCAGATTTTTCTTTCTTGAATCAGCGAAAATCAGCATTTTTCAGCGTCCAAAAACAGGCTCTTTGCTTATTACCGATAAAGTCTAATATTTTTCGAGCAGTTCAATATGGAGCCTGGAGATTTCTTCATCTATTGGTAATTGCTGGAGCAGGGAAAGATTTTCACGCAAACTTTTCAATTCACGTTTATCTCGCGCCCCAAAGTACAGTTCCCCCACCGTGATTACACTGACAGCCAGATTGGATACGCCAGCCGCGCTCAACGTCTCAACGACATCGGCGCGGCCTTTGTAAAATTCAATCAGGATGTTGGTGTCGCAAAGGATCACATTCGCCTCGGCCACGCGGACGAACGCAGGCTGTCCAGCGTAATCTCCCGCTTCGACCAGATGCCAGCCGAGGCAAAGAAGTCCGCTTTTTTGGCTTGAGCCTTCAACGGAATTTTCATATTCGCAATGGTGACCTTTTCAACATAATCCAATGACTTGAGGAAGGTTCTCAAAGCGCGCGCCTTGCGGCGGTTTCGAACTTGAATTGTGATCTGTTCCATAATAAGTTACCTCTGCATCAATGATTATACTTTAATTTCCCAGAGCAAAATTCCCCTCAGGTATAATCCTCGCCATGCGAAAGGGACTTTTACTCTACAACCCAACCGCGGGGCGCTATCCCGTGGGGCGTTTTGTGCGCGGAATCATTCATCCGCTGAAGAGCGCTGGCTGGAGCATGGAGATCGCCGAGACATTAAGTGGAACCCATGCCACGCAGACGGCGCATCAGGCCGCCAGCGAAAAATATGACGCGGTCTTCGCCATCGGCGGCGACGGGACGGTTGGTCAGGTGGCGAGCGGGTTGATCAATACCGAAACCGCGCTGGCCGTTCTACCTGCCGGCACGACCAACGTCTGGGCAATTGAACAGGGACAAAAACCCTTTAGCTGGTTCAACTGGAAGGCTCTGCGCGAGAACGCGGAACTGCTGGCGAATGTCGAGCCGCAGCGTGTGGATGTGGGACTCTGCAATGACCGTCCGTTTTTGTTGTGGGCCGGCGTCGGGCTGGATGCACAAACCATTCACAAACTCGAACCGCGTCCGCGTTTCTTCAAACATCTTTCCGTTCCACATTTTTTTGCAACCACCGTTTGGGAAGCTACCTTCTGGCACGGGCTTGACCTGCGCGTGTGGACAGACGGCGAATTTATCGAAGGACATTATCTCGTGGCAGTCGCAACCAACATCCGCCATTACGCGGGCGGCATGTCATTGATCTCACCGAATGCTCTGCTCGATGACGGCGAAATGGACATGTGGCTCTTAAGCGGCGACAGTCTCGCGGATGCGTTGCGTCATTTCTTTGACCTCGTCGCCGGTCGCCATCTCACATCCGATCAGGCACGGCGGCTGCCCTTCCGCCATGCGCGCGTCGAGTCCGATGCGGCCTTCTCCATTCAAGTGGACGGCGACCCCGCACTCGGCGGAAAACAGGCCGAGATCAAAACGCTGCACTGCGCGCTGAAAGTGCTCATGCCCAAGGATGCTTTACAATTGTTGAAAGACCCGCAGAGATAACACAATGGACTTAAGACTTTATCTAAACCGCTATGTGATTCTCGGCGCTCTGGCCGTCGCCGGGATTTTGCTGATCGTCACCCTGATCATCATCGGCTGGACTTCTCCGCGCTTCTCTCCTGACGTTGGGTTTGCTCCTGCCGACCTGACGATGATCCCCGCCCCGACACATACGCCCAACGTCACCGCCGTGCCTACCAACGATCCATTGACCACCCCCACCCTCGCGGCAGGTACTATCGGCATCGGCGGCTACGTCCAAATCAACGGCACGGAAGGTGAAGGATTAAGAATCCGCGTAACCCCCGGTCTGAATTCAGAAACAGTTTTTCGCGGGGAAGAAGCGGAAGTCTTCCTCGTGAAGGACGGTCCGCAAACGGCAGACGGTTATACCTGGTGGTATCTCGTCGCCCCGTATGACGAAACCCGCGCTGGCTGGTCTGCCGCCGATTTTCTGGCCGTTGTGCCATCACCGTAACTGGAGTCCAACGTCTCCCGACGTTGGATACAATACAAGTCCAAAGTCAGGAGACTTTGGACTCCTGATTATGAGGAACAAAATGTCTGAAAAAGCAACCGGCGTAACTGCCAACAAAAGCAAACGTGAATTTACCGTCACATGGGACGATGGGCACACCAGCAACTATCCGTTCGGATTGCTGCGCGCTGCCTGTCCGTGCGCTTCCTGCCGCGGCGGACACGAGAACATGAAATCTGAACCCGACGAGGATGTGTTCACAAAAATCATGGAAGACTCGCTCTCCACAAGGTTATCCAATGTGGTGGCGGTCGGCTCCTACGCGCTGACCATCGTCTGGGAGGATGGTCATGACTACGGCATATTCAACTGGCATTATCTGCGGGCATTATGTCCGTGTGACGAGTGCCGCGGGAAAAGAGTAAAGGCGTAGATTCGGAGACAAGTAAACACGCAGGCATGTATAAAAAGAGAGGTTGCCATCCAAGCAGCCTCTCTTTTTGTGTACCTATGTACCTAGCACCTTGTTTACCTGCTTACGGCGTCACCACATTCGTCGGCATTCGCGTGGGAGTGCGTGAGGGCGTCGGGCTGACCTTCGGTGTATTGGTCGGCGTGATGATGGTCCGCAGGTGTAGTTCCGCATCGGCGCGCATTTCCGTCGTCATTGCATCGGCTTTCATGGCGTAGAGCGCCTTCCAATTCTTAAGCGCATCCTTTACCTCGCCGCGCTGTTCCTGAATCAATGCGCGCCAGTAATACATGAGCGCAACCTGTTGGTCAGTCTCTGCCAGCGAATTGAGCACTTCCACCTTCAGAAAAGCGCTGCCGAATTTTTCCTGAATATAGTATCCGCGCACCAGACCGAGATTGATGTCGAAGGATGTCTTATCTGCTTCGAGCGCCAATTCCAGATCCGACACGGCCTGGTCAATGTTCTTTAATTCAAGGTTGGCAAGTCCACGGTAATAATAATATCTATTCAAGCCAGTCCGGTTGAGCGTCATCGCCTTGTCGAGATTCAACAACGCCGACTTGAAATCTCCGATCTCAAAGTACGCCTGTCCCAGCATCGCCAGCGACAGGGAATCTGTGTCGTTATACAGGACGTACACTTCGAGCGCCTCAACCGCTTTTGAATATTGTCCATTTTCAATGTACAGGTCGCCCAACAATTTATAAACCGGGATGACTGTAATATCCAGCGAGTAGGCTTTTTCCGCCGCTTCGAGCGCGCTCTCCTTGTTGTCCAATGCAAGGTAGGCATTGGCATATGCCATGTAAACATCGGCGGAATTGGGCATCAACCTGTCAGCCTGTTCGAGATCAACAATCGCAGACTTGGGGTCATTGTGCAAAATAAAATAACGCGCGCGTTCCAGGTACACCTCACCAAAATTCGGGTCGCGGGCAATAGCCTCATCGAACAGGTCTTCGACATTTAAATTCGGCTCGGCCAGCAGACGCGCCCGCGCCAGCCCAAGGTACGGCGGACCAAAGTCCGGGTCAATTTTCAAGGCGTCGTTGTAGGCTTTCAAGGCATTGCTGGCCTGCCCTTGAAAGCGATAGGCTTCGCCGATGTAGTAATAAATATCCGCAGAGGCCGGCTCGATCGGGATGATCAACTCCATATTGGTGATGAACGCATCCCAGTCACCAGCGGAATAGGCTTGCAGCGCAATGCGGAACTGATCTCTTGAATCCAGCGCGCGCGGCGTGTTGACATAAAAAGGCGTGGGCGTATACGTCTGCGGTAGCAGCATCCACAACGGCGTCGGGCCGGCAAAAGATTTGGTCGGCGCAGCTGTTGCGCCAAAGATGGTCGGCGTTCCGGTAAAAGTGGGTGAAGGCCCGGGTGTATTGGTCTGCGTGGGAATGACCGTTGACTGGCGTGGCAGGACAAAACCAAATAGTACTGCCGAAGCCAGCCCCGCAAAAATAATCAGCACGCTGAACAACCGCGTAACGGGACTCTTTAAGACAGCCCGAAAACCCTTCTCTTTGGGCTTCTCATTCGCGAGCAGAAGTTTTTCCTCCCACGCGCGCGGGCGATTTACAGAAAACGGCTGAATGCTTTCGTCGGGGGGCAATGCCCCAAGCAAGACCAAACCCCGTTTCGCCGTACCATTTCCAGGGTCAAGTTTGAGCGCTGTTTGCAGGCAGTAAATGCGCTCTTTGGTGTTATCCACCGCGGCGCTCAACCAGACCCAATAGGTGGAATTATTCTGATCCGCTTTAAGCAGCAGTGTGAGCAGTTCCTTGGCGCGCGGTTTATCGCCGCTCCGCAAGGCGTTCACTGCATCCTGGAACATTGTTTCAATTGTTCTATCTTCTGGAGAAAGGTCGGCCATGTTTATATTTTACCGCTTGTCTTCTAAATTATTTTTTCACTTCATGAAATTCTTCGACCTGATAAACATAAACCTGCAACTTCGCGTCGCGCCACAAACTTGCTCTTGCGCCCATCTTCCCGCACAGGTGATTAAGAAAATCGGACGGGTTCGGAATCTTCTCCCAAACCTGCGGCAGGAAGGTTGCGCGCCGCCGCCCATCTTTGAGGATGACTCCGTCCACATGCGGATTCAGCTTCTGCAACAGGTCATCACTCGAGGAATATTCCAGCAGCCGGGGAGCGGTCAACCTCGACACCTCAAGCCTGATCCTGTTTAATTCGCTTTCAACTACGGGACGGAATCGCGGGTCTTCGAGCGCTGCGGCGATGGCATGTTCGCGCACATCCTCTGCCAGCGGTTGATAGGCTTCGAGCGCGCCGATACATCCGCGCAATTCATCGTTGATGGTGAGCGTAACAAAGGAAGCGCCGTTCTCACACAAACGCGGCGTGAGCGAATTCAAATCCAGCGCGGGCAGTTTCATGCCCCTCACTTTGTTATCCATTGCCTCGCGTGCCAGATGCAAAAGAATTTGCTTCTCTTCATCAGTCAGTTGATCGGTCATGGCGCCCTCCGGTAGGTCGCGTTTGAAACGCGACCTATTTCAACTCAGACAATCCCCAATACTTGCGATTGTGGTAGATCAACGGCAGGCCATCATCTGAACTGCGCACCGTGAGCACCTCCGCGATGAACAAGGTATTCATGCCCGCGTTGAATGTTTCGACCACGCGGCAATCGAGCCAGGCCAGCCCGCCCGTGATCAACGGAGCGCCGGTGATCAAAGTCTCCGTTTGCAGGCCGGCAAATCGGTCTTCGGTTTCAGGCACACGTCCCGCAAAAATATCCGAAATTTTTGTTTGCTCGCTCGAAAGCATGGTCAGCCCAAACGCGCGCGCCTTGCCAAGAATTTCATGCGTGCGCGAAGTTTTCTGCAGCGAGATCGTCACCAGCGCCGGCTCCAGCGAAATGGACGTAAACGAGTTCACGGTCATGCCGTGTTTTATGCCTTCATGCACAGCCGTCACGACGGTCACGCCCGCAGACCAGGAGCGCATCGCCGCGCGTAAATTTTCAGAATCAAGGGTCATAACAATTTGGTTCTCCATTGTGAATTCATCATAATTGTGAGGGAGTGAAGCGTCAAGACAAAAAAAGGATTACGGGCAGGACTGTGGCAAAGCCCGGAAGAACGTATTCTTTGTACACGGAACTCACGGATTGGACGGATTTTTGTTTTATTTTTCTGCTCTTTCCGTGGCGTCCGTGCAATCCGTGTACTGAAAAGATTTTTGTCAAGCGACTTTGCTACAACCATAGGCTCACGGGCGGGGTGAACCCGCTGTATCTTAAATCCCTTTCATAATCGCATGGTAGACTCTCGCCCATGTCGAAACAAACAAGAACCATACTCATCGCACTGGCCGTTTTACTGGCGGCGGCGATTCTGATTTACCAGATTCCAAGAGTCAAAGCGGCGGTTGCGTGGCGCGTGGAAAAATTTACGATCTACTTAAAAAATACCATCAATCCGCCGGGACCTGTGCCGACAGCACTGCCGGTCACGGCGCAGCCCACAACGAATGTCCACACACCGACCCTCGCAGCCAACACTCCGCCAACTGTAACAGCGACCGCCACCCTCCCCCCCCTGCCCGCGCAGGCATCCATCGCCTCACCTGAATATGAAAAACAAACGCCAAATAATTGCGGTCCCGCCACACTTTCAATGGCTCTGCACATGTACGGCTGGGAGGGCAATCAGGCAAATATCTCTGATCTGATAAAACCCGTCACAGGCGACCGCAATGTCAACCCTGAGGAACTGCGCTATTACGTCCGCACACAGGCCGGCTGGCTCAACCTTGAATACCGCGTCGGCGGCAGCATTGACTTGCTCAAGCGGCTGATCGCAGCAAATTATCCCGTCATCGTGGAAAGCGTCACATCACTTGACCCCAACGACGCGCTCGGCCCGACAGATGATCTTTGGGCGGCGCATTATCTTTTGTTGACAGGTTACGACGACAGCACGCAAACATTCACCATTCAGGATTCCTACCACGGCGCAGATTTAAAGATCACATATTCCAAACTCGAAGAGGAATGGAAGCCGTTCAACAATTTATATCTCGTGATGTACTTCCCGGAATTTGAAGAGGAGATGAAGACCCTGCTCGCATCCAACTGGGACCCGGACCTGAATCGGCAAAATGCATTGACCGCCTCCCAGGCAGACTCAGCCAAGAACCCAACCGACGCATTTGCATGGTTCAATCTCGGCAGCAACCTTGTCTACTTTGACCGCTACGACGAAGCCGCGCTCGCCTACGACAAGGCGCGTGAGATCGGCCTGCCGCTGCGAATGTTCCGCTATCAGTTCGGTCCATTCCTTGCCTACTTCCACTCCGGCCGAAACGAAGACCTGCTTGTGCTCACTGATTACGCGAGAGGCGTCACAGAAATGTCGGAAGAAGCCTGGCTATGGTATGGCTTTGGATTATATCGAGATGGCGATAATGCTGGCGCGTTGAAGGCATGGCAAAAGGCAGCCAATATCAACCCGAATTTTTATGAAGATCAGGCGCAGAAAGCGATCGACTTGATTCAATAATCCCCATGAAAAAATTCATCACCGCCCGCATCCTTGCCATTTTTTTTCTCACGGCCTGTCAAGGCGCAAGCACAACGCTTCCACCTTCGACGAACACGCCGCTCCCAACCGGCACGCCCGCGCCAACTCAAATTCCATCCACGCCAACGCCGGAAAATACGCCAGTGCCAACAGCCACTTCCGAACCTGTGACCGTGAAAGTATCGCCCGCCGATGGGATGACTCAACTCTTTGTCCCGGCTGGGATATTAACCATGGGTGGGTTGGACATCCTGCGTGACAGTGACGAAATACCAGCGCATCAGGTAAAGCTCAATGCGTTCTGGATCGACCAGGTGGAAGTAACCAACGGCATGTACAGCTTATGCGTCAATGCGGGTTCGTGCAGGCCGCCGGTAAAACTTAATTCAAATCTTCGCTTTGATTATTTTGGCAGCCCGGAATTCAGTGATTATCCTGTTATCCATGTCGCATGGCTTGACGCGAACACATATTGTCAATGGGCGGGGCGGCGCCTGCCCACCGAAGCGGAATGGGAACGTGCCGCGCGCGGCGATGACATGCGCACATTCCCATGGGGTGATGAGCCGCCGAATGCAAACAACTCCAACTCGGGGAACAGCGTCGGCGACACTTCGCGTGTGGGTTCATACGCTGATGGCATGAGTCCGTTTGGGGCATTGGATATGGCTGGCAATGTGTGGGAATGGGTTTCGGATTATTACAAGGCGTATTATTACGCATCGTCCCCGCTGGAAAACCCGCCTGGTCCGGAAGACGATATTGGCACTCATTTGCGGGTTATCCGCGGCGGTTCGTTTCAAGACACGTTATTAAATTTACGGCTCGCGAATCGCGGATATGAAGTCGGGCCAAATCCATTTGCGCCACCGCTCGCGGAGGAATACTACGGCCGCGGTTCGGTGCATATCGGCTTCAGATGCGCGGCTGATCATTGAACAGGAACAGGCCGCAGTTAAAATGGAGCGGTTCTTAATCCTCCAAAAAACTATAGCCGCCGGGCCAGGTCTTGATGAAGTGTTTTTCCCTGGTTACCTTTTCCAATTTTTTTCGCAGGCGGTAAACGACATTTTTCAAAAGGACAATATCGCCCTCGGCGCCCCAGACGGTTTGAATGATGTCTTCAGCGGGGAAAACATAACCGGGGCGGCTCATCAACAGGTGCAGGAGGCGAAACTCAAGGTTGGTTAATTTGATCTCGAGGTTATTCGACCCGACCGCTGAACGGTGAGACGGATCGAGGCGCAGGCGGCCTGTCTGACGGGGAGGTGTCGCATCTTTCCAACTGCGGCGTGACCAGGCAATGATCTTGGCAAGAAAAATTGCGGGGCTGATCGGCTTGATCACACACTCGTCCACGCCGTTTTGATACGCTTCGAGTATTTCGGATTCATTATTGCTTGGCAGAAACAGCAGAATGGGGCTGGCGCTCAGGGAACGGAACTGACGACATAACTCCATGCGCTGTGCGTGTGATGCATTTACATCGATCACGATCAGGTCGGGAATTTCTTCGACCGAACGGTTCATGGCGCGCTGGACGGAGGTTTCAAGAATTGCGACCAGCCCCTTGTCGCGGATGATGTAGCCCCAAATGGGTGCAGTCGCATCCTGGTCACAGACGACAAAAACGCGGGGGGTATTTTGAGCTGTTATTGAAAAATCAGGCATGGTCATGGCGGGTTATTTTGTGATAAAACGCTTCAAAATCCTCGAATTTGGTTCATTACAAAGATGTAAACCGATTATACGCCTAAAAGTCGTAATTTGTCACAAAATTTTACTAAAATGTTACTTTTGGGGGATGTAGAATAATTTCGTCCTTCCGTATACTGGAAACATATCACAAAGGAGATAAGATGAAAAAACTATTCCCAATTCTGGTTATTCTTGCTTTATTTGCTTCGGCCTGCCAGGCCCCGGGCGCACAAGTTGAGCCGACAGCGCTTTCGCTCCCGACCGCCTTCCCCACCAACACTCCGCCGGCAGTCAATGCCCCGGCAGAAGTCAGCGGCGGAAATGACGCGGGTACTGAGCGGGTTTCCTCCGTTGACGGAATGCCGCAAGTTTATATTCCCGATGGTACCTTCCGTATGGGGGGCCTTGATTCGGACGCGAAGACAGATGAGATACCTGCCCACAATGTAACACTTAAGGGATTTTGGATGGATAAATTGGAAGTGACCAATGGCATGTTCACTTTATGTATGAAGGCCGGTGTTTGCGAGCCGCCTCAATACTTCAAGTCGGGAACTCGCGACTCATATTTCAACAACGCTGAATTCAATGATTACCCGGTCGTTTACGTAACTTGGGCACAGGCCGCCGCATACTGCACATGGGCAGGGCGCCGTTTACCGACCGAGGCCGAGTGGGAACGCTCTGCACGTGGTGATGATTTCCGCACCTACCCTTGGGGCGATGAGCGTCCGGATTCATCCCGCGGCAATTTCAATTACTTCGTGGGCGACACCACCCGCGCAGGCGACTTCCCGGCTGGAGCGAGTCCGTTTGGCGTGCTGGACCTTGCTGGCAACGTGGCGGAATGGGTCAACGATTATTTTGACAGCAACTACTATGCCCAAGGCGTGACTATGAATCCGCCGGGCCCGGGCGAACGAAGCCAATACTTTAACCGTGTTGTCCGCGGCGGCACATATCAGGATGCATTCATTGATATCCGCCTTGCCAACCGCGCTTCGGTACTCGGCTCAAATCTGGATGCGGCAGATGTAAACTCGAAAGAATATCTTGGAGAAGTTTCGCCGAAGATCGGTTTCCGCTGCGCTTCTGATTAATTAGCAACACATTAACTATCAAGCCGTCATAATTTTATGGCGGCTTGAATTTTTTTAACTTATATCATTTTGCATTTACCTTATTTTATTTGACGCACCCTGTCAGCTATGGTATTATCCCGACACAAATCAATAGCCCTAGTACGGCGCTCTTATCCAGAGAGGCGGAGGGAACGGCCCTGCGATGCCTCGACAACCGGTGGGTAGTCAAATAGTTGGATAGTCGAATAGTCAATTAGTCAGACGATCTTAATGACTACAGGACTAACCGACCATAAGACTAAACGACTAACTAAACGGTGCCAAATCCGACAGATAAACATCTGGGAGATGAGAGGGTAGAAAAGCATCATGCATAATTGCCCTTTCACGTCGAAAGGGCAATTATATTTTTTAAGGAGAAACAAAAATGAGCAATACTTTTATGTCGTCACCCAGCCTGATGTTCACATCAGAATCGGTGACGGAAGGTCACCCGGACAAGATCTGCGATCAGGTTTCTGACGCGGTGTTGGATGCCTGTCTTGAACAGGACCCAATGTCGCGGGTGGCTTGCGAGACGGCTGTCAAGACAGGTTTCGTTGCACTGTTGGGCGAGATCACAACCAACGCTTACGTCAACTTTGATGAACTCGTCCGCAAGGTGGTCAACGAGATCGGATATGATAGCAGCGACAAAGGCTTTGACGGAAATACCTGCGCGGTGCTTTCAGCCGTCGCCAGCCAGAGCGCGGATATTGCCTTGGGCGTGGATCATGCACTCGAAGATAAAAGCGGCGAAATGACCGACAAAGACATCGAACATGTCGGCGCAGGCGATCAGGGCATGATGTTCGGTTTTGCCTGCAATGAGACGGCAACCCTGATGCCCATGCCGATCTACCTGGCGCATAAGTTATCCCGCCGCCTGAGTGAGCTGCGCAAAGACGGCACACTCCCCTGGCTGCGCCCCGATGGCAAGAGTCAGGTCACTGTGGAATATTCGCAGGGCAAACCGAAGCGCATTGACACTGTGTTGATTTCCACGCAACATGCGCCGGATATTTCCCATGCCGAGATCGTTGAACAGATCAGCGAGCATATTATTTACCCAACTTTACCGGATGGCCTGGTTGATAAAAATCTAAAAATATTCGTGAACCCCACGGGACGTTTTGTCATCGGCGGCCCAATGGGTGACGCCGGCGTAACAGGCCGCAAGATCATCGTGGATACCTATGGCGGCATGGGTCGTCATGGCGGCGGCGCTTTCTCCGGAAAAGACCCCACGAAGGTGGATCGCTCCGCCGCGTATGCTGCGCGTTATGTAGCGAAGAACATCGTCGCTGCCGGGCTTGCTGACCGCGTGGAAGTACAGGTGGCGTACGCGATCGGTGTGGCGCACCCGCTTTCGGTCAATGTTGAAACTTTCGGTACCGCCAAAATAGCGGATGAAAAGATCGCCGCGCTTGTCAGCGAACATTTTGACCTGCGCCCCGGCGCGATCATCCGTGACCTTGACCTGCGCCGCCCAATCTATCGCAAGACCGCCGCTTATGGTCATTTTGGCCGCGACGACATCGAATTCCCCTGGGAAAAAACTGACAAGGCAGCCGCATTGAAGCAGGCCGCAGGGTTATAAGTAAAAGCATAAACCAAATCAAAAAGAGTCCCCGCGCGGGGACTCTTTTTGTTGTTAAGTCTTATTCTATTAGGGCTTGTTTATTGTGTAAACCGGCCCGCTGAAATCTCCATTCCCCGCGCCTACCCCGCCGAGACGGTTATTCTTTGCATCGCGAATCGAGTCATTGTCAATCAAATCCAACTGCAAAGTTCCCGAACCCGCGCCGGTATTTACAATGATCGTACGCACTGAGCCAATGCCGCCCACGCTGACGATCGAGGCTCCAGAAACGCCGCCTGCCGCAGTCAGATTGAAATCGTATTTATCCACGCCCGTCACTGACTCAGAAAAGGTTACAACATATTTCACAGTGGACGCTCCAGATGGGTCGGCGTTACCACGTGTGATAGATACCACTGTCGGTGGAGTTCTTTCGATCGTGTATGTCTCGCCGTTTGTGTAATCTCCATTTGACAAACCTGCCCCACCCAAATAATTCCTTGCGTCATCGCGGATGGTTCCGTTGTCAATCAGATCAATGTGGACTGTGCCTGAACCATTCCCAAGCAGAATAGTAACTTTACGCGTTGTGCCAATGGGATAGGCAACACTAATGATAGATGCTTCTGATATGGTACCCGTGGTTATTACATTGAAATCAAATTTATCCACACCAGCCACCGGCTTGGTAAACGTCACTAAAAAATTAGCATAAGCGGCAGAGGTATTATCGGCAGACATTCGCACGATCGAACTTACCGAGGGCGGCACCTTGTCTATGACATAAGCTTCGCCGGTTGTGAAGTCACCATTTACCAGCCCCAGGCCACCCAACGGATTCTTTGCCATATCCTTGATGGTGTTGTTGTCAATCAAATTAAGTTGAAGTGTGCCAGAACCTGTACCTGTATTTACAGTAATAATGCGGGTTGAGCCGATTCCACTAACTGATATTATGGATGCGTTTGTGATATCTCCAGTGGGTGTCAGGCTGAAATCATATCTGTCCACACCTGTCACAACTTCAGAAAACGTGACAATAAAATTCACCGACGCGGTATTCGTTGGGCTGGCATTCCCACGGATGTTGGAAATGACAATTGGCGCACCCGACTCAACGGTCCAGATAAATGAAGCGGGGGTTGCATCCACATTTCCAATCGCATCTTTCGCGCGTACTTGAAAAGAATGAGCGCCGTCATTTAATCCGCTGTAATTAATCGGAGAATTACACGGGGAAAAAATATTGTTATCAAGCTTGCATTCAAATGTGACCAGCGCTTCGGGACTCGAGAAACTGAAATCTGCGGAGCCGCTGGCGCTCGGGTCAGTTGGGTGCGAATCAATTTGAATATCCGGCGCGACAGAGTCAAGGCTTAAGCCAGCCAGCAGCGGGTCATGGTCAGAAGCGCGGAACGGTTCGGCGCTGTACAAGCTGCCTACCTGCCCGGCAGATTTAAACTCAGTGTTGTAATCGAGAATGACCGGCTCATCGGCATTGATGTGCCAGTCTGCAGCTCCGCTTACTTGCGCCAAAAGACTCGGCGAAGCGAAGACATAATCAAGGCTGCCCCATTGACCGTCGAACACATACGAGTACGCGCCTGTGCCGTTGAAATGATTAATCATGTTCACGTATCCCGCCGACTCAAGCGCCGCAATCGGGTCTTCTTTGGCATAGGAGTTGAAATCACCTGCGATCAACAGGTCCGGGTCGCCTGTGCCGGTTGGGTCAGATGCATACCAGTTGATGAGTTCATTCACGGCATTGGCGCGGACGATATTGCAATTGCCCTGTCCATCGCCGGCGTCCGCAGCATCACAGGCACTGCCCTTGCTCTTGAGGTGGTTGACATTGAACAGAAATCTTTCGCCGCCGGCGGTTTGAAATGCCTGCAGCAACGAAACGCGGTTGCGCGCCGATGCATCGCCGCCGTTCACAAAAGCAGTCGTATCCAAAACAGCGGTCGCGCCGACTGGTGTCACATTGGCTGGTTGATATAAAATGCCAACCTTGACAGCATCACCGCCCAGCGCATTAATCCGCCCAACGCGCGCGTCTGCATCAATGAATGAATATGTCCCCGCCCCGGCGATGGCGTTGAGTTTATTCACAAGGTCCTGAATGGCACTTGCAGAGTCATGTCCATCATTCTCAATTTCCATGACACCCAGTACATCGGCATCCACGGCCAGAATCGCATTGACCAATTTGTCCGATTGGCGGGCAAACTCGGCTGAATCATTCGCGCCGCGGCAATCAGTGACAGAGCCGCCGATACCGTTCGCACAGGCGCCGACTCCAAAGGTGTTGAAGTAGTTCAACAGATTCATGCTCGCCGCTCTGATCGAACCGCCCGTCGCCGGCGGAGAAGCCGGCCGGGGATTAGCCGCCGAAAAATTGGGAACGCCGCCACCCAAAGCATGAAGCGGGCGGATTCGATATGCATTCGGGCTGGCCACAACTCCGCCCCAGCCATACGCCATCACACCGACAAGCCCGGTCACCGCATCGCCGCCGCGCAAAGTGTTGGCCGCCGAAAGCAGAGTCCCGCCCCGTCCAAACAAGATCGGGTCGGGATTTTGATTCATCAACCCATCGTCCAGAATGATGCGGTTCAAATCATTCGCAGCTTGCACCGCCAAAGCAGGCGCACCCGGCAATGCAACATCGGTTGGTGAATCCAATCTTTGGCTGCCGGAAAGAGTCACTTCGCCGAAGCGCCCCAAAAAATAATTGTCAGTCACATACAAAGTTTGCGGGACGCGCACCAGCATCCCTTCATATTGTTCCTTTTCAGATGGATTTGCAAATGGCAGGCTGATATCGACAGGAATCAGCGTATCAGTTCCACAGCCGACAATTGATACCACCGCACTGAGTTGAGTCTCACCCTGATATTCGCCTGCGCTGCCGGTCACGCGCACAATATCTCCATTGGACACATTGTTATTCGTGCCGTTGCCGACAAAGATTCCGTCCGATGTGGACGGGTTTCCGTCACCGCTCACGTCCTGAACATAAAAGCCGCCGAGGGCCGGGCTGGCTCCTTCATCATCGCTGACAACGATTCCCTCGATGGTGACAGTGCCGGTGATAGCTGCTGTATCGCCGCTGCCTTGAACGGTATAAATCGGCGTGAAAGGCTGGTCGCAAACCGGCGTGGAACTGACAACCGTAAAAGTGGAAGTGAAATCCGCCGCCATCGTATCCGGCGGGTCATTCGCATCCACATCGCTGACATTGCTCGCCGTCACGGTCAAGGTACAGGTCTCGCCGCCGCTAAAATCTGTATCCGGATTGATGGTGTAGGATGCCGGGCCGCCGCTCACCGCTGCAGTCTTTGCTCCCGACGCGGAACAAACCAGGGTAAACCATGGGTTGGTGAGAGACACATCCTCGCTGAAAGTCACAATCACATCGGCATTGACCGGCACATCAATTGCGCCGGTTGCCGGCGTTACACCTGAAACAGACGGCGCAGTATCGGCCGGGACGCTGCACAGATTCAAAGTCGAAGCCGTGTTGCGCGGGGTCGGCACAACAGTTGGGTCTGCCCGCATAAAATCAGTGCTGTTATTGTCTGTATCCGTGCAGCCGTTTGCAATCCGCTTGGCGGCAAGAGTATTTGTAAGCGCAGGCACAACGGCTGTCTCAAAACAATTGGCAGTGCCAAACCCGATGAGGTCAATCACGCCGGACGGACAGGCGCCACTCAAGGCGGTCGTGCTGCTTACCAGCGCAATCTTCCCGCCAGTGGCAGACATGGCAATTGTGCCCGTCACATCCGGTGTGGGAAGCGCCTGCGTCCCCCCGCTGCCGGCTGCTTCCTGAATCAGGAAATATTGCCCCGGCTGAATCGTGCCCGTCAGGTCGGTCTTGGACCAAGTTGCGGCGGTCGCCCCGGCATATTGAACGCTCCAGCCAGCCAGGTTTACCGGCGTTGTCCCCAGATTGAAGATTTCGATATAGTCGTTGGTGTAAGTTGAGCCTGCGTTTCCCCCGCCCCCATAAATTTGAGTGATCACAATATTCGACGAAACTGCCCGGGCTTGATGTATTCCTCCTGCGGTGGAACCGACCAGCGCCGCCAAAACAGCGACGATCAAAAGGTACTTCGCAACGTTTTTCTGCATGGTATCCTCCTAAAAAAGCGGGTTGAATCCATGAATCAAGTTCATGGCGCAAACGTTCCCTACCTGCAATGTTTTTATAAACTGTAATTTTGATCTATGGCTTGCCTACAATAAAATACCCACCGTACCCCAGGGAAGTCTCGCTTATCGTTTTTCTTATAACATAAAGGAAGGATTTGTTCAAGAATTAATTCTTTCAATTTTATTTGAATTTTGGCTACCGTACATCCGTCATTGCGAGCCGCCGCTTTTACTCTTTGGCGGAGAAGCAATCCCCTCGCAGTTTCAGATTGCTTTGGGCAAAACCAAGAACGCCCTCGCAATGGCTGAATTTACTCGTTTTTGTACGGTAGAGAATTTGAATTCAGGGTTTATTTATGGACTGGCGAAGGGTTTGTCCAAAAATAACTTGAACACTTTGAAATATGATAATCTTGTCTTGAAAAAATCAGGATAAGCGCAATGAAGAAAGCCAAGCGAAAAATTCATAGGTGTACTTGTAAAAGTTGTGCAAAACATCCGTATGAAAAAACTGCCCAACAACATCAGGCAATCAATCGTGTACTCTTGGAGTTGAACGAGAGAAACAGAAGACGTTTTGTTGGTGTCTTGGCAAATGAAAAAGGTCGAGGCGGCACTTCACAATTAGCAGAGATAACAGGATTAAGCCCAACAACGATAGTTCGAGGTCGTAAAGAAATTGAACATTCGAACAAGAAACTACCGTCAGGGTAACTGCTTACGCAGCAAAATCTGATTGAAGCAAGGAAGGTAAAACTGGCGAGCCCATCAAGCGCATCAATTTTTGAAAGGCATTCTCGTCGTTTCGTTTTGCAGTGTTGAGAACAGTGGCCAAAGAGGCGTAGGTCTGAGCGTCCCAGTCGGAAAGGAAACTGCCCATGACTTTGCGATGGATTACGGACGGACTATAGTGGATAAGGAAATTTAGACACAAAAACGGGCATAATTAAGGTGCAGTTTCTGGAGAAAAACATGCCCAAAAGAAAACGCCTATCGGCTCTTCAAAAAGCGCAAATCGTATTGGAAGCCATCCGAGAAGACAAGAGCGTGGCACAGATCGCGACTGAAAATAGCGTTCATCCGAACCAAATCCACAAATGGAAAAAACAAGCGTTGGAGGATTTTGCCCAATTGTTCGAGGATGACCGCAAAGGCGAACGCGCTCGCGAAGCCGAGCATGAAAAACAGATCAACGAACTGTATGCCGAGATTGGGCGCTTGAGCGCTCAATTGTCCTGGCTGAAAAAAAAAATCTGGCTTCAAGTTTGAGTAGAGCGGAGCGACTGGAGAT
>JACRBI010000044.1 GCA_016234495.1 Chloroflexota bacterium | reverse complement strand
AGCCTGACCAGAAAAACCAGCCACTTTCGTGATCGCGGCTGTCAAGGTCGTTTTCCCATGGTCAATGTGCCCCATGGTCCCCACATTCAGATGTGGCTTGCTGCGGTCAAATTTTACCTTCGCCATTTTCTATAACTCCTTTTTAAGTTAGACAAGAATGCTTTTCAGCAACTGAGCCCTCAACGAGACTCGAACTCGTGACCTCGCCCTTACCAAGGGCGTGCTCTACCGACTGAGCTATGAGGGCTTAACGTGCTGACCGGAAATTCTTCCGGTAGTGGGCAGTGAAGGATTCGAACCTCCGAAGTCTTCTGACAACTGATTTACAGTCAGTCCCCTTTGGCCACTTGGGTAACTGCCCAGATATTATTTTTGCTGATCGCCAACCGATTAATTCATCAATCAGAGACCACAGAGCCGACGACGAGAATCGAACTCGTAACCTCCCGCTTACAAGGCGGGTGCTCTGCCGATTGAGCTACGTCGGCGGGGGATTAAGCAGGACGATTATACCAAAACAGTCCACAGCGTCAATGATTTATTGTGTTTTCAGGAAAAATCGATTCGGGTCAACTCAAACCTTGACAATGGAAACCTTTGGAAGTAATATATAGAACAGATGTTCTGATAATGAATACTACCAATCACCTCTCACTTATGATCGACGCATTAACCGAACTTGCTGAAGAAGAGCAGGCGCATCGGACTCCGCCCATGGCTGGTCTGCCCACTTTGAGTTCAGTCCTCGCTAATGCGTCTCCCCTGCCTCGCGAAGCCGCATTCCTAGGTCTCGCAGAGGACGGTCTGCCTGTCTTGTTGAATCTGTACGACCCCATACCGGGACCGATTCTCATTTGCGGCGATCAAGCCTGCGGAAAGACTTCCCTCCTGCAAGTTATCACCAGCGCCTCAGAGCAGCACCACACGCCATCCGAAGTGCAGTACAGTGTAATCACGCAATACCCAAACGAATGGGATGGGTTTCGTGGACACCAAAACAATGCTGGGATTTATGCCACCCTGGACCCAACAGCCGAAGACTTACTGCAATCGCTCGTTACATGGGCTCACAACAACAAAGGTAACCAGCAATCCATCTTGCTTATAATCGACAACCTGGAACCAGTCACCCAACTGAGTCAGCAAACGGAACAAAACCTGCGCTGGCTTCTGCTGCGCGGACCCAGCCGCCGGGTATGGCCCATTGTGACAATTAACTCGCACCGCGCAAAAACCATTGAACCCTGGCTAGACTTCTTCCGCACACGCTTGTTTGGCCGCACACGCAACTCAAACGACTCAACTTTATTGACAGGCAATCCCAACAAAGCACTCGATGACCTCACCGCAGGCTCTCAATTCACAATGCGGGAAGGAAGTAACTGGCTGAACTTTTGGGTTCCAGCAAGTGATTAGAGAAAGGAAAACAATATGCACACCGGAATGTTATGGTTTGACAACGATCCGCGCACCACATTGAGCGTAAAGATCCAAAAGGCCATGGATTATTACAAGAAAAAATTCGGACGTATCCCGGATATTTGCCTTGTTCACCCCAGCATGTTGGACACCGGCCAAAAGCAATTTGAATTGGGCAAGCTCACCATCCGCCCTTATAAGCCCGTCATGCCCGGCCATCTTTGGATCGGCGTTGAAGACCAGAAATAAGATTGAGATGTAGCCGCCATTCCTGTATCTCAGCTATCCTTACCAAACATCCCGCAGATACCGGCCGCGGGATGTTCTTTTTTGGTTTAGGGCTTCTACTCCATCGCCGCCACAAACGCAATCGCCTGACTCCCCGTATGACTCAAACTCACAGCCCAGTTCGACAGTCCTTTTTCCTTTGCCTTTTCCTCCGCAGCGCCTGACAAATATAAATGCGGCGCGCGATTCTCGTCACCTTTAATTTCAATCTCCAGCCAGCTCACATCACCGATGCCGCAACCCAAAGCCTTCGCCGCCGCTTCTTTTGCCGCAAACCGCGCCGCCAGCGATTCGATCCGCCCGCCGCACTCACGCTGTTCTGTTTCAGTAAAAATGCGCGCAATAAATCTTTCTCCGTGGCGCTCAATCGCTTCACGGATGCGGTCAATGTCAACCAGGTCAACGCCAGTGGCAAGTTTCATAAAATAACAGATGACAGTCACTTGAGAAGTGACTGTCATCTTATGGTTTAAGGACCCGCAGTTGCGATCACCAAACGATCAGGGTCGATATATTTGCGCGCGGTTTCCAATACATCGGCGCGGGTCACATTGCGCACCAGCCCTTCATATCTCTGATAAAAATCGAGGCCGAGATCATACCGCTCGATATTAATGATCGCATTGGCGACACCGCTATTCGATTCAAGTGAAAGCGGCAAACGCCCAATGTAATTCGCCTGGCTGTCGGCAAGCTCTGCTTTAGTCACGCCGCTCTTAATAAAACGCCGCAATTCATTTTCGATCAAGCCAATCGCCTTCTTTAAATTTTTCGGGTTCACCCCCGCGCTCACCTCCCAGGTTCCAGGGCCGGTACCAGCATTCAGGCTGGATGACGCGTAATAGGCCAGCCCGGATTTCTCGCGCACCACATCACCGATCCGCCCCATCATGCCAAACTGGCCAAGAATGGAATTGCCCAAAGATGCCGGCATATATTCAGGGTCTTTTCGGCGCGGGCCAATCATGCCAATTACCAGATCGGATTGCGACTTACCTGCCAGCGGGTGATGATGTTTGATGGTCTTCCTAACCGGTTTATGCGGAGGAAGTTCAACGGCTCCTGCCTGACCTGGAACCTGCCAGCCTCCGAGGACACGCTCAACCTCTGCGGCAGCTTTCTCAGGCTCGATCGCGCCCACGATTGCAATGACCATGCCCCTCGGTCCGAAGTGGACGCGGTGAAATTCCTCCATATCCTTTTTGGTAATGGACTGGATCGTTTCCACAAACCCATCGCTTGGCCTGCCGTAAGGATGATCGTTGAACAACATGCGGTCAAAGGCCAGCGCGGCCACATCCGATGTATCCTGCGCGCGGATGGCAAGGCCGGTCAATAATTGCGCGCGAAGTTTTTCAACTTCGTTTGCGGGAAAGATCGGCGTTTGCAGAGACTCTGAAAGCAGGCGCAGTAAAAGCGGAAGATCTTCAACAAGCGTGCGGCCGCCAAAGCTGACGTTGTGAACGCCGGAGTCAAACCCCATACTCGCGCCGACAGATTCAAGCTCGTTATAGATGGCGTCGAATGTGCGCGTTTGCGTGCCGCGCATCAGAGAGGATGCGACAAAATCTGCGAGACCGAGTTTTTCATCGCTTTCAAAGATTGCGCCCGCGGGGATGTATCCACCCATGCTGATGGAGGGGCTGTCGAAACTGGAACGCGCCAGCACAGTGATGCCGTTGGACAGCGTCGCGCGGTAAATATCATCCGGGCCGGGCAGGGATGGTTTTGCTGATTTTATGATTCGCTTTGCCATTTATGCCTCCACGCCTTTCGGAATGTATGTGCCGATCACGCGGCTCTTGGGCTGGAGATATTTCTGCGCCACGCGTTGAACTTCCTGCGGCGTGACCTTGGCTAGTTTGTCCAGATAGGTTGTGAACCAATCATACGATGAAAACATTTCCACGTACCCCATCCAGAAAGCCTGACTGGTGATGTTCTCGCTGCCATAGGCAAAAACAGCCCGCGCCTGCTTGACCGCGCGTTTGATCTCATCAGGTGACACCAAAACATTTTGAATGTTTTGTATCTCTGCATCCAGCGCGGCTAGCGACTCTTCGGGTTTGCGCTGCGGGTGATTGGTGATGGTGATGCGGTAAAGATACGGGTCGATCGTTGCTTCCGACCAGCCCGATACATCCACTGCATACTCCTTATCCACCAGCGCGCGGTATAGCCGTGATGTTTTATAGGAAAGGCCGCTGGCTCCGCCAAGCAGGCTGTCTAACACTTGCAGCGGAAAGTAATCCGGATGCGTGGCTTGCGGGAAACGATAGGCAATTTGAATAAACGCCGTTTCACCGGGACCTTCCACAGATAGCCGCACTTCGCCCTTTTGTTCAGGCTCGGGGCGAACAAGACGGGGCGGTATCGCTCCTTTTGGAATCGGCTCAAATAATTCCCTGATGCGCTTTAGCATTGTCCTGGACTCGAAATCACCCGCCATGCAAAGCACCGCATTGTTCGGGACGTAATATGTTCGATAGTGCTCGTACAGGTCATCGCGCGTGATGGTGTGCAGGTCGGCCATATCACCGATGATCTCATGGCGATATGGATGCACATGGAATGCGGTATTCTGAACTGCCTCACTCAGCCTGAACATCGGCTCATTTTCGTGACCTTCGCGCTCCGAAATAATGACCGTGCGCTCAGAAGCGACTTCCTTTTTATTGTAGTTGCTGTTGACCATGCGGTCTGCTTCGAGGCGCAGGGCGAGGTCAATCTTGTCGGCCGGCATGGTTTCAAAATAGCGGGTTGAATCATGCGAGGTGGATGCATTCCATCTGCCGCCTTCGCGTGAGATGGCTTTATCCAAAATATTCGCGGGGAATTTTTTCGTCCCCTTGAATTGCATGTGCTCCGTCCAGTGCGAGATGCCGGTCTTGCCGGTCGGTTCGTCTTTCGAGCCGACGCGGTACCACACCCACGATGAAATGATAGGCGCGGTATGGATCTCTTTCAGCATGACCTTCATGCCGTTCTTAAGGGTGGTCTGTGTGATCTGATTTGTCATTTATCTCCAAAATGCGGTATGTCTGTTTGATGACTGTCACCTGCCATCGAACCATGTCGTTGCGAGGGCGCACTTGCTCTTCGCCCGAAGCAATCTCCTCGCAGATACAGAGATTGCTTCGCCGCCAAAGGTCAAGAGTGGCGGCTCGCAACGACATTGCGGGAAGTTAATTATTTACAAAACAACTGTCCATCCAAATTTTGCGCAAACGGATTGATCATGCAATAGAAAGGCTCCACTACCTGACGCAACCCAACGAACGGCTCATGCAATTGCGTTTCGCTCAGGGGAATATCCACTTCCACATTCAAGGAGACGGGCACGGTGGTTTCCACAGGGACGGTCAAGTTTAGCACAATCGGCAGGTTCGTTCCCTGCGGCAGGACGATGGTCGTTAACGCTCTTGTGATGTTCAATCCGCCGGTACGCACGGTGACAAGCGCGTTGTCAATCGTCACATCCTGACTCAAAATCACGTTCGTTTGCTGATTGATGGGCAGGTCAAACTTGACGGGAATCGTGGTTTGCACGGGGATCGTCTTTATGATGTGAGCGCGGTCCATCTTTTCAAAATTTGTATACAAGCCGCCAAGCAGTCCCGCACCCATATCTGTGACGCTTGCCTTAACTCCGCTGACATCAATGGTTGGGATGTTCGCCCAGGCTGAATAAAGAAGAACAGCCAGGATCACGTTGACAGTCAGTGAAATGACACTGGCGATGGTCCAGAGCGGAGGCCCAAAGTTAAACTTACGCCCCTTGAAACCCGAAGCAGGCCCGGGCGAGGATTGATCCGCTGCCGGGGTGGATGATTCTGCTCGGCCGTTGTCATCATCAAATGACGAAGCTGCGTCGCCTTTTTTAGGAAGGCGCGCAAGCGGGGATAAGTTTCCAGTCAGCTTTCGCATTCGCGCGGCCGGGTCATTTTTTGGGTCATTGGTCATGGAGACTCCTATTGAAAAAGGGCTTCATTAATGCTATTTTTTATATATATTAGCACAGATACGCGCGGGCTATCACCCAGGTTCTCACAAAGGTCTAATGCGCCCGTCAGTAACCTTTGCAAATTTTTATCGACTTGAATGGTATGGCAATATTAAAAACGACATGAGAATTCCTTCGCGCGGGTTGTAAGTTGTTGAATAAGTCAATATAATCACACCGTTTTTGTCTGAATTGATGGAGGAAGCAATGAGTGAAAAAACATATTCTGTAGCAGTGGTAGGCGCGGGGCCGGCCGGCTTGTTCGGCGCGCGCGAATTGGCCAATCAGGGCGTGCGGGTTGCGGTATTCAATCGGGATATTAAACCCGGCGGTTTGGCGGAGTACGGTATTTACCCCGAAAAGCACGTAATGAAAGAGGGCTTGCGCAAGCAATTCCGCGGGGCGTTGGAAAACCCAAACCTTGAATATTACGGGAATGTCGTCGTCGGAAACAATGGCGACATCACGCTGGATGAATTGCGCGGGCTTGGCTTCGACGCGATTCTTGTCAGCGCGGGCGCGCAGGGCACCAAATGGCTGGGTCTGCCCGGCGAGGAACTCGAAGGCGTATATCACGCCAAGGAGGTTGTTTATTTTTACAACAACCTTCCGCCGTTCAGCCAGAAAAATTTCCGCTTTGGAAAACGCTGCGCCATCATCGGCGCGGGTAATGTGATGGTGGATATTGCGCGGCATCTCATCAACGTGCAAAACGCGGATGAGGTCATCGCAGTTGTGCGGCGCGGCCCGAACGAAGTCAACTTCACCAAAGAAGAAGCAAAGCGTCTGATCTCATATCTGGATTTGGATGAATTTGAAAAGGAGTTGGCGAGAGTGACGCCGGCTGTGAAAGCGATCAATCATGACCTGCAAACTGGTCGGCA
The DNA here is from genome assembly GCA_016234495.1 of Chloroflexota bacterium. Taxonomy (GTDB): domain Bacteria; phylum Chloroflexota; class Anaerolineae; order Anaerolineales; family Villigracilaceae; genus Villigracilis. The sequence goes on along the minus strand of JACRBI010000044.1, from coordinate 161,481 downwards.
AAAGATTTTAGATTCTCTCGCGAAAGCAGACCCCAAGACCAGCCACGCGAAATTCCATTTTGACTTCCTCGCCTCGCCCACAGCCATGTTCGGCGAGAACGGCATGTTGACTCAATTGGAAGTGGAAGATAACATCCTCACTGAAAAAGACGGCAAGATCAGCGCAAAGGGAACAGGCGTCAAACGCACGCTCGATGTGGACACAGTCATCTTTGCCATCGGCGACAAAGTGGATGAATCCTTTGGCCTGCCGACTGAATGGAATGAGTTCATCAAGAACAAGGAACCGAAATTCCCTGTGGAAGGCGTTTCCTACGAATCCACCGTTGAAGGAATCTTTGTCGGCGGATGGTCACGCAAAGCCAGCGAGGGCCTGGTCGGTTACGCGCGCAAGGACGGGATGAACGCCGCCAAAGCCATCCTCCAATTTTTGCAGACCCGCCAGCCGGTCAATGCCGGCGCGGACGCGGTCACTGCAAAGCTAAAAGGGTTGAGCAAGCCCGTCATCACAAAAGATGACGTCAAACGGCTTGAAGCGGTCGAAGCCGAAGAAGCCAGAAAACGCGGGCTTGCAGAATTCAAGTTCGCCAGTAACGAAGAGATGCTTCTGGCAATGGGGTTGATGGAAACAGTTTGAGAAACAAACCCTCCGAGTGCGTAATGCACCCGGAGGGTTTTTAGAATCCACAGCGTCCAGCGCGGGATTTGTGGGGCTTATTTTACACATACGATCTTAGCTTTCTTCATTGTTTACGAATTCAATAAACATTCTTAGTCGCTATTGTGCCATATTTGCAACTACCATAAAGCAAAAACTAAGTCCTGAGCCAATAACTAATCCTACTAAACCCCATCTTGTTCGCTTGTCACTTCCCCGTTTTGCTAAAAAGATATCTAAGCAGCCTCCAATTATTCCCGCGATTGTCCCGACAACTCCAGGGTTGATAAAGAAGTAAGTATTAAATAGAGAAAAATCAAACTGGCTCAATCGCTGATTATGCATGATAATCCAACCAAGGTAAATTGGAAGACCGAGCAGGCTAAACCCTATACTGCGCCACACATTTACAGCAACGCACAGCCAAATTACCATCAACAAAGTTGTTAAATAAATCAAGCCATTTGTTGTAACAATAATGCTCAATATACTTGCTGCAAAAGATATCGGCTGCGGTGAATCAGGGAGAATGATGACCACCCCATTCTCAGTGGGAATCCAGATATTTCCATTTTCATCAGCCGTTAGCATTCCTCCAATTTGGCCAACCGATAAATGAAAGGGATCAAAAAAATACTTTTTCGTCTTTCCATCGAAAACTACTATACCTTGATCAAATCCCCTCATTGCCCAAACCCGCCCCCGCCCATCAATATCAATATCCAAGAAATCACCATCCCCCGGGTAGCTCACCCAAGTCTCGCCATCAAAAATATTGATTCCTCCGCTTGCCTGTCCCGTTGAAGCAATCCATGCTTGACCTTGATGGTCAAAAGCAATCGCGCCAACTAATACACCAAGTAGCGGGGAATTTTTATTAGTAAAAGTCTGCCAAACTTCACCATCGAAAATATTTAAACCTCCACCCTGAGTTCCCAGCCATGCCCGCCCTTGATTATCAAAAACGATAGTATCCACAGTGTTACTTAGTAAATCAGAGTTGTCTGCTGTATAGTGTTTCCAGATATCGCCGTTAATAATATACAACCCCTGTTCTTCAACTCCGACCCATGCCCTACCTTGAGCATCAATAGCAAGGGCATATATACCAAGAGCCCTTTCTGAATTAACTGAGTCTGAAAGGGGGAAAACTGTTGACCATTTTGTTCCATTGAAAACAGCCAAGTCGACAGTTCTTTCATATCCCTGTGTAGCAACCCAAGTTCTTCCCTTATTATCTACTTCCAACTCCCAGAGATTTCCTCCCAATGCAGGCGAATCTTTCTTAGTGAAAACCTGAACAAGCGCGCCATCCTTGTAAACACTGAGTTTTCCGTCTCCGTATACCCAAACCTGCCCTCGTCCATCAAAGGCAATTCTATCTACATGAGTGTTCACCAGGTACGGGATTTCTGATGCTTTTAGTGATTGATTCCAAATGTACAGGGAAATATTCAGTGCCACGGCAAATAGAGCAAAAACAAACAGAAATATTTTCTTAGGCTTAGTCATATTGCCTCTTATTTCTTTTCAATCACACTAAAACTCAAATATGGGGTTAAGGCAACGCATAGCTAGCGACCTATTGCCGGAGAATCTTCTCCATCGCTTTTCCTTTTGCGAGTTCATCAATCAGCTTGTCCAAAAAGCGAATTTTTTGCATCAACGGATCTTCTATTTCCTCCACGCGGACGCCGCACACCACGCCTTTGATCAGCAAACTCCCCGGGTGAAAGGCTGGGGCTTGAGCAAAAAAGGTTTCAAAATCGTTTTCCTGTTCAATTTGCTGCTGTAATCCCGCCCGGCTATAGCCGGTCAACCAGCAGATGACCTGGTCAACTTCCTCTTTCGTGCGATTCTTGCGCTCCGCTTTTTGAATGTACAGTGGATATATATTTGCAAATATATATCCAAAAACCCGATCGCTAGACTTGTTATTCATTGGTAAAACTCCTCTTAACTTTTGGCTCTGTAAAGGAAACGCCCAACGATGGTTTATACAGCAGGCTGTGCAAGCCTCTTATCCTGCGAGCATTATATCCACTTTTCACTCCCCATATCCCAGCTCCCTTAACACATCCTCAGTATGCTCCCCCATCAACGGCGGAGGGAGGCGGTACTCGACCGGCGTATCGCTCATCTTCAACGGCGAACCGACCAGGGGCAGTTTGCCAATGGTGGGATGATTCATCTTCACCAGCATCTCGCGCTCTTTCACACTTGGCATCGAAAAGACCTGCTCAAAGTTTTGGATCGCCCCGCATGGGATTTGGGCTTCATCCAGCTTCGCTAGCCACTCAGAAACGGATGTATCCTTGAAAATAGAGGCCAGCAAGGGGATGATCTCGGCGCGGTTTTGCACACGCGCTGAATTTGTGGCAAATCTTTCATCGGCAGCAATTTCAGGTTGGCCGAGCAGATCACACAACCTCACGAACTGACGGTCATTGCCAACGGCAATTGCGAACCATCCGTCACTGGCTTGAAAACTTTGATACGGAACAATATTCGCATGCGCGTTGCCATGCCGCTTTGGAAGTTTGCCGGAGATCAAATAATTACTCGCCACATTCGCCAGCCAGCCCAATTGCGAATCAAACAACGAAATATCGAGGTGCTGTCCACGCCCGGTCAACGCCCGCGCCTGCAACGCGGCAAGGATCGCAATGACCGCATTCTGCCCGGCGAACAAGTCCACAACAGCCACGCCTGTTTTCATCGGCTCGCCATCCGGCACGCCTGTAATGCTCATCAACCCGCCCAGCGCCTGAATCATAAAATCATAGCCGGGCTTATCCTTCATTGAACCGGTCTGCCCGAAGCCGCTGATCGAGCAATAGATCAACTTCGGATTCAATTCATGCAAGGTCGCAAAATCCAATCCAAATTTTTCCAGCGTGCCCGGGCGGAAATTTTCCACCAACACATCGCTTCGCAGCGCAAGATCGCGCAGAATCTTTTTGCCTTCATCGGATCTCAAGTTGATTACAACTCCACGCTTGTTGCGGTTGACACACAAATAATACGCGCTCTCCCCTTCCGCGAACGGCGGCCCCCAACCGCGCGTCTCGTCACCTTCGGGCGGCTCAACCTTGATCACATCCGCGCCCAGGTCGCCGAGAACCATCGTACAATATGGGCCGGCGAGCACGCGGCTCAAATCCAACACACGAATTCCTTGTAAGGGTTGCATGAGACTCCTGTCAAAATGAAACGTGACCTCTATTTTAGCAAACCAATCATGAATGCGGCGGGATCATTGGGATTCGCGCCAGACCCACGCAACGGGATGCCATTAGATTCATTTGGGGCGTTCATCACGAATCCGATCTCGCTGCGCCCGCGCCTGCCGGCTGCCCAACCGGCATTGATCCAATTCCCCGGCGGATTCCTGCTACACAGCGGCCTGCCGAATCCCGGGTTGCCTTCTGTGATCAAAAAACACGGCGCGCGCTGGAACCGCGCCGACATGCCCATCATCGTCAATCTGATGGCCGACCGCCCGGAAGAAACTCAGCAAATGGTAAGAAGCCTCGAAAACATCGAGAACGTGATAGCGGCTGAACTGGGTTTTGCGCCACTCCTGTCAGACGATATTATTTTATTAAATTTGGAAATGTGTGTCGGGGAATTGCCGTTGATATTTTCTCTGCCTGCCGAGCAGGTCTTGTCGCTGGGGCCAAAATTGATTCAGGGCGGCGCGGCGGCGGTCAGCATTGCATGTCCGCGTGGGGCGTTGATGAGTGATGGAAAATTGATTACTGGCAGATTGTATGGTCAGTCGTTGTTTCCGCGCACGCTGCAACTCGTCCGCTCGGCGGCGATGATCGGGCTTCCCATCATTGGCGCCGGCGGTGTGTGGACTGAGCAGGACGCGGCGGACATGCTGTCAGCGGGGGCAATGGCTGTCGAAACAGACGCCCAGCTCTGGGTGCCGAAAGAGACGGTTTAAACCATTATCCATCGTCTAAAAAGAAAAGAGTCCCGCTTTTCAGCGAGACTCTTTTTGGTCGGTTGGAAATTACAGAACTACGACGTCAGCAGCCTGTAAACCCTTGGGGCCTTTTTCGATGGTGAATTCCACCTTCTGGCCTTCCTGCAGGTTCTTGAAGCCTTCGCCTTTGATGGCAGAGAAGTGGACGAAAACATCCGGGCCGCCTTCGCGCTCGATGAATCCGAAGCCCTTTGTGCCATTGAACCATTTAACCGTACCGATTACACGATCAGACATTTTTTGCCTCCTAAGCAAAATAAAAAAATAAGGTGACGCAGTATGTCTTTCATCGGGCGGTTAAATAAAGCAACTCAAAGGGTTCGCTTTGAGCCGTTGTCTTTTTACTTCCACAACGAAAAGCTACTTGCATCCTACGAGCGCAACTTTATCATGAAATTCTCATCTTGACAATTATTTTGCCGGCTCTAAAACCATGACGGGAATTTGCCGATGCGCAGCGCGGATTTTGTACACTTCGTACCCTTTGTAATAGGAGACAGCCATGCTCCAATATTTTTCGCGTTCCTCGCCCTCAGCCTGACGGGCAACGTATTGGGCAGGTTTCCCATTGATTTGAACCGTGCATTCGGGGCACGCCTTGAGGTTGTAATACCAGCCAGGGTTGTTCTTTTGCCCAAAATTCGAACCAATCAGCGCGATTTTCTCCCCATCCAACAAACTGACCAGAGGCATGGTGCGCCTTTCGCCGGTTTTTGCGCCGGTGGTTGTGATCTGAGTCATGGGCAAACCTGCGAGTTCGGCAATTGTGTGTTTGCCCTTTGAATATTTTAATATCAGCTTGTCGATGCGGTACAGGCTGATTGCAAGAAACGCGGAGACTGGCTGCAGCATGAGAATACGGTGCAGTAATTTTTGGAAGGCGTTTGGTTTTCTATTCATTTTTCCTCAATTTTACAAATTGATCCAAAAGTAAGAATATCGCCATCCAAAAACTTAATGCGAGCTGCAGGCCGGCTGATAACGCATGGCGCTCAGGCGCCATGGCATCTCCGTGCCAGGTGATGAACAGATTAGGAAGGATTGTCAGGCAAAGTAAAATGTAAATTCCCCAAAATGGGTTTATTTTCCACGCGCGTTTCCAAAGGGTGAAGAATGCAACCACAGTGAGGACAATCCACAGTGAAAGTATGAATTTAACAGGATAGATAAACGGCTCAGCAAAATAGGGGATAACAGGGTCGTATTTGCGAGCGAAGTCATCAGCCAATCTGTCATAGCGAACCAGGGTCTCGAATTGCGTCAGGGGTTCACCTACGCTACGGATTGGATTGGAAAGCAGCCATTTCATGTAACAAGATTTCCCGTATCGGCGAAGCCATACACGATAATCATTCAAAGCAGGATCATTGCGATCCTGTATATTCCCGAAAGTATGAGCAAGTTTGAGCAATTCAGGCGTGGCGACCATGCCGCAAGATTCGAAATATTTCAAATTTTCAGAATCCACAATGACACGCGCAGTAACAATGTTATTGAGCGGGAAAAGCCATCGCTCGCCTTGATTGGAAGTATAGTTAGCCAGAAAAAATGTAGAAACAAAAAACAAAACCAGTGGAAACACACGGGGTCTTATCCAGCCAAAGAGGATCGCAAGAGTTAGCATCCCTGCCAACATCAGCAAAAGATAAGCATTGGTATCGCGTGTGAAGGCTAAAAATACCCCTGTGATTAATAAGAAAACAATCTTATAAATATGCCAGCCTTGAACAAGCCAAACTCCTAAAGCCAGAAAAAGAACAAAGAACGAGATTGAGAGCGACTCGGTTAGCATGATATAGTCCCAGGAGGCAAGATGCCGCACCAGACTCAGGAGAAGAATCACAGTAAAAGAAAAAAATCGTAGATATGACTGGCGAAATGACAAACTCATTATCAGAGCCAGGAAACCCCAAGCGAAAATTGAAAATCCAAGTTGAATAGCCGCTGCAACTGAAGTATCCTGATTGGAAATTTTTAAGAGGAAAGGAAAAATAGAAGTGCGCGATTCTGTCCAGAATTTTCCGTCGCTAACAGACTCTTCTGAAATACGGAGATACCCTACAGAGTCGGCAAGTTCCCGTGGCTTGAAAATCGCGGGTATGTTCAAGGTTACACGCACTATCATGTAAACCAAGAAAATAAGCCCACAGATATATTTTTTGTTGAACATATTATTTCTCCAGCCAAATGGTCACGGGACCGTCGTTGTGAATTTCCACTTCCATGTGCGCGCCGAACTGACCTGTTCGAGTCGGCACGCCATGACTGCGCAATAATTCGACAAAACGATCCACAAGCGGAGAAGCCGCCTCGGGCAGCGCCGCGTCAATAAAAGATGGGCGGCGTCCCTTGCGCGTGTCGGCATAAAGCGTGAACTGCGAAACGACAATGGCTTCCCCTTTCACATCCAATACCGAAAGGTTGGTTTTGCCTTGTTCATCTTCAAAGATGCGCAGGTTGGCGGTTTTTTCCGCAAGGAAGGCGGCCTGCTCCTCGCCGTCACCGTGGCCGATGCCCAATAAAATCAGCAGACCATTCCCGATTTCGGAAATGGTCTTTTGTTCGACGCGCACGCTTGCGCGGGAAACCCGCTGGATTAATAGGCGCATAATTCAGGAAATTGGAAGTCGGGAATCAGGATTGGGAGTTCAGGAACAATTCCCAAATCCCGATGTATCAATTCCCGACTTACGGCAACTGCATCGCCTCGCGCACTTCGACCATGGTCTGCTCGGCGATGGCTCGCGCGCGGCTGGCTCCATCATGCAAAATGTCTTGAATCTTCTTCGGGTCAGAAGCCAGTTCCGCGCGCTTGGCGCGGAAAGGCTCAAGGTGTTTGTTCAGGTTGTTGGCAAAACGCAGTTTGCAATCTACACAGCCGATGCCCGCCTTGCGGCATTCGGTGTTGATCATGTCCACTTCATCCTGCGCGGAGAAGAGCTTGTGCATGGTGAATACGTTGCAAATGTCGGGGTTGCCCGGGTCGGTGCGGCGCAGGCGCGCCGGGTCGGTGACCATTTCCCGCACCCGCTTGACAGTCTCTTCGGGCGTGGTGGCAAGTTCGATGTGATTATTCAAACTTTTGCCCATCTTATCCTTGCCGTCAATGCCCAGCACTTTCAGCACCTCGGTGTGCTTCACCTGCGGCTCGATCAGCGCCTTTGTTTGATAGCGATAATTAAATGAACGCACGATCTCGCGCGCGAACTCGATATGCGGAGCCTGGTCAATGCCGACCGGGACAATGTCCGTCTTGTAAAGCACGATGTCTGCGGTCATCAAAACGGGATAACCGACCAGCCCATAATTAATATTTTCAGGCTGTTGGCGCACCTTCTCCTTGAAGGTCGGCAGGTCGGTCAACTTGCCGAATTGCGTCACCATCGAAAGATAGGTGTGCAGTTCCATCACCTGCGGCACATGCGACTGGACGAACACGATCGATTCTTCCGGGCGGATTCCCGCTGCGAGCCAGTCGAGCGCCATCTCAAAGGTGTTTTGCTTCAATTCCTGCGTGGTCTCTACAGTGGTCAGCGCGTGGACATCCACGATGCAGTAGATGCAGTCATAATCGTCCTGCATTGCAACATAATTTTTGATCGCGCCCAAATAATTACCAAGATGCTGCTTCCCTGTAGGACGCGCGCCTGAAAACACTCTGCCTTTTTTTACCATTCTTTATCCTTCAATCAGTTTATGAATAATATTGACGATCTCGCCCGCTTCCGCGTGACGCTTCAAATGCAATTTTGAAAACACCAATTCCCCGTTCACGCCGACCTCGAACCTGCCCCCGTCCGAGGGAATTAACGCCACCGATTCGATCACGTGCTCGTATCCTTTCAGCAATTCATCCATCAGGCTCACGGCCCGGCCGGTGTAATGTCAGACCGCGCAGTAAATGATCTCGATCTTTAGCATGGGATTCTCCGATACTTAAGACCTGACAGGTTTCTTCAACAGTATGCAAGTATCTGACCAAATTCGCGAAACCTGTCAAGTCTGGTCTTATTGATTATTAGAAAATTATAACATGGCGGGTCACAGGCTTGTCCGTGCCTGTCAACCGCGCTATAATCCCGCACGTTGTTATGGAAAGTATGCAAGGAGAAAATAAATGCCAGTTTATACGTATCGTTGTGAAGCTTGTGGTATCCAGTTCGAGCGCCATCAATCTTTCACAGACACACCGTTAAAAACCTGCCCCGAGTGCCGCAAGAAGGCGCTCAAGAAGGTTATCACGCCGACCAAGATCATCTTTAAAGGTTCGGGCTTTTACGCAACAGATCACAAGTCACCTTCGGGCGAATCAACCAAACCCAAAAAATCTGAAAAGAAAGAAAAAGAAAGCGCTTCGACTGAAAGCAAGCCTGCCCCGGGCGAAACCAGCAAAAGCTCGGAATAAAGGATAACCAGAGAGCGGGACCGCAGTCTCGCTCTTTTATTTTAAGAAAATGCCGAGGTTTTTCGCGCCAGCTTCAAGGTCCAGAAAGAGGCGAAGATCAGGGGGATGAGCGCGAATGCGGCGCTGATCCATGCCATCGTGTTGTATCCCAGCGCGGCGAAGATAAATCCACTGCCCAAACTTCCCGAGGCAGATGCCAGCCCAACAAGCAGGTCGTTGAAGCCCTGCGTGCGCGCGCGTTCTGCCGGGGATAGTTGATCGGCCAGCAGTGTGGAGCCGCCAACGAAACAAAAATTCCATCCAAGACCAAGTAAAAATAATGCCACGCCCAGCGGAAGAACATCCGGCGAGATCGTGGCGGCGAGGCACGCCAGCACGAGCGTTGCAGAGCCAGCCATGATGACCTGGCCGCGTCCCCACCGATCCGCAAGGCGGCCGGAGATAATCGAGAATGCGTACATGCCAAATGTGTGCGATGAAATCACAATTGAAATATCGCCCAGCATGTGATTATGATCGCGCATGTGCAGTGACGTTATGACCATGACCAGCACCATCACCATTTGACCCAATACCATGCTGACGACCGCGACTCTTGCGGCAGGCTGAAGAAGAATCTCGAGCACGCTTCTTACCTGACCCTTCGACGCGCTCAGGGCGCCGCCTGAGCCTGCCGCTGTTTCTGGGAATTTTTCCGCCACCTCTTTACCGATCTCACGCGGGTCGGGTCGCAGCCCGAAAAACACGACGACCGCCGCAATTGCAAACAGCGCCAGGCTGACAAGATACGCGCCCGCAAGTTCATTGATGCCCCATGTGCGAATCAGCGCGCCGGCCGGACCCGCGACAAATGGTCCAACCACCGAACCAACTGTTCCGCCGATGACCACGTTGGAGATCGCCCGTCCGCGATGTTCGGGGCGATTCACTTCCGCCGCCGCAAAACGTCCGAGTTGAACCGCCGCGTTTGCAATGCCCATCAGAATCATGCCACCCAGAAAAACAGCAAAGGATTGAATTGCGATTGCATAAAATGCCACGCCCGAACCGATCACACCGACACACAAGCCGGTCACCAGTCCGCCGCGCCGTCCGACTGCGTCGAAGACATATCCCCACATGAATGCAGAGAAAGCTCCAGCCAGCAAGTAGACTGCGGTCGGCACTCCAGCCCAATTTGCATGTTGGCTGAGTTCCTTGCCGACAATCGAGTTGAGAGTTGAAGCGGCGATAAATCCCGCAGAGGCAAGCGATTGTTGTGCAAAGAGAATGGTCGTTATTTTGCGCGCAATGGATTCAAGATTGGTCATTTGGATTCCTTAAAAGGTGATGCGAGATTATACCCGTAACAAAAACGACCTTGAGTTTTTATACTCAAGGTCGCTGTACTGATTACTGAAAACTGATTACTGGCTACCTGCTCATCGCATCCATCACAGCCACCGAAGCGATCTGGACGATGGTATTTACATCGTCACCGGTCTGCAGGACGTGAACCGGAGCGCCCACACCCAGCAGAATCGGGCCAATCGCTTTGGCGTTGCCGAGGCGGGCCAGCAGTTTGTAGGCGATGTTCGCAGATTCAAGCGACGGGAACACCAGCACATTCGCATCCTTCACCGCGCTGAATGGGTAACGCGCCTCCACGATCTCGGGGACTACAGCGGTATCAGCTTGCATCTCGCCGTCCACGCAGAGGTCCGGGCGGCGGGATTTTAACAACTCAACTGCCTTGCGCACCTTATCCGAAAGCGGATGCGGCGTGGAGCCAAAGTTCGAGAAGGAGAGGAATGCCACATGCGGGTCGATCTCCAACTTCATGGCGTAATCCGCTGCGAGGGCGGCAATATCCGCGAGGTCTTCAGCAGACGGGTCGATATTCACAGTCGCATCGGTAAAGAGGAAAACCTTCTCTTCGAAGATCATGATGTACACGCCCGCGGCGCGCGTCACGCCCGGGGCAGTGCGGTGAATCTGCAATGCCGGGCGGATCACCTCGGGGTAATCATAGGTCAGGCCGGAAATGAAAGCATCCGCATCGCCCATCTTGACCATCAACGAACCAAGGATATTTGGGTCGCGCACTTTCTTGAGCGCGTCGCTGGCCATCAGTCCCTTACGCTGACGCAGTTCATAAAAGGATTTGGCATAAGCCTCAAGCTTGCCGAATTTATCGGGGTCAACAATCTCAGGTTTGTAATCAATACTCAGGTTGCTGATCTGCGCCTCGATCACATCCTTGCGCCCGACCAAAACGGGAGTGGCAATGCCTTCCTCCTGAATTTGATGCGCGGCGCGGATGATCTTCTGCTCTTCGCCTTCCGCAAATGCGATTCGTTTTGTGCCGCCCGAGGAGCGCGCCTTGTTCTGGAAGAAATAGCGGATGCGCTCACCCTTGCCCTGACGGAATGCGAGCTGCTCGCGGTATTCGTCAATGTCAATTGTCTTGCGGGCCACACCGGTCTTCATCGCCATCTCAGCGACGGCGGGCGCTTCCCACAACAACACACGTGGATCCAACGGCGTGGGAATGATGTACTCGCGCCCGAACTTGATCGCCCCGCCACCATACGCGCGGATGACCGAATCCGGCACATCCTCTTTTGCGAGCGCGGCCAAAGCCTTCGAAGCCGCGAACTTCATTTCTTCGTTAATCATCTTCGCGCGCACATCCAGCGCACCGCGGAAGATGAACGGGAAACCAAGCACGTTATTCACTTGATTCGCATAATCGGAGCGGCCGGTCGCAATGATCACATCGCTGCGCGCCGCTTTCGCCAACTCGGGCTTGATCTCCGGGTCGGGATTCGCCATCGCAAAGATGATCGGGTCACCCGCCATGCTCTTGACCATCTCCGGGGTCAGCACGTTTGCAACTGAGAGTCCGTAAAACACATCAGCATCCTTGACTGCGTCGGCAAGCGTGCGGCGTCCGTTATCGTCAATGGCAAGGCGGTCCTTGTATTTGTTCATGCCCACACCGCGGCCCTTGTAGACAACGCCTTTCGTATCCACAAGCATGATGTTCTCACGCTTCACGCCCCAACTGATCGCCAATTCCGCGCATGAGATCGCCGAAGCGCCCGCGCCTGAAATGACAATGCGGATCTCGTCATGTTTCTTGCCGATGATTTCCAAGGAGTTCGCCAGCGCCGCAGATGAAATGATCGCCGTCCCGTGCTGGTCATCATGGAAAACGGGGATGTCCAGCATCTTCTTGAGTTCTTCTTCGATGTAAAAACATTCGGGGGCTTTAATGTCTTCGAGATTGATCCCGCCAAAGGTCGGAGAGATCGCTGCGACAACTTTGATAATTTCGTCAGGGTCGTGAGAATTCAGTTCAATGTCAAAGACATCAATATCCGCAAATTTCTTAAACAGCACCCCTTTGCCTTCCATGACCGGCTTGCTCGCCAGCGCGCCGCGGTCGCCCAGACCTAAAATCGCCGTGCCATTGGAGACAACCGCCACAAGATTTCCCTTGGAAGTGTACTCATATGCGTCCGCGGGATTCTTCTCGATCTCGAGCACAGGCTCCGCCACACCGGGCGAATATGCCAAACTCAGGTCCCGTTGGGTATCCATCGGCTTGGTAGGCACAATTGCCACCTTGCCGGGCTTGCCTTTCAGACGATGATATTCAAGCGCATCTTCACGTGTAACTTTAGCCATACAGCCTCCATTGAAGTTTTCGGGGAATGCAAAATTTCCACGAATTATTGCACGACTTGCACAATTCACCTAGTTCCATTTGTCACGACTTTTCTGAAAGCTAATACCCTCCTGTAACAAAAAAGGTGTGTTAACAATTCTTAAAATCATGTATAATTCAAAAAATCCTTAGGGATTCATTAAAAACTTCCGCCGCTCTCGGCTTGGCTTGAAACTGACTGGAAAATGGTGCACGATCCTCCCCCAACAAATGGGAGTTGCTTTGTGAAGTCAATTTACGACATTTTGAAACCGACTTCACTTTCTTACCTGTGCTGTACGTGACGTACGCTGTCATTTACCTTGATCTATCTCCGCCTGCCTCTTTTTGGGACCCGGAGCCTGCTCAGCCAACCCAGACATTTTTCACAGCCAAGGCCGACCTGTCGGAAGCCCTGGCTGTGTTCTTTTAATAAAAATGAAAAAGATAACCGCCATCTCCGTCCAAAAGAAAAACCCCAATCGGGTGAATATTTATCTCGATGGAGAGTACGCCTTTGGAGTAGCCCGCATCACAGCCGCGTGGCTAAAAAACGGCGATGAACTAAGCGACGAAAGAATCGCCAAATTACTGGCAGAAGACGCGCGCGAATGGGCTTATCAACAGGCCATGCTTTTCCTGAGCTACCGCGCCCGTTCAGAAAAAGAAATACGGCAAAACCTGCTCAAGCATGAAATGCCTGAAGAAGTCATCGAGGAAACCATCGAGCGGCTTCGCAAGGCCGGGCTTGCCAACGACAATGAATTTGCACAGGCGTGGGTCGAGAACCGCAGCACCTTTCGACCCCGCAGCCGACGAGCCCTGGCAATCGAATTACGCCAGAAGGGACTCGACGATGAAACAGTACACTCCGCAATTTCCGGGGTGGACGAAAACGCTCTGGCCTACGAAGCAGCTCAAAAAAAGCTCGGCAGGCTCAACGGTCTGGAGTGGAACGAATTTCGCAAAAAGTTATCTGAGTTTCTCGCGCGGCGCGGATTCCCCTATTCCGTCATCGCGCCCATCGTCACACAATTATGGGACGAGACTCACCCAGATGATCAAGCGAAAAATTTTGAAGATGAGGATATACCATGAACCCGCTAAGTATTTTAATAGACATACTGGCGCTCATTGTAGGCGTTGTAGCTGGGTATCTGTTCCATCGATATCAAGCTGACAAGGCCGCAAAAGCCCGCCAGGAAAAAGCCGACGATATTTTGAAAGCAGCCACATCACAGGCGCGCCTGATCGAAAGCGGCTCGCGTGAAAGCGCCACCAAGATCATCCAGGCCGCAGAATCGGAAATGAAGGAACGCCGCATCGAGCTGAATCGCGAAACTGAGCGGCTTGACAAACGCCGCGGCGAACTCGACAGCCGCTTCGACAAAATCGAACAGCGCGAAGCAACGTTGAACAAACGCCAGTCACAGGTGGATAAGCGCGCCAACGAGATCGACAAATTGTACGAAGACCAATTTAAAAAACTTGAGCAGGTCGCAAACATGACTCAGGATGAAGCGCGCAAAGATCTGTTCGCAGCAGTTGAGAAGGAAGCGCGCGGCGACATGGCGCGCATCATCCGTCAGATCGAAGCCGAAGCCCGCGAAGAAGGCGAAAAGCGCGCCCGCAAATTGATCGCAGACGCGATCCAACGTGTGGCATCCGAACACGTAGCCGAAGTGACCCGCGCCGTGGTGACCCTCCCCAGCGAAGAAATGAAGGGACGCATCGTCGGTCGCAACGGGCGCAACATCAAGGCCTTTGAGCAGGCCGCGGGTGTGGACGTGATCGTGGACGATACTCCCGATTCTGTCACCGTCTCCTGTTTCGACTCGGTGCGCCGTGAAATTGGCCGCCGCGCCTTGTCCAAGCTGATCCTCGATGGGCGCATCCATCCCGCGCACATCGAAAAGATCGTGGAAGATGAAACCAAAGCTGTAGAAAAGATCATCAACGAATCTGGCGAACAGGCGGCATACGAAGCCAATGTCACCGGCTTGCACAATGAAGTTTTGCGCATGATGGGCCGGTTGAAGTTCCGCACCTCCTACGGACAGAATCAACTCGCTCATGCCGTGGAAGTTTCCAAACTCGCAGGCATCCTCGCCGCGGAACTCGGCGCAAACATCGAACTCTCCAAACAGGGCGGATTCCTGCATGACATCGGCAAAGCCATGGATCACAATCAGGACGGCACGCACGCAGGACTCGGCGCAGAATTTTGCAAGCGCTACGGCGTTCACCCGACAGTGGTCAACGCGATCGCATCGCACCACCATGAAGTGGATCAGGATACCGTGGAAGCGGTCATCGCTGAAGCAGCAGACGCAATCTCCGGCGCGCGCCCCGGCGCAAGGCGCGAAGACCTCGAAGCCTACATCAAGCGCATCCGCTCGCTCGAGGAAATGTCCATGTCCTTTGAAGGCGTGCAGCAGGCCTTTGCCATTCAGGCAGGACGCGAAGTGCGCATCCTCGTCAAACCTGACCAGATTGACGACCTGTCCTCGGCAAGGCTGGCGCGTGACATTGCCAAGAAGATCGAAGAGACCATGCAATATCCCGGTCAGATCCGCGTGACGGTCATCCGCGAAACCCGCTCAACCGAATACGCAAAATAATCAACCAAAAAACTCAGCCACAAATCCCCTGCTTCTCAGATGCCAAATAAACAGCACCGGAGAGACAGGGGATTTTTTATCCAGGCAGATTGATTGAGGAGAATTTATGAAAACATCTTTTCTTGTAAATCTCACCTGCTCAAATTGCGGAAAAACTTTTTCTGCCGAAGCAGTTCAAACATATTGCGCCGACTGCAACTCACCGCTCATTTCCAATTATGACCTGAATTCCGCGCGCGCGTATCTTGACCGCGACGAATTAAAAACATGCCCAAAGGGTATGTGGCGCTGGCATGAACTTTTGCCCGTCTTCGACTCTCAAAACATGGTTACGCTGGGCGAAGGCGATACGCCGCTGTTGAAAATTCCACAGACCGGAAACAGGCTCGGCCTTTCCAACCTTTTTGTAAAAGATGAAAGTGGAAATCCCACCGCCTCATTCAAAGCGCGCGGACTTTCAGCGGCAATCTCCAAAGCCAAAGAACTCGGCGTGAAAAAAGTCATCATCCCCACGGCGGGCAATGCGGGCGGAGCCATGGCAGCCTATGCCGCGCGCGCCGGCATGTCTGCATTGATCTACATGCCCAAAGACACGCCCATCGCAAATATGGTCGAAAGCCGCATGTGCGGCGCAGAAGTCATCCTCGTAGACGGGCTGATCAGCGACGCGGCAAAGCTGGCCAATGAAAAAGCCCGCGCCGAGGGCTGGTTCGATCTTTCAACTTTCAAAGAGCCGTACCGCATGGAAGGCAAAAAGGTCATGGGCTACGAACTGGCAGAATCCTTCAACTGGACTCTGCCCGACGTCATCCTCTACCCCACCGGCGGCGGCACGGGGCTGGTGGGCATGTGGAAAGCTTTCAACGAACTCGAAGAACTTGGCTGGCTGGACGACAAGAAACGTCCGCGCATGGTTTCAGTGCAGGCGGATGGCTGCGCCCCGGTGGTCAAGGCATTTAACTCGGGCGCATCATCCTGCGACTTTTGGCAGGGTGCGCAGACTACGGCATCCGGCTTGCGAGTGCCAAAGAGCTTCGCCGACCGCCTCATCCTCGCGGACATCCGCGCAAGCGAAGGGACGGCAATTGCCGTCAGCGACGCGGCGATTCTCACAGCGCAAAAAACTCTCGCCGCGCAGGAAGGCATCTTCGCCGCCCCGGAAGGCGCGGCGTGTTTGGCCGCTCTGGAAGAATTGATTAATCAAAAATGGGTCAAGCCAGATGAACGGATCGTCCTATTCAATACCGGCTCGGGCTTAAAATATTTGGATGGAATAAAGCAGGGCGGCTAAAACTCAATCACCGTCGGCTTCAAACCCAACTCATCAATCAAGCCATTCAATTCATCGTCGGTCAATCTGCGTCCCCGGCCGGCATACGCAGTGAGCATGGCTTCGGTGGTATTCGTGCCGAACGAGCGGCCGTCATAGCGCGGCGTGGTGGTGATGACCCGCTTCACGCCACGCTCCTTTAACAACTCAATATTTTCTTCGGTGGTTGTGTTTGTGACGATGGTTTTGCCCGCTAGATTTTTCGGCATGTATTTGCGCATGAAGAGGAAATCACCGGCGATCAGATCTGACTCTTCGAAATATTTTACGTACTTCGGCTCATGTTCCGCGCCGTCGCTGCCGTAAAAGATCATGCTCATCGGAAAGTGACTAACGATGGGCAGCATGATTCTTGCGACTCGTTTAAAGGCGGGGATGCCATAAATGGGAAGCGGGACTCCCAGCGCGACCATCAAGTCACCGAAGACGGTTCTTTTACTGACCTCTGCGACTGCTTCGGCCAACCCAAGCCGATCTGCCGCGACAGGGATGAACGCCTGCTTGAAGCGGATATCTCCCAGTTGAGATTTAGTCAACTGAAACACGCGCCGCTCAAGGGTGTGCTTGAGTCCGCGCCCGTCACAGAGTGGAGTCTGCCTGACGGCGGAAACAAGTTTCAGCGCGGCATGAAGCGGATATTCCCTTCCATCCAAGCGCAGATATAAATCCACGCCGCCCACTCCGAAGGCATCCACCTTGCCATCCAGATCAAGATACATCTGGCGCGCCTTTTCCACATCGCCATCGGCGCCGATGCGCTCGACGAGAATCTCCTGACCGTTGAGGTTGACCTTCACGCTTTTATCGCGCTTCGAACTTCCAAGGCTGATACCGACTGCGTGTTTCATATGCGTCCTCCATATAAAAAAATCACAGGCTGTAAACCTGTGATTTTTTTACCTTTACTTCACTGGGACTGTTGGAATCACCCCATTGGAAAGGATCAACTGCGGAAATACTCCCGCAGGCGTATAAATAAATTTATCTGAATCTTTTATGGCTTCTGCATTTGCCAATGCAACCTGCAAGGCAACATATTCAGGGTAGCGGGCATACATTTCCGCAAGCGCAAGTTCCTTTGCAATATCCACCTTGGCCTGTTCATCAGCAACCCGCTGCTGGGCCTGAGTGAGTTCCAGTTGCGCTTGTTCGTTTATTGTTTCCTGTTGGATCACAGCAAGCTCGGCTTCCAACTGTTGACGCTTGAGGTCCTGCAAGATGGCCTGCTGGCGGGCTTCTTCCTGTAATTTGGATTGATCCACACGAATACGGCCTTCTTCCACAGCCTGTTGAGCGATGGCTTCCTGCTTGGCTTTCTCGGCATCCTGTTTTGCTTTTTCGGTTGCGAGGCGGCTTTGCACGATTGCGTCCAACCCCGCCTGCACTTCGGGTGAAATAGTGATCTGCGGAACAGCCACGTTCCGCACTTCCAAGCCGAGCGGTTCAGCAAGCCCGCTCAATTCCTCATCGATACATGCACGCAGATCATCACGACCGGAACCGATGACTGCTTCATCAAACTTTTTGTCGCCCACGCAGACTTTCATTGCCTGCAAAGTAAAGGCAGTCATGCGCTGCTGGAGCGATTCATCATTCAAATAAATATTTTTGTAGCGCGAATAATTGGAGATGACAATATCGGCTTCGCGCGGACGGAACACGTCGGCGGTCACTTCCAGACCGATACGCTGCTTGTCAATTGTGATCAGTTCGGGGTCATCCACGGTGATGGCGACCGCGCTGGTGGTGATCTTGACCAGATTCACGAACAGGCCGAAATCATAAGCAATGCCCGGCTGCACCACGCCCTGAATCTCACCGGCTTCAATCGTAACGCCGACTTGATCATTTTCGATCACTTCAAAATACCAGAACGACTTGCTGATATTGGCAAGAACGGCTATCACAATAATTCCTATGACCAGCCCGATCAACCAACCCGGGATCGACAAAGGGAACGAAAACCTCGGCCTTGGAGACTCTGTCTTTTGATTTTGAGCATTTGGGTTTTTCATTTTCATCTCCTCGCTTTTTTTTCGATTATACGGGAATCAGTTTAATCCTACAAATGGATTATGTATTTTTTCATACCCCACCGTTGTCTGCAGACCGTGACCAGAAAGCAAAACCGTTTCATCGGGCAGGGTGTAAATCTGCTCGCGGATGCTTTTTTCCAGCGCGGCGAAATCGCCGCCGGGCAGGTCGGTGCGGCCGACGCTGCCGTTGAAGATCAAGTCGCCGCAGAAACAGATATTTTCCTTTGCGACATACAGCACGCACAGTCCGCGCGTATGCCCCGGCGTATGGCGCACTTCAAATTCATTCGAGCCGAGTTTGAGAATCATGCCCTGCGCGAAATCAATCGTCGGTTCGGGGCCGGGGTCAATATCAAAGCCGAATTTTGCACCGCCTCCGCCCGCGCGCCAGAGGACGTGGTCATCGGGATGCAGCGCCACATGAGGAAGTGGATTCAGAGAATCCGCGATGGCCGCCGCGCCGCCGATGTGATCGAAGTGCGCGTGCGTGTACCAGAGATGACCGATGCGCCATCCGCGCTTTTGCGCCTCTGCCAGAATGATGTGCCCATCCCATGAAGGGTCAATTACTGCCGCCTCATTTGTCTCAGGGTCAGCGACGAGATAGGCATTGGTCTGCGCAGGGCCAAGGGTGAAGGAAATGATCTCAAGCATGGGCTTCCTTTCGCGGGAGGTAGATCGAACTCAAGACGAGCGAGACAGCCACCATGCCAATGGAGACGGGATAAACAATGAACGGGTTAATCTCAAACAAGACTCCCGCAATGGGCGGCGTGACGATCATAATAACAGCACTGACCGTCTCCATAATTCCGTAGGTGATTCCCATCTGCGATTCGTGGACGAGCTCACGCGCCTGCGCCATGGCCATCGGACGCCCAGCGCGAAACCCGCCGAGCAGGAAATACCCGAGCACAAAAAACGGCAGGCCTGTGCCCTTCCACATGAAAAGTGCAAACAGGATCACCAGCGCCTGCGCAAACAAAAATCCCCTGCGCGGATTCAAACGGCTGAATGTGAGTGCCATCAACGAGTTACCGAGTGCGCCGATAGTAAAGATCAAACCCGTCTGACTCAGCGAAAGTCCGCGCACACTGGTGAGGAAATTCGGCGTGAGCGGCTGCGCGATGTACATCGAAAAAATGGCAAACGCCAGCACAGCCATGAGCCGGATGAAGCGTTTGTTATCTCTCAGGCTGGGCGGAGGAGAATCGGGATCGTGATGATCTATCGGCTGGCTCTCGATAAAATACATGAAGATGTTTGAAAACACGAACACAACCGCCGCCACGTAAAAGCTCATGCGCATTCCATAGTTGTCGCCGATCCACCCGCTGGTGACCGGTCCCAGCACCATGCCCATGCCGAAGGTCGCAGTGGTGAGCGAGAGCACGGTTCCTACAGCCCACTTGCCGCGCGCAGCAGTCACATAACTTGCCAGCGGAGACGCAACAAAGGCCGTCAGGCCATAGGCAAACAAGCCGACTAGAAAAAGCGGCAGGGTCAGAGCAATACCCATCGCCAGCGTAGACACCAGGCCGAGAATCCACGCGCCAACCAGCAGCGGACGACGCCCGACCCGGTCTGCAAGCCGCCCGGCAGGGATGTGCGTGATGGCCATGAAAAAACCGAATGCGCCGAGGATCAACCCGATCTCAGATTTGCTCAAAAGAAATTGAACATCGAGATAGATCGGCACGAAATTAAAAAACATCCCCTCGCCAAAGCCCCACAGGAACAAGGCAGATGCCACAAAAAATAAATTACGATTCAAGTTTCCTCGCAAATGAGCAGGGGCGACCCTTCAGGATCATCAAGTTAGTTAATCTAGCGGAGCGGGTCGCCCCTACTTGCTTTCGATTCTTCGGATAAAATCCCGCGCCGCTTCGAACACCTGATGACGAGCCGCATCGCGCGTAAGGACATGGCCTGATTCGGTCACGTAGAGTTTTGTCTTGTCTGACGCATTGACCAAATCAGCAAAGATCATTTCCAAATTTTCGGGTGGCACATATTTATCGTCCCTTGAATGGATCAACAGTACCGGCACTCGCAGATTCGGCAAAGCGACGCGCATCTCCCCGAGCAATTTGTTCAACTCGCCGATCGAGCGCACAGGATTCTGCGGATACGACACGTGATCTTTGTAAGCATCCTTGTCGAACCAGCTTGCGCCCGGCTCTTCATCGCTCTTGGGCATGTACGCAACAATCCTGCTGATCCATTCGATGTGCCGCAAGCGCGGATCGTCAGGCAGTTTATACGGCGTGGACATGGCCACCACACCCGCCACACGCTGCTCAAGCCTGGTGGACATCAACAGCGAAAGCACTCCGCCCATCGAAAGCCCCACAAGGAAGATGCGGTCGGTCATGCCGCAGAGAAGGTGAAAGCCGTCTTCAACAGAAGCAGTCCAATCGGTCCAGTTCGAGCGGATCATATCCTCTGGGTCAGTGGCGTGACCTGCCAGCCGAATCCCCAGACAGGTGAAGCCGAGTTCACGGTTGAGGTATTCCCCCATCCAATGCATTTCCTTGGGCGTGCCGGTAAAGCCGTGAATTAGCAAAATGCCTGTGCGGCTGCCGGGCAAAAAGAAAGGTTCAGTTGTAGGTATGATTTGGGTGTTCACGGCTTGATTATATCAACGAGACCGCGCAAACCCAACTCGTACGAGCGCCAGCCAAAACCGGTCACCTTGCCTTTGCAGACCGCTGACACCAAAGACACATGCCGAAATTCTTCGCGCGCATACACATTCGACAAATGCACTTCGATGACGGGGATCGCAATCGCCGAAATCGCATCGCGCAGCGCCACCGAGGTGTGAGTGTATCCGCCGGGGTTGAAGACCACGCCCGCAGCCCACGCGCGCGCATCGTGCAGGGCATCGATCAACGCGCCTTCGTGATTCGATTGCAGGCAGGTCACATCTGCGCCGAGTTCCTTTCCCAGCGCGATCATTTTTTCGTTGATGTCGTTCAACGTCATCGAGCCGTACACTTCAGGCTCGCGCGTGCCAAGCAGGTTTAGGTTTGGACCGTGCAGGATAAGTATTTTCATATTTCCTCGCTTTGAAATTAGACCGTAGACGATAGACCATTGACCATATCGTCCATAGTCTGTGGTCTATCGTCAATCTTCCAAAACCTCTTCCAAATCAGTCACATTCACTAATTCAACGTTTCCAATTTCCACAGGCAGCGCAAATCGAATCGACTGCGCGTTCTTCTTTTTATCCACCCGCATGGCGCGGATGATTTCTGCGCGCGGCATTTCTTCGGGGATGTGGACGGGCAGCCCCAACGCTGATAAAGAATCGGTAATCGCATCGACCGTGCTTTGGCTTGCCAGCCCGACCCGGGCAGAATACTTCGCCTCGGCAACCATGCCAATCGCGATGGCTTCCCCGTGACGTAAATTAAATTTACTGACGAGTTCCACCGCGTGCCCAACCGTGTGTCCCAAATTCAACTTCGCGCGGATGCCCTTCTCGTACGGGTCTTCTTCGATGACTTGAATCTTCACCGCCATCGCGCGTTTGACAACTTCTTCCAAATTATTTTTCACCCAATCCATGCCGCGGGTACACATGGCAAACAACTCCGGGTCGGAGATGATTCCATGCTTGACGACCTCCGCCATGCCCGAGCGCAGTTCACGCTCTGTCAGTGTGAGCAAAAGGCTTGGGTCTGCAATGACCAGCTTCGGGGGATGAAAAGAACCGATCAGATTTTTCCCCTCTGGCAAATCGAATCCAGTCTTTCCGCCCAGCGAAGCATCCACCATCGAGAGCAGAGTCGTGGGGATGCCGATCCAATCAATGCCGCGCATGTACGTGGATGCGGCGAAACCCGCCATGTCGCCGACCACGCCGCCGCCGAGGGCAATGACGGTGCTCTTGCGGTCGAGTCCGTTTTCGAGAAAAGACTTCCACAAAAAAGAAATGGTTTCGAGGTTTTTATGCTCCTCGCCCGCAGGGACGATGACCGACTTCGCATTGAAAATGGATTGAATCTTTTCAAGGTGAAACTTCGCCACATTTTCATCGGTGACGATGATTGGGTTTTGCAGGCTTGTCATGCTAAAAGCATGACCTACATTTCCTACGATTGCATCATATTCGCCCATTGCAGAAAGATGATGCCGCCCAAGCAGGGTTTGAATTTCGCGTGAAATTTGTTCGGGGCTTTTTTCGTCCACGCAAATTTTCAGCGGGAAGGAGGCGTAATGTTCGGCGCGTCCTTCAAGATAGGAGGTAAGTTTTGATTTCAAGTCGCCTGCCAGCAAGGGACGTTCGTTCGGGTCATTTTGCAGGCGTTCGATCAAGGTCGGCAGTTCGGCTGTGAGCAAAATAACTTTGCCATGCGTCTCGACCAGAGCGCGGTTTTCATCGCGCAGTAACGCTCCGCCGCCAAGGGCGATCACTGCTTCCGTAGACCACCCGCCAGGTTTTTCAGTATTTGTCACGCTAAAAGCGTGACCTACGAGTTCTTTTAGCGCTGCCGATTCCAAATCGCGCACCTTAGACATTCCCTGCGCTTCGGCAATTTCAAGAATCGTCATGCCGGCGTTCGTTTCGATGAGCTGGTCAGAATCCACGAATGGCAATTTGAGACTCCGCGCAAGAGCTTTGCCGATGGTGGATTTTCCTGAGCCGGAAGGTCCGTAAAGGAAGATATGCATGTGAAGTTTCCAGTAATCAGTGATCAGTTTTTGACGATGAACCGCAGACGATAGACAATGAAATACCGTCCATGGTCAATCGTCTATCGTCGAATTATTCCCAAAACACATGCGGGATGTTGTCCATTGGCAAATCTTCGAGGGTGGCTTTTCGCAAAGATTCAAAACGCGGCTTGATTTCGTTCATTGAGTCGCCGCCGAGTTTTTCGAGCAGGGCGTCAGCTAAAACGAAGGCAACCATTGATTCCAAAATCGGAACGGCGCGCGGCACGGGGCAGAAGTCGGAGCGTTCATATTTGGTGGGAGATTCTGCCCCTGACGCCAGATCAACTGTCGGCTGGGGAAGAAGCGTGGTGGCGATCGGTTTCATCGCGGCGCGAATCACAATCGGCTGCCCGTTGGAGATTCCGCCTTCGATTCCGCCGGCACGGTTTGAATTACGAATTAGGGATTGAGAATTAGGAATTAGGTTGATTGGGTCGTGGGCTTGTGTTCCAAGTCGTTTTGCGTTTTCGAAGGCATCGCCAATTTCAACTCCCTTGATGGCCTGCACCGACATGACCGCGAGCGCAAGCTTGGCTTCGAGGCGGTTGTCCCATTGAGCAAAACTGCCGAGGCCAACAGGGAGATTCAATGCGACGATTTCAAGCACACCGCCCAATGTGTTTTTTCCGTGAATGGCTTTTTCAATTTCTGCGCGCATTTTTTCAGCGGATGATTCGTCCGGGCAGCGCACATCGCTAGACTCTGCCGCATCAAATCGTGACTGGTAGTTGATCCCGTCAAACTGGGCTTCGACTCCGCCGATGGATTTCACGTATCCGCCGACGATGATTCCAAATTGATTCAGAAAATGTTTGCACACAGCGCCTGCTGCAACTCGCATGGTGGTTTCTCTGGCGGAGGCGCGCTCGAGCGCGGGGCGCAAATCTTTGTAGCCGTATTTGACCGCGCCTGTTAAATCTGCGTGGCCGGGGCGCGGGGCGGTCATCGGCTCGATGGCTTTACCTTTCCATTTGACGTGGTCATCGTTTTGCACGAGCAATGCAATCGGCGCGCCCGTGGTTTCGCCTGCCATGACTCCGCCGAGGATTTGCACGGTGTCTTTTTCAATTTTCATGCGTCCGCCGGAGCCGTATCCCTGCTGACGGCGGGCGAGTTCCTTGTTGATGATGTCAGTCGTGAGGGGAAGTCCCGCGGGGATGCCGTCAAGGATTGCCGTGAGCGATGGTCCGTGGGATTCACCTGCGGTGAGGAAGCGTAGCATAATTTCTCCGTTTACAAAGTAAGGGCGACCCTTCATAGTCGTCCGCATTTCCAATTATTCAGGGCGGGTCGCCCCTACAGCCTCAAATAAAATTTTGCGCGGCGGGTTGTGATCCGTCCAGAGTTCAAAGGCAAGGGCGGCTTGTTCGATCAACATGCCAAGCCCGGTTGTGGCGGAAAGTCCCTGTGCGCGGGTATCGCGGACAAGCTTTGTCTCGCGTGGATTGTAGACCAAATCGTAAATAATAGTGTTCTTTGCATAGATTGTATTTTCAGGCAAGGGTGAAGCGTCAATATTTGGAGTCATGCCGACGGGGGTGGTGTTTACCAAAAGGCTGAATGATGAATGATGAATGATGAATGATGAAAAATCAGTAACTTGTACCTTGTAACTTGAAAATGAATTTGCAAGTTGTTCGGCTTGCTCGGTGCGGCGGGCAGCGAGAGTAACTTGCCAGCCATCGTTGAGCAAGGCATAAACGACTGCCCGCGCAGAGCCACCAGCGCCAAGAACGATTGCCGATTTTCCAACTCCCAACTCCCGATTCCCAATGAACTTCTTCAAATCAGATAAAAAACCAGCCGCATCCGTGTTATCGCCGATGAGTTTATCTTTGCGTAGGTAGATGGTATTGACTGCACCGATGGCTTGCGCGGTGGGCGTGAGTTCATCCATGAACTCGATCACGCTTTGTTTATGCGGAATGGTGACGTTGAGTCCATGGATTTCACCAGCGCGGACGCGGGCGAGCAACTCTTTCAATCCCTGCCTGTCTTCCGGGTGATTTGGGAATAGCGAATAGTTCCCTTCCAGTCCGCAGGCTTTGAGGGCGGCGGCGTGAATCTTTGGCGAGAGAGAGTGGCCGAGGGGATAGCCGATCAAGCCAAGTTGAAAGTTTGAAGGTTGAAGGTTGGCAGGCTGCATATTAACTTTCCAATTTTCAACCTGCAATTTGTAACTGCGCGAGCACTTCAAAGAAGTTGGGAAATGTCTTGGAAACGCAGGAGGGATTCTCGATGGTCACGCCATCAAAGCGCAGGCCGATGAGGGAAAATGCCATGGCCATGCGGTGGTCATTATAAGTTTGAATGGAAGCGCTTCGCATCTCTTCTGCGGGATAAATGGTCATGCCGTCATCATGCTCTTCCACGCGGACGCCGAGTCTGTCCAGTTCGACACAAGTCGCGTGGACACGGTCGGTCTCTTTCACTCGCGCCGAAGCAATACCGCGGATGCGGGTCGGTGAATCAGCAAAAGGGGCGATGACTGCGAGGGTTTGGGCTGTGTCGGGGATGTCGCGCATGTCTACATCAACCCCGACGATGGACGATCCCTGCGGGCGATGGACAGTAATCGAGTTATTAGTTTCTTCAACTTCACATCCCATTTGTTTCAAGACATCGAGAAAGGCAATATCACCCTGCACGGAGTTGCGTGAGATGTTTTCCACGCGGACAGTCCCACCGCAGATGGCTGGCGCGGCGAAAAAGTAAGAGGCGGCGGAGGCGTCTGATTCGATTGGATAATTAGAGATTAGAGAATAGAGATTGGGATGAATAGTAAAGCGATGATAGCCGTCGCGTTCGATTTCAATGCCGAAGTCACGCATGATGGCAATGGTCATGTCCGCGTAAGGTTTGGAGTTGAGTTCGGTGGTGAGTTCAACTTCAATCGGGGATTGGGCGTAGGGAGCGACCATCAAGAGGGCAGATAAAAACTGACTCGATATATCGCCTGCGATATTTGTTTTTCCACCGCGCAAACCACTGGCAATAATTTTTACAGGTGGGCAAATTTGACGATGGACGATGGACGATGGACAATGGTCTGCGGTCGATCGTCCATCGTCTGCTGGTCGAATATCGCACCCTAATTGAGACAGCGCTTCCACCAAATCTCCGATGGGACGTTCGCGCATGCGCGGCTCGCCATCGAGGATATATTCGCCGTTGCCGAGAGTCAGGAATGCGGAGAGAAATCTCGCGGCGGTGCCTGCGTTGCCAATGAAGAGATCCGCTTTCTTCGCAGGGATTTTTCCGCCCAAGCCGGTGACTGTCATTTCGTGACTGGCTTCATCCAGCCGAATGTCAAAGCCCAAAGTTTGCAAGGCTTTGGCAAAGTAACGCGAGTCGTCGGAGAAGAGAGCGTTGGTCAGTCGCGTAGTTCCGTCCGCAAGAGATGCGATCAGCAAGGCGCGGTTGGTCAGCGACTTGGAGCCGGGCACGCGGACGGTGGCATTCAGTGGATGAGAGATGGGGTTGATTTTCATTCGTGTCAAAGGTTGAAAGTCAAAGGTCAGACAAGTGTTTGATATTTGCTTTGTGATTCCTTTAGAAGTGATTCGAGTTTTGAAAAATCTTCCGCCGCCAAAGCGGCCTCAATCTCTGCCAGTTGATCTTGCATTTCGCGCAAGGCATTCAACACATTCTCACGGTTGGATTGTAATACTCCGAGCATCATGGATGAAGATGTGCCGGCCAGCCTGCTGGTGGATTTGAAGCCGGGGCCGACAAAGGGGGTGACATCGTTTGAAGTTGCGAGAGCAAGCGCAGATGAGATTAAAAACGGCAAATGGCTTGTCGAAGCAAGGATGCGGTCGTGTTCGACAGCGTCGAGGATTTTGCCCTTTGCGCCGAGGGCTTCAATGATCTGATTCGCGGCAGAAATAGCTCGTGCAGAAGTCCGCTCGAGCAGAGTGAGCAAAAACGGCGCGGCGTAATATAAAGTCCGTTCGGCGTTGGCAAGCGAGAGTTTTTCCTTGCCGCAGATGGGATGTCCGCCAATGGGGTCGAAGCGTTCGGGCAGGCGTGACATGGATTCAACGATGAGCCGTTTTGTCGAACCCAGGTCCATGACGATGCAGGGGTTGGGCGTGAAGGCAGGTAAATTTTCCAGCAGAGTCAAAATCGCGGGGACGGGCGCAGACAGGATGACAAGATCCGCTTCGGGGAGGAGTTTGGCAGGGTCGCTGTCAGCGTAATCCACGATATGTTGGGACAGGGCAAGTTCGAGCGTGGCAGGATGCGGGTCAATCCCGTAGAGCGCGGCGCATTTGCCTCTCAGTCCCAATGCGAGCGAGCCGCCCATCAATCCCAATCCGATGATGGCGATTTTGGAATCAGCGAGTGTAAAGTTTGAGCCGTTCATGTGGGTAATTAGGGATTAGGTAACTAGGGATTAGGTTTTGCCTAATTCCCAATTACCTAATTTACTAACTTCCTATCCACCGCTTCTGCCACCGCCTTGACCTGCTTCACCATTTTGGCAAATGCCTCAGGCGTAAGCGACTGCTTGCCGTCGGAGATTGCGTGCGCGGGATCGTGATGCACCTCAACGATGACGCCGTCGGCGCCGGCGGCAACGCCTGCCTTCGCGATGGATGAAACAAAAGCAGAATCGCCAGTGGAATGACTCGGATCAATGATGACGGGCAGGTGCGTTAATTTTTTCAGCACGGGAATGGCGTTGATGTCGGTGGTGTTGCGCGTGGCAGTTTCAAATGTGCGGATGCCGCGCTCGCAAAGCATGACGCGCGTGTTGCCGCCGCTGAGAATGTATTCGCTTGCCATCAGCATTTCTTCGATGGTCGCAGACATGCCGCGCTTGAAAAGCACTGGCGTGCGAGTCTCGCCGATGGCGCGCAGCAAATTAAAGTTCTGCATGTTGCGCGCGCCGAGTTGGAAGACATCCACATATTTTTCCATCATCGCGATTTGCGAAACAGCCATCACTTCGACGACGATGGGCAAACCTGTCATCTCGCGCGCTTCAGCCATGTATTCGAGGCCTTCTTCGCCGAGACCTTGAAATGCATACGGCGATGTGCGCGGTTTGAAGACTCCGCCGCGCAGTGCGTTCGCGCCCGCTTCTTTAACAGCCTGTGCGATTTCAAGAATCTGCGCTCTGGACTCAACCGAGCAGGGTCCGGCGATAATGGGAACTTCTGTGCCGCCGATGGCGAAGCCGTCCAGCGTGAAAACAGAATCCTGTTCGTGGAATTGACGCGAGGCAAGTTTATACGGCTTGGAAATGCGCTGCACTTCCAGCACTCCTGGGAGGGCTTCGAAAGTTTCCTTGAGGACGTAATGCCCGTCACCGACTGCGCCGATGATGGTTTGCTCCACACCGAAGATGGGATGGGAGGACAGGTTATGTTTTTCAATTTCGGCAATCACTGCGTCAATTTGTTCGCGGGGCGCACCGGGGTGCATGATGATCATCATGGTGGTTAATTTCCTTTTGAGTGTTTTTTTTGTAATTGGTAATTAGAGATTGGAGATTGATAATTACTATTTACCAATCACCAATCTCGGCTCTTCACGCCCATCCTTGTTTTGTGTATTCGCCACTTGCCACGGCAAGTCCGCGCCCCATGATCTGCGCGATCTGGCCGACTTGCTTGACCATCGCAGCAAACGCTTCAGGCTTGAGCGATTGCTTGCCATCCGAAACTGCCTTCGCGGGGTCAGGGTGGACTTCGATAATTAATCCATCTGCGCCAGCGGCGACTCCGGCGCGAGCAATGGCGGCGACATAATCCGCAAGCCCGGTGGAATGGCTTGGGTCGAGAATCACAGGCAGGTGAGTTAGATGCTTCAAAACAGGGATGGCATTGATATCGGTCGTGTTGCGCGTGGACGTTTCAAAGGTGCGGATGCCGCGCTCGCACAGCATTACGCGCTGGTTTCCCCCCGCCAAAATATATTCAGCAGACATGAGAAGTTCTTCGACGGTGGCGGAAAGTCCGCGTTTGAGCAGAACTGCAGTGCGCGACTCGCCGATGGCGCGCAGCAAGTTAAAGTTTTGCATGTTGCGCGCGCCCACTTGCAGCACGTCCACGTATTTGACCATCACATCCAATTGCACCTGCGACATGATCTCAACCACAATGGGCAGCCCCGTTTTTTCGCGGGCCTCTGCCAACAGTTCGAGGCCTTCTTCGCCAAGCCCCTGAAAGGAATAAGGCGACGTGCGCGGCTTGAACACTCCGCCGCGAAGCGCTGACGCGCCCGCCTCTTTCACAGCGATGGCTGATTCTATTATCTGCGAGCGACTCTCCACCGAGCATGGCCCCGCAATGACGGCGACCTCGTCCCCGCCGACGGTGAATCCGTCAATGTTGAGGACCGTGTTCTCCGGGTGGAACTGACGCGACGCGAGTTTATACGGCTGGGTAATACGCTGGACGATGTCCACACCGTCCAGGCTTTCGAAACGCTCCATCGGGATGTTGTGCGTCTCGCCGATGGCGCCGATGATGGTCGCTTCGACTCCCTGCGAAAGATGGACGTTCAATCCCGCTGATTTGACAGACGCGATCACCGCTTCCACTTCCTGCGGCGTTGCGTTGGATTTCATTATGATCATCATAGAAAAACTCCTGTTGAAATGTTTGAAGGTTGACAAGTTTAAAGGTTTCAACATTCAAACCTTCAAACTTGTCAACATGTAAATAGCTATTGTGCCGCAACCAAATCCGGTCTCAGCTTCACTGCATCGCGCAGATACACATGCGTGATTTGATTCTGCGGCACATCCGTATTCCAGTGGACGAGGACACGGATCACCCTCCGCAAACTGCCGGGGACGGGGATCTCGCGCGCGCACATCATCGGGACGAGTCCCCAGCCCATTTGGCGCGCCGCCTGCGCCGGGAAGGTCGAAGCGAGGTCTTCAGTCACGGTAAAGATCGCGCTGCCGACATCCTCTGGGGTCATGCTGTTGTTCGCATCCAATATAGCCTCCAATAATTCCCGTGTGGCTTCGAGAATTAATTCAGGCTCATCTGCTGCGACGGTGGTTGCGCCGCGAATTCCACGAATTGACATAAATTCTTCTCCTGGTTTTGTAGGGGCGACCCGTCATAGTCGTCTGGGTACTCGATCAATCCTGCGGGTCGCCTCTACGTTTGGGGTGAGGGATAAAATAAAAAGAGCAAGACCGTGTGGTCTCGCTCTTTACGTGAACAGGGTTATTCTGTCTACTTAAGCGCCGCCACCGGCAACCGAGTCTCGGAAACCGTAAAAATAAAAGTAGCTAAACCAGCGGGCAGACTTAAGCATGTTGGGCGCTATTCTATGCGGGTCATGGGGATGCGTCAAGGGGCAAATTCAAGAACGGCCACGGACAATGGACAGTGGACCAGTATCCTTTCATCACCTATTGTCCATCGCCTGTTGTCCACCGTCCAAAAGAGTATAATCGCCCCGTATGTCCATTCTTTCAGGCAAACACATCTTACTTGGTGTCACTGGTTCAATAGCGGGTTATAAAGCCGCAGACCTTGCCTCCAAACTCGCGCAGGCGGGCGCGCAAGTGGATGTGATCCTGACCGGCGCGGGGCAAAAATTCATCACGCCGCTCACCCTTCAATCGGTGACTGGCAGACGCGCCTACACAGACGATGACCTTTGGGGAAACGAAGCGCACGTGCTGCACGTCAGCTTCGGCAAAACAGCGGACTTGCTTGTCATTGCGCCATGCACAGCGAACACAATCGCAAAACTCGCGCACGGCATCGCGGACAATTTACTGACTGTCACCGCGCTGGCAGCCACCTGCCCGATTTTGATCGCGCCGGCCATGGATGGCGGGATGTTCGACCACCCGGCCACGCAGGAGAATTTATCCACGCTTCTTTCTCGCGGAGTGCTGGTTGCCGGCCCGGCAAGCGGACACCTCGCTTCCGGCCTCTCCGGCAAAGGACGCATGGTTGAGCCTGCGGAAATTTTCGGTCACATTCGCCTCGCACTCGGCAAAAACGGAAAGCTTGCCGGCAAAAAGGTCGTCGTTACCGCCGGCGGGACTCAGGAAGCGATTGACCCGGTGCGCGTCATCACGAATCATTCAAGCGGCAAACAAGGCTATGCCCTCGCGCAAGCCGCGCTCGATTCAGGCGCGGATGTTTGCCTGATCACCGCGCCGACGGCGTTGACTCCGCCGGTGGGCGCGAGAGTCGTCAACGTGAGCAGCGTGCAGCAAATGCTGGAAGCCGTTCTGGCAGAATCAGCCGACGCGCTCATCATGGCCGCCGCCGCCGCAGACTTCCGACCGGCGCAAATTGCGAAAGACAAATTGAAAAAACGCGACGGCATTCCGCAGGTGCAACTCAAAGCGGCGCCGGACATTCTTAAAACAGTGGCAGGCTCGGGCGCGGATGCGAAGCGTTTCAAAGTGGTGGTGGGATTCGCAGCCGAGAGTCAATCCCTGCTGGAAAACGCAGCCGAAAAGTTGAAATCAAAAAAATTGGATTTTATCGTGGCAAACGATATTTCTGCAGATGACGCAGGTTTCGCAGTGGAAACCAATCGCGCAACTTTATTATTTGCTGACGGGTTAAGAGAAGCAATGCCGCTGATGACCAAAACAGAAGTGGCTGAAAAGATCATCGAACACATCTCAAAGTTGTTGGAGTGAACATGCGCGTTTTGGTCATGTCGGACATTCATGCAAATTACACTGCACTTCTGGCCGTTTTAAAAGATGCCGGTCAGGTTGATGAGACCTGGTGTCTCGGCGACCTCGTCGGCTACGGCCCCGACCCGAACGCGGTCGTTGAAGAAATACGTGACATCCCCAACCTGACCTGTATGCTGGGCAATCATGATGTGGCGGTAATCGGCAAGATGCCATTTGAAACTTTCAACGGCGATGCGCGCCGCGCGCTGGTTTACCATGAAAAAGTATTATCTGCGAGCAACATGGATTTTATGCGCTCGCTGCCTTCTGCCGCAAAAATCTGCGGCGAAGCCACGCTCGCGCACGGCAGTCCGCGCGAGCCGTTGTGGGAATATATTTTGAACGGGCTTTCGGCGCGCGTTAATTTTGAGCATTTCGGCACGCCGTGGTGTTTTGTCGGGCACTCGCATATTCAATGCCTGTTCGCGCTGGATGTGCAAACTGATCGCGTGACCCTCGACCAAACCCTGCCCGACCTGCCGATCTCTCTCCGCCCGAAGTTGATCCTGAACCCGGGCTCGGTCGGCCAGCCGAGGGACCGCGACCCGCGCGCCGCCTTTGCCATTTATGACACCGAAGCCCGCACCTGGACTCCGCGCCGCGTGGCGTACAACGTGACCGAAGTGCAGAAGCGCATCCGCGAATCTGGCCTGCCGGAAAAACATGCGGCGCGCCTGACTGACGGCTGGTAGACAACAGACGATGGACAGTAGACAATAGACGATGGGTGATTTGAAAACCGTCCACGATCCATCGTCCACCGTCCAAATTGGGAACTATTCTTCAACGATGGTCGTCCTTTGCCCAGAGAAATAAAAAGGAGAAGAAACCATGAAAAAGATTTTGCCGTTCAGTTTCATCGTCATTGCCGCATTGATCCTCGCCGCGTGCGGCGGTGCGCCGGCGCAGGAGGCCCCGGTGGAGTTTTACAGCGTTTCGCCGGAAATGGGCGGAGCACCCGCCGTTTCGCAGGATGCGATGCTGCCGCCCGGCGAACCAGCCGCAAGGTCAGCGGAGCAGGCAGTTGCAAACACCGGCTCCGGTGTTTCAGCCGCAGCCGTGGAGCGCATCGTCATCAAGAACGCCGACCTTGCCATCGTCGTGGCAGATGTCGAAGGGCGCATGAAGGTCATCCAGCAAATGGCCGAGAAGATGGGCGGGTTTGTGGTTTCATCCAACCTGTACCAGAGTTACACCAGCAATTACGTTGAAGTGCCCGAAGCGCAGATCGTCATCCGCGTGCCTTCCGAAAAACTGGAGGAAACGCTCGATCAGATCAAAAAGGACGCGGTCGAAGTGCAGACCGAAAATATCTCCGGACAAGATGTCACCGCTGAATATGTTGATCTGCAATCGCGTTTGAAGAATTACGAAGCCGCCGAAGCACAGCTTAATGAAATCCTTGAAAAAGCAACAGACACCACAGACGTGGTCAACATCTTCAACCAGTTGGTTTATTACCGTGAACAGATCGAGCTGGTAAAAGGACAGATCAAATATTACGATGAAGCCGCAGCGCTTTCAGCCATCAGCGTGCGCATCGTCGCCGAGGAAACCATTCAGCCGGTCGTCATCGGCAAATGGGAACCCAAGGGTGTGGCGCTCGAAGCAGTGCAGGACTTGATCGACTTCCTGAAAGACTTTACCGATTTCCTCATCCGCTTTGTGATTTACACACTGCCGGTTT
Organism: Chloroflexota bacterium; assembly: GCA_016234495.1. Lineage (GTDB taxonomy): Bacteria > Chloroflexota > Anaerolineae > Anaerolineales > Villigracilaceae > Villigracilis. The sequence continues at coordinate 127,651 of JACRBI010000044.1, read as the reverse complement.
TGATCGTCATCGCCATTCCGTTGTATCTTGCCTTCCTCGGTGTGCGCGCTGTCTTCCGAAGGATGCGCGGGAAAAAAGTGAAGAAGGAAGAAGTGAAGGAAGAAGAAAAGAAGTAATCAGTAACCAGTTATCAGTGAAGAAAGAGTCTGCCAAGCTGCAGACTCTTTCTTATTATGTCATTGCGAAGGTGTCTTCGCCCGAGGCAATCACACGTTGGGTATAATCACGGCATGGAAAATCTGGCTCGCGACGCGCTCTCACTTTTCAACGTCCACATGACCGGGCGGCAGGTCATGTCGCTCATCACCTACGAGCGCGAACTGCTGGATTGGAATCAGAAATTTAATCTCACCGCCATTCGGGATGTGGAATCAATCCGCACCAAACATTTTCTGGACTCATTTTCCTGCGTGCTGGCGTGGAAAGCCAATCCTCCGCGCCGCCTCATTGATGTGGGAACTGGCGCCGGTTTCCCGGGCATTCCCTTGAAAATAATTTATCCGTCCATGCAATTGACATTGGTCGAGTCTGTGGGAAAGAAAGCCATGTTCTGCCAGCACATCGTCCGCGTGCTGGGGCTGGAAGGCGTGAACGTCATTCAGGCGCGTGCCGAGGAAATTGGACAGAAGAAAGAACACCGCGAAACTTATGATTGGGCGGTGGCGCGCGCGGTGGCGAATCTCAATGTGTTGAGCGAGTACCTGCTTCCGCTGGTAAAAATCGGCGGGACGATGCTCGCGCAAAAAGGCGAAAGCGGACCCGCCGAAGCGCAGTCCGCTGAAAAGGCGATGAAATTATTGGGCGGAAAACTAAAGCAGTTAATCCCCGTCAATTTGCCCGGCGTCGCCGATGACCGTTATCTGGTGCTGGTGGATAAGGTCGCCGCCACGCCGCCGAAGTATCCGCGCAATGCTGGGATGCCGGCGAAGACGCCGTTGTGATTGTAGGGGCGAGGTGACCTCGCCCCTACAGGTTAACATCCTTCAACAATCGTGATCTTGTCTTCCTTGTTGGGGACAATACACAGGAACTCAAACGGCTCATCGCCGATGTTCTCATAGAAATGCACCATGCCTTCGGGGATATAAACCACATCACCCGCTTTCACTTCAACGACCTCATCACCGAGTCCGATCCGCGCATGTCCGCGCAGAACGTATTGCTCATGCTCCAGCGTGTTGGTATGACGCGGCATCCCGCCACCGGGCAGCATGGAGAATTTCCGCAGGGCGAAATTTGGCCCCTCTTGCGAAGAGATCAATACTTGAATCTTCGTGTCTTTTCCTGCGGCGACGTTTTTGGCTTCGACTTCGTTTGAATGTTTGACCGACATAATTTCTCCATAATATATACAAAGTTGGGCAATGACAGTCTTTTATAATTCATCAAAACGGATATTATCACAAACGTCTTAACAAGGAATCGCATCCATGATAACACCCCAACCATCTTTCTTGAAGAAGAATCTCTTCCTCGGCATCACACCTGCCATCGTGCTGGTCATCTTCATCATGGCATTCTCGTTCGGGCTGCACATGTACAACATCGAATCCATCGGCGACGCGAACGCCTATTACACCGCCGCCGTCAAATCCATGCTGCAATCGTGGAGCAACTTTTTCTTTGTGGCGGCAGAGCCGGGCGGCTCGGTCACCGTGGACAAGCCTCCGCTTGGGCTGTGGATCGAAGCGGTCTTCGCCTACTTCCTCGGCGTGAGCGGATTCAGCGTCTCGCTGCCGAACATCCTGGCTGGCGTGCTTGGGATTCCGCTTTTGTATGCAATGGTTAAAAAATACATGGACGAACTTGCGGGGCTGATCGCGGCATTCGTCATGGCGGTCACGCCGGTCTTCGTCGCCACGAATCGCAACAACACCATGGACGGCTTGCTCGTCTTCTTTTTACTCCTCGCCGCGTGGACATTTATCAAAGCCACCGAGTCAGGAAAACTCACATGGCTGTTACTCGGCGCGTTCATCGTCGGCCTCGGCTTCAACATCAAAATGATGCAGGCCTTTTTGCCGCTTCCCGCTTTTTATGCGCTATATTTTTTCGGTTCAAAAGAAGGCTGGCTGCGCAAAATATTTACCCTCGGCATCGCAACCGTTTTACTCGTCGTAGTCTCGCTATCATGGGCAGTGGTTGTAGATTTAACTCCCGCCGACTCGCGCCCGTATATTGGCTCAAGCGGCGACAACACCGTCATGGGATTGATCTTCGGCCATAACGGAGTCTCGCGACTCGAAAGCACAAGCGGAGGAAACCAAGCGCCTCTCTCCGCGCCGATGGCTGGTACGAATCCCAATCAAGGGCTTCAGCCTCAGCAGGGTACTCGTCAAGGTCCGCCGCAACAAGCATTGGACGCCTGCGCCAGTTCTACGCAAGGTGACGCCTGTTCATTCACCCAGCCAAACGGAAACACGATCAATGGCTCATGCATTACGCCGCCCAACATGAATCTATTGGCGTGCGCGCCGCAGGGAATGATTCCGCAAAATGGGCAGGCTCCTGTTGACGCGCCGAATGGTCAGGGCGGCGGCACGCAGTTCAGCCAGGAGACGGGCGAACCCGGCATCTTCCGCTTTTTCACGCAACCACTATCCAAGCAAATGTCGTGGCTGCTGCCGTTTGCGCTGGTCAGTGTTTTGCTCGCGTTCTTTGGATCTCGTATAAAACTTCCAATTGAATCTGGAGTTCACAAGGCGCTCATCCTTTGGGGCGGATGGTTGTTGACCTGCGTGGTGTTCTTCAGCGCGATCTCTGGCATCTTCCATTCGTATTACGCCATCATGCTGGCTCCCGCTCTCGGCGCGATGGTTGGAGTAGGGTTTGTCCAATTGTGGTCATGGGGCAGTGACAGGAATTGGGCTGGCGTTCTGTTCATCGCCGCATCTGTGGTTACGCTTGGCTTTCAATCTTTTGCGATGACTCAATACGGCGAGAGTCTGTGGTGGATGCTCCCAGCGGGAATTCTCTTGATGGTGGGAATCAGTTCGATGGTTATATCGAAGCGATTTGCCTACGCCGTGATTCTCTCCTCGATGCTGGTCATCCCAATGTATTGGACGTTCATGACCGTGGCATCCAATCCAAACATAAATCTGCCGACGGCATATTCAGGCCAGCAAAACGGATTGGATGGTGCAAACCGCGCGCGCATTCAAGCTGGCGGTCCTGCATCCAATGTAAATCAGGAGTTGCTCACCTATCTTGAAGCAAACACACAGGATGTGAAATATCTTGCGGCAGTGCCGTCATCGCAAAGCGGGGCATCATTCGTGCTTGCCACGGGACGCCCCGTGCTGTACATGGGCGGCTTCGGCGGGCAGGATGAAGTGGTCAGTGCTGATGATCTCGCGCAAATGGTGGCGAACGGCGAATTGCGTTTCGTGATGTACGGCGGCGACCGCGGCAACAAAGCGGATATTGCCAATTGGTTGGGCGCGTCCTGCTCGGTGGTGAGTGAGTTCAGCAACACAGCCGCGAACAATCAGGGACCGGGCAATCAGGCGACGACTTTATATCTGTGTAAATAAGCATGGAATGCGTCGTGTGTTTTCATACACGGCGCATTTTTCTTTTTCGTACTTCACAAAACCGGGAGGCTTTACAGTTATAATTCGCAAATCCTCAGACGATAAATAATTCATCCAAGCGAACCCCGGAACAAAAGGGAAACGTATGCTGACCAAAGACCAAGTCTTAAACGAACGCTATCGAATTCAGGCAGTGTTGGGGCAGGGATCAATCGGCACGCTGTACAAGGCTCGGGATGAAAGGTCGCAAAGGGATTGCGCCATCAGGGAGAAATTACAAAAAAGCGGCGAAGCGCCAAAGGATTTCATCCCCGAAACAGGCACGCTCATCAACCTCGATCATCCGCATCTGGGGCATGTCACCGATTATTTCACGATCCCGAATCAGGGACAATATCTGGTGATGGATTTTGTGGATGGCATTGACCTCGGCGCGGTCTTGACCAAAAGCAGGGGGCCTCTGCCCGTCGAGCAATCCGTGACCTGGATCAGGCAGGTGTGCGATGCGTTGATCTACATGCACAGTCAGAATCCGCCGCTGATCCACGGCGACATCAAGCCGTCCAATATCCGCATCACCCCGCAAGGTAACGCGGTGCTGGTGGATTTTGGTCTGAAAAGATTTTTCAACGACGACACAAAAAATATTGCGGGGATGCGGCGGGTGACGCAGCATTTCGCCGCCCCCGAGTTGTACGGCACGAGCGACCCTGACTCACGCAGCGACATCTACTCGCTGGGCGTGACCTTGTTCTGCATGTTGACCTACCGCGTCCCGCCGATCAGCGTGGATATTTTGGCGGGGAATGCCAAGGCATCTCCGCCCGCAAAGACCATTAACCCGAGCATCCCCGATTCAGTGAACAGCGCATTGCACCGAGCGATGCAGTTGCGCCGCTCAGGACGTCAAAAGACGCTGGCGGAGTTTAAGTCCGCGCTGACAGCGGAAGAAAAAACCGTCCCGCAGGCAGAACCAGTTCACCCGTCGGCAGTGACGCGGCAGCCTGTCATCTCGGAAGAAAGATTGATCCTATCCAACGGCATGGAATTTGTGCGCGTGCCTGCAGGCAAATTCCTGATGGGCAGCACAAAGGTCAACGATCTGGCGCAGGATAATGAACGCCCGCAGCATAAAGTGGATATTCAATATGATTACTGGATGGGTCGGCAGCTTGTCACGAACGAGATGTACGAAAGTTATGTCAGGGCGAATGGATTGAAGCATCCCGTGGAAAAGTGGGAGGAGAAGAAAGATCACCCCGTGGTTTATGTCAAGTGGCAGGATGCGATGGCTTATTGCAAATGGCTGAATCAAATTTTGAATTCAGAAATTAAAAATCTGAATTTGGAAATCCGCCTGCCAACCGAAGCGGAATGGGAAAAAGCCGCGCGCGGCACGGACGGGCGCGAGTATCCCTGGGGCAATGAATTTGACGAAAATAAATGCAATGCGAGCGAAGCAGGGAAAGGCAATACCACGCCGGTGGGAAAATTCTCCCCTGACGGCGACTCGCCCTACGGCTGCGCGGACATGATCGGCAACGTGCGCGAGTGGACTCATTCCCTGAAAAAGGATTATCCGTACGACGCCGGCGATGGCCGCGAAGATGAAGAGGCGCCTGGGCGCCGGGTCTTCCGCGGCGGGTCATACATCGGCTCGGGGCAGGGCTCGCGCTGCGCTTTCCGCAGCGGATTTGGGTTGGAGTTCGCCGGCAACGGGCTCGGGTTTCGGGTGGCGGTGGCTGCAAAATTGCCGTAACGGCGAGGGGCGAACTTTTCGTCTTCGGATCGAGGTGTAATTTTACAGAGAAGGTATAATCGCCATAGATAAATTGAGGCAAAAATGAGCATCCAAAGTATCGAACCCCAAATTTCCCGTTTGAGCCGCGCCGAAAAAGCGGAACTTTTGCAGCGCCTGGCACGCGAGGTTGGCAACGCCTGGGCGGGAATCGAAAACACGGCGGGCATTTCTGGCGGCGAGGCTTGCATTGTCCGCACCCGCATCCCTGTGTGGACGTTGGAAAATTACCGCCGCCTCGGCTGGATGGAATCGGCAATTCTCGAAAACTTCCCATCCCTGCGCGCCGTGGATTTGGTCAATGCCTGGGCGTATGCAGATGCACATTCAGAAGAAATGGATAAGGCTATTCTCGCAAATCAAGAGGGGTAATGGCATCTTTCTACACCAACGAAAACTTCCCGATCAAGGTTGCTCAATATTTGCGCCAGATGGGACATGATGTGCTTACGTCTCACGAAGCAGGAAAAGCCAATCAACGTATTCCCGATGAAGAAGTGCTGGCGTTTGCCACAGAATCGGGGCGTATTTTATTGACCCTCAATCGCTGGGATTTTATTGTCCTGCATACAAAGTCAAACCAACATGCGGGAATTATGGTCTGCACACAGAACCCCGATTTGCTCCAACAAGCCGAACAAATTGATAAGGCCGTTACCGAGGCAGGGAACCTGAAAGGAATTTTGGTGAGGGTAAATCGGAAATAACGCTTGCTCACTTCCGCTGGGGGAAGTAAACTTTCACCACCACTCACCAATTACCAATCACTGATTACTGCTCACTGAAAACTGATCACTGGAGTCCCCATGCACCTCAAAGGAATTTACGCCCCCATCGTCACCCCCTTCAACGCGGACGAAAGCATCAACTACCCCGTCCTTGAACAACTGATCGAATACCTGATCGCCAACAAGATCGCGGGACTTGTCCCCGGCGGCACCACGGGCGAAGTCTATGCCTTCACCGAAGCCGAACGGCTGGACATTTTCAAATTCGTCAAAGAAAAAGTGGACGGGCGGGTCACGCTGATTGCAGGCACCAACTCTGGCGCCACGCGTGACGTCGTCCGCTACTCGCAGATCGCCGAAGAGATGGGTTACGACGCGCTGATGGTCGCCGTCCCGCCGTATTCGCGTCCCAACCAGCGCGAACTGCTCGCGCATTACGAAGCCGTCGCCAAAGCCGTCAAAATTCCCATCGTGCTGTATAACTTCCCCTGGCGCGCAGGCACCGAAGTCGGCTTTGACGTGATGGACGGTCTCACCAAATACGACCACGTCATCGGCATCAAAGAAGCCTCCAGCGACATGTCCCGCGTCTATGGCATGCTCGAACGTTACGGCGACCGCTACCAGATCATCTGCGGCTCCGACGACCAAGCCCTCGACTACTTCCTGTGGGGCACCACCGCATGGATCGGCGGCGCCGCCTCCTGTGCTCCACTGCAACATCACAACGTGCTCGAAGCCGCACTCGCCAAAGACTTCGTCACTGCCCGCGCCCGCATGGACAAACTCATGCCCCTCCTTCGCAGCGTCGAAAGCGGCAGCTATTTGCAAAAAGTGAAGATCGGCTGCGAACTGCTCGGCATCCCCGTCGGCGGTCCGCGCCTGCCATTGCTCACCCTCACCGCTGAAGACCGCGCGGAATTCGAGAAGATTTTCAAGAGCATCTAACCACGAAGGACGCAAAGGTCACGAAGGTTTATGTGGCGCAACGCGATGACTTCTTTTCGACCATCAGTCGTGATAGTCTAAAACTCACAACCAAAATCATCCCTTAACCCACCTTAGTGTACTTCGTGCCCTTTGTGTTAAAAAATATGATTCGTATCCCATACTTGGACTCCCACACTGGCGGCGAACCTACACGATTAATCACCTCGCTTCCCTTCGACCTTGGAACTGGTTCCGTTGCTGAAAAATTATCCACGCTGAAAAAGAATCACGACGACCTGCGCCGCACCGTCCTGCTCGAACCCCGCGGCTCAGACGTGCTCGTCGGCGCCTACCTCGTCCCGCCCGCCGACCCCACCTGTCAATTCGGAGTCATCTACTTCAACAACGTCGGTTACCTCGGCATGTGTGGACACGGCACGATTGGTTTGATTGCTTCGCTGGCATATCTTGGCAAAGTACAACCTGGAGTGATTCGCGTTGAAACTCCTGTTGGAGTGGTGGAAGCAACTCTGCATAATATGTCGTTGCGAGCCCCGCAGGGGCGACACTTGCACCGCACTGCGTTTGGTGCAGTGCAGGTGAGCAATCCCCAACCTAATGAGAAGATTGCTTCGGGTCATGACCCTCGCAATGACATGTATCCCAATAAAGTCTCCGTCCAAAACATCCCTTCCTACCGCCACCTGACTCACATCCCTGTCACTGTTGATGGCAAAACCGTCCACGGCGACGTGGCGTGGGGCGGCAACTGGTTCTTCCTCGTCCACGACCACGGCATGGACGTGAACATGCAAAACCTCGAAGCGCTGACCGATTTCTCATGGCGAGTCCGCGAGCAGTTGACGGCGAATGGCATCACTGGCGCGAACGGCGCAGAGATCGACCACGTCGAGTTATTCGCATCCACGCCCGAAGCGGACAGCAAAAGTTTTGTCCTCTGCCCGGGCAAGGCATATGACCGCTCGCCATGCGGAACGGGTACCAGCGCTAAACTCGCATGTCTCTACGGTGATGGTAAACTGCAAGTGGGTCAAGTCTGGAAACAACAAAGCGTCGTCGGAAGCATCTTCGAGGGGAGTATCCAGATTCAGGATAACCGAATCATCCCGACGATTACGGGCGAAGCGTGGGTCATGTCCGAAGGGACGGTTTTGGTGGATGAGCGTGATCCGTTTGGAAAAGGCATTTAGACGATAGACCTTTGACGATGGACGATAAAACTACGGTCTGTGGTCTATTGTCCATCGTCTTATCGGAGACTGAATGAAATCAAAACATGATGTATTAATCATCGGCGGCGGACCAGTAGGTTTAAGCTGTGCGTACTACCTTTTGAAATCTGGAAGGCGAGTCACCCTGCTTGACGCAAATGAGATCGGCAGGGGCAGCGGATCGGGCAATGCGGGACATATTGTGCCGAGTCATATTATTCCACTGGCGGCGCCGGGGGTGGTGACCTCTGCCCTTAAGTGGATGCTCGACCCCGCGCATAGTCCCTTTGGCATGAAGGTCAGCCTCGACCCGAATTATCTTTCATGGCTTTTGAAATTTGTACTGGCGTGCAGTGAAGCCAATGTTCTGCGAAGTATCAAGCCATTGAATGACCTTGGTCAATTGAGCGCGAAGAATTTTGCACAGATCGTTGCCGAAGATAAATTCGATTGCGCCTATCAGGAAAAAGGGCTGCTCTTTTTATACAAGACGGAGAAAGCCTTCCACGATGGACAGCACGAAGGCGAGTTCATTCAGAAGCATGGAATTCCCGTCAGCGTATATGACAAGGCAAAAATTCACGCAGTCGAACCTGCCGCGCTGGACGATGTCATTGGCGGCGTGCATTTCACGGGAGATGCGCATCTCAACCCTGCGGTCTTTCTGAGTTTACTGAAAGAACGTGTCAAGTCCATGGGCGCGGAGTTAATGAATGGCACGCAAGTCATTGGATTCAACTCAGCCAATGGCAAAGTTACAAAAATTAAAACTACAGCAGGAGATTTTGAAGCCGAGCAAATTGTGCTTGCCGCAGGCGCATTGACTCCATCCATTGCTGAAGATCTGAAATTAAACATCCCCATCCAGCCTGCACGCGGATACAGCACGACCATGTCTGCCACGAAGACGATGCCAAGCCATGCGTTGATTCTCGGCGAGCGGAGAGTCGCGGTCTCGCCAATGGGCGAAGTCCTTCGTTTCACAGGCCGCTTGGAAGTCGGCAATTACAGCATGGAGCCGAATCCCGTTTGGATTCAACGCATCGAAAATTCGGCGCGGGAATATTTGCGGCTTGATGAAAAATTGGATGTGAAAGAAACCTGGGCGGGACTGCGCCCCACCACGCCGGATGGAATGCCCATCATTGGAAAATCTCCACAGCACAGCAATTTGATTTTTGCCACAGGCCACGCCATGCTGGGACTTTCTCTCGGACCCGGCACAGGTCAGGTGGTGGCGGAGTTGCTCAATGGACAGGAACCAGCTGTCAGCTTAAGTCCGATGCGGCTGGATCGGTTTTAAATCTTCTCAAAGACAAGAAATCGATATTCAACGATTCCCATTTTCAGGCATTGCTGCAAAGCCATACTGCCGAGCATGGACGGTAATATCGCGTGGCGAATTGGCAAATGATTTCCGATAAAAAGAATCGCGCCCGCCATGCTGTTTGGCAAATTGCGCAGGCGCAGGTGCGGGGTGAGATTTTCATTTTTTAGCAAACGCAAATTATTTTTTTCTGCAAACGAAGTGGACTGCGCCGCAGTCCGCAGGCCGGGCACATGCCAGCCTTTGATGAAGGCATTCAGCCATTTTGACTCGCTCCGTAAAAACGGACGCGCCGCGATGAAATCATCCACGAGGATTAATCTGCCTCCCTTTCGCAGCAATCGACCGGCTTCGAGAAAATATTTTTCAGGCTCGATGGCATGGACGATCGCTTCAACTGAATAAACCGCATCGAGATCATTCGCAAGCGGCACGCTGGTGAAATCACCTTCGGCAAAAAGGATTCGATCCTGTAACCCCAAATGTTCCGCAGACTCTCGCGCCAGTTTTGCCTGCAACGGGCTGAGCGTTAAGCCGAATGCGAGGTCGGGTTCATGCAAACGCGGATAAATATAAAACAAGCCTGCGCCTACGCCGCAGCCAAGATCGGCAATGCGCGCATTTGTTTGAACAATAGATTCTATTTCCCTGAGAATAAGCGCATTTGAAACATTGAGGGCATCTTCGAGGATCCGCACATCCTCCACCCACAACGACCGGTGAATATTCTCAGGCTTGCCCGTACCTCGCCCCCTGAACTTGAGAAATAGATTTGTATTCTCATCATAATATTTGCGGATCGCATCGCGGGTGATGGGCATGTCAAAAATTATACCCTTCCGAGTAAATCTTCCAGCGTTTATACTGACGATTATGAAATCCGAATTAATTCTCGATGCAAAAGCAACTCTCGGCGAAGGCCCCGCATGGGATGCGAAAACGCAAACCCTTTACTGGCTCGATATTCTAGAAAAAAGAATTTACGCCAACACGGAATTCCTTGCCGAATTGGATGACTTCATCGGGTGCATTGCCCCGCGCAAAAATGGGAATCTACTCCTAGGCAAACGCTTCAGCTTCGCCGACCTTGAGCCTGATTCCGGTCAAGTGACAGTTCTCGCGTCTGTGAGCGAACCGCCCCAAAACCGATTCAACGACGGCAAGTGTGACCCGGCCGGGCGCTTCCTGGCCGGCACAATGGACATGACCGAAAAGGACGCGAGCGGCGCATTGTATTCCTTCGATGGCGGTCAAGTAACCCGCCTGCTTGATTGCATTCGCATCTCGAACGGCCTCGCCTGGAGCGTTGACCACAAAACTTTTTTTTACATTGATACGCCCACACGCGAAGTAAAAGCATTTGATTACGACATCGCCAATGGACAGATTGCGAATCCGCGTGTTGCGATTCGTGTGCCAGAGTCGCTTGGCTGGCCCGACGGCATGACCTCTGACACCAAAGGCAATTTGTGGATCGCCATGTGGGGCGGCGCGCAGGTGACAAAGTGGAATCCAAATACAGGCAAACTGCTGGAGCAGGTTCCCGTTCCCGCCCTGCACACATCGTCATGCGTCTTCGGCGGCAGGGGCATGAACGAGTTGTACGTCACCTCGGCGCGGGTCGGCATGAGCGAAGTCAACCTGAAAAAATACCCACTCTCAGGCGGGTTGTTTAAAGTGATTACGAATGTTGAGGGAATGCCGACGTTTGAATTTAATCCGTAAGGGCGACGCAGGCGTCGCCCTTACTTTTATTTCCAAAGATTCTTTGTCAAACTTACAACCTCATCGCATTGACTTTTGCTCAATCCAACGAACGGGGAATTTTCATCAACCGTATCGCGGTTTTCGACGATCAGCACCCGCGCATCCTCGCTGAACGTATGCGAATGCCAGACGCCTTTCTTCACGTTATAGAGTTTATACAGTTCCATATCCAGCGCATGGACTTTGGTCACGCTCTCCTCCCCTTCCCCGGCAAATAAAATACATCGTCCGGCAAGCAGCACAAAGACTTCGTCGGTCTCCGTGTGTTTCTGCATCCGCTTGATTTTCTCGGGCAGTAGATCAACCGTGTAATTCATCAGCGCCACGCGCCAGGACTGGGAATCAACGAGCGGCTTGTAATCTGCCTCATGATGCTCGCTGATTTCGATCAGCGCTTCAGGTAATATCGCCATGTTGTTCCTTCAATTTAATTTTGACCAGAGAGTTTCGTTTTTCGAGACGGTTTTCAACTCATCCATCATCTTGATAAAAAGTTCAGCCACCTGCGGGTCAAAGTGTTTGCCGGATTCCTCGCGGATATATTCAAGCGCTTTGGCTTCATCCCATGCGGGGCGGTAAGGACGGTCGGAAGTCAGGGCATCCCAAACATCCACCACCGCAAAGATGCGCGCCGTTAAAGGAATTTCCTGGCCTTTCAAGCCGCGCGGATACCCTGTGCCATCCCATTTTTCGTGATGAGAGTAGGGAATGTCCAGCGAGGGGCGCAGGTATTCGATCGGGTAGATCATGTCGTAGGCATATTGCGGGTGCTTGTGCATGACAGCCCATTCCTCCTCGGTCAATTTATCCGGCTTGAGCAAAATGGAATCAGGCACGCCAAGCTTCCCAATGTCGTGCAGAAGCGAGCCGCGCCGCATGTAAACCATATCCATCCCGGTGATGCCCATCATCTCTGCCAGCCTGCCTGAAAGGTCAGCCACCCGCTGGGAATGTCCCTCGGTCTCCTTGTCGCGCAGATCCAGGGCATTTGACCAGCCGATAATGGTGGCTTCATAAGCGGCCAGAAGCTGTTCATGTATCTTCTCGATGTTGGCGCGTTCATCCAGTAATTTTTTATAACGGTTGAGGCGTGTGATGCCATGCAGGCGCGCGCGCAGTTCATGGCGGTCATAGGGCTTGGTGATGTAATCGTCCGCGCCTGATTCGAGCCCGGTGAGAAAGGATTTCCTGTCATCCAGGGCTGTCAGCATGATGATGGGGATCTCGGCGAGGAGAGTATCTTTTCGAATGCGCTGGCAAACCTCAAACCCATCCATGTCCGGCATCATTACATCCAGCAGAATCACATCCGGCAAAAGTTGATGCGCCTTTTCAAGGGCTTCCATGCCGTTCTCTGCCATTTCAATGCGGTAGCCCTGTTCCTCCAGAATGGACTCGAGGGTATATCTTCCACCGGCTTCATCGTCTACGATCAGGATTGTACTTGGCATCATTGCTCCTTAATTATTCAGTGGTCGCTTCAAGGTTTAAAAAATTTCAGCGCTTAAGTGGCATCTGAATCCTGTCCAACTGTGCCGAGGTGTTTTTCGACCATGTCCGACAGTTCCTGCATCTTAATCGGTTTGCTCATGTAGTCATTCATGCCGGCTGCCAGGCAAAATTCTCGATCGCCAGGCATGGCGAGGGCGGTCAGCGCGATGATGGGAACCTTTTGCAGCGTGCGGTCTGCGCGGATGCGCTTGGTGGCTTCCAATCCGTCCAGAACCGGCATCATCACATCCATCAAAATGAGATCCGGGTGTTCATCCTTTGCGATCTGCACGCCTTCAAGACCATTCCGCGCGACCAGTATGTCGTAGCCTTTGTAAATTAAATATTCGCTCATCAAGGTGATGACAACATTCGTATCCTCCACTAGCAGGATTCTCCCGCTGCGCTGCCTGACAGGCTTCTGGTCCAGCCGTGGAAGCTCTCTGGTGACTCCATAGCCCGGGGAAGTCTGCTGTTCCCTCAACCAGGGCAGGGTGACAATAAAACGGCTGCCCTTGCCGAGGGCGCTCTCCACATGTACGCGCCCGCCATGCAGGCGTATCATCTGGGCAACAAGCGCAAGCCCCAGGCCGGTGCCTTGATATTCACGGGCAAGACCGCCATCCAATTGCACAAATGGTTTGAAGAGGTATTTTATGTCCTCGCTGGCAATGCCTACGCCGGTGTCCCAGACTGTAAAGGTAACTTCATTGATATCTGCAAAGCCATTCACTTCCAGCCCAATCGCTCCGCCATGCGGGGTGAATTTTACTGCGTTCCCAAGCAGGTTTACGAGCGATTGCTTTAACCGTCGTTCATCGCCTAGAAGGGCGGTCACGCCGCCTTTGATTTCGAACGAAACGCCCAGTTCTTTTTTCTTCGCAAGTTCCTTGATCATGCGCAGGCTGGACTGGCATATCTTTTCAACTGACAGGTCATGGAACTCAAGTTCAAAGCGGCCGGCCTCGATCTTGGAAATATCGAGGATATCGTTAATCAGTTCCAATAAATGACGCCCGCTTTCACGGATGATGCCGGTGTATTTGAGTTGTTTTTCGTTGAGCGGGCCAACGAATTGTTCCTCGAGGCTTTCGGAAATTCCGAGAATGGCATTGAGCGGAGTGCGCAATTCATGACTCATGTTCGCAAGGAACTCATCCTTGGTGCGCAGGGCGCGTTCCATTTCAATATTAGCGCGGTGTAATGTTTCTTCAACCTGCTTGCGGTCGGTGATATCCACAGCCACGCCAATCATGCGCTCGGGATTGTATTCCGCGTCCGACAGGACAATGCCATTGACGGAAATAAATCGCAATGATCCATCCGGGCGAATGATCCGATGTTCATCGGAGAATATCCCCGTTTTTTGCAGGGCTTCAACAAAGCGCGTTTGGGATTGAGCCAGGTCATCGGGGTAAATCTTTGCCCACCATGCCTCAAGCGTATTATCGAATTCGTGTGATTCAGTTCCGTGAATAAAGTGCATCCTTTTATCAAAGAAGACCTTATTTTCCTTAGTGTCAATTTCCCAAACGCCGATCCCGCCTGCCCGGGCAGCCAGGTCCAGCCGTTTGCGCGTGGCTTCGATCTCGGCGGTACGTTCGATGACACGTTCTTCCAATTCCTCTGCATGGCGAATGGTATGCTCGCGATGGCGCGCCGCGTTGATCGCGCCAGCCGCCTGTGTTGCAAAAAGCGAAAGCAGGCGTTCATCCGCTTCGGTGAATTTCCTGCCAGAGTCAAGAATTTCCTCGGCGGTCAATACGCCGATCAACTCGCCCGCATACAGCATGGGAACTTCGACCACAGCGCGCATGGATAAGCCGTCATATTGCGTTGCGCGGCCTTCCCAGTTTGAATAATCATCAATTCTTAATGGCTGGCGGGTCTGAGCCACCTTGCCTGCAGCGCCTTCGCCAAAGCTCAGCCGTGTTCCAATCGGAATGGTAGAAGCTGTATCCATCTTCAACACCAGCTCTTGTCTCTCGGCATCATAGAGGTACATACCGCTGGCGGCAGAATTTAACATCGCCTTTGCGCTTTCTGCAATAACCTCGAGCAGGGTATCCAGGTCATACTCAGCAGACAGCACCCTGTTCATCTCGTAAAGGGATGCAAATTCTTCAGCACGACGGGCTGTCTCGTCGAAGAGGCGCATACGATGCACAGCAGCACCAGCCATTTCAGCCAGCGACTCGAGGAATTTAATCTGCTCTGAGTTGATCTGGCGCGGCAGATGTACCGAGACAAACATCACGCCAATGATTTCGGTAGATGTGCGAATCGGCAGGCATCCCCCGCCCCAGCCCGTTGGAATGTTCGCGCGGGTGGAAATGTGAGGCAGGGAATCTTGCACAAATTCTGCTGCAAAATACGGCGTCCCGGTTGCGCAGACAGTCCCTGCAACACCTTCGCCATACTTAATAGGCGTTGAAGCCAGGTTGGCGAACCAGCCTCTGGCAACAGTATCGCGCAGTTCATTGCTGGAAGGGTGATACAGCATGATCGTCCCGGCGTCTGTCTCAAAAGCGGCGAGTGTATTATCAAGCAAGGTTGAGAGCGCTTCGTCCACCGTTTGAGCGCTGCGCAGGGAAGTTGAAAT
The DNA here is from genome assembly GCA_016234495.1 of Chloroflexota bacterium. Lineage (GTDB taxonomy): Bacteria > Chloroflexota > Anaerolineae > Anaerolineales > Villigracilaceae > Villigracilis. The sequence continues at coordinate 112,240 of JACRBI010000044.1, read as the reverse complement.
AACGTGCAGAATTTCCAACTCCCTGATGCGCGCGCGAGTCTGCTGATACAGGTCTGTATTATCGAGGGCGGAGGAAAGCTGTGTTCCAATGGTTTCCAGCATCACCCGTTGAGGCTCTCCATAGACATTTGGCTGGTAGGACTGCGCGGAAAGCATTCCGATGACAGCATCTCCCCTGCGAAGTGGAACCGCAAGAACCGAGCGGGAACTGTCTGATGTGCCAAAGTGAGTGGCCTTCATGGACGCTTCAGTCGCATCTTGAATGACGAGCGCCTCACCGGAAGAAATGACCCGCCCACTCAAGCCCCTGCCGCGCGGCAGCCAACGGACAGGATAACGCTCCCCTTTATCAAAGGAATAGACAGCGTGGTATTCGCCCCGCTCTTCATCATCCAGCACGATCACAAATGCGTCACAAGGCATTGTGCGCCCTACCGCCTGATGCACCGCCGCAAAGATCTGTTCGGCGTTGAGCCGCGCAGCCAGTAACGTCTGCCCGGTATGGTGAAGCGCAGTCAATTCTGAAACATGCAGGCGGGTTTGTTCGAACAGACGCGCATTCTCCATGGCGCTGGCAGCCTGACTCGCCAATGTATTGGTCAGCCGTTCATCAGCCTCGCTAAAGGCATTTGACTGTTCACTTTCAATACTGATTACCCCAATCGCCTGATCGCCCAGCTTGATCGGCACATACAGCCCGGAATGCATACCGGGCAGAGACTCGACATAATGCGCCTCATTCGTCAGGTCATTGGAACGCACAGTCTGCCCATGTTGAACAACCCAACCGCTCACGCCTTGATCGAGCCGGGTCACACTGATTTTGAGCTGTTCCTCCACGACGGCGGCCTCTTCAATTCCGCTTAAATTGGGCTGGTTATAAGCCAGCAGTTGAAGTGATTTTGTTTCGCTGTTGTACAGGCGGATGGCTGTATGATGCCAGTTCATTTTTTGCTCAAGCAGATAAATGATCTTCTTCGCAATTTCTCTCGGGTTCAGTAATTGACTGAACGCCAGGCCGCCTTCATAAAGCAATTCCAATTCCACCACTCGCTGATGAGTGGCCTCCTCTGCCCGCTTGCGCTCGGTGATATCCACCATGATGACGGCAAATTGATTTGGTTTCGGGCAATAGGCTGAAATTTCAAAATAACGATCGAGCTCCCTGGAATAGTTCTCAAAAAATGTAGACCTGCCCGTCAAGGCTACATTTCCATAAATTTCGATCCAATACGCCTCGGTCTTGGGAAGCACTTCCAGCACGGTTTTGCCGATCAAGTTTTCAGAGCGGAGACCGGTCAAACGTTCAAAGGCGGGGTTGACTTCAACGAAGCGATAGTCGCCGGGTTTTCCATTTTCATCGCAGATGATCTCGTGCAAGGCAAAGCCATCGATCATACTGTTGAACAGCTCGCGGTATCTTTGTTCGCTGACCCGCAGTTCCTCCTCAGCTTGCGCGCGGCGGGCTTCAATCTGCATCGTGTTTAACGCAAAGGAAATATTTTTACCGATCTCGTCCAGCAATTTCTCGTCTTCAGCATCAAAGCCATCGGGTTCGCCTGAATAAACGCTCATCGCGCCAATGGCGCGGCCATCCTGAAAAATGGGAAGCGATGCCGATGAACGATAGCCGCGCGATAAGGCTTGATCCTGCCAGGGATTCATCAGCGGGTTTGTGGCAATATCCTGGCAAATCACGCAGCGCCCCTCGCGGATGGCTGTGCCGGTCGGCCCGCGGCCAAAATTCTCCTCGTTGTAGGTGATCCGCACGTTCTTCAGGTATCCCTGCTCATCCCCGGCAAATGCGACCGGAAGAATAGGCTGGCCGCCCGCCTGCGTCAGGCCAATCCACGCCATGCGGAACTGTCCATATTCAACTGCCACGCGGCATACCTGCTCGAACAGGGTTTGCCGGTCATGCACATGCACAATAGTCTGGTTGATTTCACTGAACGTGGCATACAGGCGGTTCAACCGCCGCAAGTTTGCCTCAGCCTGTTTGCGCTCATTCAATTCCGTCTGCACCTGGGAATAGAGCAGGGCATTTTGCTCGGCGGACGAAATTTGCAATGCCAGCGCCTCCAGCAGTTTCAACTGGTCCTCGGTATAGGCCTTCAAGCGGTAACTCATTACCTGGATCACCCCGCTGACAACGCCGCCCACCCTAAGAGGAGCAATCAGCGCCGAGCGCATGATATGATCCTCCTCTGGCGGAATCTCCTTAATTAGTTCTGTCGTTTCACTGTCAACATAGTAGTTGGTCTGAACATTCTTCAAAGCTGCCTGATAGTCATCGATCAACATGGGCAGCCCGGTGCGGATGACCAAGCTTTGTGTGCCCTTTCCCTCCGCTTCAAGCGGGATCGGGGGGAAGGCGCTGACATCCATCCACTTATTATCCATCCAGAAAGCACGGCAGGCGATCAACTGGGTTTCAGGGTCATAGGCGGAGATGAACAGGCCGTCATTGTCGGCAATGGTCCCCATGAAATCGCAGACTGCCTGATAAATGTCCTTTAATTCCAACGTGCGGTTTAACTGGCGGCTGGTCTCGTAAAGCAGTTTAATCTGTTCGCTCTGCCGCCGCACTAATTTCTCAGAATGTTTGCGCTCGGTAATATCCTGCAGCGAGACGATCACTTTGGAAAGGTCTTTTTCATGTCCGGCGGCAACTGACCAGTTCGCCTCCACATTTATTTGCCGCCCATCGATCGTGTGGTCGATGCCCTCCCAATTAAAATTGACCTCGCCTGCCGCGATACCTGCCAGCTGAGATTTAAAATGCTCCGCAGATTGGGTGCTCAACACCTCGGCCAGGTTATTGGGCATGGCATATTTATTTTCCGCCTGAAACATTTTTAGCGCCGCCTTGTTCACATCCACGATTCTGATCTTCGAGGCGCATTCAAATACAGCCTCGGGATATGTATCAAAGTATTTTTTGAAATCCGTCACACCCTGCTCTTTCAACTGGTCGAGATATTTTTTAACCTCTGAAAAATCCTCTTCGCGCAGGGCGATCGGCGAATCCTCAAACAGGTCATAATAACGCTTCTCACTTTCGCGCAATGCATCCTCGGCCAGCTTGCGCTCAGTGATGTCTTCGATGATGACCTGAATCAGATTGACCTGCCTGTCCGCATCCCTGATGGGCGTCATGCGGTATTGGGCATAGACTGTTTTTCCCCATTGGCTGGTGTAGGACTGTTCAGCGAATACAGGCTGGCCGCCATCAATGCAATGTTTAAAGTTGGCGGAAAAACCTGTCTTCACCAGTAATGGGAAGGTGAGGAGGTTGATGGCCTTGGTAGCCTCAGCAGAGGGCGACCCCAGAATCTGTAAAGCGGTCGGGTTAATTTCAATGATCTCCCCTTGCAGAGTCGCAGAAAAGATACCCACCGGCGCGCTTTCAAACAGCAGGCGGTAACGTTCTTCATTCTTCCGCAGAGCCTTTTCGGCAAATTTACGCTCGGAGATATTGCGCGATACGCCATACACTTCCCAATGACCGCTTGCAGAGTTAAAGTGATAATGGGTGTTTACTTCCGTCCATACTGTCGTTCCGTCTTTTCGGGGCTGTTCCACTTCATCGGTATATGAAACCTGCCTCCCTTGCTGCGCTTCAGTGAGCCGCTCAGGAATTACCTTTTGAATGAGTTTCATTGAATCGGGAACGAAAGAGGCAGCCAGGTCCTGGGCAAGAGCTTCTGAAACCGTGAACCCTCGCAATTGCTCCACAGACGGGCTGACATAAGTAAAGCGCATCGTTTCCAAATCGAGGATCCAGATCACATCGGAAATATTATTGGCAAGCAGCCTGTACTGCGCATCGCTCTTGTGCCAGGCTTCATCCACAGCCTTGCGTTCGGTGATGTCTTGCAGGACGCCCATCATGCGCGCAGGCTGACCGTCTGCGTTATAAGACACCTGCGCCTGCTGGTGTATCCAGCGCAGCTTATCTCCGGGCAGGATGACGCGGTATTCGTAATCTATATCTAACTGTTTGGAAAAGATTTCACGGTCAAGCATTCTGACACGCGCAAGGTCTTCCGGGTGCATCAAGCTGCCAATCGTATTTTGAGAAATTTTTCTGCCATCCCGCGGAATTTCAAGCAGATTGAAAAGTTCATCTGAACAGATCAATTCCATTTCCGGGGCAGACCATTCCCAATGACCGATCTTCCCAATGCGCTGGGCTTCGGAAAGAAGCGCCTCATTCTTGCGCAAGGCCTCTTCCGCTCGTTTGCGCTCGGTAATGTCAATGGTAGTGACAATGACTTTGGAATAATCATTCTCGTATCCGGGAACAACTGACCAGCTCAGGCTTATTTCAATTTGCTCGCCATCCAGCGTTTCATCAGAGCCTTCCCAGCTATTACCGGTTCTTCCTTCCAGAATCGCCATGAAATCCTCATGGTTATGTTCCGCTTCACCCTTGCTCGAGCCTGAGTTGGTATGCTCGATCAAGGCTTCCTTGCTTTCTGCCTTAAACATTTGCACGGCCGCGTTGTTTATATCCAAAACGCTGATTTTGGATGAAATTTCAAATACCACATCAGGATGTGATGCAAAATATTTTTGGAAATCAGTCACGCCCTGCTGTTTCAAGGAATCCAAATGGCGCTTGACCTCGGAAAAATCCTCCTCCCAAATTGCGATGGGAGAATCTTCAAACAATCCGCGATAGCGCTGTTCACTCTTATATAAAATCTCCTCGGCAGAATATTTCTCAACGGCGCGTTGGATGAACAGCAGTACCTGTTCAATGTCAAACGGTTTCTGAAAATATCCAAAAGCCCCGGCTTGAATGGCCTCGATGGCTGAATTTTGAGAGGCATATCCGGTCAGGAGGATGCATTCTGTTCTGGGCGAGCGCGCTTTTATGCCCCGCAGCACATCCATGCCGGGCATGTCGCCCAGCCGCAGGTCGATCAGCGCCACCTCGACATGCTGCCCCTCAACTTTGGCCAGCGCCTCCCCACCCGACATTGCACGTATCGGCTCAAAGCTTTTTGCCTTAAGAATATCGCTGATGGTCCCGATCATGTTCGGGTCATCATCTACGATCAGAATGCGTGGAGAGTATTTATCCATTCAGGGTGTTCCCGGGAATTCTGTGGCCGTAAAATAACCTGCCAATTATTTATCCTTAATCAAACCCCGCAAGCGTTCCAGTTGAAGACTCGCCAGCATATCAAGCAGTTTTGGAATTTCCAAAGGTTTATACAGACAGGCATGAGCGTTGATCTGCAGCGCAGCCTCAATGGCAGGCGTCATCTCCTGGCGGTGCCCGGTCACCATCAACACCGGCAGCGACGGGTTATTTTTACGGATATCCTTGAGCACATCCAACCCGCTGATGCCGTTGAATTTCAAGTCCAGCAGGATCACCTGCGCTTCTGAGGTAATCGAATTCACATCAACATGCGGGTCGGTAACCAGCGACACCTTGAAGCCGCGATGCTGCAAAATATCATCCAGCGTCCTGCAGAAAGACTCGTCGTCATCCACGATCACGATCGTGCGATTTTTTGCCAGCGAGGTGAAGAAACCCAACAGGTAATTAATGTCCAACGGCTTATCAAACACGCCTGCCACACCCTCCTCCAATCCGCGGCGGATCAGTTCATCGGCGGCATAGGCGGTCATCAGCACCACCGGCAGGCCCGGCTGAAGTTCGCGCAAACGGCGGTGCAATTCCACGCCGTTCATCTCGGGCATTTTGATATCGCTCAACACACAGTCAAATACCATCGTGCTGATTTTTTCGAGCGCATCCGAACCCGACTCTGCTTCCACGACCTCGTGCCCGGACAACGATAGGATATCTGACAGCGTGCGCGTCATGCGCCGGTCATCATCCACGATCAGAATGCGTAATTTTTTATTCATTTTGACTCCTTCTCTATTGGTAAAAACACGCTGAATGAACTGCCTTTGCCCGCTTCACTCTGGACCTCGATGCGGCCGCCGTTTACCTGAATCAGTTTCTGGCTGACGGGAAGCCCCAACCCAACACCCCTGGTCTTGGTGGTAAATAGAGGCTCAAAGATCTTGTTTAAATTCTCCGCTGGAATACCCACTCCACTATCTGTTATGACAATATTTATCATATCATCCTGCGCGCAGGTGTGAAGTGACAAAAATCCACATTTTTGTCCGCCTGCATTTGAGTCTGGCAGCGCTCCCCCATCCGGGGAAGTCATTGCCTGACATGCATTGAGAGTTATATTTCCCAGCACCTGAATGATCTGGCGCGGGTCAACATACACCTGCGGCAAATCATTTGGAATTTCAACAGTCACCTCCACCGACGCGGGAGCGGGAAAACGCGCCAGGGTTTGATGGATCAACTCTGAAACAGAAACAGCCACTCGGTCGACAGATTTGATGCGCGCAAAGTCCAGCAGGTCGGTGATGATCTTTTCAGAAGTATGCACTTCCTGTTCAATGATGCCCAGATATTGCCTGATCTTTTCATCCGCATTCGGTTGGACAAGTTTTAAATAATAAACCGCGCTGTTGATCACGCCCAGCGGGTTGCGTAATTCGTGCCCGATGCTGCTGGCCATCTGCCCAAGCACCGCGAGCTTTTCGTGGCGCACCAATTGCGCCTGCGCTTCGCGCAGTTCGCGTGTGCGTTCTTCGACACGGTTTTCGAGTTCTGTATTCAACTGGCGGACTTTCTCTTCAGCCTGCTTGCGCTCGGTAATATCAGTGTGCGTGGCTGTCATTCGCGAGGGCTGCCCTTGCGCGTCATATTCGATAATCGTGCCCTGATCCAAAATCCAGCGATAGCTTCCATCTTTTGCCCGCAGGCGGTATTCATCACGATGAATCGGCGTCTTTCCATCCAGGTGATCTTGAAGAGCGCGCATGGCTGATACCCGATCATCAGGGTGAATTAAATCACCCCATTGCATAAAACTGGATTCAACTTCTTGCAGGTTGAATCCGAGCATCTCGGCCCAGCGTTCGTTTCGCTGAATTACACCTGTTTTTATATTCCAGTCTGAAAAACCAAGGCGGCTGCCTTCGATCACCGCATGAAGTTGTTCCTGCGACACGCGAATTTTCTCCTCGGCCTGCATTCGCTCTTTGATCTCGCTCTGTGCCTTCTCGAACAGCATCGCATTATCAATGGCGATGGCGGCGTGGCTGGCGAGCATTGCAAGCATTTCACGGTCATCAGATGTGTACGCATCCTGACTGTAGCTTTGAGCGGATACTATGCCGATGATCCTGTCTTTGAGGTGCAGTGGCACGGCCAACACCGACGAAGTGACCGGCCCGCTGCCGTATGACACGAAATTAATGCCGCTCGTCGCGATCTGCTGCGGGCTGTTCAAGAGCACGGACTGACCTGTTTTAACGATGAAGCCTCCCAACCCTAGGGTTGCCGGATACGGATTCGGCGCAATCTTATTGCCAACATCAACCTGATACGGATTCGATGCAACTCTTACGCCGTTCTCAATGATGTAATCTCCCCACATTAAGTTGCGGTCTTCATCGTACATGCTGATTAGAAAATCCTCACAGGGCATCACCTGCCCGACTGCGCGATAAACTGCCTGGAAGACCTGCTCAATATCCAAACTGGCGCTGATCTCTTCGCCGGCGCGGTAGATAGTTGACCAGCGTTCCATCATGCGGCGGGATATTTCCTCGGCCTGTTTGCGCTCGGTAACATCCTGATGTGTTCCAACACGTTTTATCTCTTTGCCGTCTTTATCATAAAGCGCCATCCAGCGGTTATGTATCCAGCGGATCTCACCATCTGGGCGGAAAATTCGGAACTCATGTTCATGTTCCACCTTCCCGTCGGTTGATTCTGCCATTGCTTTTAGAAGTACCGGCAGGTCATCGGGGTGGATCAATGGCAAGGCCAACTCCGTTGTTGGTTTTTGCGGATCAATTCCAAGAATTCCAAAAAATTCATCCGACCAGTAAACTTCCCCGCTGATCAGGTCATGCCACCAATTGCTGACATGCGCGATATGCTGTGCTTCCAGCAACAATGCTTGTTTTTCATGCAATTCCTGCTCCACCCGTTTGCGCTCGGTAATGTCGGTAAAAGTGACAAGGAAATTTTCTCCTATGGAAATACCCGAAATCTCCACAACCCGCACCGCGCCATTCTTACAGGTAATATTTACTTGCTGTCCTTCAATATCTGTGCCGTTTTGTGCGGCTCTTGACACCGCCGCATTCCAGGCATCCATGACCCATTGACGGTAATTTTCCTCAGGGTAAGCAAACAGCCACCAATCGCGAATATTTGGAATATCGATTGACGTGTACCCGAAAAGCTGTGTAAAGCGGTCATTCGAGAACTCTACCGCACCATCAACCCCGCGGATAATTGCCAGCCCGATCGGAGCCCGCTCGATCAGCAGGCGAAAGTGTTCCTCGCTCTTACGAAGAGTCTCTTCGGTCTGCCTGTGTTCAGCGGCATCCTGAGAGCCGGCGATGGGGCTATTGCTTTTCTCATCTTTCATTTACGGCCGATCCTTGCGCAATTCCGTCCGGCTTGTTTGGCGGCATACATGGCTTCGTCTGCGCGGCGGAGCACATCTTCCAGTGATTCGAACAAAGACAATTCAACAATGCCGACGCTGAGCGTGACACAAGCTTGCCCCTTTGGCGTTGGCAGGGAAGAAGCCACCACGTCCTCGCGGATGCGTTCCGCCAGCGAGAGGGCCTGCTCCGCGTTCGTCATCGGCAGCAGGATGACAAATTCCTCGCCGCCATAACGCCCGATCACGTCTGCCGAACGTAATTGAGCGCAGGCAGATTGTGTGACCTGTTGAAGGATTTGGTCGCCAGCCAAATGACCGAAAGTGTCGTTGATATTTTTGAAATGGTCTATGTCGAACAGAATCACCGAGAGCGGCTGCTGATAGCGCATGGCAACGTCCAACTCGTGTTCGGCGCGTTCTATCAGGCAGCGGCGGTTGTTAATGCCGGTCAGCGGATCGGTGCGCGCCAGTTCCTTTTCACGGGCGAGCGTGTTCTGCAAGGCAAGGTTCGCCGCTTCGAGGGCTTTTTCGGCATACACCCGGTTGGTGATATCTATGGTGTATCCTGCCAGCAGGTTTTTTTCTCCATACTTAATAGGGAATTTTATGGTGGTGTAGTGGCGGCCATTCAGATCTTCATCCAGCTTCAACACCTCTCCATTGGCAACAACAGACCAGTCGTCGGCGGTGATCTTTGCGGCGAATTCAGGCGGGAACAATTCCTCCATTGTTTTATCCACCATGTCCAGGCCGGATACGCCGATCATCTGTTGATAATTTTCACTGGCCTGCAATACACGACTCTCGCCCGGCTTGACCGATTTTATAAAAGTATAAATGGGGGAGTAATGCATGAACAATGAAAACATTTCCGTGCTTTCACGCAGCGCATCTTCTGCGCGCTTGCGCTGGATGATGTCCCATGCCAGGCTTGCCAATTGGGAGGTGACTTCAACATCATAATCAGTGTAAAAAATGGGTTTATTGCCAACCCCCATGAGCATCATGATCCGGTTATTCCGCAGAACGGGCACCACAAGCTCGCGCAAAATGGGCGCATGGCCTTCCGGGAGTCCTTTGCGATGAGCGAGACTCGGATAGTCGTTGTGAATCACCGGCGTGCGCGTCGCGACGCAGTCTGTCCACACACCGGCTTGATCCACCGAGTAATGCTCCCCCTTGCCTTCAGCGGTACACATATTCTTAAGCGTATTGGTGGACCACATTTGCAGTTGTAATGTTTTTTGATCCGCTTCGAGAAAGTGGGCAAAGCCGATCTGACTCCCCGTCAATGACTCGGCGTCATCGAGAGTCTTTTGCAGCAACTCATCCAACGAATGCGAATCTGCAAACTGGCTGAGTTCAAGACGCATGCGCAGGATGGACTCAGCCTGTTTGCGGTTGGTAATGTCCTTCACTGTCGCGGAATAACTAACCACCCTGCCCAAACCATCTTGAATGACAAACGGGCTTACGATCACAGGAAAGCGTTCACCGTTTTTGCGTTTAAAAGTCAATTCAAAATCGCCGGCTTCGTTTGCCAATGTCCTTTGAAATGCAATTTGAATTTTTTCTTTTTCCTCTTCCGGCCAGTACAGGTGTGGTGTTCCCGTGCCAATCAGCTCTTCGCGTGAAAAGCCGGTCATGCGGCAAAACGCCTGATTGACATCCATATGAACACCGTTATTATCCAACACTGAAATGCCATCCTGCATGGAGCCGATCAAATTATTGACAAAGTCGCTTGAAGCTTTTAAAGCCTCCTCAATCTTCTTGCGCTCGGCGATTAAGGCGCTCAACAATAAACCTGAAAAAGTGACCACGCTGAGAAAGACCTGCAGCGAAATGAGATGCTGGGAGACAGCCTGTCCTTCAATTGCGAAAATGCCGTGACCTTGCACCGTATGCCAAATGGCTATGGCCGCGAACAGCAATATGGCGCCCGTCATGCCATGAATTCTGAATCTGAATCCCAGCCAGATCAAGAGCGGGAAAACCATATAATTCCGCAGCAGCGGTTTTGCCGCATCTGTAAAAGATCCGAATAACAACCACGCAAAAACGGAGATGGTCACAACAACAAAAACTGCCTCAAGCAGTCTGCTGACCGTTAGGATTCGAGCCGTCGTTCGGAGGTCAAACAGGGTGACAATGAAAGGCGTCACCAGGATTATCCCCAGCCCGTCCAATGTCCACCATAACATCCAGGTATTCATAAATGGCGCATCGAAAGCCAGGGCGGGAATCGCCGCTCCGATCAGCGCGGTGAAACCATTCACAACGATCGCCGTCCCAAACAAGACCAATACTTCCCTAATGCTTCCAAAACTTACTTTTGGTCCGCACAAAGAAGTTAAAACCCATGCGCCAAGAAACGGCTCCACCGTGTTGGCCAGCGCGAACCCCAAACTTACCGTAATTGTATTTCCACCGCTCCAATTCCCCGCAGCATTGACAACAAAAATGGCCGCAAGCAGCCCTGCCCATTGGTTTTTAGGGTAAAGCAATAAAACCGCCAGAGCCAATCCGCTCGCAGGCCAAACCGCAGCAATCCCTTCGGGCTGCGCCACGAACATAAGCCCGAGGCGCACCGCCGCCCAGTAAACAATGGCAATGATTGCCAATCGTCCCCAAAGCCCAGCATTCAACGGCCTAGTGTGGATCTCGTTCATTTACTCTCCGTGAGGACGACTCGGCGACAGGCAGCCAGAGAGTGAAGGTGGAACCCAACCCCGCTTCGCTCTTGACCTCGATCCTGCCTCCGTTTGCCTCGACCAATTTCTTGCTGACAGCCAACCCCAACCCGATGCCCTTTATTTTTGTCGTGAAAAGCGGCTCGAAAAGTTTGGCCATATTTTCGGCCGGGATTCCAATTCCGGTATCCTGAACATTCATCCGAACCAGGTTGTCTTGCAAAGCCGCAGAGATGGTCAACTCGCCCTTGCGAGGCTGGTCTGCATTTGAGCTGGTTGATGCAGGGGATGTCATGGCCTGACAGGCATTCAACGTCAGGTTACCGAGGACCTGAACCAGGTTATGCGGGTCTACAAATATTTTCGGCAGGTCTGCGGGGATATCAAGCGCCACGGTAATATCAAGGGGCACGGGGAAACGCTCAAAGGTCTCATGGATCACGTCAGAAACAGGAACAGCCTCTCGGTCGACAGATCTGAGGCGCGTAAAGTCCAGCAGGTCTGTGATGATCTTATCTGAAGCGCGCGCTTCGTTTTCGATGATCGTCAAATATTCCTTCACCTTGTCGTTGGCATTGGGCTGGGCGAGCTTCAAGAAATAAATGGCATTTGAAATGACGCCCAGCGGGTTGCGGAGTTCATGACCGATGCTGCCAGCAACCTGACCCAGCAAAGCCAGCCGTTCCTGCCGCACAAGTTGTTCCTGGGCATTGCGCAGTTCACGAGTGCGTTCGTCCACCAATTCTCCGAGGTGTTCGGCATAGGCGGCAAGCTGCTCTTCGGTCCGCTTGCGTTCAGTGATGTCTTCCTTGACCGCGAGGAAGTGTGTAATGCGCCCGCTGTTGTCTTTGACCGGGGAGATGGAGGCAGATTCCCAGTACAGTTCGCCGTTCTTCTTCCTATTATGGAATTCGCCGCGCCACTCACCGCCGGCGAGAACGGTGTCCCACAGTTGTTTGTAACCCTCCTGCGTGGTTTCGCCTGATTTAAGCATGCGTGGATTCTGGCTAAGGGATTCTTCGAGTGTGTAGCCTGTGATGTGTGTGAAGCGCGGATTGACGTATTGGATCACGCCGTGGATGTCAGTGATGACGATGGAGACCGGGCTTTGCTCCACTGCCCGCGAGAGTTGGCGCATTTTTTCTTCCACCTGCCTGCGCTCGTGAATATCGGTGAGCATTCCAAAAAAACCTTCGAGATTGCCGTCCGAGTCGAAGATCGCTCTTGGTGACATGAGCGTCCAATGCTTTCCGCCGTCCTTTGTTTTGAAACACTGCTCATAAACCTCATCCATGCCTTGAGCGCGGTCTTTCATTTGTGAACTTGATTCGCTCAATGGGCCTTCAGCAAGGAACGATTCCAGTTTTTGGCCCAGCATTTCTTCGGTGGTATATCCAAGCATGAGCGCCATGCGCTGGTTTGTAAATGTGATGCGGGTGTCGGCATCCAGGAAGAAAATACCTTCGTTGGCTGTTTCGACAACCCGGCGGTACTTCTCATCGCTGCGGCGGATTACCTCCTCTGCCCGTTTGCTCTCGGTAATATCCTGAATGGTTCCCAGCATGGAAACGAGGTTTCCGCCGGCATCGAACTCCAATTCACCGAGGCCATGCACCCAGCGTTCAACATGGTCGTTATTTCTGATGATGCGGTATTCCTTGTCGAAGCGCGCGCGGTTGCCGATGACTTCGCGTGTGAGGTAATCGACCATATACTGGCGGTCGTCCGGATGAATCAGCGCAGCCCAGCCTGCGGTGGAACGTTCAAAGTTTTCATCGATGCCAAAAATCCTGTCAAGCACGGCTGAACTTTTCCAGGTTTCTGCGGAAAAATCAAACAGATAACTTCCCATTCTGGCAATGGTCTGCGCTTCCTGAAGTTGTTTTTCGCTTTCCCGTAAAGCCTGGGTTCGCTTCCTCACCACCTGCCGCAGTAATAACGTCCATGCTGCCAGGGCAATTGCAAGGACAGCCAGAGACAGGCTCACAGCCAGCACCTGTGATTGATATCGCACCAACCAATGGCTTTGGGCGGCCGGGCGGGTCAACCATTGATCTGTCAGCGCATCATAGGCGCCGGAATTTTTAAGCGATTGCAGGTGTTCGTTAAGCAGGGTGATCAACGCAGTATTGCCTTTGCGCGCGGCAAAACCGAAGGGCTGTGGAAACAATCCGGCGGCAGTGATGTTAACTTGCTGCAGCTGGTAATGCTGAAGCAATGCAAGCCCCGGCTGTTCCGCCGCCAGGAATGCATCCACATCACCTGCATCTAGCATTAAAAAGCCTTCTTCCTTGCTATGAACAATGACCTTTTCGAAATCAGTTCGATCTGCGAGTTTTTCCAGCGCAATGTCGTTTTGCTGCAGCGCCACCCTGTAACCCCTCAACGAAGCCAGGTCTGTGATGTCCGCGCTGGGTGTGCTGAAGATGGCCTGCACAATCTGGCTGTGCGGTTCGGAAAATTCATAACGCTGGGCGCGCTCCGGCGTTTGAATCATGTTGACCAGATCAACCGTGCCGTCATCTAACCCCGCCACTGCATCCGGCCAGTTCATCGGCACGAAACGAAAGGTTAGCCCGGCTTGATTTCCAATTTCAGTCAGCAACTCAACCGTAAAACCAGCCGCCTTTCCACTGGCATCTACAAATTCATAAGGGGCATATTCCACATCAATGGCTACAACATACTCAGTTTGTTCGATGGGAGTTTGCGCCCCGACCAGGGAGGGCAGGCCCGCCATTAAAATGAAAACAAGAATAAACACAAACAGCGCGCGTCTTTCCTTTTCATCATAATGGCTCATGGAAAATTTTCCTTCGGATTTATTCTGAAGTAAAAGCCACCACCCGGTTGCGCCCGGCCTGCTTGGCGTTGTACATTGCCTGATCAGCGCGGCGAAAAACGCTTTCCACTGATTCGGGATGCGCGCGCGATGCGTGGCTTATTTCCACAATGCCGATGCTGAGGGTGGAGGATGTTTCCCCTTTTTCCGAAAGCACTCGCAGCGCCGCCACGCCCGCGCGGATACGTTCCGCCAGCAGGCAGGCTTGCTGCGCGCCGGTCATCGGCATCAGGACGACAAACTCCTCGCCGCCATAGCGCCCAATCACGTCCGCGCTGCGCAACTCGGCATTGGCGATCTGGGCAACCTGTCTCAATACCTGGTCGCCGACATCGTGCCCAAAGTTATCATTGACACTCTTAAAGTGATCGATGTCGAACATCATCACTGCCAGCGGCTGTTGATAGCGCGAGGCGATGGCGATCTTGTTCTCGGCAAGTTCAAACAGGTAGCGGCGGTTGTTAATCCCTGTCAACGAATCGGTGTGGGATAACTTTTGTTCGCGCGCCAGGGCGGTATGCAATTCACGGTTCGCAATTTCAAGCGATTCCTTTGTGGCAAGCAATTCCCTTTCGGCTTGTTTGCGGGCGGTGATATCCTGAATGTGATTAATGAAGTACAACGGCGCGCCGGCCGCATCCTGCACCAGCGAACTGGACACCTGTCCCCAAACGAGGTCTCCATTCCTGTGAATGTACAAAGTCTCAAATTCGGAATGATCCATGTCGCCGGAAATAACTTGTTGCAGGAACGAAGGGTTTACTTCCTGATGGTCGGTGTGCGTGATCTCATCAACAAATTTACCTTCGAGTTCCTCGCGGGAATATCCGAACATCTCACACAATTGCGGGTTTACTTTCAGGAATCGCCCCTTGAGATCCATGAGACACATGCCGATATGGGTATTCTCAAACGCCAGGCGGAAGCGTTCCTCGCTTTCCTTCAACGTGTCTTCCGCAAGCCTGCGCGTGGTCACGTCCCGATTGCTTTCACGCCTCCCAAGCCATTGACCGCCATACCCGTACACCGATGTGCAGGAGTGTTCGATCCAGCGCGTTTCTCCGCTGGCAGTAATCATTCGAAAGGAAATTTGCAGGTCCTGTTCTTGCGGGATGCCGGCAACCAGATCGTGGTGCTCAACTACGATCGCGCGGTCATCCGGGTGAGTGATCGCGAGAAACAGGCCCGGGTCAGACAGGAACTCATCGGCTGTATGACCAGTGATCCGTTCACAGGATGGAGATACGTACACGTAGGTTCCGTCCGGCGCGCGCCACCCTTCCCAGTCATATGTAAAATCTGCCACCATGCGGTATTTCTCTTCGCTTGCACGCAAAGCCAGCGTGGACTGATATTTGTCCACCGCTCTTTGGATCGAAAGGACAACCTGGTCAATATCAAATGGTTTTTGGAAGTAACCAAATGCGCCCATCTGGATCGACTCAATGGCTGAAGCCTGCGTGGCGTTGCCGGTCAACATGATGCATTCGCTTTCAGGAGAATAAGCTTTGATCCCCCGCAAAACATCCAGGCCGGACATATCCCCCAACTTGAGGTCAATGATGACCACGTCGATCGGTTGCTGTTCGATATAAGTCAGCGCCGCGCTCCCGGTCTGCACGAGGAGAGCCTCAAAGCCTTTGACTTTGAGGATTTCGCCCAGAGTAATGAGCTGGTGCGGGTCGTCGTCTACAATCAGAATGTGCGGAATATTATTCTCCGTTCTGTCTACAAGCCTGACTGACCTTACAAATTTTTATTTATATTTACTTCGCCAGTAAGAAACAAAAAGGATTGGAACAACTTTCCCCGCATGTTATTTTGCAGGAAGGATCACTGCGCGGTTGCGTCCTGTTTCCTTGGCGATGTACAACGCCTTGTCTGCGCGCTGAACGACCTGCTCGATATTCTCATCGGCAGGGTCGCTCAACAATTCTGAAACACCCATGCTAAGCGTGATGGCAAATTTATTAAAGTCGGTTAATAAGAGTCCGGCCGCCACACTCACCCGGATACGTTCGGCAATATTAAATGCCTCCTGCGCGCTGGTTTCCGGCAGCATGATAACGAATTCATCGCCGCCATACCTTGCCAGCACGTCAACGCCGCGCATCTGGTTGGCTACGGCCTGGGTGGCGGTGATCAACATCTTATCGCCGGCCGAATGCCCGAGCGTATCATTGATCTTTTTTAAATAATCGATGTCAAATATGATGATGGCAAGCGGGCGCTGATAGCGCACAGAGGCTTCGAATTCGCGTGAGGCAAGCTCGAAAAAATGACGGTAGTTGTATAAACCGGTCAAGCCGTCAGTGCGCGCCAGTATCTGTTCGCGCTCAAGGGAATAGTTCACCTCGCGGTTCGCAAATTCGAGCAACTCCTTGGCGCGCCGCAATTCATTTTCCGACCGCCTGCGTTCGGCAATCTCCCGTTCCATGGGGCGCAGCATAAGAAAATATAAAGTTGGGAACTGGACAAAGGTCAAAATAACGGCGTCCATAATCACTTCCAACCACACTTCGTCATATTTCAGAAACTGGCGAAATATTCCCATAACCAATATTTCAACAATAAATATTATTAGAATGATTAATAAGAACGAGCGTAAAGCTAGGTTTTTAGGGGAGCGGGTATCTTCCATTGTTTTTTCCGATAATTAAATTCTGGTTTCTGGCATTTGCAACGATGATACCATTATCTAATCCTCCCTAGAACCAACAATTTTGTTTTTTTACCCATTTTTTACTCCCCCTTAAAATGCAGTTAATATTGAAGTCGGCGCCGGTTCAGGGTCATATTTTGGCGTTTTACTTCCCTCATTTTCCCTAGTTGATATGAGAGCGGTTTCGCCCGCCCTGTTTGGCGGCGTATAAGGCTTTGTCAGCCCGTTGAACCACCTGCTCAACGCTTTCATCCGCCGGGTCAGCCTGCATTTCCGCGATGCCGATACTAAGCGTGACAGACAGCGGACCTTTTTCAGTTGGGATGCACAGGGCTTCCACGCTCACGCGGATCCGTTCGGCAATGGCATATGCCATTTGCGCGTTGGTCTGCGGCAACAGGATCACAAATTCGTCGCCGCCGTAACGCGCCAGAGAATCCACACTGCGGACCTGCTCGCTTGCAGTCTTTGCCACAGTGATTAACATCTTGTCGCCGGCCATATGTCCCAGCGTATCGTTGACTTCTTTCAAGTGATCCGTGTCAAATATGATAATGGAAAGCGGGCGCTGGTAGCGCATGGAAGCGCCAAACTCACGCGAGGCAAGTTCAAAAAAGTGACGATAGTTATACAAACCGGTCAAACCGTCAGTACGCGACAGGACCTGCTCATGTTGCAGAGACTGCTCAAGTTCGCGATGAGCAATTATCAGCGAAGCATTGAGGCGATTTAATTCCGCTTCAGCCTGCTTGAAATCAGAAATATCCATGCACGAACCGATAAAGCCAAAGAACTCCCCTTCCACAGAAAAGCGCGGTACGCCGTGATCGAACAGCCAGTGATATTCGCCGTTTGCGTTGCGCAGGCGGTATTCCATTTTGAATTCGTGCCGCTCATTAAACGCGTTGTTAAAAACTTCAATACAACGATCCTGGTCGTCAGGGTGAATGCCCTGTTTCCAGCCAGTGCCCAATTCCTGCTCCATTGTCCGCCCGGTAAAATCCAGCCATGTTTTATTAAAGTAATTGGATGAGCCATCCTTATCAGACATCCAGACCATTACCGGTGTCGTATCAGCCATGTGGCGAAAACGAGCTTCACTCTCGCGCAACGATTCTTCAGATATTTTTCGCTCGGTGATATCAGAGACAAATCCTTCATAGTACAAAATATTACCGCGTTCATCCTTTACAGCGCGGGCACTTTCCTGGATGTGGAAGCGGCTGCCGTCTTTGCGATAATTCACGCTGTTGAATTCATGCACATATCCCTGCTCGATCATTAAGCGCGTAAATTTCTGACGGGAGGCAGGGTCCACATAATATTGTTTTTCTATGCTGGTAACGCCATCGAGCATTTCCTGCGGCGATGCATACCCAAAAATTTGCGCCATAATCTTATTGACATTTAAAAATCGACCGTCCAGTGTGGATTGATAAATACCTACAGTTGCATTCTCAAAAATGGAACGGAAATTTGCCTCAGCGCTTCGCAGCGCATCCTCTGCCATTTTACGTTCGGTCACATCACGCTGGATGCTGAGGTAGCCAATGATGTGATCTGCATCGTCCAGGATCGGGGTGGCTGACCTGTCGATGTAAATGAGCCTTCCATCTTTGGCTTTATTGTGCGTCTCCCCTTTTACTTCCTGCTTGCTGGTTATCTTTTTCCAAAACTCAACATACTCCTGCTCGCTTACGAGGCCGCTTTTGAGAATTCGCGGAGTGGTTTTACCAACGACCTCATCAGCTGTAAAGCCATAAAGCGCGGTAAACCTGGGGTTGACGTATGTAAAGACGCCGCGGGTATCGGTCATAAAGACCGCTTCGGTTGATGTATCAACAGCCTTCCTGAGTTTGAGTAATATCTCTTCAACCTGTTTGCGCGTGGTGATGTCTCGCAGCATACCTTCGTGATATTTTGGCCTGCCCTGTTCATCGTGGACATAATAGCCATGGTCTTCGACCCATATTTCAGACCCATCCTTCCGCCGCATGCGATATTCTTCAACTTCCTCCTGCCCTGTATCCAGAATATGACTGCCCCGTTCTTCTGGCGCAAAATATAAATCCTTCTTGATATCAACCGCCAGCATTTCCTCTTTGCTGGAATATCCAAACATCCTCACCATGGCCGGGTTGACATCCACAAACCTGCCTTCATGGGTGCTGCGATAAATACCATCCATCATGCGGTCGAACAGCGTATGGTATCGTTCTTCAGATTCTCTCAGCGCTGCATCTGCTTTCTTGCGCTCGGTCACATCCCTCGCCACCCACAGGGTGCTATCAACATCCATCGGAGTGATGGAGGCTGAAAACTCCAGCGAGCGGTCCTTGATCATCAGAGAATATTCGATGCGCAGGGATTGCTGCGTTTCAAGCACCTGTCCGATCGCAGCCAGAAATATTTCAGCCTGTTCGATGGAAAAAATATCCTTCAGGTTCTTGCCCAACAATTCCTGCGGGGGCAAAAACAGCAAATCGGGATTTGTGGGAGCGATCTTACGATACACCCCATCACGGTCAATCACCAATACCACATCGCGCATCGAAGCGAACAAGGCTCGTAACTCTGCTTCAGTAGCCGCTAATTGACCCTTATCTTTTACGGCGTCTTGCGCCAATGCCAATATGCCTTTGCGCCCATTATGCATCAAGGTGTGCGAAGTGACCTCCACGCTACTTAAACTTCCGCCCTTAAGTTGGACATTCCACGTGCCGGGATGCTGTAATTGATGCAGCTCTTTTTTCAAATCTTCAGAGGGGTGATTTTTTTCATACACCGGCATTAAATCTTTCAGGGTCATTCCCCCAAGCTCGTCACGCGAATAGCCAAGCATATCGAGCATCGCTTTATTGATGTCCAGGAACGCAAGCGATTCCATCTCATAAATAAACATGGGAATCGGGTGCTTCTCGAATAACAGGCGAAAAGCCTGCTCGTCGTCGGTAAATTTTATGCTCCTGCTCTCCTCAGTCCCTCCTTTTGCCTGGGAATCCTTTTTTGGAATCATCACTTGCTCCTGCTCCGTCCGCAAACCCTGTGAGCAGGTTTTGCAGAAAGTTCTTCCTATTTTATATCAACCCATTCAGGAGCAAAAGGATGTTGCCATAAATTAGAGGTAAAAATACTATCAAAAACCGTAACCGGAAATCAAACAAACCCCAGCCTCTACAGAGTTGGGCATTAAACTCCAGATAATCGGGTTTTTCTGGAAAATCGTTCAAAAAGCGTGTTTTTACCGACCCATTTTATGCCCTAGAAATCAGGAGAATAGGTCACAATGCAGTTCCGTCCCTTTGCCTTGGCCGCATATAGCGCTTTGTCGGCACGGCGAATAATGCGCTCGACGTTTTCGTCCACAGGTTTATGCAGGATTTCCGCAATGCCCATGCTGAGCGTGATCGCAAGCGGACTCACACTCTCGCGGATGCGTTCTGCGATGAAATGTGCCTGCTTTGCGCTGGTCTCCGGCAGCAGGATGATGAATTCGTCGCCGCCGTATCGCGCAAGCACATCAACATTCCGCATTTCCGCCTCGGCTGCCTTCGCAATCTGAACCAGCATTTTGTCACCTGCGGCATGTCCAAAAGTATCATTTACCTCTTTTAGGTGATCCGCATCAAACATAATGATTGCAAGCGGGCGTTGATAGCGTGCCGCTGAACTGAAAGCGCGCGAAGCCAGCTCAAAAAAGTGATGACGATTGGAAATGCCAGTTAAACTATCTGTGCGGGCCAAATGATGTTCGTACTCAAGAGAGTTCTGGAGTTTAAGGTGCGCCACTTCAAGCGCTTTATTCGCATGGCGCAAAATTTCCTCGGCGTGTTTACGCCCGGAAATATCGCGGACAATTCCCATAAAGCGCCCATTCGGCAATTGGCGTGAACTTATCTCCACCGACACCAAATGACCATCCTTGCAGATCAGATCACATTCAACCAGCAAAGTGTTCCCCCCTTTCAATTCTTTCAAAACATTATCCCTGTTCGGAAAGGGCGTCATGATTTCGCACATCGTCAATTGAAGGATTTCCACGCGGGTATAGCCCAACAATTGACACCCTGCCGAGTTTGCCTCCACAAACAGCCCATCGCTCCCGGTAAGGAAAATTCCATCTGACGCCAGCTCGACCAGTGTCCGATATTGCTCCTCGCTCTTCTTGAGCGCTTCCTCAGCTTGTTTCCGCTCAGTGACATCTGTCAACATGGCGCGGGTTTCGTCGCCACCTTCAAAACAGGTTGCCTCCATGCGCGCCCAAATTATTTCATGTCCATTTCTCATGAATTCAAGTTCACAGTCTTCCTTCCCCTCGCCTGACAATAATCTTTCAAAAAACGAATTAAAAACAGGCATGGATTTTTCAGAGACAAATACCCCAAAACCCCGCTTGATCAGTTCGCCATATTCCACGCCAAGCAAATCCGCCCCGACCTGATTCGTCTGGCGGATCATGCCATCGCGGTTGAGGGTGAAATAGCCTACAGGAGCAAAATCATACAGATCGCTATATTGACCAAGAACCGCCTGCACCTCCGCCCGAGACTGAACCAACACCTCATTCTGTTTCTCCAGCTGAGACTGACGCTCCTTTAACTCGTCAATAATGTGCAGGGATTCAACTTTGGCCGGGCTGGAATTCGATTCCTTTTTCTTTCCCTTGATCAGTTTCTCTTCACCCTGTCGGCGAGGCTCCATATCACCTGGTAATTTTGTTTTCTTCATTACGCTTCCCTTTTCGAACAGTCGATTATTCAATACTTTCCACGTAATTTTACACAATTATATACTTCCCGCCGGCCTTACATTTGCCACAACACACTCCTTCCCCTCGCGACCATGACGATCAAACTAATAGTATGCTTTTCCAAGCTCGGAGTCAACCTTATCTGATGATGGAATAAAAAATTACCACCTGTTACGGCGGTAAGGCAACCCCAGGGGCAGTCTTGGCAGACTGCCCCATATATAAATCCCGAGGCGGATTCCCCTGTCGAACTTTATAATCGCTCTCGGCTGCAATCCAAAGCCATGAAAAAAGGTTTCTAAAAACCCGGGCAATTAGGGCTCCATGCCGCCCCAGCCATTACTCATTACTACAAGTCTCAACACCGTCGCAAGCGATGTTACAATTATTATTCATAATGCATAAATGTCAAAACAAAAAAATATGAGCAGACTCAAAGATTTTTTCGAGCCCATTTATATTCAGGAGCAGAATGAACCGTTTTGAATTTGGCACTCTTGTAGCGTCACTACGCCAGGACATGGGTTGGACCCAGATGGAACTGGCTGAGAGATCAGGCATTGATATATCTGCGATCAGCAACATTGAGCGCGGGGAGAGAAAAACGCTGTTAAAGGATAATATTCTGCTAAAGCTGGCGGATGGGTTTCATTTAACCTCGATGGAAAGAATGGAATTTCTCTTCGCTGCCAGTGGCGTTACAGAAGCTGAGAAGGTTCGAAAGGAAGAAGTTCATACAAAGCGCCAATTTAATCCCACATCTTTTCTTAAAGAAACAGGCGAACATATCGCCTGCATCACCCTGCCTGTTTTTATTACGGACGCATTTTGCGATATTTTATTAGCGAACAATTGCGCAATAGATTTTTATGGCACGCCTCCTGAATTGCTTGAAGGCGCAGAAACCATAATCGGAGGATATAACGAGATGCGCTACGTATTCGCCGCAGACTCCAATTTCCCCGACATCATCGGCGATGACAGTCTGGAAAGACTGGCCTTGATCAATGCCCGCTATTTTCGAAGGCGTACCCTGCGCGTTCGATCCAAGCCTTATTTTGCCAGGCTCCTGAATGAGTTTCTTGACAATAAAAAATACCCGTCTTTTGAAAGATGCTGGCGAAAAATATTGTTTGAAGACTTCGACGATTATGCGCTGCCAATCCGAAGAGGGGAACCAGATTATGACCATTCGTTCATATCCACCGAAACGCTGTTTGCCTTAACCCCGTATGGCGAATTATATTTACATCAACTTTTGCCATTGAATCAAAAAACAGCGGATAGAATGAAAAGCATATCAAAAAAGGTGGGGGAAGGATATGAATTGTTTGCCCCATTTCCTGACAAACGAAAGCAGTAACAAACACAGGCTCAGGGAGTAAACCCTGAGCCTGTGTTTTTCTTTTTTAGGTTACAAATTTAATTTCCCTCCGTTCAACTTCAGCCATTTCCTCTGTTCTTTATATCCTGGGTCAATCCGTCGAACTTCATCCCAGAATTTACTGGAGTGGTTTTTGACCCGCAGGTGCGCAAGTTCGTGGATTACCACATAATCAATTACTTCCAATGGAGCCATGACCAAACGCCATGTAAAGTTTAGCGTGCCGTCTGGGCTGCATGATCCCCAGCGTGTTTTTGCAGATGTGATCTTTACCTCTTTGGGCGCAAATCCATGTTGACGGGCGTACTCGCTCACACGTTTTGAAATTACATCGTATGCGCGTTCTTTGTACCAGCGGACAAAGATATGCTCTCCGTTCTTTTGCGCGGCATGGCTGAGGGTAAAACCACCGTCAAATTGGAGGAAAGGCTTTTGCAGGCCGACCAGTTTCAGGTCAAATAAAGAGCCGAGGAATAAAAAGGATTCGCCGTCTGAGTATTGTCTTGGAGGGGAATGCGCAATGGAATCAATCTTTTTGCGCGTCCTTGTAATCCAATCCATTTTTTGTTGAACGAATTGTTCGATCAAAACATTCGATGCCCGCATCGGCGCGCGGACAGTGAGCGAGCCGTCACGTTCGATGATCAGGGCAATTGTCCTGCGTTTACTGCGGATGAGTTTGTTTATTTCAATTTGCATGGGAAGAAAAAACCCGCTCACGCGGGTTCTTGAGTGCCGAGGGGGAGATTTGGACTCCCGACCAAGGGCTTATGAGTCCCCTGCTCTACCACTGAGCTACCTCGGCAATTTGGTCAGAGCGCCGCAAATATTACTATGGGAGGGGGCATTTGTCAACGTAAACCAAAATTTCATGCGGAATCATGTTCGGAATCCAAATTCATGGGTTAACCCGATAAACACCCTGCTATAATTGATAAAAGGTGCCTCATGAAAATATTGGTACTCGAAAACAACCCCGGAGAATTTGCGCTAATTCAACAAGCCCTGCACAACAATAGGGACGTAGTCATCCCGCTTGCTTCCAGCGAAGAGATCTGGCCATATATTCGTTCCGGCGAATCTCATTTCCTCATCGCGAATTGGGATACCAGCGACCTGCGCCACATGCAATTCATCCCGCGTGTTCGCGCCATGAAAATTGCCGACCCATTTATTATTTTATTAATCACCGAGATGAACTCGGATGATGAGCTTGCCCCCACCGGCGCAGATGATGTAATCCAAAAACCGTTCAGTGCCCGGGATCTGAAGAACCGCGTCGCCATGGCCGCGCGGATCATTTCGCTGTCAAACAATCTCATCTCGGCCAACGATCAATTGGAAAGCCAGGCTGTCTACGACCCGCTGACAGGGTTCATGAACCGCTCAGGGTTCTTCAGGCAGTCAAATGGCGAACTGGAACGCGCCAGGCGGGCATCGCTGCCATTAAGTTTGATCGCATTGGATATTGATAACTTCAAGCTCATCAACGGTAAGTTCGGGGCAAAGATCGGCGATGACGTCCTGCGCATGGCGGCACAAGTCGTCCGCGAAAAAAGCCGCCCGTACGATTGCATCGGCCGCTGGATGGGAGACGAGTTCATCATTATGCTGGCCGGCGTCATCGGCGCGGACGCGGAAAAAATCGCAGAGCGGGTCATTGCCGGAGTACGCGGCACCCATGTCGAGATCCAGAATGAACCGCCTGTCATGGTAAAGATCAGCGCGGGTATCGCATCCGCAGCCCACATCAGCGCATCCACAGAAGTTGAACCGCTGATCCAGCAGGCACGGCAGGCAATGGCCCGCGCAAAAGAGTCGGGGGGAAATCAGGTTTTTTTGATCTATGTTTAGATCAATTGCAGGATGAGCAGCGCGGCCATCCCTGCAAGGATGGTCAGCAATGTATTTTTGGTATACCCTGCAACCAGCATCGCAATGATGCCTGCCAGTAAACGCGTATTTCCAAATGAAAGATTTAAATTTCCAGAAGGGTACAGTAATTCTGGAAAAATAATGGCGGATAGGACTGCGGGCGGGACATAATGCAAAGCCTTGCGCATCGTTTCCGGGACCTCGAACCTGCCGAACAAAAAAATGAGGGAGAATCTCATCCCGAAGGTGAGCAGCCCGCCAACCAGCATGACCAGCCAGATATTCATAGCATCTCCTTTGGGGATTTTCGGCCCTCCAAAATCGTTCCGACAGTAATGCCAGCCAGCGCGGCGAGGATCAATCCCAACTTGAATGGGAGGCCGTATGCCAGAAGGGCTACCAACCCCGCGCTTAATGCCGCGGCGATCATCGGGCGGTTTTTCAACGCAGGCACAACCATCGCAATAAAAGTTAAAGGCAGGGCAAAATCCAGCGGCCATTCCTCGGGGATCGTTGCACCGAGGAAGATGCCAAGGGCAGTGCTGATCTGCCAGGTAAGCCACAAGGAAAAGCCTGCCCCCAGCAAAAACCAGTGGCTAAAAGGTGTGATGCCCTCGTCTTCATATTTGAGTATGCTCGGCGCATATGCTTCATCTGTCAGCAGGTAGGAAAGCAAAGTTTTCCATTTCAGTGAAAGATTTTTTAAATATGGCGCAAGAGATGCGCTGTATAACATATGGCGCAAGTTCACTACTGCGATGGTCAACACGATCACGAAGCCCGGCGCGGCGTCATGCACAAGCTGTGCCGTGACGAATTGCGATGATCCCGCGAACACGATGGATGACATCAACTGGGACGCGAGCGTGGACAGCCCCGCGTTGAGCGCCAGCGCGCCGTAGATCATACCAAAGGGGAATACGCCGATTAACAATGGGAATTCGGCGCGCACGCCATTCCAAAATGCACTTCTCGATTCACTCATAAATTCTCCGTAACAGAATGTGACGCTCACCCGTCAATTGCGCCTTATTGTACTGCCCACCTCAAGAAAAGGAAAAGCAGGCCGCTGACGGCCTGCTTTTCCTTTGTTGTTAATTATTGCATGTGCAAATCTTATTTTGCATCCGCCTTGCTTTGTGAGCGGCGTTTCGCTAATTTACGCCAGAGGAAACCACCGCCCACTCCGAAGACTGTGGCAAGGCCAACATATCCATACGGACTCGCCTGTTTGGGCACAGAAGATACAACCGCGGCTGGCGCATCCGCTATCGGTGCTGTAATATCCTGCTCAATCGGAATGGAAACCGGTTTGCCGTCACCGTGCATTTGATCGGCGTGACAGCTATTGCAGGCATCCAGCTTTGCTTTAAAGTCGTGGTCTGGAACCTGGTGGAAATCATCATCGCCTTTTGGTGGTCCAATATGGCACATGACACAGGTTGCGCCGGTCTCAACATGCTGAATGTGCGCTTTATGCTCGCCCATGTCCTTATGGCAATTCTCGCACAGGGATGAAGAATCTGTCGCCGAATCATCTGTCGGCTTAAGAGAGGTCGAATGCGGGTTATGGCAGTTCGAACAGGTGATGTCATTTTGAGAGTGCGCGCTTTGATCCCAGGCATCCCATCCAAAACGGGCATCTGTATGACAGGTACGGCATAGGTCTGTGGATTTTTCCACCGGCATACCATCGTCCGGATGGTTGGGTGGGATGGGGCTGTGACACGCTTCGCAAGTGATGCCATCTGTTTTCCAGGTTCCGCTGGCAGGATCGTAGCCTGTCACATGGCACTGTAAACAATTGCTGGGTCTGCCTTGGTCTGCCCAGAATCCTGTGAAATCGGTATTTATTTTGGTTGGGTCTGGCATACTGCTATCTGGAATTTCCTTGTGGCAGGCCACACAGTTATCCTGTTGCCTCAGCGCAGCTTCTGCGCGGGCATCTCCGTGTCCGCCTTTGTGCCATAGCTCATGTACATCGGCATGGCAGGCATCGCAATTATCTGCTGTGGCTTTTTCAGGCGGCACTGTGGGTGTGGGTACCTGCGCCAGAGTCGCCGTCTGCGTTCTGCCTACGATCAGTACCACGCCCAAAACAGCCAGAATGATGATGAGCCCGGTCACAATCCGTACGTAACGGGAAAGCATTTTTGTCTGCTCTTTTTTATTTAGAGCGATTTTGCGAAAGAGGTTTATTTTCATAGAATAACTTCCTCCAAAACGGCTGACAGGTCATCAGGAGCGTTGGTTTTTCCTCGGGAAAGGCGAATCAGACGAAACCCGCGACAGCCACTCCCCGGCAATGAACAGAGCCGCGATGGGAACTGTCAGGCGGATCACGAACAGGGCGAGTAGTGCAATTGAAGTGGTCATGGGCTGCTCCTTTCCAAATTTTAGATCTCTGCTTACAGTTTATATGCTTACCGAACCGATGTAAATTCGGTAAGCGCCCAATCTTTTCAAATCAATTCGCCACCGTCACCCCATTTGCTCCCGGATTTTTATTCTTTTCATGGGGGGTTTGCCCCATTCCCACCTCATTCGGAATTAAAGACAAATGCCCGCTTTATTTCTAAAGCGGGCATTTGTCTTTTTGGAGTAATTGAAATTTTGGCTTATGTGTAGGCTTCGCGCAGTCGTTCTAACCTTTTAACGGAAATTATGCGAACAGGGCGAATGCCAGAAATTTTTCGCGTAATTCGCAGCATTTGCGGTATTCGCGTTAAGAATTTTGGTTTCTGTAAACCATACGCACGTTCTTTACACATGAGCCGAATTTTTTACGTCAGGGTGTTACGGTAACTGTACCATCCACAGCTGGAGTCACAGCACCACCGGCGGACTTCTCTGCCAATTGGAAGGTTTGAGCGCAGGCGTAATCAGGCGGAGTATCGGCTGCTGAGCCAAAGCCCTGCGAGATGAGGTCAAGGTTGACAAATATATCCCCCACCATTACATAGCGCAACAATCGTCCGTTTGCATCCTTGTCTGATTGGTCTGCAATGAGCGTGATCTCCTTGCCGAAAATAAGCTCAGCATTTTGCAGCCTGGCTTTTTCTGCAAGCTTTGCATCTGTGGGGACGTCTACGCCAATATAGCGGACAACGTACACGAGGCCATCGATCAACACTTTGATGGTATTTCCCTCCAGAATGGAGACAGCCTTGCCAGCCTGCGAAGTGGCCTTGGGAATGCAATCGGTATTGAGGGAGGCAATAGGGGCAGCACTTGGAAGCGGAGTCAATGTAAATTGATCTACTCCAAGCGTGGGAATCACCAGCAATTCCGGGGTGGAGGTTGGAGAGGCAGCCGCCAAAGCCGGGTCAGGCGTGGACGGGTTGGCGTTGAATGCGCCTTCTGTGGGCGGTACGGTCAGGTTGAACGGCAGGTCGGTTGGGGTGACGGACGGAGCAGCAGCAAGGTCAGCAGGAGCCGACGTAGAGGGGGATGGCATGAATTCAGAAATTGCTTCACGCAGCGATTTCCCTTCAGGCATATTGAAGATCATAAAGATGAATGCAAATACACCCATTACCAACATCATTGAAATGATGATAATGAGTTTGTTGATAATATCTTTATTCCAGAAATCGATCAATTTTTTCATATCTGCCTTGGGTTATAAATATTACCTGCCGTGCCGCGCAGAAACTCTTTCAGTTTTTCCTATTTACCCTGTTTATCTTTAAGAACAAGCGTCAGGCCAGTGATTGCCCGATAAATCGTCCGAATCAGGCTTATTAATCCGATCCCAAAGGGCACAAGGGAAATAAACAGAACAGCTATCTGTTCATTTCCAAATAAATGTACAATCATCGGATTCAGCGAGAACGGCGCCAGCGGAAATACTTCAAAGTGATAATAAAGCGCAATCCCCACGCTGATGATGGCGAAGTCGATCAACAAGTCAAAAAGAAGCGAAAAGAACCTGGGGCGGGGTTTATTCATGGTCGTTTCGATTAATTATATCTGGCTTCTCCGACAGTCTGGCTCAAGATTGAACGCCAGTATTCCGGAAATGCAGGCCGAAATACTGGCGTTTGGTGGCTTTATGGCGCGCATTACTGGATCGTTCGGCTTATAAATTAAGGATATGTCTCATTATGATCTGTGCCATGACAGGCGAGGGCACAAGTTCCGCCATTTGCAGACGGGATGAAACCGGTCAGGCTGTTTTGGCCGCCCGGGAAAGACACGATATTGGTGTCGAAATTGATCAAATGAACCTGTGCGCTGCCGTGCGAATTATGACAGGTGTAGCAGGTGGTTATGGTGAACCCGCCTGACATGTGTTCGGCATGCAGATTATTTCCATTATCGAAGAGCGTATTTGAAGCGGTCCCGTCCACATATGTATTGTAATCATGGCACTTGAAACATATTTCTGTGGGTGGAACTACAGGCTCATTTCCAAAACTATAGGTCGAGTAATTGCTGCTGCCTGAAGCAGAGCCATCCAGAATATGTAAAAGCGGTGAAGCATGCGTGCCGTTTGCGCCTGTAACCGGAGAGGCATTGGTGTGACAATCGGAGCAATAAACACGACTGGAGGAATCCCAGCCAGCTATAAAACTTCCAGCAGGGATGTTGGTATTCTTACCTGCCGCCAGCAGGGGATGGAAACTTGCATTTGCAGGATTAAAGGCTGAGGCGAGGTCGCGGGTATCTTTTATTTGGTCAGCGTTTGTGCTGGTAAGCTTGCGTAAACCATCGGGGACAAATGTCCGCCCGCCCGTACAGGCAGGTGTTGCACACCCATAGCCATCCGGAACATAGGTGGGCAGTGTCGTATAACTGGAATGGCACTTAAAACATACCTGATATTCATTGGCAGGCTGGCTTATGAAATTAAATCGAGCGGGCGCGCCTGCTCCATTGAAAACCGGGTCAACCCCGGTCGCACCGATGTTCTGGGGTTTTGTTACAGGAGCCAGCGCTGTACCGGAATTATCTTCATGCGGTCCGTGGCAGTCACCACATTCTACGTGCCGGTTTGTACCGCCGAATCGTGTACCGAATACTTCATCCGCAGTATGCGGACCGCTGGTCTGGTCTAGGTTATGTTTGAAGAACCTTGTGGCTGTATTGGTGTAGCTGCTAAAGGCTGACTGTACATTCGTGCCCACGCCGCTGGTGGTGTGGCAGTAATAGCAGAAACGCTCTTCCTGCCGCATGGGGTCAACAGGGTTGCCATCACTGACAAAGTTCCAGGGGGAAAGAAGTTTTGTCTTGTTCGACCCATGGCCGCTGTCGTGGCAATCCAGGCAGGAGCCGCTGAACGTGCTGACCACTGAGTTGTGCATTGCCGCAGTCCACAAGGTTGAATCGAGCGCAGGTATCAATTTCTTATCGCTGAAAGGAATCTGGTTTCCTGCCTGACCATTCCCGTCGTGACAGGCTTTACAGAAGTTTTCATAATCCGCTTTATCATCAGTTGCGTTAAGCACATAATCAAGAACGTAGACTGTGGTTGAGGGAGAGTCAACGTTGAAGAGGCGCACGCTGCCCTGCTTATGCTGGGTCATCTCGTGGCAGACCTGGCAATCGGCATCAGTAATTGCATCATTTCCGCTGACATGATGCGAGGTGCGCGCGAAATCACTGCCAGCGCCAACGATCTGTCGACGGGGAGTTCCACGCCCGAGGTCCTGAACGGTCGAGTGGCAGGCGCGGCATCCGGCTGCCATAAAACCATCGCTTGTTGCAGAAGAAGAATCTGCGCTGTGTTTATGGCAGGCGACGCAATCCATGCCGCTGTAATTCGATCCGTCATTATGGTTTTCCCCGCCGGGATGACTCGTCATCGGCAGACCGGGGTTGCTGGGATTTAAATGACAGGCCACACACAAGCGGTTGGCTGTTGCGCTCACGCCATCATCAAATGAATTCGTGCCTGTTCTTGAGGTAAAAAGAACAGGGCCGGTCGTCACAGAACCATCGCTGACAACGCGTAATTCAGAACGTATGGAAGATAAATTGACACTGCCGTGCGGGTCATGGCACTGTGTACACCCCAATTCAAAGGGCGCTTCTACGCGCGGACCTGTCCAATCCTTGTTCGAGTGCGTCGAAACAATCGTGGTTCCATTATTGTGGCAACTCAGGCAATATGCGTTGCCATTTAAATTGGAGCCAACCAGATATGGATTGCTTTGCGCACTATGGTCACGATGGCAAATGGCGCATTTATCAGTGATGGCAGAGAAACCACCGTGCGGGTTTGCGCCAGTGGAAACAATCGTGATCGTGATGGTATCGGTGCCTACTCGTCCGGCGGAGTCTGTTGCGCTGGCGGTGATCGTATGTGTGCCGATACTTAAGCTCGTGATTCCAAAACTGGCTCCAGAACCAATTGCTCCATCCCGGCTTGAAGTCCACTGGATGACCGAACTAACATCGGCATTGAGCGGGACAAATGCCTGACCAATAAAGGGTATGTCAGAACCCTGGGGGAATGAGTCTCCATTACTGGGCGATGAAATCGCGACGGCAGGCGGTGCGTTGCCAGCCGCATCAGTGATCGTAACTCGGATGGTGGTCGAGCCGACCAAACCGCCCGCATCGGTGACGCTGGCGGTAATTCGATGAGTGCCAATGGCAAGTGCGCTGGTCGAAACACTTGAGCCGGTGCCAAGCGCTCCAGCTACATTTGAACTCCATTGAATGTTCGCGCTCAGGTCGCCATCCTGCGCATCGATCGCCGAACCGCCAAAACTAATCAGAGTTCCCTGCACAAAAAATGTGTCATTTGCTGGGCTGCCTATGGTAAGCACAGGCGGCGTGTTCCCGCTGGCATCGGTTATGGTAATGGTAAACACAGAGGTAATGACGGCATTATTGGCGTCTGTAGCTGTGACAGTAATAGTATGAACGCCCATGCTCAGGTTGTTCTTTATAAATGTTCCGCCGGTCCCGATCAAGCCGTCAATGCTTGAATTCCACAGCAGGCTGGCAGAAATATTTCCATCTTCCGGGTCGGTGGCGGTGGCAGTGAAAGTAATCGGCGCTCCCTGTAAAAATGTGGAGTTATTAGCCGGTGCGGCAACATTGATCGTCGGCAGCGTATTGGTTGATTGCTGACCAGCCAACACCGCACTTAACGCTCCTTCGGTAACGGCATAAACCCGCCAATAATACGGGGTGCCAGCGGTCAACCCCGTGGCAGAGTAACTGTTAACATCCGCCAATGATTGACCCGCGAAATTAAAGTTCACGTTATCAGTCGACCTGAAAACAGCAAAGCCTTTTTCATTAATGGAATTATCCGTCCAGTTTAGGGTCATTGCAGTGCTTGTCACGTTGGAGAAACTTAAGTTGGTCGGAGCGGTTGGATTCTGAGGCGGACTGAATGTCCAGATCCTGCCGTCGGTTGGTTTTGTCGCCAGGGTTGCCACTTCAGCCTGATTGAATAACGGGCAGGCTGAAATCGTTTGAGCAGAGCGGAAAACATTGTTGGGGGTACCCGTAAAACCAATGGAAGCAGATGCGGCGTTCAAAGCGCCGGCTCCCTGGTCATACCAAAAACGGATTACGCCTGTGCTTTCATATAATTCAAGGCGGAAGCGCATCGCATCCGGGTTGGTGGAAGTCCAACGCCAGCCCCACCACTCGAACCGGAATATCCGGCTGGGAGCAGTGCTCAAGACTGTGTAGGATGCAGTTCCATCCACGCCGCTTAGATTATCCCAAAGCGGAGCCAGATAGGGGCGTCCGGCTGCGGTGGTGTTGCTGTTATTATCAAGGTCATTGGACGGGCATGAATCTGCATCTGTAGTGCAGGTGTTGCCGGCAGGATCATTAAATGAAATCCAGCCGTTTGAACTGACCCAGACCTGAGTGTAGCGTGTGCCCATATACCAAAAATCAAAGCCAAGCGGGATGGGGCCGGAGACCGCGTTATCTACATTGATCGCGGTAACCGGTATAACTCCTGCGCCTGTTTGCTGTGTAAAGGATGAAACTGCCGGGCAACTTAATAGATAGCCGCCGATGTTTGCATTAGGCGCATCGCCGAGCATGTTGACCGTACCTGCCCCAGGGTCAACAGGGATAACCACCGGAGTGGGAGGTGGAAGAAGCGGGCCGCTATAGCCAAGCGCATTGAAAGCCTGCACTACGCCATAACCAAACTGTTCATCAACGCCTGACACTCCGAGGTCAAGCGCGCTGTTGAGTAAAGCAGACCTCAGAGCATTGCCATCGGCAAACTCAGGTTTACTCGCAAGTAATGCCGCCACGCCAGAGACATGCGCCGACGACATGGATGTGCCAGAAGCAAGCGAGTACCCACCGCCGGGGAAAGTGGATTGAATTGCAGCGCCCGGCGCAGAAACGCCGATATGACTTCCATAAGATGAGAATGGAGCCATATTAAAATCGTTATCCACCGCGCTGACAGCGATCACGCCGGGATATCCCGCCGGATAAAAGGTTGTTGCATTGCCTCCGTTACCGGCGGCAGCCACAACAAGAACATTTTGAGAAAGTGCGTAATCAACCGCATTTTGCAGCAAGTCACTGGAGCCAATGCCGCCAAAGCCGAGGTTGATGATTCGCGCGCCCATATCGGTTGCGTAAACAATACCCTCAGCCGCCTGCGCATGCGAACCCACGCCATTATTATCGAGAACCTTGACCGGCAGGAGGCGCGCGTTGGGGGCGATCCCGGCAATGCCAATGGCGTTATTCGTTTGAGCGCCGATGATACCGGCCAGGTGCGTACCATGTCCCTGATCGTCGCTGACAGAATTACTGCCAGCCACCATGTTCCAGCCTTGCCAGTCATCGACATAGCCATTGCCGTCATCGTCAATGCCGTTGGATTTTTTATCCGCGCCAGAGGCATCAAGACCGGTCTCGCCGGGATTCTGCCAAACAGAATTGACCAGATCAAGGTGGGTGATGTCCACACCGGTATCGATCACCGCCACAAGAACTTCCTCTGTACCCGGCAGAGCATCCCAACTTTGAGGGACTTGTATCACGTTCAGGTTGGGTTGATTGGGGAATTCGGGATCATTCGGCGTGCCAGCTAGCGTGACCAGATAATTAGGTTCGGCAAATTCAACGCCGTCACTACTTTGCAAGGCTGTCAAGACAGCAGTCAGTTGAGACGCATCCACATCTACGACAAGGCTGTCGAGGGGTTCGATTGAAGTGCTGTCATCAGTTAAATTGATGCCAAGGTCATTGATAACTTGCTCTACTTCTGAACGTTTCTTCGGATCAATCTTAACCACAATCTGATCCTGGACATGGGGAGATTCCAACTGTTCAGAAACGGAGACATCCGGGGTGGCGGTTCCTGTCGAAACAGGATCAACTGTCGGGGTGACTGATGCGGGAACGGGTGTCAGCGTCAGGTCAGGCAGGCCAAAGATGACTCGGGCGGCTGATTCGATCTGGCTGGCAGTCGGAAGTGAGACATCGCCGTCTGTGATGGTCATGCGCTCGACATAATCAACAGCGCTCTCGCAGCCTGCTTGAAAATTCTTTGAAATGTTTTTCCAGCGCAGGGGCTTTTTGTCTTTCAAGGTGGCGCGCATGGCGCTGCTGGTACAACCCGGCCCCGCGTGATAGTTGGCGGCGGCCAGTTTCCAGACTTCGACCGCCTCCATTTGACTGACGGCTGCCCGCCCTGTCAGATTTTTGGCAATCTGATCAACCTGGCGGAAGTTCGCCTTGAGCGCCGCGCCAAAGACAGCGACGCTTTTTTCAGCAATCTTGATGTCAATCTTGCCTGCACAGTTACTGCAATCAGCGCGCACTTCGATCAATGTGGCGCCGCGCAAGATCGCGCGCTCTGAAGCGGAAATGCTGAGATAATCTTTTTTACATTTTTCCTTTTCAAGCGACTGGTTGCAAATCTTCTTGAAAAAGTTGTTGTTCCACATCAGGAGGGTGTCGGTGCCGTTTTCGGTTAGCTGACCAAGACCATACTCCGGCGGCACGTGCCTGGATGCCTGCGGCCACATCTGGCTTTCCTGAATAAGCAGGTTTTTAAACATGATGGCGGGAATCTGTTCTTCGACAGCCGATTTCAAAATTAAAGTGTCGAAGCGGTTCTGCCAAACGAAGAGGTACGGCTGGGCAGCCGTTAAACCGCAGGGATTGGCGTAACCATTCGCAAGCAGGGCGCTTCCATTACAGGAACTGACATCCACGTACCCGGCGGCGATCAGCTTCCCCGCCAGATAACCTAACGGGCGATTGGTCTGCAAGCCTGCGGCTGTGGAGGGAGTCTCGAGGAAGGATCGTACAGATGGGATTGTGGTCGGGGCGGGAGTAGGCGCTGCCTGTGTTAAGGAGTATTCGCCATTTTGCCAGCCCGTGGCAAGATCGCTTCCGCATGTTTGTGTGATCTCATCGAGCGTGGGCTCGCCAGTGTGTGCCACTTGAATTGTACAAACAGTCTGCCCATCGCTTTTGCGGATCAAATTCCACGAAACGTCAGAATCTGCCGCGGCGTTTACCACCGAACTGCCAAAGAGCAAGCTGACACCAAGTATGACCAACAAAACAACCTGGGGCAAGGTTTTTATTTTTGACACAAAAGTCGTCAAAAAACTTCCAAGGTGTTTCATTAATGGAGGCTTGCGTTCTTTAAGCGAAGTGCGGGTATATGGCATGATTTATTTCACTTTTATGACATGAATGGTCAAAATAATTATAATGGCTGTCTGTCCGGTAAATTGATTTTTTAAGTGAAAGACCTAACTACCTGATACTTTGTTTTTTGGACGCTGACCCTGGCACCGCCCGCCACACTTGCACCGCGCTGCCGCGCAGCGTGCAGTGCAGGTGGGGCAGGTGTAAACGCAGATTTACGCAGACTTTTTAAAAAAATATGAGCAAAAGAGGTTTTTTATCAGCGTTTTCAGCGTTCATCTGCGTCCTATTTTAAAACTGTCGGGCGGCTAGTGAAAGACTTACTTTCAAAATACTGTCAGGCTCTTAGCCTGACCTGCAAAAAGGGTATATCAATAATTTCAAACTAGGATATGGAGGAGGGAGCGCTGGGACGCAGGCTGTAATGCCTCGCTCCATATCCTATATGTAAAGGTTTCGCCGCAAAAGCTGCATGTCATCCTGTTACGGACCCTGGGAACAGAAGACACACAAATTCTTTCAAAAACAGAGGTGAGCGCTTTTCACGACGTAACCTGCGTGCTTAAAAAGGGAGGGCGTGGGCAACACCCTCCCCCGAAATTTGGAATAACCTACGGGGCAACCGTAAAGCCAACGGCACCGGCATGACAGCGTAGACACATCGAGCGATTGTCGAGGCGCAGCAGAGCGCTGTCCGCCGCCAAAGAGGCATTGGTGGCAAGCGGTGTTGTCATCGCGGCGGTTGTGCCGTGAGAGACGTGACAGGCCACGCAGCTGCGGCTGACGCGTGTTTGTGAGCCCAAGCCAGAGGACTTGGAGGCATCCATTGAGAGCCGGATATCACCGGAAGCATGGCGGAACATATAGGTGGTGTCGCCGCTATTGCCATTGTCACCCCAGCCAGTAATGAGCCCAGTGGTTGTGCTGACCACCGCCTGACAGCGTGTGGGGTCAACCGGGTGAATATACGGGGCAGCATTATCGGCGTCAGGCAGGAACGGAAGCAAGGCCGGAGTACCGCTGGTTGCAGTTTGTGTAAAGGCCGGAGTCGTTCCATTCAATGGATGACCGCAGTAGACGCTGGTCTCTGTCGCATTGCGCAGGCTGGAGTTGTTGAAATAGCGGTCATGGCACTGGGCGCAGAAGAAAGCGGTGTTGATAGCCGCCGGGCGGTAGGTCTGTGTAGCAGAGGTGACGCTGCTCAAGGGCTGGTAAACAACCTCGATATTGCCGGCAGCATAGTCGCCGACAGCAAAAGGACCGCCGCAGGCGGATGTTCCAGTTTGCCCACAATTGGCAAGCGTGGTCTGAGTACCGATTGTGTACCATTCGCCGCCGTTGGTGGCATAGTTATCCGGAACCGTCCAACCAGTGTTGGCGCCTGTTCCTGGGAATACGCCGCCGCTCCAGTTAACCGCAGTGGCAGGGGCTGTGAAGCCGCCAGAACCCTGAGGCTGCCAGCGCAGTAAACGGTAGGACGCGATCGCAACCGTACAAGACTCGGTGGCCGGTGAAGCCGCTGCGAGCAGCGGGTCACAAACTGTGGTCTGGGTGGTGGCATTGGTGAAACCAGCTTTGCCGTGCGGGGTATGGCAGGAGACGCACTCGAGAATCAGCGAACCGTTAGGTGTATTCACAGCACCAGAACCCCAAACTGTGCCAGCAACAGCCATTTCGTGAGTCGAAGTGGTGGTTCTGGAAACAGCGTTAAAAGCGGGGTTGGCTGTGGCTGCGCCGCTCCAGGCAGTTGCCATGAGCGCATTGCTGAAACCGCCGCCGAACAGGGAGGCACCGTCAACGCCTTCAACTTTGGCATTGGCCCCGCCACCTGTGGCGACATTGGAACCAGCCTGGGTAAAGACACCATCCTGGACGTTTGTGCCTGCGCCGTCGCCGTTATGGCATGACATGCAGAGGGCTTCCGGGTCCATGATGAGCAGCGCATTGCTGCCGAACTGAGCCGAGTGGGCGCGATGGCAGCTTGCGCATGCGTCCGTAGTGGCAGAAAAGCCGCCGTGAGGGCCGTTGTCAGCCGTGGCGACTGTGGCTAGGGCTAAGACCAGCAATAAGCCCAATACCAAAGCGAACAAAAGTTTTTTCATATCGAACATTCTCCTTAAACATAGTGTAGTGCTTGATCAATCAGGGTCCGTAATATTGCTTTTCTTGCGGAACTCACCTCCAAAAGTTGAATAGGGACGATGTTGTCCCATCTTTCACAGCGTCCGGCCTGTTTTCGCCCGACGCTAGTAAGACCATATTTGAACACGGTTGTTTTCGCGGTCTGCGACATACACCCGTCCTGTTGAATCCATGCAAACATCGATCGGAAAGTTGAACTGGCCTTCCAGTGTGCCGAAATCGCCAAAGTTATAGAGGAAGGCAGGTTCTTCTCCTGAAACATCGTACACACGGATAAGCTGTCCGACGGCATCCGCCACATGCAGGTGATTCTTATCGTCCATCCACATACCGCGCGGCAGGTTAAGCCCATCTTCAGTGGCTCCAAGGCCAAAAAAGGTCTTGTATTGCATGTCAACAGACCATGCAGAGATGCGTCCATTATTGCCGTCAGAGACATAGAAATTGCCAAGGGTGTCAGTGACCACGCTATTGGGGAATGAAAACTGGCCGGCCTCCCTGCCTTCAACGCCAAACTCTTTTATTTGCGGGTTGAAATTCAGCCAGTCGCCGCTGAGGCTTGCTTCGGGAAATATCATTACTTCATGTTTGCCACCGACAATATTTGTGATCATCAGATTTCCCTGCTGGTCAAAGCGCAGCCCAAGCGGAGACCATGCCGATTGATCGGGACCAGGCACGCTTTTCGCGCTTTGATTCGGTAATTTGTAGTCCACTGTTTTGGTGATGTTGTTGTAGTAATAGAGTGTGCCAGAGGGGACCTGGCCGCTATTCTTTCCGGCGACGAATTCGCTCAGGGTGACATCTTTTGCAATAATACCGTCAAGAAAAACTCCATCCGCATCGAAAACAGCGATTACATTGTTATAGGTGTCATTCAAAAAGACACGCCCACTTGAGTCAACTGCAATATAGGTCGGTTTGCGATTTGATTTCGTGGTGCCGGGAGGCGCAAAGCTCTTGACGAAATTACCGTTGCGGTCGAAGATCTTGACAAGACGCTCGCCAGCCGATTCGACCACATAGATACGCTGCTCATCCGGAGAAACAGCCACGCCCACAGGACCATCCGCAGGGAAGGATAGTTTGTACACCGGCGGAAAACTGACGGCTTGCGCAACAGGTTCTGGCAGCATATCGGGAATCGGCCTGGGCTTGAGCAGATAACTAACAAAGAAATAGCCCACGCAGCACAAAAGCAGGAGGAGAAGTACAAGTAAAAACAACAGCTTGCGGCGCTTTTTCTCTTCCTGAATTTCTTCGGGCGAAGCAACAGGTTCGGGAGCGTCTTTTGATTCAAGTTCGGTATCAGGGGTTGTCATCTTCGGGTACCTTATTTTTTCATGCCGGCTTCAACGCGCAAAATACCAGTGGAAGCAGTAAAGTTATTCGGGTCAAGTTTTAGCGCGGTCTCATAAGCGATCTTTGCATTGGGCAAATCCTTGAGAGCTTCATAGGTGCGTCCGATGCCGGCAAATGTCAGCGGGAAATCAGGCTTGGCTTCGGCAGATTTAAGCAGCAGGTCAAGCGCGCTCCGATAATCCTCTTTGGAGTAAGCCATCATGCCGCGCGCATAAGTGGCAAGATCAGGTTCCTTTAATATATCGTATGCGGCAGCCATATCTTCGTACGCTTCATAATAATTCGGCACAAACGTTGTCGCCGCAATATACATATTGACCGCTTTGTTGTAATCATCCACGCCTGCGTAAGCCCTGCCGAGCTTATACATGGCGTCGGCATCGGTCTGGCTCCAATTGACCGCATTTTCATAAGGCAGGATGGCTTTTTCCGGTTGGTCGAGCTGCATGTAACTCTCGCCCAAATAATATGAAGCGGCTTGCAATTGCTTGTCCAACCCGGGATTCTCCTCGTCCTTGCGGCTGTCAATAAATTTTTGCAGCGGTTCGAGCGCCTTTTCGGGGCTGCCATTATTGGCGTAGGAGATGCCCAAAATAAAGTCCACACGGACATCATCAGGGTATTCCTTTTCCACCTGCAAGGCCTGACTAATGGCATCGTCAAAGCGGCTGTAAAGCAGGTAGGTTTCAGCCAGGCCCAAACGGACATTCGGGTCGCCCGG
This sequence comes from Chloroflexota bacterium, assembly GCA_016234495.1. GTDB lineage: Bacteria > Chloroflexota > Anaerolineae > Anaerolineales > Villigracilaceae > Villigracilis. The sequence continues at coordinate 72,676 of JACRBI010000044.1, read as the reverse complement.
GTTATCGCGCACGGCCTGTTCTGCGTCAGCAATTGACTTCTCTGATACAAGCGGCTGAGTCTTGGCGAAACGGTCAAAGTAATAATAAGTGCCAAAACTGACCGTCCCGGCTACGATCAAGATCGCAACCAGAATAATAATACGCCGCACCTGATAGGCACTTGAAAAAAGGCGGTCGTTCAACGTTTTAAATAAACTTTTCATTTTCCTTACCTGTAATTATTTATGGGTTTTTGAGCACGCCAGCCGGGTGGCAGCGCGTGCAAAATATATTTTGGTGGCAGGTATAGCAGACCTGGTCACCTTTATCACGATATTCATCGGCGTGGGTATACAGCATATCTTCGGGGTGCGAAAGATTGTGGCAGGCGCCGTTGTTGCAGAAGGACTGGCCGTGGCAGTTATAGCATTCCAACTTTTCAGCCTCAGTCACAGAGCGATGGTCCACCGTCCAGCGGAAACTTGCATGAGATTCAGGCACGCCGCCGACAATTACCGGCGCCTCAACCAGCAGGTCATTGCCTCTGCCGACAATTGGTACGGTGTGGCAAAGATTACATTCTCCGCTGATGGTGTCTCCGCCGCCCGTTCCGTCGATAACCACATGCTTGTCATCATGACAGCGGAAACAACCCAGCGAAGGGTTATGACGCTCGTTGTTGGGGTTGGTTTCCCATGTCAAATTCATCTCCGGAAAATTGGAGTTGGAGTACAACTCCTTAAGCGTTGAATTCATGTCAGAGACCATTTTTGCCTTATCGCTTGATGAAACCGAAGCCATCGGCTGGGCGGTGTAATATTCATTCAATGCATCTATGGCGGCAAAAGCCTCACCTTCATTCGCAAAACCGGCGCTCAGGATTTCAACAGCCTTCGAGCGAATAAAAGGCAAATCGGGCGAGATCAAGCCGCTACTAATGGCTTTGTCAACGGCCTGTTCAGGGTAAGGGATGTAGTGCGCGGTACGGTTATGGCAGTCAATGCAGTCCAGTTTGCGGATCGTGCCTTCAGCTTCCGCCTTCTCAACGAAAGCAGTCTGTCCCATACCGACCAGGTCACGCGCGAAATATTCCTTCATGGAACCATCCGCTTGTTTAATACCAACCCAGGCAATCACCTGTCGTTGCTCATCAAGCGGGATGTAATAGACCTCACTGCTGACATGCCAGTGAATGCCATCACCGATGACGCCAGTACTAGCCTGCGTTCCACCCATCTTCAAAATCAGAGTGGTCTGAATCGGGGTGTTCGCCTTGTCATTATCATAATGACGGATGGTCTTGACCATATTGTCTTTGAAGGTGGTCGGTGAATGACAGCCTTCACAGGTTTCACGCGCCGGGCGCAAGTTATGTACCGGGCTCTTGATGGGACGTGAAAAATTGCCGGTTATTTCTCCGATCAACTGGCGCGTACCATCGATCTTGGATTGGATGAAAGCGGCCGCTCCAGGACCGACATGGCATTGAGCACATTCGACCTTCGCGTGCGGTGACGCCTGATAGCGCACCCATTGCGGATCCATGGAATGACAAACTGTTCCGCAAAACTCGGAACTTTCACTGTAAATGAAAGCCTGTACACCTCCGACCAGCAGCCCTAAAGCGACAACGATCACTCCCAAAATACCGAAAGTCAGCTTTGCTCTGTGGGACCGCTGACTCAGGTCGATGGTGATCGTCGGCCAGCCTTTTTTAAATCTTTCGCGGATGGATTTAATCATGGACATTTATTGGGCGCTTCCTTCGGCGTTTTTTTCCATGGGGGCCTCTTCTGCGGCCATGGTTGTTTCTTCTTCCAGGAAATGGCCAAGCGGAATCTCGATTTCCACCGGCCAAAGTTTATTATTGATGGCAGCGGCGGCAGCCTGAAGATAAGCCAATTCGAGCGGGTGCTCCTCTTCCATCTGCTCCATGCTCATATTGCCATTAAAAATACTTAAGTTTAAAGTCTTGATAAGTGAGTGATAAAAATGCCAGGTCAAGATAGCCAGCACTGCGAGGATCGCCTCCCAGCGATGAAGCGCGCGGCCGACGGGGATGATCCAACCTGCAGGCAGTATCTCTGTCAACTGGGCCGGGAACCATTGGATTAATCCAGTGGCGCCCATTGCGATCGTCCCCCACACCAACGCCCAATACTCGGCTTTTTCTTCAAAGTTATAACGATCAAAGCGCGGATGATGCAATGCCAGCCCAAGGTTGAACTTGATCATTTGAATTGCATCTGTAACATCGCTCCAGGCAGGGAACATTTGGCTGATGCGCCGATGAACGAAAGCCTCGTCAATGAACACGGCAACATGATAAAGCGACTGAATACCAAAGACGAAGGCGGCGACATGATGCACCTGGCGCGTGGATTCGATCCCGCCCAGAAGAGTCAAAACCAAATTTCCGAACGGATTGGTGTAGAAGGATTGTGACAATCCGGTGATCGCCAAAATTGTAAAGGAAAAGATCAAGACAAGATGCTCAACGCGCTGTCCACGTGAAAAGCGCACAACATATCGAGTTCCGTCAGCCGCAATGCGCAACCGCTTCACCGCATCCACGGCATCGCGGTAATAGATGTAGCGTTTAATTGTGGCAGGCGCTTTAGGAGCAGCCTTCTCAGCCTTGGGCTTTTTCATCATGCTTTCCTGTATTATTTGTTTCGGACACTACTGCTTTGAGCTTAAGGGAGCGCTTCCTTAGTTTATCGGCCACGCGCCGGCGGGCGTCAAGCGCAATATAAACAAGGAAGCCGCCGATAAGTGTGGGGACAAAAAATTTATAGAAAGTGGTGACCGCATACAATAGGGGCGTATCATCCCAGGTTGGAGAGTAGTGGCTTAACCATGCCTGCGGGAAGGTAATGCCAGCATCCGGATGACACTGCTGGCACGTTTGCTGGAGGTTGGCGGGATACACCGAAGATAGCTCATTATCCGGCGCTTGAATATTATGAATGCCGTGGCAGTCATAACAGGTTGCTTTTGTGATCCTTGTATCACGTGTCTGCCGGAAAAAATCCACTGTGCGGCCATGAAAATCATCGAGATAGGTCTGGAACACATTTGTAGAAATGCCATACTTACTCATCAGATCCTTGTCTGCATGGCAGTTCCCGCACAAAGTGATCGAGTCCGCTCTAAAATTCGCATCTGCCGGGCCTGTTACTTTATGGCTGCCATGACAATTATCACAAGTCGGCACATCCGGGTTGGATTCAGATTCCAGCGCCGCTCCATGCACACTGCTCTCATACGTGGTGTAAACCGAGGTGTGGCACTTGCTGCAAATTTCCGCGATCTTTGTGCGCGGCTCATTTGGAGATGTAATGTCATGGCTGCCATGACAGTCGAGGCATATTGGGGCATAACGGTTGCCACGAGCCAAAATGCGCGAATGTTCGCTGTCTGTTGTTTCAGTAAAATTCTCATCATGGCACTTCTGGCAGGATTTATTAATTTCCATGCTTACTGCGCGTTGATCAATATAAGCATTGATTTCAAACACCGTCGTATTCTGGCCATCTCCGCCAAAGACCTGAGCGTGACACGCTTCGCAAGACTCTGTTCCTGAGTCGGCGTTGTGAGGGTATTCCTTTTGCGCATCATGGCAGGCACGGCATCCCTGGGGATGGGACGAGTCTTCATGCAGACTTGCGTCATAATACAGCGACATGGTCTTGCCATCTGGAAACTGCCCCACCATATCAGGGTTTGAATGGCATCCAAGACAATCGTTTGTCACGTGGGGATTAAAGACCGCCTCCACCGCAGGGACAGTTGGCGTGGGCTCTTGTGCAAGAACAGGCTGGGAGTACGTGGTATTAAACAGACTCCATCCCAGCATGGCAGACCCAACCAGTAAAAACACAAGCAATCGAAACTGCTTCATAAACTCAACTCTGTCCTGGAAAGGGATTGGATCAAACCCACCAGATCCACTGCATGGTTAATCTGCAGTTCGATGCTTGAAAAGATTCGGATGCGGTCACTGGCAAGGTCAAGGCGAATGATCTTCGCGTTTGGCGCCCACTCCAGTAATTTTGTTACCGGTGTTTTTTTACATATATCAGAATCGCCGGCATCCAAAATAATAATAGAGGGTGCTTCAGTCTGAACAATCTCAGGAATATTTATCGTTTCGCTGTCAATCAGCCTCACATTTAATACACTACCGTACTCGCTTAAGGTGCTTGCAATCCCGCCTGACAAAAGTGAGCGATGTGCCAAAATGAACACGGTGAGGAGCGGTTGAACATTTTCCATAATAACTAATACCAGTTTAACGTTGCGCTTATTTTATTGGCAGTTATATATGACCCAAATTACCACGTATATTGTCATATTTTACAGGTTACGAAAAATGATTTGCACTATGAAAAAACCTTCAACTTATACCAAACACGTTTGTGAAGTTTAGCGCAAACCCTTTCGAATATTAACGCAACATGAGAGTTACCATCAGACCCATTTAGTAAAACACAAAAGCCCAAACGGGTAGTTTTTATATTATGAAAAACTACCCGTTTGGGCGGGGACAAATTTTTAACAAATTGTCTTACATTTTAGGGTTTAGGTTGTGGCGGACTGCATACGCCGCAGCTTCAGCTCGATTATTGAAGTTCAACTTCTGCAAAATATTTTTGATATGGTACTTAACTGTATTGTCACTAACACCCAATTTTTCAGAAATCAATTTATTTGGGTATCCCAACCCTAAATAGCCGAGCAGTTCAATCTCGCGCTCAGTCAGCTTTTCATTGAGAATCTCGCTGGAACTGCTTTGCTGGGCGACATAATTCATTAACCTGACTGTCACTGAACTGGGAATCGGAGGTTCACCTTTTTCCAACTTGCGCAGCAGGTCAATGAATTCATCTGAACTCAGGCTTTTGAGCAGGTATCCTTTTGCGCCTGCCCGTAACGCATCAACCAGCTTGTCATCCTCTTGAGACACGGTGAGCATCACTACGCGGATTTCAGGTATAGTCTCCGTAATCTTCCGCGTAGCATCGATCCCGTTCAAGATCGGCATGTCAATATCCATGAGAACCACATCGGGCTTAAGACGCGCGGCTTCATTTACAGCCTCCGCTCCATTCAAGGCTTCTCCGACAACCTGCATGCCAGCGGCCTTCAACAGGCTGACCATCCCATCGCGGAACAGCGCATGGTCATCCACCACTAAAAAACGCAGCGGCATCAGATTTCTCCTTTATCCATTAAAGGTAATTTTACAATAACTTGTGTCCCCTGCCCGGGCTTTGATGTGATCTCAAAAGACGCCCCAATGGCACTGGCCCGCTCGCTCATCGTTTCCAATCCAAAATGCGGTTTGTGTTCTGAAAAATCGTCCTGCGGATTAAAGCCCACCCCATTATCGCGGATGGTTAACACGAGCATATTTTGATCATTGACCTGCAAAGTCACCGTAGCTCGCGTGGCCCCGGCATGTTTGCGGACATTGGACAACGCCTCCTGAACGATACGCAAGAGCTGCAAATCACTGCCAAGCGGCACTTGAATTTCGCCGACGCCTTCATTAATCACCTCAGTAGGAATATCACTATACCGTTCGAAACTGAGGACATATTCGGTCAACACCGAATCAATATTCTGGCCTTCCCCTATGTCCGTCTTTAGGTCAAGGATAGCCTGCCGCAGGTCAGCAAAAACATTCCCGGCAGCCTCATCCAATTGACGGAGTTCGGCAGCAGCAGCAGGCAATTTATTCTGCTCTATCAACATACGCACTGCCGTGGCCTTGTTCCTGACATACCCGAGGATTTGCGCAGTGCTATCGTGCAGTTCGCGCGCCAACCGATGACGTTCTTCCTTAACTGCGCTATAGCGTGCGTTATTCGCCAGTTCCTTCAACTGCGCTTCACCTTCAAGCGCATCCGCCATTTTATTGAACGCAAATATCAGGTCGTCAATCTCATCATTGACGGCGTCCAGCGCAATGCGGGCAGACAGGTCTCCCTGCGCGTAACGCTTCAACGGAAACCTTAACCTCTCCACGCGCTTCACGATCAAAAAATGAGCGGCAATGTAAAGCGTTACGATAAAGGCCAATGCGATTACCGTTGAAGCAACGACATCGATCCACATATCCTTGTTGATTTGGTTTGTCAGGCCGGTCAGGGAATAGTCTGTGACGATGACGCCCAAAGTCTCTTGATTTGGGTCGTGGCATTTATAACACTCAGGTTCATTGTAGACAGGGGTGCTGCTGCGCACCATCGGGTCGCTTGAATTTGGCAGCTTAAGAATGATGCTAAATTTATCCAATGTCCCAGTTGACGTGTGACATTCCACGCAGCCGGGCGATTGCAGTGTTGGAGCAGGCTCAAAGTCAGCGGGATGATCCGACACCTTTAGGCGGGCATCCTGATCAAAAATGGCAACGCGCAAAACGCTCCCCTGATCCCCAATATCAACCAGCGCATTTCGAATCATCTCACGGTCATTCCAAAGCATTGCGTGTCTTAAACTGCCGCGCGTCATTTCCCCCATTTCAACGGCCGAGTTTTCTGCCATGATTGCCAGGAGGTCATTTCTGCGATAATAATCCGCTATGGAAAAACCGATCAGCGAGATTAATACCGGCAAGGCAATCCCTAACGCGATCTTCCATCGAATACTGCGCAACATTCTCACCTCGTGTAAAGCGCAAGCATACCATAACTAAACCGCCTAAAAACACGGCAATCTCAAGTTTTGGAATAACAAAAGTGGAAACATTCTCCTGCAACTTTTCTCCCCTCACTCCTGTATTACACTTTAGCCATGACAACGCCAACTGACCGCGACCTGATTCTGCAAGCCCGTCGCGGCAACGCTGAGTCGTTTGGCGAACTCGTCACACGCTACCAGACGGGCGTCTTCAACGTCTGTTACCGCATGTTGCACGAGCGCGGCGAAGCCGAAGACCTGGCACAGGAATCTTTTATCCGCGCCTACGACCGCATCCACACCTTTGACATTGAGCGCGAGTTCGGCCCGTGGATTCGGCGGGTGGCGGCCAACCTGTGTCTCAATCACCTTGAAGGGCAAAGGGGTGCAACTGAACTGGACGATGAACGGGATGCAGACCCAACTCAAAGGCCAGAATCAGTTGTCGAGTTAAAGGAACGAAGCGAACAAATCCACGCCGCGCTCGCATCCCTGCCGGCACATTATCGCGTCGTCATCGAACTGCGGCATTATCAGGAACTATCCTACGAAGAAATCGCCGAAGAATTAAAAATCCCCTTGAGCGACGTGAAGAGTCATCTCTTCCGCGCCCGAAAATTTTTGGCGGAGAAACTCCATGCACCTGGCTGATCACGTCACAGACGTGCAACTCAACGAATATCTGGACAACGAAACCGCCGAGCGCGCGGAAATCGAAATGCATTTATCTTCATGCGACGAATGCGCGGCGAGATTATCCACGCTGCAAAATGTATTCACCGAATTGGATTCCCTCCCCGAACTGGCGTTGACCAAATCCCTTAGCGAAGCATCCCCGTGGGACGCCGCGCCGTTCACACCCCGCCCGAGCCTGCCAGCCCAACTACCAAAATTCCTCACACTGACAGCGATTCTGCAAACCGCATTTGCAATCGTTGCTGCCGTCATCGCTGCGCCATTTATGGCAAGCCTTTTACCGATTTTAGAAATGCCATCTTTCGCAACTATGTTTATAAACCTTCAATCGCAATGGGTTGCTTTGCTCGACCAACTTTCCACTTTCCACTTTCAACCTGTAACATTCAACCTGCCTACTCTTGAAATGACCAGCCTGTTGTTCACCCTCGCGGGCGTGTCTGTCTTGTGGATATTAGGCAATGGCTTGTTGTTACGAAATCAAAGATAAGGGTACAGCGGCGCTGCGCCCCGACATTCATGACAAAAAGGAAAATTAAATGACCGACATCCTTCGCATCTTTTTCATCGCCATCCTGTTAACCATCACACTGACCGCATATTTTCTCGTCATCGGCGCGCTCTTCACCAGCCGCGTGACAAAAACGCAAAACATCATCGAACAAACCTCTGGCCGCGCTTTCGGGTTGGGATTGGTGAACTTCTTCTTCTTCGGTTTGATCGCGTTTGTCATGCTGTCTCTTGCAGAGAACGCAGGTTCTTTTGTCAAAGGCGCGCTGACCATCCCCGCGCTTGTTATTCTCGCCTTTCTCACTGTGCTATTGAGCCTTGGATTGACAGGCACGGTTAACTTCCTTGGCGAACGCCTCTTCCCTGACATGTCCTCGCCGAAGCGAAATATCTGGAGCGCAGTGATTCTTTGCTTTGCCTGTGCGCTGCCCTTTGTTGGCTGGTTCCTGCTTTTACCGTATGTAGGATTCGTCGGCATCGGCGCATCCATTTTGGGCTTCTTTCAGCGGAGTTCATCGTAAACCTGACAGGCCTCCATTAAACATTTTCAACATGGGATTCATGTCCGCTCATAAGTTTTGATTGACTCTCACCTCATTAAGACCTGTCAGGTTTTTACTTATAAAAGACGCGCGCTCACCCCGCGTCTTTTTCATTTAACCTTTGTGTACCTTCGTGATTCTTTGTGGTTAAAAAATTCCTGCAACTTTTCCCCGCGCACTCCTGTACACCCTATAACTCAACATAAAAAGGACAAATCCAATGGCTGACATATCCGCTATCTTCTTCATTCTATTAATCATCGGCATCGCGTTCCCTGCCATGCTGACTGCGTTATGGCTGTTATTCCCCGCGCTGATTTCACGCGCACATGCCCGCGTTGAAAAGACACCCATGCAAACCTTTTGGATGGGACTTGTCATTGTCGTTGCTGTCACCATTCCAATCGTCATCCTGCTTGCTTTGCCCTTTGGTCCCGCAAAATTCATCGGCTGGATTTTGCTTGGCGCATCACTTGCCATTTCATCCATTGGCTCAGCGGGCATCGCTGCTCACCTCGGAGCAAGACTCTCCAAACACACCGCTGTCTCTCCATTGAGCGGATTCGTCCGCGGCTCGGTCATCCTCGAACTCGCCGCCTTCTTCCCACTCATCGGTTGGCTCTTCGTCTGGATTCCCATGCTCATCATCGCTTTCGGCGCAACTGGATTTGCGTTGCTCAACTGGAATCCCAGAGAAAAACCACAGCCCGTGGCAGCAACCATTCCAACACAAGCTTAATTACCGCCAAGCACGCGAAGAACCCAAAGAATTTAAACAGATTTTCTTAGCGACCTTTGCGCTCTTTGCGGTTCAAAAAAGAATTTGCCATGACTCTCTCCCGCCGCGACTTCCTCAAACTTGCCTCGCTTATTACCGCCAGTGCCGCATTGTCTTCCTGCGCTCCTTTGTATAGAAAGATGACTGGCGACCTTCCCACCGTCCCGTGGACTGCGCTTTCCGCAAGTGACTTCCTCGCGCTGAACCGCATCACCTTCGGCGCAAGGGTTGAGGAACGCGCCCGCTTCGCAGAGATCGGTTTGCAAGCCTACATCGAAGAACAACTCAACTACGAATCCATTAATGACCTAACCTGCGACCTTCAACTTTCAACCTTCAAAACTCTCAACATGCAAGCCAACGAACTCGAAGGAATCAGCAACCAACTATTCGACGGCTACGACCGTGAGAAAGTCCCGAACGAATTGCGTCAAGCCACTCTCCTGCGACAGCTTTATAGCAAGCGTCAACTCTATGAAGTGATGGTCGAATTCTGGAGCGACCACTTCAACATCTTCATGGATAAGGAAAAAGAATTCTTCCTCAAAACCGTGGACGACCGCGAAGTGATTCGCAAACATGCGCTCGGTAATTTCCGTGACCTTGTATGGGCGTCTGCACATTCACCAGCGATGATGATCTATCTCGATAATCAGGCCAACGAGAAAAGTCATCCCAACGAAAATTATGCGCGTGAGTTGATGGAACTCCATACTCTCGGCGTGGATGGCGGTTACTCTCAAAAAGATGTGATGGAACTTGCGCGTTGTCTCACGGGTTGGAATGTGAAAGAACATTTCTGGCTTGGCGATTTCGTCTTCAAGGAAGACCTGCATGACACAGGTGAGAAAAATGTTTTGGGTCTTTCGATCCAACCGTCGGGTATTAAAGAGGCGGAGCAAGTCATCGAGATGCTGGTCAAGCATCCATCCACCGCGAAATTTATCTGCACAAAACTTGCGCGTCGCTTCATCGCCGATAACCCGCCGCAGGCGCTTATCGAAAAAGCCGCGCAAACTTTTCTCAGCACCAATGGCGATATCAAATCTGTTTTGCGAGTCATCCTGTTTGAAGGATTAAACCCTAAAGGTTTTCAAAAACCTTTAGGGTTTGCAGAACCCAAATACAAACGCCCCGTCAATTTTCTTTTGTCTGCGCTGCGTATGCTCAACGTTGAAACCGATGGCATCGCGCTGCATGATTATCTCGTCCGCATGGGGCAGCTTTATTTCAACTGGCCCACGCCCGATGGCTACCCCGACTACAGTGAGGCCTGGCAGGGCAACCTTATGCCGCGCTGGCAATTTGCCTTCGCGCTGATTCGCAATGAACTCAACGACACGAAACATAATTTGCAAAATTTATTGGATGTCTCTTCGACTGGCATTTTGCAAGACGATGTGGATTCGCTTACATCTTTATTATTGGGCAACCCGTTAGAACGCTTCGCCCGTAACGAAATAATTGATTCCGTCCGAGCAGCAGGCGCCACCGAAGAAGAGACTCGCCAAATCATCGCCGCGAGCATCATCGCTTCGCCTGCGTTTCAATGGCGTTGATTATGTCATTGCGAGGAGCGTTCTTGGCGACGAAGCAATCTCCAGTTCAAGGATGAGGTTGCTTCGTCGGGCTAAAGCCCTCCTCGCAACGACATATATTTTTTAGGAGTTTATAAATGTTTACCCAAACCTGGCTTCCCCGCTTATCCTTTGCCCCAGTCAACACCGCCCCGCGCGGAGACACACTTGTCGTTGTCTTTCTCCGCGGCGCAGCGGATGTGCTCAACATGGTCGTGCCGCATGGTGAAGACGCGTATTATCAATTGCGGCCTTCGTTGGGAATTGCGCGGCCTGATGATTCAAAAAAGAAGAAAGAGGAAAGGACAGTTGACCTGGATGGATTTTTTGGGTTTCATCCAAACATGAGTCCGCTGCTCGAAGCATGGCAGAGTGAACAGCTTGCCATCATCCATGCCTGTGGCGCACCTGACGAATCTCGTAGTCACTTCAAAGCGATGGAACTCATGGAGCGCGGCGTCGCAAGCGCGATCAACACGCCCGCCTCAGGTTGGATCGGACGTCATCTCGCCACATTGAACACAGGCAACTCATCACCCTTGCGTGCCGTGGGAATGGGAACTCGTCCGCAACGCAGTTTGAGCGGAAGCGTGCCAGTCTCCGCCCTGCGCTCCATCGCGGACTTCCACCTCGGCGGTGATCAGCGCATCTTGCAGCAAATGCGTGCTTCGCTTGAAACCGTCTATGCCAATGACGCCTTGGGCCAAGAGACTCTATCCATCATGGACACTCTCCAAAAACTCGATGTGCAAAATTACCAATCACCAACACTTGCACCTGGCGCAAGTGCAGGTGTTACCAATTACCCTGATTCTGAATTCGGCCTCGCCCTCAAACAAACCGCCATGCTCATCAAAGCGGAAGTGGGACTCGAAGTCTCTGCCATTGACCTTGGCGGCTGGGACACGCACTTCGCGCAAGGTTCATCCGCTGGCATCATGCCCAATCTTATGAAAGACCTCGCCGAAGGTCTCGCCGCCTTCCATGCCGATATGGCTGACCATCAAAATCAACTCACCACTGTCACCATGTCCGAGTTTGGGCGGCGTGCTTCTGAAAATGGCAGCCTCGGCACAGACCACGGCCACGGCAGCATGATGATGGTGCTCGGCAGCAATGTGGACGGAGGCAAGGTCCACGGGCAGTGGCCGGGGCTGGCGGAAGGTCAACTGATTGGGCCGGGGGACTTGGCTGTCACAACCGATTACCGCGATGTGCTTTCTGAGATTTTGACCAGGCGATTGAATAACTCTGCCACAAATGAAATCTTCCCTGATTATCAACCAAAGATGCCAAATGTGGTTTTGTAGGGACGGGTCGCGATCCGCCTCTATTGCCCGCCCATATCCACCGTAATATATCCGCCGAAATCACTGCTGGCAAAATACGCATACCCAACACCGATTTCAGTCATTCCTAAATCAAGAACAGTATCCCAATGCGGAGCGTCCGCCTGCCATTGACTCATTGCATTTTGCGGCGTGCCGATGGCAATGATCTCGCTGAAGCTGAACGATGTAAAGCCTGCGCGAAGGAGTCTGTCGTTGATATATGAACCATCGGAGCCGGTATGCCCGAGAAAATTATTGCAGGCCATGTCCGCGCTATGACCTTGCGCCGCGGCCGTCAATTGCGAATTAACAGACAGTGCAGGAAGTCCTGCCTTGGTGCGCGCCTGATTGATCAATGAAATCACTTCTTGAACATATCCGCCATTCTGGGTATAGGCGCAGTTGCTGTTCCCGCCGCCGGGCACAAAAGGCGTGCTCGCGCCTGTCGCTTGCGGCGAAATATTTCCAACCAATATCTTTACCCAAAATGTTTTTTCAATTCCAATGGCAAGGCTGTTCCCAGACGAGTCATTCAATGTGAAGTTAGCGGTGTATGCGCCGTCAGCCGCGGGCGCGGTCAACTCTACAGAGACTTGGACCTTCTCATTCGGAGCAGTATCAGGCACGGGCGCGGAAAGAGGAGCATTCATTTGGTCGCCAGAATCAAAAGCCAGAGCGTATTCCTTCCACTGGCATTTGCCCGTGTTTTGAAATTCCCATGTCTTGGTGAATTTTTCGCCAGCCTTCATTTGAGTATTGTCGGGGATGGTCACATCGCGCAGCAGCACCGCGCTGTCTTTGCAGTTCGCAGGCGACGTGACCGCAAGCGTGGAGCGGACCGTCGCGGCAGGTGATGGAGTTAATGTGGCTGGAACAAACGCGGGTCTTGTCGGCGGAAGGGTGGCTGTGATAAACCCCGATTGTTCCGGGGTCGGCGTCGTTGAGTCGCTTTTGATTGAAATGCAGGATGTTAAAAGAATCAGACTGACAAAAATTATTTTTTTGAACATGAAACTCCATGTGTACAACGCGGCTAAAACATCATCATCTGCCCGCTGGATTGTTCGACGGGGTCGCTGGCGATCTGCGCATCGAACAACTCGCGCGTCAAAATCGGGACCTCGGAAATGGAGCGCAGCAAACGATATTTCACCACCCGTACATTTTTCAAACGCAGCGCAAGCGAAGGGTCACTGCTTTGTTTGTAAGCTACGAGCGCAGCGCGCCCGCCGGGAATGACAAGGATTGTCTCGGGGGCGGCGCCATCCAGCGCGCGGCTGATCAACGCGGAGGCCATCACATAAAACGTGTACGCAGGGCTGCCGCGCTGCGCGTCTTCCCATAATAAAAGTTTGTCCTCCCTGCGAATTTTGTAGCCAATTTTTTCTCCGAACGATCCGATCAACGCTGAAATATCATTCAGTTCCCCGCGCCGCGCGAATGCGAGGTCTTCAGAGCGCAGTTTCCAATAACCTGATTCTTTTTCTGCGTACGAATTCAAAACAGCATAGATCAAGCCTTTTGACGGGGTGAGCAAACCTGTGAAGCGCGAATACAAATCATTTTCAATTTCAAGATAGATCGCCTTTTGATTCTTTTGCAGGTATGTGACGATGGCCATTTCCACGCGGTCTGAGAGCGCCTCATTCTGATTTGGTTGATCGGAGCGAAGTCCCCACAAACCTGTTTCAATATGCTCACCCGCTGAATAATGTTCAAACCTTTTATCCTTCAATGCCGACTCGAACAAGGCATGAGTCTTGCGCAGCGCCGCATCAAACTCAAGTTCAGGCGGTTTGAGCGCGTTCATTTCCGCCAGCGCAATTAATCCCGCCGCGTGGATGTGCATATAACTGGCGGGCTCGCCGCGCATTGTCAGGGTTTCATGAATGGCATTTCGCAAAATATTTACATCTGCAATTTGCGTTGTTCGTTTTTGCGCTTTTTTCCAGACAACCTGCACCGGGTCGTGCTCGGTACGCAGCGCAATGCTTTGCAGCAAAAAACCAGCAGCGCTCGCGGCGGTAAAAGCGGATGTCAGAAAAGCAGGTTCAGGCTCAGGCAATTGCCCAAAAAATAAAACATCGTCAGGAAGCAATTCATACAAATGACTGAACGCCGAATGCAGGGCGGTCGCATTCCATGCCCAATCATATCGGCGGCGGCGCAGCGCAACCTTGTACGGCTCAACCGCGTCCCTGCCCCACAACCAGCCCGCCCACAAGGCAGAGAATGTCCAAAACGCCTGATTGGGGCGCGGCACAGAACCGATGACTGCCGCAATTGGAATTTCTTTTTTGACGATGTTCGCGAGGTCTTTCAGGCGCCCCTCATAGATTAGGATGCCGCCGCTCTCAGGGATTTTCGTAGGCCACGCCTCAACCGTGACGGGTGCGCCTGTTTCTTCCCACAGGCTTAATCCGCGCTCGAGCATCATCCACACATTCTGCTCGCGGAATTGATTCGGCGTGCTCAATTGCTTTGGCCGCGGACGTTCGGCCGGGTGCGCCCAGATCGTGTTGCCCGCGTCACAGGTCAGCAGGACGAGCGCGGTCAGCGCGCGCTTTCTTTCAGGAGAAAGAGTCAAATTATCGAGACGGTTAATAATGGTAGTGAGCACATACAGCGGGCGCGGCAAATAGTGCTGTATGGCTTCCTCTGCATAAATGCGGTCTTCATCATTTAATGCGACCACCTTTTCAAATGCGCGCGAGCGGTGCAAGCCGTCTGTCGCGGCGATTCTTTTTACCCGTTCCACATCATCGTCGGTGACAGCGCGTTCGCCAAAGTCGCCGCAATGCTTGCACTCATAAATGCGGGCATGGGGCGCGTCTGCGCCCTTGCGCCACACAAAAGCCTGGGCGTAAATCTGCTGGTTACATTTTTCGCAAGTGGTGAGATACAACGACTGAAGATGAGTTTCGAGTCTTTCTTCCCCTTTTTTTACCGCACCCAGATCGGCAAGCGCGGCGGTGAATTCCGATTGTTCCGGCGGGTGCGCGAACACTTCCAGCATGAAGCGCGTGACAGGGTTGTTCGCTGTGACCAGCACACGGTACCCGCTGCGCGCGGCCTCCAGCACCAGCCGCGGGGAGAATCCGAATGGGTCGAGCAGCCAGCTTCCAGTCAAGTTGAGATGCGAAAGCCAGGCAGAGATAACCCCATCCTCAAGGGCGGGCAAAAATCTTGAGAGAGGTCCAGTGTCTGCGGGTCTAAATCCAGAAATGTAAGGTTGCGCATCCATGTCAAATTTGTAAAATTTATAGGAAAGATTGTACTCGAAAAGGTGATAGAATCACGCGAAGGATAAACCCATGGCGCCCGGGGAACAAATATTAATTGTTGAAAGTGATCCAGATATTGCTGATTTGATCGGAAGACAATCGCTCCAGCCGCTCGGATACAAGGTGACTGTGACAGGCGATGCGGCTTCTGCGCTCAAACGCGCGGTTCAGACTCCCCCGGACCTGATCCTGGCAAATTTAAATTTACCAGGCTTGAGCGGGAAGGATCTGCTGACCGCGTTGACTTCGCATGGGATCAAGTCGCCGTTAATTGTGATCGCCGAAAAAGGGCAGGAAACGGACGCGATTCAGGCATTCCGTCTCGGCGCGTCAGACGTCATCTTCTGGCCGGCGCGTGATACCGAAGTTGTCTCCATCGTGGAGCGCGCCCTGGGTCAGACAAAGGAAGCACGCGAACGTCATAAGCTCGACAGCCAATTAAAAGCAGCGAATGAGGAACAACAACGCCGGCTGCGCGATCTGACCACGATCATTTCCACGGCAAAGGCGGTGGTGTCGATCACTGACCAGCGGGTACTCTTTGACCGCATCCTTGAAAGCTCCTCGCAGCTGGCAGAAGCCGATATTTGCTGGCTGTCGTTGCGCGATGAACGCACGAATACTTTTGTGCTCCGCGCACAACGAAATCTACCCGAAGCATGGGCGAAGAAAATGAATCAGCCTGTGGACGATGGCATCAGTTCGCTGGTATCACTTTCGGGCGAAAGCCTTGTCATGAACGGCGACCCGCTGCAAAAGTTCAAGATCGCCGCGCTGGGGAAGGCGGTCGGGGTGATCCCAATCAAAATTCAAAACGAGGTGATCGGGCTGTTGATCTTTGTCAGGAAGACAAATCGCGAGATCGCCCGTGAGACACAGATCCTGCTTGAAGCCATGGCAGATTACGCGTCCATTTCGCTGGTGAATGCGCGTTTATTCCGCGCGCTGGCGCAGACAACCGAAAATGCCCGCGCAAACGAAAAGCATCATCAGGCAGTCATGGAATCAGCGCGGGATACGCTCCACGGAGAATTACAGGCGGCCACTTATCCCCTCAACCTGGTGTTAACCGAAATGCCCGGCGCGCTGAATGCCGAGCAAAAAAAGGCGCTGGAATCTGTCCAGGCTGCGTTAAACAGAATTTCCCGTTCTTCTGAAAAAACCATCATCACAAAAAAATAAAAAGAAAACAACCTGCCCCATGTCAAAACAAGATTTGATTCTTCTGGCGCTTGACCCGGCTCCAATTTTGGATTTAATGGATCGCGCCTTACACGCCGCCGGGTATGAAGTGGCGCGCGCCAGTGATCAAAGCGGGCTGAATAAATCGGTGCAGGAAGCCATACCCGCCTTGATGATCGTTGGCGAAAAATTCGCCGATAGAGACGGCTTGTCCATTTCAAAGGACATGCTCGAGCGCTTCCCCACCCTGCCCATTATTTTATATACAGACCGGGATTCAGCCGAGCTTGCCAAATCTGCGCTGAAGCTGGGATTGAACGGTTATCTTTATCCCCCGCTCAAAACGGCGGATATTGTTGATGAAGTACAAAGGAGTCTCTCGCGCGGAAGAAAATTGGGAGACTGGCTGCGCCATGAAGTTAAGCGCACCACATCTTCGCTGGCTGAAAAAGCGCAGATATCCGAGGCGGAACGCAATAAACTCGAAGCGATCATTGCCAACATTCAGGATGGCGTCATCGTGGTCGACTCGAATCAAAGAATCCTGTTTGTGAATCGCGCCATCCGCGAGATCTTCAACCTGAACGAAAGAGAGCTCACAGGCTGGTTCTTGACCGATGTGATCTCAAATGCAGACCTGAAAGCCTTATTGGCCCGCTCAACAGAAGGACCGTTGAAATATCATGAGATCAATTTTGACGATGGCCGTGTGTTCAATGCCCAGTACACGCCCATCCCCAAGATCGGCGCAGCTGTGACCATGCAGGACATTTCCTACCTCAAGGAACTTGACCGATTAAAGAGCGACTTTATTCACACGGTATCACATGACCTGCGTTCCCCTTTAACTTCCATCCTGGGCTACACAGAGTTGATCGAACGCACCGGTCCATTGAACGAGAATCAAACTGAGTTTATCAAGCGGCTGCAGGGAAGCATCCAACACATCACTGCATTGGTAAATGACCTGCTTGATCTGGGACGGCTTGAGGCTGGCTTTGACACACGCCGTGAAATCGTCCACCTTGAAGGCGTTTTGAAATATTCGCTGGACATGTTTGACGCTCAAATCAAGGGAAAGAACCTACAGCTCACACAAGAGCTGACCCAGACCATACATTCCATCCGCGCCAATCCGATCCGCATCCGTCAGATGGTGGACAACCTGATCGGCAATGCGATCAAATACACCCCGAATGACGGCGCTATTCGGGTGAGCATATCCATGCAGGAACAGCAGATCATATTAAAGGTTGAAGATAACGGCCCCGGCATCCCGCCCGAGGAGCAAAGCCATATATTCGAAAAATTCTACCGCGCCACCAATGTCCCGGAAGGGGTGCAAGGTTCCGGCCTTGGGCTGGCCATTGTCAAATCAATTGTGGACAGTCATCAGGGGCGCGTGTGGGTGGAATCGAGCAAGGGAAAGGGATCGTCCTTTATTGTGCTGCTCCCCACGCAGGAATAAAGATCAATTCTCAACAAGGATGGAACTTAAACATGTTGCCGCCGAGTGTGCACTCGGCGGCAACTTTCGCCAAAGGAGGAGACAGGGAGGAGCATTTTGGAGGTGTCTATGTTCCGTCTCCGCCCATATAATAGCCGACTTCGATTTTTTCAACCATCGTTGAATGTCACAGATTGAATGTGATAATAATCACAAATACTTTACAGGCTGCTCAGGAAATTGCGCGCCTGTGAAACAGCCTCTTCCACTGTTGAGTAGGGATTTATTTTGAGCGCGGGGTCTGAATTGCCAGTGATCATCTTTGATACTTTTCTATCCTGCTGGTGCAGGCACAAAACACGCTTCCCGATTCCCAAGGCAAAGGCGATCTCATACCCCACCCCATGCGACGGCACGCTGACCTCTGCAATCAGCACGTCGCAATTTTTTATCCAATTCACATCGCGCTCGTAAACATCACAAGGCGCAAGCGCACGTTCATTTTCCATGACTTCCGATTGCGCCAGATGTGAAGTTGGGATTTCATGCCCATCCTCCATCAATGCGGCAACGATCGTCTGATACGCGGATTCAAATTCGCGCCCGCCCGTTATGGAACATGCAAAATAAATATTCATTTGTTCTTGTTTGGTAATTTGGAAAGGATCGAGTTATCGCGCTTTTTCTGCGGGGTTGGGGAATCCGCGGCAATACGCATACTCTCCAATTCGGAGCTAAACTTCATCCAGTCATCGACCAGAATCACAAAATGCGGAGTCTTATCCTTGAAGAAGAGCGGCGACAGAAAAAAACGCAAAAATGATCGCGGCATGGGGTAGGCATTCAATTCGATAATAAGCGCGGTCATCTTCGCAACGGGTTGAATGATATCGGCCTGCCATTTTGAAACGGAGTTTGGCGGAAACATCGCCCCCATATTTGCCGAGGTGGAACGCAAAAATCTTTTATAGGAAATATTGAGTCGTAAAAAGGGCGTTGCCAATTTAAGATGATCGCTGAAAGGCTGCACATATGCACTCTTCCGCAACACCAGCATCATGAAGCCGGCAAACACTGTCAGCCCGCCGATACTGGCAAAGGCAAGCCAGCGCCATTCTTCAAAGCCCCAGCTATAAATCGCCCACGATAATCCAAGTAATGCAAGCCCGAGCAGCAGGATCGCAGGCCACCAGCGGTCCAGCATGTGGGTATAGATAACGAGAGGATAGCGGCGGCCGCCTTTCGCCATGCCTTTAATGATCCTCTTTTGGATTCAGTGGATTCGCGCTTCCTGCCTGACCGTTGACCGGGTCGCTGTTTAATTGGGCGCTTAACTGGCTGATGGCTTGAGTGAGGTGCTCGCCGCGCAGACTGAAGGTGATGTCACCACGCGTCTTTTCGATGATGCTGCGTGCAAGGTCAGTTTGGCGGCGCAGGCCGTTGGTGATCGCGTCCGGGTAGTCCATGGTGACCAGCACAGAATAGATTTCATCCATGTAGCCAAGCAGGCGTTCGGCTTCCTGTGAATAGCCGTGTCGCAGAATATCCAAGATGCGGCGGCGCAGCTCGCCGACGACTTCCGCCAACCCGTTGAGATATGTCGCAGGTTCAACGACCAGCCCTTCGGGAGTCTGAAGCGGCTCGTTCCGAATCAAAGCGCAGGTGACGTTCGCTTCCACAAATTCCTTGAGCGCATCCTGGGTGTATCCCGCGTAGAACAGGTCAGGGAAATTGGCAAGGGAGTCACGCAGGGTGTCAGCCAATTGACTGGCTTCGAGTAAATGCCCGTTCATGACATCCAGTTCATCGCGGTGGACGGCGCGGATGGCGAGTGAACAGGCGCGTGTTAATTGACGGGCTTGCGCGAGCGCATGGTCGCGGGCTGAGGTGCGGGCGTCAAACACCTTGCGGATGCCGTCTGTGATCTGTTCAAGTTTGTGCATGGGGTGTTATTCTTTCGGCGGTTCGGGCGGCTGTTGAAAGGGACGAAAAAGGTTATCGGCAAGTGTGCTGCTGGCGGGGATGTTGATCTCGCCAAAGGCCGCCTCGTATCGTGCAATATTTTCGGCAAGCGCCCGTACCAGTAATTTTGCGCTGAGCGGGGTCATGACCACGCGCGAGCGGATCCATGCCCTTGGTTCGCCGGGCAGCAGATGTGCAAAGTCAATGACAATGTCAGCAGGTGAATGAGCGATGCGCGCAAGGTTGGCGTAGACAAGCTCAAGTTCGGGGGGAAGTTCAAGCACGGGGCCGGCGTTTTTGGGGGGTTGTTGGGGAGTGGTCATGGGGTTTATCCAAATTTGAAGAAGCAGGTCTGACAAACCAGCGCGACCTGTCAGACCTGCTTCGCTCATGAACTAGAACGGAATATCGTCTTCGGGGGGAAGCTCAGCCATTCCCATGCCGCCCCCGCCTGCGACGGGACCGCCTTCATTATCATCTCCACGTGTTGAGAGGAAACGAACTGTAGCTGCAGTGACCTCAAAAGACGAGCCTACGGTGCCGTCCTGTTTTGTCCAAACTTTTGGTCCGCCAGTGGATGGATCAGCGCTCATGCGTCCATCGACAAGAACTTGCGAACCTTTCTTTAGATATTGGTTACAGATTTCAGCCTGTTTGCCCCAGGCAGTCACGCGAAACCAGATGGTCTTCTTTACCTTCTCGCCATTTGCGTTGGTATAGGACTCGTTGACTGCAACAGAAAAACTTGTAACAGCCTGGCCTGATGGGAGATAGCGCATTTCAGGGTCGCGCCCCAAATTGCCGGTGATGATAATCTTTTGATAGCTCATTTTTCCTCCGAGGGTATGTGAAGATAAATTATGTAAGATGTGCTTTAACCCACATTGATTCCTGCGGGTCTATTTCAATAATTTTATCAGCAAGTAAAATCAAAAACCGGGCAGGCTGCCTGGCAGCTTCAAGTAATACGCTTGAGTTTACCTGCTGCTTCTCGATGTATTTATTCATCCAGAAATTGATGATGACAACTGGGAAGATTTGTGATGCAGGTATTTTACTCCAAGTTTATATGTAAGCGATTGCAATATAAAAACGTCATAATGGAAACTTTATTCTCCTGGAGGAAACCATGTCTGAAGCGACCCCGAAAAGATACCACCCTGCCCATGTTGTAATTCACTGGCTGACCGCTCTGCTTGTTTTGATGATGCTGATGGTTGGGAAGTTCGCCATGCCCGGCGTCCCGTCTACGGACCCGCAAAAACCGATGATGCTGCAAAGCCACACGTACATTGGCGGAGCAATTGCCATATTGCTTGTCATTCGGCTGATCATGCTTTTTTCGTTCAAGCGGCCTGCCGCCGACACCAACAAGGACAACCGCTTTCTGGATATTGTTGCAAAAGCCACTCATGGTCTGCTTTACCTATTAATGCTTGGCATGGCTCTCAGCGGGTTTGGCTTGTTTCAGCAGGTAAACCTGCCGGCGGTGTTCAGCGGCGCACAGCCATATCCGCAGGATTTCTTTGAATACCTGCCGCGTCTGGGTCATGGATTGACTTCGACGCTGCTGCTGCTGCTGGTGCTTCTGCATTTCGGCGCGGCTTTGTATCATCAATTCATCAAAAAGGATAATTTGTTGGCGCGCATGTGGTTCGGTAAAAATTAATGGCACTACCGTTTTTAACGGGAAAGTACAAAATCTTAGCCGCGAATTTCGCTAATCTGCGCGGATTTTCAAGCCAATTTCGCGAAAATTCGTGTAATTGGCGGCAAAAAAATTTCTCTCGTCGTTTCAACCCGCCAAAAACGGGAGAACCAAATTAATTCAAACAAAACCTCCGAGCGTTTCTTGTGAAAAACTCGGAGGTCTTGATACTACCCAAATCGTTCTTCGCGCCAGATATCCGCGCGGTTGTGATAGCCGGCCTGTTCCCAAAATCCGCGTTTGTCGCGCGGCATGAACTCCAGCGACCTGATCCACTTGGCACCCTTCCATAGATATGGCGTTTCCAAATCCTTTTTAGAGGGGATGAAGCCCACCATGCCGCGCAAGGGATAGCCGTGATCGGGCGTGATCGGTTCGCCGTCTAAATGGGTGGCGAGCAGAAAATTTTCCTGCAGAACAACTTCCAGCGGCAGGTTGACCGTGAATCCATATTCGGCGTGCTGCATGACATGAGTGGCTGTCGGCTTGATCTTGATCAGGCCATTATCCACCATCGTTTTGACTGAAACGCCTTCCCAAACTGTATCGGCTTTGCTCCAGCGCGTGACGCAATGAATGTCCATTTGAATCTTCGCGCGCGGCAGTTGATTGAACTCGTCCCACGACCAGCGCTTTTCCTCTTCCACTTCGCCCCAGACGCGGAAGTCCCAAGTGGCGGCGTTGAACGACGGCACGGGACCATAATGCAAAACGGGGAACTTTAATGTCAACGATTGTCCGGGGGGAAGCCTGCCTTCCTCGCGGATGCGATCCTCTTCTTTGCGGCGGTCAAAACCTTCGAATGAAAACATGATTCACCTCACTTTCCAAAGTGCGATAATTGCAGCTCTGAATAGACTTTGTATATCGCGTTGATGTTACCTGTAATAGATTATAGTTTTCTTAACTTTGCGGCTTGTCGCACCGCCCAATACAAGTATAAATGCAAAATGATTGCAAACTCATTTCCCATGACCTGCCGTCAATATGCTTTTATAATAGCGCCCATATTCAAAGTGCGAGGAGAAGATAAGAAATGAAGACACCCACTTTCAAGCAAAAGTTTCAATATTGGTTTGACAATTACATGGCTCGCGGCGCAGGCGCATTAATCACTGCCCTGTTTATTCTATCTGCCGTCATTATTTTTATCGTGGCGGTGATTGTCAAAATTACCGGCAGCGCCCCCAATGACGAAACGCTGTACGACCTGGTATGGATGGCTCTTCTGCGTACGCTCGACTCGGGCACAATGGGCGGCGACAGCGGCAGTTTCTTCTTCATGCTGATGATGCTGGCGGTGACATTCGGGGGCATCTTCGTCGTCAGCGCCCTCATCGGCATCATCAACAACGGTTTGGAAGATAAACTCGATGAACTCCGCAAGGGACGTTCGCAAGTCCTTGAAAACGATCACACTGTCATCCTCGGCTGGACTCCGCAAGTGTTCACTGTCATCTCGGAAATCATCCTTGCCAACGAAAGCAGAAAAAGCGGCGCAGTCATCGTCGTATTGGCCGATCAGGACAAGGTCGAGATGGAAGATGCGCTCTCTGAACGCATCCCCGACACCAAAAACACGAAAGTCATCTGCCGCTCGGGAAGTCCCATTGACCTGACTGACCTTGAGATCGCCAGCCCGCACACCGCGCGTTCGATCATCGTGCTGGCGGAAGGCGCAGACCCGGATACGCATGTCATCAAATCTGTGCTGGCAATCACCAACAACCCCAATCGCCACGCGGAGCCGTATCACATCGTCACGCAGATCCGCGACCCGAAGAACATGGACGTGGTCAAGATGCTCAGCGCGAAGGACACCGTCCAACCCATTCTTACCAATGAGCTCATCGCGCGCGTCGTCGCGCAAACCTCGCGCCAGAGCGGACTCTCCCTCGTCTATACCGAGTTGATGAATTTCGGCGGCGATGAAATTTATTTTAAAAATGAAACCGCGCTTTCGGGCAAGACCTATGGCGAAGCCCTGCTGGCTTTTGAAACATCCACGTTGATGGGCATTCGCAAAGCCGATGGAACAGTTGCGATGAGTCCCGCTATGGACACGCGCATCGAACCCGGTGACCAGATCTTTGCCATCGCAGAAGATGACGACAAGATTCATCTTTCAAACCTTTCGCGCATCCCGCTGGACGAAAGCCTGATTCAGACCAACGGAAAAGCCGCCAGTCCCAGGCCGGAGAAGGCTCTCATCCTCGGCTGGAACCGCTCCGGCTCCACCATCATCCGCGAACTGGATAATTACGTCGCCAAAGGTTCGCAGGTGACCGTGGTCTCGGATATTTTCGAACTCGAAAAACAAATCCGCATGGACAGCGGAAAGCTGAAGAATCAAAAGATCGTCACACAAACTGGCGACATCCGCGATCGCAGCCTGCTTGAAAAACTTGAAGCCGCCGAATATGACCACGTCATCGTGCTGGCATACAGCCATCTCGAACCGCAGGAAGCGGACGCGATCACGCTCGTCACATTGCTGCATCTGCGCGACATCGCCGAACGCGACGAAACCCCGTTCTCCATCGTCAGCGAAATGCTCGACCTGCGCAACCGTGAACTGGCCGAAGCCGCCAGGGTGGACGACTTCATCGTCAGCGAACATCTCATCAGCTTGATGATGGCGCAGCTTTCAGAGAACGCTGAATTGCTCGGCGTGTTCGATGACATCTTTGACCCTGAAGGCGCGGAAATTTATCTCAAGCCGATCAGCGATTATGTGGCAACCGGCCAGCCCGTTAATTTCTACACCGTCACCGAAGCCGCCCGCCGCCGCGGCGAGACCGCCATTGGCTATCGCATGATGAGCGAAAACCACGACGCCGAAAAATCCTACGGCGTTCACACCAACCCGAAAAAAGCGGACAAGGTTACATTTACTTCAGAAGATAAATTGATCGTGATCGCAGAAGATTAATTTCATGTCGTTGCGAGGAGAATGCTCTTTCCGACGAAGCAATCTCCAATTGATAAGGGGATTGCCTCGGGCTAACGCCCTCGCAATGACATGACTTCAATTCCATTTTTGTGCAGCACCTCGCGCAGTAGAATTGCATTTTCTACTGCGCGTTTGTTATCTCCATGCAAACACAAAGTATCCACAAACACGCGGCGTTCCCCAAACATAATTCCATCCCTGACCAACTTCACCGAGTTCTTCGCCACTTCTTGCGGCGACTCGATCACCGCGCCGGCAATGCTGCGTGACATCAACGTGCCGTCAGGATTGTATGCCCGGTCGGGGAATCCCTCGCCTGCGACTTGAATCCCCGCTGCAAGACCCGCATCACACAACCCCAAGCCTGCCAGCCCAACGAGAATCAGATCCACGCTGACTCTTTTTACCGCCCGCACGATGGCATCTGCCAGCACGCGGTCTTTCGCCGCCTGATTGTATAGCGCCCCGTGCGGCTTGACATGCCTCAGCACCGCCCCTTCCGCTTTTGCGATCTCTGCCAAAATTTTGATCTGTTCAAAAACGATACGTTCAGCCTCATCAGCAGAGACATTCATCTCAAGCCTGCCGAAGTTTTCCCTGTCCTTCCAGCCCGGGTGCGCGCCAATATTCACGCCATGCCGCATGGCTAATTTCACCGTCCCGCGCATCACATGCTCATCACCGGCATGGAATCCGCAGGCGATGTTGGCAGATGTGATGTGCGGCATGATGGCTTCATCATTGCCGGCGCCTTCGCCGAGGTCACAATTCAAGTCTATTTTCATCTTCGACTCCAGACTTCCGAGTTCTTAAAGAACTCGGAAGTCTTATTAGCTTATCCTGCGCTTCTTCCACCGTTGTTTCTTTAAACCTGATTCTACTCGCGCCCGCCTCGCACTGCGCCAGCAGCGGCAGGCTTGTCTTCACCACGCTTGCGATCTTTGGATACCCGCCTGTCGTGGGAGCGTCTGCCATCATCACGATCGGCAGCCCATTGGCAGGGACTTGCACACTGCCCATCGTCATGCCCTCCGAGATCAAGTCTGCGCCGGCGCTGTGTGAAATTGGATTTCCTTCAAGCCGGTAGCCCATGCGGTCAAATGATTTGCTCAACGTGTATTCGCTGTTCAAAAAAATTTGCCAGCCTTCTTCTGTGAACCAATCTTTTTGCGGGCCGGCGATCACCTCAACCACAGGCGACTGGCTGTACGGCATGTATTTTTCAGCGCTGAAGTTTCGCGCCGCGAGTTTCATCAACTCAGCCGAAGGTTTGCCGCACTGCAAAACATCTCCCGATTGAATGGCCTTGCCCTGCCCGCCGCGCAAATATGTGGAACGCGAACCCAAAACAGACTCAACTTCAAATCCGCCGGCGGCTGCGAGGTATGCCCAATTGCCGCCGTTTTTCTTTTTGAGATGCACATGCCAGCCTGCGCGCACGAAGAACGAAGTCCATAATGGAAAGGTCCAAATGTAGTTTTGAACTTCATACCCCGCGCCGCTGACTGCCAGAACGCAATTTCGTTTTGCGCGAAAGACTACCTCCCCCAAACCAATTTCGATCACAGCCGCATCGACTGAGTTTCCAACCAAGGTGTTTGCGGCGCGATGTGCGAACCAGTCCATTGGGCCGGAGGTTGGGACGCCAAAACCTGCAAACCCATACCGGCCTGAATCTTGAAACGTGACCATGCCGGAAACATCCATTACCTCAAGCATGGTCATCCTCAATCGGAATAAATTTAACGAGATCGCCGGGTATAAACAAAAACGGAGAGTCGCTGTGCGGGTCGAACAATTTCAGCGGAGTCCAGCCAATGAGGTGCCAGCCGCCGGGCGAATCAAGCGGGTAAATCCCCGTCTGCGAGCCGGCAATGGCAACTGTCCCCGCTTTGACTAGCGTGCGCGGCGTCTCCAAACGCGGCATGACAAGGCGCTCATCCAACGTCCCCAAATACGGAAAGCCCGGCGTGAATCCCATCATGTACACGGTGTATTCACGTTCGCTGTGGATGCGGACTACGTCAGCGGCGGAAATGCCTTTCGAGACTGCGACAGTTTCCAGGTCAGGGCCGGATGCGCCGCCGTATCGAGTCGGGACTACGAGTTGGCGCGGCTTTCTATTAAGCGAATCATCAACCTGAGTCAGTTTATCCCGCACCCAACGAGTCACTTGATCCAATGTCAAAATCAACGGGTCATAGTGAATGAGCAGTGTGCAATATGCGGGGACAGTTTCGATGATGCCTGTGATGTCCTTCGATTGCAGAAGCGCATTGAGCGTATGAACGCGTTGATTGATGGCGGGGTCTATTTTGTCGCCGAGTTCGACAAGCAAAGCAGAATCGCCGAGAGGCTTGAGCATTTACATGCTTTCGAAAATTGAAATCGACTCGATGTGATATGTCTGCGGAAACAGGTCGAAGGGCGTCACTTCGACCAGACGATAGCCCCCGCTGATGAGCCGCGCCGCGTCACGTGCCAGCGTGGACGGGTCGCAGGAAACGTAGGCAATAACCTGCGGCTTGATGTTTATGATGGCATCCAGCGCGTGCCTTTCGATGCCCGCGCGCGGCGGGTCGACGATCATGTATGCCGGGCTGACAATCCGGCTTTCCAGACCGGGCAAAATTTCTTCGGCTGCGCCTTCATATAATTCGACATTGTCAAACTCGTCGAGATTGACCGCAAAATCTTCGCAGGCTGATTCGGACGATTCGATGCCGATGACCCTGCCGCATTTTGGCGCGAAGAATTTGCTGAACAAACCGGCGCCGCAATAAATGTCGAGTAAAGTAGTAGACAGGGAGACAGGTAAACGAGCAAACAGGTGCTCCACCATTTTTTCCGCCATCGCCGTATTAACCTGAAAGAATGAGGCGGCGGATACCTGAAAATATTTTTCCAGAACACTGGTGGTGAGATAGCCCTGCCCCGCAATAACAACGGGGTGCTCTTCATATAGATGCACAATGGAGACGTCAGCTTCGATCTCCAGTTCGGGAGTTTCAGGCGATTCTGACTCAAGCACGACCATCAGTTCTTCGTCACGTCCGGCGCGTATGGACACGCGCTCAACATCCTTGTTGGATTCAAATTGCAGTTCGCGCCAGAAGGAGTCAATGCTTGTTTCGGGCAGATGACATTCTTCGATGGGCATGGCTGAATTCCCCTTTGAGTTGATAAACCCAATTTTGCCTTCCGCTGTCAGATGGAATTGTACGTGATTGCGATAATTCCATTCAAGCGGCGATGCAACCATCGGCTGGATGGGCGGATTCTCGATCTTTCCTATTCTTTGCAACTGGTCGCACAGGATTTCGGCCTTTGCCTGCAATTGATTTTCGTAGGACAGGTTTTGGTAATGACATCCGCCGCATTGGGTAAAGTGTTTGCATTTCGGGCCAATCCTTTGCGGAGAGGCGGTCAACACTTCGAGCAATTCTCCGCGCGCAAAGTTTTGCTTTTGCTGAGTCAATCTCACGCGGACCGTTTCGCCGGGCAAGCCAAACGGCACGAACACCGCGCGGCCGTCGGGCAGGCGTCCCATGGCATCGCCGCCGTAGGTGAGTTTTTCGAGCGGGATGTCATATGTAACCGGGGTTGAATTTGTGTCCATGTTTGATATTATAACTGTATGAAAAGCGGAAGGCATCCGCGGGCGGGGCAGACAATATCTTTTTGGGAAGAGCGGGGTTTGATGACAAATAACACGTGACAAAAAATATGGAAAAGTGTATTCTACGGCAACGGGTTCCTAAAAACTGCAAATCGTATTTTTCAAAGAGAGTGCGCGATGAATGATCTACTTCAACAGGGAATTACGGCGTATAAAGCAGGAAAGCGGGAGGAAGCGCGCAGGTTTTTTATTTCCGCTGTTAAACAAAACCCGCAGAGCGAACTCGCCTGGGGCTGGATGTACCAGACTTCAGTCAGCGAGAAAGAGCGCATCTACTGTTTGAAACAGATGCTGCGCATAAACCCAAAAAACGAAAAAACTAGTCAACTGCTCAGGCAGCATCTTGAGCCTGCTTCCGCCCCGGTTCCACCGCCAGCGGCGGAAGTTAATCCCCCTAAAGTGGAAGAAGTTAAATGTCCCCATTGCGGGGAACCCGTTCGAGTTGGGGCGCCGAGGTGTAAATATTGCGGGAGAGATCTCAAAAGGGTAAAAACAGTCCCAGCCAAAAAAGATTCGAAAAATCTGATCAACTTTGTAATAGCCATAATCACCATGGCGATCATTTGCGGGCTGATCTACGGGCTGGCCCTTGTCGCGAAGAGTCGGATTGACGCGATCCCCACTCCGACAAGATCGCCGCACGAAAATGCTTGGCACGCCTGTATCCTGTTTGTCGAAAAGCAGGAAAAGGTCGCTGCGTTCGATGCGCAAAGATTTACCCCGGACGGCGTCATTCTTTTGGATAACGGTCAATACAGGGTGGATGTGTCATACGCGAAGCTGGCCATTACATATACCTGCGTCCTCTCAGACCACTCTGACGGAAAGTGGGAATTAATCAGCCTGACAGCGACGCAGGAATGACAAAGGGAGTGTTTGCGGAATCAATTTTGGGCAGCCCGGCGCTCCACTTGCTCAAAAATCCAAACACCAATATAATAGCGGCCTGATAGATAAACATGCGGGAGTCGCCAAGTGGTAAGGCATCAGCCTTCCAAGCTGATATTCGTGGGTTCGAATCCCATCTCCCGCTCTTACAAGTGCTTCAGTGTCACGTTTCAGGTGTCAGGTTGCGTGACACTGAACACTGGAGCACTTGGCATGTTAAGCAGGGCCCGTGGCGCAGCGGTTAGCGCAGGGAACTCATAATTCCTTGGTCACAGGTTCGAATCCTGTCGGGCCCACTATTGACCGTTTTTTAATGTCATTTCGTGCCAAGTCAAAATCAAATTCAAGAACGCACTGAGTTGGCGCTCCCCCAACTCAACCCGTGCAGAAACGGGTCACCCCCCCGCCAGTCACGGGTGACCCAGAACCAAATTCAAAAACAAATTCAAAACCCTACACTTTAGAATTCTCCACACCGCTCAGGAGAGTTATCTACACTCCACCCGACAGGGGATTTTCACTGCCGACCCTGAGAAATTCTCCACACCGCTCATAGGCATTCGGCAACGGGGCACAGGGTACAACATTAAGGGGGGAATTGAGACAATTTGTCTCCATGATTGCGCCGCCGCCCCGCTTGACTTGCCAGCATAGATTACAAGCATCATTAGTGAACTGGTAGTTTTTGTGGCGGACAAGGACAACTAAACCGACCCGTAACATCGACAAAACCACGCTTCGCGGACGACGCCCATGGATTTTCTAAAACCCAATCATTTACCTAACGATTGAATTTGTTTCTTTACGTCCATGTCCGAGAGAATCCCATAGACCCCGTCCGTTGTAGATAAATTCGAATGCATCAAGTTTTGTGAAATTGCCTTTAGTGCTGGAATGTCCTTCGCTTGTTTCAAAGCATAAACAGCGTGCCCATGTCGGAACTTATGCGGGGAGTGATAAGGCAGACCAACCCGCCCGAGCCAATCCCGCAAATCCTTACCCGCTCGAATATTGCGATGAACTCCAACCGTTCTAACTACTGGATCAATCAGTCCCGTTTCAGGATCGCAAGAAGCAAACCAAAAAACCGAACGCGCAGCCCTCACTTCTTTATCCCAATCTTTGACAACTTCAATCAAATCAGGAATATCAAGTAGAAATGTAGTCGCATGTTTTTTGAACTTCGTTTTGACGCCCAACTTCGGCCACTGGCGAACCGTGAGCAAGTCAAGGTCAACGGCTGAAACTGGCAAGGTGACAAACGCCCCGACACGTATTCCAGAAAGCCACCAGAACACCGCAGACGCACGAATTCGCCTATCTCTGATAGTTTGAACAGGAGCGCAGGAAATAGCCCGAATTTCCTCGATGGTAACCGCTTCATGCTCTCGATGCTCAATAACCATCCCCCGAACTTTGAGAGTGTCCATCCAAGCCGCCGAAATCGAGGAATACCCCCGCTGATGTTTTACAAGCCAAGAGAAGAAACGATAAGAAGCCCGTATTATGTGAGTTGTGTAAATAGGAGAAAGCGACAAAGAAAGAAGCTGCTGAGGAAATGACGGACGAACTCTAGAGACTTGCGCAAACCCAACACTATCAGCCCATTCAAGAAGATGACGAAGCCAGGTCTTTTCAAGACGCACCGAGGACGAAGAAAGTAGATCAACTTCCCGCCGATATTTTAGGTACTGATTTACTGCTTTCCAATTTTCACGATTTATCATTTATAGTCCAAAACTTACATACCCAAAGCAATAACCACATAAGACCAAGAAGTTCTAAAAAAACATCCTTGAAATCTTTCTTCTTTTTCATTCTCACAACCTTTCCAAATCAATAATTCTTGAAATTTTACGACCACAAGCGAGACACTTGCAGACCCAATAAGACAGCCTACCTTTTTTCTTTTTTTCAGGTTCCGCCATCTTCACAGCCTTTTTACAAGTCAGACAGAAAGCTTCATCTTCTAAAAGTGCTTGCTTTGGATAACTGACCTCATACCATTCAGCAAATGCCTTGCCATTTATCCAAACCCGACCACGATCACGAACCACAGGACAACCACAAGGAACATAAACCCGATAAATTTGCCGAACTGTAAAACCTATTTCATCCGCCAATTCAGAAGGCTTGTAAAGCATGTTTAGAAGCCTGCCAAGCCGCATACGCTGAGCGCCATTGAGACGGCCAGCTAATTGCATAATTCAAAACAATCTTCAATTTCAGGTATATCAATACCCATCTCCCAATCAGGAGGATCATCAGGAGGATGATAACTAACATATTCAGCATTCCAAATTTCATCTAAAAATAAAAGCCAATCTACTTCATAATTCGCACACCAAAAACCCAAACGCTGAAAATCAAAATTCAATTGACGCATGACAGCCTGACGAAATTGCAACGCAACAGCCAAGGAGCACCGAAATTCCAACAACTTGGAAAAAGGAACATTCGACACGTGTTTATAAATAGGTTTCCCGTTCTCTTTTTGCCCGACTATTTCCCGATGACTTCCACGTATTCCCCAAACACGACCACCAACCTTATCATTTTCAATTTTTGCAAAATACTTTGACGCATACGATTTAACCCCATTCCAAGAGCGAATAGACTGAACACAATGCTCATTCCCATTTCCTAAAAGCCCTTGGTGCCATTTTAGATGATCTTCAGAACCATAACCAGCAATCTCATTCCAAACACGAGGAACAAATGCTTTTAGATCATCCTCGGAAACATTCCAAACGAACAAATGAAAATGAGCATAGCCCCGCCACTGATACTCCAACTTCCAAATAATGCCAGCCTTAGGAAACTTCTGTAAAAGACGAATAAAGAAATGATGAAGATGATATTTATACCCCTCAAAATTTTGAGGAATTTCCAAATGATAAGTAAGAGTGACAAACAAAGGTAAAGAATTATGCGTAATCATGGAAATCTTACGATTTAAACGACTACGGGAACGAACAGAAAACGCAGAAATTTCACCACGCCGCCAAGTCCGCTTAACCTGATGAGTAAGTGAAAACCTCGGAGAAAACTCCATAAGACTACCACGTTCAGCAAATCGAATAATATGAGGCTGATCCAATTTAATTACCTTTCAAAAACTGAGTAGTGCAGTAAAGCCAGCACTCCGACATCTTCGCCAAATCCATAACGCTTACCTCTTTACTGCACTTTCCAATTTTCCAAAACCATTTTTTCAAATATGACCAATAGACAAGAGCATCCGCGCGATCAAACGCCGCGCACCCCGAGGGGGCAACCCCCGCGCGGCTACTTTGGACGCGCCCAGCTCAGCGAACGCTCAAATTTTATTGGAGGCAGCTCAAATAAAAAACGATGGAAAGAAACCGCATCCAATAAAGCCTGGCTCAAACCGCGAGGAATCAAACCCCGTTCAGCTACGCGCCGTTTATGTCCTGATGTAACGTGAGACTTCACAAAATGAAACTTTGAATTATTGACAGCCAGGTCAGGAAAGTTGCCCCAGAGGAAGAAAGAACCATAAGAACGGTAGCCACGTCCAAAAAAAGGAACAGCCCCGCGCACATTCTCAATACAATAATATTTAGGTTGTAACTCTTGAATGATCCTACAAGAGGCATTGTATAAAGTCATATCTGGCAGAGGCTCATTCTTGAAAACACCACGCTGAATGTAACGACTAAAATAGGTACAAGGAGGGGAAGCCCATACCAAATCAACGCTCAGCTCAAACGGAAAAGACCAGTTTGCCAGGTCAACACAAAAATCAGGATTGAATTCAGGATTGATGTCGGCAGTGTAAACAGTCCAGCCAGCATCACGAAAAGCGGAGGAAGCACCACAAAGACCAGAAAACAAATCAAGCATTACAGGCATTGAAAACCTCGATCAACACTAACGACCGCCAAACAGGAATGGCAGAAAATACGATCTAAACCACTCCCCCACCCCATAACGTACAAAATTGACCAATTTTTTAGGCAAACTAAGAAGGGATACAACCCAATCCGCATAATCATATTGACAGGGGAGAGGAGGAAAATCCCATTGACCAGACGCCATCCTGTTTGATATTTCGAGTAGTGCTTCCTCCGTGTAAGCAGAGTTATGAGCCACCAACAACGGATAGATAAATTCCAAATCTGATTGAGACATTTCATCCCAATAAATTTCACGACGACGATTAGAGGCAGATGGTCTATAGATTGTCATGGTTTTATTACCTCCACCAACATGGGAACAGTCCAATTGAGACGAGCGCGATTATCAAGAAAATCAAAATAAATATGCCCCTCAGGTTTGATGCAATCGCCGCAAAAATCCAAGACGAGATAATCCCCGATCATTTCCTTGGGAGAATGCACCCGAATAGTAGAACCAAGTGGAATATCATTTCGCCATTGAACAGGCACAGCAACACCATGACCAACATACAAAGACCATTGCAAACCGCTAGCCGTCATATCGTCACAAAAATTTATATCTGAGTGCCAATTCTCAGCCGAGCAATTCGGCGGTCCAAACGGAGGCCAGTAATACGAATAACCTATCGCAATCAACCTCCCAAAATAAGGTTGTTGAGTGGGATAAGGTGTAAGAGTTGGAAAAGGTGTATAAGTCGGTTGGGTCATCGGTTGTACACCAGCCACGCCACCAGCATCAGAAGGAGCAGGAGTATCAGCGAATAAATTATCCTGAGGATTTGACGAAGCATGAAAGGAACCCTGGTCATTAATCGGATAATTTGGTAATGGGGTAGCTGTAGCCACCGCAGAAGATGAAGCCCTCGCGAATGGGTCGAAACCAGCAGTATCAACGCCAGCAAAACGGAGAATATACGACCCCATGAAGTAGATAACGGCAGACGTAACAATCCAGTTTGCAACCCATCGAGGAACAAGAGAAATTCTGTCACGGCCTTTGTAAGTCCTCTTAGGATAGACTTTGTCCAAACGCTTCGGAGAGGTCGTCCGCAAGTCCCGTGTATCCCGCTTCGGCTTGTTCGCCAGCAGTTTGACCTTCCATTTCAGCAAGGATTTGTACAGTACGTTCCGCACGAGCGAAAACGTCCTCGATACCCCCCGACGATGTAAGCGTTGAATAAGTGCCATGTACAAGCTGAGGGAACGCTTGAAAGAAAACAAACTTATATTTTTCATCTGCATTGACCACCGCACGCCATAAAATCAGGGGTATGCCGTAATTCTGATAAAAATCAAATCGCGGTCTTATAACAATGTCCTGTAAATTTTTGTGCGGGAGGCGTTTACCCGCGAAAATTGCATAATAGTTTGCCTTACCAGCCGAGCGAGTTATTGAACTTGCAACCTTTGATTGACGGACGTACTCGCCACCCTCATCGATAATGACAAAACTTTTGAAAAGGTCATAACTTTCGTTCTTTGTCCAATTCTCAAAGTTATGAGGCACATTTGAAAAAAGACGATACCCACGCCGCCAATAGAAAAGAGCCAAGTCGAAAGCAAGGCGCGTTTTACCACCTGACAAAGAGCCTGTAATGCAAACAATTCGCTCTTGATCCAATTCTTCAAAAAGCCGCGAACCGAGGATCATCCGACTATCCAACCAATGATGAATTTAGCGATCAGAATAACAACGAGCACAGCGGCAATATATATAAATACAGTTGGAACAGGTATCGTTATTGAAAACATTTGAACTCCTTTTTATACAGTCCGTAGAAAACGCCAGAGGAAAGCCGCGGCCGCCGCTAATGCATAAATTCCCACCTCGTAATCACCACCAAACAAGCGAATAACTCCAAATTGGGAAGGTTGCAAACAAATTTGAACAGCGGGAACGGTATAAGCACCTACTACGAATTCATTCCACCCCATATTGCAATTAGGAGCTCCATCGGCAACGAAAAGATCGAAACCAAATTCGTCAATAGTGGGAGCTACGGAAGAACAATACCCCGTATCAGGCATAACAGTAGGAATAGGAGACGGAGTTGGAAGAATTGAACACGCCGCAGACCGAGCAAACAATAAATCAACGGTAACCAACTGGGGAGTACCCGACACCCCACCCGTACCGATGCCAAAACTCATATCATAATTATTTTGATTTCCACTCCAAGACCAGCCATTCAAAGGGTTCATCCATCCCCCAAATTGATTATTCCCCGTCACTTGAATATCACGATTAGGGAATAAGCCATATTGACCGAGCGAAATGTCCTCATGACCAATAATGTACATCCCCATGTAATTAGTAAAACGCAAAACAAACGTGAACGGATAATCCGTAGTGTCGTGCATATCCGTACCCGTAAAAGTGCCAGTGCAACGATAATTTTCACCCTCGGGAACACACGATAAAGATCCAGCCGCATTTCCCCAAACATTATTTACACTAACAAACGAGACAGTAAAACCGCCACAAGCCGAAGGCGTGCTTGTCGGTAATGGAGTAGGCGTTTGAGTTGGAGCATATTCGCAACCAGTCGGAGGTAATCCAGTTACATTGTAGGGAAAAGGCGTACAACCAACAGGAGGCGTTCCAGTCAATGACCAAGTAGGCAAGGCGGATGGAGAAGGTGAAACAGTAGGGGACATAACCACAGAACAATTCCCACATGTCAATTCCCAAAGCGGGGAAGGCGTATATGTTCCCCATCCCGCAGGTGTGCCCACAGGACAAGAATAACTCGCTGATGTGGGAGTTGCCGAAGGGGGAATAAATGTCGCGGTAGCCAGTTGATACGCATACACAGAAGCGGGAGCAATGAACGAAAAGCCCACAAAGAAAGATACAGCAAGAAACGCAAATAACTTTACAGGTTTCATTTTATGAACGCTTTATGAAACCGAAATAAAGAGCAATTGCGCCGAAAGCAACGATCACCCCGACAACATACGGAGTAATACCAAGCATATTCATAACCAAGATAACATCCTGCATTATTCTTCCTCCTGATCAAAGCCAACTTTGCGAACAAAATAAACAGCGACAGCGAACATGATGCCACCTAAAGCATGACTATATTCACCTGTGCTATCGAGAGCGACAAGCGCAGGAAGCCCCACAGCCAAGATAATTCCAAGCATTGGATCGACAATGTAAAAAATGAGGGCAATAAAGACAGTTATCATTTGTTTGCCGAATCGAAAAAATAAGTTATGACAATTGCAACAACCGTCAAAATCAAAGACACCCGAAAGATGTCCATGATTGACCATCCCGCATAAAAATCTATTGACCATGCACTTATTAGACTTTGAACAGTTTGCACCATACACACCTCAAAAAATGAGGGATGGAATAATCCCATCCCTCAAATCCAAATCAAACGACTTACCGACGACCGCCAAGGCTACGGAAGAAGCCAACACCAGCGCCAAGGATTGCCACGCCGAGAGCGATCCCGCCGAGGGTCAAGGTCGTTGTACCGATGGTCAGGGAAACGCCCAAGACATCGGTAATAAGGGTTGTAAATTCAGCCATGCGAAACACTCCATAAAAATATGAAATTGCGGAAGGGAATTACCCCTCCCGCAGAAAAAGCAGAAGCGACTTAGCGACGCCCGCCGAGCTTGCGGAAGAAGCCAACACCAGCGCCGAGGATGGTCACGCCGAGAGCGATCCCGCCGAGGGTCAAGGTCGTTGTACCGATGGTCAGGGAAACGCCCAAAACGTCAGTAATCAGAGTTGTAAAAGCGGCCACAGAATTTCACCTCCTTTTTTTTATAGATTATCGAGGCCGTGCACAGCCTATGATTTCTTAGCAGGTGATGCTTGTTTGACGACCACATTCGACAAGCCGACAATGCCAGCCTCAAACGTGTATTCCCGAGGATCATCATGAGGGGAAAGACCCAGGTCACCAAACACTTCGAATTTGTTCAGGGATGGAATTTCAACGAAGGACGTAATTTTGTACTTCGTGCCCTTCTTGGTTGAAACCTTTTCGTTCGTGCCTGAGCAAATACCTTTGAATGAAATTGTTGCCATGAGATATAAAATCCTTTTTGCTTGTTTTTTTGTGACCCATCGCCCAAGCACGCGAGAGCCGTAAGCGGAGACATTCCGCAAATTACATAGGCAAAACAGGATAAAAACAAACCATATATTGAATAGGTCTTTTTATCTTGCGAGATAAACGCATCATTGCAAAGTAATAACAAGTTTCATTTTCATTTTTGAAAATCACCCCGCCAAGCAACTTACCCGACAAATAAACTCGAATTCGTGTCCCCTTTTTAGTTTCATCCTGATAAAGCACACCAACACTTTTAGGATAAAAACGAGTAGACAATAAAACAGGTTGAGAAATTTTCCGCATTACAGCACCCCCATAGTGACCCAATCAAGACGAGCATTCAAAAAACGTTCTTCAAAATCGTAATAATAAGGATACAAAACTGACAGTTGACCGTTGATTAATAACCACTGAAACCATTTCAAAGACTGAAAGTAATCTGTCAAAGATTGATACATTTTTGAAGCCCTTTTGTCAGACATATTTATTCCTTTTGGAAAATTTTACTGTCAGTTGACAGAATGAATTTTAAACGAAGATGTAAAATTCTGTCAAGTGGCAAATCTAAATTCCCAAAGACAGAACACATAAAGATAAGATGAGACATGGAAAATAACTTTAGTAGTTGGTTGTTGAAAAAACTGGAAGAACAAAAAATGACCCAAAGCGAACTTGCCAGAAAAAGCAAGATTAGCACTGGGCAAATTTCACGCATCCTATCAGGCACAAGAGGAGCGGAAGGTAAAACACTGTCAGCAATTGCAAAGGCTCTAGGAATTCCAACAGATGTAGTTTTCAGAGAAGCTGGACTAATGACACAAGAACTTGAAATGGACGCACTAACGAAAGAAGGCGCATATATCCTTGAACGATTAGAAATTGAAGAAAGAAAAAACGCAATAAGACATTTGCGCCTATGCCTAAAAATTCAAGAGGAAAGAAAAAAGGGAAAATAAAAAATGAACTACCTGAAAAAATTTCTTTACAACATCACACTAATGGCTTTTATATTTGGAGGTATGCTAATCTTCACAAAAATATTTTATCCAGACGCACTATCACTCTTTTCAGGCATAGAACAATTGTATAGCGGCCTGAACCTTTGGCCTGTCGTAATCCTAGTATTGATAATCGGGGCATTACCCAAACGAAAACGGTAATAAAAAACAAGCCCCAAAAGAGCTTGAAAGAAAATTGAAAACAGTACCAAACAGAAATAAAGGCTAAATGTCCTTGGTCGCAGGTTCGAATCCTGCCGGGCCCACAATTTATCAACATTTCAATGCGCGACTGACTTTTTATACTTTAATAACCACATCTTGGTATAAAGCAAGTTGACCTTTAATGTGCAATCTTCCTAAAGCACATATGTAATTTTTCAACACGGCATTGATATGGTGGCGGAGAAATACCAATGAATAAGATTCCTGATTATTATGAATTCCTACTAGGGCATACTTATTGGTATACAAAAGAATTTTTTAGGATTATTGGTTTTATTCTGACATTCACAATGCCAATTATTTTAGGAAAATTTGCTGGAGAGGCATATAAATCAATTGTTGCAGCAAAAACATTATCATCATGGAGCGTTTGGAAGCCTCATTGGCCAATATTGGCAATATTAATCCTGTGGCTTGTAGGTTATCTTATCAACAGGTATTCAATTCATATTTATTCAAAATCTGATGAATTATATAGTTCTCTTAAATGGTTTTGTGAAGATATAGGAACAAGAAGTGATAAAAGAAAAGATATACGCTGTACTATTTGGATCCCAGTAGGCAAATTGTCTCGCCAATCTCCTATCCGCCTCCTGCAAGTTATCCATTACTTTCCCAAAACAAGCACATTGTTTAAAAGCAATGGAAATAATGAAGGTATCCGCAAGAATGGGAAACGTTACAGGACTTTTAAGGTATCTAAAAAAGATAAAAGTGGCACATTGAAACCTGTAGGTATAATCGGCCTTACTGCATTAAAGTGTGTAAGCGGAGACGAGCCAACTGTTGAGCGGGAAACCCTTAGCAATCATAAGGATTTTAAAAACTATATGATAAACAACTGGAATTTCTCTGAGTTTCAGGCTGAGCATCTAACATCTGATCGCAAATCGTATCTTTGCTTACCGATAGTAAATAAGGAAAAAAGTGAGCTTTTAGGAATAGTGTATTTTGACTCTACCCACCCGACTGTATTTAATGACGATTTTGTAAAGAAAACCGAAAAGTATTTGCCTAGATTCGCTAGTATAATTACAGCATTATAAGAGAGGATCTTATGACCCATCATTCTATTCCAACTCCTAAGACCACTAATTTAAAGTTAGTGTGGAAAAAAACAATCGTCGGTCAAGACGCTATTGTATACGAGAAAAAACTTGACCCTTCTATTATCGATTTAATGCCGAATGAGATTGACACTTTTATTGATGTTAATCTTGTAAGGTTATCCTATATTCGTTTTCGACAGCGCCTCTCAAAACTTCTCCAACCATCAAGACTTAATTAGCGTTTTATAAATTACTACCTTGTAAACAAGGTTGTTTTCAATGGCACCCTCCCTGAAAAAATCGGGCAATGTTGTTATTGGGGTAGATATCGACAATGTGCTTTCTAATACTGACCACGTCATTCGTAATTTAATTGAACAAGAATACGGAATCGTATCAAGAAGAGAACAAATAATTTATTGGGATTACTTCAAATCACTACCTATCACACCGGAGCAAGAAGGGGTTATTTTTGGTCTATTTCATGATCACTATTGTTTACAGGCTCCAATAATCCAATTTGCCCAAGAGTCTCTGAAATTACTTTCAGCTAATTATTTAATTTGGTTAATTACAAGTCGTCCAGCTAAAACAAACTCCCTTACAAAAGAATGGCTAAATCAGCATAACATTGCCTACAATAATTTAATTCATTCAAACAATAAAATTGAATTGTTCGATACAGTTAAGCTATTAATTGAGGATAATGGAAAAACAGCCATTGACTATGTAAATAAAGGCGTGCCCGTTATTCTATTTAATTGCCCTTGGAATACCGAACACCAACACCCAATGATTTTTCGGGTTGATAATTGGCATCATGCGCTAGATACTATCGCTGACGATCAATTTAGGCTTAAGTATTTGCATCAGATTGTTTGAATTATCACACTCAATCTGTCAGATCAGTTTTTAACAATTCGCTCTGTCATGCACCACACTTGCGCATTGCTTGCACTCTGAATCAATGCCCATCCTCTCACAACCAAAGTCAAAATCATTATACAAAAGGAGATTTCCTAATTTGACGCAACAAGGTAGATTTGCTTTCAAAGTAACCTAACGAGAAAACCTGATACAACTTCAAGATAAAGCTGTTCTATCTGCGCCAAATAAACATCAAGTCAATTTTGTACAAAACCCCTCATCTGCTTTGGATAATTAAGAAATTCCAGTTGTTTATGTGTTTTTTCAACTCAACTGTTCCAGCATTTGCTCGTAAATGCCCGGTGCGGCGGCAAGGATGGATTGCGGCGCGGATATGTAATCCGGTGAGCCGTCTATGGCGGTGACGCGCGCACCGGCTTCTTCGGCGATCAATCCAGCGGCGGCAATGTCCCAGGGACGGAGAGTCAACTCCCAGAACGCGTCGAAGCGGCCGGCAGCGACGTAACAACCGTCGAGGGCGGCAGATCCCAGGCGGCGCACACCTTGAGTCATCTTGGCAAGTTTTTCAAAATTTTTAAAATTATCCTTGCTTGTATTCCACGTGTCATAAGGAAAGCCCGTTACCAGCAGACTCTTTTGCAGTTCGGTTGCGGTTGAAGCGTGGATTGACCTGCCATTCATGAGCGCGCCCTTGCCGCGTTCGGCTGAAAACATTTCATCGCGGAGAGGCTCGTACACTGCGCCGAGTGTGACAACGCCGTTGACTGCGTAGGCGATCGAGACGCAGAACATTGGGATATGATGCGAGTAATTCACGGTGCCGTCCAGCGGATCAATGTACCAGATGCCGTCGCCGACTCCTTTGGTTTCACCGCTTTCTTCGGCGAGGATGTGACTGTCTGGAAAGCGCGACTGAATCTCGCCGATCAAAAATGATTCAGACGCATGATCTGTTTCGGTGACAAGATCAATTACCCCTTTGTAATGAACCGTGTGTTCCTTGTTGTACCCGTCGCGCAGAATCGCGCCTGCTCCGCGCGCGAG
Organism: Chloroflexota bacterium; assembly: GCA_016234495.1. GTDB lineage: Bacteria > Chloroflexota > Anaerolineae > Anaerolineales > Villigracilaceae > Villigracilis. The sequence goes on along the minus strand of JACRBI010000044.1, from coordinate 31,263 downwards.
TCGTTCCAAATCAGAGAGAGTCGGCATCATGATAACCCGCCCCAAATGCGGCGGCCCAGCGCGGATAGGGCAAATTCCACGGCGAGCGCGGCGGTTCGATTTTGCACGTCAAGAATCGGATTCACTTCGACAAGGTCCATGCCGACCAGCTTGCCTGTCTCCGCGATCAATTCACAGGCGAGATGAGTCTCGCGCTGCGAGAGTCCGGCAGGGACGGGAGTTCCAACGCCGGGCGCGTGTTCCGGGTCGAGCGCATCGAGATCGAGCGAAAGATAAATTCCGTCCACGTCGCGGCTGACGCGCTCGATGGCGCGTTCAACGACCGAGACCATGCCATAGCGGTCGATTTGTTCCATGCCCATGACGAGCGCGCCGGCATTGCTCAGGTTTTTTTTCTCTCCCGAATCAAGGTCGCGCGCTCCGATGATTGCAATCTTGGCCGGGTTGATGACGGGAATCGACTCCTCCCATAATTGAACAAGGCTTTTATCTCCCAAGCCTGTCAGCGCCGCCAGCGACATGCCATGAATATTGCCGGAGGGTGTGGTTTCAGCAGTGTTGAAATCTGCGTGGGCATCGATCCAGATCACGCCGATCTTTTTATTGCGCGCCGCTCCGCGCACAGAGCCGATCGACAGGCTGTGGTCTCCGCCCAAAACCAGCGGAAAATTCTTGGCCTGTATGGATGTGGAGACAGCGCCCGACACGCGCCGCGACATGGGGATGATGCAGTCAATATATTTCAGCTTTGAATTCGTGATCTTGCACATTTCAGCAATGGGAACTTCCACGTTGCCTTCGTCCTGTACGTCGTACCCCAGGGCTTCAAGTTTGTTTTGCAGGTGCGCGTAACGGATCGCGCTGGGTCCCATGTCTACGCCGCGGCGGTCTGCGCCGAGGTCTATCGGAACGCCGATGATGTCAATTTGCATATTTAGCTCCTAAAAAGTTACCGCGAAGAACGCGAAGTGAAAGGTTTTACGCTGTTCGATAATAGCCCACATCCACTGAATACACCCGTCCGCGTTTGATGACTTGCCTGACGAGGTTCGTTCCATAGCGATATCCCAGCTGACGGTAATCCGGCACAGACAGGATGAGCATGTCTGCCTGTTTTCCCACCTCGATGGAACCGATCGTGTCCGCCCTGCGGATTGCGTGGGCGGAATTGATAGTGGACGCCGCGATGGCTTGGGCGGGCGTCAACTTCATTGCGCGGCATGCCAGAGCGATGACAAACTGCATCGACTCGTTCCATGTCGTGCCGGGGTTGCAATCGGTGGCAAGGGCGAACAATGCGTCAGCTTCGATGATCTTCCGGGCGGGCGTGTAATCTTTTTCGGCAAGCCCAAATGGCGTGCATGGCAATGAGACAGCGACCGTGTCCGATTTGGCGAGCGCGGCAATATCCGCATCAGATGTCCGCACCAGATGGTCGGCGGAGGCCGCGCCTAGTTCTGCGGCGAGCGCCGCGCCGCCGAGGTTGTCAAATTCGTCCGCGTGGATCTTGAGCGGGAATCCCAGCGACCCTGCGCGGGTTAAGATCTGACGCGACTGTTCAAGGTCAAATGCTTTTGTCTCGCAGAAGACATCCACAAAAGGCAGGGGCAGGCGCGGAGCGTGAGTCTCCCACCATTCTTTTAACATGGGCAGCATGGTGTTGGCCACTTCGTCTGTGTAGCCCTGTGGATTGTCTTTGAATTCAGGCGCGATTGCGTGCGCGCCGAGGAAGGTGATGGCAAGGTCGAGCGGACTTTCATCATCGAGCGCGAGCAGGGCTTTGAGCAGCCGCAGTTCGGTGGATGTTTGCAGGCCGTAGCCTGTTTTTGCTTCGGCGGTGGTTGTGCCGTGCGCGAACATTTTCAGCAGCCGCGGACGGGTCTGCGCGATGAGCATTTCCATGCTGGCGGTGCGTGTGGCTTTGACGGTTGAGATGATCCCGCCGCCCGCGCCGAGGATATCAAGATATGCCATGCCGCCCATCTTCATCTCGAATTCATTGGCGCGGTCGCCGGCCCAGATGAGATGTGTGTGCGGGTCTACGAAGCCCGGCATCAGGACGGATTTGCCCGCGTCGAGAGTCGGTTCATCGGGATAGGCATTCTTGAGTTCGTCAGTTGTGCCGACCGCGATGATCTTTTCGTCACGGACAACAACTGCGCCGTTCTCGATGATGCCCAGCGTGCCAAGGGCATGTCCGCGCTGCGGGCCGCCGGCAAGAGTGAGAAGTTGGGAAGCTGAATGGATAAGCATTTTTCCACCGATCTTTTATTATCAGGACTTACACAGTTCTAAATATTTTAGCCACAAATTTCGCGAATTTACACGAATTATTTAAGAAATTAGCGAAAATTCGTGTAATTCGCGGCTGGTCTTGTGGCCTTGCGTAAGTCCGAATTGTATTTGGTAGGGGGTATTTAACCACAGAAAGCTGTCAAGAGGAAACATGTGCGAAACTAATTTCGTTGTTGCAGACCTAACATAGTTGCCAGTTTTTTCAGGCAAAACTCCTTGCCTTTTTGTGTTGAGGAGATACAATAAAACCATCTCTGGAGGCCTTCCCGAGAAATCCAAAAGAAAGGAGAATATTTTCCCATGTTATTTTCACCCAAGGAAAAAGGCCAGGGTCTTGTTGAATATGCGCTGATTCTTGTTTTGGTTGCCATCGTTGTTATCGCGGCTTTGATGATTCTCGGCCCGGTGATCGGCAACGTCTTCAGCAAGATCAACTCCAGCCTCGGCGCCGTGTAATTCAATCGTTCCGCATCGATCAATGAATGCCGTGATTTGAACAGGATATTTCCGATCATGGCATTTAATTTTTAAAATTGATCACCCCGCATTCATTGCTTTCGTTTTCGAAAGGCTAACATAATTGTTAAGAAAACGACCAATGGATACTTGTAATTTCAGAAGGTTCAAGTAAAATAAATTCAATCTTAGGAGGCCTTCCTGAGAAATCTAATAGAAAGGAGATACTTTCCCATGTTATTTTCACCCAAAGAAAAAGGCCAGGGTCTTGTTGAATATGCGCTGATTCTCGTTTTGGTAGCTATCGTCGTTATCGCGGCTTTGATGATCTTAGGCCCGATTATCGGCAACGTCTTCAGCAAAATCAACTCCAGCCTCGGCGTAGTGTAGTGCAAGTTCCAAGCTTGAAAAGAAGCCCCGCCTTTTGACGGGGCTTCTTTTTATTTCTCATACAAAAAAATCAGGTTTTCCCGATCCAAATGTGTGTGCTGCCAATCAGGAAAATTAAATGAAACTGTAACCACCCTTGCGCCGCTTTTCAATTCCCTTCTCAATTTTTCCTGAAGACGGACTGCATGGTCGGATGTGAGATACGCAAAGACGACATCTGCATTGCCTACATCAGCATGATAAAAATTCCGCGCTTCAATTCTGACCTTTGAACTGACTCTGTTCCAAACGGCATTTCCCAAACTGACGGCGCATTGCACCGGCCCGATCTCAACTCCCACGGCGTTGGCGTTAAATTCCCTGGCGGCGATCACCAGCACGCGCCCATCCCCTGCGCCGAAATCATACAACATTTCGCCGGGTTGAAGTTTTGCCAGCCGAAGCGCCTTGCGGATGCGTTCATGGCGGGTGGGGACAGATGGCGGCCCGAAGAAAGGCGGAATCAAAAAGTACAGTGCGGCAATTAACAAGAAGACCACGGTAAAACAAAGAAGCGCCTGCATCTATCCCTTTTGCAAACGGTGTAAAGCCAGCAGCCCCGCCACATTAAAGACCACAGCAGTTAACGCCACAAACGTAAAACCAAATTGTTGATATATAAATGTTGCCAGAATTGCGCCCAAAGCACGCCCTAGGGAATGCCCCGTGACGTTCAAGGATAATATCGTGGCGCGCGCCGACGGGACAAGTTCCGTCATCAATGGGATGTGACTCACCATCACATACTCAAAGGTGATGTAAAACAGGAAAAGCCCGATCAGCGCGCCGGCTTGTGTATGTCCAATCACAGGGAGCAGAATCGATGCCAGCGCGTTGCCGACCAGCCCAATGGTCAGAGCGAGCGGTTTGCCGAGTCTGTCAGTTGTGAAGGCCACCAATCCCTCCCCGCTTAATTCCGAAATACCGATCACCGCAGATGCGCCCGCCAGCGCGGCGATCCTTAATCCAAAGGAATCCTCCAGCCAGACGCCAAAAATGATATTAACCAGTTCATTGCCTGCGCTTGCAAATAAAGCGATGGAGATTCCTGCCAATGCAGGCTTGGACGAAAAAACTGCGTGGTAGCCCGCCCGTGAATTCGAGGTCAGTTCGTGGTGCGCATCTGTGTGCGGGATTATCCGCCAGATCGTGATGAAAATGAAAAGCCCAAGCACGGTCAGAACGGGAAAAGGCGCAGACCAGCCAAACTTTGCAATGAGCAATCCCATTGCCGGCACGCCGATGATGAATGCCATTGACCACGCAACTTCTGTCACAGCCAAAGCTGTGCCTCGTTTTGCGTAGGGAATTCGGTCGCCGAAGTATGCCTGCATGGACGGGTCGAACATGTATTTGCCAATCACAGCAAGAATGAGCGCGGCGGCGAGCGTCCAGATATTTGGGTAAATGGCAACCAGCCCTGCGCCAAGAGTAAAGATGATGACGCCGAGCAGCATCCCAAATTTACGTCCGCGCCGATCGGCAATGGGCGCAAATAACGGACTCGTCACGCCGGTGAGCGAACGGGCGGTCATCAGCAGGGACATGGCGGCTATATCCACGCCGAGGCCACGCGCGAAGACTGGCAGAAATGGATACACCATCCTGTGGGCGGTATTCAGGATGGTGCGCAGGAACATGAAGATAATGAGTTGGAAGCGGATTCGCAATCTGGTTATTCTTTATTGGGCTGCAAGGACAGGAAGAACAGCGTCAGGAAATACCCTGCGACCCATGCCAGAATATTCAACCCGACGAAGAAAAGGATGACATTCCACAGCCCTGAATTGAAAATAGGGGATGGCGGCGGGTGCATGATGTTTTGCGCGGTTGCAAAGACCACGCGCAATGCGATGATGTACAGAATGTTCGCAAATGATGTCAGCCATGAAATGTTGAAAAGCCACAGACCAAGTTGAAGCAAAACACCTGTTATCGCAAAGATCATGGCGAGGCGGAAACGCGGCTCGGCAAGAAAGAGTCCGTTCCAGTTGGCTTGCATGGCGAAGAGTGAAAGCGGAAGATAGGTCAGCCAGAAGATGATGCCGGTGCGGCCAAGCGCGGCGGACCAGGCGTGGAAAATGTCCTTGCGCAGGAGCAAGCCAAAAAGTCCGGCGAGAGCCGCGGCGATAAAGGCGACTTCCGCGGCCATTACCCAGGCTCCATGCAGATAGACGAGCCGCACATTCGATCCCAGCGATTTTTCTTGCGGGCCAAGGAGAGCCAGCAAGGCAATCATTATGACAGTGATTGAAAAATAAAAGAGGGGTGGTTTGGTTTTAATCATGGCGCAAATTGTACCCCATCCAAAAAAATTATCGTGGCGCCAGATTAAATTTTCATGTTCGCAGGGGCACGGCGAGGACTGGATGATTTTTTACTGTTCAATCGTCTCGCCGTGCCCCCACAAGATCACATGGATTTTGCGCGGTCTGCCATTTGAGCGCGGAGGTCGTGCGAGTCCTTGTCGATGGTGAAGATCGCGCCGAGGTAGAAGAAGAAACACAAGCCCCATGCCACAGTGCAGATGAGCAGGATGGCGGCTTGCAGGCTTAGCGCGTCTGCGATGACGCCGGTGATGATCGGAGCGAAGGCCGCGCCGGCATTCTCGATGAAGTATTCCACTGCCTGCGCTGTCGAGCGGACTTCCGGCACGGTGACGTCATAAACCGTCGCAATGACATTGGCCGAGGAAAGCGGCATGAAGATGGCGGTCAGGCACATGAAGATGAAGAATTGATTCTTCGCTTCGATCGGGCTGGTGATTGCAAGGTACATGAACAACGCGCCCATCAACACACCGATGCTCGAAACAATAATACGTCCCTTGTTGGTGTACTTGAAGGCAAAGTCACCGAGCGCGCCGCCGACAAAATATCCGCTGGCGAGGATGAGGATGACAGGCGCCATCGTGAACAGGATGCCGTTCGCATCGTAGCCGCGTTCCTTTTCAAGATAGGCAAAGAAAAAGAAGATGATCACGTTCCAGGGGAAGACGCCCGCGAAGCCCTGCAAAAATATGAACCACATGGTCTTCTTCTTGAAAATTTCTTTGGCTTCCGCCCACGAGAATTTGAAGGTTTGCATCTCTGCCATGTTCTCAAATTCAGGCTCGGCTTTGCCGCGCGGCATTTCCCGCACGCCGAAGTAGATCAGCAATGCGATGACCAGCCCCAGTGAGCCGGTGATGTAAAAAATGGAACGCCAGCCGCCGATCATCGGCGCGACAATCAATGCGAGAATCATGCCGACCAGATAGCCAAGCGGCTGCGCAAGCTGCAGGATGCCGTAAATTTTTCCGCGCAAGTTGGGGCCGAAATAATCTGCGATCAACGTGTACATGCCGGGGTAGGATGAATCGTCAATGCCGGTCGAGGCGCGTGTGGCGAGGAATCCGCCAAAGGTGCGCACGATGGCATTCAACCAGGTCGTGCCGCCCCAGATCAAAGACGCCAGTGAGAGAAGTTTCGTGCGCGAGAAGCGGTCGTATAAATATCCCCAGATCGGGTAAAGAAATGTGGCGACGATCAGCGCGCCGGAATTGATCAGCCCCCATTGTTTGTTGTTGAGTTGAAAATCTTCGCTGATCTGCACTTGCAGCGAGCCGATCATTAACTTGTCAGTCTGGTGCAGCAGCATGAAGAAGAAGAAAATAGCAACGACGAACCAGCGGTAGCGCGAATTCTCTTTGGACATGGCAACCTCGGGGCGATAGGATGCCCAAGTATCAAGGGTCAAGTGTCAGGTGTCAAGTGTATCTTCGGAGATAATTTCCTGCGCGAGTTTTTGCAGTTCGTCCGCATCTTTTACTTTTGCCGCATCGAAATACTGCGCCAGCAAATCCAGCGGGCTCAAACTGCTTACAAGCTGCCCTTCCGCAATCCGCACACGCGCCTCACTTTGCGGGCGTTTTACAAGATGAAATTCAAACACACCTTCAACGTATTTTCGCAAAGCAGTTTCATCAATCAACGCATCCCATTCTCTTGGATATTCAACCGACAGGCGCACGATTGCCTCAGACATTTCCTGCGGGCTGGGCAATGCGTCTTTAAGGGCTTCGTTCACGTTCTCATTTGACCTGAGAACTGTTCGGCGGTCTATGAACTTTCTCACCCCTGTGAGTTGAATCCAATCCACCCGCGTGCCTTTTCCTTTTTCAACTTCCGCGATGACAAAGAAGCGATCCTCTTTGGCTTCGCCAAAATCCACGCGCTCGATGGAGCCGGGGTAAATGACCGGCGGCTGGAATCCCTCATTCACATCCTGCGGCTTGTGGATGTGTCCCATTGCCACGTAACTGAGTTTTGGATTCTTCACCAGCCCCCCCGAAAGCACAAGGTCATTGCCAAGCATCACAAGTCTTTCACCGCCAAACTTCGCGCCTTCAATGGACGCGTGCGCCGTGAGAATGACCGGCGTTGATTCGTCAGCATCGCTGAGCCAGCCTTCGATTAAGTCCCCGATATTTTCTTCTATGCGCGAGAATGCTTCAGTGGAATCCGTCTCACCGGTGGCAGCCATCAGCCCCGAGCGCGTGATCCACGGTATGGCGATGACTTGAAGTGGCAATCCCCAAAGGCCATCCTGTTTCAGCAGGCAAGGTCTATCCAAAACCTTCACGAAGGGTACTTGCAGGGTTTTGAATTCCTGCAAGGCATGAGCGCGCCCGATGGACGGTGAAATATCGTGATTGCCGATCAATAGTAATGTAGGAATACCAGCCTGTGAGAGGCGCATGATGCGTCTGCCCCATTCGCGTTGAAAGGTCGGCGCGGGCGAACGGTCTTTGTAGGCGTCGCCGGCAAAGATGACCAGGTCTACTTTTTGCGAGATGGCGGTATCCACGATGGTATCCAGCGACTTGAGGAAATCAAGCACGCGTAAAGGCAAACCCGTCTGCGGGTCGTGGCGGCCGTAGTTCGCCATGTCAATGTGCGCGTCGGCAAAGTGGAGGATTTTCATGATCTGCTCATCTCTTTGATTGTGTGGCAAATTGAGGTAGTAAAATTCCTGCAGTAACTATTTTGAAAGGAATACGACTACTTCTTGAAATACCTAAAGGAGATTGTTTTATGCGAAAAAGCACTTTAATTCTATCAGCCATACTGACTGCGGCATTATTGTTTGCCTTGTATACTTTGTTGTCAGCTTATCGAAAAGCCATTCAAGCGGCGGTTCCGTCCACGGCAACGGTTGCCGCGCCAGCGGAAAACTTACCGGAGCAATCCGCCGGGATCGCGGCAAATAACCTAACGGCAGAGGAATTCACGATCTATGACGCCGCCGCTTTGGCTGTCAAAGTGCTGGGGCGTTCAGACTTGTACACGACAGAGAACACCCAGCTCAACGGCGCTGACGTTTATCTTGCCACTTTTGCTTCCGGGGATCTGATGTATATCAGCCGTGACGGTCAGGTTCTTTCCACATCAAAAACAGGCGGATTATCCATATATCAGCCCACGTCGCACAGGTAAACACAGCCTCGGTGTGAAAGGCAAAACGCAAATTACGCAAATTGGGCGAATAGCACGAATCTTTTTTTGCGAAATTCGTTACATTCGCGGCATGCGCGTTAAGAATTTTCAAAACACAGGAGCCAAACGATCTATGGCTGAATGCCCAAGTCTTGTAACGCCTGTGTTGCCGGTATCCAATTGGGGTGGATTTTCAATGCGTTACGGTAATCATCAACTGCGAGGGCGGTTTTGCCAGCCATGTAATAAGCCATGCCACGCCAGTACAGGCTTTCCTCCAAGTATGGGCCGCCGCTGACGCTGTCCAAAGTGATCGTTGCGAGATTGATCACATCGGCGTAGCGGCCACTGTAATAATAGGCTTTGTAGGGGCCGGTCTGATACCACAACATGCGGTACGGACGTTTACCCACATCAAGTGTGGCGTAAATCGAAAAAGCCTGGTCGTAGGCGGTGGCGGCATCCACATATTGTTGAAGCAGGACGTGGCTCGTGCCTTTATTGAACCAGGCGAAGTAGGCGTCAATGCCTGTCAGTTTATTGATCTCTTCGTTCGCAATATCCAATGCGTGTTGATTGGCCCATTTGTCGTCAGACCAATTGCCGAGCAGGTCGTGAATTTTCTGTTCGCTGTCCGGGGGATATACGACCATGAAAAGATAGTTGAAATTCCGCCAGCCTTCGTTAAATTCAGCGTAGCCTATTTTGAAGTTGGGGCCGTCGTTATAGGTATCCTGCACAATGAATATCTTTGCAGCGTCATCGTACCCGGTGACAAATTGATAATGTCCCATCCAACTGACGGTGCCGGCCGTGTCACGCTCATAATAGCCCTTTTCAACCACCACCGGATACCCGGCGGAAATGAAGCTTTTTAACAGGGTCATGTCGCCGCCTGAACGCGATAATGCGTAAAGCTCGGTGGTGTCATTGACGAAGTCCACCATTTCATAGGGCATGACGTTCTTGTCTATTTTGCCGCGCTCGATGAAATCCATGTTTGGGTTGTTTTCGCCGGGCTTGATGACCTTGGCCACATCGTCGCGGTTTCCCTTCCAGCCCCAGAAGTTAAGCGCCATGGTCAGGTTGGCGGGACCGCAGTAATTCCAGCGGTTGTGCTGGTCGACGTATTTGACTCCTTTCAGGATAACGGAAGCAGGCAAAGGCGTGGATGTGACCGTCGGCTTGAGGGTTGGTCCCGGCTTGGGCGTGGAAATCGCCTGAGCAGACTCTGTCGCTTGAGGTGTGAGCGTCAATAAATATTCGGCGCGGGTTGTGGCGATGACTGTTTCAATGGTGAGGTTGGTTTCACCGCCGGGTTGAAAGACGGCTTCATCGGGCGGATTGAAGAAAAATTTTATTTGTGTGCGCAGGTTGTCCACGCGCCATGCGAGGCGGCTGTGAATGGGCGGGATGTAGTAAAGGCCGACCAGTAACAGAATGGCGGCAGGGATCAGCCAGATGCGGTTAAATCGTTTTTGCATGGGGAGGATTATACATGTTTGCACTACGGCTTGTATGACAAAATTCTACGCAGGTTTTGTGTTCGTTTGAAAATTTATGCCTGCATAGGTGGTACTTTAGTCCTGTTTACGGGGAAAGTACAGCGTTATCTGAGCGCTTTCTCATCTATTGGCAGTAACCCTTTCAGGGTTGGGGCGACTTATCCCGTATACAGTCAAAAAAGGAGACTACCCATGAGAAAAAGTACATTGTTTATTTCAGCCGCATTGACCACGTTCATGCTGGCCGTTATGTTTGGAGTTGCCTCGGCTTATCAAAAAATCGTCCTTTCGGCCGGGCCGACAGAAGTTGCCGCGCAACAGCAGGCGCAGCCAGTGGAAGCCGCTGCACCCGCAGCGACCAACAGCATCGCGGGCGGCAGCATGACGATTGAACAGGCCGCTGATCTGGCATCCAATGTGATCGGGCGCAGCGACCTGTATTCCGCGGAAGTTGCACAACTTGACGGGGTCGATTCGTATCTCGTCACCTTTTCTTCAGGCGATATTGTCTATGTCAGCAGGAATGGTCAGGTCATGTCCATTTCGAAAATCCCCGTGACCTATATCGCGGCCCCGGCTGCGAGCGGATGGGTCGGCAGCGGCAATGGCGGCGGCAATAACGGCGGCGGAAGTTCTGTCTCCAGCGCGGGAAGCAGCAACACCAACAGTAATTCCAACGCTGGCGGCGGCGAAGATAGTCACGAAGACGGAAACGAGAACGATCACGAAGACGGTGATGATTAAAGGTAATCCGGTCCTAGTTAACTGACAGTTTGAACGATGGGACGCTGATGAACGCTCACTTGCCCTGGCGGGCAGTGCCAGGGGAAAACGCTGATAAAAACCATTTTTGCTTATGCTTTTTCAAAAAATCCGCGTCCATCTGCGTTTCGCTTCGCGTGCGTCCAAAAAACAAAGTGTCGGGTGGTTAGACCCGGTCAAAAGGAGTGATTTTTATGGCACCAATTAAAGCTGCCCCTAAAAAGAATTGGAATGATGTGCAAGTGGCGATCGCCACAGTGTCCATGGTTACAACTTTGGCCGCCTGGAATTTGTTCGCAGGACCGGATCGCGTCTCTGCGATGAAGAAGGCGGAGGAACAGGCGGCAATGCCGCCACCTCCCACCCCGACGGCTGAACCTGTAGTTGCCGATCCGGCCGCAGCCGGCGACGGAGTAGTTTATTTCGGCGGAACCAAACCGCAGACAGTGGTCGTTGTAATCCAGCAATCTCGAAAAGGTAATGGCAATGGCGGCGGAGGCGGAGCCGCCAGTGGCGGTGGTGGAGCAACCGCCGGCGGCGGATCCGCCGGTGGAGGCGGAGGTGGAGGCGGCTCTGTGGTAGTTGCTCCTCCGCCCGGAGGTGGTGGCGGGGGCGGAGGCACAGGCGGCTCTTAATGGTACATCGCCTGCACTTCCGTGCCATGGGCACCGAAATGCTGGTTTGCGTGGACAACGGCTCAGACCGATCTCCAGTTGAATTGGCAGATGTACCGGGCTGGTTCGAAGAATGGGAGCAGACCCTGAGCCGCTTCCGCGTAGACAGTGAGTTGTCTCGGTTAAACCGGGCGGGCAATCAGCCCGTGCCGGTTTCCGCGACTCTTTGGCAAATTTTCCAATCCGCTGTGCTCGCTGAAAAAGCGACCGGCGGATTGGTCACGCCGACAGTCGCCGGCGCCGTGCTTGAGTCTGGCTATGATCGTGATTTTAATTTGATGCTGGGGCAGATTCTCGACCCAACCGAGCGCGAGCCGTCAGCCGTGCGGACGCTGGATACTGTCTCGTGGGATGAGTCAACCCGCAGCATTTGTCTGCCCGAAGGCCTGCAATTGGATTTCGGCGGCATTGCCAAGGGCTGGGCAGCCGAGCAGGTGGTTGCGCGTTTGAAACATCACGGCTCGGCGCTGATGAATTGTGGCGGAGATATTGCCATGAGCGGTTCCCTGCTCGATGGCAGCCCGTGGGAGGTCGGTATTTATAAACCGTTTGATCGAAGCAGCGGATATATCGGCATGATGTATTTCACGCAGAAATGCGGCGTGGCCACATCATCCACCGACCGCCGCCGCTGGATTTTGGGCGGGGCGCTGCGTCATCACATCATTGACCCGAACACGGGCACATCCGCCGAGTCGGACGTGGTGTCGGCAACTGTCGTGGCGCCGACTGCCGTCGAAGCGGAAACAGCCGCAAAGTCGGTTTTGATCCGCGGCAGTGTGCAAGGTCTCGCCTGGCTGGAGACCAATCCCGATCTGGCGTGTCTGGTCATTCTTGAAGATGGTCAGGTTTTATACAGCAAGCGAATAAGAGAGTATTTGTAAGGAGTAAATGGCTATGAATAATTCAGAGCAAGTTGAATATGAATCATCGGTAAACATCCAATCATTTTTGATGTTCCTGTTTGCCATGACCCTTGGCCTGCTGGTGGCGGTATTGCTTTTACCCGCCTGGCTGCCAAACATGGCGTTCTCGCTGGGCGGCAACTCGCCGAAGGCCTATTGGTATCTTTCGCGCGCGACGGCTTTTGTATCGCTGAGTTTGCTCTGGCTTTCGATGGCGCTGGGAATAAGCATCACCAATAAAATGGCGCGATTGTGGCCGGGCGCGCCCGCCGCGTTTGCCATTCATGAATATGTCAGCCTGCTCGGTTTGGCGTTCGCGGTCTTTCATGCCATCGTCATCCTTGGCGACCATTACATCAAATTCACTTTGCTGCAATTGCTCATTCCATTCAGCACCGTCGAGTATCGCCCGTTCTGGATCGGCATCGGTCAGATCGGTTTTTACACCTGGGCCATCATTGCGTTGACGTTCTACATCAAGCCGCTCATCGGGCCAAAGTCGTGGCGCTTTTTGCACTACGGCAGTTTCGGCATGTACCTGCTTGGAATTTTTCATGGAATTTATTCCGGTACCGACACAAAGATGATGTGGGCACAAAACTATTACTGGTATTCAGCCGGCATTTTGCTTTTTCTTTTGATGTACCGCATCCTCGCCGCAGTGATCGACAAATACTTCCCGCAGAAGAAGGCGACGCCTGCTCCCGCAGCGCCGAATCCGACTCAGGGATAGCTGAGGCTGCAAAAAAACATTTTTAAAACTAACAAAAAACTGGTGACCTCCTGGATCATCAGTTTTTTTATATAACTCTTACGGTCTGTTGTCTGCTCAAAGTAGCTTGGCTGTTTTATAAGTTTGTGACACAGTCTTAACGCGAATTACGCCAATTGGGCGAATTTCGCGAAAATTTTAAAAAATTCGCGTTATTCGCTTCATTCGCTGAATTTGCGTTAAAGAATTTTCGACTTCAAGAAAGCCATCACTCAACTCTCATGCAACCTTGACAATTTATTTCAGTCCAACTATACTATCTTTAGTATTATACCTAAAGAATAGTAGACAGAAGGAGATGTCACATTGACCGAACTCGACCGCCTGCTCGAAAATTGGGAAAGTGTCTATAAAAAAGGGCTGCTCACCTTTTGGCTGCTCCTGCTTCTGGACGAGAAACCCTGCTACCCGTATGAGATGAGCGCCGAAGTAATGCGCCTCAGCGAAGGAACGATCTCCGCTGACGATAACAGCAACTATCGCGCCATCAACCGCTTCGAGGATATGGGGCTGGTGGTCAGCCAGAGCGGGGAATCGAAACTTGGTCCGCCGCGCAAATATTACCGCCTGACGGACGATGGACGTGAATTACTTCGCCGCTTCATCGAGCGCAACATCCTCATCTTTCAGCATCCCGCGGTTGCGGAACGCATCCAGCATGTTTTGCAAAATGGAGGAAACGATGGCAACTGATCTCATGGACAAAATCGAACGTCTCGAAAAACAACTTCCGCGCTGGGAAAAAGGCTTGTTCGCCGCCTATGGCGCGGCAATCACGATGCTTGGCAGTTCCATCTGCAGGGCATTCGAAAGTTCTTATTTGTCTGCCGCCTATCTTGATTCTGTGAAAAATATCGAACCTGTCGAATCGCTACCAGGGTACGTTTCATTATTTCCAACAATTACTGACCCACTTGTCCTCAAAATCCAGGATGCGCTCTTTGTTCCTTATTGGAATATTCTCGGTTACCTTCTTTTGATTGTAATTCTCATTCCGGGCATACTATTAACCGTTCATCCGGCGTGGCGTCAAGTTTCGCTTGCCAAACGGTCCCATCTGATTTTTGGATATTTTCTTGCCGCGTGGGTAGCGTTGCTCTCACTGAGCATTCTGGTTGTGTGGGGACCAGATTATGGCCTTAACCTTCTGGTCGTCGGCTCTGCGCTTGCACTCGGTCTGGGAGATTGGTGGATGCGCCGCAAAAAGGACATGGCCGAGGAAGTATTCCCGTAAACAAAAGACCTCGGAAGTCTTGAATACTTCCGAGGTCTTTTTACTGTCTATCGTCCACTGTCCATCGTCTGTTTTACAACTCACTTGCGCGTCTCGCGATCTTGTCCTTCGCCCGCGCGATAAATTCGCTCAGCGGAATATTGTTCTGCTGACTACCATCCCGCACGCGCAGAGATACCTGCCCGGCCTGCATTTCGTTGTCACCGACCACGATCATATACGGCACCTTCATCAACTGCGCCTGACGAATCTTGGCGTTCATGCGCTGTGACGATTGATCTGCGTGAGCGCGGATTCCGTTCTCGCGTAATTGCTTCGCGATATTTTCCGCATACTCATTCTGCGCATCCGTGATGGATATGACGCGCACCTGTTCAGGCGAGAGCCACACAGGGAAGTTGCCTGCGTAATGCTCAAGCAGGAATCCCACCATGCGCTCATGCGTCGAGAGCGGCGCGCGATGAATGCACAGTGGAGTTTCATCTGCGCCTTCCTTATTCGTGAACTTTAGGTCAAAGCGTTCCGGCACAGCAAAGTCCACCTGGTTCGTCATCAGCGAAAACTCCCTGCCGATGGCAGACCAGACTTGCACGTCGATCTTTGGACCGTAGAACGCGGCTTCATCTTCACGCTCCACGTATGGTACGCCTCCGTTATCCATGGCGCGGCGCACCATCTCTTCCGTCTTGACCCACAATTCGGGGTTGTTCACATACTTCTTGCCAAGCCCGGCTTTGCTGTGAAGCGAGAGGCGCATGACATATTTTTCGATGCCGAACAACTCGAAGTATTTTTTATACAGGTCAACCACGCCCATAAACTCCTGCTCGAACTGATCTTCGCCGCAATAGATGTGGGCATCGTTCATCTGCATCGAGCGGACGCGCATCAACCCAAAGAGTTCACCAGACTTCTCGTAACGGTAGCAGGTTCCGTATTCCGCCAGGCGAATCGGCAAGTCGCGATAGGAACGTCCCTTCGAGCCGAAAATCTTGTGGTGCATCGGACAGTTCATCGGCTTGACGTAATACTTTACGCCTTCGATTTCCATCGGCGGATACATGCTCTCGGCATAATAAGGCAGGTGACCTGAACGCAAAAAGAGATCTTCCTTTGTAAGAATCGGCGTTTTGACGCGCAAGTAGCCAGCCCTGTCTTCCATATCCTTGGCGAGCTTTTCGAGCTCTTCGATGAGGATGCCGCCATTGGGCAGCCACAACGGCAAACCGGGACCAACTTCATCATCGAAGATGAAGATTTCCAATTCCTTGCCGAGTTTGCGATGATCGCGCTTCTTGGCTTCCTCCAGTTGATTCAGATAATCCTTCAACTGATCCTTGGTTTCCCAGGCTGTGCCATACAACCGCTGAAGCATTTTGTTCTTTTCGTCGCCGCGCCAATATGCGCCGGCAATAGACATCAGCTTGAATGCGTCCTGGCGAATCTCTTTTGTGCTTTCCACATGCGGACCGCGGCACAGGTCTGTGAATGTATCGTGCTGATAAATGGATATCTCAGGCTTTTCATTGAGCGGATTGCCGTACTCGTCGAGTCCGCCTTTTTCAAGGCCTTCGATCAATTCCAACTTATAAGGCTGGTCTGCAAAAATCTGACGGGCTTCCTCCGCTGAGACAACCTTCTTCTTGAACTCATGCCTGCCCTGCACGATCTGTCTCATGCGCTTCTCGATCAATTCCAGGTCTTCGGGCGTGAGATTGCGCGGCAGGTCAAAGTCATAATAAAAGCCGTTCTCCACGGGCGGACCAATGGTCACCTTGCCATCGGGGAACATCTCCAGCACAGCCTGCGCCATCACATGCGCCGCAGAATGGCGGATCTTATAAAGTTGCGTATCTTCGTATCGTTCTGTTTGCAGTGCCATTTTTACTTCTCCTTTATTTCATGGACAGTGGACCGTAGACGATGGACAATAACTGTCCACCGTCCATGGTCTAGAGTCTAAAACAAAAAACTCCCATCCACAACGGGACGAGAGTTTTACCTCACGTGGTTCCACCCGATTTGAGCCAAACACAACTCATCTCTTAAGCCGATAACGGAGCCATCCGTTTCACATACTAGCTGATCGCTCTTTACTGATCACTGTTCTGTTCCATGCTCTCAAGGGGTTTTCAGTGACTGTTTCTGGAAGATGCTCTCAACCTCGGCTTCTTCTCTCTGTCAGAACAATCTCACTTACTCGTCTTGGTCATCGCATTCTCACGCATTGTTGGACATTCTTTCTGCCAACGCACGCCTGTACTATAAAATTAAACTGCCGCTATTCCCATTGTACAACATACTCACAAAACTTGTCGCCATGAACACGGCACTTCGTTTCTTTCGCAGATGCGTTGCGCCCGCCGGATAATTCTGTGGTCTTTTCCAGCCAGCCTTCGATCTCCCGGCAGACCGACGACGCATATTCATCAGCGCCATGCACTCTAAAGTACGCGGTTTTGTCTCCGGGTTTTTCCACTTCAACGCGCCCAGAGTCAAAAAACGTTCTCCACACAAACATCGCATTACTGATAATAAAGTGCGGACTCCCTTTCTTATAAAAAATCTTGAAAAGAGAGTTCAGGTCGTACTCCGCATCGTACCGTCCACACTTATGGCAGAGGCTTCCATCTGCGTTGCCCAGCATGTCATCCATGGCTGTTAATATCCGCGCATACGAACGAAAGGGATACCAATTTGAGGAGGATATTTTGCTCGACAATATTGCTCTGTCGGCAGTTTCCAAGCCAGCTAATACTTGTGCGAACTTATCTTCGCCGAATGTCTGCTTGATGAAACTGACAGTCATCTCAAGTGTAGCGCCTCTTATCCTCATAGGAACCCTCCTTATTCAATGCAAAGCCACAGCTAATTTGTGGGCGGAATAGGGCTCGAACCTACGACCTCTGCGATGTCAACGCAGTGCTCTAACCAACTGAGCTACCCGCCCGAAGAGTTGACATTATAGCGGGGAGGAATGATTTTGGCAATATCTTTTGAAAAAGCGGAAAACAGATTTTGTTTATGGGCTATTTGCGCCAATTGGCACATCTTTGGGAGGTATCATCCAAAAGTCTGAATCCAATTTCGCTGGATCAAGCCACTCCTAATTTGTAAGGCGATCCGATTCGAATAAATTTCCATCCTTATCGACCACAACTCTTTCAATCAAAATGTTTGGCGGATCTGTTCTGACAACCGATGTAATGACCTGCCCTGTATCTGAATTTTTTGTGAGAATTGATATCACCTCTCCCCATGGCGCCTGCTCAGCCTGCCCGATTTGTTCTGCATCTTTTTTCTGAACGGCTTCAATAAGTTTCTGCCCGCCTTGGGAGAAAATCCCCAGAAAAATATCCAAGTTCGGCAATCCGAATGGATTCTTGCCATCATGATAAAGAACCTGTGTAATATTCTTGGTTATATCTACCTGCCACCATCTATTGCTGCCGTCTGAACCATCAGCCCCGATGAGGTGAGGGCCGTCTTCCAACCATTCGATTGTGACACGGCGAGTGCGCTGTAAATTGTCAACATCAATCCACCATTCATGTGAAGTGGTTAAATCGCGAAACTCGCCTCCCCCTAATGCGGTTGAAATCCCCATTTGCGCTTGACGATACTCGTCTCTTACATAAAGGATGCCATGATCTTGCATAAGAGTAGAAGGTTGATGAGTAGCCATATTGTTGACGCTCCTTTCCGACTTGTTCGGTTGACATGCAAAAAGGTAAAAAGGAATTAAAGTCGCGGCCATAAATTTAATAAAGAAATTATATTTAGAAAACATTATGATACAGCCATTGTCAACAGCAATTACTAACCTGAACTACACGCGCAAGGATTGCAATAGCTGCACGCGCATCCGCAGTTGGGAGTAATTGAGTCGCAAACATAACCACAAACCACACAGCTATAAACCCCATTGCCCCAAGCAGTTCTACAACTTGATCCACAACCACAATAGCAGGACTCGCACCTGCGTGTCCATACATGATGTTTTCTCTGAGAGTATGTACAGCCAAAGGTGCCGCAACGAGTTTCGTAATGTTGGTATGTTTGAGTACAAGGGCACCTTGGGTCGCTTGGAACGGGCATTACGCCCAATCGATTTAACAGGGTAATTCCCAATAGGCTCAATCCTGCATTTCCGACTTGTTTCAAAAAATCCCGTCGGGATAAGTCAATGGCCGTTGAGGAAACTGTAACCTGCATAGCGCTGCCTTGACTTGATGATGTTTGTTTTTTTGCCAAGACAATAGCTGCAATTGATAATGCTAATGGAACAGGGAAGGGATTCCAATCCACGGTTGGGATTACCAAGATTAAAAAAAATATTGCGAATTAATGTTAGCGGCGTAATTTTGTCATTTTTTGATGATCCAAAACAACCGCATCCTTCTGTTTCGCCCTTTATGAGCCGAAAAGATAAAAGAAGTGTGAAGGCCGTAAGCAAGCCAATGCTAAATACCGCTACAATCTTTGAATAAAAATTCAACAAGAGGGCAACGCCAATAATCGTCTCTAAACTAGAAATTCCCCATGTGACAATCAGTGACCACTCTTGTCTTCCTAATTGCCATCGAACTATGATGCGTTGAAAACTGGCTATATCAAACCATTTTGTCAACGCTGCCAGAAGCAACGTTGTCCCTAAAATCCAGCGTGAGAGCGAAATCAAGAAGATAAGCCAAGCGTCCATTTTAATAGCTCCTTCTCCAAATGCCACATTTTATGAATCTATTCTGAACCGCGAAAAATTAAGAAGATACGTCTGAAACCACCCGTTAAACTTGACTACTCTTGTTTGAATACATTGTAGCACGCATGTCAAGCGGCCTGCGGTATAATCCGCTCGCCATGGCAAGACGCAAAGCACCTGAAGAGCTCTCGGTTGAAGAACTGCGCCGCCTGTTGGTGGAAAAAAGGCGCGGCGCGCGCAAGGAACGACTGGAACATTTTCGCCGCACCGGGCGTGTCGTATCCGTTGCGCCCGATCTGGCTGATATCGACTCGCAGGCGCATCACTCCGCGCCGATAGTTGATACTGTTGAATCAAGCGGATCAGCGCCCGAGCCTCTCCCGGCAAACCCGCGCCGCAAAATAATGGATCGCATCCTGCTGGGCGTGGAAGTACTGGCAGTCGTTGGCTTGATCGCCGTACTGTTGAACGGGCTTGGCCTGCTGCGCACGCTCAACACAGAAGTAGCCGCCGCGCTCAAACAAGAGACCGTCACGCCGACGCCGTTAATCATGGCTGTTGTACTTCCATCAGGGCACATCCCGCCGGACGCGCAAGGCAACACGCGTCCCAACGAAGCGGAAATCCCCGATCACCTGCGGCCCATGGTGCAGTCGCTTGCGAATATTCCCATCCCCACCCCGGCTCCAGATCAGGGGATTCGCATTCAAATCCCAGCGCTGAATCTGGATGCGCCCATCGTGCAAGGAGATGGATGGGAACAGCTCAAAAAGGGAGTCGGGCAATATATCGGCTCCGCCGACCCGGGTCGTGACGGAAACGTGGTGCTCTCGGCGCATAACGACGTCTACGGTGAGTTGTTCCGCTATCTGGATAAACTTGCCCCCGGTGACCAGGTCATCATCTCGACCCGCCAGCGGCAGTACATCTACATCGTAGACCGCACTGTACTGGTCGAACCGACCGCCGTGGAAGTGATGGCATCCACCGGCTCGCCGACAGTAACTTTGATCTCATGCTATCCATATCTCGTTGATAAACAGCGCATTGTCGTCTTTGCGCGATTACAAAATTAGGAGAAATAAAATGGCTAAGAAAAACAAAAGACCAGCAGCAGTTCGAATGGCAACACCCGCCGCGCCCGTTGAATTCAATCCCGACTACAGCACCGTAAAGAAAGACCTTGCGCGCATCGGGATTCTTGCAGGCACATTCTTTACTGCGCTGATCGTCCTGTCCTTCTTCATTAAATAGTTCTTCAGAGCGGCAGGAAAGCCCGGGCAGGAGGACTATTCCTGCTTGACCCTCCCATGATAGTACAGTAAAATACCAGCCGCATAAAAAATGCTTCCGTAGCTCAGTGGATTAGAGCGCTTGCTTGCGGAGCAATAGGTCGCAGGTTCGAGTCCTGCCGGGAGCACAAAAGCCGTCTTTCATATCGAAAGGCGGTTTTGCATTTACTGGTCGCACGCCCCATCGAGGGATGGTATTCGAGTCCTGCCGGGAGCACAAAAGCCGTCTTTCATATCGAAAGGCGGTTTTGCATTTACTGGTCGCACGCCCCATCGAGGGATAATATTCGAGTCCTGCCGGGAGCACAAAAGCCGTCTTTCATATCGAAAGGCGGTTTTGCATTTACAGGCTCAGAAAGCGTTTCATAAGTACAAATAACGCACAAACAAGAGCATTAACTACGGAGAGCACGGAGTCCACAGAGTTTTTTAAAGGTTTTTTCCGTGACCTTTGTGGTCTCTGTGGTGAAAAAGCCTATAAGAAACAATCTCTCACGCCCCATCGAGGGATGGTATTCGAGTCCTGCCGGGAGCAGCGTTGATATAATGGCGGCATGAAAAAAATAAAGCCCCACATTCTTCTAACAAACGATGACGGCATCCGTTCGCCCGGACTTTGGGCTGCGGCGAGTGAACTCTCAAAGATCGGGTACGTCACTGTCGCTGCGCCGCGCGAACAATCTTCGGGCATGGGACGCAGCTTGCCCAGCACGTCAGATGGGACCATTCGCAAGGAACAGGTGCAGGTCAACGGTCAGGCATGGACCGTTTATGCGGTGGGCGGCTCACCCGCTCAATCCGTCCTGCACGGCGTTTTGGAGATCGTCCCGCATAAACCCGATCTGATCGTTTCAGGAATTAATTACGGTGAAAATGTCGGGTTGGGAATTACCATCTCGGGTACTGTCGGCGCGGCAATGGAAGGCGCGGCCATGGGAATTTTATCGCTGGCGATTTCGCTTCAAACAGAAACGCAATATCATTTGTCGCATTCCGAAGATATTGATTTTTCAACCGCTGGATATTTCACCGCCTATTTTGCGCGGCTGATTCTTGAAAAGAAATTTTCAGACGGGGTGGATTTGATCAAAGTGGAAGTGCCGAGTCATGCCACGCCGACAACTGGGTGGCAAACGACGAGACTCTCGCATCTGCGATATTACGAACCCGTCCCCGCCAAACGTGACTCGTGGGAGGAGCCTGGCGTAATCACTTATAAAGAATCCGCATCACTTGAGGATAAAGACGAAGATACGGATGTTTATGTTTTACGAAAAAAGAAAATGATTGCGGTCACTCCCCTGAATTTGGATATGACAGCGCGAGTGTCATTAAGTGCTTTTGAGAAATTCCTGCGCGGTGAATAATAAACGCCCCCGAGCAATAAAGACCTCCGAGATTTTGAAAATCTCGGAGGTCTTTGATTTTACTCTTTCACTTCGCCGTCGATCACCTCGCCATCGGCGGGGCCGTGTGAAGCGGACTGTCCTCCACCTTGCGGTTGTCCCTGCGCCTGACCCTGCGGGTCGCCTTGCGAGTACAACTGTTGACTCAAGGCATGGAAGGCATTTTGTAAAGTCTCCATATGTTTCTTGATGCTGGCAATATCATCGCCTTGAGCGGCCTGCTTCAAGTCATTGATCTGGCCTTCAATGGTGGCGCGTTCTGCGGAGGGCACCTTGTCACCAAGATCGCGCAATGCCTTTTCAGTTTGATACACGAGATTGTCGGCATTGTTTTTCACTTCGATCATTTCGCGGCGTGCCTTGTCAGCGGATTCATTCTTGCGCGCTTCCTGCACCATACGGTCAATATCGTTCTTGTTCAGGTTGGTCGAAGCGGTGATGGCCACCTTTTGTTCCTTGCCTGATGCCTTATCCTTCGCGGTGACGTGCAGAATGCCGTTGGCGTCAATGTCAAAGGTCACTTCCACTTGAGGGATGCCGCGCGGCGCCGGTGGGATTCCATCCAATCGGAATCTTCCGAGGCTCATATTGTCATTGGCCATCGGGCGTTCGCCCTGCAAAACGTGAATATCGACTGCGGTCTGGTTATCTGCGGCGGTCGAGTACGTCTCAGTCTTGCGCACAGGTATGGTTGTATTCCGCTCGATCATGACCGTCATGACACTGCCCATTGTTTCCACGCCAAGTGACAGCGGAGTAACATCCAGCAGCAAAATATCCTTGACTTCACCGCCGAGCACGCCGCCCTGGATTGCTGCGCCGATCGCGACAACCTCATCGGGATTTACGCCCTTATTCGGCTCCTTGCCGTTTGTCAAGGAACGCACCAAATCCTGGACCATGGGCATACGCGAGGAGCCGCCCACGAGTACCACCTCGTCAAGTTTATCGGCGGATAATCCCGCATCTTTAAGTGCAGACTCAAAAGGCTTGCGGCAGCGCGCGAGCAGGTCATCGGTCATTTGTTCAAATTTTGCGCGCGTGAGTTTAAGTTGCAGGTGTTTCGGCCCGCTTGCATCGGCTGTGATGTAGGGCAGGTTGATCTCTGTTTCCATCACTGTGGAAAGCTCGATCTTTGCTTTCTCTGCGGCTTCACGCAACCGCTGCAGCGCCTGCTTGTCAGCCCGCAGGTCAATGCCTTGATCCTTCTTGAATTCGTCTGCAGCCCAATTGGTGATCTTCTGATCCCAATCATCGCCGCCAAGGTGGGTGTCACCGTTCGTGGATTTAACTTCGATCACGCCTTCGCCAACTTCAAGGACGGACACATCGAACGTACCGCCGCCGAGGTCAAAGACCAAAATCGTTTCATTCTTTTTCTTATCGAGGCCATATGCCAGCGCGGAGGCTGTCGGCTCGTTGATGATACGCAAAACTTCCAGTCCCGCGATCTTGCCGGCATCCTTTGTTGCCTGACGCTGACTGTCGTTGAAATAAGCAGGGACAGTGATGACGGCTTGTGTGACAGCCTCACCCAAATACGCTTCCGCGTCTGATTTCAACTTGCCCAGAATCATGGCGCTGATCTCCTGCGGAGAATACTCCTTGCCTGTTACCGGCAGTTTGACGCGCACATCATTGGACGGCCCTTCGATGACCTTGAACGGGACCATGCCGCGCTCAACGCTGGTCTCTTCAAAATGCCGACCCATGAAGCGCTTGATGGAATAAACAGTATTATCCGAATTGATCACAGCTTGTCGTTTTGCGGTCTGCCCCACCATGCGTTCGCTGTTTTTATTGAACGCAACCACGGATGGGCAGAGGCGTCCGCCCTCCGCTGTCGTAATGACAGTGGGCGTGCCGCCTTCCATGACAGCGACAACGCTGTTGGTCGTGCCAAGGTCAATGCCAATGATTTTTCCCATAATAGAACTCCTTGCTAGTAGTTTTCAATATCAGTAATATTAAGCGAAGTCTGCAAGAATTTCGTTAACAGGTTATTGGATGTGCATCAAAAAAGCCGCCCCATAAAAATGGGACGGCTTCAGGGTCAAAGTCAAGTCAATTTAGGGTTGAGAAATTTCAAAAGACTTTACATTCACAGTAACAGGCAAAACATTCAGGGAGGAAATATTGAAACCAACCTGTCCTTCGTTAAAGAAGTTCTTATTATCAGTATATGTCTTGAGCTTTTGGCCATTAATATACAAGGTGATGGTGTTGCCTTCGCAGGTCATGCCGTATTCATTTACAGCCAGCCCCTGCCTAAGGGCATTGGAACCGCCGTTGTCCATTCGTTTGTAAGCGAAACTGCTGACCGAATACAAATACCATACGCCGCCGCTTTCAAAGCTGTACTCATACCATTCCCCTTTATCGTAATTCAATCTGCAGACCAGGCTGACATTGTTGTTGTTTACGCCCTGATTTTCAGCAACCAGCGTGACCGTTGTATCCTTGTAGAAAAGCTGGGCTTCATAAAGATAGTAAACATATAAATCCAGTGTCCCAAGGTCAAAAAGCAACCCGTCATCTCTGGACTCGACGCTTAGTTTGGAATCGTCCTTGCTGCCTTCACCCATTGTGAAGTATGACCAATTCCCGAGGTTCGAATTCGTATTGAATTCCTCTTTGAAGAAATCCTGTGGAACGTCGACCAGGGCAGATGTGGGTTGGGGCTGCTGAGGTTCAGCGGTCGGGGGCGGGAGTTGGATGGAAGGCTGGGTCGCCGGCGGTAATTGAATGGAGGGCGCTTCAGTCGGCGGCTGGGGGGCGGGGGTGTCTCCGCCGCTCAGGGCTGAACAGGCAAGGCTGACAATGAGCACAAAAAATACCAGGAACAGAAATGGTCGGGCTGGTGATCGCATTGGATTCTCCTCTTATTATGCTTGAATTTTAATTCGAAAAAAGTATAGCAAAAACACCCATCAAATACAAGGAAAAATTTGTTTCCAAATCGTTAATATTGTAATGCATTTCATTTTTCGCTTACCTTCACCCAGTCAAAAAACGCTGTCGTTGGAAGCTCATCGAAGGACGAGGCGGTGATGCCGATCTTGCCCGCGGCAAGCCCATACTTGCTGACATCCACCTCGCCAAAAGGATTTCCATTAATATATAAAAGCAGGGATTCCTTCCGGCAGACCAGGCCGATCTCGTAATTTAAGTTCCCGGATTCGAGCGCGCCTGTTGTATCAGTTATAAGAGGGGTATATTGCGCGACTCCCTCCGCCAGCCATTGACCGAGGAGTACGCTAAATGTTTTATCACTGGCAATGTTGAATTCGTACCATCCATTTGACTCGTTGTAAAAACAGACCAGACCGATCGAGCCGGACGGGCTTCCATCTACTTTTGCGCTGATGGCTACAGATGAATATTCATGAGTGGTTTGGATCGCGTAATACCATGTGTGGGGAGATGCGATGTCAATACGAAACATGCTGTTTTCGGTCTTGACCGTCGGGGAGTTTGATCCGCCTGTCTGGAAGAGTTCCCATGCATTCAGATTTGAGCTAAATTCTTCGGTGAAATTCCTGGGATAAGGCGTGGGAGTAAATGTTGGGGCGGGGGTCAATGTCTGTGTCGCTGTGGCAGGCTCGGGCGGAGTCTGAGTCGGGACGGTCGGGGAGGATAAATCCGCTTGCGGAGTCGGAGTCGCGGTTGCGAGGTTGCAGGCGGTTAAGAAGATTAATCCAGCAATTGCAAGAGAGAGTTGTTGTTTCCGTTTCATGAGTGCCTTAAGGCTGGCTGATCTTTACCCAGTAGAAATCCACGATGACCGGTACATCTCTGAAAGAGGAGACTGAGATGCCGACCTTGCCTTCGGGCAAAAGATATTTCTGGTCTTCCAACCTGCGGGCTTCAACGCCATTGATATAAAGGGTGAGGGTGTTGCCCTGACAGGTAATGCCGTATTCATTTTCCGCCAGACCAGATTTGATTTTGGTCGAGCCGCCATCCGCGATCGGTGTGTAGGATACGGTGTTGTCGGATTGGATCCGGCCGAACTTGATTTCGTAGAGACCGTTGTTGGCGATGTTAAATTCGTACCAGCCGGCGTCGCTCTTGCGGCAGATGAGGCTGACGTTGTTATTGTTGGAGCCGCGGTTATTTACCTTTACATCCAGGCGGACATCGGAATAAGTGAACGGTTCATAGGTGGCATAGACCCATGCGCCCGGTCCTTGCAGGTCAAAGATGAGCAGGCCGCCGATCGGGCGGACGGACATCAAGCCAACGATCCCGTCAATGACCTCGGATTTGGCTCCGTTGATGACGAGGTATTTCCAGTAGTCGGTGTTCACGTCAAATTCATCTGTGAAAAATTGCTGGGCGCCTGTAAATGTTTGATCTGGCGGAAGGATTTGGGTTGACTCAACTGCTGGTTCCATTGTTGCTGTAGTTTGCGCCGGTGATTGCGGCGCGGGGGTGGGCGTTCCATACAGGTCAACACTGCATGCAAGGCTGGCCACTGTGAGAACAGCGGCCAGGAATATAAAAGGTTTTTGGGGTTTAAATTTCATTTTCTCTCCGTAAAGTTTCCGGTTTATCAACATTTAATTAAGGGGTGGGCTTGATTATACATGTGAGAATTAGTCGTTCAGGGAGGGATAAAGGTACTCCCGTTTTATGCCGCATTGCTCCTATAAAAACATTCAACCAGCAGAACTGCTGGTTGAATGAGTGTGGAGATGGCGGGAATTGAACCCGCGTCCGAAAGATTCGACCCTCGAAACTCTACGAGCGTAGCCTGCCGAACGCTTTCGCGTGTCATCACAGAGATCTCGGCGGGCAGGTAACTCTGTGACCATCTGCTGGTCTTTCGCACACTTAGCAGAATCGCGTGCGGCACTCTACCTTTGTTTCGCCCGGTCCGTCACCCGGTAGAGGACGGTGCCGGCGGACGTGACATCCTAGGATGTCAACCGTTACGTTCTCACCTTAGGCGGCGAGGGGCATAGCGGCGTATGAAGTGCGGTTGGCACTTAAAGTTTGCGCTGAGTTAACGAGTTCGGCGCGCGCTCGGCTCGCATTTCGGAACCAGCCTCTCCCGTCGAAGCCTGTCATCCCCAAGGCGCACGGTGACTTTCCTTATGCAATTTCATTATAGCATATCAAAAAATTCCCCGGCGCACCTGCCTCACATTTGCGCAAGGTGATTTATTAAATAAGAACTTATCCGTTATAATCGCCTGTACTGACCGATTTTTATTAAAAGAGGCGAAAATGGCTGACAAAATTCTGATCATCGATGACGACGTGGACACGCTTAGGCTCGTTGGTTTGATGCTGCAAAGGCAGGGCTACGAGATCAGCGCGGCGTCCAACGGCTCGCAGGGATTGGCAAAGGCGTTGGAAGAGCGCCCCGACCTGATCCTGCTGGATGTGATGATGCCCGACATGGACGGATATGAAGTCACCCGCCGTTTACGCAAAAACCCGGTCACTGTAACCATTCCCATTTTAATGTTCACCGCCAAGACCCAGTTGGACGACAAAGTCATAGGCTTTGAAGTCGGCGCGGATGATTACCTCACCAAGCCCACACACCCCACCGAACTACAGGCGCACGTAAAGGCTTTGCTGGCGCGGACGGTACACAAGGAACCTGCCAAGGTCACTGCCCCTGTGCAGGAAAAGCAAGGTTATGTGATCGGAGTGCTTTCTGTACGCGGAGGTTTGGGGGTCTCGTCACTGGCAGCGAATCTGGCCGCCGGGCTTTTTTCCCGCACTCAATCAGACGTGATTCTCGCCGAGCTTACTCCCGGCCAGGGCACACTCGGGATGGATCTGGGCGCCCCGAACCCCAAGGGGTTGACCGAGTTGTTGCAGGGCAGCGTGGTGGAAATAACGCGCGAAAAAGTGCAGGCTTCTTTGGTGCCGCACAATTCAGGATTGAAACTTTTCCTCGCTTCTGAAAACCCGCGCGATGTGACTTTAACCTCGCAAGTGCCGAATTACGAAGCGATCGTTTCGCGGCTTGCGTCGCTCGCCCGCTTCGTTGTCATGGACCTCGGGACTGGTCTGCCGTCCTTTGTGCAAAAGATCCTGCCGATGTGCCGCGAGCGCATTGTCGTAGTCGAAGGCGTGCCCAGCACCATTCAACACACCAAGCTGCTGATCGAAAACATGGCGAGCCTGCAAATTGACCCCAAGAGCATCAGCGTAATTTTGAATAACCGCCAGCGCTCCGAATCACAAATCGCGTGGACACAGGTACAGGAAAAACTGGGACACTCCATCGCATCCACGCTCACGCCTGCCCCGGAACTGTTCATGCAGGCGACGCGCATGCAAACACCGGCAGTGATGAGTCAGCCGACGAATATGACATCCCAGCAATTCCTAAAGATCGCAGACGCAATCCTTGAGCGTGAAAAGGCGCGATGATTCCGCTTTCGCCCCAGACGCAGACAAGCATTGATTTCGCCGCGGACTTGTTCCGCCAATCCAAACATGCTGTCGTGCTGACGGGCGCGGGGCTTTCCACTCCGTCAGGGATACCCGATTTCCGTTCAACGGGAACAGGCTTATGGTCCAGCGATGAACCGATGGAAGTGGCCTCCCTTAACACATTTCGCACAGCGCCGGAAAAATTCTTCCATTGGTTTCGTCCGCTGGCAGATCAGATCTTCAACGCCCAGCCAAACGCCGCCCACTGCGCGTTAGCCAGGTTGGAAAATGCCGGGCGGCTTGCGGCCATCATCACCCAAAATATTGACACACTACATCAAAAAGCGGGGTCAAAAACTGTAATTGAAATGCACGGAACCATGCAAACCCTTACCTGCACCCAGTGTTATCATCAAGTGGATGCGCAGGTTCGCCTTGCTTCGTTTGTTGAAAAAGGCGAGATTCCGCATTGCCCAAAATGCGGTCAGGTGCTTAAACCAGATGTGATCCTGTTTGGTGAACAGTTGCCGCAGGCGGCGTGGTACAAGGCTCAACAGGCGGCGCGTCAATGCGACCTGATGCTGGTGGCGGGGTCATCCCTTGAAGTTTTGCCCGTGGCGGGACTGCCAATGCAGGCGCTGGATCGGGGCGCGCACCTCATTATTATCAATAACACACCCACCTATCTGAACGTGCGCGCAGATATTTCTATTTTGGAAGATGTGGCAGTGATCCTTCCCGCTATCATGGAGAAAGTTTTGAATGGCTGAGATAAAGACCGAACGACTGGATGGCTATCGCCGTTTAATTGACATTGCCCGCGACCTCGCCTCCACCCTTGACCTTGATGTGCTGCTCTCACGAATTGTATTTGCCGCGGCTGAGATCAGCGGTGCGGAAGCCGCTTCAATATTATTATATGACGATACCTCACGCCAGTTATATTTCCAGATCTCTACAAATTTGGACGCATCCACGCGGCGCGGCATCGTCGTTCCGCTCGAAGGAAGCATCGCCGGCTGGATCGTAAAGAACAGGCAGACAGTCCGCGTTGTGAACGCGCACGAAGATCCGCGCTTCTTTTCCAACGTGGAAGAAACCACCGGCTTTTACACAGAGTCTATCCTTGGCATACCGCTCGTAACCAAAAACAAGATCGTGGGCGTGCTGGAAGCCCTCAACAAACACCGGGGCAAATTCACTGATGCAGACGAGTCCATGCTGCTGGTGTTGGGCGCGCAAGCCGCAGTTGCGATCGAGAACGCGCGCCTGTTCCAGCAATCTGACCTGATCTCCGAATTCGTCCACGAACTTCGCACGCCGTTGTCGTCGCTCAGCACAGCCACGTATTTGCTTCTGCGCCCTGAAATGTCGCAGGAACAACGCGACCAGATCATCAACAATATTCACAATGAAACCATTCGGCTAAACGCGCTCGCTTCCTCCTTCCTTGATCTGGCAAGGCTCGAATCGGGTCGTGTGCAGTTCCGCAAAAGCTCGTTCAGCATCGCAGACTTGATCTACGAATGCAAGGATGTCATGGCGTCGAAAGCCATTGAAGATAATATCCAGATACGGGTGGAGTCGTCCGAGCGTCTTCCCCTGCTGGAAGCCGACCGCGACAAGATCAAGCAGGTGCTGTTGAACCTATTGAGCAATTCCATTAAATACAACCGTCCCAACGGGACGGTATTGCTGCGCGCGGAAGAAACAGAAAAAGATGTCGTCATTTATATTCAAGATACAGGGCTGGGCATCCCCGAAGAATCCCTGCCGCACCTGTTCCAGAAATTCTTCCGCGTCCGCGAGCACGAATCGCGCGTGACCGGCACAGGGCTGGGACTTTCCATCTGCAAGCAGATCATTCACGGTCACGGCGGACGGATCGAAGTAAAAAGCAAGCTCGGGGTGGGCACAGTCTTCATGATCCATTTGCCGCGCAGTATAAAGACCCAGCCGCGCACTGAGGAAATCGTCGAACATAAACATCACAAAAAAAAATAGCGATTTGACTTTTTTTTCCTAAAACTGTACACTTGGAAAAAATCGTCTTTTGCTATTATTTATCATTGGAGGATTAAGATGGCTCTTTTTCAATTTGTAATGCGGTCGGGACCCACACCGGGCGTTACCTTTCCTCTTGAAGGCGACCAGTTGATCATTGGCCGTGACTCGTCCAACAGCGTCGCGATCAACGATGCCGAAATCTCCCGCAAGCATTCCCGCCTGACCTTTCAGGGCGGCAAATACGTTCTTGAAGACCTCGGCTCCACCAACGGCACGTTCGTAAACGGACAGCGCCTGGCTGGCCCGGTGGTGCTCAAGCCCGGAGATGTTATTTCGCTGGGTGAGCAAATCGTCTTAATGTATGATGCGATCAATCAGGACCCCGGCGCGACCGTTGCCGTGTCACGAAAAGCCGTGCGGATGGAAGCGCCGCGCGCGCAGCCATCTGCCCCTGCGTATTCCCCTCCCCCCGTCTCCAGCATCCCTGCCGCGCCTGCCAAAAAGCGGAACATGCTGCCCATCTTTATTGGGGTCGGCATATTGCTTTTTATTTGTCTATGTATCGTGGTGTTCGTCGTTGTAGATGCAGACCCGACCGGAGCGCGCTGGTGCATGTTCCCATTCAGCATCATCGCCGAGATATTAAGAGGCGCGGGAGCCTGTCCGTAATTCTTTACCGCCCCCTGCTCAAACACTCCCTGCGGGACACACCCTCGCAGGGATTTTTATTTAAGTTGTAATTGGTGCCGCACGCATATCTCACATGCGTAACCAAACCGGAATTCCAATTCCTACCTGTATTTCTGCCAAGGCGTTCTCAAAGTAGATTGACAAGTTTATAAAACGGCGGCAAAGCCTTAACGCGAATTTGGCGAATGAAGCAAATTGCGCGAATTTTTTTGAAATTTTCGCGAAATTCGCTCAATTAGCGTAATTCGCGTTAAAGTT
>JACRBI010000046.1 GCA_016234495.1 Chloroflexota bacterium | reverse complement strand
GTCATGGTCGTGCCGGCATTGAGAACGCTAAAGTCAGATCCATCCACGCCAGTGACCGGCTTCGAGAAGGTGACCGTGAAGTTTACCGTGTTGGCATTGCTGGGATTGGTGCTTGCACGTACGATCGAGACCACCAGAGGCGGGTTATTGTCAACCGAGTAAGTTTCACCAGTTGTGAAATTCCCATTTGCTGCGCCTGTTCCACCTAACCGGTTTCCAACAGCGTCTTGGATGCTGTCGTTGTCGATCAGGTCAAGGTCAAGATTGCCAACGCCAATGCCTGTATTTACTGTGACGGTGCGTGTCGATCCAGTACCGCCGATGCTTGCGACAGAGGCGCCGGTTAACGTTCCATCGGTCGTTACTGTAAAGTCGGTGGAGTCAACGCCTGTCACAGATTTTGAGAATGCTACTGTGAAATTCACCACTGAAGCAGTTGATGGGTTGGCGCTTGCGCGTGTGATTGATGTAACGACAGGCGGTGTTCTGTCTATGGTGTATGACTGGCCGGTTGTAAAGTTGCCATTTCCCGCGCCAGTTCCGCCAAGGCGGTTGGTGGCCGCATCTTTGACGGTGTCGTTGTCGGTGAGGTCAAGGCGCAGGGTGCCGGTACCAGTTCCCGTGTTGACAGCGACCGTGCGTATCGAGCCCAATCCGCTTACGGATGTGATCGAAAGGCCGGAGAGTGTTCCGTCTGTGATGAGGCTGAAATCAAATTTATCAACGCCTGTCACTGATTCGGAGAACGTCACTGAGAAGTTCACGGAACCCAAGGTATTTGGGGTGGCATTCAGGCGGTTGATTGAAACTACCGTGGGCGCAGCATCCAGGTAATTGACGGATACGCTGTGGTTGCCCGCGGGCATGGTGAATGAATTAGTGGCGGCTGTGCTCGCATCGTTGCTGGTTCCAGTCCAACTGCCGATCTGCCAGCCGGCGGAAGCTGCTGCGCCGCTCAATGAAATGGATTCTCCTTCGAGGTACAACCCGGCCGGGCATCCCGCTGAATTGCCGGGTGTGGCTATTGGGTTGCTGCCTGAGCCAGTATGCCCAAGGGCGAGGGTCTTACAAACTGAGGCGGGTGCTGCAAATGTTCCGTCGGAGAAGGCGAGTTGTTCGATGTTCCAGAGCGTATCAATGCCGTCGCTGATACCGCCACCGCCACCGCCGCCCCCAACGGCGCCGATGTGGTTGACCGTGAGGCTGCCATCGAGATTGGCTGTAATGAGGTAATCAGTGCTGGCGCCGTTGAAGACCGCTGTATCAACATCACCCGGATTCGGGTTTGACAGGATCTCACGCACAATGAAGATATTGCCAGGGTCAACCAGCCCAGCGAAGACTGCCTGTTGAAGGGTCTTGCCGGTGGTGCCGGGGCCGAAGTTACCGGTCAAAGCCTGATGTTCCAAAAGGTCGGTGCTGCCGATCTCAACGCCGAAGCTGTCGCGAATGCTCAAGCGAACATTTAAATATTTGTCGCCGTCGATGATGTCGTTCGCACCGCGGCCTTCGATCAGGTCGGAGCCGGAACCGCCGAGGAGGATGTTTCCATCACCCCAAACCAGTCCGCTTATTGTACAGAAGTGTGTTGCAGAAGCCGCGATGATCGGAGCAGAGTCGAGCGTCAATAGGGAGGCGGGAACCAACGAGTTGAGTCCGTTGATTCGGGCAACGCCGGCAGCGTCGAGCACGTCGCAGCCGATGAATCCGCCGGCACCCACATCGCTCGGGATAATGCTATCGCCGCGCAGGATGTCGTCGTAATTCCAGCCGGAGAGGGCTTCCACTTCATTGAAGCGGTCGCGAACCTCAACTAATGGGGGGGAGGCAGCCAGAATGATCAGGGACAGGTCAAAATTCTGCGGAGCATTTTCGCCAAGACCGATGGTCCAGTCGTAACCGGCAGCGCCTGCGTTCTTTTCGAGGCCGGGGCCGGCCACCATGATGTCATCGCCGCCTTCGGCATCGTAATCGTCGTCGCCGCCCTGACCGATCAACACATCATTACCGGGCAGGTTGTGATCGTCGAAGAAGAAGGTTGAGCTGTCGCCGATTAACAAGTCGAGCATCGGCCCACCCTGAGCCCAATCGTCACCGGCGTCGCCGACAAACGCATCGCTGCCCATACCGGTAAAGCCGAAGTCATTGCCTCCGCCGCCAAGCAGTTCGTTGTCGTTGTCGCCGCCGTTCATGAAGTCGTTGCCTTCGCCGCCCATGATGATATCGAGGCCGGGGCCGGCGTCAATCGCGTCGTTGCCGGGTCCGCCCTTGTGGACATCGTCGCCATGCGAGTCGGTGATAATGTCGTTGCCTTCGCCGCCAAGGGCGATGTCAGATCCGTCATTCCCTTCGATGATGTCGTTGCCTTCGCCGCCCCAGAAGGTGTCGTTGTCCACGCCGCCCCAAATGCGATCGACGACTACGCCGGCTTTGCCGTTATAGACAGCCTGACCGTTGATGCCGGCTGGGTCGACGGAATTTGTGGTGCGGTAGCGGATCGTGCCGTTGGACATCTGAATCAGCAAGCGGTTCTCGTTACACTCTGACAGCGGGTCGTCGTTGACTGAACCCACACCGGTGATGAAACTGCCCGGGGCTGCTGGGAAGGTCAGGCGTTCGAGTTCAAACTTGCAGTCAGCGGTTGCGAATGGGTCGGCTTTAAGTGTGTGCGCGTTTGTATTGCGCATGACCAATTCGGAGAACGAATTTCCTTCAAGCTGGTCGCGCAGGTTCATTCCCAATGTGCGGGCGAGATAGTAGAACCTGTCGCCGTTTTGCAGGTCGGTCAACTGACTTTCAAAGACGTAATTAAATGTGCTTCCCAACAAACCGCCGAACAGGTTGGTTCGTTCGGCAAGACCGCCCATCCACAGGTCGATATCGTCAATGCCGGTGATGGATACATCGCCAATGTTGGCCCAATCTCCGGTGCTGAACATGAAGTCTGCTGCATCTGCGGGTGGGACGTCAAGGACGTCAGGATTTACGATGATCCTGGCTGCTTCACGTTTTCCTTCGATCGTTGTCTCGGCAATGATGGACGGATGTTTGCCATAAGCTGCGACAAAATTGACCAAAGATTCGGGGTGCTTGAGTACCAGGCCGAAATCGACCCAGTCTGTATAAGGCGCCAGTTGACCATCGTTCGTGGCCGCAAAAACCTGTTTGCGGAAATTATTGAGCGATGGAACACCTTCACTGCGGGCGCGGGTGATGTTGATGGCCGCCAGGTCGAGAGGCAGACCGACCAATTTGTTGCGAAGCACGTCGGTCACGAACTCATCGATCTCATTGCCAACCTGATCAGACATTCCCATGAAGATGGAGCCTGCCGCTTCCTGAGAGGTGAGCGGGCCGGCTGTCCCACCGTCATAATATTCGGCTGGGTTGAGGAAACCCTCAAACAACGTAATGTCATTGCGCGTTCCGTCGGCATTGATGCGGGCGATATCGTCGGTCAACATCGAGTGGCCAAAGCGATAGACTGCGTGGGCGAACTCGGCTGTGATGGCCGGGTCAATATCGGTTTGATTGAACGCAAAGATCTGGAAGGGGTTGATTCCCGGTTGAACCTTGCGGGCGAACTCTTCGAATACGAGGTGCTGGTATTCCATCTCGGTGACGAAGCGGGCAGCCTGGAAGAGGCGTTCGCCGTTCCAGCCGTTCGCGCCAAGCGCATCCTGCCAGTCGGCGAGGCTTGTAATACCGCTGGTGTCGTTGAGCAGGACATTTTCAATGTAGTCTATCAGCCGGTCATGCTCGGAATGGAAGACTTGATGCACTGCGCTCAGGGCAATGTTTTCATTACAACGTCCATCACCGCAGATGAAGTGCAGGTCGAGCAATTCATTATCATAAGAACCTGCAGGGACGGTGGTGTCCAAACTTCCGCCGGCGACGGTGTCTGTATCCGGGCCGCCAGCTGTCGGCGCGGCGCTATGCGCGATGTCATTCAGGAAAGCTGTATCTATAAAGAACGCATCTGCCGGGACGAGTACCGGGTTGGCGGTGTCGCCTTCCACTAGTCCGCTGGCAGTTACGTATTGGGGAAGTCCGCGCAGTGGGCCGGGGATGAATTTACCGTACGCATCGGCGGCGATCATCGGGATGTTGCCGACGTTCGAGTCTACCAATTGAAGGCCGAGGAGAGTCGCAGCCTGATTCTTGATCATAGCCCAGCTGGCTAAGCCTCCATCAATTGAACTGAGGAATTTACCGGTGGAGACAGGGAAGCCGGCGGTGTTGTTTACATATTCACGCAGGAAAACCTGGTGTGAAGAATGCGAGGTGTATGTTTGGCTTTGATCAACGAACGGAGTATCTGTGTTCGGTGAGTTGCGGAATCCGTCTGCGCCAGTCACGATGTGACCACGGGTCACGACCATGAACTGTTGGTTGGGAGGAAGATCGTCGGAGTTTCCTAGGATGTGGTCTGGCCCGGCGATTAACGGATCATCAGCTTTGAGCGGAACGAATACAGCGCCATTGCCGCCATTGGTGATCTTGTCCAGACCGTGATCGAAGAATTGTCCAAAGATCGTGAACAAACCATTGAATGGGGGAGAGAGTCCAACGTCGGTGGTAACGTTCGGAATAAAGAGTGTCTCGTATTGCGGTACGCATCCGAGCGGAAGGTTGTTCACATCACAAGGAACGACTCCTTCATTTCCCTGAGTTCTGACCGGGAAACCTGCGGCCGCCACCGCAGCCGGATTTGTCGATGTCTGATCCACGATCAAGTTGCTGATCGTGCGTGGCTCAGAATCAAAAACCAGCCCGGAGGTCTGTTCGTAGGTCGTCTGACCTGGAGCTCCAAAGCCCGGAAGAACATCTTCCGCAGATCTGAACTCGGGTGTGGTCAGGCGCGGGAAGGTCTGATCTACTGCGCCGAAATTTTCCTGTCCAGGAATCAGGTTATTACAAGTACCATCAACTGTTCTGAGGCCGAAAGAAAGCAGCGGGCTTGGAATTTGATCTGGACCAGTTCCAAGAAGTGCGCCGCATGGCCCGGTTAGGGATGTGGTATTCGCAACGTGGTACTCGGCGATTTTGATTTGCTTGAGGATGAATGCAAGGTCAGCCGGGGTTACGGTGAATCCCTGCCCGACTGGCGCTGCTGAAACCTGGGTTGCGTTCACGCCTACGCTGGACATGAGGATGGATAACAATACCACCAGGAAAAGTGATGTTCGTAATCCCAGTTTTGTTTTTCCGTAAGCATTGGTAAGTAGTTTGTTGAAAAAATTTGTTTTCATTTTTTATCCTTTTACATTGATGAAATAAGCTCACCTAAAATAATTATTGGTCTTTTGATTTATTTTTATAGGCAGACTCCTTTGGCGATGGAATTACGTGAAAAAATTAAACCTGTCAGGTAGTACCGTTATTTGGATAGAATTTATCTTGTTTGAGTTATCATATCTGCAAACTCAACGAGGCAATATGGGCAAAAGGAGTAACTCCAAACTTGCTTTGGTCTACTGCTTGTCAGACCTAGGTCGGGCAATGAATTGACGGCAGCACGAAGATTCACGTGACCTCAGATGTTTTGGCAATGGGAGGTAAGATAGGGTATCGTGCGAAGGGGAAAAAGATAAGGAATTGCGCGTAACCATTGCATTGAGCCGATAACATACTCAAAAGTTAGCCGCAATTGGTGAACTACGCTGTACACGTAAGGGCGGAAAAATATTTTTTCAGTTTTGTTCTCTGGTTTGGCGATAAAAATTGTCGGAATAGCGATATAATTGCCAGCGATTTATTTTTCGAACTCCGGGCAATATCGAAATTGATGTTTAATCCTGTGCAAAGTATCTACTGTTGAAGCGTCAAGAGAATCATCATGTTTACTCCCAATGCAAAATTTCTTCCACGCTGGAGTATCGCCCACTTGTTTAGACTTGCGGGCTTTTTTGTTATGGTTCTTGGGACCGTCGTTATTGGCAGGTGGGTCGGAGAAAAAATAAAAACAGACCTCATCAATGAGGTTGCGACCACGACCGCGCTTTATATGGATAGTTTTATTGACCCCAACCTGCAGGAACTTGGTCATTCGAATACACTGAGCCCGGAATACTTTGCTAAATTGAGCAATCTTATCAATGGAACGGACCTTGGACGCCAGATCGTATCTATAAAAATTTGGAATAGAGAAGGGCAGGTATTATTCAGTAATCACGCCTCGCTGATCGGCAGGACATTCCCTTCGGCTGACGACCTGGATGCTGCATGGCAGGGGCAGGTTGTGTCGTCCATTACGAATTTGCAGGATGATGAAAATGTCGAGGAAAGAAATTTATATTCCAGGCTGCTTGAAATTTATACGCCTGTCCGTTTGAATGGAACGCATCAAATCATTGCTGTTGCAGAGTTCTATACCGAGGTCGAATCGCTTGAGGCGAACATTGCCGCTGCTCAAAGGCAGAGTTGGTATGTGGTTGGCGTGGTAATGTTGGTGATTTATCTTGTGTTGACAGCGTTCGTCCAATATGCGGCAAAACAGATCGGGAGTCAGGAAGCCAGGTTGAGAAACCAAGTTGTGCAGTTGACACAATTGTTGGCCCAGAATAACGAACTCGATGAACGTGTCCGCCGTGCTGCGGCAAATGCGACTGCGCATAATGAAAGTCTCTTGCGCCGAACCAGCGCCGAACTTCATGACGGCCCGGTACAGGAAGTCAGCCTGGCTTTGCTGCGGCTGGACCGTGTCAATGGTCAGAATGAAACTTGCAGAGTGGTCACTACGGAGTTTGAATGTAACGATCACCTGCCCACTGTTCAAACTGCCCTGCAAATTGCCCTGGCTGAAATGCGATCCATTGCCGCCAGCATTGGGCTGCCTCCGCTTGAAAACCTGACTCTGCCGGAAACATTTAATCGGGTAGTACGTGCCCACGAAAAAAGGACCCGCACAAAGGTCAGTTTGAACGTGGCAGATCTTCCAGAGCAGACCACGCTATTAAATAAGATCGCGGTTTATCGTTTGATTCAAGAGGCGTTGAATAATGCCTATCGACACGCAAATGGAATCGGGCAGCAGGTCAATGTTACGCGCGAATTGAATCACATGCATATTGAAGTCTCTGATAAGGGACCAGGTTTTGACTTGAGTCATTCGCCTGAATGGGAGAATCATCTTGGCTTGGAGGGGATGCGTGAACGCGTGGAGAGCCTAGGTGGAGAGTTCAAGATTGACAGCAGGCTCAATGAGGGGACGAAGGTCATTGCGCGCCTTTTTCTGCATAATGCCGAGACGGATGCGGACGGATAAGAAATTATGCTAATTCGTATTCGCAGCTTTTTAGAACGCTGGACATTGATACAGCAGTTCACCATTGGCAGTTTGATAATCATGCTGTTTGGCATGATCGGCATCAGCCGCTGGGTCGGGGAGCAGATTAAGTCTGGCGTGATCAAGGATGCCGGCATTACAACTGCAGATTATATGGATAGCTTTATCTCTCCCAATATCCAGGAGCTTGCCAATTCAGATTCTATAAGCCCCGAGCATTTTGCAGCCCTGGATGATTTGTTCACTGAAACAGAACTTGGCCGTCAGACGGTGTCTATAAAAATTTGGAACAGGGATCACCGTGTGATTTACAGCAATAGGCCATCTTTGGTTGGCAAAATTTTTTCCAATTCAGAAGATCAAGACATTGCATGGAACGGTCAGGTGACTGCAAATATCAGCAATCTGGAAGATGAAGAGAACACCGAGGAACGCCTCGTTTATCCCCGATTGCTTGAGATATACAGTCCGGTAAGGTTAAACGGCTCGAATGAGATTATTGCCGTGGCAGAGTTCTATATCAATGTGGATGTGCTCGAAGCAAGAATCGGTGAGACTCAACAGCGAAGCTGGCTGGTTGTCGGCTCGACGATGGCCGTCATCTATTTATTGTTGATTGGCTTTGTGCAATATGCCGGAAATACGATCCGCCGGATTGAAGGTGAATTAACGGAACAAGTGGATTGGCTGAAGGAACTATTGGCTCAGAATGAGGAGTTGAACAAGCGCGTGCGCCGCGCCGCTGCTGACACTGCCGCATTCAATGAGCGCTTCTTGCGCCGCACAACTGCTGAACTTCAAGAGGGACCTGTTAAGGAAATTTCCCTGGCGCTGGCGCGGCTTGAACGCGTCAAAAGTCAGAACGAGTCTTGTAAGATCATCAATCTAAACCCCAATCTTCAATGCTCCGATCACCTGCCATCTGTAAAGGCGGCGCTGCAAACAGCATTGCAGGAAATTCAGGCAATCATGGCGGGGCTTGGACTCCCTGAACTTGAGGAGCTTACTCTGCCGGAAATTCTCTCACGGGTGGTGCGGTCGCATGAAGGTTATACTGGGACCAAGGTAATGCTGAGCATCAATGACCTTCCTGAGCAAACTCCACTGGCGGTCAAGATTACGGCCTACCGTATTATTCAGGAGGCATTAAATAATGCCCACAATCATGCCGGCGGAAAAGGACAGCAGGTGCGGGTCAGGCACGACTCGAATAATATCCATATCGAGGTTTCAGATAGCGGCCCGGGCTTTGATGTCACCCAATCCCTTGCATGGGGCGAGCGGGAACACCTCGGCCTGGCTGGGATGCGGGAGCGCGTGGAAAGCCTCGGCGGATATTTTAAAATCGAGAGTGTGATCAACGAAGGTACGAAAGTGATCGCCCGCCTTTTACTTCAAAATAACGGAGAAAATACTGATGGATAAAATTAGACTGGTGATAATTGACGACCATCCAATATTCCGCGAGGGTGTGGCGTCCATACTTGGAAGCGAGCCCGACATTGAAATCGTCGCGCAGGGCATTTCAGCGGACGATGCCCTGAACATGACCCGTGACTTTCTACCGGACGCGATCCTTCTGGACGTCAACATGCCCGGCGGAGGATTGAATGCTGCGCAGGCAATCGCAAACTCCTTCCCGGTGGTCAAGATTATTATGCTGACCGGCTCCGCAGATGAAGATGATGTCCTTGCCGCGCTGAAGGCTGGCGCACATGCCTATGTACTTAAAGGTGTCGCGGCTCGTGAACTAAACGGTATCCTGCACACAGTTTATGCCGGTGAAGGTTATGTCACCCCTTCGCTTGCCGCCAATCTGCTTTCAGAGATGAAGTCACCTGCCCGTGAAAAACATACCCAGCCCGACGCCTTCGATGAGTTGACCGAGCGCGAACGTCAGATTTTGGAATTGATCGCGGCTGGGACAAGCAATAAAGAGATCGGTCAGAAATTATTTTTAACCGAGAAAACAATCAAACATTATGTGACCAACATTCTGCAAAAACTGCATGTTAATAATCGCGTACAGGCCGCCCTTCTCGCGCAGAAAAAAATGCAGCAGAGATCTTCCAGCTAATTTTATTCAAACCACTTCTCATCCAGCGCCGGCCATTCATCAGATTGCTCGGCGCGGTCATCCCAATTTTCCTTGCCGCTCCATTCTTCGATCTGAATCGCGTAGACGGATGTGGCGCGTAATTCTTTTTCGGTGATCTCACGATACTCCCTGCCGGCAGTCATGGCAGGGAAATATTTTGCGAGCAAGCCGTACAACAACTTTTTTGCTTCTTCAGCATCGCTGACTATTCTTGCCGTGCCAAAAACGATGACGCTTCGATATTGAAGCGAGAATTCAAGCGCTACATTGGATGGAAGCAACTTGCCCAACTCGCTCGCTTCCATGCTGACCTTTGGGTTGCTCTCGATGTTCGAGCGGACTCGCCCCGCGATATTGGAGTGGAAAACGATCTGATGATTTTCCTCGTCATACCAAAAAGTAGTGGGGTTGAGATAGGACTGATTTTCGACGCAAGTGGCAACATGACCTACCTGGGTATTCTTTAAGAAGGCTCGAATCCAGGCGTCGTCTTTTGTCAGGTGCGGTCTGCGTTGAAATGCAATGGGGGATTGGTTTTCGTAGTTACGAGACATAATGTTCCTTCAATTTATCG
The DNA here is from genome assembly GCA_016234495.1 of Chloroflexota bacterium. Classification (GTDB taxonomy): domain Bacteria; phylum Chloroflexota; class Anaerolineae; order Anaerolineales; family Villigracilaceae; genus Villigracilis. The sequence continues at coordinate 64,346 of JACRBI010000046.1, read as the reverse complement.
ATCATCAACCAGCAGATGTTTGTACCACGACCATAAACTTAGGTATCCGATTGGGGAGCTGATCAGGATGGGGATCATCGTCAGCCAGTTGATGCTGGCAATGGAATTGACCAGAAAATATATTGCGGCTCCTGTGGTGAGAGCGCCGAGGATCGCCACTTCAACCGCCATTAAATTTGCGATGCTGTGCGGCTTGTCTGTGGCGGGAATGGAACGCATCCGCCACTTAAAGGCCGACTCAATTTCAGGGCTGTCGTTGATGTAATGATCCTTAATCATATTCATGGCTTCGATCGACTCATGCCATGCGGCGCGCAGCCTTGCAAGCTGGGCGATGGTCAATGCGCCAAGGATTGTGAGAACAAGAAACAGGAAAAAAAACGCGGGCGAGACGTTCTTGATCTGTGTCTCTGCAAATTGCGTACCCAGAATTGCGGCAATAAGCGAACCTGTAGAAATAAAATAAAAGGACGTCACCCGTGAGCGGTCTTCGTTTGCCTGGAAGGCGGTGTTGGCGATGTAGTTGTATTCGCTGATCAAGATTTCATCAGAGTGTAACTTTTTCTTGCCTGCCATACGAGCCTCCTATTTTTTATACTTCGATCGCCCACTCACCCTGGCGCATGACAGGCTCGCGGCTGCCATCCTGCTTGATGCCGTCAATATCCATCTTGGGTGAGCCGATCATGAAGTCAACATGGTTGAGGCTGACATTGCCGCCAGCGGAGATAAACTCCTCGTCATTCAACTCCTCTCCGCCCGTCAGCGTGAAACGGTATGCCCGTCCAATTGCAATGTGACAGGATGCGTTCTCGTCATAAAGTGTGTTGTAGAAAAGATGTCCGCGCTGGGCAATGGGGGAGCTTGCAGGCACGAGCGCGACTTCACCGAGACGGTGCGAGCCTTCATCTGTATCCACGAGTTTTTGAAGAGCGGCTTCACCCTTCTTTGCGCTGACTTTAACAACGCGCCCGTTTTCAAATGTCACTTGAAAATCTTCGATCAATGTGCCTGCATAGCTCAAAGGAAAAGTTGATGTGACGATACCATCGGCGCGATTTCTATCAGGCAGCGTAAAAACTTCTTCGGTGGGCATATTGGCCGTGAATGCCACGCCGTTTTGCGCCATCGACTGCGCGCTGATCCACAAATGTCCGTTCGGCAGGCCGAGCGTAAAGTCGGTGCCGGGCGCGGAGTAATGCAGGGCTGTGTATTGTTTGGCTTGTAAAAATTTTGCGCGTTTGCGCAACGTGACGATGTGATCCTGCCATGCCGCGATCGGGTCAGGCAGATTGATGCGCGTGGTTTCAAAAATTGCATCCCATAATTTTTCCTGCGCTTTATCGGGAGCAAGTTCAGGGAAAACTTTCTTCGACCATTCTTCGCCAGCCGCTGCCACAACGCACCAGTTGATTGCATTTGTGGTGACCTTTTCACTGATCTTGCTGAATTGTTGCAAATGAGTTTTTTGCATCATCCCAACTACTTCGGGGTCAAGCCCGCCAAGCAAATCCGGATTCGAGCCTGCAATCGACAGCAATGCATCGCCGTTCTCGATCATCCTCATGATCGCGTCTATTTGCCAGGTGGAATATTCATCAAACGAATCGCGCGGCGCATATTGGGCGCGCAGCCGCAGCATTTCTTCATCACCCCAGAGCACATCCACATATCTTGCGCCAACTGCATAAGCCGCCTTGGCGACTTCCCGCACCAATGGCGCGAATTGATGCGGCACGCCGCGCGTCGCTCCCAGATTGATGATCAATCGCTGTCCCGCGCGAATATTCAACCCAACTTTTACAATCGCCTCGGCATAATTTTGTAACATTTCCTGATGTGTTTTGGAAGTCATAAAACCTCTGTGCAATGGGATTTGCCAAGTATAGCACGGGCGATTATTTTGCGCCTTTCATTTTTTGCATGATGAAAACCAGCGCATCTTTCCGGACCTTTGACCTGCTCATCCAACGCAGGCAGGATTCATCCCTGTCAGTTTTTTGCTCCGCCCCCGTCACTTTCCCGCGTCATTCGGGTATATACTGGAGAAAACAGCCGGAGGTTTGCATGCTCAACATCGAAAAAGTGGATACAGACAACAAGAAGCAGGTGAAGCGATTTGTGGAACTCCCTCATCGCATTTATGCAAATTGCCCCCAGTGGGTGCCCCCGTTAAATATAGATGCGTACAACCAATTGAATAGACAGAAACACCCCTTCCATGAGCATTCAACTGTGGATTTTTTCCTGGCTGTGCGCGACGGGCGTGACATCGGGCGGATTGCTGTAATAGAAAACAAGCCGTTCAACGCTTATCATAAAACGAGCAAAGCCAACTTTTATCTTTTCGAATGTGAAAATGATTCGGAGGCTGCGACCGCCTTGTTCAACACCGCGTTTGACTGGGCAAAAGCCCGTGGATTAAATGCAGTGGTCGGTCCGAAAGGCATGGGACCGCTGGACGGATACGGTATTTTGGTTTTCGGCCATGAACACCGTCAGACAATGACCATGCTCAATTACAACCATGCCTACTATCAGGGGCTGGTCGAAGCGCAGGGTTTTGAAAAAGAAGTGGATTTTGTCTCCTGTTATCTGCCTGCTGATCAATTCAAAATTCCAGAACGCGTGGAGAAAATTGCCGAGCGGGTCATGCAGCGCGGCCATCTGGAGGTGAAGAGATTCAAAAACAAGAAGGAAATGCTTTCATGGGCTGACCGTATCGGCGCGGCTTACAACAATGCTTTTGTAAATAATTGGGAATATTATCCGCTCACTCAGCGTGAAATTGATTTTGTTGTGGAAAATATCATGACCATTGCCGATCATCGTTTAATAAAGATTATCACTCACGATGAGGAAGTGGTCGGCTTCCTATTTGCCTTCCATGACATCTCTGCCGCGCTTCAACGCGCGAAGGGGCGCCTCTTCCCGTTTGGTTTGCCTGACCTCCTTCTGGAAATGCGCCGTACAAAAACCGTTTCAGTGAACGGCATGGGCATCCTTCCTCAGCATCAGGGGCATGGCGGCAATGCACTTCTGTATTATGCAATGGGGAAGACCCTGCTGGATTTTCAGCAATTTGCTCATGTTGAAATGACCCAGGTTGCTGAAACCACCGAGCAGATGCGCGCGGACTTGAAGAATTTGAATGGCGTGGAATATAAAAACAACCGGGTTTACCGAAAGGAAATTTGATATGCGCCACCCTCTTGAATTCATCCCTCAAAACTTGCGCAAGCCGTTGTTTCTCACCTTCCTTGCGCTCACCATTTTGATCTTCGGTATTTTTCGCGGCCTGGACCAACCTTTGCGGACATCCCCTGCGCCAAGCGGAATCGTCTCATTTGAGCTGGCACGTACCCTTGAAACATCCCAATCCATTCTGGATTCCTGGGATGCAGATGCGCGAATTGCAGCTGCCTTTGGTCTCGGAATTGACTATCTCTTCATGCCGGTTTATGCGCTGGCATTGTCGCTTGGGTTGCTGCTGGCAATGAATGGAAAAACGTCCATCTATTATTCTGCCGCAGCATGGATGGGCTGGGGAGTCTTTGCCGCCGCGGCCTTTGATGCAGTGGAAAATTTTGCCCTCTGGCAGGTGCTGACGGGCGGCGCTTTGCCGCCTTATCCGCAAACGGCTGCCCTCTGTGCGGTAATAAAATTTATCCTGCTGATTGCAGGGCTGGTCACCGCCCTGGCGGGTGGATTGATCAGGAAATAAAAAGAGAGCGGATGTCATCGGACATCCGCTCTCTTTTCGCCCATCTCAAATTTCATAGGCGCGACAGTTTTGTCTTCCCTGAACGGGCGGCTTTCAGGTTTGCTCAAAGGCAATATCACGTGGAAGTGGCTGCCGGGAAAGTTGATCTCATCATAGCCGGGACTTTCAACGTAAATTTGTCCGCCGTGCGCTTCGACGATGCTCTTGGCGAGCGCCAATCCCAAGCCTGCGCCGCCGCCTTTGAAGCGCGTTTTGCTCGTGGAGTGCTTGTTTATTTCGCCCGGTTGATAGAACTTGGTAAAGATGATCTCGCGGAAAGTGGGGTCAACACCCACCCCGGTATCGCTGACAACGATCTCAACCCCGCCGTTTGGCATGTTGATGATCGCAGGGATGTAGTTCCCGCTGATGATAATCTTCCCATTATTCGGCGTGAATTTGATAGCGTTGCGAATGAGGTGATGGAATAACTTCCGTAGCAAATTCGGGTCTGCGAGCACATCCGGCAGGGAGGGCAGGTCAACTTTGATGGATTGCCGTCTTTCCATGATCGAGGCTGATAACTCGACGCAAATATTTTCGATCAGCTTCCCAACCTTGATGGCCTGGATGTGGGGTTTAAGCGAGCGCGAATCGATTTCGGCAATGTCGAACATCGAGTCCATCACTTCGTGCAGGCGAAGGGTGCCTTCGTGAATGCCGTCCATCATTTGTTTGAAATTCGGATCCAGGCTTTTTTCTTCGAGCAGCATTTCGGTGTAACCTTTAATGACCGTCAGCGGCGTGCGTAACTCATGTGACGCGATGCTGATAAAGTCTGATTTGGCTTGATCAATGCGTTCGAGGTCTTGATTGCTCTTTTCCAGCGCACGCCGCGCAGTTCGTAATTCATTATTCAACTGCATGAGATTATCCACGAGCCGCGCATTCTCCAGCGCAACCGCGGTTTGGCTTGCGTGTGAACTTAATGTGTTCAGGTCTTCTTTGGTGTAGCGGTTGCCATTCAGTTTTGATCCGAGAGCAAGCAGTCCGATCCATTGTTTCTTGGCGAAGATGGGAATATAAACTTCTGCGCGCAGCAGGTTGAACCATTCCCTCTCAACGGGAGAGGCAACCCGCATGGACGGGAGCAGGTCAAGGTCATATTGAAGAAGCGGGCGCTGCTCTTGAAGAAAATACGAAGCGATGACTCCGTCCTCGTCCAGTTCAGCGGCAACAATCTGTCGTTCTTCGGGGCTGCGCGCAGAACGTAATTTATATCTCTTGCTGCCATTGGCTTCGCGCTCGCCATCCACCAGAAAGAGGAAGCCGCGTTCGATCTGCATCGCCTCGAGAATAATCCCGACCGCGATGCTTGCAAGGCGGTCCATTTCAAGGATGTTGCTGATGCTTTCGCTGTATTGATGGATGGTGCGGCTGGCGTCATATTCATCGCCCTTCATCCATTTGTTCACCGTGCGCGAGATCATTGCCAGCACAGGCGCAAAGATCAATGCCAGAAGCAGCGCGACAAACGCGCCTGCCAAAAGCGGATTGAAAAATTTTTCGCCGCCAAATAAGACCTGCAATAAAAGGAAGCCTGCAACATATAAAGTAACAATCACAATTGCAATAAGAAAATAAACCAGACCCCGCCGCAGGATTAATTTCAAGTCGGGGACATGATGCGTGCCGATCACGTACGCCATCATGATCGCGGCAGCCAGTCTGATGGGTTGACCGAAAATCGGCGTGCCTGAAAAAAGCATGACATCATTTAAGAACATCAGGAAAATCGTCGGCCACCAATAGCTCACACGATTTCTGAACAGTTGCTGGCGAGCCTGCCTGTTCGCGTCTGCTATGGTCAGGATCAAACTGACAGAATAAACAAGCCAGCCAAGAATAATCCACGAGGTATCGAGGCGGTCACGCCGCAAAACAAGCGACCCATTTTTCCAAAGTACATCAGGCAAATTAAATGCGTTGGTAAGGATGATCGCAAGACCGAACATCCAAAAAGCCCACACTCCGACCCATGTCCACCAGGTCTCGCGTTTCAAGAAAGTTTGCAGCGCCAGCATGAAGATCGCCGCCAGTGTGAATGCGGCATAGATTTGCAGTTTGTAAAAAAATTGTTCGTTGCTCTGAGGCGTTTCCCCGTTGGATCGGAATGCCTCAACGACGTTCAATGCCATGGCAAGCAAAGCGTAAGTGGCCGCCAGCCATGTTGCAGTCCCATGACCTTCGTCCCGCCGCTGTATTGCAAAAAATATTACCGGCAGATACAGGGCTCCAAGTAAAAGTAAAACCACAGTTTGAGTTAGTGATGAATCCATGTTTACAGGGAAGGATTTTACTCGAAAAATTTCGATAATCGGTTATCATTGTTACATGCTCATTTCACGCAACTCCCGCCTAAAATATAATTTTTCTGCGGATTTCTTCCGCCCGGACGGGCATGTGGTCTTTGCTGATCTTGCCTCCGCCCGTGCATTTGCCACCCAAATGTCAGCGCTTCGCACCGACCCCGTGCCTGCCACTGATCTATATGCATTCTCCCTGCTGGATGAGGCTTATCACATCCTGCTCAAGCATTTTTACAGCAGGTACACAGGCGTGATGGGACGGGCCATGGGCGCGCTTCAATCCAATCTCGGCTCGAATTACGATCTAACCCTCAGCAAATTCACAGAAGAGTTTCCGCCCATGCCGGTCTTTCGCGGCGAAGTCACGGCGGGAGTTTACCTTTCAACCAATGTGCCAAATGTCGGAGATTTCGGGCGCGGCGTGCGAGCGGCGACCATTGAAGAAATGCTGCTGATCAACAACTCAAATAATAACCCGGCGCTGAATCGCTACAAAGACCTCGTTGACGAATCCGTGATGAGCGATTCTTCGTACAGATATTTTCTTCAAACTCTGCTGGATTTCTTCGCCCGGCAGCCAGGCTTTGGTAATGGCGATTCTTCTCTCGGCGAAACGCTCACAGAAATTCTGGCCGCGCCGATCAAGGCCTCACCAGATTCGTTGGAAGGTCAGTTGCGATTTGTCATTGAAAAGTGGGGCTACCTGCTTGGCGAAACTTTCTCTGTCCGCATCCTGCGCGGATTGGATTACCTCCGCGAAGACGTCATCCGCAAGGGACAGGGGCCGATCGATTCGCAAAAGGCCGAAACTTATGTGCCGAATTTTGAAGGAAGCGATTATGCCGAGTACGAGCGCTACAGCCCGGATAAAGATTGGATGCCGCGCTTGGTACTGCTTGCTAAAAACACCTACGTCTGGCTGGGGCAGCTATCCAAAAAATACCAGCATGACATCACGACTCTCGACCAAATCCCCGACGAAGAATTGGACTTGCTCGCCTCACGCGGATTCACCGGCCTGTGGCTGATCGGCCTCTGGGAACGCAGCCGCGCCAGTCAGCGCATCAAACAACGCATGGGACAGGAAGACGCGGTCGCCTCGGCGTATTCGCTTGACTCTTATGACATCGCCGATGACCTTGGCGATTGGAACGCTTTGAACAATCTCCGCTCCCGTGCCTGGGCGCGCGGAATCCGTCTCTCAGCAGATATGGTTCCCAACCACATGGGCATTGACTCGGTCTGGGTCAAAGAACATCCCGATTGGTTCCTATCATCTTCCTACCCTCCCTATCCATCATACACTTTCAATAGCGAAGACCTGTCAAATGACCCTCGTGCGAGCATTGTTCTGGAAGATCATTACTACGATCATTCAGACGCTTCCGTTGTATTTCGACTAACCGACAAGCGTACCGGCGACCATCAGACTAAATATATTTACCACGGCAACGACGGCACCTCCTTCCCGTGGAACGATACAGCCCAACTCGATTACACCAACCCGATAGTGCGTGAGGCGGTCATCCAAGTCATCCTGCATGTTGCGCGCAATTTCCCCGTCATCCGTTTTGACGCGGCAATGACTCTCGCTAAAAAGCACGTTCAACGTCTGTGGTTCCCCGAGCCCGGTGCCGGCGGAGCAATTCCATCGCGCTCGCAATATGGCATGGCCAAATCTGAGTTTGACGAAAAAGTCCCCGAAGAATTTTGGCGCGAGGTGGTTGACCGTGTTGCTGCAGAAGTTCCTGACACACTTTTGCTTGCCGAAGCCTTCTGGCTGATGGAAGGTTATTTTGTCCGCACGCTGGGAATGCACCGCGTTTACAACTCCGCGTTCATGCACATGCTGCGTGATGAAGATAATGCCAAGTACCGTCTTGCCATCAAGAACACGCTCGAGTTCGATCCCCAAATCCTCAAGCGCTATGTCAACTTCATGAACAATCCAGATGAAAAAACCGCTGTCGAACAATTCGGCAATGGCGACAAATATTTTGGCATCTGTACCGTGCTTTCTACTTTGCCCGGCCTGCCCATGTTCGGTCACGGACAAATTGAAGGTTACTCCGAAAAATATGGGATGGAATTCCGCCGCGCCAAATGGGATGAAACCCCAGACGAAGGACTCATCCGTGGGCATGAGTGGCGCATCTTCCCGCTTCTTCACCGCCGCTACCTGTTCGCTGACGTTGAGCAGTTCCTGCTCTTTGACTTTTACACACCTAATGGCGGCGTGGACGAGGAAGTCTTTGCCTACTCCAACCGTTTCAACGATGAGCGCGGACTTGTCGTCTATCACAATAAATTTGCTGACACGAAAGGCTGGATCAAAACCTCCGCGGCGTATATCGATAAATCATCAGGAAAGACTGCTCGCCGAAACCTTGCCGAAGGACTTGGTTTGCCGCGTGTGGGCCACGCCATCTTCAAAGATTACGTCACACAATTGGAATATATCCGCTCCTGCAAGGAAATTTGGGACAACGGCATGTACATCGAACTTGGCGCGTATCAATGCCACGCCTTCATGGATTGGCGTTTCGTAGGTGATATTGAATGGAAGACCATCTCCGACCAGTTGAATGGCGCAGGCGTCCCGTCCATGCAGGCGAAGTGGCGGGAGTTATTCAGCGCTGCTGAGGAAACCCAGGCTGCAGAGAAAGTCCCCGCGAAAAAGCGCGCCGTACGCAATGTTGGGGTGAAGGCAAAGAAGAAAGAAAGCGGGAAGAAAGAAGGTCTGACAACCAAGTTGCCAGCAAAAACAAAAACTGCAAAAAAGACTCCGTCGAAGGCAGTTGCGAAGCCTATGAAAAAGAAGAAGCTTGTTAAACCAGCGAAGGTTGCCGTAAAAAAGAAGACTGTCAAAAAACCTGCCGCGAAGAAACCGCTGACCGGGAAGACGATAGGAAAGAAAAAGTGAGAGCGGCGAATATGCTTTTGAACAGAACCAGGCCTCAGGTCAGGCATGATGCGCGTAGTTTCGTCAAACCTACAGATTCCATACGAATCCAAAATCAGTGTTGACTATCACTTTGAAAAGTACTATACTCATCACATCGAGGTAATGCCCATATGCGATTATTTCACGCAGTACCCAGGTTTGTTGATTGAACACGCGGTTATCTCCGCGTGTTTTTTTATACTCAAAAATTACCAAAAGGAGACCTAGACCATGGATTACGGAATGATTGGCAAGGTAGAAAAAGCAAAACGATACGCCGAAGATCGAAAGCGATTCCGCTTCAACCAATTTGACGTTACTTTTCACGGGGACAACAACGAACATCATGTTTCATACGACAATGGGGTGTTTGCCTGCGATTGCGAATTCTTTCTAACCCATAAGCGCTGCGGTCATTCAATGGCGCTTGAGATATTGCTTAAAGACATGATCTTTGAACGAGCCGAAGCCTAATTAAAAATCGACCATTCCGGCTGCCCTGCTTATTCACGCAGGGCAGTTTTTGTTTCCCGATATTCTCATTACTCAGTATCGCATAATTTGGTAAACAGATATTTTGATTTCCCCTCGCATTTTGATCAAAAGTTTACTTATTTATGAGACAAGCGATAAATCTTAAAGATTATGGTGTACAATTTTCCGCATGAAGTCACAAGTAACAAGACGCGATTTTTTAAAACTAAGCGGACTCACTCTGGGGGGGCTGGCTTTTTCACCGTTCATCCCGGGATTTACCAGTTTTGATGACAGTTTTGTCGTGCGGATCGCAACCGCTGAAATGCCTGTGCGAAAAGAGCCGACTGACGATAGCCGCATCGAATTGACCTGGTATCGAGACGAACTTGTCCATGTTTATGAGGAAGTAAAAGCCGAAGAGCCAAAACATAACCCTGTCTGGTATCGCACTTGGGGCGGTTATATCCACCGCGGACGGTTACAGCGCGTGAAAACCCTTTATCAACTTCCGCTTGATTCCATTCCCGCAGGGAAAAGAATCCTGACTGAAGTGGCAGTCCCTTTTACGACACCCTATCGTTTTTCTAAAGCCTTTGGCTGGGAGCCGCTTGCCCCGCCTTTTTATTATGGTTCTGTCCATTGGGTGGAGGCAGTGGAGGAAGGCCCTAAAATGGCGGATTACAGCGGGGCATGGTATCGCGTATTTGATGAACTCGATTCCAACGTGGCGTTTTTTGTGCCAGCCATTCATCTTCGAATTTTGCCTCCCTCAACCATGGAGCCGATTTCGCCGGAAGTCCCATATGAACAGAAATTCATTGAAGTCAACCTGACGACTCAAACTCTGATCGCGTATGAATACGGAAAATCGGTTTTTCAAACCAATATATCTTCAGGCGTCCCGGGCAATGCCGGCGGACCCGGTGAAATTCCAACCACAACACCGAGCGGAAAATTTACGATCCTAGACAAGGTTCCTTCCAAGCATATGGGCTATAGTTATTTTGGCAGTCACACAACCGGCAACCTGCTTGCAGATGTGGACAATTATGTCCTGCCCGGCATCCCCTTTTCTTCGTTCTTTACCCCGCAGGGTCATGCCTTCCACGGAACGTATTGGCATGAAAATTTTGGGCAGCCAATGAGCCATGGCTGCATCAACATGCGCAGCAACGAAGCGAATTGGATTTTTCGATGGGCGAAACCTACGCACTCAGACCAGGCAACCTCAAACCATGGAGGGGTTGGCACAATAGTGGAAATCCATTATTAATTTTTGTTGGATTCCCTCTTAATAGACACATCCCTCAACTGAAAGATTCGATTACATCATGCCAATGCTCAACTGGAAAGGGAAGCGGTCATCCGACCCCGAGCCCGCTACTCTTATTCAAGATGAACTTCTCTACCCGAAAGGACGCGGCTATCCCAGCGCGCAACCTGACGGCCGTGTCATTCTTGGGGATAATCTTTCGGTCATGTCTGCGCTTCTTCCTGAATATGAAGGCCGCATTAACCTCATCTACGCCGACCCTCCATTTTTTACGAACCGAAAATTTTCTGCGCGCGTAGGCCGCGGCGAAGATTCCCGCAAACCATCACAGTGGAAGATGGCGGAAGGCTACCACGATTCCTGGCCCGACCTGGATTCGTATCTCCAATTTTTATATGAACGACTTGCTTTGATGTATCGGTTGCTTGCTCCAAATGGCACGCTGTACCTTCACCTTGATTGGCACGCCGATGCCTATGCCCGTCTAATTCTTGACGAAATATTTGGTTCAGAGGGCGTTTTCATAAACGAAATCATCTGGACGTATCATGGACCATCCCCGATCAGGACTGCGTTCAATCGCAAGCACGATACGATCCTGGTTTATGCAAAAGGGAAAGATTACACCTTCAACGCGGATGCAGTCCGCGAACCGTACAATCCAAATACCGTCGCGACTTTCAACTCCTCCCGCAAGGCTGGTTTTGGAAAAGTCCCAGACCTTGAGCGCGGCAAAGTTCCTGAAGATTGGTGGTACTTTCCAGTTGTAGCGCGTTTGCACAATGAGCGCACGGGTTACCCAACCCAGAAGCCAGAAGTGCTGCTCGAGCGGATTATCCGTGCTTCATCAAATACAGGCGATTTGGTAGCTGACTTCTTTTGTGGCTCGGGGACGACATCTGTAGTTGCTGCAAAGAACGGACGCAGATTCATTACGAGCGACGAATCTGTCCGCGCTGTAAATACTGCACGAAATAGATTGGTCGAAACAAAATCCATTCTTTCGCTTGAGCGTGTTTCGTCTATTAAGATTAATGCGGCGCGCAGCGCCGGGAAGACAAAGATACGTTTTGCCGAAGACTCTGTCAGCCTGAAAACTGCTCTCGAGATAGATTTCTGGGAGGTTGACCCTGACTGGGATGGGAAAATATTCAAGAGCGTTGCGCAGGCTCAACGTCACGTACGAAGCGGAGAACTCCCTCTGGAGTTAAAAATAAAAATCGGAAGCAGACATAGGGTGTGCGTCCGATTGGTGACTGTTCAGGGAGAAGAGTTTCTATTAAATATCCAGGCGGTAGCCGACGCCGCGAACAGTTTTGAGTAACTTTGGATTGTTGGGGTCAATTTCAATAGCGCGGCGCAGCCATGAGATGTGAACATCCAAGGTGCGGGTGTCACCGGTGTAATTTGTTTCCCATGCTTTTTTGAAAAGTGGTTCGCGTTCCACTACTTCGCCGTGTTTTTCCATTAATAAATTTAATAATGTGACAAGGCGCGGGGTAAGCTTTGTGCTTTTTCCGAGACAGCGCACCCGTCGCTTTTCGAGGTCGAGACGAATCGGGCCGACATGTAACACATTTTTTCCATCACCGGGCAAAAGCGGTTTGATGCGATTTACAAGTTTTTGAACGGTAAATGGCAAAGCGAGAACAGCATCTGCCGCATCTTTGCCAACTTCATTATCGCTTTCAAGGATAAGGATGATTGGCAGCTTTGCGTCTTTTTCGCGAATAGACTGACAGATGCGCAAACCTGTGCTTCTTAATGATGCCGCATTGACAACAACAAGGCTCGGACTTACCTCTTTTAGGCGCGCAACCGCATTGCTGCCGTTTTGGGCAATTTGTACATCAAATCCCTTCTTCTGCAAATCTGGAGCAAAGGAAGGGATTTCTGCATGTCGAGCTTCAATGACCAAAAGTGTAGTGGTCTTCATGATTAAGAATGGAACAGCCTGCTCTGTAAAATGATTAGCCTTAACGATTTTATGCGACTTGTATTTGTTAAGGTTTTGTTATTATACACTAAATCTTAACAAACTGTTTTTAATCAAAAGTACTATTTTCTCCATGTTGAAAACGATTTGACGTTATGTTCAGAATTGTCATTATTAATTCGGCTTGACTCTTCTTTCGTGGTTGTGGTAATATCTGCGTCCATCCGATGCGGGGTGGAGCAGTGGCAGCTCGTCGGGCTCATAACCCGAAGGTCACAGGTTCAAGTCCTGTCCCCGCTACTAATAAAAAGAGACCGTGAGGTCTCTTTTTTGTTTGATCGATCGTTACCATTTACAGTCTGGCGTAGTGTTGATCCCGGCTGAAACCCCCACACGTTTATACATGGTTACATTTGTGAATGGCTCGCCAAGAATCCCATCATGGATTGCCCATGAGCGCTTGCGTATTTCATTTGCTGCTTCGGTTTGGCGGAATGGAGTTGAGCCGTCAAGCTGCGCGGTTAAATCTCCGTCGCTTTGAAATCCTTTGTGGATGCTGTCCATCAGACGTTTGCCCATTTGGTAGGCAAAGCCATAGCGTTCGAAAATGACTGCGTTGTGATAGTACAAAGGCTCCACGAAATACATGTCATGGCCAAGCGCGGAGATGAAACCCTCGAAGGCATCGATAGCCTGACCTAACAATCTTAATCCGCGTCTTACCTGACCCGGAGCCAGCCCAGCCTCGAGCGCAGATTTCTCAGCTTCGATGTTTCTCTGCAGCGTCCCGAACTTTGTGGGTGAACCGTTTGGCATTTTGTCCACATCAAAGCGCAGAGACGCCGGGTCGTTGAGAATGTAAAGCAAAACGTGGATTTGACCGTTCATGGTGTCGGTCAGGTGCGCGTAAAGAATCGGGTCGGGAAAGTTGATTTCATGGAACAGGCGCATTTCTACGTCTGTTGAACCACTTGCGAAACGAAACTGCAAAAGGTTGTATCCAGCGGCGGAGGTGAGCGGCGGGATGTTGTACTTCTCCAAAAGCAGGGATGGAATATAGCGTGAATAAATCGCGCGTTTTTCTGATTCGGGGAGCAGGTTAATTCCGCCGATGGTTGATGGTGGCATGTTTGAGTCTCCTCGTCGATTGCCTGTTGCTACCTTGTTCTCGATGCTCTTTCGCTGTCTCGCGCTTCATCGCGCTTGGCTATGGTGGCGCGCTTGTCGTATGCTTTTTTGCCTTTAGCGAGGGCAATTTCTATCTTTGCGTGGCCGTCCTTGAGGTACACGCGTGTTGGCACAACCGTCATTCCTTTGATGCGAATGTCATTCCAGATCTCACGGATCTGTTTTTTGTGCAGGAGTAATTTTCGTTTTCGCTTGGGCTCGTGATTGAAGAATTGTCCCGCCTGCTCATACGGGGCAATGTGAGACTCAATGAGCCAGGCTTCCTGTCCATTGGGCACGTCCACATAGGATTCTTGAATGCTGATCTGCCCTGCGCGGATGGATTTAATCTCCGAGCCGTGCAAGACAAGCCCTGCCTCGAATTTTTCCATTAAGAAGTATTCGAAGCTTGCTTTGCGATTGGTTGCGATGATTTTTATGTTTTCTGTCACAGGGTGATTTTAGCATAAATGCTGATGCCGCCGTGAGCTACGGGGATGGTTTCCTCCATCGTTTCATGGAGGTGATTTATTTGCTTTCATGCTAAAATTCACAAATGATGATCCGCGTCAAACTGATCGCCAACTACCGTGAAGTTCTTCCGCCCGAAGCAAAGAACGGAGTGGTGGAGTTGGATGTCCCCGTTGGGACGACGGTTTATGAGGCGATCTCACGTTTTGATATTCCCCTCAATGATGAAAGCGTGATTGTGTTGAACGGTTTGACTGTTGATATGTCCACGCCGCTTCACGAAGGCGATATGGTCACGGCTTTTTCCGCGATTGCCGGCGGATAATCTTTTTCACCACAAAGCGGCGCGATGGTAAAGACGTTTGATTTTAGACCTTCGACCAAGTTTCATCATTCATCCTTTCCCCATAGGAGAACTCCCATGTACGGCTGGCACCTAAAAATCCTACGAGTAAACCTCACCACCAAAAAAGTAACCCAGGAAGATGTTGACCCGAAGATTGCGCGCGATTATCTTGGCGGGCGCGGATGGGCGATCCATTATCTTTATAAAGAGATGGATCCGATGGCTGATCCGCTTTCGCCGGAGAACATGCTCATCTTCGCCACTGGCCCGTTGACCGCGACTCCTGCGCCGACGGGGAATCGCTACATGGTGGTGACCAAGTCCCCGCTGACGGGCGCGCTGGCGCACTCAAACTCGGGCGGCGAATTCCCAACGTGGATGAAACGCACAGGATTCGACATGTTCATCTTTGAGGGGAAATCATCAGAGCCGGTATATCTCTTCGTAAACGAAGACCAGATCGAGGTCAGGTCTGCGGCGCATGTTTGGGGCAAGGATACACATGAGACCACAGATATCCTAAAGGCTGAAACATCCGCTGATGCGAGAGTCGCATGTATTGGCCCTGCGGGTGAGAACCTTGCGTTGATGGCGGCGATCATGAATGACAAACATCGCGCCGCGGCTCGTTCTGGAGTCGGCGCTGTGATGGGATCGAAGAATCTTAAGGCGGTGGTGGCGATGGGAAATAAAAATCCGCCGCTGTTCGATGCCGAAGGGATGCGCGCGTTGAGCGTGGACACGTCGAAGAACGTGGGCGCGGATGTGAAGAAGGGCTCGAACATGCGCATTTACGGAACGTCGTATGTACCGCAAGTGACGAACACGCTCGGTATTTTGCCGACGAGAAATTTTTTGCAAGGCACATTTGAGAGCGTGAATAACATTGACGGTGACGCTCTCAAGAATCAATATTTGATTCGTCACACGCCCTGTTATCGCTGTCCGCTTTCGTGCGGACGGTTGACCGAAGTGCCGGATGGGCCATATAAAGGCAAGGGCGAAGGTCCTGAGTATGAAACCATTTCATCCCTCGGTACAGGCTGTGGTGTGAGTGATCTCGCCGCGCTTTTGAAAGCAAATTATTTGTGCAACGAATACGGCATGGACACCATCACCACCGGCATGACGATTGCCGCCGCGATGGAAATGTATGAGAAGGGATATATCCCAGAAAGTGTGATTGGTCAGCCGCTTAAGTTCGGCGACCACGACGCGATGATTGAAATGATTCGCAAGATGGCTTACATGGAAGGCTTTGGAAAAGACCTCGCACAGGGCAGTTATCGCCTTGCTGAAAAATATGGCCATCCCGAAATTGCCGTCACCACGCGCAAGCAGGAATTCCCCGGCTACGATCCGCGCGGCTCGCAGGGCATGGGCTTGTTGTACGCCACATCCAACAAGGGCGCATCACACATGGAAGGCGATGTGGCGTATGAAGAAGTCTTCGGTGTGCCTGTTAAAGAGAATCCGCTCACGACCGAAGGCAAGCCTGAACTCGTCAAACATTTTGAAGATTCTTTTGCGTTGATGGACTCGTCTGGTTTGTGCGTCTTCGTTGCCATTCGTTACGCTTTCAGCAAAGATCGCATGATTCTGCCACAGCGTCTTGCGGATATGATGAATCTTTCGACAGGCGCGGATTACACTCCCGAAGAAGCGTTAAAAGCCGCCGAGCGAGTCTACAACCTCGAGCGCATGTTCCTGCTCAAGGCTGGCTCTACCGAAGATACACTTCCGCACCGCATGTTGCACGAGCCGCTTCCGGACGGTCCTGCCAAAGGCAAGGTGGTGGAACTCGATAAGATGCTGCCCGAGTTTTATCAACTGCGCGGCTGGGATGAGAAAGGTGTGCCGACGAAAGAGAAATTGAAAGAGTTGGGATTGCCGTTGATTTAATGCAAAGAGGGTCACGCCAGAATCGTGATTCTCTCTTTTATCCTTCTCTAAACTCCAAAAACTTTTCCACAACCTGCGGATCGAAATGTGTGCCGCTTTGTTCGCGGATGTAATTGAAGGCCTGCTCATCCGTCCACGCCTTGCGATAGGGGCGGTCGCTGGTGATGGCGTCGAAAACATCCACGATGGCGAAGATGCGCGCGGAAAGCGGTATTTGTTCTCCGCGCAATCCGTTGGGGTAGCCGCTGCCGTCCCATTTTTCATGGTGGTAGCTGGGAATTTCGAGCGCCTGCTTTAAGTACGCGATCGGGGTAAGCATTTTTTTTGCGTTGACTGGATGCTGGCGCATGATCTGCCATTCTTCCTCTGTTAATTTATCAGCTTTGAAAAGGATGTTGTCAGGCACGCTCAACTTGCCGATATCATGTAATAAAGCGCCGCGGCGGATGTGAATTATCTCAGAGTCGGGAATGCCCATTTGCTTTGCCAGCTTCTCGGTCATGGCTGCGACGCGCTGGGTATGCCCCTCGGTCTCTTTATCGCGCAAATCCAGTGCCTGCGACCATCCTTCAATCGTGGCTTCGTAAGCCAGGGTGAGCTCGAGGTTGGATCGCTGCAGGTTTTCGAAAAGTCCGGTGTTGTCAATGGCGATGGCAGCCTGTCCCGCAAGCGTATCGAGAAATTCAAACCAATCAGGGTCGGGGTTGAGTTCAGTGCGCTGGAAGATTTCCAGCACACCCACTGCTTCACCTTTTGCGACCAGCGGCACTCCTACATAAGAAATAAAATCTTCGCCTGCCAAAGCAGGCCTGATTTCGTTTTCTGTTTTTCTCAAATCAGAAATATGGATGACTTCCCTTTCAAGCAGGATCTGACCTGCCAGGCTTTCACCGTATTTAAGTTTTATATTGTGTATGGCAGTGGAACGAAAACCGTGCCCGGCAGAGTAGGAAAGGGTAAGTGTTTCCTTGTTGAACAAAAGTATGGATGCGGCGTCTGCCTTGAGTTGGACGGCAAGCTGGGTTAATAAAACTTTCAACGTGTTCTTCAAATCAAAACTGGATTTAATGACAATATCAATGGCGCGCAAAGCGCTCAATCGTTTTAGTTGTTTTTCGATCTGCAGTTTTGCCCGTTCGCGCTCAGTGATGTCTTCGGAGATGCCCAGCAGATATTCCGGAACACCGTTGGCATCCAGCAGCGGCACCTTTTTCGTGTGCAGGGTGCGCAGTCCCTTGTGGCGCGTTTGCAAAGGTTCTTGCGGGATATCCACCACGGCATGTCCATTGAGCACCGTCCGGTCCATGTCGGTAAAAAAATCAGCCTGTTCCTTCGGGAAAAAATCGTAGTCATTCTTCCCAAGTAGATCATTCCTGGAATAGCCGAGCAAATCCTCTCCGGCTTGATTAAACAGGACGAATCGAAGTTCCCTGGCGTCCTTGAGAAAGATCATATTTGGGATATTCTCGACCATCATGTTCATGAGAGTATTTGTGCGGCGCAGTTCAGCGCTGCGCTCTTCCAGATTGTCGAGCATGGAATTGAACTCTTGCGCCATGAGCGCCGGCTCATCTTTGCCTGAAAGAGTGGAACGGGCCAGAGGATTGCCAGTGCGGATCGCGTCCATGGTCTCTTGAATGGCGTAGAGCCGCTTGGTGATCTGGTTTCCCATAAACCAGGCAATGACCGAGCCGATCAGAATTGCCGCAACCGCATAGAGAACGCCGTTTCTGACAATTATTGCTAGTTCCTCGCTGGCTGCCGTTTGCCCAATACCCACGCGCGCCCAGCCCACATGCCGACCTGCGATCATGGCAGGGACGACAACATCCACCAGCGAAGGGGCGCTGGAGAGTACTGTCAATTGAACTTCTTGAGGCAGGTCTAGAATATATTGTCCCTGACGGGATGTGTCTGTGCTTGCAAGAACGCGCCCATCTTTATCTGCAAGGATCACAAAGAGGATTTCAGGATAGAGATCCTGCGCATCCACCAGTTCCTGCAACCCTGCGATGTCATTGGCGGCGATCCAGCCGGCGCTGGAAGTTGCGAGGGCTTGCGAAAGGGCTGTTGCTTCCTCGATCTGACGATTCAACAGCATATCGCGCTGGCGGACTGTCAGGTCAACAATGAAAAGCGACATCATGATCGCATGTACCAGTGCCACACTTAGAATCAAGCGGCCGCGGAGTGTACCGAATAGAAAACGGGATGGCTTTGCCATCTTTAGCGATCCTTTACAGGCCGAACGGCGAGTTCAAAAGTGGCGATGTATTGACGCACAATGTCGTAATCGGTATCTGAAGCGGGGAGGAAGCGCGTTGTTTCCATGCCTGCAAGAATCAATTTTCCTTCGGATGTTTCACTCAGCCCGATCAGCAGCCTGCTGATTTGCTCCGCCACTTCCGGGGGAATATCATCGCGCACCATGACCGAATTGTTAATCAGCGACTCTGTCTCCCAAATCACCTCCAACTCTGATGCTTCCTGCGGATGATCTTTTTGAAACGCTCTCCAGGGCGGGGGCCAGGTTGCGCCGGCCGCTGTCAACCCCATGTAGGCATTCATGATGGAAGACTCCTGCGAGCCGACATAGTGGTTTTCAATTTCGGTATTGATGTTGACGCCGTGTTCGTACAGAAAGTACTGGGGCATAATGCAGGCCGCTAAAGCCGTCGGAGATGGATAACTGACCGCCTTGCCTTTCAGATCGGCGGGATTTTTTAATCCGCTGTCCTTGCGTACCACGAACAGGCCCTTGAAATCCTGCGGCTCTCCAGCCATGCCGATGACATGGTAACCAACCTCCATTGCCTGCAATGTCTGCCACGGGTTTGGGAGGATGAATTCTGGTTCCCGTTCGCCATATTTTTTCTCAAATTCGGCATAATCCCTTGACGCCTCAAGTTTTAATTGAGCGCCATGCAGCTGGCTGTTTAAATAATCGATCAGCGGTTGATACGCTTCTACAAGTTTGGCGGGATTATGTAGAGGGTGAATGGCAAAACTAAGGATGGGAACTTCAAGAGACACAGGCTCCGTTCCAAATTGCGGGCCTGCAATTTCAGGCTGCTGGCCGCAACTGGAGAGCGTTCCCAAAAGAACCGTAAGCGTGAATATTGCCCAAGCACGTCGTTTCAATGTTTTCGAGAATCCCCCAGTGGATATTTGATGCAAGGTCATATCCACCTCCCGGAGTTTATCTTTTTGACCCTACGGTCAGTATAGCATGCCGTGAAATTGATTTGATTAAAAACAAACCTATTGTCCTGGAAGTGGAGGATCGAAACTCCGCTTCCGCCCAACCTGTTAGTTGATTCTGCTTCTCGTGGCATTTTCTCATCTCGTTTTTTTTTCTTCGCTTCCTGGGGCACACGCTTGCAGGGTGGTATCCAGTTATTGATTCAGATTGGTGGCAGTGACCTCAATAATGAATTGCGTTCAGGGTGATTTTTTCAGCATGGATGCGGCAGATCACGCGTGTTTCCTGCGCTCTTTTTTCAAGCGGAAAGATGTATCCATAATATTCCGGGTGATTGGTGTACTGGCGAGTGATCTTATCAAGGTGGATGAGCGCGTTTTCCTGAACCAGTTCAGCCTGTCCGCGGATTTGTATGAAGCGCCCAGTATTGTCCGGGTCAACGATTAGCAGGGATACTCGGGGGTTCCTGCTAATGTTTATCCCTTTTTGCCGTTCCAGTGTGGTATTGACGCGCGCGCATTCACCGTCGTAGTCGCACCATACAAGGCTGGATTGCGGCTGGCCGTCCGGCATCATGGTCGTTAATACGCCATGGATTGGCCGGGTCAACAAATCGAGGTGAGAGGCAGGGACTTGCAGAGTCATGCCTCAACCTCCTTTTTCCTTGCATCCAGCGTAACCACATGCAGCGGGCGAATTTTGCACAAAACCGGCGTTTCTGTATCTTTTAATTCAGCGGGTATGCACACGCCAAAATAGGGTGATTTGCCCGTGTACAGCAGCGTCAAATGATCCAAATGCTCCAATGCGCCTGCTTCGGTCATTTCCACAACTTCGCCGCGAATCTCAAGCGAGCGCAACGGCTGGCGCGGGTCGTAGCACAACACCGTCACTTTTGGGTTTGCGCGCATATTCTTTTCCTTGCGGAAGCCGCGCATGGTATTCACGCGCAGGAAGGTTCCATCAAAATCACACCAGACCGGGGTGGTCTGCGGCTGCCCATCCGGCATGACTGTGGTCAATGCTGCCACACGCGGGGCATTGGCCAGGTCAAGAAAGGATTCGGGGATTTTATTTTTCATTGTTCCACCAATTCAAGATCCGCAGCGCCCGCAAGGTATTCCACCTGCTGGGCTGACCTGCTGATTCAAGATCAAAATATTTCAAACCAGACATGCCGCTATTCATCGCCCACAGACCATCCTTTTTTTGTTTCGTCTGTAAAAGTTCAATGGCGTCATTCATGCGTTCGTCGTGCGGAGCATTACAGGCGCGGAGATAATCCAGCGCGCGGATGAAGTCGAATCTCCAGCGCGGAGGGAAGGGCATGGTCGTCATCTTTGCATCGAAGACCTTTCCTGTGCGGTGTGATTTATACAAACGATGTGCCAGCAGGAATTCATGTCCGCGCTCACGGACTTTTGTGATGACTTTCTTTTTTTCTGGAAACAGGCTTTCATATTCAAACAGTCCTTCCAGCGCAGAGATGGTGGTATGAAAGGATGAATGTGTTGCGCCTTTATATGACTTGCAATTCCAGCCGCCGTCTGGCATCTGCTGGCTGACAAGATACGATGCAATGGAATGAACATACTCATCCGGGTAGCTGAAGTAAGCCAGCAAGGCAAGGATCATGCTGGTGACGCAGGTCTCGCTGTATTTCAACGAGTATGAAAAGAAGTTGATGCCCCCATCAGTGTATCTGCCGTTATCGAGAAATATTTTACAGGCCATCTTCGCCTGCGGATGATTCGTCTGCAACCCGAGCAGCCGCAAGGTCAGCATGGTGTACGTGGTGGAGATCCACTTTGGGCCGTAGATTCCGCCGCCCCAGCGGCCGTCTGCATCTTGAAGGTCTAGCAGGCGTTTTCCCCAGCCTTCCTTTGCGATCTTTTTCCGCTCGGATTCATATTTTGATGCCGGCAGCTTTAGCAAGTCGCGCTGTGTTTGCCAGCGGATGGATGGGTCGCCCTCAAGCAGCCACGAAATGACAAATGGGTCAGGGACCATAAATTTTTCCTTGTTGAGCTGGGTCGTAGATCACGGTGCGGTTGCGCCCGCCTTGTTTGGCGGCGTACAAGGCGCGGTCACCGCGGACGAGCAGGTTTTCCACAGTATCCGAATCTGTGCCTTGGTTTGATTCTGCGATGCCGATGCTCATGGTGAGCGAAAGCCGCCCTTGCGGAGTTTCAAGCCTGATGGCGGCGATATTTCGATGGATGCGTTCGGTGAGGAGCAGGGCTTCCTGTACGCTGGTTTGAGGCAGCAGGATGACAAACTCATCGCCGCCCAGCCGCCCGAGCACGTCTGTTTCGCGCAGGCTGGATTTCAATGCGTTGGCTGCCAGTTGCAAAGCTTTGTCGCCGGTCTCGTGCCCGAAGGTGTCGTTGATCTTTTTGAACTCGTCAATATCCATGACCAGAAGAGCGAGCGGCCACTTGTTTCTTTTTGCGCTTTTTAATTCTTCGATTCCGCGCTGCATGAAATAACGGCGGTTGTATAAATTTGTCAGATGATCTGTCAAAGCCAATTGTTCAAGCTCCGCGTTTAGACGCTGAATCTTTTCTTCGGCTTCCTTGCGGGCGGTGATATCCTCGGTGACAGCTACGAAGTGCGTGACGTCCCCGTTCGAACCGATGATTGATGAGATGGAGACATATCCCCAGTAAGTTTCGCCGTTCTTTTTACGGTTGAGCGATTCGCCGCGCCATTCCCTGCCTGAGAGGATGGTTTGAAAAAAAACCGGGTAGGCAGCAGATTCCGTCTGGTCTGAAACCAATAAATGCGGAGTCTGACCGCGGACTTCATCGAGAGTGTAGCCGGTGAGCGTGGTAAACCTTGGGTTGGTATATTCGATTTTCCCGTCCTTATCGGTGATCAGGATCGCAAGCGGGCTTTGTTCAACCGCTTGAGAAAGCTGGCGCAGTTGGTCTTCTACCTCCCTGCGCTTTGTTATGTCGCGTACGATGCCTTGCAAGCGGCCGTCCGGCAGCTGCTTTGCGCTGATCTCCACCGGCACCAGCGTGCCGTCCTTGCGGATCATTTCGCGCTCGCTGAGGACGATCTTTCCCTCCCGCAGTTCCTGAAAGCGCAGGGGGGCATCTTCTGAAAGCTTGGTCAGGTCGCGCATGTGCAAATTCAAGATTTCTTCGCGGGTGTAGCCCAATAACTTGCACCCGGCTGAATTAACATTGATATACTGCCCTTCCTGATTTGCAATAAAAATTCCATCCGAAGCTTGTTCCATCAAGGCGCGATATTGTTCCTCGCTTTCGCGCAGCGCAGCTTCAGTCCGCTTGCGTTCTGTGATGTCGTGGATGATCGAGAAAAGGATGCGCCTATCCTGAACAGCAATGGGCGAGGAATGAACTTCCACCAAACGAACTTCTCCATTTGCCAGGCGGTGGGAAAAGTGGAAATAATTCCGCTCCTCGGTCATCGCCCGGTGAAGTTCCAGGACGATCTGATCCTGAGGCAGGGTATTGATCTCGTTGATGGACATCGTGCAAAGTGTGGATTTGGGGTAACCGTAAAAGCTTACTGCCGCATGGTTTGCGTCCAGAATGGCCCCCGTTTCAGGTTCGATCAACATCATAACTGCCGCGTGATGTTCAAAAATGAATCGGAAAGTCTGCCCATCCTGTGTGTTGACCGTTTTGTTCTTCACCACAGATTTCCCTGGCGACATTGACCATCTCCTTCGCGTTACAGCATGTCGTCCATTTTACTCAAATTTTTAGCGTCCAAGCTTGCAATGTACTTTCGAAATGCTGAGGTCTCGTTGAGCAGACCCTTCAGGGCGGTAAATAGCTCTGCCTGTAGATAAGGATTTTTCTCCTGCTGTTCTCTGGACAGGGTAACCCGCCCCTCCTCTATATTCACCGAAAGTTGGCCGCCTGCGGCCATCCACTCCAACCCGATCTGGACCGAGCTCTCGCGAGCGGCCATCGCCGCTGCCAATTCGAGCAAGGCTACGTTGCCGCGGCGCTGGTTGAGCGCATATTTGCACAACCCCGCAAGGTGGCTCAGGAATTCCTCGGGCTTTTCTTCGGCCGGCGAAACCGCAAAAAGATAAACGATCTTCGGCTTGACGACGCCCAGCGCCTGCCGCAACTCCGCAGGTGACGGGGGAGTGGTGTAGATTGAAAATTCATCAGCAGGATGCAGGTCAAAGCGCGGCCGGCCGGCGGCCCGGTCTGCTCCTTCAGCCCAGATCAGAGTCGAAGGCTGTAAATTCAACAGGGACGGCTGCGAGCGCATATCCCGAATCTCAAGTTTTGGCCTGCGGACTTCGAGCGGTTTTTCCTCCGCAATTCGAAACTCTTCAAACTGGAGCGTGACCTGCTTTTGTCCGCGAAAAGTGGAGGCGCGCAGGGAATAGGCTATGTCAATTTTGGTTTCGGTTTCTGGCAGGTCGCCACCGGCGCCGCCCCACCACAAAACACTCTGCAGGCTGCCAGCCTCGTCTTCAATATTCAGGCGCAAATGCTCTTTTGTTTTGCCAATGGTTGAAACAGATTTCAACTTTACATCGCGTGAGGCCAAAACCAGAGGCGGATTTCCAGCACCAAAAGGCGCGAGCATTTCCAACGAAGAAGCCAGCTCGAGGTTGAGTTCTTCCAGTTTCAGCCACGCGTCTATTTGCAGGGACGGTTCTTCACGCACCGTTTGGCCGAGTTGTTTTTCGATTGCCCTGCTGAGTCCCTTGCGAAACTCAGGCAGTTTGTCTGCATCAAATGACATGCCGGCCGCCATCGGGTGACCGCCGAATCCGCGCAGAATCTCTTTTTGCGCGGCAATGGCTTCGGTGATGTGCAGCCCTTCGACCGAACGCGCCGACCCGCGCAAGATTCCATCTTCCGATTCATTTAAGAGAATTGCAGGCTTGTGATAGCGCTCAACGAGTTTGTTTGCGACGATGCCCACCACGCCCCCGGGCCAGCCGCGATGCGCCAGCACGATCACCGGCTCGTTGAGCAAATTTGGGTGATCGCGCAGTTGCGCTTCTGCGGCCTCATACACATTGCTTGTCAATAATCTGCGCTGTGAATTCAGTCCTTCGATTTGCGCGGCGAGCACTCTGGCGCGCGCGGGGTCCTTGGTCAGCAATAGTTCAACAGCCGGGTTTGCATCGCCCAACCTGCCGAGCGCATTTAACCGCGGGGCAAACGTGAAACCGATGGTTTCTTCCGTCAGCGTTTCGAGTTTTGTTTCTGATAAGTCGGCAATCGCCTTCAAGCCGAGTCGATTTGTTTCCCGAAGTTTTAGAATCCCTTTTTGCGCGAGCGAGCGCGTTTCGCCTTTTAACAAAGCGACATCCGCGATGAGGCCGAGGGCGACGAGATCAAGCAAATCTTCGGACGATAGACCGTAGACTGTAGACCGTTCTTCACCGTCCACTGTCCACGGTCCACTGTCCAGCAGCGCCTCTGCCAATTTATAAGCCACCCCCACTCCCGCCAGATTTTTCAGCGGATGATTCTCTGGCAGCAACTTTGGATTGATGATGGCTTTTGCATTTGGAAGTGTTTCGCCCAAATCATGATGGTCTGTGATGACAACATTCACGCCGCGCGAGCTGGCGTACTCAACGGCTTCGTGCGCGGTGATGCCCGTGTCACAGGTGACGATCAACTTTGCGCCGTTGTCAATGATCGGCTTGAGCGACTCAATATGAACGCCGTGGCTTTCTTTGCCGCGAATCGGAATGTAAAAAATAACATCAGCGCCGAGCGACCGCAGGGTTTGAACCAGCAAAGCGGTGGATGTCTGCCCGTCCACATCGAAATCGCCCCAGACGCAAATTTTTTCTTTTTGCTGGATTGCCTGCCCGACGATATGGACCGCCGCCTCGATATTGGGAAACGCTGTGGGAGGAGTCGCGTCTGGATGCAGGAACGCTTCGGCTTCGACGGGGGAGCTGATTCCGCGCCGGAGCAGAGTCTGCGCGATGAGCGGAGGCAGGCCAAGGGTCAGGAATGATGCGGGGATTTCAACGGGGTGAGGGTCAAGCCAGCGGGTCATACGTGAAGTATCACGCTTGCGCTATCAGGTGTCAAGTTGATGTCCTGTCAATCCGGTGTGCCTGGAATTGTTGGCAGGTAAATCGTGATGGTCGTACCTTCGTTTTCCACACTTTCAATTTCCATGCGCCCGCCCAAACTTTGCATGATCTCGCTCACGATATAAAGGCCGATGCCGGTGCCTTGAATCTCCATTTGGGTGGCGTTCTTCGAGCGATAGAAACGTGTGGCGATGTGAGGCAGGTCCTGGGCGGGAATTCCAATTCCGAAATCTTTTACGGCGACCTGCACAAACTGTCCCTCGGAGCGGGCAGTCACAAGTATGTTGCCGCCAGTGTTTGAAAATTTTATGGCATTCGATAGCAGGTTGAGCAATACCTGTATCAGCGATTGGCTGTCTGTGTTTACCAAAGGCAGGGGCGGAGTTGTTTCCAGCTTGATATTAATCTGGCGCGCGTCTGCTTGAAGTTTTAAACTTGAAATGGATTCTTCGATGATCGGCAGAATATCGGTTGGGGAAAGGTGAACTTCGAAGCGCTTGTTTTCTATCCGGCCTGCGACCAGTAAATCATTCAGCAGCAGGCGTTGACGATTGAGCTGCCGCTTGAGTGTGGTCAGGAATTGCTGTTTTTCCTTTTCGGTGCCGCTCTCCAAAAGTTCTGCCATGAGAATGGCGGTGGTGAGCGGAGTGCGGAGTTCGTGCGAGGCGCGGTTGATAAAATCGCTTTTCATCTGCTCGAGGCGCGCGCGTTGACTGATATTCGTGATGACCGCGATGCTGCCTGCAAACCTTCCGTCCTGATAGCGCGGGACGGAGGATATCAGCACGTTGACCTCTGTGCCGTCGCTGGCGAGCAGGCGCATTTCATACGAGGATGATTTCCCGCTTTTTCGAAGTTCCTTTTCCTCAGAGTTTTTGCTGATGTCATCAGGGTGAGTGACGTCTTTCGGGCTCAAGCCGATGATCTGGTGCGGGGTAAGCCCAAGGAAGCTGGCATAGGCAGGGTTGACATATTCAAAGCGGTCATCGGCATTTGTGATGGTCAATCCCTCCCGCATACTTTCCATGACCAGCAGGGCGAAATCGCGCTCGGCTTTGAGCTTTTTCTGACTGTCCTGCAGAGAGGTGATCAGGTAATTAAATGTCTGGGCAAGGGTGTTGATCTCATCTTCCCTGCCGAAGGATTTTTTAATCATGATCGCTGCGGGCAGGCTGCCCTGAAAGTGATGCGCAATTCCTGCTTCCACATCGTGCAGGCGGTCAATGATCATCGACTTTACGGTCAGGTAATATCCGAAGAAGAACAAAAGCGAGATGGCCACCGCTGACAGAGTCACCGTGACGAATAAGCGTTGTGTTACGGCAATGGCGGGTGTGATGTCGATCTCGACCCATAAAGTGCCGATCACATCCTGATATTCGCTGGTGTAGGTCTGTCCGTGCAGGGGGGTTACGAAGATCACGCGCCCATCGCTGGTCTTGCTGATCTTCTTGTGCTGGGCAAGCGCTTCGCGGATCATTGACGAATCGAACGGGAGTGGCTGCCCGATCATTCTGTAATCTGTATGCGCCAGGATATTGTTTTTCGTATCAATCACAATGATCTGAATGACATCTTCGAGCAGGGATGATTTTTCAACCAGTCTTTGCATCGAGAAGATGTCATTCTCGGCGGCCATGATCTCCACGGCATATTCGAACTCATCTGAAAGCACCTCGGCGCGGGCTTCCGCCCCCTGATAGACATTGCTCGTGGTTGCAGAGTAGAAAATGGACAAGGTCAATAACAGCCCCGCCAGACTCAGCGCGCCATAGATAAGAGTGAGTTTGATCTTGATCGAGTGCATTTGTTTAGTTGATCAATTCGAGGATGAAATTCGGGGCGAGCAGTTGGTCGAGGTCAGGCAGGGCGGAAATCACTTTTTGATCGAGAAGAAATTTGGCGATTGTCTGCGTTTGTTCAGAGACGCGCCCGGCGCCTTGAGACCCGAATAGTTCCGCGTTGGCTGCGAGGTCGAGATAGCGAATCCCTGCCGCCTGGGATTCAAATTCGGCTGCGCTGATTCCTTCGGATTGTCCCATGCGCATGTAGGCATCCTGCGGATTGGCCTTGATATAGTTTATGGCGTCGAAATATGCCGCCACGATTTTTTGGATGTCATCCGGTCGTTCTGCCGCTGTGCCCGCATCAACGGTCATGGTTGTGATAATGGTTTCGGGGTATTCGCGGCTTGTGATTAAAATATTTCCGCCTGTCGCTTTGGCTGTTTTTGTGAGATACGGTTCCCAGGTGATACCGGCCGCGATCTGACCGTCCTGCATGGCTTGTTGAATTTCCCAGGTGGGAATGCTGACAATCGTGACGTCATCGGTGGTCATTCCGCTGATCTCAAGAATTTTCAGCAGCGAGAGGTGCCCCACAGTGCCGGTCTCTACCCCAATTCGTTCTCCGCGCAAGTCGGCGACAGACTTGAACTCTGGCAGGGCCACCAAACCGTCGCCGCCGAAAGAATAATCGGTTAAGAGAACGACGCGCACATCCTTCCCTTCAGCCAGACAGCGAATTGAGTCATCCAATGTCTGCATGCCTGCGTCCACTTTTCCATCGATCAACGCTTCAATGGCATCGCCATATACCGAGAAGCGGACAAGTTTTACTGCAACTCCATGTTTGTCAAAATAGCCAAGCTGGGATGCCAGTTCAGCGGGTTCGACTCCCGCCCAGGCTGATATGGCAATGCGGATTGGCGGCTCGCCCTTTTGGGTCGTGCAGGCAGCTCCTGATTGCGCAAGGATGAGCAGCGCGAGCGTGAGAGAAATTGCGCGAAGGATTCTTGTCATGGTTTGCGCAGTTGATGACGGGGGTTACGGCATATCGAGCGGGGCGGGACCAAAAACCATTCGGACACAGCAACCCTGCTCAACAGGCAGAATCGTGACGTCGCCGTCCAGGGCGCGGGCAATGATGCGGGCAATGGGCAAGCCGACGCCCAGTCCGCCATATTCACGCGAGATGCCCTGACTGACCTGATAGTAGCGTTTGAATACCATCTCATGGAATTCAGCGGGGATGCCTTGCCCGTAATCTGTGACTGTGAGGATGCAGCCGCCGTCGCCGTTGGGGGCAAGGTCAATCAAGACCGAGGTCATGGGTGGGGAAAATTTCAGGCCATTGTCTATCAGATGCCCGCACGCCTGCCTGAACTCGCGGCGCGGGGCGTGAATCTTTATTCCCTCGGCGACGTTAATTTCCACCTTGAGGTTTTTATCTTTGTATTGATCCAGCCGCAGGGCAACGGGCAAATTAAAGTCGTTCTTGATGTCGATCCTTTGCCTGAAGTTGAATTTATTTCCCATGTCGTAATTGCCAAGGAAGGTCAGGTCGTCGATCAATGTATAAAGACGGTGCGACCGTGACAGGGCTGTCTCGACAAAATATTTCAATTCATCGGGGTCGTCGTATTTATCGCGCAGCGCCATATCCAGCGACATGAGGATCTGCATCATGGGGGTGCGCAGTTCGTGTGAAAAATTATGCGTGATCTCGGATTGGATTCTTTCGATCTGGCGGTTGATCTCTTCTGTGGCGCCCTGATGACTCTTGTCCTGCCGCCGAAACACAGCGTTGATGCGCGCGATAAGTTCGCGCGGGTCAAACGGCTTCGTGATGTAATCATCGGCGCCGTCTTCAAAGCCTTTTAATTTGTCATCCAATGATGCGCGAGCCGAGAGAAATAGAAACGGGATGTTGTGAGTCAGGGGATTGGCAGATAACGCTTCACGGACTTTGAAGCCGTCCATAAACGGCATCATGATGTCGCAAACGATCAGGTCGGGCAGGATATTCTCTGCCATTTTGATTCCATCCAGGCTGTTGTCACAAGCCATGACGTTGTAGTTGCCGCGCTCGAGCAGGGTTTTCAGCCCAAGCAGCATGGGTTTGTCATCGTCAATTATGAGGATGGTTTGGGGCTTCTTTAAAGTATTCGGGTTCATAAATATTCAATACCTTTTTACTTCTGCACAGACACCACAACGGAATGAACAAGTCTGGTTGGAACTTGAACGATTATAAGCCGGCAGATAATCAGAGGTATATTACAAACATGTGTCAGTTTGATTTAACTGGTGACTTACAGCGGTTCAAACCGCGCAGTGAAATGCCTCAGCAACTCCGGCGCGTACGTGAATTTATATCCGCGCACAGAGGCGGCGCGTGATTTGATCCTCGCGGCGCAGTCGGCGACGTACTCAAGATGGCTTTGGGTGTAGGTGCGGCGCGGGATGGCGAGGCGTAAAAGCTCCAGCTTGGGAAATATCATTTTGCCGGAATCAGGATCGGGGTAGGCAAACATGACCGAGCCGATCTCCACTCCGCGGATTGCGCCTTCGCGGTACAACTCCACAGCCAGAGCCTGCCCGGGAAATTCTCCTTGTGGGATATGCGGCAGGACAGACGCGGCGTCAAGATAAACCGCGTGTCCGCCTGCGGGTTGAATGGTTGGGATGCCCGCATCGTTCAATCGCCCTGCGAGATACGCGGTTTGCGAAAGACGCGACGCGAGATACGATTCATCGAGACCTTCGTACAGACCAACCGCCATCGCGTCGAGGTCGCGCCCCGCAAGCCCGCCATAGGTTGGGAAGCCCTCGCGCAGGATCAATTCATTTTTTACATTTTGAAACAGCGCTTCATCATTCAAACACAACAAGCCGCCGATGTTGACAATCGCGTCCTTCTTCGCAGACATGGTCATGCCGTCAGCCAGAGCGTACATCTCACGCGCAATATCGATCACGGATTTATTTTCATAACCCTTCTCGCGCAATTTGATGAAGTACGCATTCTCGGCATAGCGGGCGGAATCAATGAAAAATGGAAGTTTAAATTCTCGATAGACAGCGGCCACCGCTTTGAGATTTTCCATCGAAACGGGCTGACCGCCTCCCGCGTTGTTTGTGACTGTTACCATCCCGAAGGGGATTTTCTCCACCCCGACCTTTTGAATGAAGGCGCGCAGTTTTGCAATATCCATGTTGCCTTTGAACGGATGCGGATTGGTGATGTCGAAGGCTTCGTCAATCACAAGGTTGGTCGGGCGTCCGCCGCGCGCGCGGATGTTGGCATCGGTGGTGTCGAAGTGCATATTGCTCGGGACGTATTGCCCGGGCTTGACGAGGCAGGCCGCCAGAATATTCTCCGCCGCGCGTCCCTGATGGGTGGGGACAAAATACTTGAAACCGAAGATATCTTCGACAGCCGCTTTCAAACGATGGAACGATCTTGCGCCCGCGTAGGACTCGTCGCCGCGCATCATGGCTGCCCATTGCTCGGAACTCATCGCGCCTGTGCCGGAGTCGGTCAGCAGGTCAATGAACATATCTTCGGCTTTCATCGAGAACAGGTTGTAGCCTGCCTCTTTGAGTGCTGCCTCGCGCTCTGCGGGCGAGATCAGCCGAATGGATTCGACGACTTTGATGCGATACGGTTCGGGGGGGTAGTGCATGGGGGTCATTGTGCTCCTTGAGTTTAGAATTCGGAAGTCTGCCAGACTTCCGAATTCTTTGGATTAATCTTGGGTAGCGAGCCTGGCGTATTCCCTGCGCCATTCGGTCTCCAATGACCTGCCCATTCTACAACGAATTACAGTTCTTGTTGTGTAATCAATGTCACAAAATTAAGAGAAATTCTTTAATTCACGCTTAACAGACCAACAACAAGCGGTTAACCGTCCGCTCTTATACTTTTACCGACGACAGACATGATAGCGAGAGGAAACAGTGCGAATGATTTACATCACAATGATTATCGGGCAATTCATCGCAGCCTCCTTGCTTCGTCAGCGTGAACGGGCTGAGTATTTGAAGTATCTTCTTCTTTCAGACCCGTTAAAGTAATTTTTTTTTCATCCATCCTTTCAGCCTGCTCACGAAGCGGGCTTTTTTTCGTTACAAAACCTGATATTTCCACTTTCGCGGGGTATAATCGGCAAAATTATAAGCACGACCTCAAAAAAAGCACGTCCAATCTCAGCCAAAGGACAAGCATGTGACAACTCTTTTCTTTGCAACAGACGTTCACGGGTCGGATATTTGCTGGAGTAAGTTTCTAAACGCGGGGAAATTTTATGGCGCCGATAAGTTGATCCTCGGCGGCGACATGACGGGTAAGGCAGTCATCCCGTTTGTGCATCAGGGAGGTAAAAATTACCGCATCACTTTGCTTGAACAGGTGTTTGAAGCTACAAATGAAGACGAACTTGCCGACCTCGTCAAGCGCGTCCGCAGCCGCGGCTACTATCCCTACATGACCGATCCAGACGAGATCGCCGAGCTTGAGAAAAATCCCGACCGCATTAGCGAGATATTCATGGCCGAAGTCTTGAAGGTCGTTCAGCAATGGATGGATCTCGCCGACAAAAAACTCGACGGCACGGATATGAAAGTCTACTGCTCGCCGGGCAATGACGATGCCGATGAAGTGGATGCGGTCATTCGCTCCAGCCGACGCGTGATCCTGGTCGAGGGGCAGGTGACTCAGCTGGATGATCACCACGAGATGATTGCCTCGGGCTGGAGCAACCACACCCCCTGGGACACGCACCGTGAAGAGAACGAGGATCAACTCGCAGTTAGGTATGAAGCGATGACCCGTCAGCTTAAAGATCCGCGCAATGCCATCTTCAACATCCATGTGCCGCCGTACAAATCCCAATTGGATGAAGCGCCAGAGTTGGATAAGGATTTACGCCCGGTGCTGGCCGGTAATTCGATGAAACCTGTTGGCTCGACAGCGCTGCGTGAGTCAATTGAAAAAGTTCAACCGCTGCTCGGCCTGCACGGACATATCCACGAGGGTCGCGGCTCGTCACGAATCGGAAAAACACTGTGCATCAACCCCGGCTCGATGTATGAGCAGGGAACCTTGCTCGGAGCGCTGGTGAAATTAGGAAAGAACAAGATCGAGAATTACGTTTTGACAACAGGTTAAATTCCCTCACCCCAACCCCTCTTCCAATTTGGGAGAGAGGCAAGGGGTGAGGGTTAAATAAAACCAAAAGAGGAGAGAGTTATGAGCAACTTGTTTGTCCGTAAGGCGACTGGCATGGTTCGTTCGTGGTCAGTCTTCGACGCATTCATCTATGCGTTCTTTTCCATCAATTTTGTAACGCTGGGGTTTTATGCCTTCAGCCAGATGTATTATTTTGGCGGAGGCATGATCAATGCGCTGATCGTGAGCGCGGTCTTTTTGGTCTTTGAGATCATCGTCTACGCCTCGTTGATTTCCGTTATGCCGCGTTCCGGTGGCGACTATGTCTGGATGACGCGCATCTTTGGCGGCGGCATCGGTTTCATTCTCGCCATCACGGGCTGGTGGTTCACCCTTTGGTTGTGGACACCGGTGTATGGCGACATGTTCCGCCAGGTTGTGCTTGTGCCCATCCTCGGCGTGCTCGGAATGCAGGATACCGCTGTCTGGTTTGCCGGCACCGGTACTCCGTTGTTCGTCAGTTCACTGATCACGCTTGCATTCGTGTCACTCGTCATCTTCCTTGGGATGAAGACCTATGCAAGGATTCAGAAGTTTT
The DNA here is from genome assembly GCA_016234495.1 of Chloroflexota bacterium. GTDB lineage: Bacteria > Chloroflexota > Anaerolineae > Anaerolineales > Villigracilaceae > Villigracilis. The sequence goes on along the minus strand of JACRBI010000046.1, from coordinate 30,943 downwards.
CCTTCTATGCAGGTGTAGCGGGGCTGCTGATCGTGATCGTCCTGCTGTTCACTGGATCACCTGAAAAATTCAAGGCTGGCTTCGAATCAAATGCCGCATCCATCTTTGGTTCACAGCCCGGCGTTTATGATGCCACTGTCACCACAGGGACAGACGCCGGCGCAAGCACTCCGCTGACTGGCGGCTCGATGAATTTGGTCCTCGTCACGCTTCCCTGGCTTGTCTTCTTTAACTTATGGCCGAACTGGGGCGCGACCTTGTACGGTGAAGTACGCGGCGCGACAGATTACAAGCGCAACTTCTCGGGCATGGCCTGGGCGCTTGGAACGGTCACAGTTCTCGGCATTGTATTTTTCCTCGGCGTGGCAAGAACCATCGGCTGGGATTTCTACATGCAAGCCAATGGCGCCTGGTGGAATTATTACTGGGGCTACGTCACCGACGTTCCTCCGCTGCCTGTCTGGCCCTACCCTGCCATGCTCGCGTCCTTCCTGACCAACAGCCGCGCTGTGCAGCTCATCATCATGGTGCTCATGAGTTTCTGGTGGTTCGGTTGGGCAGGGACTTTGTTCCTCTCGTCCACGCGCGTGGTCTTCGCGGCAGCGTTCGACCGCCTGCTCCCCGAAAAAGTTGCCGAATTGAACGACCGCGGCACGCCCGTCAACGCGATGTTATTAATGGTAATTCCCGCAGCGATCGTCTCCTACCTCTACGCCTACAATGTCGGCGGATTTATCTCCATTACGCTTGCCGCCACGCAGGCAATCGCGATCATGTACTTTGGCACAGCCATTGCCGCCATCGTCCTGCCCTACAAGAAGAAGGAACTCTTTGAGGCTTCGCCCATTGCCCAGATGAAGGTGTTCGGAATTCCGCTCATCACTGTTGCAGGCGCGATCTTTGCCGCCTTCCTCGGCTTCCTGCTCGTTGAATGGATGTTCGATCCCTGGCTTAATACCGGCGGTGAAGGCGCAGGCTTGTACGGCATCAGCTTCAAGAATACCAATTCCATCATCTTCCTGCTGGTGTGTTACGGCTTGTCGGCAGCCATCTATTACGGCTTCAAGTCCTACCGCAAGAAGGGCGGCATTGATCTTGATAAGGTGCAGGCAGAAATACCTGTTGAATAATTAAATTTCGCACAGACCTGACAGGTCTCTAAAGACCTGTCAGGTCTTCTTTTTTGGAGCGCGTATGTCCATCATTGAAGAAGTAGTTGCTAAGTTGGATGAGTGGAAAGGCAGGGATATCTCCATTCACCTTCTTTCAGGCGGGCTGACCAACACGAACTACAAAGTCATCGTGGATGGCACGCCATACTTTATCCGCGTGCCGGGCGAAGGCACAGAACTGCTTGCGATAGACCGCAAAAACGAATACCACAGTTCCAAAGCCGCCGCGCAAGCGGGGGTTGGCCCCAAAGTTTTAAATCATTTCCCTGAATACAACGTGATGGTTTTGGAATTTCTCAACGGCAAAACCATGTCGAAGGATTCATTAAACGAATCTGGGATGCCGGCGCGCATGGCTCAGTCCATCAAGAGACTCCACGCTGGTGAACGCTTCCTTCTGGACTTCAACATGTTCCGCCTCACAGAGTATTATCTCAGCCTGTGCAGCGAGCGCCGCATCAAAATCCCCGATGGCTACCTTGAGCGCATGAGCACGGTCAGCGACATTGAAAAAGCAATGTCTGCCAAACCTCTGGCGACTGTCCCCTGCAATAATGACCTGCTCGCCGAAAACTACATCGACGACGGCAATCAGCTTTGGTTGATCGACTACGAATACAGCGGCAACAACGACCCGACCTTTGAGTTGGGCAATACCTGTCAGGAAATGCAATTCAACGATGAGCAGATCGCGGAAGTCTGCGCGGCGTACTTTGGCTCAGCCTCTGCCGAAAAAATAGCGCGCATGAAACTCAACATGATCATGTCTGATGTCGGCTGGGGATTGTGGGCCGCCATTCAGGCCAATATCTCTGCCATTGAATTTGACTTTTGGGGCTGGTCCATTGAGCGCTGGGGCAGGGCAGTAGAAAAAATGGATTCAGCCGAATTTTCAGTCTGGATGAAGGATGTGCGGGTGTAGTTAATGGAATCGAATCAGTTTGATATCGTGAAGGAAATGTACCGCCTCATTGACGCGGCGGATGCAAAAAATATTCATGTGCGCGCCATAGGCGGGCTGGCAGTGGAAGCCCACAACCGCAAGAATCATCCGTTGTTCAAGCGCGAGTTTGGCGACCTTGATTTTGTCATTGCCAAAAAACAACGCAAGGAATTTGAGTCATTTATGCCATCGGTGGATTATTCCCCGCATAAGCAGTTCAACCTTTTAAATGGAGAACACAGGCAGATCTTTTATCACAATCCCACCGACATGAAGATCGACATCTTCGTTGGCGACTTTGAGATGTGCCATAAAATCCCGCTGGAAAACCGCCTGACCTTTGACCCGGTCACCATCCCTTTGGCGGAGTTGTTTTTATCCAAGGCGCAGATCGTGGAGCTAAACCGCAAGGATATGATGGATATTGCCTCCCTGCTGCTAAATAATGAAACAGGCAGTGGCGATAAAGATATGATCAACCTGCAGGTCATTGCCCAATTATGCAGTCAGGATTGGGGCCTGTATAAAACAACCTCCATTAATTTAAAACATGTGGAAGATTTAATGGAAGAAATAGAACTTCCTCTAACCAAAGATGAACGTGACCTCGTGTTGAGCCGCGCGCAGGAAATTCGCAAAACCTTCGAGCAAATGCCAAAGCCCCTGCCCTGGCAGCTCCGTGACCGCGTGGGCACGCGGGTCAAATGGTATATCGAGGTGGAGGAAGTACGCAGATAAATGAAAAAGATAAGGCTTGTCCTCGCAGTAATTATTCTTTCGATTTCAATTTCACTCCTCGTCTGGGCTTATTCCCCAAACCCGCGTGAGATGCGTGTTCAGCCCATTACACCCTCAGAAATGCAGTTACCATGAACAGAATTTCCATCCTCGCCGCCGTGTTGACTTTAATTCTTGCGTCCATCGCATGTGCGGGCAGCATGGAATCTGCCGCGCCTGCGCCTCAACCTACGGCGGAAGTTGTTTCTGCTGCGACGCAAGTGTCGCCTCCGCCGGCCATTCCCGAAACCCGCCGCCTGACTTTGGAATTCCCGCCTAAAATGCGCGCGGGTGTTGAAGGGGATATTATCCGCTTGACGCTTGAGGTGGACGATCTTGGCACCATCACGCCGACAGCCCAATTCGAGGGAAATATTGTCGTCGGCGAGACGATCGAGATTCCCAATTTATATGAAACCCACAATGTCATCGCTGAAGCGCGGCTTAATATGGCAGGCATGGAAATCCAGCCATCGGAGGCAATTCTCGAGCCTCTTGAGCGTGGTCGCACTGTAACTTTTTATTGGAGCATCCGACCGCAGGAACCGGGCACGTATCGCGGGACGGCCTGGCTGCATTTGAACTTTGAGAACAAATCCACGGGAGAAAAAAGTCGGATTGCCGTATCAGCTCAAATCGTCGAGATCGAAGCGGTGGACTTCTTCGGGCTGTCGGTCAACCTGGCGAGAACTTCCGGGGTGGTTGGTTCCATCGTCGGCGGCGTCATTGGGTTTCCGTTCATCGAAGATATTATCAAGTTTTTGTTTAAGAGGAAGAAAAAGTAGCGCGACATTAATGTCGCGGCACCGGGTGAAATATATGACGAATATCACCCAAAAAATTGACATGCTATCATGGGGGCTGATTTGTTCTATATGGTACAATTTTGCCGCTTGAAAGACTAATCAGACGGAGAATATCGATGAACGAGTGGCTGTATGTTGGTTTATTTTTTATTGTTGGCTTGATCATCCCGGTTGGCGCGATTGGTGTCGGCTGGCTTCTCGGCCCTAAAAAGCCAAACCCCATTAAACAATCAACCTACGAATGCGGTATCGAACCTGTCGGCGAGGGCTGGGTGCAGTTCAAGGCGCAGTATTATATTTTTGCGCTGGTCTTTCTGGTGTTCGATGTCGAAACTGTTTTTCTTTTCCCGTGGGCTGTGAGATTGGGGCAGTTGGGAATGTTCGCAGTCGTTGAAGGTATTATTTTTATCCTGATCCTTGTCGCCGGGCTGGTATACACATGGCGCAAGGGGATGTTGGAATGGGCGTAATTTAGTTTGAAAATCGAAAAGGCTGAACGGATTTTTCCTTTCAGCCTTTTCTTTGTGTAAAGCGGAGTCTGTTTCCGAAAGCATTTTGAACCGCAAAGACCGCAAAGATCGCTAAGAAAATCAATTAAACTTTGCGTTTTTAGCGCGCTTCGCGGTAGAAAGCTCTGTGGCGAATAGATCGGACTCTCAACAGGAGTAACTTATGAATTTTTGGAATGACCCTCTTAAGGTAGCCGCGGAATGGCTTACGGGTGTTTTCACAGGCTGGGGCATGAACACGGTTGCGGCGAATGTGCTGGTGGCTTTCCTCGGCGTGTTGATGCTCATCACCATCCTGATGGTGATCGACATCTTTTTGGTCTGGATCGAACGCAAGGTGGTGGCTCGCTTTCAGGACCGCATCGGCCCGAATCGACTCGGACCTTTCGGCTTGATCCAGCCATTCGCAGACATCATCAAGCTGATGATTAAAGAAGATACCACGCCCGCTGGCGCGGACAAAGTCGTCTACAACATCGCGCCGATGCTCTCGATGATGTCGGTATTGATCCTATGGGCGGTTGTGCCGCTCGCGCCTGTCATGCTCGGCGTGGACTTGAATGCGGGCGTGTTGTTCATCATCGCCGCGGGTTCGATTGGCACGCTTTCCATTATCATGGCGGGCTGGTCGTCGAATAACAAATTCTCGGTCATTGGCGCGTTCCGTCAGGTGGCTGTGATGGTCTCGTTTGAAATTCCCATGCTTGCTGTTCTTCTCATCCCGACCATCTTCTCTGGCTCAATGGGCATGAATGCCATCATTCAAAGCCAGGACATCTGGTTTATTTTCCTTTCCCCGCTGGCGGCGTTGATCTTCCTGATTGCGGCAATCGCAGAATTGGGACGCGCGCCGTTCGATCTCGCTGAAGGTGAATCGGAACTGGTCTCTGGCTACAACATCGAATATTCCGGCATGAAGTTCGGTATGTTCTATGCCGGCGAACTATTGCACGCCTTCACATTCGGAGGCTTCTGGGCGATCATGTTCTTCGGCGGTTATCGCTTCTTCGGCCTGGAGAAGGTCAGCCCGTTCCTGGCAATCGCGATCATTCTCTTCAAGGCGCTTCTTGGATACTGGGTCATCATGTGGGTCAAATACACTGTGATGCGTATCCGTATCGATCAGATGCTTGCTTTCAACTGGAAGTTTCTGACTCCTGTCGCCTTTGTGCTTGTGATGGTGACTGCGCTGATGAATGCGCTTCTACGCGGCGCTGATAGCTGGCTCTACATCACAGGCATGATCCTCTCGAACGTGATCGTTGCGTGGGTCTCGCTGGAGTTTGTTCGCTCGGCGGCGAAGACAGAGCGCGAAAAAGTGGAAGGACCAAAACAAGTGGTGGAGGCTCATCACTAAATTACAACTCCTAATTCTTAGCCCCTAATTTGTCATTGATTAGGAATAAGGAACTATGGAAAAGGAATTTAATTATATGACTGGTACACAAATAATTTTTCTGATCGTTGGAGCAGTCACGCTCATTGCGGCATTGATGGTTGTGACCGTTCGCAATCTCGTCCATGCGGCGTTGTGGCTGGTGGCGACTCTCTTCGGTGTGGCGATTGTTTACACCTTGCTCAATGCGGGCTTTTTGGCAGTTGTGCAGGTGGTGGTTTATATCGGCGCGATTGCCATCCTCTTCATCTTTGCAGTCATGTTGACTCGTCGTCAGGCGGCAGATACAGGCGCGGCGTTGAACTCGAATTGGTGGGCCGGTGCTTTGATGGCCGTGTTGACCTTTGCGGGGCTGGCGTATCTGCTCCAGACTTGGAGCGGCTTCTCGAAGCAGTCAGCAGCCATCCCGTCAGGTTTTGATGCGATCGGTCAATTGGGTACGGCTTTGACTTCGCCGCAGGGTTATGTCCTGCCGTTTGAAGTCGCGTCTGTCCTTCTGCTAGCGGCATTGGTTGGCGCGGTTTATCTCGCGTTCAATAAAAAATAAAATTAGGAAACAGGCATTAGGTAATTAGGAATTGGCGAATCCTAATCCCTAATCCCTAATCCCTAATTACCTAGAACCCTAATTTTCGGAGGCTAAATGATTCCCCTCTCGTGGTATCTCATTCTTGCGGCTGGCTTGTTCAGCATCGGGCTGTTCGGTGTGCTGGCGCGCAGGAACGCAGTTGCAATTTTGCTAGGTGTTGAATTAATGCTCAATGCGGTCAATATCAACCTTGTGGCATTCTGGCGTTACGGTGATATTTCAATGATGGCCGGGCAGGTCTTTGCGATCATTGTCTTCGCTGTTGCCGCCGCGGAAGTAGCTGTGGGTCTGGCTTTGGTTATCTCTGTTTATCGCCGTCGCAACACGGTGGTGGCGGAAGATCTTGATTTGTTGAAATGGTAAAAAAATTAGGAATTAGGCAATTAGGAATTATTGCGCCCTAATCCCTAATCTCTAATTGCCTGATTTCTCGGAGGCTTCATGGCGACTGAATTATTAATTTGGCTAATCCCGCTTCCGCCTGTGTTGGCTTTCTTTTTGATCGTGTTATTCACGAATAAAAATAAAGCCTTGAGTCACAGCGTGGCGATCAGCGCGGCATTCCTTTCATGGCTGGGGAGCATGGTTGTGTTTGTGCGCGCGCTTGGTGTTGAACATTTGGGCGAGCACCCATTTGAATCAGCGATCAACTGGCTGCCGACAGGTGACACCTGGCTGAAGGTGGGGGTGTTGATTGACCCGCTCTCTGCCGCAGTTTTGTTCTTCGTGGCGTGGACGGTGTTGATGATCTTTATCTACAGCGTCGGCTATCACAACTACGGTCAACCCGCCGGCGATCATGATCATGCAGGTCTGCCGCCGCACGGTGCGACTGTCCACGGGCACGCGGTGCCTTCCGTCGAGCCGATGTACTCACGCTTCTTTGCGTTTATTGGTTTGTTCGCCTTCGGCATGTACACGCTTGTCGTTTCCGATAACTTGCTCACGCTCTTCGTGGGTTGGGAAATCATGGGCTTGTGCTCCTACCTGTTGATTGGTTTTTGGTTTGGCAAACCTTCTGCGCGTAACGCGGCTGTGAAAGCCTTTATGACCACGCGCATCGGCGATGTGTTCATGCTTCTCGGTATTTCCTTCCTGTACTATGCGACAGGCACGCTTTCCTACCGTGAAATTTTCAACGAAGAGACTTTGCATGTTCTCGCAACAGTACCAAGCGGCGTCTTTGGTTTATCCGCCGCGGGTTTGATCGCAATCCTGCTTTTCATCGGCACGATCGGCAAATCAGCGCAGTTCCCTCTGCATGTCTGGCTGCCCGACGCGATGGAAGGGCCGACCCCTGTCAGCGCCATGATCCATGCGGCGACGATGGTTTCCGCGGGCGTGTATGCGGTCATCCGCATGTTCCCGCTCCTCAGCGCTGGTTATGAAGGTCACGGACTGACCGCCGCCATGAGCGTGGTCGCTTTCATCGGCGCGTTCACCGCCATCTTCGCCGCGACCATCGCCGTGGCGCAAAATGACATCAAGCGCGTGCTGGCCTATTCAACCATCTCCCAGCTCGGTTTCATGATCGCCGCGCTCGGCATTGGCGCGTATGTCGCCGCAGTCTTCCACCTGATTACCCACGCGTTCTTCAAGGCCTTGCTCTTCCTCGGTTCTGGCTCTGTCATTCACGGTATGGAGCATGGCGTTCTGCACACTGGCAATCACAGCGTCGATCCGCAGGACATGTTCAACATGGGCGGCCTTCGCAAGAAAATGCCGATCACATTCTGGACCTTTCTAATCGGCGGCTTTGCCCTCTCAGGCTTTCCGCTTGTCACGGCTGGCTTCTGGTCGAAGGATGAAATTCTCGCCGATGCCTGGGGACATGGTCACATGGCTGTCTTCATCACCCTTGCCGTTGCCGCATTCCTGACCGCCTTCTACACCATGCGGCAGATCACATTGACATTTCTCGGCGAAGCCCGCACCAAGGAAGCGGAGCACGCGCACGAGACTCCCTTCACGATGACCGTCCCGCTCATGATCCTCTCGGTCTTTGCCATCGGGTATGGCTGGGTCGGCATCCCTGAGCATTTCCCACTCCTCGGCGGACTCGTGCCCAACTGGTTCCATGAATTTGTCGGCGGCACACTGGCTGAACATCCCGAAGCGGTGGAATTTAGCATAATCCCGCTGGCGACCTCGCTGTTTGTCGCGCTTGGCGGCCTGTTCTTTGGCTGGCTTGCCTATCGCAATGTCAAATCTGTCGCGCAGGATAAACTACAGATCCCCTTGCTCAAGAACAAATATTACTTTGACGAAGCCTACGATTATCTCTTCATCAAGCCTGCCATTTGGTTCTCCGAAGTCTTCGTCTCCAAATGGATGGACAAAGGTTTCATCGATGGCATTTTGCACATCTTTGGCCCGGCCACCGGCGGACTTGGCACTTTCATTCGAGACAAATTTGATGTGCCCGTGGTAAACCGATTCTTCGGCGACGGTTCTGCTGATGCCACCTACTGGATCGGCAAGAACCTGCGTCCCATTCAAACAGGCCGCATCCAGCAATATCTCATTCTTTCGTTGATCATCCTCGTTGTGATCGGCGGCTTGCTTTTTGCCTTGCTGGTTAGGAGCGCATAATGGATTTTTTGAATACTCATCTCCTTAGCCTGATCCTTTTTGTACCGACAATTGCCGCGCTGGTCATGCTCTTCCTGCCCAGCGGCGAGACGAAACTCCTGCGCTGGTTTGCCTTCTCGGCCAGCTTGATACCCTTCGTCCTCACCCTCATCCTGTGGCGCAATTTCGACCCTGATGTAACAGGCTTTCAATTCCAGGAAATTTATCCCTGGTATGAGGCGTTGAATTCCTCGCTTCACCTCGGCGTGGATGGCATTTCCATTTCGATGGTTTTGCTCACCACCCTGCTTACGCCGCTCGCCATCCTCGCTTCGTTCAGCGTGACAGACCGCGTCAAGCCGTACATGATGCTCTTCCTCTTTTTGGAAACAGGCATGTTGGGCGTCTTCATGTCGCTTGATTTGTTGATCTTCTTCGTCTTCTGGGAGATTGGCCTCGTCCCGATGTACTTCCTCATTAATCAGTGGGGCAGCGCCAATCGGGATTACGCTTCGCTCAAGTTCATGATCTACACCATGGGCGGATCACTCGGTCTGCTGCTCGCGGTGCAGATGCTCGGCGTCCTTTTCGGGACCTATGACCTGGTTGCCCTCTATGAGCGTTGGAATTCGCTGTCGGCTGATTCGATGCTGCTCGGCATGTCCGTGCATACGGTCAAAACGATCGCTTTTTGGGCGTTCGCAGTTGCCTTCGCTGTGAAGGTCCCGCTCTGGCCATTCCACACCTGGCTGCCCGATGCCCACACCGAAGCCCCAACCGCCGGCTCGATGATTCTTGCAGGTGTGCTTCTCAAGCTCGGCGCGTACGGTTTCCTGCGGCTGGTACTTCCATTCTACCCGCTTGAAGCAAAGATATTCGCAGGCGCGCTGGCCTTCCTCGCTGTTGCCGCCATTGTGTTCGGCGCATTCGCCGCCTACGGTCAGACAGATTTCAAGCGACTTGTCGCTTATTCGTCAGTCAATCACATGGGGTTTGTCGTCCTCGGTATCGCCGCAGCAGGCCTGGCCGCCGGCACGACCGATGCGCACATCGCCATGGACGGCGCAGTCCTGCAAATGTTCAATCACGGATTATCTGCGGCAGGCATGTTCTTCCTCGTCGGTGTGATCTACGAACGGACGCATACTCGCAACCTCGAAGAATTCGGCGGATTGTTCCCGCTCGTACCCGTCTATGGTGGAATTCTGATCTTCATGAGCATGGCCTCGCTTGGTCTGCCCGGCCTAAATGGCTTCGTCTCCGAGTTCATGGTGGTGCGGGGCGCGTATCCTGTGTTGACCGTTTACACTGCCATCTCCATGCTTGGTTTGCTTTTCACAGGCGCTTACATTTTGAAAGGCATCATGAAGGTTTTGCACGGTCCTGTAAATGAACACTGGGCACACGGCGACCACAAACTGACCGAGATCAACACGCGTGAAATTTTCGTGGTAGTCCCGCTGATGGCTTTGATTTTGGTCATTGGTCTGTGGCCCGCGTGGATTTTGGAAGTTATCAACAAAGCCGTGGTTGCGCTTTTCTAATTCGTAATTCGTCATTGCGAGGGCGATCTTGTTCCTTGCCTGAGGCAATCCCCTGTATACGGAGATGGCTTCGTCGGGAAGAACACCTTCCTCGCAATGACGATAAACGAGGTGATTATGAATTTTCCTATATTAAGCATTATTACTTTCCTTCCCATGGTTGCGGCGGTCATCATGTTGATGATCCCTGCCAATCGCAAAACGGAAGTCCGCGGGGTTGCGCTTGCGACTGCGACGGTTGACCTGCTGCTTTCCGGCTGGGTCTATCTGCAATACTTGCTCGGTCATTTGACCGGTTATCAATTCGTGGAGCAATACGACTGGCTTCCCGCTTTGGGCATCAGCCTGAAATTTGGCGTGGACGGCATGAGCGCTCCGCTCGTCCTGCTGACCGGCATCGTCATGTTCACGGGTGTGTTGATCTCGTGGGGCGAGTATGACGAGGCGCATCACTTGTCCGCTGGTATTCAAGACCGTCCGCGCGAATTTTTTGCCTTCCTCTTCCTATTGGCTGGCGGTGTGTTCGGCGTTTTCGTGTCACTTGACCTGTTCATGTTGTTCTTCTTCTATGAGATCGCCGTTTTCCCAATGTACCTGCTCATCGCAATTTGGGGCTGGGTTAAGACACGCGAATACGCGGCCATGAAACTCACGCTTTACCTGTTCATTGGTTCCGTGGTTTCGCTTGTCGGCGCGCTCGTCATGTACTGGACTCAGTATCAAAATACCGGCATACTTTCATTTGATATGATTCAGATGGAAAGCGCGGGCTTCTCAGCCTCCTTCCAGTACATCTGGTTCCTGCCGGTGTTCATCGGCTTTGCTGTGTTGGGCGGTATGTGGCCCTTCCACAACTGGTCACCTGATGGTCACGTCGCCGCACCGACAGCCGTCTCCATGTTCCATGCGGGCGTGTTGATGAAGCTCGGCGCATTTGCTGCCTTGCGGGTTGGTGTCATGCTCCTGCCCGAAGGCGCGAAGCAATGGTCATGGCTGATTATGGCATTTGCCGGCATTGCCGTGGTCTATGGCGCGTATATCGCCTTCGTGCAAACAGATATGAAATACATGATCGGCTTCTCGTCTGTTTCGCACATGGGGCTTGTGGTTTTGGGTGTTTCCACGCTTAACCATAACGGTCTCGTTGGCGCAGGTGTGCAGATGTTCTCGCATGGCGTGATGACCGCTCTCTTCTTTGCCATCACCGGCATGATCTACGACCGCTCGCACACACGTCAAATTCCAGAACTGGGAGGCATTGCCAAAGTGATGCCTTTCGCCACAATTGGTTTCATCATTGGTGGTCTCGTTTCCATGGGTATGCCGGGCTTCTCTGGCTTCGTGGCAGAGTTCCCGATCTTCATGGGTGTTTGGGGACGTCAATGGATGCTGGCGGTTGTGGCGAGTATTTCCATCATTATCACGGCGGCTTACATCATGATGAATATTCGCAAAGTGTTCTTTAGTCCCATGCCCGAGGAAATTCAAAAACATCATATTGGCGATATCACCATGCTCGACAAGATTGCGATTGCCACCTTGTGTTTCTTCATGATCATCATCGGCATGTTCCCGTCTGTCATGGTTCCGATGGTTGAAAGAGGCGTGGAGAATATCCTGCGCCTGCTGGGAGGTGCATAATGTTTACTCCTGTAATGTTTGCTTCCATCCTCCCTGAAATTTTGATCCTTGCCCTTGCGGTGATCCTGCTTTGTGTAGAGCCGTTCTGGAAGGCAGACCAGCGCCGCAACGCTGGCTGGCTCACTGCGGGCGGGCTTTTTGCGGCGATCATCGTCAGCCTGCTCTTTGGTCAGCCAGGCGAACCAGCCGCCGTCTTTGGCAACATGATCCGCTTTGACTGGCTGGGATTCTTCTTCAAGATTCTGTTTATGTTTGCCGCAGCTGTGACTGCCCTCCTTTTGATGGATCATGAAAAGGTTGGACAGCGCGGCGAGGCATATCTGCTGCTTTTAGCCTCGCTTCTTGGCATGAACCTGATGGCTGTTTCTGCCGACCTGATCATGCTCTACCTTGCAATAGAAACCGCCTCCATTCCGCTCTACATTCTCGCAGGCTTTTTGCTGGCCGATGACCGCTCGACTGAAGCCGGCTTCAAATATTTATTGTTTGGCACGCTGGCGTCCACGGTCATGCTTTATGGATTCAGCTTGATCTTCGGTTTTGCCGGCACCACCAATATTTATCAACTCGCCGAAATGTTTGTGGGCGGTGATATTTCTGCTTTGCTTGCATTCGGTGTCTTCGCCCTTGTCATTGTCGGACTTGGTTTCAAACTTGCCATTGTCCCATTCCAGTTCTGGGCGCCGGATGTGTATCAGGGTTCGCCGACCCCAATCGCGGGATTTCTCTCAACGGCTTCGAAGGCTGCGGGTTTTGCTGTAGCTGTTCGCTTCTTCATTGTTGCCTTCCCCAGCTTCGCCCCGTCATGGACTTTGATCTTCGCCGCCCTCGCTGCCATCACAATGACTGTCGGTAATTTGCTTGCGATTTCGCAGACTAACATCAAACGATTACTTGCGTATTCATCCATTGCACATGCGGGTTATGCGTTGATCGGCGTCGTGGCGTTCAGTCAGCTTGGCGCAGCGAGTGTGGTCTTTTACCTCGCGGCGTACATCGCGACCAATCTGCTCGCGTTCGGTGTTGTGATGGCATTCAGCCGTGTGGCTGGCTCAGATGAAATCACAGACTACGCAGGCATGAGCCGCCGCAATCCCTGGCTGGCGTTGATGATGCTTGCGGCGTTCCTGTCACTGGCGGGGATGCCTCCGTTTGGCGGATTTGTGGCGAAGGTCTTTGTTTTTGCCGCAGGCGTGAAGGCCAATTACACATGGCTGGTGATTGTCGGCATTCTCAACTCCATCATCGGCGTGTACTATTACCTCAACACAATGAAATATGTTTACCTGTACCGAATGCCGAATGAAGATGAAGAGAATCGCCCCGTGTCGTTAACCCGCCCATATGCCATTGCGCTGGCGATTTTGACGATTGGTGTGATTTTGGTTGGCACAGTATTTGCCCCGTGGTTTAGCTGGTCAGATGCCGCGGCGTTGAATCTATTCTAAGAAATTTGACAATGGACGATGGACGATAGACCGTCTATTGTCCATTGTCCACCGTCTACTGTCAAAAGAATTTCCGTTTGACATCATCTTGACCCGTCAGGTATAATCGTGCGGCATGGCACAAACCGACCAGAATCGTCAAAACCTGTTTAGAACCCTGTTGATCGTTGTGATCGGGCAGGTGGGATGTTTGACACTTGCCGTCGTTCTGGCTTCCGTGTTTGGCGGTTTGTGGCTTGATAATATTTTTGGAACGAAACCAGTTTTTACCCTGGTGTTGTTGTTTGCTGGAATTCCTCTTTCGGTGTTCCTGATGCTGTACGTCTCGCGGAGATCGCTGGCACGGCTCAAGGAAAAATACGAAACCGAAGAGAAAGAAAAAACAGTTTAGGAGGCGGACTTTGGAACAAGAGAAACGAAGACCCTGGCGCCGATGGGTCGTGCTGGTGCTGATGATTGCAGGTTTTGTTTTGGGCGGTATTTATGCGCCTGTGCAGCCTGAGATTACAGTGGCCGCCGAAAAATTGATCGAGGAGCCGTTGTTCAACCTCGGCCCACTTGGCGACTTTTATTTGGTGAATACGCTCCCAACTTTGGCAGTGACCTTGGTTCTGTTGATTGTGATCGCGTTTTTCACGAACCGCTCGTTGAAGAATAGTCAGGCTACCGACCTCGTGCCGCGCGGCATAGGAAATGTGATGGAAGCCATCCTCGAGATGCTTTACAACCTGACAGAAGGCTCTGCTGGCAAATACGCCAAAATGATCTTCCCCTGGTTCGCAACCATCATGATCTATGTCTTGTTTGCCAACCTGCTGAAGTTGATCCCCGGCTTTGAGTCGATCGGTGTTTTGCACCCGCATGGCGGCGAACATGCCGCTGAACTTCATGGCTGGCAGATTTATAATGCCGAATTAAGCCATGATTTCATCCTCGCGCCGTTCTTCCGCGGTATTTCCGTGGACTTGAACTTCACAGCGTCACTGGCTTTGATCTCAGTGGTGATGATCCAGGTGGTCGGCTTCCGCGCGCAAGGGCTGGGCTATTTGAGCAAGTTCTTCAACACCCGCCGCATGTTCAAAGTGCCGTTCTTCGGCGCGATGGACTTCCTGGTCGGGCTGCTTGAGTTGATCTCGGAAGTCTCGAAGATCCTCTCATTTGCCTTCCGTCTTTTCGGTAACATGTTCGCGGGTATTGTGCTGGTCGCCATTGTGGCTGGCTTGCTTGGCAAGTTTTCGATCCTGCCGGCGATGATCATGATGTTCGAATTGTTTGTGGGCGTCATTCAAGCGTTTGTGTTCGGAATGTTGACCATGGTCTTTATGGCGCAAGCCACGCAGGGTCATGGCGGCGAAGAACACGCTGAACATTAAAGTAGTTCTGACTTTGTCGGAATTTGTTCATAAAATAATAAATTAAACTCAAGGATAAACCTAAGGAGGTTTGCAACATGGAAGGAAATATTTTAGATGCAATGCGCTACGTTGGCGCAGGTCTGGCAATGATCGGCGCCGCAGGCGCTGGTATCGGTATCGGTTTGAGCGTGCAGGGAGCCCTCACAGGCATGGCCCGCAACCCCGATACTTATGGTAACTTGTTGACCAACATGATTTTGGGCATCGCGTTCTCTGAAGCCATCGCTATTTACTGCCTGGTTATCGCGTTCCTCATGCTCTTCAAAGTCGTGTAATCCATAGGAGCATAGAAACATGGAAGCTCTTGGTATTAATCTCGGTCTGCTAATTGTTCAGATCATTGCGTTCATCATAGTGTTCCTCACGCTGAACTCATGGGTTTACAAACCCATGCTGGACATGATGGAATCGCGCAAGACGAAAATTGCACAGGGGTTGGAAGATGCCCGTGTCGCTGCGGATGCCCGTGCCGACGCTCAAAAAGATGCCCAGAAGATTTTGGCCGAAGCGCAGGCTGAAGCTGGCAAAGTTGTCCGCGAAGCCACTGAGCGCGCCGCCTCCGCTGGCAAGGATGTGAAAGCCGCTGCCGAAGCCGAAGCTGCAAAAGCCCGCGAAGCCGCCATGGCCGAAGCCGAACTTGAGCGCAACCGCATTCTCGGCGACCTACGTGGACAGGTCGCCGCGCTCGCCATCGCTGCCGCGAACAAACTCGTCGGCGAGGCATTGGACGAAAAGAAACAGCACGCCTTGATCGACGAATTTTTCTCAGGCGTGAAAGGCGATAAGGTCGTTTTGAGCGAAAGCCTTTCCGGCGCTTCAGCGGAAGTCACCAGTGCGCTCCCGCTCACCAGCAAGGAACAGGATGCCGTCAAGAAGAGTGTCGCTGTGAAGGATTTCTCCTTCAAAGTTGACCCCTCCATCCTCGGCGGTCTCGTCATCAAAGTAGGTGACAAGGTGCTCGACGGTTCTGTTGCTGGCAAGCTCGAAGGTCTACGCCAGACCCTGAAGTAAATTCATTTCCAGTGAAAAGGGTTTTGGTAAAATAACCAAAACCCTTTTTTGTTTTAATTGAGCGAGGCGCGCAAATTAAATGTTACTGAAAAAACTGTTTGTAGGCTTTCCACATCTCGTCCCTGAAAATATCCCAGATGTTGAAGTTGCAGGGATTTCGATTGACAGCCGAACGGTAAAGCCCGGCGATCTGTTTGTCGCCATGCAGGGCGGTTCTGTTGATGGTCACAAATACATTCCAAAAGCCATCGAGAACGGAGCCGCCGCGATAATTGGCGACAGGGATTTGAGTGGATTCGTCGTTCCATATCTTCGGATTGAGAACACGCGTCAAGCCCTGACCTGGCTGGCTGCTGCTTTTTACAATTGGCCTGCCCGCAAGCTGACAGTTATCGGCGTAACCGGCACCGATGGCAAAACGACGACGAGCAATCTTATCCATAAAATTCTCATCTCCGCAGGCATCAAAGCTGGCATGATCTCCACCGTCAATGCGGTGATTGGGAACGAAATACTGGATACAGGCTTTCACGTCACCACGCCGGACGCGCACGATGTGCAGCGGTACCTCGCGAAAATGGTTCAGTCCGGATTGACGCATGTTGTACTTGAAACCACATCGCATGGATGGGCACAGCATCGTGTGGATGCCTGTGAGTTTGATATTGGCGTGGTCACGAACATTACGCATGAACATTTCGATGAACACGGTAGTTATGAAAATTATCGCGCCGCAAAAGCCAGGTTGTTTTCCAGCCTGGATATTACCCGTGAAAAACCGTTCGGCAATCCGCGTTTGGCAGTCATTAATCGTGACGACCAATCCTTTGAATTTCTGGATAACTTCATCAAGGTCAACAAGAGGAATTATGGGTTGGGGGGGGATGCCGACATCCGCGCTGAAGATATTGAATACAGCCCCGCTGGCATCAAGTTTACAACCATCGTAAATGAACGGCGCGTAGCCACGCTGAGCAGCCTGATCGGGGCGTACAACGTTTCCAACTGCCTCGCCGCGTTGACAGCCACAATCTATGGGCTTGGCGTTGACCCTGAAACTGCCGCGCGCGGCATAGCTTCTTTGGATGGCATCCCCGGGCGCATGGAGCAGATCCGCATGGGACAGAACTTCACCACCATAGTGGACTTTGCCCACACGCCCAATGCGTTGAAGGTGACTTTGGAAGCGGGCAGGAAAATGACTCAGGGGAGAGTCATTTCCATTTTTGGCTCAGCAGGCTTGAGGGACAAAGAGAAGCGGCGCATGATGGCTGAAACATCCGTCGAGCTGGCAGACTTGTCCATTTTGACGGCAGAAGATCCGCGCACCGAGTCGCTGGATGGAATTCTCGAAGAGATGGCGGCAGGTGCAAGGTCAAAGGGCGGACGGGAAGGGAAAACCTTTTGGCGTATAGCCGACAGGGGCGAAGCCATCAAGTATGCCATCCGCCTGGCTCGGGAAGGAGACATCGTTCTCGCATGCGGGAAAGGACATGAGCAATCTATGTGCTTTGGGAAGATCGAATATCTTTGGGATGACCGCACAGCCATGCGCGCCGCGCTTTCTGAATTTCTGGGAATTATTGGCCCACAGATGCCGTACCTTCCATCGCAAGATAAAAAGGAAGATGACTGGTTGAATTCGTAAAGCAGCTTATCTTTGGAGAAACGAAATGAGTGATTGGGTAAAACCTGTTACGCTGACCGGTGACAACGTACGCCTTGAGCCGATGAGTGAAGCACATGTTGCGGGATTGACTGAAATCGGCGCTGGGCAGGATTTTTGGGATTTCATGCTTTATGGGAATATCCGCACGGAAGTTGATATGCGCGCCTGGGTGCGGGACATATTATCCCGCGCCGAGAATGGGACGGATCTGCCATTTGTTGCCATTCATCTTGCGTCGGGGCGTGTGGCGGGCGCGACGCGCTATTTGAATATCATGCCCAAAGACCGCGGGCTTGAAGTGGGCGGCACCTGGTATGGGCTGGATTTTCAGCGGACGATCGTAAACACCGAATGTAAATATTTATTGCTTACCCATGCCTTTGAGGTTTTGAAGTGCATCCGCGTGCAGATCAAAACGGATGCGAGAAACGTCCGCTCGCAAAAGGCGATTGAGCGGCTCGGCGCGAAGAAGGAAGGCGTGCTTCGCAACCACATGATTCTGCCCGATGGCAGATATCGCGATTCGGTTTTTTATTCGGTCATAGATACCGAATGGGGCGAGGTGAAAAGAACTTTGGAAGAGATGATGGACAGATAATTTATTCAGCCTTCAGCGGCATCGTCAAGCGGTGATCCTTTTTTCGGAAGCAGAATCAATTATCGGTTAAGTGCGAAGCGTCGCCCGGGATTTGGCGCTGTTGCTGATGAGGAAAAGTCCGAAGGCACTGGTCAGCCCGAAGAGCAGACCTCCGACCCAGATTGCGCGCGGAGAAATAGCATCATTGATGAAGCCGCCAATGATCGGGGCGAAGGCGCGCGCAAGCCCCCACGTGAGCCAATATATTGTCATGTAGCGGCCGCGGTATTCTTCGGGGGCGAGGTTGGCGACGTAGACGCTGGCTGTGGGGACGAGGATTAGTTCGCCGAATGTGAGGATGACCATGCTTACCCAGAAACCCCAAAAGGATGTCATCAGCGCGACACTGCCTACACCAATGGCGTAAACGAACATGCCAAGCGCGATCATTTGGCCGCTGTGATGTTTGCGCGTGAACATCGTGACGAAGTATTGGACGAAGACGCACATCAGCGCGTTGGTTACCGGCAGCCAGCTATACAGATTTTCGGGCAGGCCGTAATTATCCTTGGTGTAGATCGCAAGCAGTGTCCACATCATGAGCGGAGCGATCATGCCCAGTGCGACCATGAGCACGAAGCGGACGAAGCTTGAGTCTTTGAGTACGTGTTCATAACCGCCGAGGGATGCCCGGGTCTTGCCTGCTTCGGGCTGGGGCGTGTTTCTGACGAGAGTCTCGCGCACGAAGAAAAGCAAAAGCAGGCTGTAGGCCAGCATTCCAATTGAGGCGGCGTAAAAGGCGAGGGCGTACGATCTTGAAACCAGCAGGCCGCCGATGGCTGGCCCGATGGCGATGCCTGCGTTGTTGATTATTCTTAGAACGGAGTAGGCATTGTTGCGATCCTGCGGGGAAATCATGTCTGCCATCATCGCGTCGGAGCCGATGGCGTAAAAGGGCATGGATGCGCCCATGATGATCATCGGGAGCAAAAAGGCCGAGTAGGAATCGGCGCTGCTCATGAACAGATACCCGATGCCGTGCGCGGCTTGGGCGATGAACATGATCGGCTTCCGCCCAACGCGGTCTGCGACGAATCCGCCGACGAAGGAGATCAGCAGTCCGGTCAACGAACCGATGCTGATGAGCGTTGCCACGGTTGTGATTGGATTGTTGAGTTTTTCGCTGATGTAAATTATCTGGAAAGGCCAGATGATGCTGGAGCCGATCGAGCTGACCAGCACGCCGAAGGCGATCAGCCAGAATTGCGGCGGATATTGGTTGTAGAGGCTTTTGATTTTTGAGGTCATGAATGGATGTGTTACGCAGGCTTGAATTTCTCAGACAACCTATTGATTGTGTTCATGCCGCGCAGGGTGGTTTTGATGCCGAGCGCTTTTTCTAGCGCTGCATTGGAAATTTTGGATTCGCTTTGCTTCTTTTGACACAGCCAGTAAAGTTCCCGCCTGTAGACATGGAAGTCGTCAATGTCTGTTTTCATTGCCATTAACTTTTCGACCATGGTTTTATCCGGTGTGTCAGACAGGAAGCAGACATTCAATGCGGTCGCTGAATTGAGTTTTGCCTGCGAGAATGGCTTGTATTTTGCGATTTCGCCCACTTCTACTTCAGTGCGGATGAAGGTTGCTACCTCGTAGCCGAGCGATTCTTTCAGGTGACTCTCGATTCTTTTCTCGAGCGCTTTTGTGTTTCCCGCTTTTGCCTCGAATATCACGTTGCCACTGGCGATGAAAGTCTCCACGTTGGCTAACCCCAGCGACTCGAATAATCGGCGTAGCTCATTCATTTTGATAGTGTGCCCGCCGACATTGATGGCGCGCAGGAAGGCGATGTGCTTCGGCATGGGCTAATCCCCTAATAGTTTATACATGACCACGGTTGAATGCAGGTTTCCGTCTGCGCTGCGTGCATATTCGGGGATCGCTCCCGCCCGTGTGTAACCGAGTTTGGAGTAAAGATGCTCCGATGGGTCGCCTTCTCTGGTGTCGAGGATTAATGTACTTCTTCCTGCCCGGCTTGCTTCGGATTCGACTGCTTTCATCAGCGAGTGGGCGATGCCGTTTCCACGCATGGATGTGTGAACCATCAGCTTCATGATTTCTGCGCGATGGCTTCCGTTTGGACGGCTTTCAAGTGCAAGCTGAACTGTTCCGACAATTTGTTGTTCCACCTCAGCAACAAGCAGAATCCGATGCGGAGTCTTTAGGGCTTCGGCGACTCCGTGCCAATAATTATCAGCTTCTTCATCGGTAAGTGGAGGAAGAAAGCCAATAGACGCTCCGCTTGCGACTGAATCTTGCAGCAATGCGGCGAGTTTTGGAATTAATTTCAGGATGGATTCGGAATTTATTCTTTGGACCTTCATTTTTATTCCTGATCGAAATTATAGCATTCAAAAAATCTCCGAGTTCCCTAGAACTCGGAGATTTCAACTGTTTACTGACTACTATCTTCTTCCGCCGCGATCACCGCCGCTGCGCCCGCTACGATCTCCACCTCGACCGCCCCGGTCACCGCCGCGTCCACCGCGATCTCCGCCTCGGCCGCCGCCACCGTTGCGTCCACCCTTGTCTTTTTCTCGGGCTTCTTCAGCCGACCAACCCTCTAGCACAGCCTGACGCGAGAGGCGGATCTTGCCTTGCGGGTCAATATCCGTGACCATGACGGTCAATTCATCGCCCATGGTGCAAACATCCTCGACGGAGTTTACACGTTCGCTGGCGAGCTGTGAAATGTGGACGAGTCCGTCCACGCCGGGCAACAGGTTGACGAATGCGCCGAAGGCTTCAATGCGGACAACTTTGCCGGTGTAAATATTTCCGATCACCACAGATTCGCTCAATCCTTCCACGCGTTCCTGCGCGATCTTCGCGCCTACGCTGTCGGTCGAAGCGATGTAAACAGTGCCGTCTTCCTGAATGTCGATCTTGGTGTTGGTCTCTTCCTGCAAAGCGCGGATGTTCTTGCCGCCGGGTCCGATCAACGCGCCAATCTTGTCGATCGGAATCTTGACGGTGATGATGCGCGGAGCGTGCGGTTTCAATTCCGCGCGCGGGGCGTCCAACGCGGCAAGCATCTTTTCCATGATCGACATGCGCGCAACATTCGCCTGTGCCAGCGCTTCCTTCATCATCTGCGTGCTCAGGCCGCTGATCTTAATATCCATTTGCAAAGCGGTGATGCCTTCAGCGGTGCCGGCCACTTTGAAATCCATATCGCCAAGGTGGTCTTCGGTGCCCTGAATATCGGTCAAAATCTGGTAGCGGCCGGTCTCGTCAGTGATGAGTCCCATAGCCACGCCGGATACAGGAGCCTTGATCGGCACGCCCGCGTCCATCAAAGCCAAAGTCGAGCCGCAGACCGAGCCCATTGATGTCGAACCGTTGGAGGATAAAGCTTCGGACACGACGCGGATGGCATACGGGAAGGATTCTTCGGCCGGGAGGACAGGTTCGAGCGCACGCTCTGCCAACGCGCCATGACCGACCTCGCGCCTGCTCTGGCCGCGAAGGGGCTTGACCTCACCCGTAGAGAAAGGGGGGAAGCTGTAGTGGTGCATGTAGCGTTTGTTCTTAATCGGGGACAGGTTGTCGAGTTCCTGTGCTTCGCCCAAAGTGCCGAGTGTCGCAAAGGATAAAACCTGAGTCTCGCCGCGTGTGAAAAGGCCGGTGCCGTGCGCGCGCGGGGAAAGTCCAACCTCGCACCAGATCGGGCGGATATCAGTCGGGGTGCGGCCATCGGGACGCTTGCCCATGCTCAGGATTCTCTCGCGCACGATCTTGTGCTCGGCTTCGCTGAAAGCAGATTTGACATCTTTTGCGGCAGGCGCAGCTGCGTCGCCTTCGATGCAGAACTCAGCGACGACAGCGGCCTGCAGTTCATCCATGCCGCCGTAAAATTCGACTTTGCTCAACGGCTTGTCGAGCAATTCATTCATCCTGGCGTTGACTGCACCGAAGACTTTCTTCTGTAAATCTTCATTCGCGGTGGTAATGGTGGCTTCGCGCTTGGGCTTGCCGATTTCGGCTTGCATCTGAAGCTGCAAATCAATGATCGGCTGAATGGACTGGTGTCCCAGTTCTAATGCGGCGACCATCACATCTTCGGGGATTTCGTTGGCGCCGCATTCCACCATGAGAATCGCATCTTTGGTGCCGGCAATTCTCAGGTCAAGGTCTGATGCGTCCATTTCAGCGAAGGTCGGGTTGAGCACAAATTCGCCGTTGACGCGTCCCACACGGACAGCGCCGACAGGTCCAGCCCAGGGGATGTCCGAGATCATGATCGCGGCGGAGGCGGCGTTGATCGCGAGAATATCAAGCGGGTTGACGCCGTCAGCTGAAAATGTGTACATGATGACTTGCACTTCGTTGCGCATCCCGTGCGCGAAAAGCGGACGCAGGGGTCGGTCGGTCAAACGTCCAGTGAGGATTGACTCGGTTGAGGCGCGCCCTTCACGGCGGAAGAAGGAACCGGGGATTTTTCCGCCGGCGTACATGCGCTCTTCAAAGTCCACTGAAAGGGGGAAGAAATCAATTCCTTCGCGCACGCCGCCCATGGTGGCTGCGGCAAATACCGTGGAATCTTCCACGCTGAAGGTGACCGCGCCGCCGGCCTGAGCGGCGAGTGTGCCAGTCTCGAAGGTGAATGTGCGCGTGCCGACGACGGCTGAATAGCGTTTTAGTTCGGGTTTCATGTATTGTCTCCTATTGCGCAAGATTAATCTTGCGGTACTGATTTTCCCGCCAGTGGGTCAGGGACTGAAGAGTGGGAACAACCGATGTTGTTCGCGCTATTCAATTCCTGACTGCGGGCTCCTTAATTTAAGACCTGACAGGTTTCCAATAACCTGTCAGGTCTGTGTTGCTTATTATTTGCGGCGCAGGTTCAAGCGATCGGTTACGGCGAGGTAGCTGTTGTAGTTGCTCGAGCGCAAGTACGTGAGCAAGCGGCGGCGTTGACCGACCAATTTGAGCAACCCACGGCGGCAGGATTGATCCTGCTTGTTGCTTCGCAAGTGCTCGGTGAGCTGAGCGATGCGATTGGTCAGGATGGCTATCTGAACTTCAGGGGAGCCTGTATCCTTGTCGTGGCGATGAAAATCCTCTATCGCCTTGGTCTTGACTTCTTTTGCAAGCGGCATGACGTATGCTTCCTTTCTTTTTTAGATTACGCAGGTCTCCGTGCCAACAGCCTCTCGCCTTGAAAGGCGCTTAACCGTAGGGCAGGACCAGTCACGAGGCGAGATTATACCAGAAAAATCTTGCCTCCAATTTCCATCTGTGCTAAACTTGCGAAACTCACCCCAAGTAGAAAGGAGGCTGCTTCAATGAATACTCAATTTCCTACTGTTTGTTGCGCGCCTCCGTGCGGGTCGTTTTAGACCCATGCTCTTTGCACACCGCAGGCGAACAGCCCTGCGGTTTTCATTTAACCGCCCTTGTTCCGTCATTGCGGGGAGGGTGCGCGAAGCGTCCCGACGAAGCAATCACTTAATTCAGGAGAATTCTTGTGACCCCTGCCATTTCAGTATCAAAGTTGTCAAAGCACTACAAAGTTCCTGAGCGCGAAGGCGGAATGAAAGCCGCCGTGGCCAGCCTGTTCAACCGCAAATACCGCACCGTCAAGGCCGTGGATGACATTTCATTCAGCATCGAACCCGGAGAAATTGTCGGATTCCTTGGCCCGAACGGAGCCGGCAAAACCACCACCCTCAAAGTTCTGAGCGGACTTCTCCATCCGACCGAGGGCATGGTGAATGTTATAGGCTACGAGCCGACTAAACGCTCCCATGATTACCTGCGCCAGGTGGCGTTGGTGATGGGGAACCGAAACCAATTATCGTGGGATCTGCCCGCAATCGATTCGTTTGAATTGCAACGAGCAATCTATAGCATACCTGCATCTGAGTTCAAGAAAACCCGCGACGATTTTATTGACCTGCTGGAATTAAAGGATCTGGTCAATAAACCAATTCGAAACCTGTCGCTTGGCGAGCGCATGAAGATGGAGATCGTCGGCGCTCTGCTGCACCGCCCCAAAGTGCTCTTTCTCGACGAGCCGACCATCGGGCTGGATGTCACCATGCAGCGCCGTATCCGCGCCTTCATCAAAGAATACAACCAGCGCTGGGGTGCGACCGTCCTGCTCACCAGTCACTACATGGCGGATGTGGAAGCTCTCTGCAAGCGTGTCATCGTGATTCATCACGGTCAAACTCTCTTCGACGGGGAGTTAAGCCGGCTTGTCACTCAATTTTCTTCTTTCAAGACGCTCGGAGTCACCCTGCCGAATCCTGAAGCTGATCTGTCTCAATATGGAGAAGTTCTTACCCGTGACGGTGCGCGCGTTACCCTGCGTGTCGCCAAATCGAAGACATCGCAGGTCACAGCGAATCTACTCTCCGACCTGCAGGTGGACGACCTGACAGTCGAAGACACCCCCATCGACGATGTCATTGACAGTGTCTTCACTTCCACCGAGG
The DNA here is from genome assembly GCA_016234495.1 of Chloroflexota bacterium. Taxonomy (GTDB): domain Bacteria; phylum Chloroflexota; class Anaerolineae; order Anaerolineales; family Villigracilaceae; genus Villigracilis. Next base: position 6,372 of record JACRBI010000046.1, on the reverse strand, counting down.
AGGCAAAATGAAGCGATATATTGATTTCTATTTGGCCTCCATGAAGATTTCCATTCTAGAGCAGATTCAATACAGCGTGGCGAACTACTTTTACATGATCGGCATGATCACCGAACCGGTCATTTACCTGGTGGTTTGGACTACCATCGCAAAACAGCAAGGTGGTTCTGCAGGTGGATATACTGTTGGCGCGTTTGCGGCATATTACATCATCTGGACTTTAGTGCGCAACATGAACATCGTCTTCACGCCTTACGGCTGGGAGTGGCGCATTCGTGAAGGACGGCTTTCGATGGAGTTAATGCGTCCGATCCATCCAATTCACGGTGACGTGGCATTCTTTGCGGGCTGGAAGTTTGTGGTCATTCTGCTCTGGCTGCCATTGGCCGCCATCCTCTCGTGGATATTTAGACCGACCTTTGATATCCGCTGGATGGAAGTCATCGTCTTTGCTCTTGCCATCTGGGGCGCGTATCTCATCCGTACCATGCTGCTTTCCCTGCTCGGCATGATCACATTTTGGACAACGCGGGTCAGTGCCATCTTTGAGCTGTACTTCGGCTTGGAGTTGATCCTCTCAGGACGACTCGTGCCCATGACCATCATGCCGGCCTGGGTGCAAAGCCTTTCAAATTACCTGCCCTTCAAGTGGACATTTTTCTTTCCGATTGAAGTGCTGGTTGGAAATATGACAGATGCCCAACTCTGGTCGGGGATCTGTATGCAAGCCTTGTGGGTCGGTTCGGGCATTCTCATTCTGAACTTGATCTGGGGCTTCGCGATCAAACAATACTCAGCCGTCGGCGGATAGGAGGACTTATGAACCCGATAAAGCTTGCGCTTACCTACCTGCGGATTGGCGTATTGAACGAGATGCAATACCGCGTAAATTTTTTTATTCAACTGCTCCAATCCTTTATCTCCGTCGCCACAGGGCTGATCGGACTCTCGCTCGTCTTTGGGCAGGTGACAACACTTGCGGGCTGGTCCCGTCCCGAACTGCTGGCTGTGATGGGAGTCCACCTGCTGATGGGCGGCGTGATCCGCTCCATCATCCAGCCGAACATGGAGCGGCTCATGGACGATGTCCGCAACGGCACGCTTGATTTCGCGCTGACCAAACCCGCCGACGCGCAGACCCTCATCAGCGTGCGTGAGTTCCGCTTCTGGCAGTTGGTGGATGTCATCGTGGGCATGGTCGTGATCAGTATTGCCTTTTTCCAGCTCAAAAGCAGTCTGGGTATTTTTCAGCTACTTGGTTTTCTGGCCGCGCTCCTCATGGGCGGAGTTATGTTATATAGTGTCTGGCTCATGGTTACATCCATTTCATTTTGGGTGATTCGCGTTCAGGATATCAGCAACCTGTTTGAGGGGTTATACGCCGCTGGCCGCTGGCCTATTGGCATCTACCCCGACTGGCTGCGAACCGGCCTGACCTTTTTGGTTCCTGTCGCATTTGCAGTGACTGTCCCTGCCGAAGCATTGACCAACCGCCTTGACGGTACAAGTTTGTTGTTTGCATTCGGCATGACCATTCTTTTTGTCATCTTCGCGCGCGGACTTTGGCTGTTGGGATTAAGCAACTACTCAGGCGCATCTTCTTAATTGCAGACTATCTTGATCGCGTAATCTGAAATGGACGATGACTATTCTTTCGTAGTATCATTGCCCAAAGAGGAATTGTATGCGCAAATCGATTCGTGTATTAATCCCATTGGCCTTATTCTTGCAGGCGTGCTCCGCAATTCCATTTCAAGCGGATGTCCAACCTACCAGCACGCCCGCAGCTACGAAGACTGCAACCATCACCCTGCCGCCAAGCATCACGCCTAGCGCAACGATCACGCCGACAATTACGCCGTCGCCAACAATCGTGCATATTCCTACTCAAGACCCAAATCTGCCAACTTCCACATTTGCGCCGATCACGATCTTTATCGGAAGTGAAACCGCCACACCTGCGCCGTTGCCTGGAGTGATTCCTTCGGCGACGGTTTTTTCACCTGGCGCCGGGTTTGTGTCCGTTGATATTTCAGATAACAAAATATTCTGGGGGAGCTGCAAACCAAACAGGTCCAAGGTTGTTGCGAAAGTGGAAGACCAAAAACACGTGGCAGGCATCGTCATTTTCGTTCAGCTTAGATCCTTTTTCAAGGAAGATTACACGCCATGGAGTACAGGCGATATTATGTTCGATAATCGCGATGGAACATTTACCTACACATTGAAAGGCAACGAGATCGAAGGACATAATCATTATCGAAGCGCCTGGATAAGGTTTCAGCTTGTAGCCGTTGATGTCGCGGGGGAAGAGATCGGTCGCACCATGATCTTTGCCGAATCTATTGTACTTTCGCCGTGCATGTAGAAAGAGCCTCCCCTAAAAAGGATTCGATTTGTTTATGAAAAAAATAGGATTATTTTTGACTTATGCCATTTTGCTGTCCTCGTGTACCCTCACCCTGGAACAACTCTTCCTTCTACCTGAACCAACGCAAACTCCCATGCCTGCCTCTACAATTACGTCAACGGCAGCCTTAACATTTACACCCATCACCCCCACCTTGACTTTCACCGCAACCCCAACGCTTGCAGGAATAAAAACAAATACCCCCGCTCCCGAATCCACCGCCACACTATCATCCGTTACGCCGCTTATATTGATCACTCCGAATACCCCAACTCCAGCTATGGAAATGAAAGGTTTTCTGGCGGTCAACATCTCACACAAGGAATTCTACAACAAGTCAGAGTGCCAGCCCTCATCTGTCCGGATCACCGTGCAGGCGTCAGATCCGCTAGGCACACCGATGGTCGCGCTTTTTGTGCGCTTCAAAACAAAAACCTCTGGCGCCACAAGCGATTGGACGCGGATCATGATTCCCGCCAAAGATTATTCAGGCACGTTTACCCATGACCTGCTCCCTGATGAAATAAAAAGTGTAGATTTTTACCACAACTCCTGGGTCCAATTTCAATTTGTAGCATATACCAGAGACAACAAAGAAATTGGGCGCACAGGTATTTTTAGCGAGAGGCTCACACTTTTGGATTGTGTCCCAATACCCACGCCAACCTTATCCCCGACTCCAGTTATATTAAAGCCATAATGGATTTACCGTATCTGAAGAAAAAACGCATCTCCGCCTTAACGTGAGCTGGTACTCACAATAGAGCAGACTCTGCGCCTTTAGAGATTCCGAGTCCGCCTTTGGGCATCGAAAGGGGTACGCTGGGGCGGGGACGGCGAAGCCGTCCAATCAGAAAAATGAAAAGGCGTAGGAAACTGCTTGGGATGTGCGCACGCCCTTTGGGCAGTCCCCAGCGTCAGATGCACGCTTTGTTAGGCGTTTTGGGTTGTGCCTGACTTATTGCTTTTTAACTGAACCCTGCACTAGCCACTGTCATCTTATTCTACGACAAATTCAGTCCATTCAATATTGTCTTTTATCATCATAGACTTGGTTTCTTCCATCCCGATTTTTTCATAAAACGGAATGGCGTTTTCGTTTGCGTAGGCGAATACAATTATTTTCTTTTCACCTCCTGCAAGGTCATGGACAATTTCCATCAAGGCTTTTCCTAGTCCTTGTTTTTCATACGACCGATCTACCCCCAAATCTGTGATGAACAGCCAGTAGACAAAGTCGGTTAGTCCAAAACATATTCCAATAATCTGAGATTGTTTGTTTCTTGCTATCAGGCTGATTTGAACGTTCCTGACAAGAGCAGTTACCCTATGCTGAAAATCTTCCTTCGGATATTGTTTGCCGAGGTCACTACGTCGTAAGAAATCGATGTATTCTTCAGCACTCACATATTCTGTACGCAATGTAACATCTTCACCGTTTTTGATAGTCATCATCTTTTCGTAATCAACATTTGGTTTCATCATAAATACTCTGTTTCTGTTGACCTAACTTGAAAAACGCCTAACGGTTTGCGTTACCCGCGCTGGGGCGGGCGGCGGGACGCCGTCCGACTGGAAAAATGCTAAGGCGTAGAAAAAGGCTTGGAATCGCGCCAGAATCCCCAGCGTCGGGTGCATGCTTTGTTGGGCAGTTTTTGACGGGAAAACACATTATTTTACGGCAGAGGAACTCCCGATAAAACAATTAATGGAGGCTCAGGATTTATTTGCCGTAATTCAATATGAGATAACATTTCATCAATACCTACCGACTGCTCAAAAATCTTATCATGTAGTTGTTTCGGGAACATTTTACGAATATCAATTCCATATTGAGTACCATCACCAGGGATTTGTACTTTTTCAATACTTCCATTATTTCCAAGAAATATCACGGCAGGGCTACTTCCTGCTGACCTCATGGCAAGATTTGTGGTTTTAGTTTCGCATATTGCCCAAACATATATTTCTTGATTTTTTTGTCCTAAAATACTCCATTCACAAATAGCGTCTGATGACCATAAAATTTCCAACGCTAAAACGTGTTCATACTCCATCCATCTTTCTACTTTAGTTGTTGCTATCGGTGCTGGCGTGATTGTGGGCGTAAAAGGGACGGAAGTCAAAGTTGATGTTGGAACAGGCGTAAAAGTTAATGTTGGAATAGCCGTTTCTGTTTGAACGACTTTAGTCGCTGACGCACATGAAGCCAAAATAAAAGTGACAAGCAAAATCGTGAAGATGTTTTTGATTTTCACTTATACCTTATTTTGCATGGGACTGCCCAACGGTTTGCGTTACCTGCGCTGGGGCGGGGACGGCGAAGCCGTCCAGCCAGAAAAATGATAAGGCGTGTGAAACTGCCTGAGATGCGCGCAGAATCCCCAGCGTCGGGTGCATGCTTTGTTGGCACGCTCTTGTTGTGCAAGACTCGACTGACTTTTTATGCAACTGCCGAATAGGGTTGAATGGATGCTAAAACATTATTTTCGTCTTGTTGAGCAAAATATAAATCCCAGCGCAATTGTAAATTCATCCAAAAATCAGCGGACATATTGAAAAACTTTGCCAAACGCAAAGCCGTGCTAGGCGTGATGCCCCTGCGCCCATTGACGATTTCATTAATGCGCTGATATGGAACCTGAATATTATCAGCCAAATCCCTTTGACTGATTCCCATCGGATCTAAAAACTCTTCCAAAAGCATTTCGCCAGGGTGAGTAGGTATGCGATTTGTAGGAACACGAACCATAATTAACTCCTGTTGTTCTCGCTAGTGATAATCCACAATCTCAACTTGGTCGGGACCTAAAGTAGTCCACACAAAACAAATTCGATATTGGTCATTGATGCGAATACTGTGCTGACCTTTTCTGTCACCTGATAAGGCTTCAAGTTTATTGTTTGGCGGAATTTTCAACTCGTGCAAGGTGGTGACAGAATCAACTTGGTCTAATTTTCGGGCGGCGATTTTCCAAATAGAGGAAGGGCATATTTTTCTTGCGACTTTGGTATTTTCGCCATTGAAAATATCTTCCGTGCCTGTATCTTTGAATGACCTTATCATGCCGCTATCATAGCATGGATGTCATGCTATTTCAAGCCCCAATATTTTGAAGGGGCGGTCTAACGGTTTGCGTTAGCGGCGGACGGGGGGCGGGGTGAGAAAAAGCCTGAGAGCAGAAAACTGTTTGAGCGTTTGAAATTGCTTGTCGAAGCCGCAGACTCCCCGCCGTCCGCTGCACGCTTTGTTAGGCAACCTGGGTAATATAAATTATTAATTTTAGAAGAGAGTTCGGAAAAAGAAAAATTACTCATTTGGTGGCCATACAAAATCGAACCAGTCGATGTAATATTTACTATACAGATATTTTAGGTCTGCTTCCCAGTCAGATATAGCTTCTGACAGGTTGTTGCTATTCGCCCTACGTTTTGCATTTCGGATAAGCGCGGCAAGAGTTTCTGCTAATTTTTTAAGTCGGGCCGCAGTTTTTGGATCGCCCCATTCTTCCATATACTCAGGTGAATCCACTCTTGGTAGATTTTTGTGAAATACACAATCAAGAATCTGTAATCGCGTATTTTTTGAGATGCCTTGCTGGCCTACTCGATAACCTACATAACTTAGTAAGCCCCTCCGATAAAAAAACACATCTCCATTGAATCCGTGTTTAGATGCAGGCGCGTGGGTTGATGGCCACATAAAAAAACCTTCATGGTTGCTAGGATGATTTTCGTTTTCAATATTTCTGTTTTTTTCGTTATCCAATCGTTCTTGATTTAGGCGGTCTTCCTCTTTTTGTTTTAATTCTCTTCTTTTGAACTAGCGACCTGACAGTTTAACAAAAGAATATTGATCGGCAAAAGAAATCGGGTAAAGTTGTTTTGCCACAAACGATTTCACCCGGAGGTCCCGATGCCGATCAACAAAACCTATCGTACTTGGATTCAGCGAATTTGTG
>JACRBI010000045.1 GCA_016234495.1 Chloroflexota bacterium | reverse complement strand
GCGCTCCTGTTTTTGTTCGAGCCAGGAGGAGTAGTTGCCTTTGTAGGGGATGCCGTAGCCGCGGTCGAGTTCGAGGATCCAGCCTGCCACGTTGTCGAGGAAGTAGCGGTCGTGGGTGACGGCGATGACGGTGCCTTTGTAGTCGCGCAGGTGATGTTCGAGCCACGCCACGGACTCGGCGTCGAGGTGGTTGGTGGGTTCGTCGAGCAGGAGAATGTCGGGTTCGGTGAGCAGGAGTCGGGTAAGGGCGACGCGGCGCTTTTCTCCACCAGAGCAGACGTTGATGGGCGTATCCGACGGCGGACAGCGCAGGGCGTCCATGGCGAGTTCGAGGCGGCTTTCGAGGTTCCAGGCGTCGTGCTTGTCGAGCTGTTCCTGCAGTTTGGCTTGCTCGGCGACGAGGGCGTCGAAGTCGGCGTCGGGTTCGGCGAATTTGGCGTTGACCTCATCGAAGCGCGCGAGCATATCCACGATGGGCTGCACCGCTTCTTTGACGACTTCCATCACGGTCTTGCTTTCGTCGAGTTTGGGTTCCTGCTCGAGCAAGCCCACGGTGTAGCCTTTGGATTGGGAGATCTCGCCGATGTAGTCTTTATCGACGCCCGCCATGATGCGCAGCAGGGTGGATTTTCCCGCGCCGTTGAGACCGAGCACGCCGATCTTTGCGCCGAGGTAGAAGCCAAGCGAGATGTCGCGCAGAATTTGTTTGTTCGGAGGGACGATTCTGCCGACCTTATTCATTGAGTAAATAACTAAAGATTCGTTTGCCATTGGGTTTCCGTTAGTAGAAGAATAGAGATTGGATAATTCGATATTCGAGGGTCGAAATCGGGCGTATTGTATCAGATGAAGGGGGCGGGGATTTGGGGAATCGGTAGTTTGGGAATTGGGGATGAAAAAATCCCCCGCTTCTTTCTACGGGGGAGGTTGGTTCGGTTTCGAGGAGCTTTATGCTACGCTGGTAGCCCGCACAGGGAGACAGGGGCAGAAAAGTAATACATTTTCACTCTTGACTTACTTATTGAATCAGTGTAGTATATTGACACTTGAAGGAGATACTCGAAATGGAAACTTACGCAACCGTAAAAGGTCAAATTGTCATTCCCGCGACGTTACGGAGGAAATACGGGATTAAGAACGGAACAAAGATTATCGTTACAGATGTTGGGGATGCAATTGTCTTGAAACCTGTGACGGAGCAGTATCTCAAAAGCCTGCAAGGTTCTTTGAAGGGCAAAGGCGGGCTGAAAACATTGATGGATGAACGCCGCAAAGATAAGGAAAGGGAAAAATAAACATGGCAACCAAGGTTTTAGACTCGTATGCGTTGATGGCTTTCTTTGAAGATGAGCCAGGCGCGGACTTTGTGAGGGGTTTAATTCACAAAGCCGTGGAAAGTGACACAAGCCTTTTGATGACTGTCGTTAACTTAGGAGAGATTTGGTATTCCATTGCCCGTAACAACTCCCCTGAAATTGCAGACCAATATGTTCATGAAATCAAAGGCATGGGCATTGAAATTGTGGAAGTGGATTGGAATTTGACTCGCCAAGCCGCCGTGTTCAAGTCGGGTGGGAATATTTCGTATGCCGATTGTTTTGCGGCGGCATTGGCGAAGTTGAAGAAAGCAGAATTGGTTACTGGCGACAAGGAATTTAAGTCGCTGGAAGGTGAAATTAAGATTACTTGGTTATAAAAGGAGGAATTTAATATTATGGAATGGCACTTTGTAAAATATCGCCCCGATGAAACAACTCGTGACCCAATTGTTGGAGAATTTTTTTCCACAGAAGCAATTGAAAATCCTGCTCAAGCTCTTGTGCGAGAAGGAATTCAGAATGCTTTGGATGCTTTGGATAAGCAGAACGAAAAATCTGTACGGGTTAGGATGTACTGCGGAAAATTAAAAGCAAAGTCAGAAGCTGCCTTTTGGTTAAATGGTGCGTGGGAACATTACTTAGCACCTAAAAATGGTTTGGGAAATTTACCTGAAAAAGATACTGAGCTACTCTATTTAGTGTTTGAAGATTTTGGGACCACAGGTTTACAAGGGAACATTGAACAGGCGTTTGACGACCCAGACAAGAAGAATCCTTTCTTCTACTTTTTTCGAGCAGAAGGACGTTCTGGAAAGAGCGAGCAAGATCGAGGAAGGTGGGGTGTAGGTAAATATGTTTTTCCTAGAGCAAGCCGTGTTAGCACTTTACTTGCCTTGACTATTCGATCTGACGACAATAAACGTTTCTTGATGGGACGGTCGGTACTGAAGTCAAGATGGGTAAATAAGGAATACTACTCACCTGATGGCTATCTGGGATTAAGAGATGGTAGCGAAAAGCCCATCCTTCCAGTAAGTGATGACAAGACTTTAGATCGCTTTTGTAGTGATTTCAACCTGAAAAGAAGTAATGAGGCTGGTCTTTCAATAGTTGTCCCGTATATTGAAAACGATATTACAGTAGACAATATTCAGAAAGCAGTTGTTAAAGATTATTTTTACCCAATACTAAAAGGCGACTTAATTGTTACAGTTGAGTCGGATGGCTTTGTCAGCGAAATCAATTCGTCAACGATTAAGTCTCTATTTTCAGATGCAGATTGGGAAGGCTTTTCTTCAATCGTTCAGCTGGCTGAGTGGTCGTTGAGTAAAGGGCTAGAGTACTACGAATTAAACCCGTGTAACGATAAAAGACCTATTTGGTCTAATGATTTGATACCAACCGATATGCTACCAAAAATGCGAGCCCAGTTTGAACAAGGCGAATTCTTAGCCATCAAAGCCACTCTTAATATCAGACAAAAAAATGACACTGGAATTCCATCACATTTCATGATCTACCTGAAACAAGGTAAAAATGATGACGGTCGTCCATTATTTATCCGTGAAGGCATAATTGTTTCGGATGTGAAGGTCAGGCGTACACGAGGAGTGTTTTCTCTGGTTGTCATTGAAGATAAGCCACTGGCAACGCTTTTAGGCGATTCTGAAAATCCCGCTCACACACAATGGCAAAAAGACTCTTCCAATTTTCGTAATAAATATATTTATGGAAAATCCTATATTGAGTTTGTTACTAATGCTGTTTCTGATATCGTAAGCGCTTTATCTGCCCAAGAAGATGAAATAGATCCCAACCTGGTTTTGGATATTTTTTCACTTCCTGCTGAAGAAGATGAAGTGGCAAAGCGTGAAGATAAACAAAAGGATAAAAAACCTGGAACAGAAACTAACAAGAAGACTTTGGATTTGCATTCTCGAGAAAAGAAATTTGAAATTGAGCAGATTGCAGGTGGTTTTCAAGTGAAAACAGGTAAGGCTAAATTAAAACCACCTGCAAAGATTGAAGTTCTTGTTGCTTATGATGTCCGAAAAGGAAATCCTTTAACGAAATATGATTTGTCTGATTTTCGACTTGACCAGACACCGATAAAAATAAAGAAGCCTTCAAAAGGTTTGAGGCTGACAAGAATTCATCAAAACTCGATAATAGCTGATGTAACTAAGGATGATTTTGAACTACTGGTGACTGGCTTCGACCAGAACAGAGACCTGTATGTAAAAGTTATAGTAAGTGAAGGTGAAGATGATAAGAAGATTTAATTACACTAAACGAAAAAATATTTCTAGAAAAGAATTCAAGATTGCCTTGAATCTTAATGACGGAAATCTGTCTTTTGATGCTGATTTATCGCGTCTTGATTCTTATGACCTGCCAAAAGGAAGTCTGGTATTTGTTGAGGCATATCGTCAAACAAATTGGATAAGGTTTGATTTCGGTCAAATCGGAGATATTCGACCTGCAGAAATACGCGATCTTTCTTTATTTGACACTCATGAAGGGCTTTTGTTTCGGGTTAAGGTTACAGAAGCAGGCGAAGGAAAGCTCTTGGCAGAAGCAGATCGCATTCCTTTTGTTTTGCCCGACGATAAAGAAATTCCCCTAGAACCTCTTCTGAAAATTCGACCACAAAACCTTGGAAAAGAAATATACCGCATTGATTATTCGGACGACAGAAATGGTCCTATTTTATTGATAAATAGTTTGTCTGGAAACTATGAAAGAATAGGACGTAATCCAGCGTTTATTTCCCTTGTATATCCATCAGTTTTTCGGGAGATATTGCGAAGAATTTTTTATATAGAGAAATACTTTGAATATACTGACAGAAATGATTGGCGTTCCAGATGGTTGCTTTTTGCAAGGTCGTTCCCTGGCGCGGGTGAGATGCCAAACAAGGATGAAAGTGATCAGTTTGATGATTGGACAGATAAAGTAATTGAGAAGTTTTGCAAGAAGATACAAGTCTTTGAAAGATTTTCTGAATTCTGGAGTAGCGAAGGATGAAACTAAGAAAATTAAACGATGCAGGACTGACTGAATTTGAAAATTATTTAGACAGCCTAGAAAAAGATGGAACATTGCCGCCCCCGATAGAATTTCTTTCAGATCCAAAGTATTCCGATGACGCGGGCATAAGTGTTGAATTGGAAATGAGAAACTTCGAGTCCCGTTATGATGTGGCAGATTACCTATATCCTTTATTTGCAAATGCTGGAATGTTTAATCTGGAGAAGGATATTCACTTATGGGCATGGTGTTCATTGTATTTTTTTGACATACTATGTCCATTGACGGATAGAGGTTTTAGAAAGCCTAGAGAACGTGCTGCATATATTCCTGAACCTGAAAACTTTCAGCGATATTACAGGCATTTGTTATTAGGACCGTACTTGATTTATCGCGCCCATAGTGATAATCCAACACGAGCCATGGCTTTACTTTGCAAACCGCCTCATGTAATCTCAGATATCGAAGCACAAATTGCAGCTTATCAGGAACTTGTTACAAATCGCTCCATTGTAGAATTGACCACAAAGCTTTATTATGACCCTAAGTCAAAAGCAGCAAGAAGAGGCGCGGGGGGAAAGGGTGCTGGGTCACCACGCAGGTTGGTTGCAGTTCTCAATCAGTTTGACCTAACTTGGGATTTGTATGCGACCACGACACCCACATTGATGAAAATGTTACCGAAAGAATTTGAGAAGTTTGCGAAAAGTATTGGATAAGCCTATAATAGCCGTCTAATTGTTGCTTAGACGGCTATTATTATGAAAAAAACGATACCTATCATTGACATCTTCGCTGGTCCTGGAGGTTTGGGAGAAGGCTTTTCATCATTTACAAAAGATGGGAAGCCTTTATTTGGTATAAAACTATCGATTGAGAAAGATGAAACGGCTCACAAAACTTTAGAATTGAGAGCATTCTTTCGCCAATTTCCAAATGGAAACAAACCTCTCGAATATTATCAATATTTGCGTAGGGGAATCGACAAAGACACCCTCTTTAATAAATACCCAAAAGAAGCTGCACTAGCACGAAAAGAGGCTTGGAAAAAAGAATTAAAAAAGGGAAATAGAGAGGTAATAAAGAATAGAATTGAGGAGGCTTTGAATGGTGCGTCGAATTGGCTATTAATTGGCGGACCTCCATGTCAAGCTTATTCTTTGGCGGGACGTTCAAGGATACGAGGGAAAAACAACCAGCGTAAATATCGAGAAGATCGTCGACATTTTCTCTATAAAGAATATTTGCAAATATTATCAGACCATCAACCACCTGTCTTTGTAATGGAAAACGTCAAGGGATTGCTTTCGTCGAAAAGGGTCAGAACAGAAAGTACTTTTGACTTAATTCTTGCTGATTTGGAGTATCCTAATAATGTATATAGAAAAAATGCGGAAGAACTTTTGCATTACAAGTTATTTTCGCTGTCGAAGGAGTATATAGAGGGTTCTCAATTGGAACCCAAGGACTATATTATTCGCTCTGAAGATTATGGAATCCCTCAGGCAAGGCATAGAATCATCATAGTTGGAATACGGTCTGATATTTACAAGTCTGCTCCATCGCCATTGAAAAAAGCTCAAATTCAAGTTCCTATTGATGATGTGATAGGGGATTTGCCTCCTTTGAGAAGTGGACTTTCTAAACAGGTGGACTCGTCCGAAGAGTGGTTTAATGCGGTCAAATCGATTTCTAATGCAAAATGGCTAAACAATAAATCTGTATCGGAAGAACTTAGAAGAGCAATTATTGAAGAAACCCAAAAAATCGATGCCCGCCTCACACGAGGGGCTCCATTCATAGCTACGAAAAAAGCGATTAATATCGAGTGGTTTGTAGACGATCTGTTGAATGGTATATGCAATCACGAGTCGAGATCACATATTTTTGAAGACTTACATAGATATTTTTTTGCAGCAGTGTTTGCTAACTTAAATCATCGTTCGCCAACTCTAAATGATTTTCCTTCCGAGTTGTTGCCGAAACACGAAAATGTTCAAGAAGCTTTAGATGGCTCGAAATTCAACGATCGTTTTAGAGTTCAGGTTAGTGGAAGACCATCAACAACCGTAGTTTCCCATATTAGCAAAGACGGTCATTACTATATTCATTATGACCCTTCACAATGTCGTTCTCTCACAGTAAGAGAAGCTGCACGCTTGCAAACATTTCCTGATAATTATTTCTTTGAAGGAAATCGAACTCAGCAATACCATCAAGTTGGAAATGCTGTCCCGCCTTTGCTGGCTAATAAGATTGCTGAGATAATTTATAATGTGCTGGAAGGTTCAAAATAAGGAGTTGAAATGTTGCATTTAAAACTTGCTTCTGTTCCCAACCCTGACCATGATGAATGGTTTTCGCCTGCGCCAACTCGATATATCACTGTAAAATCTTTGAAGGAAGCTTCATTGAAGTGCCGTAAGTATATTGGAGACTTCAATTTGGGTGCTGGTAATTGGGTTGGCGGTCAAGTTTCAAAAAACAGAAAACAAGTTGCCAGAATTTCATATAACGGCAGAATTTGGAAATCGTAAATTGAAAAATGCCTGACGTTTTTACCAAAGAAAAACGCTCGGATGTTATGTCTCGTATCAAAGGAAAGGGGAACAAAGATACGGAACTGGCAATGATTCAAATTCTGCGAAAAAATCACATTTCAGGTTGGCGAAGAAATCAGGCTGTGTTGGGCAAGCCTGATTTTGTTTTTCCTGCACAGAAAATTGCTTTATTCGTGGATGGCTGTTTCTGGCATGGATGTCCGCTGCCGAAGCATTCCAATCTCCCAAAGAACAATCAGGAATTTTGGGCGAAGAAGTTACAAGCAAACAAAGACAGAGATCAATTTGTTGCTCGCGAATTGAGAAAATTGGGGTGGCGAGTTGTCCGCGTTTGGGAGCACGAGTTGAAGTTTCCAGAGAAGGTTGCTGCCAAGTTGAGCAGGCTGTTTTAGGGGGAAGAATCCGATGGGCGTAGTGGTTCGCGGTGTTGAGGGACCTCTCCCTGATTGGCGTGATTGATCGGCGTGTCCGTTACCCCCTCCGCCTTCGGCACCTCCCCCAAATACGACAATATAAAGTTTGGATAATTATTGAAAGTCTCAATGTCGGATTTGGGGGAGGACGGGTGGGGGTGGAATGATGAGGTCGTGAGGAACATGTCCGCAGTGGTGGGGGAGATAAAAGAATTACTTGAGAATGCCCGCAATATCATCCCACAGTGAAGGCATTTCCAGAACGTCCGCGAATTGTTTGACCCACTTCTCAATGCGGGGGATGTCCAGATTGGTGTACTTGTCCGCAAGAATACGAATATCTTCCATATCTTTTGGACGGTGTGCGATTGCCTTAAGGATGATCAAGTCTTCGGGTGTGGGCAAGCGGAGTTGTAATGCAGCATCAACTTGATGAACCACACTGCGTTCAACCATCTCCTGCTCGAACGGCAGGACGCCAAGAGACAGGTCAATATTGGTATTTGAAATCACATGCTTTAGGAGAACGACTCGACTTTTCCTGGCAAACTCGGCGGCATTGTCAATTCGAGGCTCAATCCCCTCTTTACTTGCTGCTTCCAATAACTGCGGAATATCTTTGATCGATAGCAGGAACATCGCGTCAATGTCTTCGGTGTAACGCGCTTTTCCCAGAATACTGACAGCCGCTCCGCCGATAATGACTCCGCGCTCATTAAAACGTGAAAGAAGCCTCTGCAAAGACTCTAAAGGCTCAAGAAAAGGTTCAATTCCTTCAGGCTGATTCATAGTGATTTCTTAATATTGTCCAACGTTTGAAGATTTCCATTTCCCCGTCATCATCCCCGCGATGCAATTCAAGGCGAATAGAGCGACGCAAGATGGAGTTCAATTGACGCCAATTGGTCTGAACTGTAGAGGCGCGCAACTCCTGCCGTTCGATTTCTTCGACGGCTTTCCAACGCTCGCGATAAAGCTTGATATCGAAATTTGCGTCCATGAGGTCAATTATAGCACCTGCCGATTGCCTAAAGAACTGTGCCGCGAGATGACCCCCGCCGAGAAAACTGCGAAGCGTGTGGGAAGAATTGAGGGCGAATAAGCTGGGAGTCCATTTTCACCCCTTCTGTCCGCTGGACATCTCCCCCAAATTCCAAAGTGCGGAATTTAGGGGAGACTCCGCGATGGGCTTTTTTCTGCAAATGGGCAAAAATTCATCCTTCTGCATTCATCATTCATCCTTGCTCTTCAGGAATGATGAGGTCGTGAGGGATGCTCCGCAATCCGCTATGGTGGAAAATCTAAAACTGGTTTCAATAGCTAATTCAGAACCTCGATATTTGGTTCAAGGGGGATGCGCTCGATCAAGTCCAGGAAGTCGGCGTCAGTGGCATTGGCTTCGGACTTGTCCATTAACGCCAGAAGAGTCGCCTCCATCACATTGGTGCCGAAACTGCGCCCCTCCAGCCGCGGTGTGACAGTGACAAGGATATGCAGGTTGCGCTTCCTCAACTCTTCCACGTTTTTCGATGTAGTCGTGTTGGTGACGATAATCTTTCCCGTCAGGTCATCGGGCATGTACTGGCGAATCTGAATGAAGTCCCCGCCAAGGACGGCAGCCTGCTTGTAGTATTTATCCCATTTGGATTGAGGCGGCTTGTCCTGTTCCGCGCCGAGGGCATAGAACCATGAAAAAGGCATATTGGTGATGGCGGGCAGGAGCGCAGCCGCGAGGACGCGCACCGTGGACAATTTCTTGACTGCGATGGGAATCCCAAGCGTAAACATGAGATCGCCAATCGTCAGATCGAGTCCCGCATCGTACATCGCCTCACCCATCCCGTAACGGTCCACGGCTGTCGTCAAAAGGGCGGGCATACCTTTGAGGGTCTTGTTCTCTTTTTCATTGAGATGTTTTTCAAGGGCCTGAAAGGCACGCCGTTCAAGCAAACCTTTCACCCCATTACCGTCGCCGATCTTGCTGATCTTCACCGCGCGGCGGATGCGGCTGACATCACGAAAGTAGTAGCGCCGCTTGCCAACGCGCAGAAAGAATTCCACACCGCCCACGCCGAACGCATCCACTTTACCGTCCATATCGGCATAACGCTGCACTGCCTTGTCGAAATCTCCATCCGTGCCCTGACGCGAGAGTTCACACTCCTGCCCCAGAAAGTTATATCGCGTGGTGTGGTCACGCGAAGATGATCCTACGCTGATCGAGAGAATTTTCTTCATCGTTCTCCTTGGTGATGGAAACCTTTTGGCCTGCGATTATATTCATGATGATATAACCCCGGCGTTCATGTATGGATACCCGGTGCGAAACGGTCAGCCGTACAGGCGCGGGAAAAGCTGGCCGCAGAAGTGGTGCGGAAATTTATCTCCATGAAGTAGAATCCACGCAGCAAGATTTTTATACCCCGGAGACTTTTCATGCGAAAAAACATACTGCACATCCTCGTGGTCTGCGCGATTTTGACCGCATCTTTCTCACCCGTGTTTGCTTCTGCTGTGCAGGCACAATCTACACCCAGTCCTGATTCGGTCAACATCCCCGGCACGCATCAGGATGAATTGGGATGCTCCGGCGAGTGGCAGCCTGACTGCGAAAACACCCAATTGACCTATGACCTCGAAGATGACATTTGGCAGGGAACGTATGAAATTCAGCCAGCCAACGATGCCGATAAGAGAGGTCCGCGCTACAAGGCGGCGCTCAACGGCAGTTGGGGTGAAAACTATGGGCTGAATGCCTCGGGCGGCGGCGCGGATATTCCCCTGCTTGTCACTGAGCCGACACAGGTAAAGTTTTATTATGACCATAAGACTCACTGGATCACAGATAGTTTCAACACACCCATCGTGGTGGTGACCGGCAACTTCCAACAACAATTGGGATGCGCAAAAAACGATGATGCATCCTGCCTGCGTTCGTGGCTTCAAGACCCCGAGGGAAGCGGCGCAATGGGATTCGTCACGAACTCACTCAAGGCGGGGACATACTCTGCGACATTTACATTGAATGAAGACTCGAACAACAAGATCGGCGAGGCACAGCAGTTTACTGTCAGAGCCGATGGCGACGAAATTTATTTTGGATATGACAGCGTGAAAAAAGAAACCATCATCAGCACAGAAGGCGCGCCGAAGGGCAGTCTCTCCAAACTGCGCGCGCATTGGGTCAGCAGGGACACCATCCTGTGGAATGTGGTCGGCTCGCCGAAATATACATATTCTTTGTTTTACTCTCCCGATGCCGCGCTTGAACTCAGCGCAGACGGAATCAAGAATGGCACCGAGATTCCGCTGACCTATGTCAAGAGCGGCGCAAAGGCTGAGATCATCCATCAGTTTCCGCATCTTGGGGCGTTCACCGCTCTCACAGTCGGCGAAGCAGATTGGGGCGCGGAGAAAGATGCGCTCAAGGGGCAGGTAGCTGTTCTCGTCCGCGATGCGAACGGCAAAGTGGTGGATGTAAGCGGAGTGCAAATCCCCGGCGTGCTGGATGATCTGTATCAATATGAAGGCTCATTGGGTGTGACATTCGAATCATCTGCGCCGACCTTGCGAGTCTGGGCGCCGACAGCGCAGTCGGTCACGTTGAATCTTTTTGATACGGCTGATTCAATCTCTGCAAAAAAACTTCCCATGCAATGGGATTCAACAACTGGTGTGTGGAGCATCAACGGCGATGAAAACTGGAACGGAAAATTCTACTTGTATGAAGTGACAGTCTATGTGCCGTCCACTGGAAAGATCGAAACCAACCTCGTCACCGACCCGTACTCGCTCAGCCTTTCGATGAACAGCAAGCGCAGCCAGATCGTGGATTTGACGGATGCGAATCTCAAACCACAGGGCTGGGATGAAACTGCGAAACCCGCTCTCGCTGCGCCCGAAGACATGGTCCTCTACGAATTGCACATCCGTGACTTTAGCATCAGCGACCGAACCGTCCCTGAAGAATTACGCGGCACTTATAAAGCCTTCACGGTCAAAGATTCAAATGGAATGAAACATCTGATAAAGTTGGCGCAGGCTGGTTTGACTCACATTCATCTTTTACCAGTCTTTGACATCGCCAGCGTCAATGAAGATAAATCCACCTGGAAGAATGTCGATGAAACCCAGCTCGCATCATATCCGCCCGACTCGAATGAGCAGTCCAAAACGGTCAGCGTCATCACCGGCGCAGACGGATTCAACTGGGGTTACGACCCGCTCCACTACACTACACCCGAAGGCAGTTACGCCACCGATCCAAACGGAACAGGGCGCATCGTTGAATTCCGCGAAATGATTCAATCGCTTAATCAAAATGGTCTGCGCGTTGTGATGGACGTTGTCTACAACCACACCAACGCCAGCGGACAAAGTGCCAACTCCGTGTTGGATAAAGTTGTGCCCGGTTATTATCACCGCCTCAATAATGAAGGCAGCGTTGAGAAATCCACCTGCTGCCAGAACACCGCCACCGAACATGAGATGATGCGCAAGTTGATGATCGACTCGGTCGTCACATGGGCCACGGAATACAAAGTGGACGGTTTCCGTTTTGACCTGATGGGTCATCACATGCTCGAAGATATGAAAGCCGTGCGCGCCGCACTTGATGCGCTCACCCTCGAAAAGGACGGCGTGGACGGCAAGTCCATTTACATTTATGGCGAAGGCTGGGACTTTGGAGAAGTTGCCAATAATGCGCGCGGCCAAAACGCAACTCAACTCAATATCGCCGGAACAGGTATCGGCGTGTTCAATGACCGCCTGCGCGACGCCGCGCGCGGCGGCAACCCATTCAACGATCCGCGCGAGCAGGGATTCACCACCGGTTTATTCTTCAGCGCCAACGACAATGAAAAGCGCACACCCAAAGATCAACTTGACAAACTCAACTCCTACACTGATTGGATTCGCCTCGGCCTTGCCGCCAACCTTGCCGACTATGAGATCACACGCGCCAATGGCGATTCTGTGCCCGCCAATTTGGTGCTCTATGGCAAAGTCGCCGCTGGTTACACTGCCGACCCGCAGGAAAATATTGTTTATGTTTCAGCGCACGACAACCAGACTCTCTTCGACGCCATTCAAATCAAAGCGCCTGTCGATGCGAGCCTTGCCGACCGCATCCGCATGAACAACCTCGCGCTCAGCCTCGTCATGTTCAGTCAGGGCATTCCGTTTTTTCACGCGGGCGATGACATCCTGCGCTCGAAGTCGCTTGACACCAACTCGTACAACTCTGGTGATTGGTACAACAAATTGGATTGGACTTACGTATCGAACAACTGGGGTGTGGGACTTCCGCTCGAAGGCACGGGTCAATGGGAAATTTACAAGCCGCTTCTTGCCGACCCGAAACTTGCTCCTGCTCAAGCAGACATTGAATCAGCCTCGGCAGTTTTCCGCGAATATCTGGGCATCCGCAAGAGTTCGCCGCTCTTCCGCCTGCAAACCGGGGAGCAGATCAAGCAGTCCGTTTCATTCCTCAACACTGGCACGGAGCAAGTCCCCGGCCTGATCGTCCTGCGCTTGAATGATGCGGTTGGATTGGATGCGAATGTTCAAGAGATCATGGTGCTGTTCAACGCCCGCCCGGACGCGGTCGCATTCAGCGATGCTTCGTTCAGCGAAAAAGATTATGCCTTGCACGCCATTCAGCAAAACTCAGTGGACACAATTGCGAAGAGCGCTTCTTTCACGAACAACACCTTCAACATCCCAGCCCGCACTACTGCCGTGTTTGTTCTCGCAGACCCGCTCCCCGCAGAAACTGCCGAGCCATCCCCTGAAAATTCTGGTTCAAACTTCACACTGGCCACCATCCTCGGCGTGGTCATTGCCATATCTGGAATCGCATTTTTCCTGAGGAGAAGACGAAAGGCTTAAGCAATTTGATAAAACAAATCGACCCCTGTCCAGCGGCGAGGCAAAAACAGGGGTCTGACTTAAACAGCCGGCAAAGACTGGCTAAGCTGTTTTCATTCTATCTTATATTTGAGATGTCTTGAACCTGACCTTTCTCGTTTTATAACCTTGAATCCTTTATTGCATCTTTAAATCACCTTTACAGAAAGTTTAACAAGTCCGTGATATGCTTCGGTCTTGTTCACAAAAAACAAGGTCATTAGGAATCGCATTTTTCGTACACGGATTTCACGGGAAACACGGAAAAGAGCAGATTTAAAAGTCTTTCCATGCCGTCCGTGCGCGAAGCGTCCGTGTACAACGCGAAGCGTCACGGCAATTCACAGAGAGTCAAAAAACAGGAGATTATTAAATGACGAAGAAAACAGGGTTGATCGCCATTGCGGTTTTGGTTGTGCTTGCGGTATTTGCGATGTTTACAATCAGCAGGATGCGCGCCCGCATGATGGGCGGCGGAGAACAAATTGAACTGATGGCCGTCTCGGCAGACGGAGAGCAGATTTCCCCATCAGCAGATGTGACCTCCGTCACGGGTGAATTGGCAAAAGGCACCGCTGCGCAAAAATCAGGTGACCTGATCGTTTTGCTTGCGCTGAATCCCTATCCGCCAAGTGTGGGACAGGGTGATTTTGATGTCACGCTGCTCGATGCCAACGGTCAGGTAATCAACGACGCGTCCATCAGCCTTGACCTGACCATGCCTGCGATGAGAATGCCTTCCAACCAGCCGTCCATGGAATTTGTTGCCAACGGCCAATATCACGCAGCCGGTTATTACACCATGCGCGGTTGGTGGCGCATCGAAGTGATCATCACACGCGGCGCTGAAACCCAATCCGTTTTCTTTGATTTGGGATTGTAACGGACATGCTGCTCAGTAATCTGGCGCTTGCCTTCGTTACAGGCATCATCAGCAGTTTCGGTCACTGCCTCGGCATGTGTGGAGGGATCGTCGCGATCTATTCCGCGCGGCAGGCGGCGCAGACTCCTGCGGGTGCGCCTCAACCCGGCCTGCTTGCGCGCATCGGAAGTTTTCTGCCGCTGCATCTTGGGCGCATCACCACGTACACCTTCTTTGGCGCATTGATCGGGCTGGCGGGTTCGCTCCTCGACCAGGCCGGCGGGATGATGGGCTGGCAGGGCGCGTTCTCGGTCATCGTGGGCATCGTCATGCTGCTGGTTTCGCTCAGTTTAATGGGCATCCTCCCGCCCATCGAAGCGACACTGCTTTCGCTGACGAAAGGCAATACACCCATGACGCGCATGCGCGGGCTTTTCGGTAAACGCAGTTTTATTTCCACGCTGACTCTCGGTATTCTGTGGGGCTTCCTTCCCTGCGGATTGGTCTTCGCGATGCTGGTTCTCGCCGCACGGGTGGGAACTTTCTGGGGCGGAGCATTGACCATGCTCTCGTTCGGACTCGGAACTGTGCCGACCCTGCTCGGGTTCGGCCTCGCCGCGAATTTGCTCAGTCCCAAACTGCGTGGAAGACTCCAATCCGTTGCGGCGATCCTGCTGATGCTGTTCGCTGTTCAAACTGTTTTACGCGGGCTGGCAGTTGCGAATCTCATCCCATCATTTTCATATGGACAGGTGATGTTATGGTAGACACGATCAAATGCGATCATTGCGGCGCGGAAGCGAATGCAAAATATGTGATCAAAAAAGAATTCGACGGCAGGATGCTTAATTTTTGCTGCCGCGGCTGTTTGCAGGTCTATGAGATGCTGCGCGAAGAACAGCCCAAAGTTGAAAAGCCTGATGGCGGCAAATCCGGGAAATAAATTTACCCTTTTGAGCAAATTGCGGCGTGTTGCTTGACAATCCAAATACACGCGGATACACTCATGACGTTTGGGGAGTAGCCGCCTGTTTCCCCGCAGGATAAGCTGTCGTCATCCCATTGGTGCGCATCACACACCATCGGCGGCTTGTGCGTTTGAAAGCGTTGGCGAGACCATCACAGAGGCTGTGGTGGTCTCGTTTTAATTTTCGACGAACTGGAAAGTTTGGCTTGAAAAAAATAATCTCAAGGAGATTTTGCATGGCACAGGAAGAAATAAAAGAACAGGAATGGCACGCGCTAAAAGCGGATGAGGTTTTGAAACATCTCGAAGTACAGGATGAAGGACTGTCTTCCGCAGAGGTGGAAAAACGCCTGCAATATTATGGTCAGAATCAATTAAAGGAAGCGCCGCGTCCGGGCTTCCTCGCCCTGTTGTGGGGACAGTTGAACAACTTCGTCGTCATCCTCCTGATCGTGGCCTCGGTCATCTCTGCCCTGCTCGGTGATTATGTCGAAGCCGCCGCGATCATGGCCATCGTGGTCCTGAACTCGGTGCTGGGAATTGTGCAGGAGCAGCGCGCGGAACAGGCTCTGGCCGCGCTCAAGAAACTTGCCGCGCCTGACGCGCAAGTGCTGCGCGACGGCGCGCGCCGTTCTGTGCCGGCCTACAACCTTGTACCCGGCGATATTGTTTTTCTCGAAGCCGGGAATTTCATCCCCGCCGACCTGCGTTTGCTTGAGGCGATAAACCTGCGCGTCGAGGAAGCCTCACTTACCGGCGAATCGCTGCCCGTGCAAAAGAACGCGGCCACGGTGCTCGAGAAGAACGTCCCGCTTGGCGACAGGAAGAACACTGCCTTCATGGGCACACTCGTCAACTATGGGCGCGGACGCGGCGTGGTCACCAGCACAGGCATGCACACCCAGCTCGGTCTGATCGCCACCATGCTGCAAAATGTCGAAACCGAAGAAACGCCTCTGCAAAGAAGGCTCGACCAGTTGGGCCGGTCGCTCAGCATCGGCTCGTTGATTCTGGTCGCGGTGGTCTTTATCGTCGCGTTGATCAACCAGACGAACATCACCGAGCTATTCGCAAGTCCGCTCGCCTACTTCAAGGAGTTTGCAGAACAGATCACCGAAGTATTCATCATCGCCATCAGCCTCGCCATCGCCGCGGTGCCGGAAGGATTGCCCGCCGTGGTGACGATCTCGCTGGCGCTCGGGATGCGCGAAATGATCCAGCGCCACGCGCTTATTCGAAAGCTGTCCTCCGTCGAGACGCTTGGTTCGGCCACGGTGATTTGTTCCGACAAAACCGGCACCCTGACCCAGAACGAAATGACCGTCACCCGCGTCTGGGCCGACGGGCAATTCATATCGCTGACAGGCACGGGGTACACACCCAGCGGCGAATTCCAGGTAGACGGCTCGAAAGTGGATGTGAAGAAATATCCCGCCATCCTTTCCACGCTCTGGCTTGGATTAATAAATAACGACGCGACGATCGAGACGACCGGCGAAAAGGAGTCACAGCAGACCTACCGCATCGTTGGCGACCCGACAGAGGGTGCGCTGTTGGTGGCAGCATCCAAGGCTGGGGCGATCCACGTCGAGATTGACGAGGCTTACCCGCGTGAGAACGAAGTGCCCTTCGACTCGGAACGCAAGCGCATGATCACCATCCATGATGTGCGCGACCCCAAGCCGCATGACCTCTCTCCGTTTTCAGATGAGAAGCACAAAGGCTGGGATGTGATCGCCGTCAAAGGCGCGCCCGATATTGTGCTTGACCTTTGCACGCAATATCAAGGCATGGACGACAAGCCGCGTCCGATGACAAAAGAATCAAAGGAAGCCATCCTTGCCGCAAATGATTCAATGACCAAAGACGCCCTGCGCGTTTTGGGGCTGGCCTATCGTTTGGACAGGGATGTGCCCAATGATCCCGAAAAAATAAAGGCCGATGAATTGGAAAAGGATCTCGTCTTTGTCGGGCTGGTCGGTATGATCGACCCGCCGCGCGCCGAAGTGAAACCTGCGCTCGAACATGCGCGCCATGCCGGCATCCGCACGGTGATGATCACCGGTGACTTTCCCAACACCGCCAAAGCCATTGCCGAAGCCATCGGCCTGCTGCGCCCCGGTAAAAAAGTGCTGACCGGCGCCGCGCTGGACGATATGAGCGATACAGAATTAAAGAACGTCATCGAAGATACAGATGTCTTCGCCCGTGTTTCGCCCGAACATAAGATGCGTATCGTGGATGCATTGCAAGCCAATGATGAAATTGTCGCGATGACCGGCGACGGAGTCAACGATGCGCCGGCCATCAAACGCGCCGACATCGGCGTGGCGATGGGCATCACCGGCACCGACGTGGCCAAGGAAACCGCCGACATGGTGCTCACCGACGACAATTATGCGAGCATCGTCGCGGCGGTGGAACAGGGACGCATCATCTACAGCAATATCCGCAAGTTTGTGTTCTTCCTGCTGTCGTCGAACGTGGCCGAGATCATGATCATCTTCCTCGCCACGCTGGCGGGTTTGCCCGCGCCGCTGACGGCCATTCAACTCTTGTGGCTCAATCTCATCACCGACGGCGCGCCTGCATTGGCGCTCGCCATGGAAAAAGGCGATCCAGATATCATGGACCAAAAGCCGCGCGCCAAATCTGAGCCGATCGTCAACCGCTCGATGGGCATCGGTATTGTCGTGCAGACCATCTTTCAAACTGGCGCTGTGCTCGGCGCGTTCATTTTGGGTCTGGCATGGCACCTCGGAGCGGGAGAATCCATTCCGTACGGCACGAACATGCTGTCCTTTGTGTTGAACTATGATTGGCGCGGAGTGGATGTCCAAACTGCGGAGACGATGGCTTTCGTCACATTGTCGCTGGCTGAATTGTTCCGCGCTTATACCGTGCGCTCGGAACGGGCTTCGATCTTCAAGATCGGAATCTTCTCGAATAAATATATGCAGTACGCGGTTGGGCTTTCGATTTCATTGCTGTTGATCGTGTGCGCTGTGCCGTTCCTGCAGCCGATCTTCAACACGCACTTCCTTTCCGTCCGCGAATGGGGTGTGGTGCTTGGGCTGGCGCTCATGCCCGCAGTGGCGGAGGAGATCACCAAATTCTTTTTACGAAGAAGCAAGGCATAATTCCAAAAGCTCCCGCATCTGTGCGGGAGCTTTTTAGAGACTGTTTCTTAACTTCTTTTTTGGACACGGACGCCACGGATTACACTGACGCTGCGCGCACGGAAAAGAGCATTAAAAAATCGCCTTTTTCCGTGTGCTCCGTGAGATCCGTGTACAAAAGAAAGATGTTTCAGGCTTAAGAAACGCTCTCTTGCTGAAAGAGATGAGCTTTGTCAGTTGTGCCTGCCGCTGAAAAACAATACAATCAGCCCATGATCAACGAGCGCGACCGTAAAAGTTTATTAGCCATCAACCTTGGCTTGGGGGTCAATGTTGTGCTGGCCTTTGTCAAAACGATCTTTGGCATTTTGGGTCACAGCCCCGCATTGCTGGCGGAAGGAATCAACTCAACATCAGATGTGGCCTACTACATTGCGGCCAGTATATTCGTGCGCCTTGCCAACAAGCCCGCCGACAGGGAGCATCCATACGGGCATCGTCAAATGGAGAGTATTGCTTCCATGGTGATCGGTTCGTTCATTGTCGCAACGGCCGTCGCTGTTTTTTGGGATGCAGTGGATAAGATCTGGGATCTGGTGGATGGGCGCGGCAGTACGGCGGGCGCGCAGACCTTCGCCTTGTGGGTTGCTCTCGGAACCGTTGTCATTAAAATTTTCCTCACCTGGTACATCCGCAAACTTGGGAAGGAAACTCAAAGCCCCGTTGTAGATGCGCTGGCCTATGATCATCGCAACGATATCTTTTCGGCGTCAGCCGCTTCGATTGGAATCTTTCTCAGCCAGCGCGGATTGCCGTGGGTGGATCCGCTGGCGGGGGCGCTGGTGGCGCTGCTCATTTTGCGGACGGGAATTTTCGTCCTGCGCGAATCATCCACCGACCTGATGGGTGTCGTTCCGAACCGCGACCTCGCAGAACGGATCGCAGCCCTTCTGAAAAAGGTGGAGGGTGTAAAACAGTTGGAGGAAATGCAGGCGCATCGCTTCGGACCTCATATCGTGATCAATGTGACGATCGGCATTGACGGCGCTTTGAGTGTGCAAAAAGGCGATGCCATCGCCAGCCGCGTGGAGGCAGCCCTGCTCCACTCCATTCCAAACCTGAGGCGGGTACATGTCCATTATCACCCCGCGAACAAGGGACGTGAGAACATGTCCATTGATGATATTCTGGGGGAATCACAGAAAAACGCTTCGCCGTATCAACCTGAATATTATGAATAGGACTACGCTTAAGTGCGGTTTGCGTTTTGTCCGCCAATCGGCGAAAAGAGCATTAACCACAGAGAACACGGAGTTCACAGAGTCTTTTAATAAGTTTTCTCCGTGTTCTTTGTGGTCTCTGTGGTAAAAAAGCCTTTAAGAAACAGTCTCTTACTTTTTTCTCTTCTTCAGGAACAGATGCATTTCCTTCAACATTTGCTTCCATGATGATTCGGCGTCCACTTTGCGTTGAATATCCCCCGCGCGCTGGCGCATGAAGGCGATGACGCGCTCGTCTTCCCCGGCGTCCAGCCAGAAACCATGAGCGCTCTCGGAACAATAATCCAGTTTCAGGTCATATAAACGATATTGGAATTCATCCATCTTTGCGCCGCAATGCGGACAGGGGAAATCGGTCTTCGACTGGAAATGCACCAGCGACCCTTTGTGCATATCATCGTCAAAGGCCATGTCTTCGAGTTTGTCCAGTTCGAGCGAATCCAGCCACATGCCGCGGCAGTCCGGGCAGGAGTCGATTTCGATCATGCCTTTGTAATATTTCTTTGCGAGATCAGTGCTGCATTTTGGACAGTTCATTTGTGATTCTCCATATTTGTAACGGGTCACCCCGCCCTTACTTGCAACATCACACAGACCAGTATTATAAAATCCGCCGCCATGTGACCAAGCACAGCCGCAAGCAGACCGTCATCTTTGCGCCACGTCTGCCGCCAGAACCAGCCGATAAAAGTAATGCAGACAAGCACAAAGATGATCGAGAAAAATTGTACTTTGTTAATCAATACCAACGCGTGATAGCCGCTGAAGATCACATCGCCAATATAAAAACCCCTTCTGTCACTTCCGAGATACGCGCGCCAGAAATATTCTTCAATGAATGGGTTGACAAGCGAAAAGTATGCAATGAGCGCCGGCCAGGAAGAGGAAGTCAGCCCGACGGATTGCAATTGGGCGGGCAGATCATTGGCGATTCCAAAAACATCCCAGAGAAAATACAAGCCGACCCCGCTCAGCCCGCAAAGGAGCACGCTTGCCAGAATCCATTTTGGATGTTTGCTTTGAAAAAGGATTTTGATTGGAATATTTGGCCGCGCAATTGCCAGTGCCAATAAAATCGCGGCATGAAACCCAATCAGCGAGAACCACGCGCTTTGGAACAAAAATAATCCCGCCCACACGGCGAGATAGGGAGGGATCGGGGCGAGCCATTTTGTGTTCATGATTGTTGTTGGGGCACGGCGGATCGAAAATGATTTTGATGATTTATGGTTTCGCCGTGCCCTTACGCGATTTCCGTGATGATCGCGCGTTTTGCGCCGGCGGACATTAACCCCTCCGCAACCGACTGCGCTGTGGCAGGGTCGGCCAGCGCGATCATATTGCCGCCGCGTCCGCCGCCGCTGAGTTTGGCGCCGAGCGCTCCAGCGTTGCGCGCGGCTTCGACGAGATTATCCAATTCATGCGAGGAGACTGTCAGGCTTTGCAAGAGCGCGTGATTCTGATCCATCAATTCGCCGAGCAGTTCGGGTTTCCCGCTTTCGATGGAGCGGCGCGCGATCAGCGATATTTGTCCGATCTCGTCGAATATCGTTTCAAGGTTGACTGAATCTCTCAGCCACAGCCGCCGCACATCGCCAACAGATTCCTTTGTGAGCGCGGAGATGCCGGTGTCGCCGATAACAATCGTGAACGGTTTGCCCACTTTGAAGGTTTCGATCGGCTGTCCTTTTATAAAGTAAACAGGCTGGTTGTAGGTGATGACGGAGTTGTCAATTCCCGATGGCGTGCCGTGATGCAGTTTTTCTATTTCATACGCCAGCGAATTAACTTCATCATCTGAGAGGGATTTGTTTGCGAAAGATGATAACGCGCGGATCAACGCAACAGAAACAGCCGCGCCGGAGCCAAGCCCCGAGGCTACCGGGATGGTGGAGGCGATGGAAATATTTACCCCCCTCAGTCCCCCCATTTTCTCATCAAGAAAATGGGGGGAAGTATTGGGGGACGATAAAACTTTCAGAATAACAGAAGCAATTGGATGGTCAGGAGGAAGCGAATTCAGTTCGGCGTGCAGGTCAATGCCGGGGGCGTGGATGAATATCCCTTTGCGGGGCGAATCCAAAACTTCGACATCCACATGAACTTGCGTGACGGGGACGGCGAGCGCGGGACGGCCATACACCACCGCATGTTCGCCAAAGAGGATGACTTTGCCGGGCGCAGATGCTTTCACGAGAGGTAGAAAACTGCCAGTACAGTTACGCCCCAAAGGAACATCGCGATTTGGAACGGGCGGTCTGATAATAATATTTCTTCAGGCGCGCCGCCCGCGTGTTTGACTTCGATCAGGTAAAGGTAGCGGAAGATGGTGTAGACCACGAATGGAATGGTGAGCATCATGCTGTGATTCTCCGGCACATTGGGCGCGGAGAATGTGTACAGTGAGTAGGCCACGATGGTCGTGCCTGAAACGATCATGATGTATTGGTCGAGGAGCGGCAGGGTGTAGCCGTCCAGCACTTTGCGGTGTGAGCCTGCGCCATGCGCCAGCAATGCAAGTTCGGCGCGGCGTTTTCCAAAACCGAGGAAGAGCGAAAGCAGGGTCATTACCACATACAGCCACGGCGAGAAGCGCTCCACTTGAATGAGAGTCACACCTGCGTGAACGCGCAAAACAAAGCCCGCGGAAATGATCAGCACATCAACAATTGGAATGTGCTTGAGCCATTTTGAATAGGCCATGTTGAGGATGAAGTAAATGACCAGCACGGCTTCAAAGCCGGGCGTCAGAAAAAACGCAGCCCCAAGTGTGACAAGCACCAGCGCAATGCCAGAAATCCAAGCCGCGCTTACCGATAGTTTTCCCGAGGCAATGGGGCGGTTCTTCTTTTCAGGATGCTGGCGGTCTGCTTCCACATCTGCGAGGTCGTTGAAGATGTAAACACTGGAAGAGATCAGGCAGAATAATCCGAAACCTACCAGTGTCCGCAAAAAAGAGTCGGCGTGCAAAAGTTGTTTGTCGAATACCAGCGCGGCAAAGATGAAAACATTCTTCGTCCATTGGCGCGGACGCATGGTTTTTATCAGGGCGGTTAACATGCTGCTATTTTACCTGATACAATATTTTCATGCCCAAAATAAGATTGGATGTTTTGCTGATGGAGCGCGGACTGGCGGAATCACGCGCCAAGGCACAAGCCCTCATCATGGCGGGACAGGTGCGCGTGAACGATCAGGTCGCGCTCAAGCCTGCCACTGCAATTGATCCAAAATCCACGCTGACAGTTGACCACGGTCCGCGCTTTGTGTCTCGCGGCGGCGAAAAGCTGGATGCGGCTCTGGAGGCTTTCGGCATCGACGTCAAGGATCTGGTGTGTGCCGATGTCGGCGCATCCACCGGCGGATTCACCGACTGCATGTTACAGCGCGGCGCGGCGAAAGTGTTCGCCATTGACGTGGGCAAGGGCATCCTGCATTGGAAGCTGCGAAATCACCCGCGGGTCGTTGTCATGGAAGAAACCAATGCGCGGCATGTCGAGTCGCTGCCGGAGAAAATCGACTTCGTGACTGTGGATGCTTCGTTTATATCGTTGAAGATTTTATTGCCGGTGATTAAGAAATGGTTTGCCCCCGCCCCCCTCCGGCTCCCCCCAAATTCTTTGAATTTGGGGGGAGTGGGCGAGGGGGGAAGGGGGGCTGTCCTTGCCCTCATCAAACCGCAATTCGAGGCCGGGCGAAAAGATGTCTCCCGCGGCGATGGTGTGATCCGTGACCCCGAAATCCACCGCCAGGTCTTGCTGGATGTGCTCGCGTGCGCAAAACAGGAAGGCTTCGGCCTGCTTGGGCTGATCAAGTCACCCTTGCTGGGGCCAAAAGGGAATGCCGAGTTTTTGGTCTGGATGGATTTGAATGGGGGAGGTCGAGAGGTGGAAGAGTTGGTGAGTCAGGTGATGGAGTAACATTCCATGGAGGTAATCATGCGTTCGTTTATTATTTTTGCAATTTTATTTTCTCTCTTAACTGCCTGTTCTCCCCAACAAGTGACAGCTATTCCGACCGCGACTGCGACCTTGCCGCCGCCGACAGCGACAGTCACTCCCGCGCCGACCATCTCTCCCGCCTTCCTCGACCTGCAAACCCAAATTGCAGCCAACACCCAAAACTACACCATCATGGGTAATGGAGGGATACAAGGCACCCTGCCTGACGGCACAATAGGTGTGATCCCAGGCATCACCCTAAACCCAGACGGCGAGACCTACACACTCATTGTGGAGGGCGAACCACCCGTGACCATAGACGCCAGTGACGTGACCATCACGGATGAGGGCGGTGTGCAGGTAGCGGGCTACCAAAATGCCGACGGCGACGAGGACTATGAAAAAGTCGTGACCTACACCGCCCAAACCTGGGCCACTATGGACCAGGCCGCCAGAGACAAAGTAAAAGACGCGCTGCCTCAAACCATGACTTACACCGACGAGGCGACGCAAGGGTCAGCCGAGCTGACTAGGGGTGGGTTTAGCAGCGTCAAAGATAATTTGGTGAGATATGAAAATGCACAGCACGAAGTGGTGCGAGTATTTAACGCGCTTTCAGGCGAGTACGGCGATCCGCTGGATAATGGGATTATAGATTTGGCGATGAATGACGGCACATTTTGGGAGATGCCAGGGTTTCATACTGGTACCGAGGCGCTCAATTATGCTGGTGGGATAGATGGAGCTAAAGGAACAACGATGGATATGCAAACAAACCCAGACAGAAAAACAGTGGAGCCAAAATTGTATCGCATAGTTGGTTGGTTACAACAACCTATGGGTAGAAATGTTTCTGATGAAACAGGTCATAGCTTTGGTGTGATGATTTTTGGTTTAGAACAGGGTAAGTTGATCCTTTATACTAGTGGAGACAACCATCTTCAAACCGTGTTTACTGAAACATATTGAGACTACCATTGAATTGTCTGTGAAATTACACTAAGATCGAGGTAATGAGGAAGTGGTTGGTATTTGCAATCGTACTAGTTTTGGCGCTTGTATCGACTGGTGCATATTTTTATTGGGAAAATCCTAAGATCAAGACTGAGAGTGTCTTGCCCAGAGAACTCAATGAAGATTTTGACTCCACAGTGAACGTGCCCATGTTCCTGGTAAAGGGGATCGGGAATAATAACAATAGTTTGCGTCTTGAGTATGCAACTCCACAGCCCCAAAAAGGCAAGCAGATAGAGAGTGTACTAAAATGTGAGGTGGGGATAAAGGTGCGTGATCCAGGTAAGACTGCTTTCCGTGACGCGGAGATAGATGAGACACTCTCGATAGTTGAAAATGTCCAAACACCCACACTGTTCCACGGTCTGTGCGAAGACAAGCGGTGCTCACGTATTATCGGGGAGTGCTATATTTATCTAAACTAACTATGACAAAACGTACAGGGATGAGGGCAGTGACAGTAGCGATAGTCCTACTGGGCTGTCTATTTGTAACTAAGCAGGTGAGCGCAGAGTGCTGGACGGGGCTACCATCGAACGGTCCAGACCCAGCGGGATCTGATGTCTGTGTATCGATTGATGAATCCCCATGGAAATCGTCGGGAACAGAGTATTATGCTTGTTCAACGGACTATATTGGATCGGGTGGAGCATTGCTCTGTTACTGGCATCCGTGGAAATGTACAGATAGTTGTGGGGCTGTGGGCGTGCCTGGGGCGTGCTTTGTGCCTGGGACGATGGTCTCTAATGCGAGCGGGGGGAAGCGAATCGAGGAGATACAGGTCGGCGACAGCGTGACCTCTTTTGAAGAGGACAGACTCGTCAACTCGAGTGTGAGCCAGATTTACAAGACCCAGCGCGATTATTATTTTGAAATAGTGGCGGGTGAGTACGGGGTGTCTGTCACAGCCGAGCACCCATTTTATATAGGAAATGGCAGTTACGAAGAGACGCAAAATCTAAAGGTCGGGGATACACTTTATGTGCAAGAGGACGGGGAGATGAGACCCAAGACGATAGACATGATCAGGCGGGTGGATGAAAAGACGGACGTGTACAACATGAGCGTGGACGGCACGCACACTTATTTTGCAAATGATTTTGCGGTGCATAACAAGACGAGTTATGTGGGGCCAACGTGCGCCAGTGGGACGAGCCTGTCGTGTGATACTGCCAACCCTACGTACGCCTGTTACAAGTATCGGGGGAGCTGCGATGAGCTATTTCCCTCGAGCTGGACACCGCAGTTGTGTGATGCAAGTAGTGGAGACTCGATCTTGTGCAACAATAGCTGTGGATGCTGCGCGCCTGGGCAGAACTTTACGTGCAACGGCCCTGTATACTCTCACGTGTACACCAGTTACCAGACTACAGAAAACAATAAGGGAGAGCTGGTAGCAGTCGACCCAAAACAATGTGCTGACGGGGATGATGCATATATATCCACTGCACCTTGGTATAACATACCTCCAGATAATCCCAGTCCTTTGACGGTCAATACCTGCAAATGGCAGACGGAATGTATAAGAAATTGTGGATCACCTGCAAAGGTCGAAGTGACTACGCTCGTGGGATGCATGTTCACTAGTTCCTGCAAACAGTGTGAGGGGTGTGCAGCGACCTGCGACGACACGGCGCCGACCCCAGAACAAAACCTTGTCCTGCCGAGTAAAACCTCCCTAGGGAGAATCGAAAACCTCTCAAGGGAGGATTTAAAACCTTCCTTGAGAGGTTTTTTTCTACTCGGTGGGCGCTCCGCTCACCAGCGTTCCCCTCTCAAATTCCACAGTTGCCAGCACCTTCTTGAACTCCTTGCCCGCGTTAAAGCGCGGCAAAAGGGTCGAAATCTGGCTGGAGCGCACGGCTTCGGCGGTATCCGCCCCCTCCGAAGTGATCTTCAGCCAGAAATTGCCGAAATCGCCCAGTTCCACAATGTTCCCCGCCGCCAATTCCTGCGGGATGACCGTCAGCAGGGCTTCCAGCACCGCCATTGTATCCGTGCTGGATACGGTGGAAATTTCCGAAATCCGCCCCGCCATCTGGCGCAGGGTTCTGCGCCCGCTCGATGCAACGGAAGGGTAAAACTTCCTTGGCGCCTGCAAATTGGACGGGTTCCCGCGCTCGACGATATTGAATTTCACTGTCATTTTTGCCTCCTAAGCAAATGAAATGGGTTTGATTGCGGGGAGTTTTTCACTTCAACACTGTGTCCCCCGCGTTAAGGCAAGTATAGCATATTAGACATTATCGGAAATTAAAATTTGGACGCTGATTCACGCACACTTGCCCCTTCGGCATCGCTCCGCGAAGCGAAGCCGATGTGGCGGGCAGTGCCAGGGGAAAACGCAGATTTTTCTTCTTTTTTATCAGCGAAATCAGCGTTCATCTGCGTCCAAAAAATGTTCTCAGCTTATTACCGATAACGTCTATTGTAAATCTGTAGGGGCGACCCTTCATGAGGGTTTCATAACCTATGCCGTCTGGGCGGGTCGCCCCTGCTACATAAACAATTACCCCAGCACAAAATTATCGATCAGCCTTGTCTTTCCGAGCAGCACCGCCATCGAAAGCAGGGACTTCCCTTTGACCACATCCAACTCTGCCAGCGAGTCATAGTCTGCGCAGGAGACGTACTGCATTATCGCGCGCGGCTCGCTCGCCAGCACTTCCTTCATCTTTCCCCGCAGCGCATCCGCGTTACGCTCACCGCTTTCATATAACTTTTTCGCGGCGCTCAGAGCGCGGAACAGCACCGTCGCCGCTTCGCGGTCAGCGCCTTCGAGATATTTATTGCGGCTCGACATTGCCAACCCGTCCGCCTCGCGCACGGTGGGGCAGACGATCACATCCACGGGGAAGTTCAAGTCCCGCACCATCTGGCGGATGACCGCTGCCTGCTGGGCATCTTTTTGACCAAAGTACGTCTTGTGCGGCTGGACTGCGTTGAATAGTTTCGCCACGACAGTGGTCACACCCTTGAAGTGGGTCGGCCTCATCGAGCCTTCCAGCGGACGAGTGACCGCATCCACCTCCACCCAGGTCTGATAGCCAGTCGGATACATGATCTCAGGGGTGGGAGTCCAAACCAAGTCCACGCCGAGGGGTTGAATCAAATTCAGGTCACGCTCGAGGTCACGAGGATATTTCGAGAGGTCTTCGTTCGCCCCGAACTGAGCCGGGTTGACGAAGATGCTCACGGCCACATTGTCACACTCGCTCTTTGCGCGGCGGATGAGGGAGAGATGCCCCTCGTGAAGATATCCCATCGTCGGCACGAGACCAACTATCCCTTTGAAAGAGAAGCGGGCGGCTCTTAATTCGTCTAGACCAATTATGGTTTTCATTCGCTTTTCACCTTGACAGGCTAGAAACTTTGTTCTACACTCTGACTACCAATTAGACATAAGGAGAAAAAATGGCTTACTCACATACCAAC
Source organism: Chloroflexota bacterium (assembly GCA_016234495.1). Lineage (GTDB taxonomy): Bacteria > Chloroflexota > Anaerolineae > Anaerolineales > Villigracilaceae > Villigracilis. The sequence goes on along the minus strand of JACRBI010000045.1, from coordinate 91,439 downwards.
TCAAAAGGCACCACATACTTTCTTCATTCAAAGGGCAAGATGTTCTTCTTCTCGAGGGAAGTCAAAGAAGGCGCCCTCGATGCTCTTCCCGCAGGTTATAGCGTCGCTGAAATGAAGACCGGCATGCTGGTCTTGAAGAGAATCCCTGCTGAAGGCGAAGCGAAACCCGCGGAGACGACAGAAGCATCTTCGTAAAGTATAACCTGTTCGACACAACCAAATATTCTTTTAGATAAAAAGGAGCCTGATATGACACGTAACACAGCATCTAAAAGCCACGAGACAAAAGCGAGGGGAACATGCCTGCATTAAACCGCGTTCAATTGATCGGCCGTTTGGGCAAGGACCCTGAAAGCAAGTTCACGCCCACAGGCAAGAAAGTGACCCATTTCAGCCTGGCCGTGGGCAGCCGCTGGAAGGACAAAAGCGGCGAGACGAAGGAATCCACCGAGTGGGTCAACATCGAAGCCTGGGGGCGGCTCGGCGAGGTCTGCCAGGAGTATCTTCGCAAGGGAAGCCTCGTATTTCTCGAGGGCCGTTTGAAGACCGAGAAATACGAAGACAAAGGCGAGGCGAGATACTTCACGAAGGTTGTCATCCAAAGCCTTGAATTCCTCGATAAGCGGCCGGCGGAAGAACCAATGACGGCCGTGGACGACGACGCGGGCGAGTACGAAGGATAAGAATCGAACATGAACTCCGGGAGTTACAGGCTCCCGGAGTTTTATTTTTAAACGGCTGCATGGAAGGCAGGTTGATGGCCTACAGCTTGCTCAAAGTAGCTGGGCAAGCTTCCAAGTTTATGGCAAAGGCTTAACGCGAATTACATAAATTGGGCGAATTTCGCGAAAACGCAGAATAAATTCGCGCTACACCGCATGATTTGCCTGGCAAATCACGCGCGGCGCACACTTGCCCCTTCGGCATCGCTCCGCGAATGCGAAGCCGATGTGGCGGGCAGTGCCAGGGAGTGTTCGCTTCATTCGAGCCGTTCGCGTTAAGATTTTCGGACTTTGAGAAAACCATAGTTGATGGCCGTAACGCTCTGGCATTTTTCTGGTTTTAATGATAACTTTCGAGTATGGGATCGAAAAATTCTGTCAAACAGGATTTTTCTTTTAATTGGCATTTCGCAGTCATCTCTTTTTGAATGAAGGCGGAACGATGTGCAGGTAAAACCAATCGAGGAGAAATTATATGACCGCAAAATATTCCATTAAGACACGTCAAACAAAGAGGCTGGCTTTATTGTGTTTTTTCATTTTGCTGATAATGGTGGTATTACAGGCCTGCGGAGGACCGAAAATTCCCGAAGGCGCGAGGATTATCGAAGACACTCCAACCAGGTCGATTCCAACCAAGACGCCCTACGTTACCCCGACCGTGCCAGGTTCGAGCTTTCTCACTGCCACTGCCGCCGCGCTCCAGACACACGAAGGCGCCGTCCGTTTTATGAGCTACAAGATCGATCAGGGCGGGCTGGATAAGCTGACGGAGATCACAGCCATTTTACAGGCGTACAACGCCGATGTCCTTGCGGTTGAAGAAACCAACGGCTGGCAATTGGATGATTTTGCGATCGCCAAACAGGTTGCCGCCGACCTTGGCATGGAATTTGTGTATTGTTCATCGACGTCAACCACGCTCGACAAAAACGGAAACACTTATGACATGGTCTTGTTGTCCAAACTTGAGATCAAAAGCTCTGAAACCTACGCCGATGTGCAGAATTGCCTCATCCGCGCCGAGGTTGCTGTTCCGAATGGCAGTACCGTTCAGGTCTTTGCCACACAGCTTGATCCGGATTTTGACACAACAGGCTGCGTCAATGTTGAAAATCTGGTGAAGGCGATTCAGTCTTTCGCGGCGGGCGCGGCCATTTTGATGGGCGATATGACCATGCCTCCGCCCCAGATCAAATTAGGTTACCCGGTGAGCCAGGTGGAATGTCCGCCATTGCTTGAGGCGGCGGGCTGGACATTCTTCACAGATGTCAACCGGGTGGATCATGTCTGGGCGACGGAAGCGATGCTGGCTTTCCAGCCCATCAAACTTCCCAACCCAAGCAAGGAACCGCTGGTATCAAAGAATGCCTTGAGGAATGCATCCGATCACTCCCCGCTGGCAGTGGACGTTGTCTTCCCATAACTGTCATTCAAACACCGCTCGTTGCAAACGGCTCTGTGCTTCATAGCGCAGAGCCGTTTTTCTATTTACAGCCTTTCACTTCAACAACCTGCGCACTGGGGAATTCCAAAACCGTTTCGTACCATGCCGCCGTCTGTCCAAAATCAACCCTGAAACTTTGCGGCCTACCCCCAATATAAATATGCGTTACCTGCTGCTGGCATAACGAGTCGCGAATCTCCTGCGAAAGAAAATCAGTGTAATACGGCAGGGCAATGGCTGTTCGCCCAGTCAGCGGCGCGACCCAAATGCCAGCGTCTGTGCCGGTGCCAGACATGGGTGCGCTGAACGAGTCAATGCTCAAGTCTGCGCTGGCGATTGCAATGCGCGCATCAGTGGGTAGCTCATCCTTAATCCAGCCCAGGGCTGTTACATCATCACGCCCCGCCAACTGGCAGCAATCTGACGGGGAAAAGTTGTAAACCGTAAATGCATGAAAGACGATGACAGATATAAATATCAGCGCCGCAAATTTTGGCAGGCGCGCAGAACCCAATCCGCTGAGAAATGCCAATGGCAGGAATAATGTCATTTCCACCAGCGGCCTGTCGAGCAGGGTGTATGAATCTGAAACGGGGATCAGTGTCGCGGCGAAAAGACCGAGCATGGCGAGGGTTGAAAAAAATATCAGGCGCGGAAATGACCGGGCAGCAGAAGCAGACAACAGTCCCGCCAGAAGCGTGATTGGGACGCGATACGGGTCAAAGGTCGGACCGAACAGTTGAGTCCGATTAAGTAGCAGGGTCGCCATCCCGAGCATTGCTCCGCCCAACGCGAAGAGCTGCCCCCGTTTGTTTTGAATTCTGCCGGAGAGAATCCATGCCGCGCCGAAGATGCCCAGCAGGATCATGGTGCGTGTGTGTATCAATGCCGACGCGATGATGCTCAACGCGATCAGCCAGCGATTTTTTAGGACGACTGTGCCGAGCGCGAATTGAATTAAGAGCAGCCCCAGCAGCGCGGGATATTTTCCCCAGTTGACCGCGTGCGCCGGCATGTACCAGCCAAAGGCAGCCAGCGCTGCGCCGAATAGTGCCGCCGTGTTCGAGTCTGTGGCGCGGCGCACAAAAAAATAAATCGGGAATGGAATTGCCGCCAGCATGACCTGCCCGAATACCAACATGATCTGCGCAGGATTCCCCTTCGTGATCAATGTGAGCGCTGCCGCAATGACATGGTATCCGAGGTGATAATAGTTTGGCGCAGGCGCGATGAATTTTTGCGCACCCTGCATGTTTAGAAGCGCTTGAATGATACGGTAATGTTCGGCTGAGTCGAAGTATGGAGGCAGGCTGATTTTGGCAATGAAGCCAAGGCGTATAAAGAACAGGATCAGAAAAAATAAAATGGGAAGAATGAGATCAGGCTTGAACTCTCTTCGCGCAACGTGAATGGCGAAGCCTGCGCTGACTGCCATGAAAATTAATACAGCACCGAAAATCACATTGATGGGGATGAATGGGAGAAGTCCGATTATCAGCAGGGAAATAAACAGCGCCGGCAGAGGCCATCCGCCCAGCGCCAGCGTGATCAACTCTGCGTTGGTGAATTCCTGTTTCGTTATACTTTTTAGGATTCCAAGAACAAGCAATGTCCCCCAACTTACACAAACAAGAATGGCAAGGATGAGTCCCCAGTTTTGCCCAAGCGCGTGTGCTGAATTTATGAGCAGTTCATTGTTCACGGATTGGGATAGGCCGTGCCCGGTATGGGTGTGAGTTCGGCTGTAGGAGTTTGCTCGTCTATCAGGCTGTCTGGCGTTGTTCGAATGAGCGCGGAGACGATAAACCTTCCCTGAGCCATCAGCGTATCTTCCGCCGCGGAATAGACTTCCACGTCAAGATATTCTCCCAATGGGGTGCGTGCGCCGCTGCAAAATATGTTTGTTGCGTTGGAGGAAGCCTTGCACGGATAGGTGTTGACGATTCCCCTGTTCGCCGCCTTGACATAAAACAGAGGGTAGTCGGCATCGGGCAGTTGGAAGTTGATGATCATGTTGCCCAAAATGTCTGTGCCAAAGTTGACGATGCACAGCCCGCTGGAATCTACATCGCACAATGTGACCCTGTCTATGACATTCCCTGGCTTGCGCAAATTCAAGATCACAAGTGAAATGACCAGCAAAGCGGCAAGCAGGATGCCTGAAATAATGAGAAGTCGTTTTTTGTTTATTTTTGCCTCGTTGGTAAATCAACCGTCATTTTTTTGGAACTGCGCCATTTTCCAATTTTCGAACAACACCAACCCGTTCAAAAAAGCATAGGTGGCAAGGAAGAGCAGGAAGGTGGCCCAGCCGTCCATGATGCGGAAGGCGCTTGCCTTGCGCATGGCATACATGATGAGAAAGACCAGCAAATAAATGGCGCTGATATACGACCAGGATACAAGCAGGGCGCCGTTCTTAAATTTGAAATCCACCTTGCTGTAATCGAAGGAGAAATATCCGGCCATGCACCCGCCTGCCAGCAGGCCAAGCACGACGGACATCATTTCAAATGAGCGCGTGCTCTTGTCCATGTCCACGGTTTCGGGCAGCGGATGGACATATTTTCTGAGGAAGGCTGTCCCGATCACAAAAATGATCAGAACGATCATGCTGATAAAAAGAGTCCTGCCGACGGTAAGATAAGAAGCGGGTTGTTTCATCAATGTTCACCTTTGCAGCTTGATTTTATCATTTGTGCTTGAAGGGCTTGCTGAGGACAATTCTCGTTCGATTTAATTGAGGCCTTCAATGCATGATTGGGATGGGCTATTTTATCAACGCTTCGAACATAAAACAATTCTCGAAAGCATCTGAAATCGAATTTATGAAATTTGCCCCCTTATCAAGTTCGGTGCTTGTGGGTATGATGTTTACATGGATCCAATTACTCACGACCAAATCATTAATGAAGTTTTACATCACACCCAGACAGACCCGCACAAACGGGCTTCGGGTCTTTCAGACTTTATCCTCGGCGCGCAGGATGGGCTGGTTAACGTCCTCGGGGTTGTGCTCGGAATTGCCGCCGCCACCAATGACGCCCGCATTGTCCTCGTGGCCGGACTCGCCACCACCTTCGCAGAATCGATCTCGATGGGCGCGGTTGCGTTCACGACCACACTGGCAGACGCCGACCTGTATCAAAGCGAGCGCGAGCGTGAATATCGTCACATCATCGAAACGCCGCACCTTGAAATAAAAGAGATCCGCGATATTTATGAAAAGAAGGGCTTCAAGGGAGCCTTGCTGGAACGCATCGTGACAACGATCACGGCGAATCAGGATATCTGGGTGGCGGTGATGATGGCCGAAGAACATCAACTTGCGCCGATAGACCGCCGGACGGCAATCCGCGCCGCTCTGCTGGTCGGCTTTTCTGCGATCGTGGGTTCGCTTGTGCCGTTATTTCCGTTCATGTTTTTACCGGTCTCCACCAGCATGTGGCTGTCGGTGCTCGTCACTGCGCTGGTGCTGTTTGCCATCGGCGCATACAAAGCCCGCGTGACCGTCGGCAAACCCATGAAAAGCGGATTTGAAATGGCGGTGATCGGAACACTCAGCGCTCTTGCAGGCTATTTGGTGGGGTTCATTCTCAAGGTCCCGCCTTTGCCATGATGTTATGTTGTAATAACCTTCTTTGTAGTCAAGAGAAAAGGCCATGGACAACAGTCAATTGTCCATGGCCTTTTATTGCAGCACTTCCCACTCTGCCAGCTTCACATCCATCTCTTTTTGCACGCGGTCATATTCCTTCGCCAGCTTGATGACCTCGCCCGCATCCCTGGGCGGATTCGCCAGCTTGTTCCCAATTTCGCCAAGTTCTGTTTCCAGCGCGGCGATCTTGTTTTCCAGTTCCTGTTTTTGCGCGTTCTTTCTTCTTTCTTCTTTTGTGCTCACTGACTTTGCCTTGCGCGGTTCAGTCGTAACGATGACTTCCGCCTGCGCCGCAAGACGGCGCGCCAATTCTTTCTCTCTTTCATCCTTCATCTGCGAATACGTGCCCTTGAAGATGACAAGGCTTGATTCGTCGGTGTCGATTTCCCAGATTTGAGTCGCGACCGCATCCACGAGATAACGGTCATGCGTGACCAGCATGATCGTGCCTTGATAATCGTCGAGCACTGCTTCGAGAATTTCCTGCGAGGGAATATCCAGATGGTTGGTGGGTTCATCGAGCAATAATAAATTTGTATCCTGCAATGCGAGTTTTGCCAGTGCGAGTCGTCCGCGCTCGCCACCGGAGAGCATATACACTTTCTTGAAAGCATCGTCGCCGGAGAATAAATATTTGCCGAGATACTCACGCGCCTTTTGCGGAAGCCAGTTGGTCGCGTCCATAATTTCATCGATCACGCTTTTTTGCGGATCAAGCCCCTCGTGCGCCTGGGCGAAATATCCAATTTTAAGACTCGCTCCCAGAGTCACGTCACCAGCCAAAGGCGGGATCTGACCGAGGACTGTCTTCAGAAAAGTGGATTTCCCTGCGCCGTTCGGTCCGATCAATGCGGCACAGTCGCCGCGCCGCAAATCTATGTTTGGAGATGAGAATAAAAACTTGTCAGAGAATCCAACTTTGAGATTTTCAGAGCGGATGACCATGTCGCCTGAGCGCGTTTCGGATGAAAGACGCAGATGCAAGTTGGGCAACATGCGCACGGGTGACTGCAGCCCGCGCACGCGGCGCTCGGCTTCCTCGACGCCCATGATGGATGTGGTGACGGAAACCTCGCTGGCGGTCTCGCTCCACTTTTGGTTGAGCGCGGCTTCCATGCCGATCTGCTCGATGGCCTGCAAAATGCGCGAGAGGCGTTTGAGTTTGCCCTTGGCTTGCAGCACATTTTGTCCCGATACGTTGCGCTTGATGTATTCCACTTCCTTCATCAACTTTTCTTTTTCAGATTCGAAAATTTCCTGCCGGCGCGCGGCGCGTTCCGAGCGTTGTTTTAAATACGCGCTGTAATTGCCGCGATAGATTTCAGTTGCGCCGGGGAACATTTCAAAGATGACGTTGCAGGCTTTGTCTAAAAAATAACGGTCGTGCGAAACGATGATGGCCGCGCCTTCCCATTGACTCAAATAGCCTTCGAGCCATTCGACGGCGGCAATGTCGAGGTGGTTGGTCGGCTCGTCGAGCAGGAGCAGGTCTGGGTCCGAGAGCAGGAGCCGCGCCAGAAATCCGCGCGTGCGCTGGCCGCCGGAGAGATGGTCAATGCTCAGTTGATAATCCGCTTCGCTGAATCCCAACCCCGAAAGCACCTGACGAATTTTCGTCAGGTAGGTGTATCCGCCGCGCCGCTCGAAGTCATCTTGCAATTTTCCGTATCGCGCCATCACTTCATCAACCTGCGCGGGGTCTGACATTAAACCTTCGAGGCGATGCAATTCTTCCTGCTCCGTTTTGAAATGACTGAAGACGGATTCGCACGCCTCCCAGAGAGTGCCCGTCATTTCAAAATCTGCCTCTTGCGAGAGATACCCGGTCTTGACTCCCCGTGAGCGGGTGACTGTTCCCGATGTAGCTTCGTCCGCGCCGACGAGGATTCGCAAAAGCGAAGTCTTGCCAATGCCGTTCGGCCCGACGATTGCCATGCGCGCGCCTTTGGCGACAGAGAACGATACCCCGCTGAAGATATCAGTGGGGCCGTAGGATTTGGAAAGGGAAGAGACTGTGATGAGAGACATGGTTGTTTTCGTAGGGGCACGGCGGAATAAACGATAGTCAAGTAGTTCGAATTCCCCGCCGTGCCCCTACAATGATGATGGGTTTTCGTTATCTTCCGTCCACATGGACGGGTTTGATTTAATGTAGCGATGTATTCTATCCCAATCTTCGTGATTGCGAATCACGTGTTCGTAATAATTTCCTTGCCAGACCGGGATGCCGTTTATACCACGCATGAGGTTGATTCGGTATGTAACCGCAGATTTGTATGATCGGATGATGGTGGGGATTGAACCTTTTATGGGTTTGCCGAATTGTTCCGTAGGGGTACGGCGGGATGATTCATCGTTGGGATTTTTGAGATTCTCCGCCGTGTCCCTACGATTATCATCCAAAATTTGGATGATGCCATGAATATGATTTGGCATAATGACAAACGCGCCCAATTCAATATTCGGAAAACGCTTTGGTAGTTTCTCCCATTGTTGTTTTGCGACCAATCCAAATTTGCTCAACTGCATTTCATCGTTTTTAATTTCGCCAAATAGATGTTCGCGCTGAAATGCAGCAATTGTGATGAAATATCCACCTGCCTGGGTGTAATCATATTCTTTCAATCGTATCGAACGGCGGTGATGTTTTTGTGGATCAAATTTCATTTCACAATCGCATAAATATAACTGTCTCTTGGCTCATCGCTAATATTCGGATGAATAATGTATCTTCGTAACAGCCCTTCACGCAGCATCCCCGCTTTTTCCATCACGCGCTGGGATGCGATATTGTCCACGCTTGTTGTGGCAAAAACTCTGTAAATGGCGGGTTGTTGGAAAGCCCAATCAATAATGGCTCTGACGGTTTCGGTCATGTACCCCTTGCCTTGAAATGACTTATTCATCACATACCCCAGTTCCACCCTGTGACCTTCAATGCGCAGTTCAATCCTCCCAATCAAGTCACTATTTTTTAATGCGATCATGAAGGGGAAGCGGACATCACCCTCCCACGCGGCAATCCCCCTTGCCAGCAGGGATTCGGTCTGACCAATGTTTTCATGTGGACGCCATGTGAGGAAATGCGTCACTTCGGGGTCTTGCACCCAACCCGAAAAGACAGTGGGCGCATCGTCCATGCGCGGCTTGCGGAGGATGAGCCGTTCAGTTTCGATTTGTTCAGGCGGTTTCATTTCTCTTCTTCGTCATTGACCTCAGCAATATGCCCGGGCTTTTCCTTGCCCAATTCCAGCGAGCGTTGATACGCCGCCCACACCGCGCGCGAGATGGCTGTGCGAAAGCCCGCCTTCTCCAAATAATACAAAGCCTCGGCAGAAGTCCCGCCCGGGGATGTGACTTGATTCCGCAGCGTGGCGGGATGTCTGCTCGCACCTTCGTAGAAAGATGCCGAACCTTTGATGGTCTGCAAGACCAACTGCTCTGCAATGCGGCGTGGGAATCCCATGTGGACGCCGGCATCGATCAACGCTTCGGTGAAGAGAAAAACATACGCGGGACCGGAACCCGAAAGCGCGGTCGCCATGTCGAGATAACTTTCATCCTCCACAAAAACTTCCTCGCCCATCGCGCTCAACAATGAACGCGCCATCTTTTGCTGTTCCTCGCTGACCTCTTTTGAGGCCGCCCAAACCGTGATGCCTTCGCCGATCTGCCCCGGCGTGTTTGGCATCGAGCGGACGATCGCCTTGTGTTTCAATCCCGTGCCGATCTTTTTGATGGTCGCCCCCGCAATGATGGACAGCACCAGCGCGTCACTGCGAATGCCTTTGAGTCCCTTCATCACCTCGCTCAGTCTCTGCGGCTTGACCGAGAGCACCACCACGTCCGCGTCACGCACAGCGGATGCGTTATCTGTTGTGGCTTTGATTCCGTATTTTTTGTGAAGCTCCTCGCCGCGTTCCGCGCGCGGACCGGATGCAATGATGTTCCTTGGGCTGGCAAGTTTCTGGCGCAGCAAGCCTGCGATCATGGCTTCTGCCATCACGCCGGGGCCGATGAATGCAATTTTCTTGTTCAGCATAATATTTATCCTTGTGCTTTCCTGGTGAAAATCCCCGCTGGGGTAGTTTACTGGAAATACCCCAGAGCCAGCCGCAGGCGTTCGCCTGTGTCATCGGGTGCGTCTTTTGGAATGGATTGAAGCGCGGCCTGTGCCTCGACGACCGAATAACCCAGCGCGGTCAATGCGGCGATGACTTCGCTATCGGCCTCAGATATGGAGGCGAGTTTGGAGAGTCCATCTCCGGGTTTGAGCTTATCTTTGAGATGCAGCGCCATTTTTTGCGCGGTCTTTTTCCCGACCCCGGGCACGCGGCTCAGCACATCGGGCTCGTCGCCGAAGACAGCACGTTGGATCGCGTCGAGCGTCATCGTGGATAGGACAGACATCGCAACCTTCGGGCCGACTCCGTCCACGCCGAGCAGGATGTTGAAGAGTTCACGGTCGCTTTGTGATTCGAATCCATAAAGCAGGAACGCATCTTCACGAACTGCGAGATGGGTGAACAAAAAAATCATTTCCCCCGCTTTGACACTTCCACGCAAAGGCGCAGGGACAAAGACTCTGTATCCCACGCCGCTGACTTCGACGATCAGGGCGTTATCTTCAATTTGGGAGATTTCTCCGCGCAGGGTTGCTATCATAAGTCTATTTAACCACAGATGGACACAGATAAAAAGGAAATGGGAGGATTTATGGAGTTGGAGTTTTCCAGTACGTGGAAGGGCGAAGACGCTTAATTTCGATTTTACTTGTCCCGAAATTGATGAGAAGGCATATTTCCAGCCCCGTAGCGCGTAAGTAATTCAATGCCTGTGCCGTGTGCTCATCTTTGAGCACGGAAACAGCTTTCAACTCCACCAGAACCCTTTCCTCTACTAGCAAATCAGCAAGAAATTCGCCAACTATGATTCCATCAAAGGAAACTTTTATTGGATATTGTTGAGACACTTTCAACCCAGACTTATGAATGATATGAGCCAGCGCATTTTCGTAAACTTTTTCGATAAAGCCAATACCGAGCGTGTTGCTTACGGTGTATGAACAGCCTATAATTTTTTGGGTAATCAAATTTACATCTTGTGAAGGTATAACAACCCTCCTTTTTCATCTACCTAAATGTTCATCTGTGTTTATCTGTGGTTAATAACGTTTTGTGTTCAAATGCGTGATGGCAATCGCCAGCGCGTCGGCGGCGTCGTCGGGTTTGGGGATTTTATCGAGTTGCAGCAGGGCGCGTACCATATCCTGCACCTGGCGTTTGTCTGCGCCGCCGTAGCCGGCGACAGCCTGTTTCACTTCGTTGGGGGTGTACTCAAAAGGTTCAATCCCCGCTTTTTGCAGGCAGAGCATGATCACGCCGCGGGCCTGTCCCACGGCCAGCGCGGTTTTGACGTTGCTTTGGAAAAACAATTTTTCAACTGCGGCCGTGTCGGGTTTGTGTTCTTTGAGCAGGTCGTTGAGCTGGTCGAATAACATTTCGAGGCGCGCGGCCGGGGTTGCGTCTTTTGGGGTGGAGAGAATGCCAAAGGAAACAGCGACCAGTTCCCCGTCACGCAGGAGGCGCACGAGTCCATATCCAGTGGTGGCGGTGCCGGGGTCAATTCCTAGGGCGAGTGTCATATTTTATTTTTAAACACGAAGGACACAAAGGTCACAAAGGTTTTTACTTCGTGTTCCTTCGTGCCCTTTGTGGTTAATGCTCTTAAGCGGCTTCGAGAGCAGCCAGCGCTTCGTCTGAGACCTTGACGTTGTGGAAGACGTCCTGCACATCGTCGAGTTCTTCGATGGCCTCGACCATCTTCATGAACTTCAAGGTGGACTCAACGTCGAGTTCGATCTCCTGCTTGGAGATCATGCGTAAGCCTGATTCGTCGGGATGGACGTTTGCCTTGTGCAGGGCGTCTGCGAGGGTTTTGAATGCTTCGACCGGGGCGAAGATTTCGATCGTGTCGCCGCCGTCCACTACATCGTCTGCGCCTGCTTCGATGCCGAGTTCGAATGCCTTGTCAAAGTTCATCTGGCTGGCGGGGAATGCGAAATACGATTTGCGGTCGAACTGCCAGCCGACGGCTCCGACTTCTGCCATGTTGCCGCCGTGTTTGCTGAAGGCATGACGCATGTCGGGCACGGTGCGGTTGCGGTTGTCGGTGACGCAGGTGACCATGAGCGCGGAGCCGTGTGGGCCGTAGCCTTCAAAGGTGATCTCTTCGAATACCGTGCCGTCTTTGTCTTCGCCGGAGCCGCGTTTGATGGCGCGTTCGATATTGTCCTTGGGCATGTTTTCGGCGCGGGCTTTGTCCCATGCGAGGCGCAGGCGGAAGTTGGTGTCGGGGTCGCCGCCGCCTTCACGGGCTGCGATGGTAAGTTCGCGGGCAAGCCTTGTAAAAATGGCGCCGCGCTTGGCATCGGCAACGCCTTTCTTTCTTTTAATGGTGGACCACTTTGAATGACCTGACATGACTTTCTCCTTCAGAATAACCACGTTCGTGGGGAATTTCGCAAATGCGACGGGATTATACCATTTGTGTTTTCAGGCATGGATTTGGGTATTTAACAGAGTGAGCTAAAACCTTTCACCACAGAGGGCACGGAGCCCACAGAGTATTTTTCAGTTTGTTCTCTGTGACCTTTGTAGTCTCCGTGGTGAAATCTTTTGGCAAGTCCATCTAATGAAATCTCAAGGATTTAGCGATTATCTCCGTCGCCCTGGATTTTTCCGCGCGATTGTCTGTCCAGTAATTTGGCGATGTTGTGTTCTGCGATTTCATCCAGCGACAGGTCAAGTTCGGTGGCGACCTGTGCCAGATACCAGAGCACGTCGCCCAATTCAGCTTTGAGCGCTTCGCGCGTTTCTGGGCTGATGTGGCCGTCTTTGTCGCGGAAGACTTTCTTGATCTTGCCGGCCACCTCTCCAGCCTCGTTGACGAGTCCGAGCGTGGGGTAGATGACTCCGTGCCCGATGGCGGGGTATTTTGCGGTTGCGCGTGATTTGGTCTGGTAGTCGGTGAAGTTCATTTGGGATTCCTGATTGTTTGATATGCAATTAGCGGCGTCACAATGGATGCGTTGATGTAGACTTCCAAATCTTCGCGTCCTAAAATATGTTTTTTATCCAATGAAACAAGCATGTTGACTTTTGCGGTTTTTGCGGCGGCGATAATAGGCGCGTCTTTTAAAATGATCAGTTTTGCTGCATCCAGAACCGCTTGTTTTGTTGCGTCAACCAGTTCGATATTGGCGTTTTGAATGACTTGGTTCAATGCCTCCAATGGCGGCTTTTTCAAACCAGAGAGATTGCGAACAGTTTCCTGGAGAACAAAGTTGCTGAGGATGATCTTTATTTCTCCACTTGCACCCATGAGCATAAGGTCGCGCGAATGTCCCCTGGATGAATTCGCGGCAGAAAATAAAACGCTTGAATCAATGAAGATGCGAGGCGTCATGATTCGACTTTTAATCCATACATTTCTTCAAGGAGCTGTTTGCGAATGTCGCGACTGCGTTTATTCCACTTTTCGGGCGTGATGCCATCTGCCCGAAGCGATTCGCCGATCTTGTCCAATGCTTGCGAGACAAGGACTTCAGCAGGTTTAATGAGCACTCCCGCTTCCGTTTCTACGAACATCACCATATCCCCTTTTCGCAGATTTAATTTTTTGCGGATTTTTGTAGGGATGGTAACCTGTCCCTTTTCCTGAATGCGAACATAAATCGTCATGATATTTCTCCAAAAGTCATACTTTCATGAAAGTTGTACTTTTTGGAGTATATCATACATGGCAACTCCTTGAATTCCTCAAAAAACAAGGAGTTGAACTCCTTGTTTTTTCAAAAATCATGAATTAAACGCCTCTGCCAGCCCCCGCCACCACTCGTCCTTCTCACCCGGTACAAAGGGACTGTACAGAGTCAGGCGGTCTGCGATTCCTTCAAAGCGTTTCTTCAAATCTTCTGCTAGTTTTTCCTGGGTGGTGATCAGACAGAACTCGCTCAGCATTTCGTCGGTGATGAGCATGGGCATCTCGGCCCACTCGCCTTTTGCGGCAAAACCGGATAGCTGTTGGGCGGTCTCGCTCCAGCCGTGGAAGTCCATCACGGCATGATAGGAAGGCGTGGATGCGTAGAATGCAATCTGCATTCGCGCGAAGGCTTCTTCTTCGGGTGAGGTCGCAACGAACGGAGTCATTGAAACGGTAATATCCTGTCTCTTCCTTCCTTCCTTCTTCAATCCTTCTTCAATGGCGGGGGTAATGACTTCATTCATATAACGCGGACTATTAAACGGGTGCGCGTGGAATCCTTCGCAGATTTCGCCGGCCAGTTTGGCAAGGCCGGTGTTAACGCCGGCAATGTAGATTGGGATTACCCTGTCCCCACCCCCTTCCCCTCCCCAAATCCTTGAATTTGGGGAGGGGAGCGAGGGGAGGGGCGGGGGCTGAAAGAATGGCGACATCAAAGTCGCCTTGTAATATTCGCCGCGGAAATTTAATTTCGTGCCGTTCTGCCAACAATCCCAAAATGCGCGGATGACTTGAATCTGCTCGCGCAATTTTCCTGTTACCGACTCCGGCCATGCCATGCCGAAGCGCCGTTCGATGTGCGCCTTGACCTGCGTGCCCAACCCCAAAATGAATCGTCCGCCGGACTGCGCCGCCAGGTCCCAGGCGGTGTAGGCGAGGTTGGCCGGCGACCGCGCAAACGACACGGCGATGGCGGTGCCAAAGCGCAGAGTCTTTGAATGTTCAGCGACCAGCGCACAGGGCAGAAAAGGATCGTGCTGTGTTTCCTGAGTCCACAGGGCGTCGAATCCGATTTCCTGCGCGGCCTTCGCTATCGCAGGGACATCCTTCAATTGAATGGGCGGAAGAGCGGCATCGAGTTTCATAAATTCCTTTTTCTAAACACGAAGGTTTTTCTTTTAAACTTTGTGTCCGTCGTGTCCTTTGTGTTTAATCACTTAAGAGATACGCCATGATCCAATTGGTCGTCGCGTTCAGGCCGTCCATGTGGGCGCGCTCGTAATTGTGCGAGGCGTCAATGCCGGGGCCGATCAGCGACAAAGCCACATCACCGCCCGCGCGCCAAAAGGATTCGCCGTCTGAGCCATAAAACGGATACACATCCGTTTTGTACGGGATGTTATTTTTCTCCGCCAGCGCGCGCAGTTTTTTATTCAAGCCTTCGTGATACGGCCCGCCGCTGTCTTTGATGCACAGCGTGGCGTGAAATTCATCCGACTCCTGCCCCTCGCCGACGACCGCCATATCCACCGAAATTAATTCCGCGACATCGGATGGGATTCCCGCCGCCGCGCCATGACCGACTTCTTCATAATTTGAAATGAGGAAGTACACGCTTCTTTCCGGGCTTCGGCCTGCCTCTGCCATTGACTTGATCGCCGCTGTGAGATTCGCCACGCAGGCCTTGTCGTCGAGGAAGCGCGAGCGGATGAATCCATTGGTCACTTCCACACGCGGATCGAACGCCACGCAATCGCCGATGTTGATTCCAAGTGCGCGGGTTTCTTTTTCAGAAGTTGTGCGCGCATCGAGGCGCACTTCCATGTGAGCGTCGTTGCGTGGAGTGTCGCCGCCTGCTCCGCTGTAGATGTGACCCGAGGCTGTGTCGATCAGTACCGAGCCGCGAATCCTTTCGCCGCTGGTTGTGATGACCCACACGCCCTCGGTTTCAACTGTCGGCCATTGGATTCCGCCGATGCGGCTCAACTTCAACCGCCCATTGGATTTGATCTCCTTGACGACTGCGCCGAGCGTATCCACATGTGCTGTCAACGCAACCGGCGGCAAGTCTGAGCTTACTTCCCATTTCGCAATCAACGCGCCTTTGCGGGTGCGTGAAAGCTGAAGCTGTTTATATTTGGAGAGTTCTCTTTCCACAAAGTCAATGGCTGGCTCGGCAAACCCGGTGGGAGATGTGATGTTGAGCAGGTCAACGAGAAAGGTGGTGAAATAGGTTTCGTCAATTTTGGGCAGGGACATGGTTTTCTCCTAAAATGTTTGAAGGTTCAAACGTTTAAACTTTCCAACCTTCGAACTTTCGAACTTACACTCCTTCAAACGCCTTGATCTTCTCGCGCCACTCGTGCGGAATATTGATCGTCTTTTCTTCGCGGTAATCGTAGGTCACCAGCACAACCTCCCCTTTGGCCAGAACCTTGCCGGTCTTTGCATCCACGATGTTCTGCTCCCAGGTCATGGACTTGTTCCCCAGCTTTGAAACGTGAACTCCGACCTTGACCTGCTCGCCAAAATAGACCGGCGCATGGTATGTGATGTGAACATCCGCCAGGATCACGCCGATCTCCATGAAGGACTGGTCTTTGGTGAACAGTCCCAGTTGGACCATGTAAGCGATGCGCGCCTGCTCAAAATAGGTCAGGTGCTTCGCGTTGTTGACATGTCCCTGTGGGTCAAGGTCCCCGTAGCGGACTTCGATTGGATGGAAAAATTTATATTCAGGCATGACAGGATTATACAGTAGACGTCATAGACCTCTGAGTTCTTTAAGAACTCGGAGGTCTGATGCCTCAGCGGTATAATCCTGTCCATGCTTCCCGATCTGCAATTAAAGGATCACCTGCGCCTGCGAAAGCCGCATCCCTGCGGCTCATACGAGTGGACAGTGATTCGCCTCGGCGCGGATATTGGTCTGGAATGTAACGGATGCCAGCATCGCGTCATGCTCACCCGCCGCGAGCTGGCAAAGCGCATGAAGGCAAACCTGACCAGGCGTGAAGAACAAAAAGAGGAAACAAAGTAATAGGCGACAGTCAACTCGTAATTTACAGTCACCTATAATTCTTTCAGGAGGATTTCAAATGACAGAGAACGCAGGGGAGGCCAACTCCAACGCCCATCCCGGGTCGCTTCGCATTGGGCTATTCACAGACACGTATGCGCCGCAGGTGAACGGCGTTTCCATTTCACTGCAATTGGTCTCGGAGGGATTGCAGCGCCGCGGACATCAGGTGACAATTTTTGCGCCGAGGATTCCCGGTTACAAAGATGACCAGCCCGGCGTGGTGCGGCTTCCATCCTTAAAGTATTTGAATGACCCGCCCATTTATGTCGCTGTGCTGGGCACGCCGCGCAGTACCTGGTCGTTAACCCGCAAGCATTTTGACGTGCTGCACGCGCACAGTCCGCTCACCGTGGGGCTGCTGGCGTATTTCACCGCGTCCACCAAAAATCTGCCGCTGATCTATACCTACCATACGTCCATTACGGATTACACCCACTATCTCAAAGTCATCGGCGGCACAGGCGTGATCCGTCACGCGGCGCGCTGGTTCAGCACAACTTCGACCAACCTCGGCGATCAAATTGTCGTGCCATCTCCCAAGTTCCACCGTCTGCTTTTGGAGCAGAAAGTCACCAAGCCGATCAATACCATCCCGAACGGAATTGATCTGAGCCAGTTCAAAGCGGCGAAGAATCCCGGTAGTTTTAGAAGCAGGCTCGGGTTAAAGCCAGATGCGCCGATCCTGTTATCCGTTGGCAGGGTGGACCCGGAGAAACGTCTCGATTTTTTGATCGATGCCTTCGCATGTTTATCAGATCGAATCCCGAATGCGCATCTCGTATTTGCTGGCGACGGCAGCGCGCGCAAAAAACTGGAAGCGCATGCGGCAAATACAAAAGTAAATGACCGCATCCATTTTCTTGGCATGGTCAACCGCGCCGACCTGCCCGACCTCCTGCATGATGCGACTGTTTTTCTTTCGGCATCCACAACCGAGGTGCATCCGATTTCGATCATCGAGGCGATTGCATCCGGCCTGCCTTTGGTGGCCGTGCAGGATGAGGCCTTCGAAGGCATGATCGTGGAAAACGAGAACGGTCATTTGACTCCGCTGAATGTGGATGTTTTCAGCGATACATTATCGAAGCTGCTGGCTGACCCTGAAAAACTTACGCGCTATGGAAAACGTTCGGCAGAGTTGAGTGAAAAATTTTCCATCGAAGGGCAGGTGCGCACGCTTGAACACCTTTACATGGAAGCGATTCTGCAAAACTGGCGCGGAGGTTTGGTCTCGCGCATTTCCAGAAGATTGAAGTTCTAAAAAAGACGGTAGACCGTGAACAATTGACGGTTTCTGTCGATCCATGGTCTACCGTCCATCGTCGATTTCTTCCCGCTGTTTTATCAGGGAGTATAATTCCCTCGCGATGCCCATTCTTGATTCTCACACCATTGAATTTTTCAGCCGCAGCCCCGAGCAAACGCGCCGTATCGGAATGCGGCTGGGCAGCGGACTTAAGACAGGCGATGTGATTTGTTTGCAGGGGAATCTCGGCGCGGGGAAAACAACTTTCGTGCAGGGGCTGGCACAGGGCTGGGGTTCGATCGATTCAGTTTCAAGTCCCACTTTTATCCTCGTCAACGAATATCGCCGCGCGAACGGCAGTTTGATCTTCCACCTCGATGCGTATCGCCTTGAGTCCATGCCTGAAGCCGAAGAACTGGATCTTGATTCGATGCTGGCCGAAGGCGTGCTAATCGTTGAATGGCCTGAAAAATTGGATGGGCTGATTCCCGAAGACCGTTTGTGGATTAACCTTGAACATGTGCAGGAAGAGCATCGTCAGATGCGCTTCAACGCGCACGGCAAACGCTATGACGATCTGCTGGATGGCATCCGCCAATCCATGTTTGGAGGGGCGTAATGTTACTCGCGATAGATTCCTCAACCGCGCAGGTTGGGCTGGCTTTGTATGACGGGACTCAAGTCCTCGGCGAAATGACATGGACGACTCTCCAGCATCACACCACTGAATTAGCCCCGGCTCTTGCTGGACTTTTGAGCCGCTCTGCTGTTTCGATGGACATGGTCAGCGCATTGGGTGTGGCGATCGGCCCGGGCTCCTTCACAAGTTTGCGCGTTGGGCTGGCATTGGTCAAAGGGATTGCGCTCGCGCGTCGTTTGCCGGTGATTGGCATTTCAACCTTGGACATCATCGCCGCGGCACAGCCTGTGGGCAAACATCCGCTGGTGACTGTGGTGCGCGCCGGGCGTTCTCGGATCGCCCTCGGGTGGTATAAAAACCAAAAGAACGAGTGGCAGGCCCAGGGTGAAATCCGAGGCGCAACTGTCGATGAGCTGGCAGACGAGATCGAGAATCCAACTTATGTGGCCGGTGAATTCACATCCGATGAACGCGGACGTTTGGCGAGGAAGCGCGTCAATGTCCTGCTGGCATCACCGGTGAAATGCGTGCGCCGCCCATCCATTCTCGCGGAACTGGCCTGGGCGCGTTGGCAGGAAAACCGCGTGGACGACGCCGCGTCGCTGGCTCCCATTTATTTGCATGTTGCCGGAACGCCGATCACATGAATTTTATTTTTCGCAAAATGACGCTGGACGATCTTGAGCAGGTGGTGGCAATCGATCAGATTTCCTTCAGCCTGCCGTGGCCTGCGCGCTCCTTTTTTTTTGAATACGATAATCCGGTTTCGCGCTGCTGGGTGGCTGACCTGGATGGGCGCGTGATCGCGATGATGGTTGGCTGGCTCTTTGTGGATGATATCCATATCGCGACATTTGCGACGCATCCCGATTTTCGCAGGCAGGGCATTGGAAAGGCTTTATTTTTTCACACATTGAAATCTGCAAAGGCGGAAGGCGCGCGGACTGCATTTTTGGAGGTGCGCGAGAGCAACATCGCTGCGATCGAAATGTATCGCCAGTTTGGGTTTATCGAAAATGGACGCCGCAAGGGTTATTACAAGGATAATCAGGAAGATGCGATCCTCATGTCGCTTGGACATTTGCCGGAGGATGAATGACCGCTGAAGAGACTCTGAGCCGGCTTGCCGGGGAAATTTCGGCCTGTGCAAAATGCGGGCTGCACGAAACCCGCAAGAAATCTGTGCCGGGCGACGGACCCGCCAATGCCGAGATCATGTTCATCGGTGAGGGGCCGGGCTTTCATGAGAACGAACAAGGCCATCCGTTTGTGGGGGCTTCGGGCAAATTCCTCGATCAATTACTGGCGCAGGCCGGGTTGACCCGCACGGAGGTTTTTATTTGCAACGTGGTCAAGTGCCGCCCGCCCGGTAATCGCGACCCATTGCCGGATGAAATATCGGCCTGCGATGCGCACCTCGAAGAACAGATCAAAATAATTAATCCGAGTATCATTGTGACGCTGGGACGCATCTCGATGGGCAAGTTCATCCCCGGGGTGAAGATCACCGCCGTGCATGGGCAAATGCGAAAAGTGGATGAGCGCTTTGTCATCCCCATGTTCCACCCGGCGGCGGCGCTGCATCAGGCGGCGCTCAAGCCGTCCATTCTGGCTGATTTTGGGCGGCTCCCAGATCAACTCAATGAAGCGCGCGTTGCGCTGGGGAAACCCGCAATTGTGATTCGAAAGAAGGAAGAGCTGGTTCAGGAAAATCCGCAGCAATTAAGTTTGTTTTGATATTATGTCATTGCCGGGGCTTATCCCCTCGCAATGATACAAAAAAGGAATGGAAAAAATGACTACAAAAGAAACCCTCATAAAAAAGCTGGAAAATAAAACTGCCACAATTGCCATTCTTGGGCTGGGCTATGTCGGGCTGCCCCTCGCTGTCGTATTCGGCGAGGCTGGCTTTCACGTCACCGGGGTGGACCCTGATTCACGCAAGGTGGATTCGTTGAAAAAAGGCGAATCCTACATTCCCGACGTGAAAACAGAAGCCGTTGCGAAATTGGTGAACAGCGGTCATTTCACCGCGACAACTGATTTTTCCATCTTGAAAGAGATGGACGCTGTCAGTATTTGCGTGCCAACCCCGCTGCGGCAAACGGGCGACCCGGATATGTCGTTCATTATTTCCGCCACCGAAGAATTGGGGAAATATATGCACAAGGGAATGGTCGTTGTGCTCGAGTCGACTACCTATCCGGGCACGACGCGCGAAGTCTTGCTTCCCAAACTTGGGCTGGAACATAACCTGACAGTAGGCGAGGACTGGTTCCTGGCATTCTCTCCGGAACGTGTTGACCCGGGCCGCGAAGACTTCACCACAATCAACACGCCCAAGGTGATGGGCGGGATCACCGAAGCCTGCGGCGAAGTTGCTTCCGCATGGTATCAGGGAGCGATTAATATTGTTCATCGCGTCTCAACTGCTGAAGCGGCTGAGATGTCCAAACTGCTCGAGAATACCTTCCGCATGATCAATATCGGTCTGGTGAACGAACTGGCGATCATGTGTCAGCGCCTTGATGTGGATGTGTGGGAGGTGATCGACGCGGCAGCCTCGAAGCCTTTCGGCTTTATGAAGTTCACTCCCGGACCCGGTTTGGGCGGTCACTGCATCCCGATCGATCCGTTGTATCTATCGTGGAAGATGAAGTCGTTTCATTACAACGCGCGCTTTATCGAGCTGGCATCCGAGATCAATACCAACATGCCGCGTTATGTGGTGAGCCGCATATTGGAGGCAATGAACGACCGTGGCGCAATATTGCACGGATCAAAGGTGCTGGTGCTTGGCGCGGCATATAAGCCCGATATTGATGACGTGCGCGAGTCTCCGGCGTTGGACGTGATCGGCTTGTTGAAACAGAAGGGCGCACTGGTGGAATATCACGACCCGTACATTCCACACATTCACCATGAACATGATGGCTGGCAAATGGACAGCGTCAGCGATGTGATGAAGTCGGTGCGGGAAGCCGATGCAGTGGTGATCGTAACTAATCACAAACAATATGATTACACGGCGATCATTGAATCAGCGAAGTTTGTCTTTGATTCGCGCAATGCGACCGGCAAGCTTGGGAAGAATCACGAAAAGGTTGAAAGGTTATAGTTTCATGTTTTCCAGTGCCATGTGTCAAGTTTACATGATTGACACCTGACACCTGACACAGGAGCACTTTTTATGTCACATTACCTGGTAACCGGCGCAGCGGGATTCATCGGTGCGCGGACTTCGACCATGCTGATCGAGCAGGGTCATACGGTCGTCGGCATCGACAATATGAACGATGCGTACGATCCGCGCATAAAGGAATATCGTCTCAGGAAACTTCAGGGGATGAGCGGTTTTGAATTTGTGCGTGATGATATTTCAGATCGCGGCATCCTCACTCGTCAATCTGCAATCGTAAATCGTAAATTCGATGGGGTGATCAACCTTGCGGCGCGGGCGGGCGTCCGTTTCAGCGTGGAGAATCCCTGGGTGTTTTTAGAATCAAACGTCACCGGGACTTTGAACATGCTCGAGGTTTGCCGCCAGCTTGGGTGCAGGAAATTCATCCTCGCGTCCACGTCCAGCATCTATGGCGAGAATCCAGAATACCCGACGCCTGAAACAGCATCCAGCAGCGAACCGATGCAGCCATACGCCGCCAGCAAAAAAGGCGCGGAGGCGTTGGCGCATTCCTATCATCACCTTTTCGATATTGATGTGACCATCGTCCGTTACTTCACGGTCTATGGTCCTGCGGGCAGGCCTGACCTTGCCATCTTCCGCTTCGTGAAGTGGATCATGGAGGGGGAGCCGATCCGCATCAACGGCGACGGAAAACAATCGCGCGGTTTCACCTACGTGGATGATATTGCCCGCGGAACGATCGCCGCCCTCAAGCCGCTCGGCTACGAGATCATCAACCTCGGCGGACATGAGGTCATCTCCATCAACGGCCTTGTGGAACTGGTGGAGGAATTAACCGCTAAAAAAGCCAACGTGCAATATGGTCCGCCCAACCTCGCGGACATGTTTATGAATCAGGCGAACGTAACCAAGGCGCGTGAAATGCTCGGCTGGGATCCGCAGGTTAATTTGCGTGAGGGAATTGGGAATTTGATCGAATGGTATAAAGCAGAACGCAATTGGGCGAAGGATATTTTGACGCCCTAGAAAAATCTACTTGATGAAATTTCCAACTTCGTACACCGCTCCGGCAATGGGCGGTGTACTTTTCATTTGGAGAACATGCCCTTTTGAAAAAGCCTTATGCGCGGCGGCATTGTTAATCAGCTCTTTCATTTGTAGCCGCTGTCATAATAAGGTTGAGGAGTGTGACGGCGATGAGGAGAATGAAAAGCGCAGGGAACAGATTTTGAAGATATGCTGCTTTATATTTGAACGGATATAAGGCCGTTGAGTAGCTGACGGACGCGATCAGCACAAGAAAAATGGCAGCGAATTTACTCCTGCCATAGTGATTGTGTATGATGGCTGTGAATGCCATAGCCACCGGCGCAGCAAGAATTGACAGGGTATAGTCGTTGGAGATAGGGATGATCAGCGCTCCGATCATGCAGACAAGGAACAACATGGCGTCAAAGTTCCCTTCATTTCTGCGGTACGCGAGTAAAAGGGCCGAAAGGAAAGCCAGTATAAATATGACCAGGAAAGCGGATGAGATCAGAGCGGAGTTTTCCTTAATAGCTATCAGCGTATCTGCATTTACAAGGCCAAATCCTTTGTTTTCAATGAACTCTGACAGGAAGGCTTTTATGGAATGATTTCCCGTCCATGACCAGCCCGGGTTTTTCATTTGCGTCAGCACGGAGTTGATAAATTCGCCAAAAACGCCAATTCCGCCAATGAACAGGAGGGCGAAGTTGAACAACCCAAGCAATACCGCCCTGCGCAGGTTTCCTTTCCAGTCGCGCCAGTCTTTGACGAGCATGACAACGAATATGGCGGGATATAATTTCAATTGGACAGCTATTGAGAATAACACATAGGCATAACGGCGAAAGGAGTGGTGGTAATGGTAAATATAGATTGCTGACATGCTGAACAAAAAGGCCAGCACATTGTCCTGCCCTCTCTCCAACTCAAACTGCATGCCGTATGAAAAGAGCCCGGCGATAAAGAACATGACGATCATGGATTTGTCCCCCCGCCTGGTCATCAGCAGGGGAATGATCAGGCTTGACAGGATAAAGGATATTATTGTGATGATCGTGACCAGTCTGAAGATCGAGAGGTGTCCACCCGCCAGCAACAACGGAGATAAAAAGATATAAGTAAACGGCGGATAAAACTGAATGTTAAACGGCGATTGACCTGTTGCGAACCACCGCTGCGTGAGGTTGATCAGTACCTCCAGGTCAGTGCCAACCGGGAACTTGTCGGGCAGGTATGTGGTGAAATAGCGTATTCGGGGCGGCATACTGAAGAACATTGGGGTGATAAAGAAGGCAACATACGTAATCAGAAACCCCGCCAGAACCCAGGTGAGCATGGGAAGTTCTTTCAGCCAGTTGAGGAATCTGGCTAGGGGATTTCCCTTCATGTTGTTCTGCACGGGGATTTGCCGAAGTAAAAAGCCCAGACCAACGGTGAGCAAGCCCATCTCAATAACCAGTATTTGGGCAGATTGGATGTGAAATGTATCTTTCCTGATGACGTCGAAAAGGAGGGCGGCGATGATTCCCAAAGTTCCGAGCGCGATCAGTGCGGTGCTGATTTTCTTGTTATCCATTTTTAATTGATTCCATTTTATATAAACTTGATTCTTCTGGCGGCGAAAGCGACCATTCGCAAAAGAAGCAGCCCATGTTTCCAGCGCGAGATGTTGGTGGTGCCGTAGGTGCGCTCGCGGTAGCGGATGGGCAGGTCAATGATTTTTTGGTTTAGTTTTGCCGCGCCGAAAATCAGGTCAAAGTCGCCGAAGGGGTCGAAATCGCCAAAGTAGGAGCGGTTGGCGGCGATCTCTTCATAATCTTCACGCCACATTACTTTTGTGCCGCATAAAGTGTCCTTGATGGGCTGTCCCAGCAGCCACGAGAATGCCAAGCTGAAGAATTTGTTGCCGATGAAGTTCAATGTTCGCATGGCCTCTTTTTCCATTGGATAGACCAGCCGCACGCCATTGATGAAGTCACCCTTGCCCGAAACGATGGCGTCGTAAAAACGCGGCAGGTCTTCAGGCGGGACGGTTAAGTCTGCGTCGAGGATCATCAAGATGTCGCCGCTGGCTTTCTCGAAGCCGAGTCGAATTGCGTCAGCCTTGCCGATGCCCGGTTGACGAAAGAGCAGGCTCGGGGTTGAGGGGTGAAGCGGAATTTCATCCGCAATGGTTTCGTAGGTGTTGTCGCGCGAATGTCCTTCAACGAAAACGATCTCGGTCCGGCTGCCCATCTGCGGTACGCGTTCAAAAATGGATTTTATGTTGCCTGCTTCATTGCGCGCCGCAATCACCACGGATACGCTTGATGCATTTTTCTGCTGCGGAATGGGGCGCGCGATGACAAAGTTGGAAAGCGCGAAATTGTTGAAAGGCCAGAATTTGGCGAGGTAACGGTTTGCAAACCCGCCCAACGGCAGCGGCCATAAAACTTCCTGCATGGTTCGGATGCTTTCAAACCCTGCGAGATGGAGCATGTTGTTGATGTCTTCGCGGGTCAGCCAGTTTTGATGCAGCATGGGCGCGGCGAGGTTTAGCTTTTGAGCCATTGCAAGAGGCATCTGCCAGAAGTGATTGTAAAAATTTAAGATGAGCCGGGTGCGCGGCGTGCATAATCTTTTGGTCTGTTCGAGTGCGCGCTGCACATCCCAAAGGTCATTGATGGTGTCTGAAAAGATGATGACGTCAAATTCGCCTTCAAGGCCTGAGAGGTCGTGCGCGTCCATTTGATGGTATTCGAGTTCGGGGTGACGTTGTTTCGCGCGTGAGATCATTTCGGCAGAGAAGTCAATGCCAACGCCGCGCGAGGGGCTGAGGTGCGCGAGCAGGCTGCCCATTCCGCAGCCGATCTCGAGTACGCGCTGATTGGGGCTGACGAGGAATTGATATATCTCGATCAAGCGGCGGTGATACCATTTACCCATGCCGCGCCAGTTATCACGTTTGCGTGCGATTGAATCCCAGTTGGTTTGACGTGTTTTTTGATAGATTTCCATAGCCATCCTTTGTTTAGTGGTCGCGATTATAATTCGTTTTATTGTTGAGTTCAGTTACCGGGATAGGGCAATCGCATTGGAAAATCCAGATCCCCCAAACGCAGTGTTTCGTTTGAGACTCCGCTAATCTGCGCGAATTCACGCTAATCTTTATGGAAAAATTCGCGCAGATTAGCGGATAAAAATCCAAGTGCGATAGCCCTAACGGGATATTGTGGGGAGATGTGCGCTGTTTGAAAACGGCCGTGCCCTGACCTTTAATTGAAACCCGGGGAAAACAGGGGACCGATGCCCTTTTATTCTGTTATAATTCAGTCACTGAATTTTGGATTGCGAAATTATGGAATCAACCAACGACGAACTCCGCGAACTCTCCCTGCTTGAACAGATCGAGAGCGACCCCAATGTGAATCAATCTGCGCTGGCCACCCAGCTTGGCGTGGCAGTTGGCACGGTCAATTGGCATTTAAAACGACTGATTGCCAAGGGCGCGGTCAAGGTTTCGCGCGCCGAGCGCAAGAAACTGCGCTACATCATCACGCCCGAGGGCCTCGCCCTGCGCGCCCGCCTCGCCGTGGATTATGTCGAGCGCTCGTTTTCGGTTTACCGAAAAACCCGTCAGCGTGTGAAGGACCATGTCGCCGCCATCCGCCGCGCGGGATATGACCGTGTGCGGATCACAGGCTCCGGCGATGTGGCCGATATTTGCAAGCTCACCTGCCTCGAACAGGGCATCGCGGTTGTGAACGACAAGTCGGCGCCGGTATTGATTTTGGATGGATACAAGGTACGGCTGGAGGGACTGGAATGACAGACAGGCATGTGGTTGTCACCGGCGGCGCTGGATACATCGGTTCACTTCTGACCTCGGAACTGCTCCGCGCGAATTACAGGGTCACACTCCTCGACAGTTTACTGTTCGGCGGCGAGAGCATTGTCCCGTTTCTGCATCATCCCAACTTCCATTTCGTCAAAGCAGATGTGACCGAGCCGCGCGTCGTCCGTGATGCGCTCAAGAATGACTGGCAGAAGCCGAAGGCGGTCATCCACCTTGCGGCGATCGTCGGCTTCCCGGCCTGTCAGGCAGTGGGACGGCAGGTGGCGTGGAAGTACAATGTCGAAGCCACGAAAAATGTCTATGGTCAGTCGGCAGATTTGGGCGTGGAAAGATTCGTGTTCGCATCCACCTACAGCAATTATGGTTTATCCGAAGACGGCAGGCCGGTCACCGAGGAGACTCCGCTAAATCCGCAATCGTTATATGCCGAGACAAAGATCGCGGGCGAGGAGTTTTTGCTTTCGCAAAAAGATTCAGCCTGCGCGCCGCTGCTGTTCCGTTTTGCGACCTTGTATGGAATTTCCCCGCGCACAAGATTTGACCTGATCGTGAATCAATTTGTGCTGGAAGCGTTCACAAAACGTTCGTTGATCATTTACCAGCGCGGATACTCGCGCTCGTTCGTTCACATCCGCGATGTGGTGCGCGGCGTGATGATGGGACTGGAAGCGGAGAAAGAAAAAGTGCGCGGGCAGGTTTTTAATCTGGGCGCTGAAAATGGGAATTACACAAAAAGCGGCATTGTCAACCTTGTGCTTAAACGCATGCCCGAGACTGTTGTGGAATATAAAGACCTGACCTTCGGCGGCGACATGCGCGACATCACGGTTTCGTTTGAAAAGATTCAACGCGTGCTGAACTTTGATACAACTTTGAATGTTGATGACGGTGTGCGTGAAGTTTTGTTTGCGTTGAAGTCTGGTTTGATAAGAAACCCCACAGACGATAAATATAGGAATGCGCAGTTTATTGTGCAGTAATCAATCTCTAATTACCAATCGCTAATTATGAGATTAGAGATTGGTAATTGGTAATTAAGGAGACTTTCATGGCAGAAAATTTTTGGAAAGACAAACGTGTGATCGTGACCGGCGGCGCTGGATTCCTCGGCTCATTTGTGATCGCAAAACTAAAACAACGCGGCGCGGCTGATATTTTCATTCCGCGCATCGAGGATTACAACCTCGTTGACCCCAATGATATTCGCCGCCTGTACAGCGATACGCTCAAAGGCGTTGACCCGAAGAACGTGGTCATCATTCACCTCGCCGCGAACGTGGGCGGCATCGGCGCGAACCGCGAACACCCCGCTGATTTCTTTTACGATAACTTGATGATGGGTGTGGAACTCATGCACCAGGCCTACAAGAATGGCGTGGGTAAATTCGTTGCGATTGGTACAGTCTGCGCCTATCCCAAGTTCACGCCAGTCCCATTCCGTGAAGATGACTTGTGGATCGGTTACCCCGAAGAGACAAACGCTCCCTACGGTCTTGCCAAGAAGATGATGCTGGTGCAGGCGCAGGCGTATCGCCAGCAATATGGTTTCAATGCGATCTTCCTTTTGCCCGTGAATTTATATGGCCCGCGTGACAACTTTAATCTGGCAACCTCGCATGTCATCCCCGCGCTGATTCGCAAGGCTGTCGAAGCAGGCGAGCGCGGTGACAAGGAATTGCCCGTCTGGGGTGACGGCTCTCCCACGCGCGAATTCCTCTACGTGGAAGATGCCGCGGATGGCATTGTGACTGCCGCTGAAAATTACAACGGCGACCTGCCCGTCAACCTCGGCTCTGGCTATGAAATTTCAATCAAAGACCTGAGCGAAATGATCGTCAAACTCACAGGCTTTGAAGGCAAACTCGCATGGCAGACAGACAAACCCAATGGCCAGCCCCGCCGCGGATTGGATGTGAGCCGCGCAAAAGAATTATTCGATTGGAGCGCGCAAGTCTCTTTTGAAGAAGGCATGAAGCGCACGATCGAGTGGTTCAAGGCAAATCGAGACAAGATCCGTTAGAAAGTTTACAGGTTTGAACGTTGAAACGTTTCAACCTGCAAACCTAGAAACGAAATTATGACTGAAATAACCAAACACGAACCTCACACCATTTACATAAAGCCGTCCAAAGGACTTGCCGCATTAAACCTGCGCGACCTGTGGGTGTACCGTGAATTAATTTTCTTCATGGTCTGGCGCGATGTGAAGGTGAAATATAAGCAAACCTTGTTGGGCATGGCGTGGGCGGTGATTCAGCCTTTGATGACCATGCTCGTATTCACCTTCCTTTTCGACAAAGTGGCAAAACTGCCAACGGAAGGAATCCCGTACCCCGTATTCTCCTTCACCGCGCTTTTGCCCTGGGGATTATTTGTCGTCGCGCTCAATCAGGGCAGCCGCTCGCTGGTGGCGCACAACAACATGGTGACGAAGATCTACTTCCCGCGCCTGATCCTGCCGATGTCGTCGGTCTTTGCGGGACTGGTCGATTTTGTCATTGCGTTTGTCATCCTTGTCGGGCTGATGATTTACTATCAAGTTGCTCCCGCCTGGAATTTACTCTGGACGCTTCCGCTCTTCCTCTTGCTTGCGATTGTGACCGCGCTCGGCGTTGCCCTTTGGCTTTCTGCGATTAACGTCCAGTATCGTGACGTGAATCAAGCCCTCCCGTTTCTGACTCAGTTTTGGCTGTTCGCCACACCTGTGGCATATTCCGCCTCTGTGATATCTGCAAAATGGCAGGTTCTATATTTCCTGAATCCAATGGCGGGCGTGGTGAATGGTTTCCGCTGGGCATTGCTCGGCACAGGCAATGGACCAGACATCACCCTTTGGGTTTCAACAGGTATTTCAATTTTGATTTTCATCTCAGGTCTCTTTTATTTTAGAAGCATGGAAAGAACCTTTGCGGACACCATATAGAATATGTCGTTGCGAGGAGCGCTCTTGTACTATGCGACGAAGCAACCTCCAATTATGCAGGAGATTGCTTCGGGCGGAAAAGCGCCGCCCTCGCAACGACATTTGAGAAATTTATGACAACAGCAATCAGCGTAAAAAATATCGGCAAGCAATACAAGATCGGCGCGGCGGAATCGAAGTTCCGCTATAACATGCTGCGTGACGTGATCGTGGATACGGTTTCCGCGCCCATTCGTCTGGCGAAGGCAATGATCGGCAAGTCTGACCGCCGCATGAACCAGAATTATGTCTGGGCGTTGAAGGATGTTTCCTTCGATCTCGAAGAAGGCAAAGTGCTCGGCATTGTGGGACGCAACGGCGCGGGCAAAAGCACCCTGCTCAAGATTCTCTCACGCGTCACCGAACCAACTGCCGGCACAGTCTCTGTGCGTGGACGTGTCGGCTCGCTGCTTGAAGTCGGCACAGGCTTTCATCCCGAATTGACTGGCCGCGAAAACATTTACATGAATGGCGCCATTCTTGGGATGCGCCGCGCAGAGATCGATTCCAAATTCGACGAGATCGTGGATTTCTCCGAAGTGACTCAATATATTGACACGCCCGTCAAACGCTATTCTTCAGGCATGTATCTGCGGCTCGCGTTTGCAGTCGCCGCGCATCTCGAACCTGAAATCCTTGTTGTGGACGAAGTCCTCGCGGTGGGCGATGCCGAGTTCCAAAAGAAATGCCTCGGCAAAATGGGTGACGTGGCACAGCAGGGACGCACAGTTTTGTTCGTCAGCCATAACATGTCTGCAATTTTGCGGCTTACTCAGGAAGCGATTGTTTTGAACAAAGGTCAACTGCTCATGCGCGCTCCCACACAGGAAGCCGTTGACTTTTATCTTTCATCGGGTCAGGCGCAGGCGGGTCAGCGGGTTTGGGATGTGGAAGATGTCCCGGCGGCGAGCGCTCCATTCAGGCCGATCAGCTTGAAGATTATGAATCGAAGCGGCAAGGCTGTCGATACAGTCCGCTCCACGGAACCAGTCACCGTCGAGTTTGAGTATCAACTCAATGCGCCCGTCACAGGCCTGCGCGTTGGCATGTATCTCAGCACGATGCGCGGCGAATATGTGCTGACCTCATTCGATACCGATGCGCCGGATTTGTTTGAGCAATTTGATTCGCGCAACGCAGGCCGCTATATCAGCCGCGCCGAGATCCCTGCGGATATTTTCAACGAAGGCCGTTACACCATTGGTGTGAATGCGAGTTCGTTTGGCGTGCGCCGTTATTTCATGGATGAAAACGCCATTGCGTTCAATGTGGATATTTCCGGCGCGCCCGGCACGCATTGGCCCGAGCCTCGCGTTGGCCCTGTACGCCCGAGACTGAATTGGAAGATCGAGAAGATCGGAGATTAGTAATTGGTAAGTAGTAATTACCAATTACCAATTACCAACATGGCAAACAAATCAACCCTAAAAAATATTCTTGGCGACCTGCCCTTCACTGCCGAAATCGATTGGATGCTTCGGCAAAAGAATCGTCCACGCAAAGATCATTTCAATTTGGATCGTTTGCAAAAGTCCTTGCCTGCGGCGGCTGAAGCGGTTAAGCCGTTCGCAGAAAAAGCGAAGCGCGGCAAAAACGTTTTATTCTTCGCCACCCTTCATTATTGGATCGAACAATCTGCGTATCTCGGTTTGACTCTCGCCGGCCTCGGACATAAAGTCACCTTGTTGACCCTGCCCTATTCCGAGTGGCACAAGCAAAAGGACAACTTCACACAGCGGCAGCGGATTCTTCATACACGCGATGCCCTTTCGGCATTATCGCCATTAATTGAACACGCCGCTCTTCTTGACCTGAAGCCTGCTGCTGTTCTCCCAGAGAGAATCCAGGCTGATATAAAAGAGATCTCGCTCTGGGATGTGCAATACACTCTCATGCGTGAAGAAGTAAACATGAACGATGCAGGCGACCGCGCATTATATGACTTGCGGGTTCAGCGCAATACATTTGCCGCCAAAGCCGCGTTTGAATATTTACAATCCAACAAGCCCGATGTGGTGCTGATCCCAAATGGATTAATTCTCGAAATGGGAATCGTCTTCCGCGTGGCGCGTTATTTGAACATCGACGCCGTCACCTACGAATTCAACGACCAGCGTGAACAGATCTGGCTCGCGCAGAATTCGTCCATCATGCAGCAGGATACCGATTACATCGTCAATGCGCGCTGCCAATTGCCCATGACCGATGACATGTTCGAGCGTCTGGCAGATTTGGAAAATGCCCGTCGCGGCGCCCGCGTCTGGGGCAAATCCAAACGGCTGTGGCAGTATGTCTCTTCGCAAGGCGCGCAGGAGACTCGCAAGCTTCTGAATCTGGATGACCGCCCGGTGGTCATGCTCGCCGCAAATGTGCTCGGTGACAGCCTCACATTAGGACGCGACATCTTCGCCGCGTCGATGACTGAATGGATCACGAAAACTGTCCAGTTTTTTGCGAACAGGCCCGAGGTCCAATTGGTGATTCGGGTTCATCCCGGCGAGAAACTCGTGCCGCAGGCCAAATCCATGGGGACGGTTGTGCGCGAGGCTTTGCCAGAACTCCCCGGCCATATTCATGTCATCGGCGCGTTGGATAAGATCAACACCTATGACTTGATCGAAATCGCGGATGTCGGCCTGGCGTACACGACAACGGTCGGACTCGAAACCGCAATGAACGGCCGCCCCGTCATCTCCTGCGGACAGACTCATTACCGCGGACGCGGATTTACGCTTGATCCAAATTCATGGGATGAATATTACGCCACCCTCGAAAAGGTTCTGGCAAATATCCCTGCCCATCAATTGAATGAAAAGCAGACCGAGTTCGCATGGAATTATGCCTACCGCTTCTTCTTCGAATACCCGCGCCCCTTCCCCTGGCGTTTGATGAACTTCTGGGACGATCTTGCAGCCTGGCCTTTGGAAAGAGTGCTGAACGAAGAAGGTCTTGCGCAATTTAAAGACACTTTTGATTTTTTGGTGAACGAACCATTTACGTGGAAATAAATTATGTAGGGACACGGCGGTGCGGTGCATGATCATAATGCGCGCACCACCCGCCGTGCCCCAACGGAATAAACAATGATCAACGACACAAAACAAAAAGTACGCGAATTTTATGATGAGGTCGGCTGGCAGCAGGAAGATGACGGGTTGTATCAAAATGCCCGCTATGAAGACCTGCGCCCCGTTTCGCGCGAATACATCCACAAGACGCGCCTGCGCGTGTTGAACGGACTCATTCCGACGGGGCGCTTCCTGCTCGACGCCGGATCTGGTCCTGTC
The DNA here is from genome assembly GCA_016234495.1 of Chloroflexota bacterium. Lineage (GTDB taxonomy): Bacteria > Chloroflexota > Anaerolineae > Anaerolineales > Villigracilaceae > Villigracilis. Next base: position 58,622 of record JACRBI010000045.1, on the reverse strand, counting down.
CAATATGAAGAATACAAGTCCTATTCGGCTGGCTACCAAAAGCGCGTCTGCCTTGACATTTCAATTCAAGCCCTGCGTGAAGCGCGGGCCCGCATCGGAGATCACGGTCTGTTCGTGGTCGGTGACCTTGCGAACCTGCCCTTTAAGCAAGAGGCTTTTGGCGGCGCAGTTTCCATGCACGCCATTCATCACCTCGCGCTGACGGAACATCCGCGCGCGTATGCAGAGATTCATCGTGTGCTGGCGGTCGGAAAGACAGCCGCCATAATTAATGGCTGGCATGAGCCGCGCCTGACGATGGCTTTTGAGCCGCTGATCGGCCTCAGGCGCAAATTGTCAGGCCGTTCTGCGAAGAAGAAAAAAGAATGGCTGAGTGAGGAAGACCCGGCGGGCACGTTCGTTCAAAAGATGACTCCCGAATGGCTCAAGCGCGAGATCGGCTCAAAGATGAATATTGAGATCAAGCCCTGGCGCAGTTTAAGCACCCGCTTTCTGCGCTGGTTTGTCCGCCCGTTTGGCGGAAGGATGTTTTTGAAGTTCATATTCTGGCTCGAAGATGTATTTCCGAAATTCTTTGCCGAGAATGGGCAGTATCCATTGATCGTGATCAAAAAATAATGATAATCTCTAATGAGTAATTTGAAGATAACGCCTTGCCTGTTGAATAAATTATCTTTCCCGGTCCTCAGCCGCCTTCAGAAGTTGTTTTTTGTTCTTATAGCTCTTGGCATTGGTTGTATAGTTCGATACCCTTATATAATTTCCAGGGATATTTTTCCCCTTGGCGATGGCGGCCTTTTTATTGAAATGATCTATTCAATAAAAGCGAATGGTTACTTACTTCCTCGTATCATTAATTTTAATTCTCACGATATTCCCTTTGCCTACCCTCCGCTCGGTTTTTATCTTGCTTTGGCCATGTCCAGGCTTTCCGGGCTCACAATCCTTCACACAGCAAAACTTCTTCCAATCCTATTAAACTTGCTGACAATTGTGTTTTTTGTTTTATTGGCTTCAGAGTTGACGAGGGATAAAATTGAACTGCTCATAGCTTCAACAATATTCCCTGTTGTCTTTCAGGTTTACCAATGGACTATAAAAGGCGGGGGACTGTCTCGTTCTCCCGGGTTTTTATTTATGATCGTGACCCTCTATTGGTTTTTGCTTTATAAAAAGGGGGGCAAAAAATATTATTTTGTATTTACAATCTTTTCCCTTAGCGTTACCCTTATGTCACATCTGGAATGGGCGTTGATTGCGGCAGCATCCCTCATCATCTGTATTTTTTCGTTTCGCTCACCAGGCTGGAAAAGAAATACTTATGATTTGTTTTTCCTCGGAATTGGTTCCGTCCTTGTTTCCATGCCCTGGTGGGGAACGGTTGTTTATCGATTTGGTTTATCTCCTTTCATAAGCGCGTGGAACATTGCCGGGATGAATATTGTTCAGTTTGTTGGAAAATTCCTGGCAGGCGGCGTTTTCTCCATTAATGTTTTACCAGCTGAAAATTATTTTTTTCCATTGCTTGGCGTAATAGGTGTTTTGCTGGCAGTTTATAGAAGAGATTATTTTGTGCCTCTTTGGCTGCTGTCGTCGTATGCTGCCGCGCCGAAGAATTCCCCCATCTCAGGCGTTGCTCCATTGATAATCTTGATAGCGATGGGTCTGCGTGACCTTGATCGGGTGGCAGCGTTTTTATTCTCAAAAATCATGACCGGACTGCGTAATGTCTGGCGGCCTGTCGTTGGAATTCTTTCAATCCCCCCCAGCATTATCTATCTTGCGGCAATAATGACGCTTGCCCTTCCGCGTTTGATTGACAGGCCCATGCTTCGTACGATTAAACCAATTGAAAGAACCGCAATGGAATATGTCGCAAATAACACACCTGCCAACGCAAAATTTATTGTGCTAACGCCCAATGAATGGTATTCTGCTGATGCTGCTGAATGGTTTCCTTATTTGTCAGATCGACAGAGTGTCACAACTCCGCAAGGGCTGGAGTGGGTGTCTGCCTTCAATTTTAATGAAACTGTAAATCATGTTGCTGCTCTTGCGCGTATGGTTCGTGAGGAACAGGCTGGAGTCAAGTCAGGCCAGGTAGTGGAGTATGTAGAAGATCGTTTCCTGAGCCGGTACGAGTATGTCGCGATATTTGCAAATAGCCTTGAGAAGGAGTTTGGCGGATTTCTAGATACAGGCCGGTATGAGATTTTTTATTACAAAAAGGATGTCTTGATTTTAAAGCTGCTCTCCGCTCCGAATTAAATCGCAGGAAACTATTATGAGCAAATGAATTTTATTTGTACTGTGGACTAAAGATTGACATGTCGGAATATTTCCTGCCTTTATTGGTGGAAAATATTCCTGGTTATTGCGCAAAGCAACATAATGATTGGAGAACTCATGGACTGGAAAAATCAAGTTGTACTCGTCACCGGCGGAACAGGCTCGTTCGGCAAGAAATTTACAAGAATCCTTTTGGATGAATACCAGCCGAAGAAGATCATCATCTTCAGCCGCGACGAATTGAAACAGCACGAGATGCAGGTTGGCGGATACAACGACCCGCGCCTGCGCTATTTCATCGGAGACATCCGCGACCGCGAGCGCCTAGTGCGCGCCATGCACGGTGTGGATATTGTCGTTCATGCGGCGGCGTTGAAGCAGGTCCCTGCCTGCGAATACAATCCCATGGAAGCCATCAAGACCAACATCATGGGCACGGCGAATGTAGTTGAAGCCGCCCTCGATGCGGGCGTCAAAAAAGTATTGACCGTCAGCACCGATAAAGCCGTCAGCCCGGCGAATCTCTATGGCGCCACCAAGCTCGCTGCTGAGAAGTTAACCGTTCAAAGCAACGCATATGCCGCAGGGTCAGCAACCAGATACTCGTGCGTCCGATACGGGAACGTCGTCGGTTCGCGCGGTTCAGTTGTCCCGCTTTTTCTCAAGCAGCGTTCCAATGGAAAGATCACCATCACCGATGACCGCATGACCCGCTTCTGGCTTTCACTGGAACAGGGAGTCCGTTTCGTCATCGAGTGCATCGAACAAATGGAAGGCGGCGAAGTTTTCGTGCCCAAGATTCCCAGCACAAAAGTCGTTGACCTTGCGCGCGCCATTGCGCCAAACGCTGAGATTAATATTATTGGCATCCGTCCCGGCGAGAAGCTGCATGAAGTGCTGATCTCGGAAGATGAAGCGCGTCACACAATTGAAGTGGATAACATGTTCGTCGTCCAGCCTGCCGAAGCCACCTGGTTCGGTTATTCATGGCAGGATAAAGGCAAGACTCTGAACGAGGGATTTATTTATTCCAGCGATAACAATTCCGAATGGCTCGATGTTGAAGGTATCAAAAAATATATCGCGCCGTTCGAAGAATTATTTGCGCAGGGCAAGCTCGAAGGATAAAGATCGTGGCGCGTATTCTCATCACGGGAGCCAGTGGTTTGCTCGGCATCAACCTCGCCCAGGAGGCGCTGGCCGGGCATACAGTCATTGGTGTGGATCGCGGCAAATTAACCCGTGCGCCTTTTGATGTTTTGAAATTGGACCTGGCGAATCCCGGCGCAGTGAAGTCTGCCATCGACTTCGCCCGCCCCGATTGGGTGATCAACTGCGCGGCTCTTGCCGACCTCGATGCCTGCGAGAACACCCCAAACCTTGCCCGCCTCCTCAACATTGACCTGCCAGCCGACCTCGCGCTAGTCTGTAAATCGCGCAGCATTCCGCTTGTTCACATCTCCACCGATGCGGTTTTTGACGGTGAAAAAGACGGCTACTACACTGAAGACGATGCCCCAAACCCGCTGGGAGTTTATTCGCAAACAAAGCTCGAAGGCGAGCGCGCGGTCTTGGGCCAAAATCCACAAGCGATTGTGGCGCGCGTCAATTTTTATGGCTGGAGCCTGAGCGGCAGACGCAGCCTAGCTGAATTTTTCCATCACAACCTCACCCACAACAAAAGCATGAGCGGCTTTACCGATGTGATCTTTTGCCCGATGCTGGTCAACGATACGGCGCAGACGCTCTTGAAAATGCTGAAGAAGGAAATGAAGGGACTGTATCACCTTGTTGGGCCGCAAGCCATGAGCAAGTATCAGTTTGGGGTTGAAATCGCCCGAAAATTCAGCTTGAAGGAAGGCGAAATTTCCCCCAAATCCATCCTTGCCTCCAACCTTACTGCCCGTCGTTCCCACAACTTATGGCTTTCCATCCACAAGTTATCCACAGATTTGGGTGAGTCTCCCCCCGAGTTTTCCACTGGCTTGAGCAGGTTTTATACACAGTACCAGCAGGGTTATCCACAGAAAATACGCAGTTATCAACAGGAATAGGACTGTATTATGAAAAAAAACACGAATTTTAAAACTTTTCTTGATACTTCCGCAAAAGCGCAGACGTTTGCTGCACTTTTTATTATTATGGTTTTTGCATCCGTTAATATTTCAAGCGTCCGTCGGAATTTTTCGCTTACGACAGATGAAGATAAGCATATTTTATACGGCGAAAATATTGTCGCGGGGGACTCTACTCGTATTGATGACAGCAAAATGCCAGCGACAGCGCTGAATGCCCTGCCAAAAAAACTCGCTTCTTTTGTGGAAAATGAGAAATTGAAATATTTCTTAAATAAATTATTTGTCGCCCGCTCAGTGACAATTTTTTTTTCCTGCCTGCTTGCCTTTCTTGTTTTTTACTGGTCGCGATCGTTATATGGCTTTATTCCAGCCCTCTTTTCCCTCACTCTTTATATTTTGGACCCCAATATCATTGCTCATTCTCAATTGGTGGCCACGGATCTATATTTAACCGCATCGATTTCCTTTGCATTCTTTGCTCTGTGGAAATTTGCAAACAAGCGCAGCTTGCGCAATGGGCTGGTATGTCTTTTTGCGCTGGGTATTGCCCAGCTTGCAAAATATACCGCAATCATTTTATACCCCCTATTTTTTATAACCATTTTTCTGTACGACACCCATGATTGGATCGAGGCTTTCCGCTTCAGAAAAAATATTACCGCAATGATTCTACGATACGTTCAGTATGTTGTTTTTGCGCTGATGGCATCCCTGATTATCATCAACCTGGGCTTTTTATTTAACCGTTCTTTTACAAAGTTCGGCGACTATCGCCTCCGCTCTGAAACCCTCATGCGCATTCAATCCGATTTCCCGGGTTTGCAAAACCTTCCCATACCAACCCCTTACCCTTATCTACAGGGACTGGACTGGATGAGGAACACTGAACAGACTGGCAATCGCTCTGGAAATGTATATTTACTTGGGCGGGTAAGCGAGTTGGAGGGCTTTCCTGGATATTATTTTGTGGCATCATTATTAAAAGTTCCTGTCGCAACCCAAATCATCTACCTGATGGCAATGGCGATTTACCTGACAAGAAAAAACAACAAGGAACATATTCGGAGAAATGGAATTTTCTTCCTGGTCCCATCCTTGTTTTTTGCCGTTTATTTCAATTTTTTCTTTAATACCCAAATTGGCATTCGCTATTACCTCCCTGTGTTTCCATTGCTGTATGTTTTTTCAGGCTTTCTTTTTGTTCGCTGGACGGATTTTTCATTGATTCAGAAATCCCTAAGCTTTGCGCTGTTGATATATCTTTTTGTTTCGGTTTCCACTTATTATCCTTATCAGATGAGTTATATGAATGAGTTGATAGGTAAAAGAATAAATTCTTATAAATACCTGGCCGACTCAAATCTTGATTGGAGCCAGGCGAAAAATGAGTATCAACAATATCAAAAGGATAACCCGGGTGTTCTTAATAACCCGAATAATCCGCGCCCAGGCTATTTTATTATTAGGATTAATGATCTCGTTGGAGTAACACAAGACCCCGAAAAATATGCCTGGCTTCGGGACAATTTCGAACCTGTAGAGTCAGTTGCCTATGCTTATCTTGTCTATCGGGTTACTCCCGAGCAATTTGATAAGTTGTGTGCCACAACTACATATTGTGAGAAGTAGAGGAACATCCGCTCATTTTGATTGCTCGTTATGTTTTCGCATGAGTTAAATGCCAGCTTTTTTAGCTCTCGTCTTTTTGGTTTATCTCATATAAAGCGCCTTGCAGGCCGCCCAGACGATCTCTCTTTATCTGGTTGAGCGGGATGCCTGCCGGGTCAGTTAATGGATTTTTTCGGCAACAAGAATTGCCGTTTTGATTGTCTGTGAATTATTTCCGATAATGTCTAATCTGTGGAAGGAGAGAAAATGGATATAAGAATTGGGAACCGAATCATTGGGCCAAACCACCCCGCCTATTTCATCGCCGACATCGCCGCCAATCATGACGGCGACATGGAGCGCGCCAAACAATTAATCCGTCTTGCAAAGGAAGCCGGCGCGGATGCGGCGAAGTTCCAGCATTTTCAGGCGCCTAAGATCGTTTCAGAGTATGGCTTCACTCACATGAATTCCAAGGTCAGCCATCAGGCGGGTTGGAAGCGCTCCGTCACCGAGGTCTATGCCGCAGCATCCGTCTCACATAGCTGGACGCCCATCCTCAAAGAGGAATGCGATAAAGTCGGCATCGACTTTTTTACCTCGCCGTATGACTACGAATCGATTGAACACGTTAACCCGTACATTCCCGCCTTCAAAGCCGGCTCCGGTGAAATTGACTGGATCGAAGCGCTCGAACATATGGCATCCAAAGGCAAGCCGATGATTATTGCCTGCGGCGCAGCGGATATTGCCGATGTGCAGCGGGCGGTCCATGCGATCCTGAAGATCAACAAGCAGTTGTGCTTGATGCAGTGCAACACCAATTACACGGCCAGCCCCGACAATTACGATCACCTGCATTTGAATGTTTTGAAAACTCTTGGAGTGATGTTCCCCGAGGTGGTTCTCGGTTTATCCGACCATACCCATTCGGTTGCGCCTGTCCTCGGCGCAGTGACTTTAGGGGCGCGCATGATCGAACGCCACTTTACAGACAGCAACGACCGCGAAGGTCCTGACCACAAGTTTGCGATGAACCCTGCCAACTGGGCGAAGATGGTTGAGGAGACCCGCCTGTTGGAGCGATCCTTTGGCAGTTCAGATAAATTCATTGCCGGGAACGAGCAGCAAACCATGGTTGTCCAACGCCGCTGCCTGCGCACTGCGCGCGATATCAAAGCGGGCGAGATTTTTACCCGCGACATGATCGACGTACTGCGTCCTGCCACGACGGGAGCGATCAAACCGCATGAATTGGACAACGTCATCGGCACCAAGGCGTTGACCGATATGCCCCTCGGCAAGGAATTGCGCTGGACAGACTTAGGTTAGTAATTGGTAATTGGAGATTGGTAATTACCATCTACCAATCTCCAATTACTTTTGAAAAACATGAAACTCACCTACTTCTCCCTCGGTTATTCCACCCACGACTTTCGCTTTCTCAAATCCATTTCGGATGGCGGGCATGAAATATTCTTTGTCCAGTTGGAAGGGAACCGTCGGCAGGTGGAAGACCGTCCCATCCCTGAAAATGTGACTCAGGTCATTTGGAAGGGCGGGCATGAACCTTTCAAATGGAGCAGCCTCGCGAAACTGACTCTCGACTTTCGGCGCTTGGTCAATGAGATCAAGCCTGACCTGATTCACGCCGGTCCCATTCAGACTTGCGCCTTCATCGCTGTGTTGAGCGGATTCCGCCCGATCCTCAGCATGTCTTGGGGTTTTGACTTGATGGATGATGTCCACAAAAATAAATGGTGGGAGTGGGTTACACGTTACACGTTAAAACGTTCGACGTTTTTTACGAGCGACGCGAATGTGACTCGTGATATGGCTGTCAAGTATGGAATGAATCCTGAAAAGGCAGTTGTCTTCCCCTGGGGTGTTGATTTGGAGCATTTCGCTCCGACGATGGACTATCGACCATCGACCACGGTCAGTCGTCCATCGTCTGCGGTCACTCTTTTCTGCAATCGCTCGTGGGAAATCCGTTACGGCGTGGATGTGCTTGCGCGTGCATTTGTCAAAGTGGCACAGCAAAATGAAAATGTGGATTTAATTTTATTGAACGGCGGCTCGCAGGGAAATGTGATTCGCAATATTTTACAGAGCGGCGGCGTGCTGGAGCGGGTCACATTTGGCGGGCATGTTTCGCAAACCGATTTGCCAAACTGGTATCATATGGCTGATATTTATGTTTCACCTTCGCATGTGGACGGCTCATCCGTTTCGTTGATGGAAGCGCTGGCCTGCGGAATTCCCTGCCTCGTTTCAGATATCCCTGCCAACAAGGAATGGGTCGTTGAAAATGAGAATGGCTGGCTGTTCTGTGACGGCGATGCAGACCACCTCGCGGAAAAGATTCTCGCGGCGATCTCTCAAAGGGAGAAACTGCCCGAGATCGGCAGAGCCAGCCGCAGGTCCGCTGAGATGCGCGCGGATTGGCAGAAGAATGCCGAAGTGTTGATGAATGTGTACCGCAAGGTTTATCTTGCAGATGCGACATAGAAAGGAAAATCATGCTCACGAAAAAAGATTTGCTCGACGGCTTTGGAAAAATAAAAATCGAAAGCGACACGATTGTTGTTCACACATCCTATAAATCGCTCGGCGGCGTGGAGGGCGGCGCGGATACGGTCATTGATGTGATGCGCGAGTTGGTTGGGAAGAACGGCACGGTGATGTTCCCTGCGTTTAATTTTCAATCGTGGACGGAGACACACTATTTTGATGTGCTGGAAACGCCGTCGAAAATGGGTGCCATCACAGAGATTGCGCGCCTCCGTCCTAACGTAAAGCGGACTCCGCATCCGATTTACAGTTTCTCCGCTTTGGGCGCCCGCGCGGATGAATTTTCCAAAGCTGACGATGTGGAAGCCTACGGCCCGAACTCTGCATTTGCGTTGTTCCATAAAATTAATGGCACGATCGTCAGCATCGGGCTGGATTTCAACAGCACCTTCTCAATGCATCATTACATTGAATATAACGTGGGCTGTGACTATCGGCGCGTGAAGGAGTTTTCCGGGATTTACATGGGCTATGACCGCAAGCCGCGCATCAAGTTATATTCGATGTTCGTGCGCAACAACGATCGCGTGAAGACATACATCAACCCCGGCATGGACGAGCTGCTTGCGGCGGGCGTCATCAAGGAGATTCAGGTCGGCGCGGCGAAAGTCCATTTTGCGACGGCGAATGATTTTTACGATAATATGTCGGTCATTGTGCGCGAACACCCGGAGAAATTGCATTATATTGAAGAGCCGAAGTATTAGAGATTGGTAATTTGTAATTGGTGCTTGGTTGTAAACAAGTAAACAGGTAAACGAGGAATTACGAGATGAAGACTTATACATCGTTGAAGTCGGTATTGGCTGAATTTTTTCCATTACACAGAACTCTGGCATCTGACGACCACGACACGACACTTGAAATTGTCGGCAGTTACATGCCTGACTCATCCAACTACACCATCGAGACCTACGCTCCGCTCGAAAAGGCATGGACATGGTATGTGCCCGAGCGCTACGTTGTCCACGAGGCATACCTGGAGGTCGAGGGCGGCGAGCGTGTGGTGGATTTCAAAAATAATCCGCTGCACATCGTTTCGTATTCCCTGCCTGTTGACGAGACACTTTCGTTCGAAGAACTCCAGCCGCATTTATATTTCAACGAGAAACGTCCGCACGCCATTCCGTGGGTGTTCAAATATTACGACCGCAGTTGGGGATTCTGCCTGTCGAAAAATGTCTTCGACAAACTCCCGCGCGACAAAAAATATCGTGCAGTCATCAAGTCTGAATTTGTCACCGACCCCAAGCAGGGATTCAAAATGGCGACCGCGGTCATCCACCCCGAAGGCGGACCGAGCGGCGCGGGGGAGATCATCGTGCAGGCGCATACCTGTCACCCTATGCAAGCCAATGACGACGGCGCGGGCGTCGTCAGCGCGATTGAGTTGGCGCGCCGACTCGCGGAGAATCCGCTGCCCGCCGGCTCGATGAGTGTCCGCTTTTGGTTTGGACCAGAAACCATTGGCACGATCGTGTATCTCTCGCACAATGAACATCTGATTCAAAATCTGCGCGGCGGCATCTTCATGGAAATGACGGGCAATAAGAACAAAATTGCCTGGCATCATACTCGCCAGCATACGCACCTGCTCGACCGCATCACCAATTTTATCGTCAGCAAATCGGCGCACGACGAGCGTGACTTCGCCGCCGCGCCCGCCAACGACGAGCGCGTCATCAACGGCCCCGGCGTCAATGTGCCCTGCATCTCGATTAACCGCTGGCCCTATGACGAGTATCACACCACCGATGACAACCTCGACATCATGCACGATGACATGCTGGTCGGCGCGGCGGAAACAGCCGAGCAGATCATCCGCATCTACGCCAGCAACTACATCCCGAAGCGCACATTCCGCGGCCCGGTCTTTCTCAGCGGCAACGGCCTGTGGGTCGATTGGCGCGAGAACTGGGCGCTCAACCGCGCCATCGAAAAGATCATGATGCGCTTTGAAGGCCTCCTCTCGGTCTTTGAGATCGCCGAACAAGTCGGTCTTGATTATTGGATGGTGCGCGATTACATTGAAAAATTCCGCGCGAAAGGATTTGTCGAAGCGCTGCCGATTCCCTCCGAGGCGCAGGAGATGTAGGGGCAGGGTCTTCCTGCCCAGGGCGACGGAACGTCGCCCCTACAATAAAAATATGAACCCAAAAATCGTAGCCATCATTCAAGGACGCATGTCCTCCTCCCGCCTGCCGGGAAAAATCCTCGCAGACATCGCAGGTCAGCCAATGTTGACGCGCGTCTTCTCGCGCACCTCGCGGGCGCGGACTCTGAACGAAGTCATTTTTGCCACGACGACAGACGCATCTGACGACCCCGTGGCTGAGTACTGCGATTTTAGTGGCATTCCCTACACCCGCGGCAGTTTGTTTGATGTGCTTGACCGTTATTATCAGGCAGCGCTGCAAGCCAAAGCGGACGTGGTTGTGCGCGTCACAGCAGACTGCCCCGTGATTGACCCGCAATTGATCGACGATGTGGTCACTACCCTGCTCGATGGCGGATATGATTTCGTGTGCAACCGCCTGCCCGCGCCGTGGACTCGTACTTATCCCATCGGCCTTGATGTGGAAGCCTGCACCTTCGAAGGGCTGAAAAAGACCTGGGCGGAAGCCAAAGAGTTACAACACCGCGAACATGCCATGCCGTATTTTTATGAAGGTGTTGAATTGACGAACGTCAGCCGCCAATTGCAGACTGGCATTTCCCCGCGCGGATTCAAGGTCGCCCTGCTGCATCACACCACTGATTTCGGCGACTACCGCTGGACGGTGGATACTGCTGAAGACCTCGACTTTATGTGCGAGATCTACGACCGCTTCGACGGGCGCGACGATTTTTCCTGGAAGGACGTGCTTGACCTTGTCCACAACGAACCGCACCTGATGGAAATTAACGCCGATATTCAACACAAAACGCACAGGGACGTTGATAAGAGGGCGCTTAAATAATGTCGTTGCGAGGAGCGGTTTTGTTCTTTGCGACGAAGCAATCTCCGTATAACTTGGGATTGCTTCGCCAAAGTGCGGCTCGCAATGACGAACTGATAACTGATTACTCATGCCACTGATTACTTTGTTTTCCGCCCCCAAACCTTTTACTGACCTGCACATTGCAATGATTCAGCGCAACGCAATTCGTTCATGGACTCTGCTGCCTGATGTCGAAGTCATTTTGCTTGGCAAGGAGGAAGGTCTTGCCGAAGCCGCCCGCAAACTGGGTGTGAAGCATCTGCCGGATGTGGTTCGCAGTGAATCAGGCACGCCGCTGATCTCGTCCATGTTTCAACTGGCAAGAGAAAACTCGAACAGCGAATTACTTTGCATCATCAACGCAGACATGATCCTCATGCCCGATTTTGTAGAAGCGGCAAGGCGGGTCAAAAGTCAAAAGTCGCAATTCGTCCTCCTCAGCCAGCGCTGGGATTTGGATGTGGCCGCGCCGCTCGATTTTTCGGGAGACTGGAGCCGCGGGCTGCGGTCAATGGTCAATGGTCAGGGCCAGCTTCACCGTCCCGCAGGAAGCGATTTTTTCCTCTTTCCAAAATCCTGCTATCAAGACATCCCCAATTTCATCATCGGCCGCGCAGGCTGGGATAACTGGATGATCTACAAAGCCCGCGCAGAAAAATGGCCTGTGATTGACTGCACACCGTCGGTGATGATCGTGCATCAGAACCACGATTACAGCCACCTGCCCGGCGCGAAGCCGCATTACGAACATCCTGACACGAATGAGAATATCCGCCTCGCGGGGGGGCAGGCAAATGTTCGTTACACGATTTTGGATTCAACGCATCAACTCGCGGATGGTAAACTTGTGCGCCCGAAGATGATATCCCTGCGCTTCACGCGCCGCCTTGAGTTGATCCTGCGTTCTGTTTTCTTTTTCCTGCCTGAAAAGATGATTGAGAATATCGCTCGTCCGAAGCGATGGAAAAAGCGATTTAAGAAATTATTCAAATGAGTTGAAAGGTTGAAAAGTTTGAATGTTGGAAAGTTGAAAACCTTCAAACCTTTCAACGTTCAAACCTGGAAACGATAATGAGAAAAGGCCAAAACCCTGCCAAGTTCGTCAAAGACGTCGCCCGCCCGGAGCGGATCACAGTGGCGCTGTTGAACTACATCCCCTTCCTAAGCGGATTCTACGCCGAGACTTTGGATGTGCTGAAAGCCTCGCTCGAATCCATGCGCACGGATGCCGGCCTGCCGTTTGACTTGATGATCTTCGATAACGGCTCCTGCCCCGAAGTGCGTGATTTCCTTGTGAAAGAAAAAGAAGAAGGGCGAATCCAATATTTGATTCTCTCCGAAAAAAACATGGGCAAGGGCGGCGCGTGGAATGTGATGCTGGCAGGCGCGCCCGGCGAGATCATCGCCTATACTGATGCGGATGTTTTGTTTTATCCCAACTGGTTGAAAGCCTCAGTGGATCTGCTCGAAGGTTACCCAAATGTCGGCATGGTGACCGCGCGTCCCTTCCGCACGCCTGAAAAATTTCTGCAAAATTCCATTGCGTGGGCAAAGTCAAATGCCGAGTTCCAGCAGGGAGATATTCTGCCGTATGAATGGTTTTATGAATTTTCCACCACTCTTGGTTTTTCAGACGATGAGTTGAAAAAGATATATAGCGACACCACCGATTATCGCGTCACATATAAAAACCTTCCCGCCTATCTTGGCGCGAGTCACTGGCAATTCACCGCGTACAAATCCACGCTGGCGCAGTTCCTGCCATTTGACATGGATAAGCCGATGGGTCAGGTGCGTCAACTGGATGAGCGCATGGACGCTGCCGGCTACCTGCGATTAATGCCCGTGGAACGCTACGCCCAGAACATGAGCAACACGCTTCCTTCCGCGCTCAAAACGGATTTATCACCCAAACAGGATTCCCCCTCAAAGCGATTCTGGGAACTGCCCTTCCTCAAGAAACCTTTGCTGGCCTTGTACAATGCCATCTTCAACATCTACTATAAATAGGTACGCATGAACGAATTGCTGTCATCCCTGATCGTCTGCCCCGATTGCAAAAAACCATTTTCGATCAAAGAACAAAACCTCTGGCGCTGTGCCAGTGATGGACGTGAAGTCCGCATTCATGAAGGCCGGCCGGTCTTCACTCCCATGCCGGAGACGGCTCATGTCTATGAACGGGTCGAGCGCGGGCCGGATCAGGGAACTCCCTGGCGGCAGGCAAATTGGAAATTTTTGCAGGAGCAGGCTCAGGGTCAGGACAAAGATGCGTTGATTCTTGATGTCGGAGCAGGTCATGGAGATTTCGCCCAAATCTTCTCGGGAAGAAAATATCTCTCGGTGGATGTTGTCCCATATCCCGAAGTTGACCTGGCTTGCGACTTTGGCGACTGCATCCCCTTCAAAGAAAATACATTTGACATGCTGGTGCTGATGAATGTGCTCGAGCATGTTTATCATTTCCACGAATTGCTCGATGCGCTGTTGTACCTGCTCAAGCCCGGCGGTTCGCTGGTGATGGCCGTGCCGTTCATGATCAAGGTGCATCAGGCTCCGTTTGACTTTCAACGCTACACTCATTACTCGCTCGAAAAGATGGCGCGCCAGCACGGCTTTGAGGTGACTTTGCTCGAAGGCTATTACGACCCGATTTTCTTTCTCGGTGAAGCGACCCGCAACCTGCGTTTTTGGGTTCTGCCAAAACTTCCGCGCCTTTCTCGCTGGCTTGGGCGCGGCTTGTTGATCTTGATCGAAGGGTTGGTGTCGTTGCTCAAACCCATTATTGGCGATGGATTTGTCAAATCGCCTGGAGATGCCAAAAACCCGGCGGCCATTGGGTATCATTTGGTTTTTAGTAAGCCTAGCCACTCGCTCTCCAGTGGGAGAGGGTAGGGTAAAGGGAAACCAGACTACCCGACCTCATGACCACCCAACTCCATGACCAAAACAATCTTCATCTCCGCCGACCACGGCATGGCAATCATCTACTTCCTGCAAAGCGACGTCGTCCCGACACTGCTGGCTGCGGGTATTGAAGTTGTCGTCCTCACCGATGACGCAATCAAAACAAAACTCGCAACTCGCAACTCGCAACACGGACTTACTTTTGAGAGCCTGAAACTAAAAGAAGCCTCTCAATACGCCAACACCATTCAACCGCGCCTTCAGTGGCTGCTCGCCTACCTGCGCCGCGTTGGCGGCTCGTGGCGCATCAACACCGAAGCCATGGACAGCCACATCTGGGAAGTCTGGGCAGAGAACGGCTGGAAATTCCGTTTGGGCATTTGGATTCCCTCCGCGCTGATGATTCTCCTCCTGCGGAATTTTTCCTTCGCCCGCAAACTTTTGATTCTGATGCAGAACCGCTTCACGCCTACCCCGGGCCTGTACACCGACCTCTTTGAAAAGTATCAACCCGACATGGTGATCGCCTCGACCCCCGGCTGGCGCATGGATCGTTACCTCCTGCGCGAATCTGCCAAGCGCGGAATCCCGAACATGACCGTCATCGTCGGCTGGGACAATTCATCCAGTTACAACATCTCAGGCGCGGATGTGCAATGGGCAACCTGCTGGTCTGAGTTGCAAAAAGAAGAGCTCGTCAAAGGTTCGGATTGGAATCCCGAGCATGTGAACATTGGCGGCATCCCCTCGTATGACGGATATTTCCGCAAGCAGTGGATCATGCCGCGCGATGAATATTTCAAACTGCACGGGCTTGACCCCAAGCGCAAATTGATCTCGTACGCCAGCAGTTTTGTACACTTTGCGCCGAACTATCCGAACATCGAAGCGCTCGCGAAATTGGTTTCATCTGATTCGTTGGCAGAGCCTTCGCAGTTATTGATCCGCCTGCACCCAAGTCACTTTCAAGACAAGCCGAAGATCTTTGCCGAAGAACGCCAGCGCGTTTTTGAGTTGGAGAAGAAATATCCGCACGTGCATGTAGTCCAGCCTGTGGCGTTGGGCGGCTCGCTCGGCTACTACGGCGGCGAAGACATGGACGAGAAATCGTCCATGATGGCATATTCGGATGTGGTGGTGACGGTCTATTCGACAATGCTGGTCGAGACTGCCGTCCACGACACGCCGATGATTGCCGCAACGATCGATGTCCCCGGCGGATGGAATAAGAAAAATAAATTCTCGCTCTCGCTGAAAGAGATCGGCAACTGGCCCACGCACAAACGCTTCCGCGAAGCCAGGGCTGGGCGGGTTGCAAACAACGAAAAAGAACTGCGTTCCATGTTGAATGCCTACCTGAAAAACCCATCCCTTGATTATCCCGAACGCCGCAAGTTCATTGAAGACGAAATCACATTTACTGACGGTACGTCAGGAAAAAGGACGGCAGAGTTTATTTTGAAGGTTTTAAATTCTAATGTCATTGCGAGCCGCGAAGCGGCGAAGCAATCCCTCGCTGATTAGGAGATTGCTCACCGCACTGCAACAAACGCAGTGCGGCGCAAGTGTCGGTCGGAAGAACACCGCCCTCGCAATGACACTAACTACTTAACCATGCGACCAAAGACAAATCCCATGTTCCTCTTTTATTTTTCCATCACCCTCGCCATCTGCTCCAGCGCGCTGTACCATTTTGTCGCCAAGAGCACGCCGGCGAATGTCAATTTCACGGTTTCTTTATTGGTCACGTACGCCGCCGCCTTTGTCGTTACCCTGCTCGGATTTTTTTTCTTTCCCGCCAAAAACGGAATCACGGCGGAACTCAAACAACTCAACTGGGCCAGCTTCGGACTTGCCGTTGCCGTTGTCGGAATTGAATTTGGTTTCCTGCTTGTCTACCGCTCAGGCTGGAATTTGGGAATCGCCGCGGTGTTGACCAATGTGGTCGCGTCGCTGATTCTGCTCCCTGTGGCGATTTTTTTATTCAAGGATAAAATCTCGTGGGTGAACATCGTTGGGATATTTGTTTGTCTGGCTGGGTTAGTGATGTTAAATTGGAAGAGGTAAGGAGGAGTTTTCGTGTCAACTTTAATTCATCAACGCGTTGAATTGGCTCGCAAAGGTAAAAACGAAACTGTAATTTGCCGTGTCCCATCAGGGTGGGCAGTTTTGGGAGATGTACAATTTCTTCGAGGCTATTCTTTGTTGTTGCCTGATCCGGTTGTTTTTGATTTGAATGTGCTTTCACCTGAAAGTCGCGTAGTATTTTTGCGCGATATGACGATTATTGGGGACGCGTTATTGGAACTAACTGGAGCGATACGCATGAATTACGACATCCTTGGAAATGGGGAGCCTGCTCTCCATGCTCATATTTTCCCGCGCTATGCAAATGAGCCAGATGAATTGCGTCGTGGACCGGCTTTCTTTTATG
The DNA here is from genome assembly GCA_016234495.1 of Chloroflexota bacterium. Lineage (GTDB taxonomy): Bacteria > Chloroflexota > Anaerolineae > Anaerolineales > Villigracilaceae > Villigracilis. The sequence continues at coordinate 41,751 of JACRBI010000045.1, read as the reverse complement.
AATGGGATAAAGGGCAAAAATTCAACCTGGAACGAGATAAGGATTTTATGAACAAGCTGTCAGAATCAATTCAAAAGCGGCTAAATAACGAAGCGGGGTCTTCATAATGCTTTCCCGCCTCAAAACCGCCGCCCGCATCCTGCTCAAGGGCGAACTCAAAAAGAAAAATCGTAATCCCATCCCCGCCATCACGCCCGATGAAGTGGCGGAGATTAAACAATTTTTCCCGCGCGAGAAATTCTTCATCCTCGGCCATGCCCGCTCGGGGACGACCCTCCTTATGCGCCTTGCGCGCCTGCACCCCGAAGTGCATTGCAACTATCAGGCGCACTTCTTCACCCGCAAGCCGCTGCTAAAGTCGCTGGTGGATTCAGCTGAGATCGAAGAGTGGCTGACGCGTAAATCCAACCGTTGGAATCAAGGGCGCGACCTCTCGCCGCTCGTCCTGCGCGCCTCCGCAGATTTCATCATGGAGCGCGACGCCGCCCGCGAAGGCAAACGCATCGTCGGCGACAAGAGTCCCTCCAGCGTCATCCACGGCCAGGTCGTGCAAGACATGCACTCGTTATATCCAGATGCGAAGATCGTCAACATCGTCCGCGACGGGCGCGATGTGCTGATCTCGGAACGCTTCCGCAACTTTGTAGAGGAATCCAAATTTTTGACGACGGAAGATAAACGCATCATTGCCGACCTGAAAGTTGATTCTGTTCCATTTACAGATGGCCGTCGTTCGATATTTACCGAGACCTTCATCCGTAACATTGCCTCGCGCTGGGTAAAAGACCTGACCGAAAGCGACGGCGAAGCGCAGCGGCTTTACACGGGGAGTTATCACACACTGCGCTACGAAGACCTGCTCGAAACGCCGTTTGATGAAATGAAAAAACTCTGGAAGTTTCTGGGTGTGAAGAAGATCAACAACGCGCTTGATAAAACGATCAAAGCCGAGATGTCATCCAACCCCGATGAAGAGTGGCAGGCCAAACGCAACGAAGGAATCGCGTCCTTTCTCCCCAAAGGGCAGGCTGGGAATTGGTCACGGCTCTTTACCGCGCGCGATAAATCGATCTTCAAGGAAGTTGCGGGTGAGATGTTGGTCAAATGGGGATATGAAAAAGATTTGAATTGGTAGATAACACGTAGGGGCGGGGTCTTCCCGCCCTGGGGCGAGGTAACCTCGCCCCTACGGAGAAAAAATGAAATTTCTTATTGCAGGTCTGGGCTCCATCGGACGACGGCACTTTCGCAACTTGATCGCCCTCGGCGAAAGGGATATTGTTCTGTTGCGGAGTCATCGCGCCACCCTGCCCGACGATGAACTCGCGGGCTATCCAGTTGAAACCGATTTGCAGGAAGCTCTCAAAAAACACAAGCCCGATGCTGTGATCGTCGCGAATCCAACTGCACTGCATCTCGATGTTGCCATCCCTGCCGCAGAAGCGGGCTGTGCTATCCTGCTTGAAAAGCCAGTTTCTGATTCGTTGGACAGACTTGATGTTTTGCGGAAGACTGCTGAAACAAGCGGCAGTAAAATTTTAGTGGGATTTCAATTCCGTTACCATCCAACGTTGAACAAAGCCCGCGAATTGATTCAGTCCGGCACGCTCGGGAAAATCCTCACATTCCACGCGCATTGGGGTGAATATCTGCCGAACTGGCATCCGTGGGAGGATTACCGCCAGAGCTATGCCGCGCGCGCCGACCTCGGCGGGGGAGCGATCGTCACACTCACTCATCCGCTCGATTATTTGCGCTTCCTGCTCGGCGATGTGGAGTCGCTGTGGTCTTTCAATGGTCACCTTTCCCCGCTTGAGTTGAACGTGGAAGACGCGGCTGAGATCGGGTTGAAATTTTCCGGCGGAGCGGTGGGCGGCGTGCATGTCAATTATTTTCAGCGCCCGCCTGTTCACAGGCTGGAGATCGTGGGGACAAACGGCACATTGCGCTGGGATAATGCCGATGGGGTGCTCCACTTTTACAGGATGCCCGCGGCTTTTGGTACCTGGGATGCCAACCCGCCGGCGGCTGTTGAAGAGCAGTATCCTCTTCCAGACGGGTTTGAGCGCAACCAGCTCTTCGCGGCGCAGATGCGTCATTTCATCGATATTGCTCATGGGATGGCGCAGCCAGTTTGTTCGCTGGAAGACGGAGTGAAGGTGCAGCAGCTTGTGCAGGCAGTTCTTGAGTCAAATACAAGCAGACGGATGGTTGATCTGCCTTCTTAATTTTTTTTTCTTGGAGATGCCATGCAAAGGTTAAGGTCAACTTTTCGTTCCAGGTTATTAATGGAGATCGCCCTGCTTTCTGTGATTTCAGGTTTGCTCTATTTAATTTTTATACCGCAGTTCGGCTATTTCTATGATGACTGGTATCTCATGTATGCAGCGGGGGCGAAGGGACCTTCTGTTTTTTGGGATATCTTCAGCGTAGACCGTCCATTGCGCGCGTTGGTGATGATCCCTGCGTATTCTCTTTTTGGCGGAAATCCCCTGTATTACAACCTGGGCGCGTTCGTTTTCCGTTTAATCAGCGGACTTTCCTTTTTTTGGATTCTTCGTCTGATCTGGCCGGAGAACCGCCGCACAATGCTTTGGATGGCTTTGTTGTTTTTAATCTATCCGGGTTTTCTCTCGCAGCCGATTGCAATAGATTACCTTTGTCATCTCTCCGGTCTTGCCGCGGGAATGACCTCCATTGCCTTAACGATCAAGGCGGTTCGATCAAATACGCGGTTGAAAAGTTCAATGTTTTATATTGCCTCAATTGTGCTTGGCTGGTTTTATCTTGGTCAGATCGAATGGTTTATCGGGCTTGAGTTCCTGCGTTTTGTCTGTGTATTCCTTCTGTCTCACCGCTTGAAGGGAACATACTGGAAAATACTTGCCAGGTTTTTCCAATGGGCATTTCCTGCGTTTTTTATCCCGGGTTTGTTTTTAGCATGGAGGCTTTTCTTTTTCAAAAGCGAACGGGGCGCAACAGACGTGGATATGCAATTCAGCGATGCGCTGGTCAAGCCGGTCACCTTTTTTGCGAAAATATTATCCACACTCCTGAATGATGGATTGGATGTTTTGGTTCGAGCGTGGGGGACTCCGCTTGCCAGATTAAGTCCTGGCATAAACAATCAGGAATGGATGCCTGGCATCGGCGTGACTTTGCTGGCGCTCGTCGTAGTTTGGATCTTTCACAAGGCTGTTCAAATGCCGGAAGAAAGCGAATCAGGCGGCGGGTCAGCTTGGAGGCGCGAAGCAGTCTGGATCGGACTCGGGCTGCTTGTCTGCGGTTTGCTTCCTGTCATTTTAGTCGGGCGCAGCGTCGACTTTAAAAATTATTCGAGATACACGTTGATCGCATCCGCCGGCGCGGCGGTGTTATGGCCGCTGTTGTTGAGTTTTATTTCCAGCCTGCGGCTGCAAAATATCCTTTTGGGAGTACTGATCGTTTCCGCATCGCTGACTCATTATGCCAACGGATTTGTAAAAGCCAGCGAGACCGATGCCACGCGAAATTTTTGGTGGCAGGTGAGCTGGCGCATCCCCCAGATTGGGCCGGGTGCAACATTTATTACGCGGTATCTGGTGGCGGCCGAAGAAGATTATTTTACATGGGGACCCGCCAACCTGATTTATCATCCAGAATCAGACCATGAAAAATATGTACAGCCCGCACTGTATGCATTGGTGTTGAACGGGGAAACCGTCGAAAAGGTGCTGGCGCGCGAGCCACAGGATTATTCCAACCGCCGCAGTATTCGCACCTATCCAAATTACCGCAATATTTTAATTCTCTCCCAGCCGCGCCACTTCTCATGTGTTCAAGTGATCGACCTGCATCAGGTTGAACTCTCCTCGTTCGAAGATTCGCGCGTATCTGCCATCGCACCTTTTTCCGAAGCCGACCAAATCTCATTGAACGTTCCCTTCCAGGTTCCGCCCGAAATTCCCTTTGGTTCCGAGCCGCCAAAGGAGTGGTGCTATTTTTATGAGAAAGCTTCGTATGCCCGCCAATTGGGGGACTGGGTTGAAGTGCTTCGTTTGGGAGAGGAGGCACTTTCGCAGGGTTATTTTGCAAAAGATCAGATCGAATGGATGCCATTCCTGCAAGCCTACGCAACTTCCAATGATATTGCCCGCCTCAGCGAGATCGCTTCTCATATGACCTCAGACCTGCCAGCCATGCAACAAGCCTGTCACACGCTGACGGCTATGCCGCTTGACCCCGCTGTTGAAAAGGAAGTCAGCCAGCTCTTTTGCGGCGAATAATGCCGGATGATGGGCTGAAATACTTCAAAATTCAGTTGGTGAATTTTGAAGTATAATTGACGGGCATTTAAAAAAACCTTGTAGGGGCATGGCGAGTCAGTCGAAAGGCAAACTCTTTCGCAATTCGCTATGCCCCTACCAAAATAATCACGGAGTGAACATGACAAAAGCAAAACTAATCCCCCCTTATGGTGGCAAACTGGTCAATCTGGTCGTTGAAGGCAAGGAGCGCGAAGAACTTCTCGCCCGCGCCGGCAAACTGCCTTCGATAAAAATCACCATGCGCAACATGTGTGACCTTGAATTGATCGCCACCGGCGGGTTTTCCCCGCTGACGACCTTCATGGGCAAGGCCGATTATGACCGCGTGCTCAAGGAAATGCGCCTAGCGGATGGAACCCTCTTCCCGCTTCCCATCACCCTGACAGCTGATCCGAAAGAACTGCCGACAGTGGGCGAGGAACTGGCATTGCGCAGCGCAAACTTTGACTTGATCGCAGTGATGACGCTCGACGAGGTCTATCACTGGGACGCGGAAGCCGAGGCTGCTCTTGCGTACGGCTCGACCGATTCAAAGCACCCGATGGTCTCCGAGATGGCGCGCTGGAACAAGGTCTGCATCTCCGGCCCGCTGAAAGTTGTAAACCTGCCCAAGTATTATGACTTTGTGAATCTGCGCCACACACCAGCACAGGTGCGAGAAATGCTCGAAGAGATGGGACACGACAATGTGGTCGCTTTCCAGACCCGCAATCCCCTGCACCGCATCCACGAAGAACTCACCAAGCGCGCCGCGGCGGAAGTCAAAGGCTCGTTGATCGTTCATCCCGTGGTCGGCATGACCAAGCCCGGCGATGTGGATCACTACACCCGCGTCCGCACGTACAAGGCGTTGGTTGATAATTACTACGATAAAAAAGATACCATGCTCAGCCTGCTCCCGCTGGCGATGCGCATGGCTGGCCCGAAAGAAGCGTTGCTGCACGCCATCATCCGCCGCAATCACGGCGCGAATCATTTTATTGTCGGCAGAGATCACGCAGGGCCGGGAAATGATTCTAGTGGCAAGCCATTCTACGGTCCGTATGATGCGCAGGAAATCATGAAGCAATACGAAGCCGAACTTGGCGTCAAGATGGTTCCGTTCGAGATGCTGGTCTATCTTCCCGATGAAGCTCGCTATGTCGAAGAGAAGGATGTGCCCAAGGGCGCGAAAGTGGCGAACATTTCCGGCACGCAAGTCCGCGATGATTATCTTGCGAAAGGCAGGCTGCTTCCCGAGTGGTTCACCCGCCCCGAGACTGCTGAAATTTTGCGCGAGATGTATCCTCCGCGCCACAAACAGGGATTCTGCATTTGGTTCACCGGCTTGAGCGGATCAGGCAAGTCCGCGACTACCGAAGTGCTGACCACGCTGCTGCTCGAACGCGGGCGTGAGATCGCCATCCTCGACGGTGACGTTGTCCGCACGCATCTTTCCAAGGGACTCGGTTTCAGCAAGGAAGACCGCGACACCAACATCATCCGCATCGGATTCGTGGCCGGCGAAATTGTCCACGCGAGCGGCGCGGTCATTTGCGCAGCCATCAGCCCGTACCGCGCCACTCGCGCAGAAGCCCGCAAGATGGTCGGCGAGAACTTCATCGAAGTTTACATGGACACTCCTGTCGAAGTCTGCGAACAGCGCGATGTGAAGGGTCTGTATGCCAAGGCGCGTCAGGCGATGGTTGACGGCAAGCCGATGGGCTTCACCGGCGTGGACGATCCCTACGAACAACCGATCAACCCCGAGATCACACTTCAGGGCTTTGGCGCATCAGCAGAGGATAACGCTCGCAAGGTTCTATCATACCTCGAAGAACAGGGTTATATTGCCAAACAGGCATAGTTGATTTTTATTGCAGAGGCGCTCCCTCTCCCTATTCCTTTCCCGGTCAGGTGAAGGGTTGGGGATGAGGGCGCGTCTCTGTCTTTTATCTGAATGAAATACTTTCTGAAGTCCCATCTGCTTTTTCTGTCTGCTCTTGGCCTTATCGCTGTGAGCGCAGTTGGTATCCTGCTTTACAGTACGCCGCAGGGACTGGGGCTTTCAGACGACTCGATCGCTTATATTGCCGGCGCGCGCAGCATTCTGGCGGGATATGGTTATCGCGAAGCCTGGCTTGCGTCCAACCAGCCGGTGACGCACTTCCCGCCCGGTTTTTCAACTGCGCTGGCGTTGACCGGCATCAGCGGACTCGACCCCCTGCGCGGCACGCGCTTTATCAATGCCATACTTTTCGGCGCGAATGCATTTTTGCTTGGCATCATCGGCGCGCGCATGACCAAATCACGGGTCGCGGGCGCGGCTCTGGCGTTGCTGTTTGCAGTCAATGCCTCGTTATTTTATGCTCATGCTGTTGCAATGAGCGAGCCGCTGTATATCTTTTTCAGCCTCGCGGCGTTCCTGACCTTTTCAGAGTATTTCAATTCTCCCAAAAATATTTGGCTGATTGTGACGGGCATCCTTGTTTCATTTGCCTATCTCACCCGTTATGCGGGGCTTGCGCTGCTGGCGACGTTCATTGTTGCGCTCATCCTGCTGCAGGATAGCTGGAAGAAAAAACTGACCAGCGTTTTGATGTTTGTTTTCGGCGCAGCGCCGTTCATGCTTGGCTGGAGCATTCGCAACAAACTTGTCGCGGATAACGCCACCAACCGCACGCTGATCTGGCATCCGCTCACGGATGAAAATATCAGCACGGGCATTTACAATTTTTCGGAATTCCTTATCCCCGTTGAGACATGGCGGCGCGCGCTCGCTGGTGTGCCGAATTTGATCGCGCTCACCCTGTCGGCTATCGCTTTAACCCTGCTTGTTTGGGTTGTGACCAAAGGATTGCGGAAATTTTTCAAGCCCTCCACCCCTCAACCTGAAATTTTATCCTTTGCCAACGGGCTGTATATTTTCGGTTACTTCGCATCGATTGTCTCATCCATGCTGCTGTTCGATGCCAGCACAAAGTTCAAGCTGCGTATCCTTTCGCCGATCTATGTCGCGCTGCTCATCCTGCTTGTTTATTTCGGACATTGGCTGTGGCAAAGGCGCGCGATGATCTGGAAAAGCCTGGTTGTTGTTTTCGCCCTCCTTGTCTTTTCACTCTCGACCTATGATTCATCCATCGTCGTGGAAAAACTCCACAAGGGCGGGCAGGGATATGCCTCCTTCGTCTGGTATGATTCTGAGGCCATGGCTTATTTGCGCAAGCTGCCCAAAGATATTCGCGTTTACACCAATCAGCCCGGTCCGGTTTATCTTTACGCAGACCGCCCCAGCCATGTGTTGCCCGACCTGGTAGACCCGGTCACGAACCTGCCGCGCGAAGGATATGCCGAAGGGGTCAGCGCTCTTCAGGGTGATGTATCATCGGGGAATGCCGTTCTCGCTCTTTTCAAGTTCGGCTCAGAATCAGAGGATGTGCAGTCGATCTATCTTCAATTATCACAAGGGTTGTATCTTGCGCATCAATCTCACGGCGATAAAATTTACACGACTTTTCCGTAATTACAGACCAGACAGGTTTCCGAAACCTGTCTGGTCTAAGAGGAAATCAAATGACCATTTTCGATAAATTTAGTTTGAAAGATCGCGTGGCAGTTGTGACGGGCGGAGTGGGTCTACTCGGCGCGGAATTTTGCCGCACGCTCGCGGAGGCCGGCGCATCTGTCGCCGTGGTGGATCTCAACGGCGACGCGGCAGGCAAGGTCGCCGAAGGACTCGTCAAGGATGGATTCAAGGCGATTGGAATCGCGACCGATATCACCAGCCTCGACTCTGTCAACGCGATGGTCGCGTCGGTTCTTTCGACCTTTGGCAGGCTCGATGTACTGGTGAATTCAGCCGCCCTCGACCCGAAGTTTGACCCCGACGCCGCCTCCAAGGGCATCGCGCCCGGCGCATTCGAAGATTATCCGTTGACGGATTGGAACGCCGCGTTGAATGTCAACCTCACGGGGATTTTTCTTGTCACGCAGGCTTGCGTTAAACAGATGGTTGCGCAGGGCAAAAAAGGCAGCATCATCAACATCTGCTCGACCTATGGATTGAATGGCCCCGATCAAAGAATCTATATCAAAGACGGCAAGCGCGTGGCTTACAAGCCTGTCTATTACACCACCACCAAAGCCGGCGTGATGGGATTTACCAAATATCTTGCCGCCTATTACGCCGGGACAGAAATCCGCGTGAATGCACTCACTCCCGGCGGCGTGTACAACAATCACGAAGAATATTTTGTGGCGAACTATTCTGCTAAAACCATTTTGGGGCGCATGGCGAAAAAGGATGAAATGAACGGTGCGCTCCTCTTTCTCGCATCCGATGCTTCATCCTACATGACCGGTAACAATGTCATTGTGGATGGCGGGTGGACATCTTGGTAAGGGCACAGCATGCTGTGCCTCCAGGGAAATAACAATGACCGACATCCTCGCCCTCATCCCTGCCCGCGGCGGCTCGAAAGGCATCCCGCGTAAGAATATCCGCAGCTTTGCGGGCTATCCGCTCATCGCGTGGAGCATCGCCGCGGCGAAGCAATCTGCATTGGTGACTCGTGTCATTGTCTCCACTGATGACGAAGAGATCGCGGCAGTCGCGCGCGAGTGGGGAGCAGAGACTCCCTTCCTGCGTCCTGCGGAGTTTGCTCAAGACAATTCCACCGACCTGCCTGTTTTTGAACATGCGTTGAAGTGGCTGGCAGAGGTCGAGGCGTACCACCCTGAGGTCGTCGTGCAGTTGCGTCCCACTTCGCCCATCCGCCCGTTGACGATGGTGGATGATGCCATTCGTATTTTGCTAAACCACGAAGACGCAGATTGTGTGCGCGGAGTGGTGCCTGCCGCGCAAAACCCGTTCAAGATGTGGCGTTTCAACGGCGAAGGCAAACCGCTCGACCCGCTGCTTGAAGTGCCGGGAATTGTCGAGCCGTATAACGCGCCGAGGCAGATCCTGCCGCCTGTCTACTGGCAGACCGGCCACATTGACACGATCCGTTCTTCAACCATCCTCAACAAGAAATCATTGACGGGCGATGTTGTTTACCCGTTGTTAATCGACTCGAAATATACTGTGGATATTGATACGCTGTCGGACTGGTCAAAGTACGAGGCGTTGGTCTACAGTGGATTGGAAATGGTCTCCCCGGGCCAGCCGCGCCGCGCCATGCCTGAAACGATTAAAATGCTCATCTGTGATTTCGATGGCGTGGTGACGGACAACCTGGTCAGCACCGATCAGGATGGCAGGGAATCGGTCACGGCTTCGCGCAGCGACAGTATGCACATCAAGACCCTGCGTGAAAAAGGTATCGAGGTGATGATTCTCTCTTCGGAGCCGAACCCGGTTGTGATGGCGCGCGCGAAAAAGATGGGGGTGGAGGCCATGCATGGGATCGGGTTGCAGGACAAAGGGCGCGTGATGCGCGAAGTCCTTGCTCAGAAAAATATCAAAGCGGAGAATGTCGTCTATCTCGGCAACGACCTGAACGACCTTCCATGTTTTGAGATCGCGGGCTGGTCTGTGGCGGTTGCGGATGCGTATCCCGAGGTGATCCGTGCTGCCGATTTTGTTTTGACGAAGGCAGGCGGCCACGGAGCAATTCGTGAACTGTGTGAATTAATTTTAAAAACCGTAGTGCCGACTTAAGTCGGTACTACTCATAAGGAGAAAAAAATGGCTCGTGAAATTAAATTTGGAAATCGAATGATGGGTGATGGACATCCGGCTTACATCATTGCCGAGGTGGGCATCAATCACAACGGCGACCTCGACGTCGCCAAGAAAATCATCGACGCTGCCGCTCACGCCGGCGCAGATGCTGTGAAGTTCCAGAAGCGCACGCCCGAAGTGTGTACGCCGCCTGAACAGCAAAAGCAAATGCGCGAGACGCCGTGGGGTTATATCTCTTATTTGGATTATCGTTACAAGGTTGAATTCAACGAAGAGCAATACCGCGAGATCGACCGCTACTGCAAGGAAAAGAAAATTGACTGGATGGTTTCCGTCTGGGATGAGCCTTCGGTGGATTTCATGGAAAAGTTCGACACGCCTGCCTACAAGGTTCCATCGGCTTCGCTCACCGACCACAACCTGATGAAGCATGTCCGCAAGACGGGCAAACCTGTCATCATTTCAACGGGCATGTCCACGATGGAGCAGATCCATAAAGGCGTGAATGCAGTCGGTGAAGATAATCTCGTCATCATGCACTGCACCAGCACCTATCCTTGCGAGCCTGAGGAATTGAACTTGCGCATGATCGAAACGCTGCGCAAGGAATTCCCGAATAATCCCATTGGTTACTCCGGCCACGAAGTTGGGCTTGTGCCCTCGGCGGTGGCGATTGCGCTCGGTGCGACATCCATTGAACGTCACATCACGCTTGACCGCGCCATGTGGGGCAGTGATCAGGCCGCGTCTGTTGAGCCCGGCGGATTTGAACGCCTCGTCAAATACATCCGCGTGACCGAAGCAGGTTTGGGCGACGGCGTGAAAAAGGTCTACGAATCCGAAAAGGGTTCAATGAAGAAACTCCGCCGCGTTGTGAACGAATAGAACGAGTTTTCAAGTTGGAAGGTTTGCAGGTTAGAAAGTTAAATGCAACCTTCCAACTTTCTAACTTTTAAACTTGATGAAAAAATTACGCCGCACGCTCCGCCCATTTGGCAAAACCGCCCAAGCCATCTTGCGCTGGAAGCGGTTTTCCTTCACTGACGCGCCGCCCATCTTTGGCAACTCCAAGCCCAAAAGCGGCTCGCATCTGCTTCTGCAAATCCTGAACGGCTTCACCAGAATCATGCCGTATAAATATGTGGATGCCGACCCGATTCGTACGATCAAAAAAGACGGTGGACGAAGGACGGCGGACGATATTCTTGCTGATTTGAAGTCTGTGCCTGCGGGAGTCATCGGCTGGGGGTATGTGGATGCAACAAAAGAGAACGCATCTTTCTTGACTGGGGCAGGGCGCGTCAACTATTTTATTTATCGCGACCCGAGAGATATGCTCGTCTCACAAGTCTTCTTTGCGACCGACATGCACGAAGAACATGGGATGCACGCATATTACAACTCCCTGCCTGACTTCGGCGCGAGGCTTAACGTGGCCATCACCGGCATTGACCGTGACGGGTTGAAAATGGTCAGCGTCAGGCAAAGGTATGACGGCGTCTTTCAATGGCTCGATGTCTCCCGCCAAAAGAATGTGAAGTGCATCCGCTTTGAAGACCTCATCAACAACCGTGATGCGACTCTTTTGTCCATGCTCGATGAAGTTGAAAAGACCGGCTATAAAATTCCAACTCGGCGCGAAAAGGCGCTTGCTGTTTTAGTGGATGCGATCCAGCCGAAGAAGAGTCACACCTTCCGCTCGGGGAAGACAGGCGGCTGGAAGCAGCATTTTTCGGAAGAAAATAAAATGCTCTTCAAGGAAGTTTCTGGCGACCTGCTGGTTAGGCTTGGCTACGAAAAGGATAATGATTGGTAAAAACGGAAATTGGGATTCGAGAATCGTGATTCGAGAGTCGCGTGGTAAGCATAAAGAGTTTGAAAAACCTGGAGGTGTGGCACAAATCAAGGGATGTTACCTTTTGCGAGGATGTCGCTCCATACGATATTGACCTGTCCGACTCCCCCAAAGACGATTCCCAACTCCCGATTCCCACATAGCGATTTCCATGCTCAAAGAATTTTTCACCCAACGAATCAAACGCGGACTCGTCCGCAGGCTCAATAATCTCAAGATCGCGCGAGTCGCGCAACTCGTAACTCGCAACTCGCCAACTTCCACTGGCGCGCCTGTCATCTTCTTCAAGGCATCCACTGGCATTGATGATCTTTCATGGAACAGCGGCTTTCATTTGCTGACCTCGTGGGCGTTCCGCTTGCAGGGCATCCCCGTTATTTATTTTGCATGTAACTCCGGCATGAGTCATTGCGTGCTGGGAACGAATCGCGACAACCCGCAAAAAGAGATGCCGTGTAAATCGTGCGTGGCGCAGGCGAAGGCTTTGTATAACGGCGTTGAAAAGTTCGAAGGTTTGAAAGTTGGAAAGTCGGGCGTCAACTGGTTCGATTTTCAGCGAGGCCCTGAACTTGAAAATGCGCTCTCTGGTTTGGATGTCGATCACTTATCACGTTTCACTTATCACGAAATTCCGCTTGGTTCGTTGTGTCTGCCTGGCTTGCGCTGGGTTCTCCGCATTCACCACCTGAATGACGATGAATCGACTCGTTATCTTTTCAGGGAATATATTTTGTCGGCGTGGAATGTGGCGCAGAAATTTGATGAAATGCTCGATCTGACTCAACCTCGGGCTGTTGTGGTTTTTAATGGGCAGTTCTTCCCCGAAGCGACTGCGCGATACATGGCGTTGAAGCGCGGCATTCGAGTCATCACACATGAGGTTGGTTTGCAGCCTGCGACGGCCTACTTCACCGCAGGCGAAGCGACCGCCTATCCGATTCACATCCCCGATCAATTTGAAATGAACGAAGAACAAAATGCCAAACTCGATGCGTACCTTGCAAAGCGCTTTCAAGGCGACTTCACGATGGCGGGCATCAAATTTTGGGCGGACATGAAAGGACTCGACGAGTCTTTTTTGAAGAAGGCGGCAGACTTCAAGCAGATCGTGCCCGTCTTTACCAATGTCATCTTTGATACCAGCCAGCCGCACGCCAACACTGTTTTTGAAGACATGTTCGACTGGCTTGATATGGTTTTGGAGATTGCGCGTGAGAACCGTGAGACCTTGTTCGTCATCCGCGCCCACCCCGACGAGTTGCGGGTGAGAAAATCCAGCCGCGAAACTGTCGAAGGTTGGGTATCAAGCCGGGGCGTGGACAAAGAACCGAATGTCGTTTTTGTGAGTCCGCGTGAGACTTTGAGTTCCTACGAGTTGATTCAGAGATCCAAGTTCGTGATGATCTACAATTCCACGATTGGGCTTGAAGCATCCATCATGGGTGCGGCGGTGCTGTGCGCTGGCAGGGCAAGGTTTACACAATACCCCACTGTATTTTTTCCGCAGACGGTTGAAGATGCAAGAAGAAAGATGAAAGAATTTTTAGCGGTTGATTCGATTGATGTCCCGCTTGAGTTCAAACGCAACGCGCGCAGGTTTTTGTATTACCAGTTGTTCAAAACGTCACTGCCGTTTGGAGAGTTTCTTGAGCCGTCCGTCCGCGCCACGCAGACGAGGCTGAAGTCGTTTGCGCTGGATGAGTTGGCGCCTTGGCGGTCGGAGGCGGTGCAGGTGATTGTGGATGGGGTGTTGAAGGGCGGGGATTTTCTGCTGGGAGAATAGGCGTAAAGTTTTGTTTTTGGTTTTCAATCAGTTTCTTTTTTCTCCCGCCACTTTTCGATCAAACGGGAATGAAAGTTCATATGCCGCCAGTGAAAGGTGACGAGCGTTTCGACTCTTTCCAATTTTGGGGTGTTTTCCTTGGTCATTTTTCTGGAAGGCTTGATCGTCCACGGGACCATTCCATATTGCCTGAATTCGCGCGGTTTCAGGTTGAGGATCAATTCCACTCCTTCGTCATAATCCCGGTCAAAGTCGGCACGGATTCGCTTCCATGACCACTTGCGCTTTTCTGCCATGCCGAATTGCTCCCAATCCACAAAATCATTTTTGTCGTAGGTAAGGCGTTTCTGTTGGGCGGATTCCTTTTTCAGAATGTCCCGTAGCGCAGCCCGAAATTCATCATTCCAAGTTGATAAATGACCAAGAATATCCTTGATTGTCCAATCACCTGCGACTGGCTCCGTGCAAAGAGCGGTTTGACTTAATCCTGCAAAAGATTTGAGCAGTCGTTCACGGGCAAGAGTCAATCGTTGTAGAAATTGAAACTGTCTCGCAGTTTGAATGTATCTTGTCGGCGGCATTTTGGGCTATCAGTATTAATTATTCCTGAAACAATAAGCCGGCTCACCTGCGTTTTCTCGCCAGCCAGATGACTCCGACCAACGCAGCGGATCCGCAGATGGGCAGAGACGGCTTGGGCGCAGATGGCACAGGTTCAGGTTCAGCGGATGCTGGTTGAGGTGTGTCAGTTGACTCCGGGATAACCGGAGCGGTATTTACCCGCCGCATCTTGATATCCAACCCCGGGTCTCCGTAATAAAATTTGTGACTGGAAAAATACAGGGTATCTCCTTCAAGGGTGATGCCATTGATCACGGTGGGCACATTGCTTGGGTCTCTTACAAATATATAGAACCAACCCTTTGTGCTATCCGCCCATGTCCCTGTTGAAATAACTGACGGTTCATTTTCATATTCGCTTGTCCATTCGGCTGACTGATCGGCGTTCAGAGTTAATGTCAGTTTTACCCTTTTGTTGTTGGCCAGTGTAAGCATGTCGCTTTGATATGTGCCGCTTACAGATTGCGGGTCAAGGAACACAGGGGTTTCTGTCGGTAGGATTGGCGCCTGCGTTGGGGTGGGCTGTGGGATTGGGGTTTGAGTCAGCCACGGGAAGTCGTATCCGCTTTCGTTTTGCGTCATCCCCTCTGGGAACATGAAATAAATATTTTCGGCAATTTCCAAAACCTTGGGGTCATGCGGCGCGAGTTGCAGGGCTGTGTTGATTTCATCGAGCGCGCGGTAGGTATCAGATGTTGAACCATTCGTAAACGAGTCCCAGTATGAGCGGTTTGCGAGCAGGTCTGAGAAACCGGCGTGCCATTGCGCGTCATTGGGATTCAGCGCAAGGCATTTCTCGTAAGCCTCGATGCTGAGTTGATAAAGCTCCCCGCCGCCCGCGTCGATGCGGTAGCCTCTGCCCATCAGAAAAATTTCCTTGTAGGCTTTGGCAAGCCGCCCCCATGCTTCGCTGTCGTTGGGATTCTTTGAAAGGTTGCTTTGTTCTTTGAGGATGTTTTTCCAGTTCACTGGGGCGACCAGCGCGAATTCCATGTTCTGAACCGCGCCATCGAAGGCAGGCTCAAAGTTGTCAAAATGCCAGCGGACTTCATTGCCTGCGATGACACCAGGGAAAGTTTCTGCCCAGCCAATTTGCATGTCCATGATTACGTTTTGTGTGCTCGCCGGATAGGGCAGACGCAGAATAATGTCCGCGCTGCCAATGGTATCTTTCCAGCCTGCGCCGGTTTCGAGGATGTAATAAAAGGCTGTGAACGGCATGTAGCCCGATCCGTTCAGGTTGTATGCAACTTGAACGGCAACATCCTGCCCGGCAGGGAAGGTGACGTTGAATTCCGCCCACGGAACATCCTGATCCTGGTATCTGATGTCGGGGTAGTTGACTCGTTGAAATGGGATTTGCTGCCCGTCAACTTTGATGACGAGTTCTTGAATCTCGGGGTAATTTCCAAACCCGTCGTTGGCGGTGACGGGGAATCGCACAGCCATGCTTTCGGATACTTTCCCCAGATTGCGCATGGTGAAGTCGGCGGTGATGCGGGCGGCGCCCAAATCTCCGTTATCTTTTACGTCAATCAACACAGTCTCAGCCGCCATGCGGACTTGGGTGGTTTCTGCGCCCGGCTGAATATTTGTGCCGGGCGGGTTGGCGGGCGGAGCTATATCGGCGAGAACTGCCGAGGGAGCAGCGAGCAGGATAAAGGTCAGAAGGATGATCGAGATTTGTTTCATGTTTTATACATATATCATTCTTGCAGGGTAATGTACATCCTATTCGGTTTGATCCCGATTACGCCTTTGAATAAATCCTGAATTGATTTGATGTCCGCTTCTGCATCCTCGGTGAGATGGAACACCTGCCCGACGTGAACGGTCTTGTGCCTGCCATCCACTTTTGCCATGACCAGCGGAATTTCCGCGCCTTTGGCGATGTGATAAAAACCGCGCTTCCATTCTTTCACTCCGTGGCGCGTGCCTTCGGGTGCGATGGTTAGAATGAAATTCTCCGACTTGTTGCAGGCGTCCACCATTTGCTCCACCAACCCCGTGGACTTTTTGCGGTCAACGGGAATCCCGCCGCACCAATAGAAGAACCAGCCGAGCGGGCTGCGGAACAGTTCGGCCTTGCCCATGAATTTGACATTTGCCTTCAGGTGAAAGACTATCCCGAGAAACAGGACAAAATCCCAGTTTGAGGTGTGAGGCGCTCCAACCAGGATAAATTTTGGGATGTCCGGTAATTTCCCGTCCACGCGCCAGCCGGCGAGGCGCAGAATCAAATTTGCAAGCAGGCGTAGAAACGAACTCAGAATGGGGGTGGTGAAGATTGTATTTTTCAAGTGATTATCCTCAATTCAATTATATAACCCTGAAATCCCCTTTGCGTATCTGCTTGAATCAAATCTGTGGTTAAATATCGGCATGAGATTGAAGTCATCCATCCGTTCGGTGATCTACCAGACCGAAAAAATGAGCCAGCGCGTGCGCTTTGCCTCCCAGCCCGCGAACCTGCCCATTTTGCTGGGCATTTCCTTCCCTAAAAGCGGAACGCACTTGCTCGACCAGATTCTGCTTGGTTTTTCAAATGTCGCGCCGTTCTCGAAACGCATCCACTCATTCTATGCCGAATACGAAGGCGAAAGCGGAATCAAGCGCAAGCCTGAAGATGCGCTCGCCTGGCTGGATTCGCTCCGCCCGTGTGACGTTGCATCGGCGCATTTGTTTGCCCGCCCGGAGGCAGTCCAGCGCGTGTGTTCGCCAGCCTTCGCTCCCTTTTTTATTTTTCGCGACCCGCGCGATGTGGTTGTCTCGCACGTTTTTTATGTCACCGACATGGAAGCGCGCCACGTGCATCACGCCTACTACCAATCGTTGCCCGATTTCAATGCGCGGCTCACTGTCAGCATTTTGGGCCGCCCCGACGCAGATGTTGAATTTTTAAACATCGCAGACCGCTTCGCGCCGTATCTCGGCTGGCTCGATCATGATGAAGTAATGGCGATTCATTTTGAGGATTTGATTCTAGACCGCGCCTCAGCCTTGACCCGCATTATGGAGCATCTCCTCGCCCGCGCCCCGCTCCCAACGACCCGACAGTTGATTCTTAATTCCCTCGAAACATCCATCAACCCGAAAAAGTCCCCGACCTTCCGCTCGGGCAAAACAGGCGAATGGAGAAAACACTTCACCGACGAGCATAAAAGAATCTTCAAGGATGCTGCGGGAGATTTGTTAATCAAACTTGGGTATGAGAAAGATAATGATTGGTAGTTGCTCAATCATCATCCGCGCCTATAACGAAGAAAAACATCTTGGCCGCCTGCTCGAAGGGATTCGACACCAGACGCTCAAGGATGTGGAAGTGATTCTAGTTGATTCGGGTTCGACAGATTCGACTGCGGCCATCGCAGAATCTTTCGGTGCGCGGGTCGTGAATATCCGTCCCGAAGAATTTACTTTTGGCCGTTCGCTCAATTATGGGGTTAAAGAAGCGACGCGCGAGTTTATCGTCATTGCCAGCGCGCATGTCTATCCCGTTTATCCAGACTGGCTGGAGACCCTCCTGCATCCGTTCGAAGATGAGCAGGTTGCCCTGACCTACGGAAAGCAGCGCGGACCGGAATCTGCCAAATTTTCTGAGCAGCAAATTTTCCATCAATGGTATCCCGATGCCAGCGAGTGGAATCAGTCCACTGCGTTTTGCAACAATGCGAATGCCGCCATAAGAAAAAGTTTGTGGGAAAAGAATAATTACGATGAAACACTGACGGGACTCGAAGACCTGGCCTGGGCAGCCTGGGCTAAAGAGCAGGGATATGCCATCGCGTATGTGGCTGAGGCGGAGATCGTCCATGTGCATAATGAAACACCACGCGGAGTCTTAAACCGCTACCGCCGTGAAGCGATGGCGTTCAAGCGCATTCACCCCGAGTCGCATTTCAATTTGTATGATTTCGCGCGCCTGACGATTACAAATATTTTGAGCGATATCTGGCACGCAGTCCGCGAACGTGTGCTGCTGAAAAATTTTGCATCCATCTTTTGGTTCCGCTTCATGCAATTTCACGGCACGCGCATGGGCTACCGCGACTCAAGCCTGATCACGCCGCAATTGCGCGAGACGTTTTATTACGCGCGCGGAAGAAAGCCCAAAGACGGTGCAAAGAGGGATGTCGAGCCGATTCAATATAAATAACTCACCTTACGCAAATGCAGACAGTCGCCACAGAGAAAACCCGAGGAAAAACTCAAGAAACTCTCTGATCTGTGTAGCTTAATGGGAATAAAAAAACGCATCCTTGCGGATACGTTTCTGTGTGGCGGGGAGGGCGGGCGACGGGTAAAGCCTTGCGCCGAATCGGAGCTGATCATACTCAACACAGGTACAAGTCTCAAAGAAGCCTTGTTGATTATTGAGCATAGGTAGAATGGATCACTCGATCTAAAAACCGAGTGATCGCAGTAATTGAATGGATTAAGGCTAGCGCCTCATGTCGAAAGACATGGGGCGTTTCGCATTCCCTGCCCTGCGTTCGACAATCTAAGTTCGACAATCTAAAAGGAGAAAAGATGCAATGTCCAAATACAAACTAATACTTCTCGTACTTGTTGTTCCGTCTCTCGCCTGTTCGCTCACCAGCCCACCTGAGAATCGTGCGGATGAGATTTCCGTTCAGTCACAACCCACGGCTCAGATTGCCGATGAACTCGTCATGCCGACATCAACACCTTTGACGTGCATTGTCACAGCAACTGTCCTGCAATTGCGTGAATGTGGCAGCGTGAATTGTACGGTGAAGAACTGGCTCGATCGAGGGGATGTATTGTCCGTCCATGAAAAAAAGAATGGTTGGTATCAGGTAACCACCCCGGCTAATGAAAGCAGTTGGGTCAACTCAAAATATTGTGGAGGTATGTGATGAAAGCATTACTCAAATTTGTGGCCATCGTGGCCTTCTTTGTCATCGGCGGCGGATTGCTGGCATATGCCGCTTCGCGTTCATTGGACTTCGTGCAGTCCACCCTGCCGGCCAAGGATCAGATGCTTGGATATTTCGCGCTCCTGGCAACGTCAGGCGGCATGATCGGCTGGCTGTTGGTATTCCTTTTTCGCGCGGAAGGCATTATCCAGCGCGGCACTGCATTTCTGATGGTGCTGATCGACTTCGCCTGCGAAGCCACCCTGTTCACAATGGATACGCTATATCAGTCTGGTGAGAACGGTCTGGTCGGCAAGATGACTCCCGAAGAGATCCGTACAGTCATCCTGGCCATGTCTGCCTTGATCGCCCTGAACATCTTCTCCACCATCGTATTCGAGCTCGGCAGTATCAATGTTCTCAAGGAGATCGCGGAAGGTGCAGCCAGAGATCTCGTCATGTTCAAAGCCCTGGCGCAGATTGAAAAGGATTCTGAAACTGTTGCAGATGAAATGATGGAGGAAATCGTCAGCCAGTGGCGCGGCAACTTCCGCTCCGCGTTTGGTTCGGCGGACAAGCTGGGCATTGGCCGTTATGAAACGAAAGATAAGGAACGCGCAAAGTTGAGTCCTAAGCCTTCACGTGCTTTTTCGCTCTGGCCTTTCCTGCGCAGAGGACAAGTGACCAGTCCTGTTCCATTACCTGACCCGCAGGAAGTTCCCATTGAAACACGCGTGAACGGCAATGGATCAAAACCGCAGACGGAAAACCCTACGTGAGCCGGTTTGCCATATGGAGCAGCTTTCTGGATTCGGCGCAGCGCATCATTGTGCCCGGGGAAATCCAGGTGGTCAAACGCAGTGCCTCACGCCTACCCCATTTCGCAGAGGCGATGGCACTAACCGTCAGCGCATTGGGTGCGCTGGACCGGCACACCGGCGTTCAAACATTGAATCTGGATCTTGATGGAAGTCCTGTAGTTCTTGCGATCATCAAGGATGCAAGCTTCTCCCAGGACGCGCAAGGCGTCACAGAACTTATCAAAGTAGAGACAAGGAAACCAAAATGAAAAGCATAATTTTTGCAAATCAAAAGGGCGGAACAGGAAAAACAACTTCCGTCATCAATATCGGCGATGCACTGGCGCGCGCAGAAAAACGTGTCCTGTTGGTTGATGTCGACCCACAGGGTCATGCAGCTGTATCCCTCAATCTTGACCCCGAAGGCGGAGTTGCCAACTGGCTCCTGCACTCTGTCTTCAACACTACACCGCTCTCCACGGAAGATGTTAATCAATGGATTCGGAAAACTCATCAGGAAAATCTGTTCATTCTGCCTGGCAATCAAATGACAGCAAAAGTCCAGCGTCTCATGGCAATCGAGGAAAAGCCCGTCAACTATATTCGTGATTGTCTTCCGCCGCTTCGTCACATGAAATTTGATTACCTGTTATTTGATACCTCCCCTTCCACTGGTGGCCTGCAAGAGATGGCTGCCTGGGCTGCGGATCTGGTCGTGATCGTCACGAGCCTGGATTATCTCTCAGCCGATGGAGTCTCGAACTTTGTTGGCATGCTCAAACTTCTGGCCAACGAAAAAAGATGGAGTGGCAAATTGGCCGGCATCCTGCCGACTTTCTTCGATGAGCAGACTCGTACAACACGGGAACAGATGGCGAACCTGGAATCTGCCTTTCCCGATCAAGTCTTTGCTCCCATCCATCGCGCAACACTCCTGCGTGAAGCATCCGCCGAAGGCCTGACTATTTTTCAAAAAGATCCCGGCAGCCGGCCTGCTGTTGAATATCAGAGGATCGCAAGCCAACTGGTGAAACTTGTGTAGGAGGTCGTGATGTCCGGACGAAATGCTTTTGGAACAGTTACATCAACAGAGACTGTGGCACATGATCTGCAAGTGGCACAGACACGAGAGCGCAAAAGACAGTGGGAAAAATCCCATCCCGCCCGTCGTTATTTGATCTCGGTCGAGGTACGTGATGAAGTGGTCGCGCTGGCTGAGACCTTGATGGAAAATGTGGACCCGCTGGCCTGTGTTCTATTCGATTATGCAGAAGCCTGTCACCAGCGCGGTACTCTTAAATTCCAGCCGCGCTTGAATCCAAATGGACGCAAGCATACTCTTTCCTGGGAGGAAGCCGACACGGAACCGACCCAGCTGCCGACACGGAAAACTGTACGGAAGAGAAATACCGACACAGTTTCACGTTCCCTCAAGGGACGATCCGCTGCGTATCGGTTGGGTGATGAGCGTCATGGTGAATTGAAGACAATTGCTGAAGCATATAACCTGCGCTTGGCCGATATTCTGACGGCATTCTTTCTTCACAGCCTGAAGGCATATCAGGATGGCAAGTTGAAGATCCGCCGCGAGCCGGCAGTGATGAAACTGCAGGTCAAAGGCTGGTCCGAATGAGACAGTCAAAATACGAAGTTTGGATTTTCTCGGAAAAGTCGCAGGATTTTTTTGGGGATGGATGGATTGTAAGCGTCATGTTTACCTTGACGCTTACAATCTGCTTCCCCCCGCTTACTGCCTTGTTTACTTTGCCGCTTACCTACCCTTCACAGGAAGGCCTGAGAGCCGCCTGAAAACTGCTGCGCGGTTCGTGATTTGGCACGAGGAAGCCGCCCAGCCGCGGGCTTTCTGGCAGTTTTCCAAATACATAAAATTTTGCATTCAAAAAAAGGATGAGCCATGAAAAACATGCTTGCTGATTTTGAAAAATACATGAATGATCTCGATCTCTCCGCCCTGACCGTGCGCGGATATCTAGCTGACTTGCAGCACTTCGCACGTTGGTTTGAACAAACAAATGGTGAGGATCTCAACGTCACACGCATCACTCCCACCGATGTAAAAGAGTATAAACATTTTTTGGTGAATACCGAACAACGCAAGGCCAGCACCGTGAACCGACGACTGGCCGCGATCGCATCGCTGGCCAAATGGGCGCGCAAGACCGGACAGATCCAGAACGATCCAACCGAGAATATCAAAGGTGTTGCCAATGTTTCGAGCGGACCGAAGTGGCTCGATAAACATGAACAGTATGCGCTGTCCCGCGCCATCGAGAATGATCTGCAGCTGTCAAAGCTGCGATATCCAAAACGCTGGGTGACACGCCGGCGGGATGCATCGCTGGTGTTGTTCCTGCTCAATACAGGGCTGCGATTGAACGAGGCCGTACAGCTGCGCGTTAAAGATGTGCAGATCTCCGAACGCAAGGGCAGTGTCTTGGTGAGAAATGGGAAAGGCGGAAAACAAAGAAATATCCCGCTTAATACTGATGCGCGCAAAGCACTGCAGGAATGGATCTCCGTGCGTCCTAAAAGTGATTTCCTGTGGATGATCGTGGAAGGGACGCACGATGAATCTTTGAGCGGCCGGGCGGTGCAACGCATCCTACGCCGATATGGACGGGATGCAAAGATCGAGGAATTGACCCCGCATGTTTGCCGGCATACGTTCGCCAAAAATCTGGTGGATCACGAAATTGGATTGGAAAAGGTGGCCGCGCTGCTTGGACATTCGAGTCTCAACACCACCCGCATCTACATCACCCCCAGTGAACGCGATCTGGAACTGGCCGTTGAAAACCTAAGCAAATGACAAAGAGGAAAACATCATGAACTTAAAACAGGACGCCGCCGGACGGAACCCAGCGGCATCAGAGGAACATGGAACTAAAATAGTTAAGGCGCATCATACCACAAAAATAAATGCGCTGAATCTGGACCTGCTGCTTTCAAAGATCGAACTGGCGGAATTGGTGGAGCGTGCCGGCGCAAAATTACACCGCAGTGGATATGAAATGCGCTGTACCTGTCCGCTGCATAAGGGCGACAACCCGACTGCCTTTAGCATCTATAAAGGTGATGATGGCCATGACCGCTGGCACTGCCACACCAAATGCGCGGCTGGCGGAGATACAATTGAATTTGTTCGAAGATGGCGCGGGCTGGATTTTATGGGTGCGGTGAAATACATGGCCGATCACGCATCCATAAATCTCGAGGAGCTGGGATTCACTTCAGAATCCATTCAGGCTGAAACCGAACGGCGCAAACTGACCGATGTATTCAACCACGCGGCCCGTTATTATTCCTCCCAACTCTGGAGCGATGCTGGCAAGTCCGCGCGTGCATACCTGTTCAAGCGTGGTTTGACTGAGAAAACCCTGAGAGAAGCAGGTTGGGGATTTGGCAGATCGGACAAAGGATTGTTGCAGTATCTGCAGAAGGTCGGAGCAGACATCACCCTGGCCAAAGAATTTGGTCTGGTACGTGCCGACGGCATGGATTTCACTGCCAATGCAAATGGGCAGAAGGCTTCGCCAGATGGCTATATCGTCTACCCTCATCTTTGGAATGGACGCTCTTCGTATTTTTCTGCACGGGCTTTGAAGCCGATCGATCCTGATGACAAGTCGCGCAATCTGCCAGGGGAGCGGCAGGTATACTGGGCGCTTGTCCCGGGTGATGCAAATCTGATCATTGTCGAGGGACAGACCGATGCAGAAAGCCTGAGACAGATCGGGCGTTCTGCGCTGGCATTATGCGGTATGGGGAACCTGCCGGCGTTTGAAATTGAACTCATCAAGAAGCGCCGTGCGGTCCATCTTGTTTTGGATAACGACCTGCACAAATTGAAGATGTCCGCATGTGAGCAGGACAAGATCCGCAAACGAAAGGCGGAGACCACCAGACGTTTATGCGATGCCCTCGGTGCCCTGACAATGGTGGCTGCCGATCTGCCTGTCAAGGATTGTAATGAGTGGCTACAGAATGGCATGACATTACAAAAGCTGGAACAGTATCTCACGGCAGCCAGGCCCTGGCTGGACCTTCTGATCGAACAATGCAAGTCTGTTACGCCATCGGAATTGAATGAGCAGCTGCAGATCATCACTAGACATTTGAGCGAACTGCCGGATGTGGTTCAATCGCGCTATATCAACCTGGTTGAACGCAAACTAAATCTTGGGAGAAAAGATATTAAGCGGTTGATGGACCAGCAAGATCATGATAACGGCGCGCAGTATTCCGAGATCAAGGATGATCGTCTGCATTTCATGGGCGACCCGCTTGGCAACTTCTGGGCAAAGATCAGCCATGAGCTGATGGTGGATGACGGATTGAATCCACCAAACGTGCGATACAGCATCAATGGGGGATTGGCTAGTGGACAATCGCTGCAGCCTGTTCAGATCGATGCGTGTTCATTCAGCAAGCTGGATTGGATCCCGGACAACTGGGGTATGCGCCCGATCGTTACCCTGCCTCCGGGAAAATCCTATCTGTTGGCGCGCGCCATTCAGGAAATATCGATGGACTGTGTCCAGCGCGAAAGGCTGTATACCTTCACAGGCTGGCATGAACATAATGGTCAGCGCGGTTTTCTCAGTGCTTCGGGTCTGTTATCTGCGGATGGATTGAACGATCAGATCCGCGTCGATCTCGGCTCGAATAACTTGCGTCATTTTGCAATGCCGAAGGAACAAACGAATCTGGCAGATGCGGTTCGTGCAAGTTTGGAATTTCTATGCCTCGGTCCGCGCAAGGTGACCGCGCCACTCTGGGCGGCGATGTATGCCGCGCCGCTCACCAGTCTGCGTCCATTGAACGCAGTGCTTTCCGTATATGGAACAACGCAAAGCGGCAAGTCCACGCTCGCGCATCTGGCGTTGACCCATTTTGGAACGGGCTTTATTCAAGGCCGTGATTATCACGCGCCCATTGATTGGACATCGACGAAGACCGCAATTGAAGCGGCCATGTTCCTGGCCAAGGATATCCCTCTGGTGATCGATGATTTTGCTCCGCAGTTCTCGAGTCTGGCGGATGCACGCGACATGCAGAAGAAGGCTCATTACGTGGTGCGCTCGGTGGGGAACCGCTCGGCACGCGGACGTTCGCGATCCGATCTTTCCCAGCAGACCACTCGTTTTCCACGAGGCCTGGTGATCATGACCGCCGAGAATCCATTGATCGGTCAAAGTATTGTCGGCCGCATGCTGTATGTGGGCGTGGAGCCAGGCTGTCAAGTACCCATATTATGTACCAAAGATAAATAGACAAAATCAGGCATTTTGAATTGCATACTGGCGGGGTGGTAAGCCCTGTAATGCCTCATGCGGACGGATGGTGTTGTATTCTTCCAACCAGCGTTCTGTGATATCACGAACTTCATCCAAGTTATCAAACAAATAAGCATCCAAAACATCTTCACGAAACGTACGATTGAAGCGCTCGATGTATGCATTCTGCGCAGGTTTGCCGGGCTGGATGTGGAGCAACTCTATTTGTTTCTCCTTCGCCCATTTCTCCAAGCGCATGGAGATAAACTCTGGACCATTATCCATACGGATTTGTTTGGGAGTAGATCGCCAAAGCAGAAGGTTTTCCAACACACGAACTACTCGTTCAGCTGGCAGTGAGGTATCGACTTCAATCCACAAAACCTCACGGTTGTAGTCATCAATAATGTTCAAGGTACGGATGGCTCTGCCATTGGAAAGACTATCACTCATAAAATCCAGAGACCAACTCAAGTCGGACTGCACTGGCACCCCAAGTGCCAGTGCAGTCCTGGCAGCCAGCCGTTTCTTTGGTTTTCTGTGCAAATTCAGCGCCAAATCACGGTAAATCCTTCGAATTCGCTTGTGGTTCCAGCGATGACCTTGATTTCTCAAGTAGTCGATCATCTTTCTGCAGCCCCAGCGCGGTTGTTTCTCTGGCAATTGTTGCAGTTCCTGCACGATTTCGTGATCATCTGTTTTGCTGGCTTGATAACGATAAGTCCCGCGATTCAAATTCACTGCTCGACAGGCCTGCCGTTCACTTATCTCATGCTCTGCAATCGCGTACTCGACCAGATCTCGCCGCTCTTCTGATTTCAAAGTTTTTTTTCGATAATATCCTTGAGCACTGCATGTTCCAGACTCAAGTTCGCATACATCTGTTTCAGCCGTCGATTTTCTTCTTCCAGCTCTTTCAGTCGTTTCAAGTCGCTGGCTGACATGCCGCTGTACTTTGTTTTCCATTTGTAAAATGATGCTTTGCTAAACCCATGCTGACGAACAAGTTCTTCCAGCGCCATGCCTGCTTCGGCTTCCTTCAAGATGTTGACAATCTGACTTTCTGAAAACTTCGATTTCTTCATGTGGATCTCTCCTGACTCTATTTTGCCATGATTTTTCCACTTCTCTCTGGTACGATTTTACGGGCTGATTACCCAATCAGCAGCCTCAACGATACCCTCGCCAAGGCTTTTCTCAAGCGAGAAACTATAGCTGCCAGTATTAGAAGATACGATGTTGGAGTTTGTTGGGAGAATCCTGGGATCGGATTTGGAAGTTGAATTCAAGCACGAACTAATGCTTATGAGACTCAAACCAAATAGAAGAAGCAAAATGATTAATCGCTTGGAAGTTTTGTTATTGGCAATTACAAGAAATCTCCTTCAATTTCCCAAATATACGCTGTTAGTATAAACCCTGAGTCAATAGTTTTGGCTATAAATATATAGGCTCTCTTGGAATTGTCGTGATTTTCCAAACTTAGGCGCAAAAGGCGCATCTTGGCGAAAAACACCCCATATATGGAAACTCCCAATGAAGCAATATTATATTCAGTAGCGATTTATGAAGTGCTGTTCGCTAATACTTTTGATATACTGAAGACATATGCCGAACTGGGCACCAATCAGACAGTATTTGAATCCTCGATAAATCAAGTGCCAATGGGCCGGGGAATTCGCTATTTTCAAGAAAGAGAGCATTACTTCATCATGCTGCTTACAATCACTTCCACCACTGTTCCTGCCACTGACCTCGGCTATCTGCTGCATAAGAACCCATCACGTATCCAGGAATTTGAGTTGAAAGTTGGCAAAGCTCATGTCTTCTACCCTGAAGCTGCTCTTGATCGATGTACTGCGGCTCTTTTACTGGATATCGATCCTGTTTATTTGGTGCGCGGTAAAAGCAGCAACATGGATCAGTATGTCAATGATCGCCCTTATGTTGCTTCTTCATTTATGAGCGTTGCCTTGGCACAGGTATATGGCAGTGCGCTCAATGGACAAAGCAAGGAACGCCAGGTGCTAGCCGAAACTGCGATCCCTCTTATCGCGCGTTTGGCAGTTGTGCAATCCCGTGGCGGTGAATCCATCTTGCGCCGACTGTTCGAACCTCTTGGATACATGGTTACGGCCGAACCTTATTTATTGGATGAACAGCATCCCGATTGGGGGCTGAGCGATTATTTCACCGTGTCACTATCTGCAACCATCCGATTAAGAGATTTGTTGACCCACCTTTATGTATTGTTGCCAGTCCTGGATACCGAAAAGCATTATTGGATAGGCCAGGATGAAGTGGATAAACTCCTGCATCATGGCGAGGGATGGCTGGCTCAACACCCGGAGCGGGAATTGATCGCATACCGCTACCTCAGACACAAACGATTGGTTAATGTTGCCCTTGCACAATTGGCAGAGGAGGATTTGCCAGACCCTGATGCGGTTGAAGAGGCGCACGCGCAGGAGGAAGTAGTGATTGAGGAGAAACTGCGTCTGCATGATCAACGAATGGGGGCAGTGATGGCTGTACTCAAAAACTCCGGTGTTCACCGGGTCCTGGATCTGGGCTGTGGGGATGGACGTCTTTTGGCATTATTACTGGAAGAAAAAACTTTTACCGATATTGTCGGAATGGATGTCTCACATCATTCCTTGGAAATAGCAGCCGACCGCCTTCATTTGGAAAATTTGCCACCCATGCAAAAACAGCGCATTCAATTGCTTCATGGTGCTTTAACGTATCGCGACCGGCGGCTCGAAGGATATGAAGCAGCTGCCGTTGTGGAGGTGATCGAACATCTTGACACCTCGCGTCTGGCTGCTTTTGAACGGGTCTTGTTCGAGTTTGCGCAGCCCGGCTTGATCGTGTTCACCACACCGAACGCAGAGTACAACGTTAAGTTCCCCAGTTTGTCTGCTGGAAAATTTCGGCATAAAGACCACCGCTTTGAATGGACACGGATTGAATTTCAAACATGGGCAAATGGGGTGGCAGACAGGTTTGGATATCGTGTGCGATTCCTTCCTGTTGGTCCGGAAGATCCGATCGTGGGAGCACCTTCTCAAATGGGAGTATTTACCCGATGACAACGCTGACCATCCCTGAACTTTCATTCGTGGTGCTCGTTGGTGCTTCCGGCTCCGGTAAATCTTCGTTTGCCCGCAAACACTTCAAATCCACCGAAGTACTATCATCTGATTTCTGCAGGGGATTGGTCTCAGATGACGAAAATGATCAAAGCGCGACCAAAAATGCTTTTGAGATTTTGCACTTTATTGCGGCCAGGCGGCTGGCCGCGGGCCGCCTCACGGTTGTGGATGCAACCAATGTTCAATCTGAATCACGAAAACCGCTTGTAGCTCTTGCACGTCAATATCATACTTTGCCGGTAGCCATTGTTTTCAACATTTCGGAAAAGCTTTGTCAGGAACGCAACAACTCACGGACCGATCGAGATTTTGGCCTGCATGTGATCAGGCAGCAGACCCAACAACTACGCCGTTCCCTGCGTGAATTGAGAGGTGAAGGGTTTCGTCATGTGTTCATTTTGAATTCCGTGGAAGAAGTCGAAGCTGTCACGATCGAGCGCCAGCCTTTGTGGAACAACCTCAAACATCTGCATGGTCCATTCGATATTGTTGGGGATGTACATGGCTGCTTTGATGAGTTGAAAGGTCTGTTGCTGCAATTGGGATATTCTTTTACAGAAACTGAAGGTGTTTATCGAGTTCAACATCCAGCGGGACGACAGGTAATTTTCCTAGGTGATCTGGTGGACCGCGGTCCGAACATTCCATCTGTTCTGAAACTTGTAATGAGCATGGTGGCTGATGGTTCCGCGTTGTGCGTGCCAGGCAATCACGATATGAAATTGGTGCGGAAATTTAAAGGCCGTCAGGTGCAAATTACTCATGGTCTTGCTGAGTCACTCGAACAGCTGGAAAAGGAATCTCCTGAGTTCCGTACTCAGGTAATGGAATTCCTGGATGGACTGGTAAGTCATTACATTTTGGATGATGGCAATCTGGTGGTGGCGCACGCGGGGATGAAGGAGGAAATGCAGGGACGCGGTTCTGGAAAAGTGCGCGACTTTGCATTATTCGGTGAAACCACTGGTGAGACCGATGAATTTGGTTTGCCTGTTCGTTACAACTGGGCTGCTGAATATCGCGGCAAAGCGATCGTTGTATACGGTCATACGCCTGTCCCGGAACCAGAATGGTTCAATCGCACCATTAATATTGATACCGGTTGCATCTTTGGCGGACGGCTGACTGCGCTTCGTTATCCGGAAAAAGAGCTTGTATCCATTCCCGCAGCTAATACCTATGCAGAGCCCTCTCGCCCATTTCTTGCAGATGGAACCCAGGCGCCGCTGACAGCTCAGCAACATCATGATGATCTGCTGGATATAGCGGAAGTGTTGGGTAAGCGTATCATATCCACCCGTTTCCATCATAACGTAACGATCCGCGAGGAAAATGCATCCGCTGCTCTGGAGGTGATGAGTCGTTTTGCAGCCAACCCAAAATGGCTTATCTATCTTCCTCCCACCATGTCGCCATCGGAGACCACACAACAGGCAGGTCTGCTTGAACATCCATCTGAAGCCTTTGCCTACTATAGACAGGAAGGCGTTAATAAAGTGGTATGCGAAGAAAAGCACATGGGGTCGCGCGCTGTGGTGATTATTTGTCGAAACGAAGAGACAGCGCGTGAACGTTTTGGAGTTGTCGGTGAAGGCCTGGGTATCTGTTACACACGCACGGGCCGCCGTTTTTTCAATGACATGGCGTTGGAATCTGAATTCCTTAATCGTGTGCGCAAGGCGGTGGATGAAAGCGGTTTGTGGGAGGAACTCAATACAGATTGGCTTTGCCTTGACTGCGAATTAATGCCCTGGTCTGCAAAAGCGATGGAATTGGTTCGTCAGCAATACGCAGCAGTAGGTGCATCATCGAAAGCTGCTTTGACAGAGGCTGTCTCCGTTTTGGAACAGGCTGCCAGCCGTGATGATAATGTTCAACCTTTGTTGGATCGATTTAAGATGCGCGCAACAATGACAGGTCAGTATATTGATGCATATCGTCGCTACTGTTGGCCTGTGAATTCGCTTGCGGATTTCAAGCTGGCGCCATTTCATTTGTTGGCGAGTGAGGGAGCTGTACATGCTGATAAGGATCATATTTGGCATATGACCAAACTTGCGCGGTTATGTAATGATCCATTGTTGTTTGCGACTCCCTACAAAGTGATCGATGTTACCGATCCAGAGAGTCAGCTTGATGGAATACACTGGTGGGAGGAATTAACTGAACGCGGCGGTGAAGGCATGGTGGTGAAGCCATTGGACTTCGTGACTAAGGGGCGTCGTGGCTTGTCTCAACCTGCAGTTAAATGCCGTGGCCGCGAATACTTGCGGATTATTTATGGTCCTGAATATACAGCGCCGGAACATCTCGCACGATTAAGGTTACGTGGCCTGGCAGGGAAACGTTCCCTGGCTTTGCGTGAGTTTGCATTGGGCATGGAATCTCTTGAAAGATTCGTTCGCAAGGAGCCACTCTATCGGGTGCATGAGTGCGTATTTGGGGTCCTCGCCTTGGAAAGCGAGCCGATAGATCCAAGATTATGATGGAATCATCACTGCTTATTTTCACTCGAGGTTTTTCTGTTTCTATGCCAATATGTCTTACACTACAAGTCTCTAAATCAAGGAAAATTTGAAATTATGTCTATTTGTTGTGATGAAGTGGTGAATGGGAAACAAAGTGAAATACTTATGCGTACGGAGAGATATATCAATTGACATGGCCAGTAGTTTAGGAATGACCGATGCAAAAAATAAACACATCGGAACTTACAGTTTTCCGATGTGTATTTGAAAATATTATTAACCACTCATTTGGTTATCTGAATGTTTACGCTGTCTGAACGACCCCACAGACTAAAATCATACATGGCATAAGCCTGTGCAGGCAGGGCAATGAATTGACCGGGAGTAGTGGCGCGGGCAAAATAGGAAAATGTTCGCGTCCCCTTTTCAAAGCTGGTAATAAAGAACACTACTCTGTCACCGCGTATTTCCTTGTAATTGTAGCCATAATCTTCCCAATAAAACGGTGTATAGTTCTCATATCCCCAAAAATTATTACTTACCTGGCTAGTTGCACTCAGGCCTTCGTTCAACGCCTCAAAACCTCCTGGCAGATAGTCCTCTACCGCCAGAAAAAATGCGTTTTCGGGAATGTGAACATGGAGTTCCACTTTGATCAACTGGCCAGCTTGAAAACTTTCTATTGATGCTTTTGTCTTTGGATCAAGGAACCTGCGCATCACCTGAATATTGCCTGCCGCTTCTACATTACTTCGCAGCAAATCATAGCGAGTAGACAAGTCAAAATAAAGAGGATTTTCACCCTGGCTTTTCACAACAAGAGTATTGATGCCACCTTTCAATTGTTCGAGTGGAATATCAAGATTGGCGCTGGATTTGCCCACTTCCAATATATCCGTTGCTAAACTCTTTCCATTCACAAGCACTTCATAAGTGGTGTTTCCCAGTTTAGTTTCTTCGGTTACCAAATACTCTGTAAGTGCCAGAATGGTAAAGCTCGTTTCATTGGTGGTACCCCAGCCATAAATTCCCTGGCGCTGATCCGCGAGATAGTTGACGATTCCTGGTATCAACGGATTCTGTGGTTCGATTTCTGCATAAGCCAGCAGTGCTAATGCGGTCGTGCGAATAGTTGAAGCCATTGTCTTGCTATGGTATTCGCCATCGTAACTTGGTTGTGGCCAATTAATATATTCGTCTTCTTTCAGCGCGCTTTGTGAAAGGATATTGAGGATCTCTTTGGCTTTTTCTTTTTTATCCATATGGTTTAGGGCCAGGGCCAGGGAAGCCTGGCTGAATGGATCAAGCTCGTAAATAGAATCAGAAACCAATGCCTCTGTTTTTGCTATATCACCGCGCCCTGACTGAGCCATACTGTACAAGGCATAGGCCTGAGTACGAATATCAAGGTCCGGATTACGATCCATTTCGTTTCTGAGCCAAAGTGCAGCCTCATCCATTACTTTGGGTTCAATCGAATAGCCAGAATTATCCATTAGGTCCAAACCAAACAGTACCCAGGCTGTCTGGTATGGATCACTGATATCGTCTGTCCACCAACCCCACCCACCGTCGCTGTGTTGCAAGCCGTATAAACGCTGTATGCTTGCTTTAATTAAAGGATCGAGACGCGCTTTCATTTCAGGGTCGCCTATGCCGAGCTTCTCGGCTACGCGACCCACCACTGCATTTGGCAGCGCCTTGCTCATCGTTTGTTCGACACAGCCGTAAGGATAGCCTGTTAAATATTCCAATCCACTCAGCAAAGTGCCGCTCATGGAACGATTGAGAGTTAAACGCACCTCGCTTGTTTCTCTTTCCACATTAGGTAAGGGTAGTGCAAGGGTCAGGGTGCCGCTAAACTGGCCAGATTGGTTCTGAACATCTTTAATGGTGGATGGTTGAAGTGGTAACGGCACACGGATAATGTCAAGAATCCCAGCCGCGTTTTTGGCAGTGATTGTGACTTCGGTGGGCTTTGCGCTTTGCACTCGCACCTGCCAGCCAACAGGTAACACATCTCCTGGCCGAAGTGTAAACTCCTCATTATTTTGACTGCGTATTTCCAAGCCCGGAGCAAACAGGTTGACAGAAATTTTTTGCGTTTGAGTGCTGTAATTATGGATGAAGGCTGTCAGTGTTGCTTGATCTCCATTCGTAAGGATGCGCGGCAAAATCGGGCGCACAAACACTTCTTTTTTTGTTTCGATGTTGACCGATGTCTGACCGACCTGGTGGCTAAGTGTGATTGCTTTTGCGCTTAACCTCCAGCTGGTTGTGTTGTCAGGCAGATCGATTGTGACAACGGCTTTTCCGTTGGAATCAGTTTCAATAACAGGTAGCCAGGCTGAAGTGTCGAGGAATTCGCTGCGAGCGGCGGCGGGAGGTGTGTCACCACCCCCACCCTGACCTCCTACTTGAAGGAAACGAGTTGGTGCCATCGAATCAGAAGTACGAACGGAGTGACCACGCGGGCCATAAAAGGCATCAAAAATATTAGAAGATGTGTCACTCGCAAGGCCATAAATGGCTTCATCAACAACGGCAAGAGAAACTTCAGCCAATACCGGTTTTCCATCAGCATCCTTTACTTGAATGACTGTTTTCATTTTTTCACCCGGTGTATAAGTCTGCTTATCGGTTACGATACTTATATCGAGTGCCTTCGAACTGGCATCCACCTGGATTTGTGTTTTTGCAAGCCGCAAATAACTATCGGCTTCAGTTTGCATGTAATACCCATATTGGTCCCGATGCACATCTGGCGAGGCAGCCTGCCATGCATTGACTGTCACATACACATTGGGGGCATGTTCGGGAATGACCTCAGTTTCAATAATAGTCAAAGGAGCCGTCAACTCGACCATTTTAGTATTGATAACGCTTCCGCGTTCAAAGGTAAGAAGGGCAGGACCGCTGAATGTGGATTCGATCGCAAGACGTGCTATATCATAAGGCTTATAAGAATCCTTTTCTGCAGAAATCATTAAGAATTCGCTCTGACTGCGGGCAAACCAATCCTGTTTGCTTTTAAACACATATACTCCGCGGCTTACCTCAATTTTATGCCCCTCAACATCTTCTCCACTCAAGGTTAATTTGTAATAACCTGCACTCAGTTTGATATTCTGTCTGGCATTACCATTTGCATCGGTTTGAAGTTCCAAAGTATTTTTAACAGGATCAAACTCAAAGGTATTTCGATTCCACGAATGGGTTGTCAGGATTAATTTCCGACCGGTCACTGGATGGTCGAACAAATCCACAACGTTAGCTGTAATGGTAAAGCTTTGGTCAGGTTGAACAAAATATCCTTCAGTATCCAGTCCTAGTTGTTCAGAGGCCGGATAAACGGAGAAATGATATACGCCGGCTACAGTTTGGTTACTGCCATCATTGGCAGTTACTTCCATGCGAACCGATTGATAATTGGCTCCATAACCCCAGCCGTAATAAATGTTATCGGAATTAATATCGTATGGCGCTGGAAAAGAAATCGTTGCATCACCATTTTCATCAGTCACGAGTGAGCCGCTAATCTTTGTATTCAAAGGATATAAAGAATAAAATTTCACTTCCAGATTGGTGTTAGCCAGCGGTTCACCAAAGTAATATGCGGTATTGATTCGTACTCTAATTTCCTCGCCACGCACAAAATTGCCATCTTTTTCTGGTTGGAGTGAGGTTATCCTGATCTGGTAATCTGGCTTGCGATAATCCTCCACTTGAAAGGGTTGGCTGGTAATTACGCCATCGATATCGGCCTCAATTTGGTACTGACCAAGCATCGCCCCCTCTGAGATATTTATGGCACCATTCACGGTGCCAAAGCGATTGATAGCTAGATCCATATTTTCGATGGCGTTCCCGCGGGCATCCAATACGCGGACTTTGACGGGTGAGCCTGCAAGGGGTAAGGTATAACGCAGATCATTATCTTTACGAACAATCGCTTTGAAATTCACGGTCTGGCCTGGGCGATAGATCGGCCGCTCCGTGTATAGATAAACCAGGTACGGTTGACCCTCAGGAAGGATATTGGCGTAATCCTGATAACTATATGGAAATTGTGAACTCCAATCATTAAAACCAGCCAGAGTGACATCTCCAGCTGCTCCAACTTCTTGAATTCGAGCGGAGACTAACAAAGGTTCTGCATCGTCTGGGATTGAAACACGATATTGCCCGTTTTCGTCTGTTCTTCCTTCTCGAATTTTTTCTCCACTCGTGCTATATACTCGGATTTCCGCATCTGGCACGTTTTTTCCATTGATATTGGTCAACCAAATGAATAAGTCATCTCCATCGTTTTTGACTACCAAGGTGTTGCGGGTGACGACCAGAAATATTTGATCGTATAGTATGTTTTTGTTTCGCAAATTGACCACATAAAGGCCGGGAGACAATTCGACCGGGATGGTGGTTTCCACAATTTTGCCGTCTCCAGCTTCGCGGGAGGATACATTCGACCAGACGGCTGCTGGTTTCGACCCAGACGGGATTGGAATATCGCGGACATTATTTCCATACTCATAATTACGTGAGTGGTAATGGTCTGCATACAATCCCGCAAAATCGATCAGATCAAAACGATATGCGGTAAAACTGATTTCGCTCCCTTCGCCACTAAATTGAAGTTGGCGCGTACCATTAGCGTCTAAAACTTGAATGTTATCGCCAGCTTCACCAAAAGAAGGTGTGATGAAGCCCCATTGATTAATTACAAAAGATTGCTGATACGGTTGAATGATTATTCCTTTTCCCTCTGTGTTTCCGACCGTGGTATCCACTTTTACAGTATATGTGCTGGATGGTTTCAACAATTCGCCGAGTGCATAGACTAATATTTCCTTGGAATTACTGGCATTCTTTTCCCAAAGGAATTTTCCTGCCGTCTTTGGAGTTAGCGAAAACGCCTTCTCTGCAGATGCGTGGTCGACAGGAACACTGAACTCAATCCGTATAGTATCAAGATTTGAATCAGCGTATAGATTGCCGTCATACTTGCTTTTATTAATATTTCGATTTGCCAGGCGGATCGGAGCCAGACCTGAAAAAGAGATTGTTGGGAGCGCAGATATCTCAAGCCCGGTGCTATCCACAAGCGGATTCGAAAGACTGAGTGTATATTCTCTGAAAGCAGGGATTGTATCCTTGGCTGTGAAACGAATTTCCTGCGACGAATACCATTTCCATTCCCCCTCCAATGATGGAGAGATGGAAATGGGAAGGACGCTTTTACTTGGATCCAACAAATAATTAAACTTGACTCCAAGAGTTTTTGACCCCAAAACTTCGGCGTGTACTTCAAAAGGCGCCTGCCAGTAAAACCAGCGGTAATCCTCGGCCAAGTAACTGCCGTCAGCAGCCAACAGGCTGCTATCGTTATTTCCGCCATTTAATGTAAGATCATAATGCTGACCAGTCTCTAACGGCTGCTGCACGATGATTTGTAGCGTGCGATCATTTTTCCACTTCAACTCAAAAGGCACTGGCGGTTCAATGGAAAATATTTCTTTTGAGCTGGATAGATTCATCTTTCTGTCAAAGCTGACTTCAATACTGCCGTAATGACGCGCTAGTGAGCCTGCCTTGGGTGTAATACTCTGAATTTTTGGCCCACTTCCCACACGCACAATCCATTCGGGCGCATCCGCCAATTGTTTTCCAGCGGCAGAGTGAAGCGCGGAATCCAGAAAAAAAGTATAGGTTTTTTCGCTGACCAAATTCGAACTTGGAGTAAACGTCAAGATAGTATTAGTAGCATCCCAGCTGTTCACACCAATCACAGCCGGCCAAGTCAAGATTGGGTTTGGAGTGCTATCCGTGGACATCGGTGTGTTAAAGTGAATTACAAGCGTCCCTTTAGGAGAAAACTGATTTGCATCTATTGTTCCATCCAGCCATGCCTGCGGATCTGCCTCGGATTGGATAATGGATGTGGGAGTCCAAGTTGGGGTAAATGGAATTGTTGGGGTTGCCGTTGTCGTGATAATTGGAGTAGAAAGAATTAGTGGTGCAGCAGTAACGACCCCCTGATCAAAATTGGAAAATAAAATCAGGATCGTCAAAAATGCTATAGGAATGCGCAAACAATTTTGACGTAACATATCAATTTTCCTTTGTAAATGAGATGGTCTGCATATCGTATCACAAAATATTACGATTGAATAAATCGAGGTAAGCTGGACAATTATGACCGTTAAGGTTGCATCGGGAACCGGCCATCTTTGATTATTTGTGTTTCTACCAGCGACACTTCGCTCCTACCCTCTCCTCTTGTTCGATACAATTTTGGCGGTTATAAAAAACATCGAACGAAGAGAGTCTATGGAACCCACAAATACAACAGCTACGCCCAATTACAGTGAACTGAAACGCATTACGCTGTTCCAATCCGAACTATCACTAGCCTTGCGCAGAATTACAGGTCAAAATGTGGCAATTTCCAATCTGGAGTTGCCCAATCCAGTAAAGCGCGACGATCAGGCGAAATACCAAAAGTGAAACTCGATTTTCAATCTTTCGCCAATCTGGAAAAGCCAGTGGATGTATTGAAATATCTGCAATCCCTGGTAAAGACCTCGGCTCCATTACAAAAAAATGCAGTCATCTATATTCGCAAGTCGCGAATGTTGATCGAACATGGCGATGCACGGGGTGACGAGGAACTGAATCCCGGGGGAGAAAAGACCTATTCGCTTCAATTTCAGGAGCAAGTATGTCGGGATCTTGCTGCAAAGCAAGATTGGAATGCCGTTGGGGTTTTCATAGATAGGAATCGTTCAGGGAAGAATTCGAAGCGCGAGGAATTTCAGAACATGAAATTCCTGATCGAGAGCGGAGGCGTGGATTATGTACTGGTGTACAGTTCCGATCGAAGCTTCCGCAACGGCATGAGCTTGATGCAATTCGTTTCACGTTTGCATCAGATGAATGTCGGGTTTGTCAGCGCCACAGAACCATTACTCGATGGTAGAACGCTTTTCGGCCGTATGATGCTGATTTGCATAGCCGCTCTGTCCGAAATACCGGTCTGGAATGCCTCTGAACGTGCCCGCGAAGCAAAGGCTGTCAGGCTCAAATCAGGCCTGCCCAACGGCGGATATCGTTACGGCTATTGCAACGGCCTCTGCAAAACCTGCAAGGATCCCAATGGCAAGGCCTATTGTCCACTCTACGGAGAAATGGATCGCCTTGAGAGCAAGCGCGGAACAATTCAGGTGCCTCATCCCATTGAACAATACGCTGTGCGTTTGATTGCCCATCTCTATTCACTGGGATTGAGCGACCTTGAGATCGCCAAGTATCTCAACAGCAATATGTTTGAGCTGCCTGATCGATCCCAGGTTCACTTTCGCACGAAGGGACTGTTGAATCAATTTGCCCCAGGCGAGTTTACCCGCGACAGTGTTCGTGAGATCGTTCGAAACCCGTTTTATGTTGGATATGTTATGCATTACTATACCGCGCCATTGAACATGAATGACGACCTTGACCATCCAGAGCGCATCAAGAACCCTGTGTGTGATCGCCGCAAACCTGAGCGCATGGAAATTGGGCAGCACACTCCTCTTTATCCCGTTCTTATCTGGAAGCGCAACATGCAGTTGAGGGCATCCAAGAGAGGCACTCCCACAACCCAAACCAAGCCTGGCAGGACATATTTGCTTTCGGGGATTGCCCGCTGTTGGGAGTGCTACGATCATGATGGGCGCAATGCTGGATTACGAGGCTTGCAAAACGGCAACGGACACCAGAAATACAGATGCGCCACCTTGCTCGATAAACACCACTTTACACCAGCGGTAGTTGATGCGAAAAACGTCCATGAAAATGCAGGCGTTGTGCCGTCTTCCAAATGCAAGTATGACGATTTGTTATCTCTGCATCCAAAGATAGCTTTGTTTGCAAACAAACTGGATGAACAAGTCAGTCAATTGGTTGAGCGCCTAGTTGTCCCATCAGAATGGCATGAAGGCGTTGCGGCCTATTATCTTTCTGACAAGGGCATGAGCGAATACGAGACCAAGAGCCGTAATTTGCACCAGGAGCTGGAGCGTTACAAAACACTCTTGTTGTCCGGGCACATAGATAAGGCAGAATTTGATGAGCATGGACTGCGGTTACATCGCGAGATTCAAAAAATGCAACCAACTGCCTCGAAGGAAGCCAAGGTCATCCTGCCCTTGCTGAACGATTTTCAAAACTTGTGGAAACAATTTAATACGGTAGAACGACGAGCACTCTTGAAAGTGATATTCTCCGGTTTGTATTTTGATAAACAAGGGAATCTGAGGAAGGTGATTGCCTATAGTCCTTTTGATAAACTGCTTGGGTTGGATTCAGATTAAACAAAAAAAAACAGCCTGATAGCTGTTTTTTTTTGTTGGCATTACTCAAAGTAATGATTAACCATTGTGAGAATGGCTTGTGCCACTTCCTTCCGCTTTTTAGTACCCTGGATTCGCGCCACAGCTTTTGCCACTTCTACTGCTTCAACCGGAAGATTCTTGGCGGTTTCTGTCTGAATGTCGAAGACTTGCAACTTGGGCAGGCCCGCAAGCAATAGAAACTCATTTGGATTCAACCCATAGTGTTCGGCCAATAAGATGCAGGATACCATTTTGGGTCGCTGCCCGGAAAGAATACGCCTGACACCCTGATGATCCAACCCGGATCTAAGCGCCGTCTCGCGGTAGCTTTCATTGTGTTTTACCATCAATTCAGTTAATCGCTTTACCAACTGAGCAGGGTCATATGGCTGCTCGTACGCGGCGCGAACACGTTTTGCAATTGGTGTGTTATCCATATTTAAATCCTCACTTTAGTAAAATCAATTTCGCATTGTATCCCAACGACAGGAGAGAGATTGTGAACAGCACACAAAATCCGTCCGTTCCATATCGCGCTGTTGGTTACAGAAGGGTATCCATGCCGGACCAAGTCAATGGATTCAGCCTCGATGCCCAGGAGACCAACATCACCAAATATATCGAAACGCGCAACTGGCAATTGATCAATATTTATGTTGATGCCGGCATCTCGGCAAAGAAAGGCGGCAAACGCCCAGCGCTTGAGAAATTATTACTGGACGCAAAAGCAGGCAAGTTTGATGTAGTGGTTGTGGATAAGATAGACCGCTTTTATCGTCACCTTGGAGGACTACTTGCCACTCTGGATGATTTGAACAGCCACGGTGTAGCATTCGCTTCCGTACAAGAGCAGCTTGATTTTACAACGCCCTGGGGAAAGCTCATGCTGACCGTGCTGGGTACTCTCGCAGAGATTTATCTCGATAATCTTCGCCAGGAAACACGCAAAGGAAAACTTCAGCGTGCCCGCCAAGGATTGTGGGTTGGAGAGTTGCCCTTTGGCTATTGCAAGGGGCTATGCTCCCGATGTACAAATCCCAATGGAAAAGGTTATTGCCCAGAATATGGGAAGCCCGACAAGACCGATGGAAAAACAATCATGCCGCACCCGGTTGAAAGCCTCGTCGTGAAAAAAGTTTTTGATTGGTATTGTCAAGGGGATACTTCTCATCGAAGTATTGCGGATGAATTAAACAAAACGATCCTTACGCTTCCTGATGGCAGCACATTACCGGCTCGTTAAAGAGGAAAACCCGAGAAAACAGATCCGCGTCCCTTTACGCGCGACATCATTCGTGACATGGTACTTCGGGAGACTTATGCCGGCAGACTGGCATTCTTTGGGAATGATGAAGTTGGCAAACACAGAAAAAGAAAAAAGCCATTGGAGATCGTGCAAGCCAAACATCAAGCCATCATTGATGAAGAAACATTTTCCCGTGCGCAGGAGATGCGAATTCTTAAGGGCAGTAACCCAATCAAAAAGAGTGATCGCCCGGTACGTATTTATCCATTCACTGGAATACTGCGCTGTGGTTATTGCGGTGGTTCCATGCGCGGCACTTCAAGTTCTCGAAGATATTACAAAGACGGAAATCAGTTGGATCATCTTTGCGTTTGTCCACAACCAGTTGTTGGTGCTGATAAGGTAGAAAATCAAATGGCCCAATGGTTGTTGAATGTTATAAACCAGTCCGATCCGGATAATAACGAAAAAGAAGCTTATGCTTTATTTGATGAACAGGAAAAAAGGTTTGATCGCGCAAAAGAATTATATTTACTTGGAGAAGTTGATCGTTCAGTTTACGAATTTGAAAAGGAAAGATTTGAATTTGAACGCAATAACTTGCAATCAGAAAATTATCATGCTAGAATGGCATTTGTCAGTTTAATCCAGCCACAACTGGAAAATTGGCAGAAAATTTCCAACCTAGAACGCAAAAGGCTACTTCGACTCGCGATCGAAGTAGCCTACGTGCGTGGAAATGCGTTAGCGGCGATCCAGCCATCTTCTGCATTTCTGCCTATTACGGCTTCTATTACAGCTCTCGCCATAACAGGGTTCCACCCATTTTCAGGGTGTAACAGCGGGGAGGGCGGGATTCGAACCCGCGACTGGTTTTACCCAGCACTCACTTAGCAGGCGAGCCCATTCAGCCACTCTGGCACCTCCCCAGTTTTTTGTAGTAGCGACTTCTATCATTCGGCCAGTCGCACAGGGACAGTTGCTAAAGCTGTCACTACGGGTAAATCAGCCTGGCGGAGGGGGTGGGATTCGAACCCACGTTGGTGTGACCCAAACATGTTTTCAAGACATGCGCCTTCAGCCGCTCGGCCACCCCTCCAGGCGAAAGCGATTTTACCACAGGCGTCTTCATTCACATATTATCAATTGATGATGAGACATGGCTTTTCCAAGGTCAGGAAAATCTTAACGCGAACACTTGCGCCGCCAGTGCGGTGTTACGCGAAAAGACGAATTCCGCAAATTTCTGATTGATTTTCGCGAACATTCGCCCAATTTGCGCTTTTCGCGTTAAGCCTT
>JACRBI010000004.1 GCA_016234495.1 Chloroflexota bacterium | reverse complement strand
GCACGTCATGCTCGTGGACCTGGGCCGCAACGACCTGGGACGCGTCTGCGAATACGGCACGGTGCGCGTTTCGGATTTCTTCACCATCGAAAAATATTCCCACGTCATGCACATCGTCTCGCACGTGGAAGGGAAGTTGAAGCCTGAACTGACCGCGTTCGATCTGGTGCGTGCAGCGTTTCCTGCTGGCACAGTCAGCGGTGCGCCGAAAGTCCGCGCGATGGAGATCATCGCCGACCTCGAGCCCGACGCGCGCGGCGCCTACGCAGGCATGGTCGGCTACTTCGGCTTCGACGGCGCGATGGACACCTGCCTCGCCATCCGCACCATGGTCGGACGCGGCAATACCGTCAGCGTGCAAGCAGGCGCAGGCATCGTCGCGGATTCGAATCCCACCGCCGAATTTCAAGAGACGGTGAATAAGGCAAGTGCGATGTTGAGAGCGATTGATACAGCAGAACAAGGATGAAAGATGAAGGATAAAGGATGAATGGAAAACCATTTGCCCTTGCCTTTGCTCTTTTTTCATCCCTCATAATTCATCCTTCATCCTTTGAAAGGAATTACCCATGACCCAACCTAAACCCCGCCTCCTCACTGGCGACCGCCCCACAGGACGACTGCACCTCGGACATTACGTCGGCTCGCTCTCGAACCGCGTGCGCTTGCAACAT
This sequence comes from Chloroflexota bacterium, assembly GCA_016234495.1. Taxonomy (GTDB): domain Bacteria; phylum Chloroflexota; class Anaerolineae; order Anaerolineales; family Villigracilaceae; genus Villigracilis. The sequence goes on along the minus strand of JACRBI010000004.1, from coordinate 247,136 downwards.
CAATACGACTCCTTCTTCATCATCGCGGACTTGCACACGCTAACCACCAAACCCGAGCCGCAATATATCAAAGATGTGCCAACCTTCATCCGCGAGACGGTGTTGGACTATCTCGCCGTCGGCATTGACCCGAATGTCAGCACCATCTTCGTGCAATCCGCTGTGCCTGAAACCTATCAGTTGAATCTGCTCTTTGAAATGCTTGTTACTGTTCCGCGTCTCGAGCGTATGCCTACCCTCAAAGACATGGCACGCGATGCCAACATGGACTCCATGCCCTTTGGTTTGCTTGGATATCCCGTCCTGCAAGCCGTGGACATTCTCCTTCCGCGCGCGCAAGCCGTCCCCGTCGGGCGCGACAATCAATCGCACGTCGAACTCGCCCGTGAGATGGCACGTCGCTTCAACAACCTCTACGGTGATGTCTTCCCCGAGCCCGAACCCATCATCGGTGATGTTCCGCTTTTGGTGGGCACAGATGGGCAGAACAAAATGTCCAAGTCGCTCAACAACGCCATCTATCTCTCCGACGATGCGGAGACGGTCAAGCAAAAGGTGATGAACATGTACACCGACCCGAAACGACTCCGCGCCACCGACCCCGGCACGGTCGAAGGCAACCCCGTCTTCATCTACCACGACGCGTTCAATCCCTCCTACGCCGAAGTGGACGACCTCAAGGAACGCTACCGCCAGGGCAAAGTCGGCGATGTGGAAGTCAAGGAAAAACTTGCCCGCGCCATCAACAACTTCCTCGAACCTATCCGCGAAAAACGTGCCTACTTCCTCGCCCATCCTATGATCCCGCGCGACGTCCTCGCCAACGGCATCCGCCGCATGCAAGCAGAAGCCAAACAGACCATGGAACTTGTCCGCGAGAAAACAGGCTTGTCCTACTCCCTCGATCTGTTCGCGGATGAATTGGATATTTTCGGAAACGAAGAATAAAAAGCAGTTAACCACAGAGACACGAAGACACAGAGGAAAACCAATTAAAAACTCCGTGTCTCTGTGCCTCCGTGGTTCAGAATTTTTCGTACATCTTCGTGCCCTTCGTGGATAAAAAGGATTTCAACATGTTGGTTCTAATCGACAACTACGACTCATTCACCTACAACCTCGTTCAATACTTCGGCGAACTCGGCGCGGACATTCGCGTCTTCCGCAACGACCAGATCTCGCTGAACGAACTCATCGCCCTCAAACCCGACCACCTCGTCATCTCCCCAGGTCCAGGCGAACCGCTCAAAGATGGCGGTGTCTCGCCCGAAGCCGTCAAATACTTCACGGGCAAAGTCCCCGTGCTCGGAGTCTGCCTCGGGCATCAATGTCTCGGCGCGATTTACGGCGGCAAAGTGGACCGCGCTCCGCGCCTCATGCACGGCAAGACCTCGCCTGTCAAACATAATCAGCAAGGCATCTTCAAAGACATCCCGACTCCTTTTGAAGCCATGCGTTATCACTCGCTCGTCGTTTACGAACCGATTCCCGCCGAACTCGAAGTCATCGCCCAAACCGACGAAGGCGAAGTGATGGGACTCAAGCACAAGCAGCATCCGACCTACGGTGTGCAGTTCCACCCCGAGTCGATCCTGACCGAGCACGGTAAGCAGTTGCTCAAGAACTTCCTCGATATCAAGATCGCGCCACCGCCATCGACCGAACCCGTCATGCTCAAGCCGTTCATTGCCAAAGTTATCAACCGCACAGACCTGACCGACCTCGAAGCCGAAGAAGCGATGACCGTCATCATGACAGGCGGTGCGACTCCCGCGCAGATCGGTTCGTATCTCACAGCCCTTCGCATGAAAGGTGAGACCATTCCCGAGATCACAGGTTCCGTCCGCGCCATGCGCAATGTCGCGGTGAAGGTCAACGTCAACTCAACCGACCCCATCTATGACATCGTCGGCACAGGCGGCGACGGCGCGCACACCTTCAACATTTCCACCGCCGCCGCGTTCGTCCTCGCAGGCACGGGACGCAAAGTTGCCAAGCATGGCAACCGCGCCGCGTCCTCTCAATGCGGCAGCGCCGATGTTCTCTCCGCGCTCGGTGTGAACCTCGACCTCACGCCCGATCAAGTCGCCGCAGCCATCGAACAGGTCGGCATCGGTTTCATGTTCGCACCCAAGTTTCATCCCGCCATGAAATACGCCGTCGGTCCGCGCAAAGAGATGGGGCAGCGCACCATCTTCAACGTCCTTGGTCCGCTCACCAATCCCGCGGGCGCGCGCATCCAACTCACGGGTGTCTACGACGCCAAACTCACCGAGCCGCTCGCGCACGTGCTCAAAGAACTCGGCAGCCAAGCCGCGCTCATCATCCACGGCGCCAACGGTCTCGACGAACTCAATCCCACGGGCGTCAACCGCGTCAGCCATCTTCGCAACGGCAATGTCGAAACCTATGATCTCAATCCCGCCGATCTCGGTCTCGCGCCCTGCACCGTCGCCGATCTTCGCGGCGGCACTCCCGACGAGTCCGCACAGATGATGAGAGACATCCTCTCCAACAAACTCACAGGTGCCCGCCGCGACGCCGTCCTGCTCAACACCGCCGCCGCCCTCGCCGCCGAAACAGGCGACTTCAAATCTGCACTTGCAGAAGCCACTGCATCTCTCGATAGCGGCGCTGCCCTCAATAAACTCAACGCTCTCATTGAGTTCACCAAATCCGCCTAATCCGTTTATCCGTTTCAATAATCCGCTACCCATGAACATCTTAGAAAAAATCCTCGACCAAAAACGATTGGAAATTGCGGCGCTCGACGCCCAAGCCTTGCGCCACGCTGCCGAGCAGAGTCCAATGCCCAGAGATTTTCTTGCCGCCATACAACGCCGCCGCTTCGGACTCCGCCCGAGCCTGATCGCTGAACTCAAGCGTGCTTCACCCTCGAAGGGAATCCTCGCCCCGCATCTTGACCTCTTCCAAGTGGCAGACATCTACACCCAAAACGGCGCTGCTGCAATTTCCGTTCTGACCGACGAGAAATTCTTCCAAGGCAAACTCGAAACGCTGCGCCAACTTCGCCAGAACCAATCACCAATTACCAATTACCAACCACCGCTCTTAAGAAAAGATTTCATCATCGACCCATCCCAAATCTACGAAGCCCGCGCCAACGGAACCGACGCCATCCTCCTCATCGCCGCCGCATTACCCGACGACTCCCACTTCGCCGACCTCCACGCCTGCGCCCAAAGTTTGGGCTTGACCGCCCTCGTCGAAGTCCACGATGAAGCCGAAACCGAGCGCGCCTTAAAAATTCCCAACATCCAACTCATCGGCATTAACAATCGCAACCTCGCCACCTTCGAGGTTTCACTCAACACCACCGAACGCCTCCGCCCGATGATCCCCGCCAACATCACCGTAGTCGCCGAAAGCGGCATCTTCACCTCTGCCGATGTGGAACGCTTGGAGAAAGCCAACATAGACGCCATTTTGGTTGGGGAGGCGTTGGTGACGTCCGAAGATATCCCTACCAAAGTCCGCGAACTTTCAGGAATGGAATCGTAGGTCACGCTTTCAGCGTGACGTCACGTTACAAACGTGACCTACAAACTTTGACCTATGACAATCATAAAAATCTGTGGAATCAAAACATTGAACGACGCACGAGCGGCAATTGATGCTGGCACAGACTACTTAGGATTTAACTTCTACCCCAAGAGCGTGCGCTTTATTGAAAAATCTGCGTGCGCCGAAATCACATCCGTGTTGAAGCGCGAACATCCGCAGGTCAAACTTGTTGGCGTGTTTGTCAATTCATCCGTCGAAGAAATCAAGGACATCCTGCACACCTGCCACCTCGACCTCGCCCAACTCCACGGTGATGAGACGCCAGAGATTTTTGCTCAACTCGCCCCACATGCCTTCCGTGCCTTTCGCGGAATCCCTGAATCAAACGCGGGCTATGAAAGAGACGAAGCCCCTGCCATGCTGATCGACGCTGCCGTCAAAGGTGTCTACGGCGGCAGCGGAGTCACCGCCGATTGGGCAGCCGCCGCAGAACTCGCAAAAAAATATCCCCTCCTGCTCGCGGGCGGACTCACCCCCGAAAACGTCGCGGACGCGGTTCGCCAAGTCCAACCTTGGGGCGTGGATGTCGCCTCGGGTGTTGAATCCGCTCCAGGGGAGAAGGATGCGGAGAAGATGTCCGCATTCGTGAAAGCAGTTCGAGAAGTTGAAAATCAAAGTTAGGAAAAATCCATGACCACTTTATTACCCCACAAATTCGGTCCCTACGGTGGACAGTTCGTCCCCGAAACGCTCATGCCCGCGCTGATTGAATTGGAGCGTGAATTCGTCTCGGCGCGGAATGACCCAGCCTTCAACGCGGAGTTCGATAAATTGATGGCGTCATTTGTTGGCAGACCCACGCCACTCACGTATGCCAAACGCCTCTCTGAAAAATTAGGCGGCGCACAAATTTATTTAAAGCGTGAAGACTTGGCGCATACGGGCGCACATAAAATCAATAACGCATTGGGACAAGCCTTGCTCGTGAAGCGGATGGGCAAGAAACGCATTGTCGCAGAGACAGGGGCAGGTCAGCATGGCGTGGCATCTGCCACCGCCGCCGCATTGCTCGGGCTTGAATGTGTGGTGTACATGGGTTCCGTGGACATCGCGCGGCAGGAGCCGAACGTTTTCCGCATGAAGTTGCTTGGCGCGGAAGTGCGACCTGTCGAGTCAGGCACGAAGACCTTGAAAGACGCCATCAACGAAGCCATCCGCGATTGGGTGACGAATGTGCGCGACACGCATTATCTTTTGGGTTCGGCGTTGGGACCTCATCCGTACCCGACTATCGTGCGCGAGTTTCAGTCGGTGATCGGGCGTGAGGCACGCGAACAAATGCTCATGGACGCGGGACGTCTGCCCGATACAGTCATCGCCTGTGTGGGTGGTGGCTCGAACGCCATCGGCGTCTTCAGCGGATTTGTGAACGACGAAGCCGTTGAGTTGATCGGCGTAGAAGCAGGTGGCAGCGGTATTGCCTCAGGCAAACATGCGGCTCGTTTCGGCGACGCGACCAAGGCACGAGTTGGTGTGATACACGGCACGCGAACGTATGTCTTGCAAGACGACGATGGTCAAATTGCTGAGACACATTCAGTTTCGGCTGGCTTGGATTATGCCGCCGTCGGTCCCGAACACGCCATGCTGCGCGATAACGAACGCGCCTTCTACACCTCCGTAACGGATGAAGAAGCACTGAACGCATTCCAAACCTTGTGCCACACGGAGGGAATCATCCCTGCGTTGGAGTCTTCTCATGCAATTGCAGAGGTCATCAAGAAAGCACCGACAATGCGGAAAGATCAGGTCATTTTGGTGAACCTGTCGGGCAGAGGGGATAAGGATTTGAATACCGTCATCAAAGAATTGGGAACAAATATGTAGGGGCGGGGTCTCCCCGCCCAAGTTGAAGAAACTCATAAAATGGGCGAGGGGACCTCGCCCCTACGAGGAATTACTTATTATGAACCGAATTGAAACTGCATTTCAGAAGAAACCTATCTTTATGCCTTATTTCCCTTTGGGATATCCAGACTTGGAAACATCAGTGGATGTGATCGAAGCATTGGCGAAAAACGGCGCAGACTTAATTGAGGTTGGCTTGTCGTTCTCTGACCCGCTTGCAGATGGACCCGTGATTCAGCAAGCCACGCAGGTTGCGTTGGAGAAGGGAATCACTGTCAAGAAATCGCTCGAAGCGGTGAAGGAACTCCGCAAGCGCGGCGTGACCATTCCGCTGATTCTGATGGGTTATTTCAATCCCATGCTGGCGTATGGACTGGAGAAATTTATCCATGACGCGCGCGAAGCAGGCGCGGACGGATTTATCATCCCCGATCTGCCGTTGGAAGAAGCGGAGGAATTTCAATCCATGTTAATCGCTGGTCGAGTAGACGGCGATGTTCTTTCGCCGTCGTATCGAGACCTACCGTTGATTCAAATGCTCGCGCCAACCTCGCCCGATGAGCGCATGGAAGCGATTGCCCGCAATGCAAAGGGATTTATTTATTTGGTTTCGGTCACGGGTGTGACGGGTGAACGACGGGAAATTTCAAACGACCTCGGCGAATTGATAAATCGTGTGCGGGCACATACGTCCGCGCCCGTGTGCGTGGGATTTGGCATCGGCACGCCTGATCAAGCCAAACAGGTCGGTCAACTCGCGGATGGCGTCATCGTCGGTTCGGCATGTGTGAAGGCGATTGGCGCGAGTGACAATCCCGTTGAGGCGGCGCGGGAATTTGCACGGGAGTTTTCAAAAGCGCTGAAGTCAATTGACTTATAATCGCGAAATGAATTCTATAAAACAATCCTTCCTTCTCGATCCAAATGTATGCTTCCTAAATCACGGCTCGTTTGGCGCGACGCCGAAGCCAGTCTTCGATGATTATCAACGCTGGCAGCGCGAGCTTGAAAACCAGCCCGTTGAATTTTTAGGCAGGCGTTTTACAGGGTTGATGGCCGATGCGCGCGCTGCGCTTGGCGCATATCTCGGCACGCACGCGGATAATTTGGTCTACACACAAAATGTGACCATCTCCATGAACATCGTTGCGCGTTCGCTTGAGTTGGGTACGGGCGATGAAGTTTTGTCCAGCGATCATGAATACGGCGCAATGGATCGCACTTGGCGCTTTCTCGCAAAAGAACATGGATTCACTTATGTCAACCAGCCTGTTTCGCTGGAGTCAAATGAAGCGTTTGTTGATTCGTTTTGGTCAGGCGTCACTCCGCGCACAAAAATTATTTTCCTCAGCCACATTACATCGCCGACTGCAGTTATTTTCCCCGTCAACGAAATAATTTCGCGCGCTCGCGCTGCGGGGATTATCACGATCATTGACGGTGCGCATGTGCCGGGGCAGATTCCGCTTTACCTCGATTCGCTTGGCGCGGATTTTTACTGCGGAAATTTACACAAATGGTTGTGCGCGCCGAAAGGCGCGGGATTTTTATATGCGCGTCCCGAGATGCAGCACTTGCTTAAACCTTTGGTTGTTTCATGGGGCTATGAATCCGAAACGCCGGGCACTTCCACCTTTGTTGACCATCACGAATGGTGGGGGACACGCGACATCGCGGCGTTCCTATCCGTCCCTGCGGCAATACGATTTCAACAGGATCATGACTGGGCGCAGGTCCGACGCGATTGTCATGAACTGGCGATAATTGCCCAGCGTAGAATCTGCGACTTGACCGGGATTCCTCCGCTTCATTCGAAATCCGACAGCTGGTTCGCCCAATTGACCGCCGCACCCCTGCCAGCGGATACTGATCTCGCCGCGCTTAAGGCGCGCTTGTATGATGAATATCGCGTTGAAGTTCCGCTGATCGCATGGAAGGATAAGAAGTTGATTCGCATTTCCATTCAGGGTTATAACTCACAAGAAGATGTGGATCATTTGCTTGAAGCGCTTAAGAATTTTCTATAAATCAAATCTGCTTTTTGTGTTAGATTCAAGGCGATGAAAAAAAAATATTTCTGGTCACTTTGTTTAATTCTTGTGCTGGTAAACCTGCTTGCCCCGTCAAAAGATGCATCGGCGCAGCCTCAACTTCAACAGGCGATCACTTCGCCCACGCAATTGATCAACGCGGTGAATGGTTTGCGCGTTGAGAATGGACTGCCACCGCTGACTGTGCATCCCATTTTGAATCAGTCAGCTCAATCGCAGGCTGACTACATGGCCGCAACGGGTCAGATCACGCACGCCCGCCCCGGCGGAATCACATTCACGCAGCAATTGCTCGCCCTTGGTTTTCCGCTGGCAGGCGACTTGTCACTTGGCGGCTTTCGTGCAGAGAACATCCTCATGAGTCCGGGCGCTCTCGTCTGGAATGGTGTGCCGCCGGGTTGGCAAGATGCCCAGCACATGAATACCATGCTCTCGAGCAATTTCACTCACATCGGGGCGGGGATAACCCAAACTTCGGCAGGATATTATTACGCAGTGGATTGCGCCGCCGCGACCGGCTCCGGCCAAATGCAGGATACTGCGTCTGCAATTCTCACCAGCGTCCCCGGCGGAGCAGATGCGGGAGTCAGTCAATTTATGATTCCCGTGGGCGTCAATACCGCGCTGCCAAACGGCGACGTGATTCACAAAGTCCAATACGGGCAGAGTTTGTGGAGCATCGCCATCGAATACGGCACGACAATTAAAAGCATCCAGGCATTGAATGGCTTGGGTGACGACTCGGTGGTTTATCAGGGACAGGAGTTGCTGGTGAAGAAGGAGGCGACACAGCCTGTGACTCCGACAGCGACCGCCGTTGCCACGCTTCCTTCCACGCCGACAGTTGTTCCGACCGCGCCGATGCAATTGCCGACCCCGACATTTGTCCCAACTGTGACACCCGCGACGGCGCAGCCTTCAACCTCGTCCAATTCAAAATTGCTGGTTGGCATTTTGATCTTCGCCGCATTCATCGGCGCAGGCGTGGCGGTGTGGTTAATCCGCGACCCGAAATAGTATTATGTCAATGCGAAGGTGTTTTTCCCGAAGCAATCTCATGTTGATGTGGGGATTGCCCCGGCAGATACAAGAGCGCCTCGCAATGACACAAATCTCCCTCAAGGTATAATCCCTTCCATTCATGCTGTCTGACTTTCGGAAGGTATAAAAAATAATGGACATAACATTGGCGTTGGGCGGCGGGGGAGCAAAGGGAAATTCACACATTGGCGTAATTCGCCGCCTTGAAAAAGAAGGATATCGAATCCGCTCGGTTGCAGGGACAAGTTTCGGCGGGCTGGTTGCGATTTTTTACGCATCGGGTCACAAGCCGGATGAGATCGAAAGTATTTTTTCCGCAACCGATCAGGGTAGTTTGTATGGGCGGGATGCAAACGACGGCCCCTCTTTGCTTGGGCTTGCCGGCGTCCGCAAATTGTTGGATTCGATTCTGGGTGAAAAGACTTTTGATGACTTGAAAATTCCATGCGCAGTCACCGCCGTGGATACAAAGACGGGCAGTGAAATTGTCATCTCTGAAGGCTATTTACGCGATGCTGTGCTTTCCACAATTGCCCTGCCGGGCATCTTCCCTTCACATCATTTGAATAATTGGGAACTGATGGATGGCGGCGTCTTGAACCCGGTACCTGTGACCGTGGCTCGTATGTTATCTCCAGACCTGCCGGTCGTTGCTGTCGTGTTAAACGATTCGCTTGGCAACCCGGTCCACACCTATTCGATTCCTGTTCCATCCATATTGCCGAAGCAAATCACCGAACGAATCCACCGCCTGCAAGTAGCGCAGGCCTATGATATCTTCATGCGCGCAGTGGACCTCAGCAGCCGCGCGGTCGCGCATTATCGTCTTGAACTGGATGCGCCCGATGTCATCATCCGCCCGAATGTGCATCACCTTGAATTGCTCAGCAAGGTTGTTGTAAAGGACGTGGCCTTGCTTGGCGATGAAGCCGTCGAGGCCGCGCTGCCTGAATTAAAGAAAGCCGTCTCATGGACGAGCCGCCTGAACAAAAAATTATTTGGCGGCAGACGATGAGCCGCGACCTGCGAAGTTACATCAAAGACACAAATGCGCGTTTGGTCATCGGCGCGCTAGTCTTGTTGTTTCTTGTCGGCGACGGGCTGATCTGGCTGATCTATGGTTCCGGCGCAGCTGTGATGGGCTTGCTCTGTATGCTTGGGGCATTCGTTCCTATCGGGTTGATCCTCTTTTTCCTAAAATTATCAGATTGGATTTTAAAACGTGCAGGCCGCGACTAACACCGAACTCATCACATTCAATAATTGGACTTTGCGCATTCGTGCTTCTCAAGCTGAACACCCGCGATTGCTGATTCTCGTTCATGGCTGGACGGGCGACGAAAATTCGATGTGGGTTTTCGCGCGCGGACTTTCACCCAATTATTGGATCATAGCTCCGCGCGCACCCTACCTTGCGGAACCGAGTGGATTTTCATGGCGTCCGCATCAACCGGAGACGTTTGGCAGGCCCAGCCTCGAAGCGCTTCGACCGGCGGCTGACGGGTTGATCTGCCTCATTGACGAGTACTCAGCTTCGGTTAAAGTGGATGCGCTGCAATTTGACATGGCAGGATTCAGCCAGGGCGCGGCGATGGTCAATTTGGTCGGGATGCTCCATCCGCACAGAGTCCGCAAGATGGGTGTGCTGGCTGGTTTTGTCCCTTCCGGGTTGGAGGAGATTATTCCGCAGAAGCCGCTTGCTGGAAAAAATATTTTTGTGGCGCACGGTACGCAGGATCAATTGGTTCCAATTGACCGAGCGCGTGCGTCGATTGAATTGCTTGAGCAGGCCGGTGCGCAGGTGACTTATTGTGAGGACGAGGTCGGGCATAAAGTGAGCGCGACCTGTCTGCGGGCATTCGAGAATTATCTGCAAGATTAATGTATTCTCACTGTGCCGTTGACGCTGATTTTGTTTACAGGTATCCTTGCTGAAATAATTATAAAAACAGGTGAATATGCAGCAATCGTTTTCCCGTCGTGATTTTTTGAAAGTGGCCGGCCTTGGGCTGGGAGCATTGGCATTCCGCCGTTTTGAATTTCCTTTTAAGGCGCTTGAACCTTTTTATGCTCCCAAGCGCTTGCCGCAATTTCCAGACAGTGAAATAATCGGGCGGCTGGTGGATGCCACAGACATTCGTAGCCACCCGACGAATAACCCTGCTTTGAACACATCCATCGGAAACCTTCCAGCAGACACATTGATTCCGTGGACGCGCGAAGTGATCGGCAGTGTTGAGAATTTGACGAATCAGAAATATCTTGAAACACCAAAGGGATATATCTGGTCTTCCCGAATTCAACCGACACGAAATTTACCGAACACGCCCGTAACTGAGATGCCTGCGGGTCAGGCTGGTTTTTGGGCTGAGGTGACCGTCCCGTACGTTGACCTCACGCTCGATGGCGCCCCAGCCTCGCCATGGATTCAAAGTTTGATTCAATATAACTTCCCGCCGCGCGCGTATTATGGTCAAGTCCTTTGGATCGACCAGGTCCGCCAGTCCAACGGATTCGTGGAATATCGCTGGAATGAAACTGGGAACGGTCACGGTTACGGGTTTGGTGATATTTACTGGCTGGATGGCGCCGGTGTAAAAGTGTTGACAGAGGCAGATGTAGCGCCCATCAGCCCGGATGTTGACCCTGCCGAGAAACGCATCGTGGCAGACCTGACCTATCAGACCCTTTCCGCTTTTGAAGGCAAGACCGAAGTGTTCTTCTGCCGCATTTCCAGCGGTGCAGTTTATAACCCTGTGACGGGTGAGATCTCCGATGAACGCGCAACTCCAGTCGGTGACCTGCTCACCAATTGGAAGATCATCTCGTTGAATATGTCCGGCGGCGGTTCGGCTTCCGGGTATTCAACGCCGGCAGTTCCGTGGTCAACCATCATTCACGGTGACGGGATCGCCATCCACGGCGCGTTCTGGCACAACGATTTTGGAGAGAGGCGTTCGCACGGCTGCATAAACGTCAAACCGGAAGATGCAAAGTGGATCTTCCGCTGGACGACACCCTACATCTCGCTTGCCCAGTCTGAAATGCGCATGACGTACCCTGACCATGGGACTGTGGTAACGACAACAGAGTTGAAGTTGTAATAAATTATGTCATTGCGAGGACGTTTTTGTCCGAAGCAATCTCATTTCCGTGTCGGAGATTGCTCACTTGCACTGCGCCACACCTGCCCCTTCGGCATCGATGCGCGAATGCGAAACCGATGTGGCGGGCGGTGCCATGGAATGCAGTGCGGCGCAAGTGTCGCCGCTAATACCAAAGGCGCGGCTCGCAACGACATCAATTTTTTATTTTATGAGGTAATAGATGGCACAAATTAGTGTTGGACTGGCTTTTCTGGCCGGGTTGGCTTCCTTCCTTTCGCCTTGCGTCTTTTCGCTTGTTCCTGCTTATATCGGCTACCTTGGCGGACTCGCCGCTGGCGGCGAGCGGACTCAAACTTCCAGCCGTTGGCTTACCTTCAGCCACGGCCTGGCCTTTGTGCTTGGGTTTAGCATTGTATTCGTCCTGCTCGGTGTCTTAGCTTCCTTTGCAGGCGGATTGCTTTTTGAACTGCGATACTGGCTGGCGAAGATCGGTGGAGTGGTCGTCGTTATTTTCGGCCTGCACATGATCGGCGTTTTTCATATTCCTTTTCTGGCGTATGACACACGAGTTCAACAGGCGCCTGACCCTAAATGGGGATATTTATCCTCCGCGCTGATGGGAGTATTTTTCTCGGCTGGCTGGTCTCCTTGTGTGGGACCAGTCCTCGGCGCGATCCTGACGCTTGCCATCAATGGCGGATCAGTCTCGCTGGGAGCGGTGCTGCTTTCCGCATATTCGGCAGGGCTGGCCATCCCGTTCTTGATCGCCGCGCTGGGTATCGGCTGGGTCTCAACCATATTGAAGAAATACAGTAAAACCATGCGCTATGTTGAGATCGCAATGGGAGTCATTCTCGTCCTTGTTGGCGTGTTGTTGTTTACCGGCGTATTTGAACTCATTGCCCAGCGCGCTCAATTCTTCTGGATCGATTTCGGAATCTAGGCAGCAGCAAACTTCGGAAGTCTGTAAAAAGGCACTCGAACAGACGAGCCTGATCAAGACTTCCGAAATTTATTTAAGGACAGACCATGCTCAATGTAACCCTTTACAGCCGAAAAAATTCCCAGTCGTGCGATGAAGTAAGAATGACACTCAGCGACTTGCAAACCCAATATCCGCACCGCTTAGCAGAAGTGGATGTCGATTCTGATAATGCCTTACTGCTCAAATTCCATGACTCCATCCCGGTTGTGGAGGTTGGCCCGTACAGCCTGAAAGCGCCCATCACGCGTCAGACACTGCAAATGACCCTCGGCGCCGCTTCCGATCGAAAGAACCAGTTGGAACAACTCGGCGACCCGGAATATCAAATGAAGCTCAAAAAAGGAAACACTGTGACAACTGGAGACCGCGTCTCATTTTGGATCGCAAAACGATATTTACTGATGCTCAACCTGTTCATGTTGATCTACGTCGGCCTGCCCTTCCTTGCGCCGACGTTGATGAAACTCGGCGCAGAACTTCCGGCCCGCGCAATCTACCGCATCTACAGCCCGCTCTGCCATCAATTCGGATTCCGCTCGTTCTTTTTATACGGCGATCAGGTGATTTATCCGCTTGCGGAAGCGAACATGGCGGGACTGCAAACTTTCGAGCAGGCTACCGGCATTCCCCGTCTTGATGACCCATACAGCGTCACGCGCTTTGACGCACGCAAATATACCGGCGACGAATCAGTCGGGTACAAGGTCGCGCTTTGTGAACGGGATGTGGCGATCTACCTTGCGCTTTTGCTTTTCGGAATAATTTTTGGTTTGACCGGCCGCCGCATAAAATCCCTGCATTGGATGGCCTGGCTTTTTATCGGCCTCGCCCCGATTGGGCTGGACGGCTTCTCTCAACTTTTCAGTCAGTTCAATTGGGCGTGGCTTGATTCAATGCTTCCATATCGCGAGAGCACTGTCTATCTGCGGGTAATCACCGGCGCGCTTTTCGGTTTCATGACCGCCTGGTTTGCCTACCCAAACATCGAAGAGTCCATGAACGAAACGCGCCAGTATTACATCAAAAAATTTGCAGTCAATCAGGTTTCCAAATAATGCCCTTTCACGAGCAGCACGGACTTCGCTTTTACAGCTTCGACATTTTTCATAAATCAGTAACACAGGCGATCTTTACCCGGCGCGGTGGCGTCAGCCCGGAGCCGTGGCATTCGCTCAACCTTGGCGGATCAGTGGGGGATAAGCCCGAGCACGTGGCAGAGAATCGCATTCGCATATTTCGCGCAATGGGATGTGAACCCGCATCTCTTCATGACGTGTGGCTGGTACACGGCACGAGCATTGTCTACGCTGATGCTCCCCGCCCGCTCGATCAGCCGTCCGCAAAAGCAGACATTATTTTCACCGACAATCCCGAAGTGACCCTGTTCATGCGCTTTGGCGATTGTGTTCCGATCCTTTTCCATGACCCGCAGAAAAAAGTGATCGGCATCGCTCATGCAGGCTGGATGGGAACCGTGCGCGGCGTGGTGCAGGCTGCTGTCGATGGAATGAAATCTCGTTACGGCAGCAAACCTGAAGACATTGTCGCTGGTATTGGGCCGTCCATCGGTGTTGACCATTACGAGGTGGGCGGAGAAGTAATTTCGCAGATCGCGGAACAACATGCCGATGCCGCCGACCAGATATTGCAGACCAGAGATGGAAGCACATATCTTGACTTGTGGACTGCAAATGCCATTCAATTACAAAAAGCGGGCGTCGAACAGATTCAAATTTCAAATATCTGCACCGCCTGTCACTTGGATGACTGGTTCTCGCATCGCGCAGAAAAAGGCAAAACGGGCAGATTCGCCGCATTGATGGCGCTCCAGGCCTAGGTCAGGAGAGAAGCGGGGGTAAAATTATCACATGAGTGAATTGGTCAAATCCATCCGTGAAAAATATTTGCATACGCTGGATAAAATCGCAAGTGCGGCTCGAATCGCGAACCGTCAGCCTGAGTCGATCAAATTGGTTGTCGTGACCAAGTCTCAGCCGATCGAGATCGTACAAGCCGCAATTGAGGCCGGCGCGAATATTCTGGGAGAGAATTATCCAGAAGAAGGCGCGCGGAAACTTCAATCGCTGCGCGGGGTTTCTGCGGTAGAATGGCACATGATCGGTCACGTGCAAAGCCGAAAGGCGCAGACGGTGGCCGAGAACTTTAACTTTTTACATTCACTGGATAGCTTGAAACTGGCGCAGAGACTCGATCGGTTTTGCGGCGCAGCCAATCGCTCGCTGCCTGTGCTGCTCGAATTCAACCTCGGCGGCGAGGACAGCAAATCCGGCTGGCTGGCATCGGATGAAATACATTGGCCAGCGCTGCTGGATGAACTTGCTGTGGTGGCCGCTCTGCCAAACTTGCAGGTGCGCGGACTGATGGTGATGCCGCCGCTCGGTTCTGCCGCTGAGTTTTCGCGGCCTTATTTTCAGAAGACAAAACGTCTGCAAGAGTATCTTGTTTCGCAGTTCCCGAATGTTGATTTGTCAGAGTTATCAATGGGAACCAGTACTGATTATGAAGTAGCTGTGCAGGAAGGCGCTACTTTTGTACGTGTGGGCACTGCCATTGTCGGGGCGCGTCAATATAAAACGGAGGTAGGATGAATTTTTTGGTTTTGGTCACTTTAATTCGGGTAGTAGCCCAGTTGTTTATCTGGATCGTGATTGCTTCTTCGCTGCTTTCATTTTTTCTGCCGCCGTATCATCCCGTGCGCGAGGCGCTGGACCGCATCGTGGATCCGTTTCTTGCTCCGATTCGGCGAGTCGTGCCTTTGGCAGGGACGCTGGATTTCAGCCCGTTGATATTAATCATCGCTGTTGACTTTTTGTCGCGTGTTTTGATTGCCATTTTCACAGGATTAAGTTGAGGGAATTATGACCAGGAAATTTGATCTTCATCATGGACAGCGCGGTTCGGCTTTGGCAGTTCGCATCACACCCCGCGCAAGCCGCGACCAAATTGTCGGGATATTAAATGACGGCACGGTCAAGATTCACCTTGCTGCAGAAACACCAGATGAAGAAACCAACAAGGAGTTGATCAGTTTTCTGGCTGAAATCCTCGGCGTGCCAAAGTCGCGGCTGGATATTGTCGCCGGCCAAAGCGGCAGAGACAAGATTGTTGCTGTGCTGGATATGGACGTGGATACGGTAAATCAGCGCGTCATCGCGCACATGGATTAATTTTTTATACGATTGAAACAAAAAGGATGAAGAACTCACTATTGAGTTCCTCATCCTTTTTGTTTTGCCTGGGATATTTATTATTCAGCCGAACCGTACAAGCGCCTGTAGATGGCGTAAATCTCATAAATGTTGCGGATGTAATTCCGCGTTTCTTCAAAGCGCACGCTTTCGAGGAATAAGTCAGGGTCATTGCCTGAAAGCGCCTGCCATTGCTGGGCATTCCCGGGTCCGCCATTGTATGCGGCTAATGCGGCGTACAAGTCTCCATTCAGCAGCTTTCGATTCGTCGCCAGATAATGAGTGCCGAAGGCGATGCTCACATCGGGACGGTAAAGGTCTTTGTCTGTGTAATTGAGCGGCCACCCAAGTTGAAAAGTGATCTGGTCGCCGGTCGCAGGGATGATCTGCATTAATCCGCGTGCGCCGGCGCTGGAGCTGACAAATCCCTCAAATAGACTCTCCTGCCTGACCACGCTGAAAATGAATAACGGATCAAAATTATTAGCCTGCGCGTCCGGGGTGATCAGGTCGGAATAATACATCCCATAGCGGACATGCGCGAAGTAAGGGGCGGCTGTCATCGATTCGACGTGGTCATCCAGCCCGGCCAAGGTCAGCGTTTGGCGCGCTGAAAAGATCGCTGTGCGATATAGGCCAAGGCCAAGCAGGTGATTCGCCAGCCGATAACTGCCGACCGCATCCAGATTCGATTCCAACTCTGTGCGCAGGCTTTCAAATTCAAGCCGCGCTTTCTCGTAAAAACCAAGGCTCCATAATTCATTTCCGCGAATGATGCGTTCGTCTGCGGCCAGGGAACCAAGACCGTTCAGGTCAGTTTCGAGCGGGAGGTTAAGAGTCAGCTTTAGCCATGTGTTCGCGTCCTCGCGTTCAGTTGCGAGGTTTGGCACGGGGTTTAATGTAATCGGCGCGGTAAAAGGGGGGCGGTCAATCAGCAGGTCACGGGCGCGTTCGCTGTAATACCCGCCCGGGTCGGCAGATTGACTCTCGCGCCAATTGTTTGCGGCGGAATCGTTATCACCAAGTTTCTGGTACGCCTTGCCCATCCATAAATATGCGCGCGCCTTGTCTGATGGGGTGATTGACAGCCCCAGACTGCGGTTGAACGATGACAGGGCAGATGAGGCGTCGCCGTTGCGATAGTTGATGATGCCCGCAAAAAAGACAGCCGTCGGCGCATGCTCTGTTCCGGGATATTCATTTGCAACGCGAGCCCAAATTTGCAAAGCCTCAGGATATTGAGCGTTGCTTTCATAAATCCGCGCGGCCCTCATTAAGTATTCGGCAGCCAGATCAGAGTTTGGTGCGGCGGTGGCGAAATCAACGAGGGTCTGTGCGGCTTCAGCGTCCAATCCTTTTTGAAAGAACAGAATGTCCGCCTTTTTTTCCCAGGCAATTTCCCAGCTTGGATGCGTTGGGTAACCAGTGATGAAGGTCGAAAGGTCATCAAGCGCTTCGTCATAAAAGTCCATGTCCCTTTTGGCGAGTGCGCGAAAATAATAAGCGCTGCCATCGTGGGTTGGGTTTTCAGCTATGTAAATATCGAAACGCTGAATCGCAACATCATATTGACCGTAGTAATAATCCACCAGCCCGCGGTTGAAATCATCCACTTCTGCGCCTGCATCCAGCAATGCGACAAGGCTAAGATAGGCATAATTTGATAGCGGATAGTTTTCAACTGATTGACGGAATTTCCCCAGCGCTTCATCATTCTGACCGAGGGCCTGATACGCCAACCCAGACTCGTACGCCGCCTGAGCTTTGACGTAGTCGTTCGGCGCGCGCGCAGCGATTCCGTCATATAAAGCCAGCGCTGACTGGTAGTCGCCAAGTTCCGTTTGGGTGGACGCGACTTTCAGGTCAAGGTTGATGTCATCACCGAGGGCAGGGGCTTGGATGGCGGCCGTGTACGCAGTGAGAGCATCTGCAAAATTCCCCGCGCTAAAGAGCGCATCTCCGCGAAGTTCCTGTGCGTACGCATCCAAATACCCCGGGCGGGCGGAGAGATAACTCTGCCACGCATCCGCTGCGGCTTGATAATTTCCCAAACGATAATTTGCGAAGCCTTGCAGGAAATACGCCTGCCCGACATGTGCCGATTGCGGGTATTCCGTGATTAAAGTTTGAAGCGTGTTGATGGTATCCTGGTAGCGTTCCTGTGCAAAGTAAATGCGCGCTTCGCCCCATTTTGCAGCCGCGCGCACCAGCGGATCGGGTGAATCGTTGAATGCGGTTTGGTAGTGGATCAACGCTGTGTCATATTCGCCATTAAAGAAAGCCTTGTCGCCCACGTCTACGCGGGCGATGGGCAGCGGAGTCAGGGTCGCGCCAGCGGTTGGAGTGAGAGTTGCTTCGGGGGTAAAGGGGAGGACTGGAGTGGCTGACTCTTCCGGGACGAGGGCGGGAATGCCCGGAAGTATGGAGCAAGCCAAAATCGCAGCAGCAAGCCACAGGCCGGAAAAGAGGCGGATATATTTCATCCTGATTTTATACTGGTAAAAGATTAAGTCGTCAAGCAAGGTTGTATTCGAGTTACGTCTGATATATAATCGCGCGAGCAGATAATCAAAAAATAAAAAGAGGTAGAGTGAACATACAACAGAAAATAATCCATTTGAGTTTGGCGGCTTTTGTGTCATTTACTGTTGCGGCTTGTGCGGCAAAGCCTGAAAATTCAGCGGCGCATGTGACGTCCACTGGATTTGTTTGCCCTGAGCCAAGCCCGCGTGTTAATTTTGAAAGTAAAGAGATCGACATTTTTACGTGGACGGAATATGTTCCCGCCGACATCATCGATTGCTTCGGGCTGGTTTACGGTGTGGATGTGAACGTGGATTATTTTTCATCCAACGAAGAATTGTATACAAAAATGTCGTTTGGTGAGAGTGTTAACCCGTACGATGTGGTTCACCCGAGCGATTACATGATCGGCGTTTTGATTCGCGAAGAGTTGCTGCAAAAACTTGATCAGGGCAAATTGACAAATAAAACGAATCTCGATGCGGGTCTGGTGGAAGCTTATGGCTCTACGGTTGACTATCTTGTGCCGTATCAAATGGGGACGCAGGCCATCATTTACAACAGTGAGACAGTGACCGAGCCGCCGTCCTCATGGGCGGATTTGTGGAAGCCCGAATACAAGGGGCGCATCGTGGCAGTTGACGATAACCGCGTCATCATCGGCATGGCTTTGCTTGCGCTCGGGTATGACGTTAATTCAACGGACGAGAATCAACTGGAGGAAGCCAAACTTAAGTTGTTTGAACTGATGCCGAACATCCGTGTTTTTGACAGCGACAGCCCGAAGACTCCGCTGCTTGCCGGCGATGTTGACCTCGGCATCGTCTGGAATGGCGAGGCGTTTTTGGCTCAACAGGAAAACTCCGCGTTTGAATATGTCTTCCCCGAGGAGGGGTCGATCATTTTTTATGATGGCATGGGCATCCCTGCCAATGCGCCGCATCCAGACATCAGTTACGCCTGGTTCAATTATTTAATGCAGGGTGACGTGTTTTGGCTGACGCTGGTGGATTATCCGTACACCAACCCGAACACAGCCGCGCTGGAATTTGCGAAAGCGAATCATGCCGAGGTTTACGAAGCGTACATGGCTTCTCCGATCACAAACACGCCCGCGGATGTTTTTGCGAAGGGACATGAAGTGCAAGACCTTGGCGCTGCGCTCCAGCTTTACGATGAAATTTGGACTGCGATAAAAGAGTAACTCAAAACCACATGTTAAATTTTCCCCCCTCTGCAACCGAATCAGATTTGCGCTCCGCCATCATTGAGTGCGGTCGAATCGCCTACGAGCGCCATTTGATGACCTCGAATGACGGGAATATTTCTGTTCGAATGAGCGACGGGCATGTGCTCATTACACCTTCTGGAATTTCCAAGGGACGCCTTGCTCACGATGACATGCTTGTAGTTGATCTCGATGGCAACATCATTTCGTCACGACCAGACCGCAAGCCTTCTTCTGAAACACCGATGCATCTTGAGGTGTACAAGCAAAGGAATGATGTCCGCGCAGTTGTCCATGCGCATCCCATCTTTGCAACTACATTAACTGTGGCTGATCTTGAATTTCCGATTGACGTGCTCCCCGAAGTCCTGCTCACGATGGGCGCGGTTCCGATCACGAGATATGCAACGCCTTCGTCTCATGAAGATGCCGAAGTGATTCGTCCGTTCGTCAAGGATCACAACGCGATGCTCCTCCGTCAGCACGGCAGCCTAACGTTCGGGAAAAACCTCGACGAAGCCTTGATTCATCTGGAGCGCATCGAACATGTTTCAGAAATTTACTGGCGCGCAAAAATGATCGGCACTGTAAAACGTGTTCCGCTTGAGGCGCAGGAGCGATTGATTGAACTGCGCGAAAAATATTTCACGTAGTATCGCATCATTGAGCAAACAGAAAATTTATTTTCCGCGTGTAATTTTCGGTAAAATTTACATGTTTATTAAACAAGCGATAAAGGTTAAATCATGCGAACTGTATTTTGGGAAAACAACGAATTAAAAATGATCGACCAGCGCATTCTGCCCGCGCGCTTTGAAGTCGTATCGTATCGCTCGCACAAGGATGTTGCATTCGCCATCACGGACATGGTCGTGCGCGGCGCGCCAGCCATTGGCGCGGCTGCCGCATTCGGACTTGCGCTTGCTGGATATGAATCCGCTTCTTCTTCGACCGAAGGCCTGCTTGCTGATCTAGGGGCAGCGGCGGCCGTTTTGAAGGCATCGCGCCCAACCGCGGTGAATCTGGCATGGGCAGTAGATCGACTGATGGGTGTTGCAGAAAAGATAAAAGAAGAAAGAAATGCTGATCAATTGCGGCAGTTGATTTTGGCTGAAGCCCAAAAACTTGCGGACGAAGATGTTGAGATCAACAAACGCATGGCTGAACACGGCGCGGCGTTGATCAACGACGGCGACACGATCATCCATCACTGCAATACCGGCGCGCTCGCAACTGTGGATTGGGGCACGGCCCTGGGCGTCATCCGCACCGCGCACGAGCAAGGCAAGCGGATTCATGTGCTGGTGGATGAAACCCGTCCGCGTTTGCAGGGAGCGCGTCTCACTGCCTGGGAGTTGGAACAGTATGGAATTCCCTACGAGATCATCAGCGATAATATGTCGGGCTATTTTCTGAAAGCGGGCAAGGCGCAAAAAGTTTTTTTTGGCGCGGATCGTGTCGCAGCCAATGGGGATGTCGCCAACAAGATTGGCTCATACATGCTCGCCCTCGCCGCGCACGATAACAACGTGCCTGTTTATTCGGTTGTGCCCACCTCGACAGTTGACCTGTCCCTCGCGCACGGCGGTTTGATTCCCATTGAAGAACGAAACACAGATGAAGTGCTGGGCATTCAATTTCACGGCGAACCTGTCGCGCCGAAAAATGCCAAAGCGCGCAACCCAGCTTTCGACGTCACCCCGAACCGGCTGCTTAGCGGAATCGTCACTGAGAATGGCGTGGTCTATCCGCCGTTTGATATCAATCTCGCGAAAGTTGTCCGCTGAATTTATAAGCCCTAAAACTTTACAATACAATCATCGCGTGATAAACTTTCGCGCGTTCGTTGCACATGGGCGCACTCCTGCGAGTGCGCTTTTTCCTGCGTAATTTCTGGAGGTTCGTGTTGGATATTTTAATTACCGGCTCGGTTGCGTACGATTATTTGATGACATTCCCCGGTCTGTTCAAGGAACAGATTCTTCCTGAACGGCTGGCTTCCATCAGCCTTTCGTTTCTTGTTGATTCCATGTCCAAACAGCGCGGCGGAATCGCGCCAAACATTGCCTACAGCATGGCGCTGCTTGGCGGGCGTCCGCAGGTGATGGCGACAGTCGGCGAAGACTTCGGCGATTATCGCGCATGGTTGGAATCAAAAGGCGTGGATACAACTTTGATGAAGGTCGTCCCCGGACTTTTTACGGCCTCGTTCTTTGCCACGACCGATCAGGCTTCTGCTCAAATTGCATCTTTCTACCCCGGAGCGATGGGTGTGGCTTCGACTCAATCCTTGAAAGATTTGGCCAGCAAGCCCGACCTTGTGATCGTTTCACCGAACGCGCCTGACGCGATGATGAAGTTTCCAGCTGAATGCCGCGAGCTGGGGATTAAATATTTATACGACCCGAGTCAACAGGTCTTGCGTCTTGAAGGAAGCGAACTTGCGCGCGATATGGAAGGCGCGTATTTCCTTTTTTGTAATGATTATGAATTTGGTTTGATCTCAAAGAAGACAGGCTGGAATCTGGACCAAATTCTTGAACATGTCAAAGTGCTGGTGATCACACGCGGCAAGGACGGCGCCGATTTGTACATGAGCGGTGAGTCGATCCACATCCCAACTGTCCCTGAGGATGAGATCGTTGATCCAACAGGCGTCGGCGATGCCTTTCGCGGCGGCTTCCTCGCTGGCTATTCCAGTGGTTTGGATTGGAAACTCTGCGGCGAGATCGGTTCACTGGCAGCGGTTTATTGCCTCGAGCAGCGCGGGCCGCAAAGCCATTCCTACACCCGCGAAGAATTTGTAGCGCGCTTCCGCAAACATTTCGATGATGGCGGAAAATTGGATGTGTTGTTGAGTTGATTGAAAATCGGGAATCGGGCATAGGGAATCGTCCCGCTTTCCAAATCACGAATCACGATTCCCGCATTAAGAATAAAGGAGTTAAATAAATGGAATACGACATCAAAGATATACAACAAGCTGAAGGCGGACGCCGCCGCATTGATTGGGCGGAACGCGAAATGCCCGTTCTTCGTTCGATCCGCGAACGCTTCAAGAAGGAAAAACCCCTCAAAGGACTGCGCCTTTCCTGTTGCTTGCATGTGACCACCGAAACCGCGAACCTGATGATTACCTTGCAGGAAGGCGGCGCGGACATCGTTTTGACCGCGTCGAATCCGCTCTCCACACAGGATGATGTTGCTGCCGCGCTGGTGAATCAATATGAGATTCCCGTCTTTGCGATCAAGGGCGAAGACAAGGTCACATACTTCAAGCACATTCGCGCCGCGCTGGAGCACATGCCGCACATGACGCAGGACGATGGCGCTGACCTCGTTTCATCTTTGTTCTTTATCGAGATGGGACGCTTCGAAAAACTTGAGCCTTCTCTCGCCTCCTGGGCGCAGGGCTTGAGCGATGCGGAGCGCAAGCAGATGCTTGCGAATGTCATCGGCGGTACTGAAGAAACCACTACGGGCGTCATCCGCTTGAAGGCGATGGAAGCTGATAAAGTGTTGAAATTCCCTGTCATCGCGGTCAACGATGCGCTGACCAAGCATCTGTTTGATAACCGCTACGGCACTGGCCAATCCACCGTGGACGGAATCATCCGCGCCACCAACGTGCTGTTGGCTGGGAAGAACTTCGTTGTGGCTGGCTATGGCTGGTGCGGACGCGGTCTCGCTTCCCGTGCTCGCGGCATGGGCGCTCAGGTCATCGTGACTGAGATCGACCCGATGAAGGCGCTCGAAGCGGTCATGGACGGCTATCAAGTGATGCCGATGACCGATGCTTCCAGGATCGGTGATATCTTCTGCACCGTGACTGGCGATTTGAACGTGATTGACAAACATCACTTTGAAGTCATGAAGGACGGCGCTTTAGTTGCCAACTCCGGGCACTTCAACGTTGAGATCAACATCCCGTCATTGGCAGCCATGAGTGTGGGCGAACCAAACCTTGTCCGCCCGTTTGTTGAGCAGTACCTCACCAAGGATGGACGCAAGATCAACATCCTCGGCGAAGGACGCCTGATCAACCTTGCTTCTGCCGAAGGTCACCCCGCCTCGGTAATGGATATGTCCTTTGCGAATCAGGCGCTCTCCGCTGAATACATGGCAAAGAATGCGGATAAGCTGGAAAAGAAAGTTTACTCCGTCCCCACAGAAATTGACAACGAGATCGCACGCCTCAAGCTCGCCGCCATGGGCGTGAAGATCGACATCCTCACGGATGAGCAGTTACACTATTTGAACTCCTGGGAAGAAGGAACCTAAATCAATTTTCGATTTGGGATTGCCGATTTACGATTAAGCCCCGCAAACGCGGGGCTTTTTTGAATAACAATTCTCTACCGTACATTCACACATTTTTTACCGCGAAGAGTGCTGAGAACGCTAAGTTTTAAGGCTTTTCTTCGCGATCTTTGCGAGCTTTGCGGTTCCACTTTGACGTTTGTACGGTAGAGAAAATAACAAATAACTATTGTTGGAAGAACAACTGTCCCTGATATCCCAAATACGCGCCGTAGGCGGCATTCCCGCAGCCGATCAATAATCCGATGAGACATAAAGCCATGCCCGCCATCGCCAATCCGCGATTTGATGACTTCATGCTTGAGAAACCAAATACGATTCCAAGGATCGACATCGGAAGTCCGCAAATTGGCGGGGTGAGGAAGTTGCATAAAGTGATCACGCCCAAAGCCAGAGAAACGATTGCCAGGATGGGCAGGTTTGGATTTTCAACAACGGGAGCGCTGACTTCAATGTTGGGTTTTGGTCGCTGCAAATAGGCAACAACAACGGGGCCGAGAACTGCTGTGATCACCGAAGTGCAGACTGCACCGGCGAGGCCGATCAATGCGGAAAGCATGGCGTCAGACATTTTGCAGATTCTCCTTTATTTGAAATTACGGATTGCTTGTCACCGCGCCACCAAATGGATATATCCAATCAAAGGTAACTCTGCGCTCAGAGTCGAGTTTAATCACTCTGATTATTGCATAAGTTTTTCCATTGTTGCGCGTGATTTCTATCCCGTAGACTTCTCCAAGCACAGGCTCGAAAGTCGTCGGTGTCACGCCTGAAAAAGTCAGAGAGTTAACGCCCGATGGATCGGCTACTCCCAAAGAAATCATCCTGTATCCGCTCGCTGGGACAAATTGAATCGCATTCCACCAAATGTCGCGGTCATCTTTTGTGATCTCTTTTGTTGAAAAGATATATCCGCTTCCGCCTTCCATCACAACAATCGGCAGGTTGGTCGTAATTTCTGAAACAGCCGTTGGCTGGATAATTTCAGGTGTGGCGATCACTGTCTGCGGAGTCGGAATTGCGGCTTGAACAGTGTCAACTGGGACTGCCTGCGGTTGGTTGACTCCTTCCTGCGCAGGTACGGGACCGGCTGGGAGGTTGCAAGCCAGGATAACGATAACAAACAAGACGGGAATCAGGAAGTAATTTCGCGATGTTATTCTGCGCATGGATACCGCTCCTCAATTAAGTTTTCCCTGCTACGGGCAGACGATCTCGACCGACTTTTTAGCTGATTTGCCGGCTGGATTATAGGCTTCCACTGACATTTTTATCGAGATGCCCGGCTGCACCAATAGGTTTGGGATCGCCGCTGTGGTCGTATTTGCGGGAACGCCCATCAAGACAACATTGTTGAGGTAAATTCGATACCCTTCTTCATTAGAAACATCCTCCCAACTGATGAACCCATTAAGATCGTACGAGACGCCATTGAAGAAACAAATTTTATTTGCCTGCAGCCCCTTGACCGCGCTCGGCGCGGACGGGGTCGGCGTTGCGGGAATTGGAAATTCCTGCAACATTGAAGTGTCACCGCTGACGGTCGCGTAATTTCCCCAAAGCCAGCAGTTGCCGGCGCGCTCTGGATTCTTGATGATCCAATACCCCGTGGCTGTGTTCTTGCCCACAACTTCAGCGGTCTTGCCGATGAGCAGCGCGCCCAAATAATCATATTCCTTGCCCGGGCCGCTGCGGCAATTTGTGTCGGCGCTGACAGTGAGCGTGGTGATGCCCGGCGTTGGGGTTAGCGTGATCGTAAATGTGGGAATCGGCGTATCGGTGAAAATGACCTGCGTGGGCGGTTCGGGCGTTGTCGAAATCACGATCACAATCGGCGACGGCTGGTCGCTCGGCTGCGGCGGCGGGATCAACAACGCCTGGGCGGTGATGGTTGCCACAAAGTCCGGTGCGCTCGTGGGCGCTTGCCCGCCCGCCACGTTACAGGCAAGAATG
Source organism: Chloroflexota bacterium (assembly GCA_016234495.1). Taxonomy (GTDB): domain Bacteria; phylum Chloroflexota; class Anaerolineae; order Anaerolineales; family Villigracilaceae; genus Villigracilis. Next base: position 221,286 of record JACRBI010000004.1, on the reverse strand, counting down.
ACGATCATGGCGAGGACTGAAAACAGAAGTTTGTTTGATCTGGTCATTTTGCACTCCTTGAAAATTGGAAAGAACTATTTTGCAGGGTACTTCAAGTCGATCCCGTAATATTTTAGTTCATCTCTGGCTGCTATGATCCAGCGAAAGCTGTAATTCATGAACACCCGCGCGGATTCGTTTTCACCGGAGGCCATGTAATTTATACCGAGAATACGATTCTCCATGCCGCTGATGAGCGACCTGCGGGCGTTTTCGGTACATCCGTCAACGCTGACTGCGTTTATGTTCGCCATTATTTTTTCCAGCTTGCCGACCAGAATACCGGCATCGGCACTGGGGTCGGTCTCATTTAACTCCTTGTCATACTCGTAAAGGTAATTTGTAATATCGGCCCAGCCTTTGTCTGTGCATTGTTCGACTGTGGGCGTGGGCACCAAAGTTGGATGGGCTGTGGCTGGCAGGCAGCCGAACAGGAAAAGCGACGCGATGATGGACAGCATGATGAATTTGTGCATTTTATTCCTTTGGTATTTTTTGAGTCTGACACAGTACCTTCCACTCGTCAATGGACAATGTCTCTGCCCTGCGCATAAAGTCGATGCCAGCCGATGCCAGCAGGGATTCGGCTTCCGAGGTTTTGATGTGCAGGCCTGATGAAAGCGAGTTGCGCAAGGTCTTTCGTTTTTGGCTGAAACCCGCCTTTGTAAATTTAAAAAAGGATTTTAGCAATTCAACTGGAACGAGCGGCTCTTTGTAGATGTCAACCCGTAAAATGGCTGAGTCTACTTTGGGGGCGGGGTGGAAGGATGCGGCGGGGATGATGCTTGCGATGCCGGGTTTGCCATAGACCTGCACACTGAGCGCGAGCAGACTCAAGTCACCGGGTTTGGCGCAAATTCGTTCCGCAACCTCTTTTTGTATGGTCAATACCACGCGGCGCGGTTTGTTGGCGCTTTCCAGCAGGTGGCGGATGATGGCGGAGGTGATGTTGTACGGGATATTCGCGACGACCAGGTAATCAGTCTCTTTGATGATTTCGGAAATGGATAATTTTAGAATGTCGCCATGCACCACGCGCACATTCTGATAAGGCTTGAGAACTGCCTGCAGCGGGGCAAGCAGGTCCAGGTCCAGTTCGACCGCTGTCACCTCTTTGGCAGAGACAGCCAGATAGCGGGTGAGACTGCCGAGGCCGGGGCCAATTTCCAGGACGCAGTCATCCGCTTTAATTTCAGCGGCGAGAGCGATCCTTTCAAGCGCGGACGCATCTTGCAGAAAATTCTGCCCGAGACTTTTTTCGGCGCGCAAGTGAAATCGTTTGAGGACTGCCGAAGCATCGAGCGGGGGAATGGAGGCGTAATGGTTCATTGGCAAATGATCTCGGTTTCCTGGTCGGCGGTTTCGACGGCGGGGCGCGGCTCAGGCCATGTGCCTGCCTGAAAGCGCGCGACGTAATCGCTCAGAGTGTTGAAGTCCACGTCCCAGACGGAAACTTTTTTTTCAAAGACGGGGTCCAAAACACGGGTCAGTGTGAAGAGTTCCTGTGGGAAGGAAGTGAAGAGGATATTTTCCGGCGGAAGCTTTGTGCCGAGACACGCCAGTTGACCAAGCTGTGCGGGGGTGAGGTCGGTCAGGATGTTGTCTTGAAAAGAGCGGATTAGCCCCGGGATTTTTGTGACAACTTTCGGGTTGGTGAGTTTTTTTCGAAGTGCGCACAGGACGATGTTCTGGTTGTCGGCGCGGCCAAAGGTTCCATTTTTTCGGTTGCGCACAATCTTAAGCGCATCGTCGCCGTTCAAGTGATTCTCTCCAACGGGCAGGCTGAGGATTTTGGAGGTGGACTCGTCTGGAACGTCGATGTCAATTCCATCCACCGCGTTGACCACGTTGACAAATGTGCGCATGTTGATGGCTGCGTAATGATCGACTTGCGCGCCGAAATTTAAATTGAGCGTGAGCGACAATAAGCCGGGGCCAGCGCTGGGGTCGTCCCAATAGGCGAAGCCGGGCTGCCCATATAAATAGGCTTGATTTAATTTTTCGTGATCCTGTCCGTTGAGATCGTCGGCGATGTGCGGAATCTCCACCCACAGGTCGCGCGGAAATTCGAGGACTGAAACTTTCGGGGTGATGAAATCCACGCGCATGAGGCGGATCGCATCTCCCAGCCCGTACAGGTAACTGTCGATGCGCGTGTCTGCGCCGATGAGGACGATGTTCATGATATCTGGTCCGCCGCAAATTGCGCGTGGTGCAGGCGTGCTGGTGGCAAAGGAGAGTGTCGGAATGAGCGTGACATCTCCTGTTTGCGCAATTGATGCTGGCGCGGGAGTCCACGTGGGGGGCAGGCTTGCAGGAGTTAATGGCAAAACGGGACCGAGCGGCTGCGCGGCAAACGACTGATAACTTTGAAACGCGTAAACTCCGACCCCGACGAGCAGCGCAGGCGTGAAGACCGAAAGAAACAGGATGATATTTTTTTGCGTTCGTGTCATTAATCTTTTTAGGTTCTCCCGTTTCTGGCGGGAATGGAACCACGAGAGAATTTTTTTGCCGCGAATTACACGAATTTTCGCGAAATTGGTTTGAAAATCCGCGCAGATTGGCGAAATTAGCGGCTAAGGTTTTGTACTTTCCCGTTAAAAAAGGGTAGTGCCTCTTTTTAAAATTCGCGTGGATTGGCGTAGATTGGCGGATTGTCCTCGAGTAATCCTGCTTATTTCAAAAAATATGGAACCTCGGCGGGGGCAGGCGCGAGGAAATATACCGTCACCCAGCCGGTCATGTTACGCATCTCGCCTTCGTTGAACCCGAGGTCGATCCATTTTGTGCGCGGCACCCCAATCGCCGATTCAATAATTGGGCCACCGCCTGTGTCGCCGATGGTGGCAACGCCATAACCCGGGATGTAGACCCGCATCCCGGCCAGATAACTGTAAATGGAATAATCCACCGCCACAATTCCCTGTCCAGCGCGCGCACCGCTCGCCGTCCCGTACGAACAGCCGCCGGTGCCCGAGGCGCACGGCGAATACACCGTCGCGTACATTTCCACCGCGATCCAGTAATCATACGGGATGTCCCCACCGACAGGCGTAAATACGATCTGCTCGCCGCTCGCCACGATTCGTTCCTGGGGTTCGCGCATCACAGTTTCGCTCTCCGTCACGCGGTTGGTTTCCTTTCCGTTTTCATAGCGGATGCGCGTGCGGATCATCGCCAGCCCATCGATGCCGGGTTGAATTAAATCCTCCTGCCCGAGCGGAATATCCACAGACTCGATTTTTTTTGTTGTAAATGGGATCGGCTTTAATTCGACGCTGGTTGTCTCGTAGACTCGAGTCACATGGATTTGACCATCGGCGGGCGGCGCGTCATTTTCCAACGGGACGCTGGTGTCTGCGCCAATGAGCGGAATCCCAGCTTCGGAGAGGATCCGGCCAACCGTCCCTGCGGCAGAGCGCACTTTCAGCGTGAATTCTTCCGCCGATATGGTGAAGTCGCGCGCCTGCGTGTAGGAAATCGTCAGCGGTTGAGTGATCCGAGTTTCAGCAGGCGGGTCGAGCAGATCGCCGGCGCTGATCGAATATCCCGCTTCCGCCAATGCCTGTCCCACTGTGAAAGCGGACGACTGAAATGATTGCTCGCCCTGCGCTGTGACAATCGTCAGCGTGACAGCCCGCCGAAGTTGAAGTTGAATAAAGTCTGCCTCGGGCAGGGGCTTGTCAATTTCGATGACCGATCCGTTTAATAGAACGCGGTCGTTGGGTTGGGGAGATATTCCGTTTTGTGTGAACAGAATCAGCGGCACACTCTCAGCCGAAGTGACATGGTGGATTTGCCCGCCGTCAATGATCGTGATGTCTGATGTTATATTTGGCTGACAGGAAACCAGAAAAACCGTCAACGACAATGCCAGCCAGCGAAGTGTTTCCATGGCTGGAATTATAAACTACTACATATATGTCATTGCGAGCCACCAATCTTTGTGGCGAAGCAATCCCATTGCCTCTAAACAATGAACGTTCAATGAATCTTTATTCCTTGCAATCTTCATCCTCGCAATCACATTCCATGCCATTGGCTTTGTCGAAGGATTCGCGTCCCTCTTTTATGGAAAAATAGATCAGTCCAAGCGCGCCGATGCTGTCCACAAACCCAAAGCCTGTCAGTTCATAAATAATACTCGAAGCCAGTAAAACGAGTGACATGTAAATACAGACCATTGTGCAATTCGCGTCCGCAAGAATGGGAGGCGAATTGAGCGCGCGCCCAATCCTGCGCTTGCCCATCACGAGCGTCCACATCACGGCAATGGACACCACGGAAATGATCAGACCCGGCAGGGTGGTCTGCGGTTTGTGCGCAGCGACCAGATTGTATATCGCCGTGGCTCCGAGTCCGACGGCGAGCAGATAAAAAGCTGTGCCCGTGATCCGTAATGCTGTGATTTCAAAACGAGTGCGCGATGTGTTCGGGTTCTGTCGAATGCGGATGACCATGGCAAGGATGCCCATGCCCGACATAACCTCAATAAACGAGTCCGCGCCGAAGCCGAAGAGAGTCAGCGCTTCGTCGCTGATGCCAAAAAAGATCGAGATCACGCCCTCGGCGATATTGTAAAATATGGTAAAAAGAGCGAGCCATAGGGCGATCTGCCAGTAATTCGATAAGGTATTTTTTTGAGTAAGTGAAGTCATTGTATGCTCCTTGTTGCAAGTGACTCAGTGTAATCAGAATGGAAGAAATTTGGAAGGCAAAAATCTCATGAGAAAAACGACCATCATATTATTGTTGTTGATATTTACCCTGCCCGCCTGCGCCAGCGGCTCCACGACCATTGACTTAACCATGGATGAATTTTCGTTCACCCCAACCGAGTTCACCGTTCCAGCCGGGCAGGAGATCACCATCACCGCCAGAAACGAAGGCGCGGTCATCCATGAATTTGCGATCATGAAGTTTGGTAAAACCGTCGGCGAAGACTTCGGCGACGAAGACGATGTCAATATTTACTGGGCGGTGAAAGTGGAGCCCGGCGGCAGTATCACGCAGACATTTACCGCGCCCACACAGCCCGGCGAATATCAGATAGTTTGCGGCATCCCTGGTCATTTCATGGCGGGCATGTTCGGCAAACTGATCGTCGTGGAAGATAGGTAATTCGGCTATGTTTCTTACAACATTTTTACCACTGAGATCAAAGAGAGCACGGAGAAATTTAAGAGTTTTCTCTGTGGACTCTGTGTGCTCTGTGGTGAGAGGTTTTTTAGCCCATCCTTTTAGCCACTCCCGAATTATGAAGTTGCCAAAATAATCATTTACAATGTAAACATGCACAAGCCATTGATCACCAGTTTAAGCAACCCGCTGATTAAGCAAGCGCGCGCTTTGCGTCAAAAGAAAGCCCGCGTTGAAAGCGGATTATTCCTCGTCGAGGGAATTCATCACGTGGGCGAAGCCTTTGAAGCAGGCTGGGAAATCGAGTCTGTTTTGTATGCGTCGGGACAGTTGACCAGCCCCTTCGCGCATGACCTGATCTCGCGCCTCTCTTTCCAGCCCCAGCCTGTCACGCCGCAAGTGATGGAATCTCTGGCTGACAAGGAAAACCCGCAGGGCATCCTCGCCATTGCCCGCCAGAGAAAGAACACGCTCAAAGACATCAAGCCGTTCACGCGTGCTGTTGCGCTGGTCTCACCGCAAGATCCCGGCAATGTCGGGACGATTCTGCGCACACTGGATGCCGTCGGCGCAGACACGCTCTTCCTGCTCGATGGAGGCGTGGAGCAATATCATCCCAGCGTGATCCGCGCCAGCATGGGGACAATTTTTTGGAAGCCGATGGTTCAGGCTTCGTTCAATGAATTTGTAGATTGGTCGCGCAGGGAAAAATACCAGCTCATCGGCACTTCCGCCAAGGCGGACGCGGATTACCGCTCGCTCACTCCGCAAGCCCCGTGGATATTGGTATTGGGCAATGAGCAAAAGGGAATGACGCCCGAACAGACATCCGCCTGTGATGTGACCGTTTCACTGCCGATGCAGGGGCGGGTCAGTTCGTTAAATCTTGCCGTTGCGGCAGGCGTGCTGTTGTATCAGTTTGGGAAATAAGGCAAGAATCAAAAAAGCCTTCCCGTTGGAGAAGGCATTTTTTCAGAATCAGTTATCAGTTAAGTTTGAAGCGGGCTAGAACTCATCTTCCTCTTCATCGAGCCAGTCATCGTCCTCTTCGTCGCCTTCCTCTTCATCCCATTCTTCTGACTCCTCTTCCTCGTCCCAGTCGTCGGCTTTCTTGGCGACTCCATCGGTGGCAGAATAGGTGTTGCAGCCAGTGTCTGGGTCCAACTCCACGGCGGCGGCGGAACAAATTCCTTCGTCCACGAACACACAATCTATGTAGTGACACTTAATACGGGGCATGTAGCTTCCTCCTAAGATTGGGGTTGTTTAATGAGGCGCGCAACCGCGATTATAAAAATAACGGTCATGGCAGCCTGTGATGTAACACAGAACGGACAAATGGCTTTTAATAACGCGACCTCAACATAGATCAACCAGACGGTGAAAATAAACCCTGTCAGCGCCATGCCGAAGATCATCAGCGTGCCGTTTTGTTTGAAGAACGAATTGCGGTTTTCGAAATACAGCACAGCCAGGATCGCAAGGTAGCCGACGATGCCAATGGCTGCCACAGGGATTCCGTTGACTTCAGAATAACGGCTGGCATTCACTGTCGAGCAGTCACCGGAGCCGAGGCACATCGAGTCGTTGGCGGTGAGTTTGTAAACCGTCATGTAAATTGAAACCAGCAAACCAAGAACCGCAAGCGCGACCGAACCGCGATACAACCATTTATCCATGTTTCCTCATAGTAGGTAGGCCTCTACTTCCCGGCCGACAGGCACGCATTTTACACCAGCGGGGATGATTAGTAAAGCATCCGCCTCGACAAGCGACAGCAGGTTTCCCGAACCCTGATGTCCCGTCAATTCCGTGATGTAGACTCCATTTTCCACGCGGACTTTTGCCCGCAGATAACTTTCTCTCCCATCAGACTCGATTTCCTGCGCGCATCTTACTTTAACTTTTAATCTGCTTCCGTCCGAGCGGCCGCTCAGCTTCTCAAGCACGGGACGCACAAAAATCTCAAACCCAACGAACGCCGAAACAGGGTTGCCCGGCAAGCCAATGAACGGCTTGCTCTGATATTCACCGAATGCCAGCGGTTTCCCCGGCCGCATGTTCACGCGCCAGAAATTCAAGCTGCCATTAGCCTCGATCACTTCTTTGACGAAGTCAAATGCGCCTACGCTCACGCCTGCCGATGTGATAATCAAATCAACATTTTCACGCACGGCTTTTTGCAGCAGGTCTTCCACAGATTCACGCGTGTCTTTAGCCACGCCCATCCGCAGGACTTCGGCGTCCGCGTTTTCGATCAGCGCGGCAAGCGTGAATGAATTCGAGTCGTGGATCTTGCCGGCCGTCAGCGGTGTGCCGACTTCGATCAATTCATCGCCGGAAGAAAGCAGGGCAATGCGCGGCTTTTTATGAACAGCCACTTTCGCAAACCCGAGCATCGCCAGCAGTCCCAAATCCTGTGGTTTGAGTCGCCGGCCTTTTCGCAGCACCACATCGCCCGCGCGAATATCTGCTCCGCGCCGGCGGATATTTTCACCCGCTTCGATGCTCCTGCTAAACGAGACGGTCTGCGGTGCGGCGGCGCCAGGCTCGCGTGAGTTGAAATCTGTGTCTTCCACGGGGATGACTGCGTCGGCACCTTCGGGCAATTGCGCGCCGGTCATGATGCGAGCGGCCTGGCCTTGGGCGAGAGTCACCGTCGGCGCTGAGCCTGCCGGGATGTCTGCGACCACACTCAAAGTTAAGAGTGAAGCGTCTGCCGCTCGGACGGCAAATCCGTCCATGGATGAATTGTCAAAAAGGGGGAGGTCGTACGGCGCAGGGACATCCACTGCCAGCACGCGGTTGGCGCACTGACCGAGAGGAAGGGTTTCTTCGGCGGTGGCTTGAAAATTTGAGAGGATGCGCTCGCGCGCTTCGGATACGGATAACATGGTTCGAAGCGGCGAGATTATACCGCATTCAAAGTAGGTATCCTGTTAAAAAATTGGATGCTGATGAGCGACAAAAACTATTTACCACAGAGTTCACGGAGTCCACAGAGATAAATAAAGGGGGAGCGTCTAAACCTGGAATGATGGAACTTGATGTCGTTGCGAGGCGGTGCGCGCACGTTCCGCCGAAGCAATCTCCTGTAAAGTTGGAGATTGCTTCGGCCTATCGGGCTCGCAAAGACATGAAAACAACTTGAGTTTAGGTACTTCCAATAAAGGAAACCTCCGGGATCTGATATGAAAATAGAAATCCCGTAGGTCACGTTTATAACGTGACTGTCACGCTCAAAGCGTGACCTACATTTTTCAGCTTCAATTTACCCCGGGTTGGTTCTATGCGCTTCCATCACGTTGGGAAGGTTTTCAATGCGGGTCAGGATGCGGCTTAATTGCGTGATGTCTTTTACTTCGATGACCAGCCGCAGATCGGCGATGCTGCGGTTGACATTTACCTTCACATCCGCGATGTTGATATTTTCATCTGAAAGCAAATTGGAAATGTCGCTCACCAAACCCTGACGGTCATAGGCTTTTATTTTTACGGGCACCGGGTAGGTGCGTTCCACGTGTCCCCAGCCGACCTGGAGCAGGCGTTCGCGCTCCTTGGTTTGCAAAATGTTCGGGCAGTCTTGGCGGTGGATGGTTGCGCCATGTCCGCGGGTGATGAAGCCGACCACCTGATCACCGGGCATGGGGTTGCAGCAGCGAGCCATGGATGTGAGCATGCCTTTGAGTCCCACGACCTCGATCGCGTTGGTGGAGGTGGCATGAGTTGTGGTCGGGTTGACCTCGAAGATGTCGTGCGCTTCTTCCTGCTGCGAGAACTGCTTGATGACCCTGTTGACCGGCAGGTCACCATTGCCCAGCTCAATGAACATGTCATCGGGTATTTTGTAACTAAGGTCGCGCGCCAGCTTCTCAAAATTTACTTCCTTAATTCCCAGCCGCTGCAATTCCTTTTCCAGCAGGTCGCGTCCCTGCGCCAGGTTTTGCTCATCTTCCTGTTTCTTGAACCAGACCTTGATCTTGGAGCGCGCGCGCTGGGTTTTGACCAGTCCCAGGTTGGGGTTGAGCCAGTCGCGGCTGGGTGCTCCGCGCTTCGCGGTCAGGATTTCGACCTGATCGCCAGTCTTCAAGGCTTGATACAACGGAACGAGTTTCCCGTTAATGCGCGCGCCGCGGCAGCAATGCCCAATGTCGGTATGGACGTGGTAGGCAAAGTCGATCGGGGTGGAACCGGCTGGCAGGTCAATGGCGTCGCCGCGCGGTGTGAAGATGTACACACGGTCTTGAAATACATCCGTGTGCATCGACTCGACAAATTCAGCGGCGTCATGCACATCCGGTCCCCACTCCATCATCGAGCGCAGCGAGTTGATGTGCTGCTCATAATTTTTATCGGATTGTTTTGTGCCTTCCTTGTACCGCCAGTGCGCCGCAATGCCGTACTCCGCGTTGAGGTGCATTTCGTGGGTGCGGATCTGCACTTCGAGCGGGCGCTTGTCATCATAGATGACTGCGGTGTGCAGGGACTGATAAAAGTTATCTTTGGGCGCGGCGATGTAATCATCGAACTCGCCTGTGATCGGGCGCCATGTGGTGTGAATCACGCCGAGGGCGGCATAGCAGGCGGGCACGTCGGTTACGATCAGGCGGACCGCGCGCACGTCGCGCACCATATCGAAGGGCTTGTCCTTCTTTTGCATCTTTTTGTAAATCGAGTAAATATGCTTTGGCCGCCCGCTGATTTCAACCTTGATGTTATTTTGTTCGAGCAATTTTACAAGGTTTTCCTTGATGGCTTCCAGTTGGGCTTCACGGTCGGGACGCTTCTCGGTCAGCAGTTCTGCGATCTCTTTATATTTAGCGGGGTTGACGTAGCGGAAGCCGAGGTCTTCGAGTTCCCATTTAATTTGCCAGATGCCCAGCCGATTGGCAACCGGCGAGAAGATGTCGAGGGTTTCCTGCGCGATGCGCTTGCGCTTGTATTCAGGCATGTGACTGAGCGTGCGCATGTTGTGCAGGCGGTCAGCTAGTTTGATGAACATGACCCGCACATCCTTGCCCATGGCAAGAAAGGTCTTGCGCAAAGTTTCAGAGACGATATCTTCCTTGCGCCCAAGCAGGGCAGGCACAATTGGCTGTTCTTCAACCTTGTTTCCGTTACTGTCGCCATTGTCTGCGTGCTGATCTCCGCGAGAGACGCGTGGAAGGTGCGTCAGCTTGGTGACCCCATCCACGAGGGAGGTGATGACATCCCCAAAATCGCGGCGGATGTCGGCCAGCGTGACGGGGGTGTCTTCAACCGTGTCGTGCAGCAGCCCGGCTGCCACCACTTCCGGCGGTACTTTCAAATCTGCCAGGATGCTGGCGACAGCGATGCAGTGATTGATGTAAGGCTCGCCCGAATGACGTTTTTGTTCCTTATGCGCCTCATCTGCCACCCGATATGCGCGTTGAACCAGATCACGGTCTGTCACAGAGTAGGTGTCGGGGAGTTGTTCGAGCAGTTTTTCAAGCGGGATGGCGGTCGCGGTGGATTTCATGATGGTTTATTTTACTACTTGTCACCCGGCGCTTATATTTTTGGGACGCAGATGAACGCTGAATACGCTGATTCGAAGAGGGTTTATCACGTTATTTGCTGAAACATCTGCGTTTATCCGCGTTTCACCTGCCCCACCTGCACTGCACGCTGCGCGGCAGCGCGGTGCAAGTGTGGCGGGCGGTGCAAGGGTCAGCGTCCCATTTTTAAACTATCAGGCGGCAAGTTTTAATACGCGCGATTTAAAAAAACAGCCACATACCCAATGAAGCGGATATGTGGCAGAGTGTGGTTTGATGCCTACATGGTTTTCAACAAGGCCTGCCTGCTGTTGCGCAGACGGTCTGCGATGATCTCGGTGATGCGCTGCATGACCTTGAAGCCCGATTCGGGATTCGCTTCGAGCAGTTTCAGGAATGGGTTGGCGGGGATGATGATCAGATTTGAGTCCTCGTCACATTCTGCGCTGGAGGTGTAATGGTTCGGGGCGACAATGCCCGACCAGCCAAAACTTTGATATGGCGAAGACACAAAAGAAACGGTGATGCTCTCAGGTCTTGAGGTGAGTTTTACCCGCAGGGCGATACTGCCCTTGATGAGGAAATGCAGCTTGTCTGCTTTTTCGCCTTCACGGAAAATGAACTCTCCCTTGTTTGCAGATACCTCCTCCGCGATGGCTGAGATGTCTTTAAGCAGCGAGTCGGGCAGGCCTTTGAATAAACCGAATTCAGATAATAGATTGGGTGTGATCATGGTGCGTCTCCTGAGTTTGATGGGAATTGCCTGAGAGTGGAAAATGCAAATCGGACGGAAGCAGGTTTGGGCCGCGCGCGATGCGCGATCTTCATCCGCCTATTTAATATGATCCTTGATGTCGTCGCGCAGGTCGAGCGAGTGTCCCATGATCAACCCGAAGACCATGAATACCAAGGTCGCGCCCAGCCCCGCGAGGATCGCGAATTCAGAATTCCAGAAATTGGGCAGGAGCACGATGACGAGGATGCCGATTATCAGACCGTAGAAGGGCGAGCGGATTTTATGCGGCAGGTCGCTCCACGCCTTCTTCAATGAAAAAGGTTTCCGCATCCGCTTTTCTTTGACCACACTGCTGCGTTGGAATTGCCGCTGTTTGACCAATGGGTCGCGGTCGGTGAGCTGTTTTTCGCGGAGTCGTTTCAGACGTTCAGATTCTGAATCTTTCACGGCAGCCTCCTTTGTGTATATAATTGTACAGGATTTTATACAAGATGAACATCACGAATAATGTCACAAGATATTTAGACTCGCGCAAGGTGAAATATATCGCGCACGAATTGCCCGCCGAGAAACTAGGCGCGTTGGAAGCCGCGCTTTATATGGATGTTCCGCCCGGTCAGGTCTTTAAGACGATCGTGATCACCCGCGAAAAGAAGAAGCTGATCCTTGCGGTCATTCCTGGACCTCGAATTGTGGATTTGAAACTACTGGCATCTTTTCTGGCTGAGAAAAAAGTGCATCTGCCAACCGAGCGCGAAGCCGAAGAATTGACAGGCTTGCAGGCGGGCGGAATCTCGCCGCTGGCGCTGATTCATAAGGGCTTTCAGGTGGTGCTTGATTCCGCCGCGCAGAGTTTCGAGCAGATCTACATCTCCGGCGGCCAGCGTGGAATGGACATTCAATTGCGCGTCGACGATCTGGTGAAGCTGACGAATGCCAGGGTTGGAAGTGTGAGCAGGGAAGACGGTGCGTCCACATAATTCCCACATAATTTCACGATATTTTCTTTACGCGGTGAAAATACAATATTACCGAACTCACCTTACACAGTGTCGTTCTGGGCAAGAACACGGCGAAATAAAACGCCGTTCAAAGCCAAAGGAACAAAAGCTTCAGCCGCGAATTTCACGAATTTTCGCGAATTGGTTTAAAAATTCGTGTGAATTAGTACCTGCAGGGCGGGTTAAAAACCCGCCATGCTTCAAAATTTCAAAAGACGTCAGGCTAAAAGCCTGACCTACGATTGCCTATTGCGCAGGCTTGAAAAATTCAGCCTCGCCCAGCGGAGAACCTTTTGGCAAAAACCATTCTGATCGTTGATGATGAAAAGCGGCTCGTCTCGCTTGTGCAAAGCTATCTTGTGCAGGAGGGCTATCGGGTAGTGACAGCCTTTAACGGCAAAGACGCGCTTCCCCTTGCGGAAAAGGAAAAGCCCGACCTGATCATCCTCGACATCATGATGCCCGAAATGAACGGCTACGACTTCATGCGCGCGCATCGCAGTACGAGCGATACGCCGATCATCATGTTGACCGCCAAAGTCGAGGATGACGACAAGATCGTCGGCCTCGAGTTGGGAGCGGACGATTACGTCACCAAGCCTTTCAAGCCGCGCGAGCTGATGGCGCGTGTGCGGAACGTCTTGCGGCGCGTTGGCAAAAATGAAGCCGTTGGCAAAACCCTGCGGGTATCAGATATCACCCTGAGCCGCGAAAGCCGCGAAGTGCTGGCGGGTGAACGTTCCATTGACCTGACCCCATCTGAGTTTGACCTGCTGGCCGCGCTGATGTCGGCACCGGGGCGCGTCTTTTCACGCCTTGACCTGCTGGATGTGATTCAAGGTGTGCGCTATGAAGGTTATGAGCGGACGATCGATACCCACATCAAGAATCTGCGCGCAAAGATCGAAGCCGACCCGCGCAAGCCGCGCTACATTGAAACGATGTACGGCGTTGGCTATCGCCTCAGCAAGGGCTGAACATGAAACTCACCACCAAATTAATCCTCGCGTTCCTGCTGGTCAGCCTGTTCAGCACCGGCATCATTGTCGCGTTCACGCGCATTTCCACCAGCCGCGAGTTTGACAAGTTCGTCAATGACCGTTATCGAACCGAACTCGTGGAAGAACTCGCCAGATATTATGAAGAATACCAAACATGGGACGGCCTCGAAGGCACGTTCATCCCCTTTGATCAGAACCACCCCAGGCCGGGAGAACCCCGCGCGTTGTTTTTTTCAATCGCTGATTCAACCGGCCGCATCGTCATCCCCGGCGTGCGATTTGAGATCGGGGAAATTGTCAGCGCAGATGTGCTCAATGCGGGCACGCCAATTCAGGTGAATGATGAAACGGTCGGCATTCTGTTGCTGGATGCCGCGCCAGCCAGGAATCCGATGGAGGATGAATTCATTGCCCGCATGGGCAGATCGATTTTCTTAAGCGGCATCGGCACGCTGATCCTCGCGCTCATGCTCGGCGCAATCCTATCGCGCACCATCACGCGCCCCATTCGCGAACTAACTTCCGTCACGCATAAAATGGCGGAGGGAAATTTTGGCCAGCAGGTGCCAGTCCGTTCGCGCGACGAGATCGGTGAACTCGCGGCTTCCTTCAATAAAATGAACGGCGACCTTGCGCGTTCTCTGAACCTTCGCAAACAAATGACCGCCGACATTGCGCACGAACTACGCACGCCGCTCAGCCTCATCATCGGTCACGCCGAAGCCGTGCATGATGGCGTGCTGCCGCCGTCTGCCGAAAATTTTGAGATCATTCGCGAGGAAGCCGCGCGACTCGAACAGCTTGTCAACGACCTGCGGATTTTATCCCTCGCCGATGCGGGGGAACTTTCTGTAGATTTCCAGCCTGTGGATGTGAGCAAACTTTTGGGAGATATCCAGTCCCATTACCTGACCCCGTTCAATCAAAAGCGGATCACCCTTAACCTCGAGCCTGCTTCTGTTGCGCAAAGCGTGTCAGCGAATCTTGACCCGATCCGCTTCTCGCAGGTGCTGACGAATATCCTTGATAACGCGCTGCGCTACACGCCAGAGAATGGCCGCGTTGACATTTCAGCACAACAGGCCAATGACCGGGTTGAAATAATCATTCAAGACAGCGGAGAGGGAGTGACTGCCGAGGAAGCCGCGCACCTCTTTGACCGTTTCTACCGCGCCGACGAATCACGCACGCGCGACCGCGACGCGGGCGGCTCGGGGCTGGGGCTTGCCATCGCCAAGTCGATTGTGGAAATGCACCAAGGCAGAATTTGGGCTGAAAGTGAAACAGGCAAAGGCTTGAGGGTGGTGATTACCCTGCCGCTGATGAAATGAAATAGACCTCTTGTAGATGTCACACGTAGGTCAGGTTTTTAGCCTGGCGTCTTGTGGAATTTTGAAGCAGGGCGGGTTGAAAACCCGCCCTACAAGCGCTTTTGCTTTCTATGCGCTGAGAGTCTTCTGCCTGCCCAGCCTGCCCAGCCCTAAATAAACGCCGCTGGCAATGGACATGATGACCAGGCTCTTGACCATGCCGAGGGGTAGGGCAGATTCTCCTTCGCGCTCCTCTCCGCCCTCGGGTCGGGGTTGACCGTCTGCCGGGGCTGGCAACCTGCTGGTTGAGTCGCCGCTGCCAACAGCCGCATAAAACAGTCCGCCGATGAGAGTCGCCACAACAAGAATTACAAGAATTCGATAGAGGATGCTCATGCCTGCACCTCTTTGCCTTCGATTGCCAGCGCAGTGACGGGGCGCTCTGCTTCATTGCGCCCAAACAGGCGTTTGGTGGTGCTGACGATCCAGTTCCAGTGCAGGGTGAGGTGCAAGCCCATCAGGATCAAGGAAAGATTCGCTGAGATGTCGTGCAGGCCGCGCCAGGTCATGTTGACGGGCAGGGTCAGGCCGAATGCGGGGATGACCGCTTCCGAGATCATGACCCCCGAAAGCATGATCAAAATCCCATCAATGAATAACAGCCAGTTGAGAATGTAATTGGTGCGGGAGCCATTCAGCCCTTTGGTAAAGATGCGCTTGGTCAGTTCGGCGATCCAGTTCCAGTTGAGGAGCAGGTGGACGATTAGCGCGCCGACCAGCGCAACCGCCAGCCATTCGTGGACGGCAAGTCCGCTGGCGCGGGGGTCCATGACGATCAAAAATCCCACGAAGGTGGAAATATCCAGAAATAGTTTGGTTCTGTTTTGTTTTGACATTCAAGTTCTCCTAAATTTGATGACCGTATTTTATGGAGAATGGGAATGTTTCAGGTGATGGAATTGCGGTGGGATTGTGAAGATGATGTAAAAGGCGGTAAGAAGTCATGTAAAAATACCTTCCCTTTTTATCGTCATTGCGAGGATGGTTTTCCCGAAGCAATCTCCTCTGGCAAACAAGGGGATTGCTCACCTGCACTGCACGCTGCGCGGCAGCGGCGGTGCCAGTGAGTGTTCGCGATAAGGATTTCCTGACTTTGCTACTACCAATGATCGGGGAAATGGGGGCACTTGTCCGATTGGGGTTTTGGCTTTATGCTTGGGCGTAATTATCAATCCTGATTTGATTTCACCATAAAGGGGACATATGCCCCGCAAATTCTCCGAAGCAAGTACCCGCAAGCAAATGATCGACCCGCAATTAGAAAGCGCGGGTTGGTATCTTCGTGACCATTCCAAGGTGAGGATCGAAATTCCCGTGGACGGCTACGATGCCGAGCCATGGAATGGGGTTAGTGATTATTGTTTGTACCGCGAAAACGGGGAAGTGTTGGCGGTGGTCGAAGCCAAGAAGACCGCAGTGGATGTCCGTCTCGCGGAAGCACAACTCACGCATTACGTCACAGAAATTGAAAAGCACCAAAGTTTTCGTCCGTTCGGATTTTTAGCCAACGGGCTGGAAATCCATTTCGTGGATGTGGGTCATGCGCCCAAGCGGGAAGTGTTCGGTTTCTTCACACGTGAAGACTTGGAGAACCTGCTTTTCATCCGCCAGAATGCCAAGCCGCTCAGTTCTGTTGACATCAACACATCCATCGTTGACCGTTCCTACCAGCACGAAGCCATTCGTCGCGTGGGCGAAGCTTTTGCCAATGGGAAGCGCAAGGCGTTAATTGTTATGGCAACGGGGACAGGGAAAACGCGCACCACAATGGGATTGATTGACGTTTTCATGCGCTCCAATCAGGCGCGGCGGATTTTGTTCGTGGCTGACCGTGATGCGCTGGTGGATCAGGCAAAGGAAGATGGATTCGAGAAGTTCATTCCTGCTGAACCTTGCACCCGCCTGCGGACATACGATCTCGATACCACCAAACGCCTGTATGCAGTGACGCTCCAAACGCTGAGCAATGTCTTCGAACAGTTCTCGCCCGCCTTCTTTGACTTGATCGTCTTCGACGAAGTTCATCGTTCGATCTATAACAAGTTCAATGAAGTGCTGGAGTATTTCGATGCACGCCAAGTGGGGTTGACCGCCACACCTGCCAATTACATCAACCGCGATACCTTCCTTGCCTTCGATTGCACAGACGGCAAGCCGACTTATCTCTACACCTACGAACAAGCCATCGAAGACAAGTATCTCGTGGATTATGAACTCTACGCCGCACGGACGAAGTTCCAGCGGCAGGGCATTCATGGCGTGGACTTGACCGAAGAAGAGCGCAACGCCCTGATCGAAAAGGGACTCGACCCTGACGACATTGATTACGAAGGCACGGAACTGGAAAAAGAAGTCAGCAATCGCGACACGTTACGCAAGCAATGGGAAGAGATTTGGGACGTGTGCCGAAAAGATTCTTCGGGGCAGTTGCCAGGCAAGACTATCGTTTTTGCGATGACACAGCAACATGCCTTGCGCTTGCAGGATGCTTTTTATGAGATGTATCCGCAGTTCCCAGACTTGGCGAAGGTCATCACGCATAAATCTGAATATCGCGGCACGTTGGTGGAAGCCTTCAAGAAGAAAGATTTCCCGCGCATTGCCATTTCCGTGGATATGCTCGATACGGGCATTGATGTTCCCGAAGTGGTCAATCTTGTGTTCATGAAGCCTGTGCAATCGCCGATCAAATTACAGCAGATGATCGGGCGCGGGACGCGGGTGCAGGCGGCGTGTAGAAATCTGGCGTTGCTACCAAACTTCGAGAAGAAGGATTTTCTCATCATTGATTTTTGGGAGAATAACTTCAGCAGGGACGCCAAGGAAGTCGTTGACCAGTCTACGCCTGTGTTGGTGACGATCTTCAACACGCGCTTGAAACTGCTGGAGACCTATCTCAAAGACCAGAAAGACCCCGATTGCAAACAGGTGATCGCTGACCTGCGCGAGCAGATTCAGCAAATCCCGACCGACACGTTCACCATCCGCAAGCACATGCCAGAGATCGAAGAAGCATGGACAGATGCCTTCTGGGACTATCTCATCCCCAGCAAGATCGAATTCCTGAAATTGAAAGTTGCTCCTCACCTGAGACTCGTCCCTGGCGTGGATGTCGCTGCCGCGACTTTCATCAGCAAAGTGGAACGGCTAAAACTGCTCAAGCGCACAGGTAAGGAAGCCAACGGAACCATTCAATCCATCGTGGAAGATGTGCAAAGTTTGCGCGATACGATTTTGTCTGATGCTGAAATCAAGGCAAAGAGCATGTGTGTTCCTGAAAAACTGGTTGAATTCTCGAACAACGAATTGAATTTGCTTCGAGATGTTCTTTCGCCATGTATGAAGAACAAAATGCGTTACGACACCTTCCTTGAACTTGACCTGGTGGATTCCATCGCCATCAGCGGCTACATTTTGCTCACCAAGAGCGGAGAGAAAATGTACGTGGCGGAATATCGCCGTTTGGTGGAACAGCGCATTCTGGAGCTGTTTGTAAATCACCCAACGATCAAAGCCATTCAGCAGGGACAAAAGATTGACGACTGGCAACTGCTCGAACTGGAGCGCACGTTGACCAAGGAACTCGGCGAAGGCGATTTGGAAGTGACGCCCGAAAACTTGAAGAAGGTTTTCGCTCACACCGCGGATAGTTTTCTCGGCTTGGTGCGCCAGGTGCTGGATATGCAATACCTGCCCGATTACAAGGACTTGGTGGCGCGGCAGTTTGAAACCTACGTAACCCAACACAACTACAACGCCGACCAGATTCGCTTTTTGCGCGCGGTGCAAAGTGTGTTCTTGCAGAAGCGCCATCTTGAAACAGCGGACTTATACGAGCCGCCACTGGATATGTTTGGCGCGGATGCGGTGGAACGGTGGTTTACAGAGAAGGAAGTAAACGAAGTAGTTGAGTTTGCCAATCGAATGACAATTCAATAGACCTGAGGGTGCCTAATGAATTCTTTGCATAAATACCTAACCTTGATAAAAGAACACCCTGAGATGTTTCGTAACTCGGGTGAAGTTGGTGAAATAAAAATTATTACCGATGAAAGGACAATAATTACTGAACAAGAAAAGCTACGTAAGCACCTTAGAGAAAATGGTCAACCTATTGAGTGGATAGAAATTGGAGTTCTGTCAGAAGATCAGTGGTTTTATATCGTGCGGGATTTAGTGGAATTTCCCAATGGGCATATAGGCGGATACCTTCGTCACATCAACAAAAGCAGTGTTGAAGGCGGGTACGGCGTTGTTATGCTATGTGTCAGACAAGACGAAATTCTAATGATAAAAAAATATCGACATGAGCAGAGATGTTGGAATTGGGAATTCCCTAGAGGATTTAGCGAGCCAGGATTATCTGCTGAAGAAAACGCCAGAAAAGAAATGCGAGAGGAAATTGGTGTTTCTCCTGTTGAACTGAGATTGCTTACCCATGTTAAAGATGGGAAAGGCGGTGTGTCGCTCTTTTATGCAGAACTCCCGCCCGATCAAGAAATTAAGGTCGACATTGGTGAAAGCATTGTCCAATACAATTGGGTAACAAAAGCTGAAATCGAACATATGATAAAACTGGAGCAACTTAGCGATTATTTTTCTCTTTGGGCATACTGTCTAGCAAAAATCGACAAGGTTATATAAAAACACAAGAAACAGGAGCGAACATATGAATAAGAGAGAGTATTATTTGTCGATCCTAAATCGAGTTGATTCGATGCTGTCTTTCGCTGAAACCAAGATCTCCTTTATGCTAGCGTACTTAGGGTTGTTACTCGCGGTTTTGGGCAATCAGGCAGAAGAAGTAAAATACCTTCTGCAAAAAACAAGTCAAGGAGTAATTGTTTCTACATTGACATTGCTCATGATAATTGTTGTTGCCATATTCTTTGTTCTATACTATATCGGCAAAGTCTTACTTCCACGATTGAAATTTAGCAGGCGGACTTCAATGATATATTTTTCGGACATAAGCAAATTATCTGAGAATAAATACCTGACAGACATGGCAAAGCTAAAAGAAAATGAGATTGAAGAGGATTTATTGTCGCAAATACACGCCATTTCATCTGTAACAAGTGAAAAATTCAAAAACATCCGTCAGGCAACAATTTTCTTGTGTATTCTCACGATTTTATGGTTAGCAATCATGGTCGAAATCATAATTTTTTCTGCATAAGTGGAATTTTTACATGGCGACCAAAACAGAAATGAAACAGTTTAATGCAATAATTTTATTTGCTGATCTTGTGAGCTCATCTCGCATGTCCGATGTATTAAATCCAAAGGATTATCTTGATGTATTGAAAGCTTTTCAAGATACTGGACATGAAATATTAGCACAATTATCCAATAAACTACGACGGCTTGAAGGAATTGTGCGGTTCTGCGAAGGAGATATACGAGGCGAGGAAATTCAAATTGTTGTTGGCTTCGATGAATTTGACAATCTGCTGCCCGACTCTGTAAACAAGATTCGTTTGATTATTCTGTCTATGATTGAGTCTGCTCTGGAATTATCAGTTAACTGGTTTCTCTCTCCTGTAGTCAATCGCCCCAAGCATGTTGAATTGGCAGCCCCTTCAAGAATTGGAATTGGATTGCATTTTGGAAAAGTGTACCCGTTCAAGGTTAAGCAAGGGAAATGGCAACAAGTGGAATGGCTGATTTCAAGTAAACCTAAAAGTCTACACTTAGGATCATCCATAAATTTTGGCAAAAGGGTTGAATCCGCTTCAAGGCTTAGCAAAGGAATTGGAATTGCGATCTCTCAATCGTTCTATACGCTGTGCGTCGAGTATGGCGTTCCAGTTGTTTGCGGGGAAAAACTAGAAAGTTCACCAAAAGGCTTTGAATATCCCCAACCTGTTTTTGATTTACGCCAACAATACGCAATGCTTACTAGTCCTAGTTTGTCAGGCGGGCTGGGGAAAATCAGCTTATTGCACGAGGCGTTGTATCATGATCCTAATCGTATTCAGACGTATTATTCTCTTGCCATTGAAAGTCTTATTGATGTTGCCTCTTTTTCCAAAAACCGAGAATGGTTCGATCAAGCCGTAAAATATTCACAATATCCGCTTGGAGTTCTTGATAATCCCGAATACTTCCATTGGTTAATGGCTATTGCGCTTTACAGACGTGCTTCGACACAGAGCGCAGATGCTAAAAGGCAAGATATCGAAACATCTATCCTTCATTATGAACGTGCTTCTCAGAAAATTGCTTGGGCTTATCTTGATTTAGCGGCTGCATATTGGACTAGATCGGGGCTGGAAACTATTCCCCTAAAAAAAATTGAAGACTTGAAACACGCTCAAGAGTTATTGTCTGGGCTTATTCAAAAGGATCCCTTGCTTTTTCATGCCTACAACGTTCGCGCATTAGTAAGCGCTGAATTATGTAAGCAACTTCAAATCCAAGGCAATAATGATGGAGAGAAATTGCTTGAGCATGCTTTAGTAGACATAAGCACAGCAAGGAGACTTAATAGTCAGCCTGAGTATATGTATTTAGGTACCGAGGCTACCATAGAAAAAGCTAGAAGTAAGTTAAACAACGGGAATTCAACTCAGGCACGAGAAAGAGTGCTAAACCTCACTGGTGCCGCGGAAATCGAATTACGGAAGGCGATTGGGGAAAACCAGCGATTGAGGGGAATCGCGGAGGAGAAAATACCCGATTATCATTTTTGGCGCCCTGGCTATACAGATCCTCCATACCACCCGCCACGACCCATATCTCTTACAAATGCTTGGGCAAGACTTAGAGAGGAGAACTAAAATGAAATTCATAGTAACAGGTGGCGCTGGTTTTATTGGTAGTCATATTGTTGATGGTTTGATTAACAGAGGCTACCAAGTTTATGTTGTTGATAATTTATCAACGGGACGGCGACAAAACATTAATCCAAGCGCCGTTTTTACAGAGCCATTCGATGCCTCTCAAACGCCTGACAAATGGCTTGATGAAGATACTATTGCCATACACTGTGCTTCACAGCCCAAATGTAACGTTAGTTTATATGCGCCTGTTAATGACATGGAAAATAATTACGCGGTTGGCGTTAGGTTTGTAACTAAATGTGTGAGCAGAAAGATTAAGCGTTTAGTTCTGATTTCCAGTATGTCGGTTTATGGGGATCAGCCAAAGTCGCCTTACACTGAGGATATGAAGCCAGCTCCAAAAGATCCATATGGCATTCACAAATATGCTTTGGAGCAGATGTGTAAAGTTCTTTGCCAAAACCATGGTGTTGAACATTTAGTATTAAGACCTCAACATGTATTTGGTGTTCGTCAACGGTATGATTTAAGCTACCGAAACGTTATTCCTCGGTGGATAAAAAAGGCTATTCTGGGGCAACCGTTGCCAGTATTTGGTAATTTGAACTTAAAAAGGGCTTTTTCACCTGTTTCCTTGATTCAAAGAAGTATCATATCGGCGGCTCTTGATAAAAAACTAGATGGAGAAACCTTCAATCTAGGTTCATCAAGAACGAGGTCATTGGCAGATGTTGCTGAGAAAATCGCCAGAGTATTAGGAATCAAAATCAACTTTGAGTTGTTGCCATCGCCTAGCACATTACTTAATCTCTCTGTTGGTTCAACAGAAAAGGTACAAAGAATTTTAAATATTGCAGAATCTGAAATTGAATTTGATGCCAACCTGTCAGCATTGGCGAGAGAGATAAAAAGTGCTACCCTTTCAGATGCAGAAATTGGAATTGTTCCTGAAATTGCACCTCAGACCTATATTTCTATCTATGGAACTTAGCCTGCCTTTACATCTCAATGTTGGAGCTAGCAATGAAATTAGAGAAATATCTGGAAATGATTGATAACTATCCAAGTTTGTTTGCAGAAGGAAATTCCTTGCTGAAAATAGTAAATGACAGGTCTATTATTTTAAATTGGCAACAGGAGCGTAGAAAAGAACTACTAGATAAACAGTATCCTCAAGATTGGGCTGATATTGGCGTGATACTCGATGATCCTTACAACCTGATTTTACGCGATTTAGTCTTATTCCCCGATGGAGAAATGAGAGGCTATGCACGCGCAATTATGCAAGCCAGTTTGAGAGGAGGAAAAGGCGTAGTAGTACTACCTGAGTATCAAGGGAAAATATTGCTTCTTCACCAATATCGACATCCCACCCGTCAATGGCATTATCAGATTCCGCTTGGGTATGGAGAACCTAATATTCCACCAGACGAGAACGCACGAAGGGAAGTTGAAGAAGAGACGGGCGGACAAATATTAGAACTTGTCAATCTTGGCGAGTTCTATTGCAATCCAGGTTACGAATCTGCCTCAGTTGCTTTGTTCTACGCTAAACTTGCTGCAATTGGAACACCCGAAATTAACGAAGGCATCGAATCCTTCGTTTGGCTGACTGTCAAAGAATTGGAAGACTGGATCGCCAACGAAAAAATCACCGACGGCTTCACCATTGCCGCGTACACCAAAGCCAAACTCAAAGGATTGATTTAATTGCTAACCGACCCCAAACTCCGCGCACAAGTAGACGCCCTCTGGGAAACACCGTCCCGAAGGCTTGGGCGAAGGATGGTGTCTCGTGACGAAAACCTTCGGGGCGATGAGACCTTCGGGACGTTTTTAGCAGGTAGCCATGCCATATCGCGGTGACTTGTTTACGCAGGGTCAGTATTATCATATCTACAATCGCGGGGCGGGGAAGGCGAAGATATTCTTCAACGACGGGAATTATCAGTATCTTCTGCGGTTGGTGAAGGAGTATTATCAGAAGTACGGCGCGACGATCATCGCGTATTGTTTGATGCCGAATCATTATCATTTTTTGCTCAGGCAGGAATCAGAAGAACCCTTGTCAAAGTTTATGCAGGTATTGTTTAATGCGTATGTGCAGGCGTTGAATATCCAGCAGGAGCGCACAGGGACTTTGTTCGAGGGGCGTTTCAAGCATAAGCGCGTGGACAAATGGGAGTACTTGATGGTGCTTTGCAGGTATATCCATCGAAACCCTGTCAAGGCGGGGTTGGTGGAGAAGCCCGAAGATTGGGCGTTTTCGAATTATCGGGAGTGGATTGGGGTGAGGGATGGCGTGTTGGTGGATAAAGTTTTTGTGCAGGATCATTTTCCGAATGCGGATGAGTATGTGAGGTTTGTGAATGATGTTGAGGATGAAGAGAAGAGTTATGAGAAGATTAGTAAATATTTATTTGATTGAAATGACCGCCCCGAAGGTTGCGCTAAGACGACAAAGTTCTGCAAGTCAACCCTTCGGGACGTTATACTCGCGCAACCAACGTCCCGAAGGGTTTGTCCAAGCGACTGGATTTATCTACGCTAGCCTTCGGGACGAGTGTACTGTCCACCCAAGACCGTCCCGAAGGTTTTTTTCGGGCGACAAGTTTTTTCAACGCGAACCTTCGGGACGTTTTGCATGCTCACCGACTCCAAACTCCGCTCACAAGTAGACGCCCTCTGGGATAAGTTCTGGACGGGTGGACTGACGAACCCGCTCGATGCGATCGAGCAGTTTTCGTATTTGTTGTTCCTCAAGCGGTTGGATGACCGCGAGAATGCCGCCGAGAGACAGGCAAAACGCCGCGGGGAACGGTACCAGCCCAAAGTCCCGAAAGAGATGCGTTGGAGTGTCTGGAAGCAGATGAAGGCTGAAGAGATGTTGAAGCATCTTAAGTCAGTCGTCTTCCCGAAGTTGGCAGATCTGGCAAAAGATGAGTCTTCGTTTGATGAGTACATGCGCGGAGCGGAGTGCAAGATCAACAAATCCAGTCTGTTGGTGGAGGCTGTGAACCTGCTCGACCAGATGGAGATCAGCCAGCAGAACCAGGATGTGCAGGGCGACCTGTACGAGTACCTGCTCAGTCATTTGAGCATCGCGGGGCGCAATGGACAGTTCCGCACGCCGCGCCACATCATCCGCATGATGGTGCAGATGCTCGACCCGAAGCCGAAGGAACGTATTGGCGACCTTGCCGCGGGTACGGGCGGATTTCTGATCAACGCGCATCAGCACATTTTGGAGAAAGCCACGTCCAAAGACATCCTTGAATATGACGCGGACGGCATGGCGCATCATCTCATCGGCGACCAGTTGCAGGACGACGCGCGCAAGTTCATGAAGGGCAAAAAATACCTGCGCGGTTTCGACAACGATTCAGGCATGACCATGCTGCGCATCGGCTCGATGAACCTGATGCTGCATGGCATTCAGTCGCCGCAATTCTTTTATATGGACACCTTGTCCAAGGGCTATGACGGCGCAGGCGAGTTCGATGTCATTTTGATGAACCCGCCCTTCAAAGGCGCCGTGGATAAGGGCGATGTCCACCCCGACCTGCCGAGCGATACCACCAAGAGTGAACTGCTCTTCCTGCATCTGATCCTGCGCGCGCTCGATATGGGCGGACGGGCGGCGGTGATCGTGCCCGATGGCGTGTTGTTCGGTTCGAGCCGCGCCCATGTGGAGGTGCGCAAGCGCATCATCGAAGAGAATCGGCTGGACGGCGTGGTCTCGATGCCTTCGGGCGTCTTCAAGCCGTATGCGGGCGTGAGCACGGCGGTGCTGTTCTTCACGCGCGGAGCGCAGACGAAAGACATCTGGTTCTACGATATGGAGCATGATGGTTTTTCGCTGGACGATAAACGCACGAAAGCCGATGAGAACGACATCCCCGATATTTTGGAATGTTGGAAGAAGAGAGCCGATAAGAAGTTTAGCGATACTCGATATTCGAGAATCGAAGAGTTGAAGACTTTGCTTGCGCCGTTGAAGTCGGAACGGTTGAAGTTGCAGGCAGAGTTGAATCGTGTGCAATTTGAGACGGCAATCGATACTCGACATTCGAACGGCGATAGTCGAAACTCGACATCGTACCCGAAGGGTAATACCGAATTATCGAATATCGTTTCTCGTTTATCAAATATCGACTCCCGAATATCGCTTCCGCAGGCAGAACTCGACCGCCTGACCCGCCAATTCTGGGTGACGAAGGAGCAGGTCAAAGCCAACAAATATGACCTTTCTGCCAGCCGCTACCGCCAGGTGGACGCGGACGCTGCCTATCACGAGAAGCCGTCTGTGACGCTGGAACGGTTGGCGCGGTTGGAGAGTGTGATGATGAGTGAGATTGATGAGTTGAAGAAATTGGTAAGTGGTAAGTAGTAATTGGTAAATATGGAATTTGTAAACTTAGAGACCATCAGCACGAAAATAGATTATGGCTTAACCGAGTCTGCAACAGACCAAGACACGGGTAATAAATTTTTGCGTATCACAGATATTCGACAAGGTAAAATAAATTGGGCTGAAGTTCCTTTTTGTGAGTGTAGCGAATCAGATGCAAAGAAATATGAATTACAAGATGGCGACATTGTGTTTGCCCGAACAGGCTCAGTTGGAAACACTGGCTTGATTAGAAATGACGCGCCAAAAGGTTCTGTATTTGCTTCTTACTTAATTAGAATACGTCCGAACAAAGAATTAATTGACCCTGAATATTTGGCGTATTATTTTCAAACACCAGAATATTGGCGACAAATAGATATTGGTTCAGTTGGTGCTATTCAAGGCGGGTTGAATGCCACAAAACTCAGCGAACTAAAAATTCCCCTTCCCCCGCTGACCGAGCAAAAGCGGATTGCGTCCCTGCTGGCGCGCGCTGACCGTCTGCGCCACCTGCGCCGTACCGCGCACGATCTCGGCGAGTCCCTGCTCCAGTCCGTGTTTTTGGAGATGTTTGGGGATCCTGTTGAAAACACAAAACATTGGCAATGTTATGAATTAGGAGAGATTGCCAACGTAGAACGCGGAAGGTTTTCACCACGTCCGCGAAATGACCCAAAATATTATGGTGGTAAATATCCATTTATTCAAACTGGCGATATTTCAGCCAGTGGGGGAATAGTGACAGAATATTCGCAAACGTTGAATGAACTTGGAATCAAGGTAAGCAAGGCTTTTGATGTTGGAACAATTGTTATTGCAATTGTCGGTGCCACAATTGGAGAGAGTGCGATTTTGGGCATCAAAACCTATTGCCCTGATTCCATCATTGGTATTACTCCCAACCCGAAGAAATGTAATTCTCAATATCTCAACTATGTAATGAGATATTGGAAGCCAGTTTTTAGAGCGCAAGCACCTGAAACTGCAAGAGCAAATATAAATATTGGCATCGTCAAGCCTATTCCCGTTCCTGTCCCACCGCTGAGCCTGCAAGAAGAGTTTGCGGGCGTGGTGGCGCGGGTCGAGTCCTTGCGGGGGAGGATGTCCGAGGGCGAGAGGCAGGTGGAGGGGTTGTTTGAGAGTCTGCTGGCGGAGGCGTTCAGTTAGCCCCCTCTGTCCGTTGGACATCTCCCCCAAATTCGACAGCACCATCGTCGAATTTGGGGGAGAATTTGGAAATTGAGATTTTATATAAACACTGAAAATATTTCTAAAATTTTGATTTCAGACGCAACCGTCCCTCCCCAATTTCGACGTGCTCTCCGTCGCAATTGGGGAGGCTAGGAGGGGAAGAAATGCCGCGCCCACCCAGAAGCAATCCAAAAACCAGAACCCATGCCATCGAGTTACGGAAAGAACCTACACCTGCCGAACGCGAACTTTGGGCGATCATTCGCAACGACCAGTTGGGAGTCAACTTTAGAAGACAGCACGCCATTGGCAACTACATCCCCGATTTCATCTGCATCGAAAAGAAGCTCATCATTGAGCTGGATGGCAGTCAACATTTGGAACAGAAAGAATATGATGAAGAAAGAACAAAATACCTGAACTCACTCGGTTACAAAGTCATCCGTTTTTGGAACAATGAGGTGATGAATAATATTGATGGCGTTATACTCGCCATACTTCATGCGATGGAAGATGAAAACAGTAAAGAATGAATTTCACCTTGATTATCCACTGAGCCTGCAAGAAGAGTTTGTCCCCTCCGCTACGCTTCGGGGATGATATCTGAGGGCGAGAGGCAGGTCGAGGGGTTGTTTGATGCGCTACTCGCGCAGACCATGGACAACGGACGATAGACGATCCCACAAGGGGACTGTGTAGAAAAGCCACGGTCAATGGTCAACAGTCTATGGTCAACTGTCAATAATTCAGACCTAATGAGCATGTTCATGCCATTCTGGTAACGAATGTCATGATTGTATATATATCCATATTCGCTACAATGAATGAAAGTAATTGTACGAATATTGTCTGATTTTTGTGAGTAATATCACAAACAAACATAAGGAGGTCAAATATGCTTGAAAGCAATTTGCAAGAAGCCGCGTTCAAACAAGGGGTATCGCGGCGAGACTTCCTGAAATTCTGCTCGATGATGGCTGGCGTTCTGGCACTGCCGCGCTCCTATTCGACTTACATCGAACAAGCTCTGGCCGCGCCCAAGCGTTTACCCGTCATCTGGCTTGAGCTTCAGGATTGCGCAGGTTGTACAGAAGCCCTGCTTCGCGCAACCCAACCCACAGTTTCCCAGCTTGTTCTTGATGTGCTCTCGGTCGATTATCACGAGACCATCATGGCCGCTTCCGGTAACCTGGCAGAAGCCGCCAAGGAAGCAAGCATCAAAGCCGGGGGATACCTGCTTGTTGTGGAGGGATCAATTCCAACAGGGGACGGGGGAGTTTACTGCACGGTCGGTGGGAAAACTGCCCTGCAATTACTCGAAGAAGCCGCGTCCAATGCGGTGGCTGTCGTGGCGGTGGGGAACTGCGCCGCATTTGGCGGCTGGCCGAAAGCGGGACCGAACCCAACCGGCGCAACTTATGTTTCAGAACTCGTCACAGATAAACCCGTCATGAACCTGCCGGGCTGTCCGTATAACCCGGTCAACCTCACCGCGGCTGTCGTTCACTTCCTGACCTTTGGCGAATTGCCCGCCATGGACGATCTGCATCGTCCGCTCTTTGCATATGGCGCGCGCATCCACGATAACTGTCCGCGCCGTGGTCACTTCGACGCCGGCGAATTCGTGGTCGCGTGGGGTGATGACAGTCACAACAAGGGTTGGTGTTTGTACAAGATGGGCTGCAAAGGCCCGGTCACATACCACAATTGCCCGGCGGTCGGGTACAACGACGGGACAAGCTGGCCGATCAAAGCCGGTCACGGCTGCATTGCCTGTTCGGAACCTGATTTCTGGGAACTGGGCGTTTACAACCTCGCGGATTTACAACAGTATGCGCCGCCCGCCACTTATGCACCGGTTCAACTGCCTACCCAGAAAGTTGACCCTGCAACTGCCGGCATGATCGGCGCTGTGGCCGGGGTCGCTGTCGGCGCGGCAGGCGTGGCCGCCTACAAAGCCCTCTCCAAATCGGACGAGGACTCGCCAACCCCGCCAGCAGAGAAGAAGTAGGAGGCTGAGATGACTCTTAGCCGCAGAGATTTTTTCAAAGCCGCCGGATTGGCAATTGGCGGTGCGTTCATCGCAACTGAATCCGCGCAGGCCAAGCCCGACCCCAACGAATACGCGGCCATGCTCTATGACGCGACCATGTGCGTCGGCTGTAACGCCTGCACCAATGCCTGCCGCGAATGGAACAAAACCGCTGACGAACCGGATGCGCGTTTGCTGTACGATGCGCCCAGCGAACTTTCCGCCGACACGTGGACGTTGATTCAGTTGTATCAAACTGAAGCTGAATCATCGTTCGTCAAGCGCCAATGTATGCACTGTGTTGACCCGGCCTGTGTCAGCGGTTGCCCGGTGCAGGCATTGCAAAAGACAGCCGAAGGCCCGGTCACATACGACCAGGACCGCTGCATCGGCTGCCGCTATTGCATGTATGCCTGTCCGTTCCATGTGCCGCGCTTTGCATGGGACACGGCTCAATTCCCGGTGATCGCCAAATGCACATTATGTGCTGATCGAGTTCAGGACGGTCTGCCGACTGCCTGCGCCGAACGCTGCCCGACCAGCGCACTCATCTTCGGCAAACGCGGCGACTTGATCGCGGACGCGGAGAAACGCATCAGCGAGAACCCTGCCCGTTACGTGGATCATATCTACGGTAAGGATGATGCGGGCGGAACTTCTGTCATGTATCTTTCCGGCGTCTCGTTCGACAAACTCGGGCTGCAAGACCTCGGCGACAAGCCCATCCCGGAAATTAGCGAAGGCACTGCCAACATCATCCTGCCCGGCGTTTTGATTGGCGCGCCGATCCTGCTCGGCATGATTCGCATGACAGCCAAACGCGGGGGATGGGAGGAAACATGGCCGCTCTAACACGCTCGAACAAAAGCAGCATCCCGTCTGCGTTCTGGCCCCTGCTGGCGCTGACCCTCCTCGGAGTTGGGCTGGCGATCTATCGTCTGGTGGTTGGGCTGGGCGTTTCAACCAACATGAGCGATCACTACCCGTGGGGCATCTGGATCACGGTTGATCTCTTCCTCATCCCGGTGGCGGGTGCGGCGTTCACCATCTCACTGCTCTCGTATTTCATGGGCAGGGAAGATTACCATTCAATCATTCGCCCCGCAGTGCTGGCTGGCTTTCTCGGTTATGGCGTAGTCGGCGTTCTGCTCTTTCTCGATATTGGCCGCTGGACTCAGTTTTACAACATCTTTGTGCCGGGCTACATCAACCTGCATTCCTTCCTTGAGGAAGTAAGCTTGTGCGTCACGCTGTACACGCTTATTTTGGTTTTGGAGATTGCGCCGGTCTTTCTGGAGAAGTGGGGCTACGATGTGCCCGTCCGCTGGATTCAACGCGGCATCTTCGTCATTGCCGGCGCGGGCATTGTGCTTTCGATGCTGCATCAATCTTCGCTTGGCTCGATGTTCCTGCTCATGCCGCACAAACTGCATCCGCTGTGGTGGACGCCCGCCCTGCCGCTTTTGTTTTATTTGCAGGCCGTGTACACCGGGCTTGGCGCAACCGCGATTGCCGTTAAATTGATCTGGAAAGCGATGGGCCTGCCAATTGACCGCGTGATTTTCCGCCGCCTCGGTCAGGCCATGAGCATTAACTTGATGCTGTATGCCGCGATCAAAGTAGGTGACTGGATGGGCGCCGGCGAAGTGCCGATGCTGCTTCGCCCGGACTCCTTCGGACTGTTGGCCTGGTTCCAGTTTCTGATTGGCATTGCCCTGCCTTTGGGCATCCTGCTCTCGAAGCTGGTCGGGCATACCTCAGGTCCGTTTTGGGCCGGGGTCTTCGCGCTGATCGGCACCTTCATCGAGCGCCTGGTCGTCTCATGGATCGGACTCGCAGAACCCAACCCGGTTTCCTATTTCCCATCGTTCACGGAAATATTCATCACGATCGGAATGATCGCCGGGGCGTTCCTGCTTTACGGTGTGGTTGTTCGGTATTTCAAGTTATTCCCCGACCCCGAACATGCTCACGCATAAACATCATTCACTCCCAACCAAAGGAGAAACAAAACTATGACAAGAATTGCGATTGACCCCATTACCAGAATCGAAGGCCATCTGCGCATTGAAGTTCAAGTGGACGGCGGCGCGGTCAAGGATGCCTGGGCATCCAGCACCATGTTCCGCGGCATCGAGATCATCCTCAAGGGACGCGATCCGCGCGAAGCCTGGGTCATGACCCAGCGTATCTGCGGTGTCTGAACGACTGTACACGCACTCAGCTCCGTGCGAGCTGTCGAAAACGCCCTTGGAATTGAAATCCCGAACAACGCGCGCATTCTGCGCAACATCATCGAAGGTATTCAGTACGTTCAAGACCATGTCATCCACTTCTATCATTTGCACGCGCTCGATTGGGTGGATGTGGTCAGCGCATTGGATGCCGACCCGGTCAAGACCTCGGAACTGGCGCAGTCCATTTCCGACTGGCCAAAATCCAGCGCCGATTATTTCCAGATCGTCAAAGATAAATTAGCCGGCTTCGTCAGCAGCGGACAACTTGGCCCGTTCGCCAATGCCTATTGGGGACATCCCGCCTACAAACTTCCCGCCGAAGCGAATCTCATGGCGGTGGCGCATTATCTCGAAGCGTTGGATTGGCAGCGGGATGTGATCCGCGCCCATGCTTTGCTCGGCGCGAAGAATCCACACCTGCAGACCTATCTCGTCGGCGGCATGGCTTCGCCGATTGACCCGACCAGTCAGGCCGCAATCAACGCCGATACCATCGCGCAGATTCAAGGCATGTTCGCCCGCGCCAAGGAATTTGTGGATAAAGTCTACCTGCCCGACGTGCTGGCTGTCGCTCCGTTCTATCTGGATTGGGCGGCAATTGGCGGCGGCGAAGGCAATTTCCTCTCCTATGGAGATTTCCCCGGCGCAGACGGAACTCAATGGCTGCCGCAGGGATTTATCCTCGGCAAGGATTTGAGCAAGGTCTATCCGCTCGACCACAAAGACATCACCGAGCATGTTTCGCATTCATGGTTCAAGTATGAAGACGAAACGAAGGGCTTGCATCCGTGGGAAGGCGAGACTGTCCCGAACTTTACCGGGCCGAAACCGCCCTACAAATTCCTTGAGACCGATCAGAAATATACCTGGATGAAAGCTCCGCGCCTGCAGGATCATGCCATGGAAGTTGGGCCATTGGCGCGTATGCTGGTGGCTTATGCCAGCGGACACAAGCGCGTCGTGGAAGTTGTCAACCTCGTCCTCGGCAAACTTGGCGCCGGCCCCGAAGCTTTATTCTCCACACTTGGCAGAACCGCCGCACGTTGTATCGAAACTGTTGTGGTAGCAGAGCAGCTCAGCGAGTGGACAAATGAATTGATCGCCAGCATCAAGAGCGGCGACACAAAAATCCATTCCGGCGCCGAAATGTGGGATCCGAAGAATTGGCCTGCCGAAGCGCAAGGCTGGGGCTTCACCGAAGCTCCGCGCGGCGCATTGGGACATTGGGTCAGCATCAAGGATACGAAGATCGCCAACTATCAAGCCATCGTGCCAAGTACATGGAACTGTTCTCCGCGTGATGGGAAGGGCGTGCCCGGCCCGTATGAGGCCGCGCTGATCGGCACACCGATCGCAGACGAGAAAATGCCGCTCGAGGTGCTGCGCACCATCCATTCGTTTGATCCTTGTATGGCGTGTGGAGTCCACCTGCTCGATGTGGACGGCAACGAGATCAATCAGATCAGCCTCGACGCGGCTGACCAGTACAGCAATCCGCTGTTGAAAGTCCGCGGCGCCCGCTAATGTTTGACAGACCTGCTTTCAAAACCCTCGTGCTGGGCGTTGGCAATAAGCTAATGTCCGACGAGGGCGTCGGGGTGCATGTCATCGAGCGTTTATCGGCAGGCTACGAGATATCAGAAGAGGTCCAGATCCTGGACGGGGGCACGCTGGGAATGGATCTCCTGTATTACCTTGAAGGAATTGAAAACCTGTTGCTGGTTGACGCAGTCGAGACTCACAAAGACCCCGGCACGATCATCCACCTTGAAGGAGAGGAAGTGCCGGCCTTTCTCGCGCTGAAGATTTCCCCGCACCAGATCGGCGTGCCCGACATGCTCGCCGCTGCAAGGTTCAAAGACCTTTACCCGAAGCGTCTGGTTCTTTGGGGAATCCAGCCGGAGTTAATGGAGATCGGGCTGGATTTATCTCCGCTGGTTGAATCAAAAGTGGAAATTTTGGTAAATAAACTTGCCGAGCAACTGAAAGCCTGGGGACACGCCGTCACCCCTTGAGCTAATCAAAAAACTTCTAATTATGAGGAAAGTTGTCCGTAAATACGATGACTTTCCTCACTTCTTTATGTGACAAAACACAGTTTAATTATGCTTGAACACTATGCATGAACTCGCTGTAACCCAAAGCATACTGGATATCTCCCTGCGTCACGCAAAAGAGGCGGGAGCAAAGCAGATCACAGCCATCAATCTGGTGATCGGGGAATTCGCATCCATCGTGGATGACTCTGTCAGATTTTATTGGGAACTTTTCACTGTGGGTACGATCGCGCACGGATCCCAACTTAACTTTGAGCGGATCCCCGGTGAAATGACATGTACCAGCTGCAAGTTTTCCTTCCACCCAGCCAGCGCAGATTTCTCGTGCCCGAACTGCAAAAGCGAGTTTGTGCAGATCACCAAAGGTGACGAGTTTCGAGTGGACAGTATTGATGTTGAATAATTGGAGTTCCACATGACCATCCGCGTACCCATCGTTGAAAACATCCTGAATGCCAATGACCGTCTGGCAGAGGAAAACCGTGCCCGTCTTGAATCTGCGGGTGTTTTTTCCATAAACATTATGGCATCGCCCGGCGCAGGTAAGACCTCGCTCATCGAGCAGACTCTTCCGCGGCTCAAAAACAAGTTGCGCGTGGCCGTCGTGGACGGTGATATCGCCACATCCATTGACGCAGACCGCGCTGCACAGGCTGGCGCGCAAGCTGCAATTCAGGTCAACACCGGCGGTGACTGTCACCTTGACGCTGTCATGCTGCGCGGCGCTTTGGAACAACTTGACCTCGCTGAATTTGACCTGCTCATTGTTGAAAATGTGGGCAACCTCGTTTGCCCTGCCAGTTTCAAACTTGGCACGCACAAATCCGTGTTGATCGCCTCCATCCCCGAAGGCGACGACAAACCCTATAAGTACCCGGGCATGTATCGCGGCGTGGATGCGCTGGTCGTCAACAAGATTGACCTGCTGCCGTATGTCCCGTTCAAAATGGATTACTTTGAACGCGGCGTGGAAGTGCTAAACCCCGGTGTTGTGACTTTTCCGCTTTCAGCTAAAACAGGTGAAGGCATAGATGCATGGATCGATTGGCTCATTAAAAATGTAAATGGTAATTCGTAATTCACCATGTCAATAAAAGGCGCGCGCATTCATGTCACCGGAGTTGTGCAAGGCGTTGGTTTCCGTCCATTTGTTTATGGGCTGGCCGCCCGCCTTGACCTGCGCGGCTGGGTAAGCAACACTTCCGCAGGGGTGGAAATCGAAGTCCAGGGTCAAAAGTCAAAAGTCGAAAATTTTATTCACAGCCTGACCGCTGAAGCGCCTCCATTGGCAAGAATCGATTCGGTCAATGTACAAGATAAAATATTTGATATCGAATACCTGACCTTCAACATTCAACCTTCAACGTACATCGCGGGCGAATTCCAGCCCATCTCTCCCGATGTCGCCCTGTGCGCGGATTGCGAACGCGAGTTGTTCGACCCGAACGACCGCCGCTATTTATACCCGTTCATCAATTGCACCAACTGCGGACCGCGTTTCACCATCATCAAAGATTTGCCCTACGACCGCCCTGCCACAACCATGGCGGATTTTCCCATGTGCGATACCTGCCGCGCCGAATACGAAAATCCGCTGGATCGCCGCTTCCATGCCCAACCGACAGCCTGCCCCGATTGCGGACCTTTTGTTCAACTGAGATATTCATCCGGCGCATCGCCATCTGTTTCCAGTATTGACCTGAGGTTGTCTGCCATCCTCAAAACACGCCAGCTTTTGCGTGAGGGGAAAATTATTGCGGTCAAAGGCCTGGGCGGATTCCACCTTGCGTGTGACGCGTCCAATGAAAAAGCAGTCGCGGAATTACGGCGCAGAAAGGGCAGGGCTGGCAAGCCGTTTGCGTTGATGTTCGCCGACCTTGGATCGGTTCGCAAATTCTGCAATGTGAACGAAGACGAAGCCGCCTTGCTGACGGGGCATGAAAAACCAATCGTGCTTTTGAATGTGCTTGACGGGAATAGAATCGCCCCATCCGTTGCGCCGCAAATGGACACGCTCGGCGTGATGCTGCCTTACACGCCTTTGCACCATTTGCTGTTTAATCGCAAAGACCCAATGCTTGCCTCGCAGCCCGCGCCATCTGTGTTGGTAATGACCAGCGGAAATTTCAGCGAGGAACCGATCGCGATCGAAAATGAAGACGCGCTCGAAAGACTCGCCCCGCTGGCAGATGCCTTCCTTTTGCATAACCGTGATATTCATATTCGCTGCGATGATTCGGTGGTGAGGGTGACAGGTCAAAGGTTAAAAGTCGAAGGTCAAGAGACTTTTAACCCTCAACCTTCGATCATGTTTCTTCGCCGCTCGCGCGCCTACGCACCATACCCCGTTTCCCTTCCATTTGATTTAAAACCAACGCTCGCTGTTGGCGGCGAGTTGAAAAATACTTTTTGTCTCACGCGCGACCGCTACGCCTTTTTGAGTCAGCACATCGGCGACATGGAAAATGTGGAGGTGTACGACTCATTTACGCAAAACGTTGAACACCTTTCGCGGCTTTTTCGAGTTCAACCTGAGATCATTGCGCATGACATGCATCCCGGTTATTTCACAACATCTTATGCTGAGCGCGCGACGCCAAACGCCCAACGCATCCCCGTTCAACATCACCACGCGCACATCGCCTCCTGCATGGCTGATAATAAACTTGAAGATAGAAAATTGATCGGCTTGTCATTTGACGGAACTGGCTATGGAACGGATGGCGTGATCTGGGGCGGGGAAGTATTGCTCGCATCTTACGCGGACTTTGAGCGGTTTGCCCACCTTGAATATTTGCCACTCCCCGGCGGTGACTCTGCCACCCGCAGCCCGTGGCGAATCGCGGCCGGGTACGTCGAGTCGCTTGGGCTGGACATCGTCAATTTGCCCTTCCTGGAATCCGTTGAACCTCAGGCAGTTGACCTTGTCCGCCAGCAGGTGCAAAAGAAATTGAACGCGCCGCTGACTTCCAGCATGGGGCGTCTCTTTGATGCGATCAGCTCATTAATCGGGATCAGGAATCAGGTCACGTATGAAGCGCAGGCCGCAATCGAGATGGAAGTCCTGTCAAAGAAATTCATCGGCGAAGCGAATCCATATCCATTTGAAATTGAAGATGGAATTATTCGAGTTGGCGAAATGTTCAGGCACATCATTCGAGATGTGAAGTCGAATCAAATGGCTGGATTGATCGGCGCGCGCTTTCATCATACTGTTTCTGGCATGGCAGTCGAAGCCAGCAAGACCCTGCGCGAAAAAACGAAAATAACTGAAGTGGCTCTCTCTGGCGGAGTGTGGCAGAATCAAATCCTGCTTGAACTCACGCGCGAAAAATTAATGCGCGAAAACTTTGTCGTTTATACTCATCAACAAACCCCTGCCAATGATGGCGGACTTGCGCTTGGGCAGGCGGTGGTTGCCAATCATCAATAATATCGGAGGTGTCTCATGTGTCTCAGCATTCCCGGCAAGATTCAGGAAATTTACAACGACGGTTCGCTCATCATGGGTAAGGTGGATTTCGGCGGCGTGCTCAAGGAAGTCTGCCTCGACTACGTGCCCGAAGCGCAGCCGGGACAGTATGTGCTGATCCACGTCGGCTTTGCGATCAGCGTGCTGGATGAAGATGAAGCCATGGCGCGGCTGGATACGATCCGCGAGATCGAGAATTTTGAAGAAGAGCTAGGCAACACTTAATGACTTCACCACAGAGGGCACAGAGCGCACAGAGATTCTTTAAAAACTCAGTGGCCTCCGTGGTAAAAGTTTTTCACGGAGTCTCCATGAAATATATTGACGAATACCGCGACCCTGCGCAAGTAAAGGCGTTGCTCGAAGAGATCGACAAAACAGTCACGCGCCCGTGGACGTTGATGGAAATCTGCGGCGGGCAGACGCACGCCTTCCTGCATCACGGACTCGACGACATGCTGCCCGGCGGAATTGAGTTGGTGCATGGGCCGGGCTGTCCCGTCTGTGTGACCCCGCTAGAGCAGATTGACAAAGCATTGGCAATCGCAAAACGCCCGGATGTGATCTTTACCTCCTATGGCGACATGCTGCGTGTGCCCGGCTCCACAGTGGATTTGTTCAACGTGCGCGCAAAAGGCGGGGATGTGCGCGTGGTTTATTCTCCGCTTGAATCTTTGAAGATCGCGCAAGCCAACCCCGATAAACAAGTTGTCTTTTTTGCGATCGGGTTCGAAACCACCGCGCCGCCGAATGCAATGGCTGTCTTGCAGGCTCAAAAACAAAACATCACAAACTTTTCCGTGGTGGTCTCGCATGTCTGCGTGCCGCCGGCCATGGAAGCGATTCTCAGTTCCAAGCACAACCGCGTGCAGGCTTTTCTCGCGGCGGGGCATGTCTGCGCGGTGATGGGTTATCACGAATATCCGCCAATCGTTGAGAAATATAAAGTGCCGATCGTGGTAACCGGTTTTGAGCCGGTCGATTTGATGCGCGGTGTGCTGGCGGCGGTCAGGCAATTGGAAGCGGGCAAGGCCGAAGTTGAAAACGCCTACGAGCGCGCAGTGACCTTTGACGGAAACCTACCCGCGCAAAAAGTGGTCAACACTGTTTTTCAACCCGTTGACCGAAAATGGCGCGGCATTGGCATGATCCCACAAAGCGGCTGGGGCTTGCGCCCCGAGTTTGCAGAGTTCGATGCGGAGACTCGTTTTTCTGTCGGCGAAATCGTCACGCAGGAATCTCCGCTGTGCATCGCCGGCGAAATTCTGCAAGGCATGAAGAAGCCGCCGCAATGTTCCGCGTTTGGGAAGGAATGTACGCCGTCATCTCCACTCGGCGCGCCGATGGTTTCTGCTGAAGGAGCGTGTTCAGCGTATTATCGGTATCATCGCCTAACGTAACGCGACATTAATGTCGCGCCACAGGAGTGTCCAATTGCATGGACTTCATAAAAGATTTAACCACGGAGACCACAAAGGTCACGGAGAAATCCTTTAAAAACCTCTGTGGACTCTGTGCGCTCCGTGGTAAAAGGGTTTTTAGACCATTCTTTTAGACACTCCCCGCGCCACAAAGGACAACCATGAACAACGAATTCGACTTCGAAGGCTATACCTGTCCTGTCCCCATCAAACCTGCGGATACGATCGTGCTCGGTCACGGCTCTGGCGGAAAGCTGAGTCACGATCTGATTAACAGACTCTTCCTCCCGGAACTGGGAAAAGCTGCGCCGCGCGCGCTGGATGACTCAGCGATAGTAACGATCAACGGTCAACGCCTTGCGCTGACAACTGATTCGCACGTCGTTTCGCCGCTGTTCTTCCCCGGCGGTGACATCGGCAGACTCGCCATCTGCGGCACGGTCAATGACCTGGCGATGGTCGGCGCGAAACCGATTGCCCTCACCTGCGGATTTGTGATCGAAGAAGGATTGTCGTTTGAGATTCTGCAACGCGTGGTTCAATCCATGCGCAACTCGGCAGCAGAGGCGGGAGTGTTCATCGCGGCAGGGGATACAAAGGTTGTGCAAAAAGGCGGCGCGGATAAGCTCTTCATCAACACTGCGGGAGTTGGCTTCGTTGAAGCGACTGTCAATATCTCTGGTGCGAACGCGCAGGTGGATGATGTTGTCATCATATCCGGCACACTCGGCGATCACGGCATTGCGGTCATGTCAGCCCGCGAAGGCTTGAACTTTGAAACAGACCTGCAATCGGATGTCGCACCGCTCAACCATTTGACGGCGGCGATGATAAACGCGGGTGAGATTCATGTTCTGCGCGACCCCACCCGCGGCGGACTGGCCACCACGTTGAATGAAATCGCAATTCAATCCAATCTCACTATCGAATTGCAGGAGAGCTCATTGCCGGTGAAAGCGCAAGTCCGTGCTGCCTGTGAAATGCTCGGCTTCGATCCGCTGTATGTAGCAAACGAAGGCAAGCTGGTCGCATTTGTGAAAGCGGCTGATGCGGAAAAAATCCTCGCGACCATGCGAAATACCAGATACGGGGAAGATGCCGTCATAATAGGCAAGGTGATTAAAACAAACAGTCCGCACGTCAGGCTGCGGACTGCCATTGGCGGGACTCGGTTGATAGACATGCTGCCCGGGGAAATGCTGCCAAGGATTTGTTGAAAATAGTTACCCGCTTGCCTTCAGCGCACGACAAACTCCCAGCGGCTGAAATTGATACTTGCCCAAACCAGCGGGAATTAAAACCGTTTGGAATTTCTCCAACTCAATACTTTCACCGCTGGATTGCAAGCGAGCCTTTCCTTCAATCAGGGTGATTGCGTGGAAGGTTTCGTTCTGTGTATCAAGCTCAATGGGATTGGAAACAGCTGAGAGCAATTCCAATGAAAAATACTCACATTGGATTAGAGAATTTCTTGCGCCATCACCGCAAAGTGGCACGGGAATCACTTGCGCTGTCAGGTCAGGCCGCGTCACTTCAATTGACTTTTCAATATGCAAACGGCGCATTTCCGTTTGCGGGCGCCCCCAATCGAACACGCGGTAGGTCAGGTCAGATGTCTGCTGGACTTCGTAAATGAGCAGGCCCGGGCCGAGCGAGTGCAGGGTCCCTGCCGGCATGAAGATCGTATCGCCCTGCGCCACTGAGACATACTGCGAGATTTCTTCGACCGCCCCATTGCGAATTCCTTCCGCCAGTTGAGCAGATGTAACCCCGGGTTTCAAGCCGGCAATTAGTTTCGCCCCGGGCTGGGCACCCAGCACATGCCATGCCTCAGTCTTTCCGAAATGCCCATCGCCTTCCAGTTTTTTTGCCTGTTCATCGTTGGGATGCACCTGCAACGACAACCACTGCGCACAATCGAGCAGTTTCACGAGGATCGGAAAGCGGAATTGTGTGCGGGCAAAGACTTTACTGCCAAGCAGGTCAACGCCGAATTCAGCCGCCGCTGCGCGAAGTGTTTTCCCTGCCAGAACCCCTGTTTCGATCCGATCGCCTTCCCAAACCACCCAGGCTTCGGCGGTGGGAGTATGCCCCGGGCGTAATTGGTCGCCGCCCCAGACATAATCACGATACTCCGGGGTTAATTTTAAAAAAGAACTCAAACTCATTTCAAATGCCTATGGATTAAATATTAAGCGGCGGTTTTGTGCCGGGCGGGATGGGGGAGATGTAGTTTGCGGCTGACCGCTTCTGTTTGAACTCACCCTTTGCCTGTTCGCGGATCTTGTCGTTTTGCATGAATTCCAGCGCGCTTAATGCCATGACCTTGCCGGCGTACATCATGCCGCGCTGACCAATCCCCATCTTTCCCTGCGCAACGATCTGCCAAGAATGCCCAGGGGAACCCAAGGCCCAGCAAGCCGTGAAAATCTGTCCCGTAGGCACAACCCAGGAGACGTCGCCAACATCTGTCGAACCGGGCAGAACGATCTCGGATTTGAAGGGTGGCAAAATGTCTTCGAACAGGACAATATCCTTAAGCGCCGCAACTGCTTTAGAATCCAATCCGTAAACATGGGCGCTGGTTTCAAGGCTGTCGGCGGGAATCGATTTGGAAAGTTCGCGCGCGAATGCGTGTTCTTCATCATTAAACTTTGGCGCGCCGACTTCAATGAGTTTGGATTGCATCACCTCGTTGATGGTTTCGTTCGGGAGCATGTTTGACATGCCTGAGTGAACGACAATATCAACCTCGGTGCCGGTCATCAAGGCCGCGCCTTTGGCAATAT
Organism: Chloroflexota bacterium; assembly: GCA_016234495.1. GTDB lineage: Bacteria > Chloroflexota > Anaerolineae > Anaerolineales > Villigracilaceae > Villigracilis. The sequence continues at coordinate 180,101 of JACRBI010000004.1, read as the reverse complement.
TTTTGACACGCGCGAACAACGCATCCAGTTGATCGGTGCGCGGTGCGCGCACGCTGTAAAGTGACTCGGCTTCGTCGGGGACAACATTCGGCGCTATTCCGCCTTTGGTGATGACATAATGCACGCGCGCGTCGGGGATCATGTGTTCGCGCAAATAGTTGACGCCGACATTCATCAATTCCACCGCATCCAGCGCGCTGCGACCGTTGAATGGGTCTGCCGCAGCATGGGCGGTCTTGCCGTGAAATTTAAAGGAGACCCGGTAGTTGGCGAGGAAGTTGGCGTAAAGCGTTCCATTGAAAGTGTCAGGATGCCAGGTCAGGCAAATGTCTACACTGTTGAAAACGCCGGCGTTTGCCATGAATGCCTTTCCCGCGCCGCCCTCTTCTGCGGGACAGCCAAAATATTTGATCGTGCCTTTGACCTCGCCCGCGTCCATGGCTTGCTTGACGGCCATGCAAGCTGCCAGCCCGGCTACGCCGAGCAGGTTGTGACCACAGCCGTGGCCGGGCGCTCCATCAGCCAGCGGTTTTCTATATGGAACGCAATCCTGACTCAGGCCCGGTAGAGCGTCAAATTCGCCGAGAATCCCGATCACGGGACCATCCGCATTGCCATAACTGGCCACGAAGGCAGTCGGAATATCCGCCACGCCGCGCTCGAGTTTGAAGCCTGCTTCTTCGAGCGCATCTTCCAACGTCTTTGCTGATTCAAATTCCTTGTACCCCAATTCGGCGTATCCCCAAACTTCATTGCTGAGGTGCGTGAATATCGAGCTGTTTGATTCGATCCAATCAGAGGGGTTCATATCCTGCTCCTTTGTAATGACGAAAACCATGTGCTGAATACAAGGCTGATTTTATCATTGGGCATACGGACAAGCACCCAGCCGCAGTTTCAAATTATGAGAAACAGATAAGAATTCCGGGTCGAGGGGTAACTTTCCAAAAAGTGATGCGACTGGATAATAAAGGAGACAAATTATGTCCAAAAAACACTTTAACTTCCTCACCACCATATTTGTTATCTTCGGAATGTTGTCTGCGACCTCCACGGCTCTGGCCGATAGCGGCGGGAGCAGCAGCAAAGGCGAAGTGAGCGGGACGATTTCGGCAGTTGGCGCAAGCAGCCTGACCATCACCCCTAAAAAGGGCGGCGCGGATGTTACGGTCACTGTTGACGCATCCACCCGCATCAAGCGTAATGGCAAAACGGCTCTTTTGTCCGATTTTCAAGTGGGCGAAAAGGTTGAGGCCAAGTATGACAAAACATCCATGCTTGCCAGCAAGGTCGAAGCTAAAACCAGATCCGGCGGCAGTAACAGCAATGGCGAATTGAAAGGAACGATTTCTGCGGTCGGCGCAGGCAGCCTGACCATCACTCCTAAAAAAGGCGGCGCGGATGTAACGATCACAGTTGACGCATCAACCCGCATCAAACGCGGCGGCAAAACCGCTCTCCTCACTGACTTGCAGGTTGGCGATAAGGTTGAGGCCAAATATAACAAGACAACCATGCTTGCGAGCAAGGTCGAAGCCAAGTCCGCGACCTCCGGCGGAAAAGACAGCACTAAAAAAGGTGAAGTCCGCGGTGTGATCTCGGCCATTGGCAGCGCAACTGTGACCATTACGCCCAGCAAGGGCGGCGCGGATGTGACGCTCATGGTTGACTCAAGCACGCGCTATGAACGCGGCCGCACTCATATCACATTGGCTGACCTGATGGTTGGTGACAGGGTCGAAGCAAAGTACAATCCGACAACCATGCTTGCCAGCAAGATCGAAACCAGATAACACCCTTTATTGGTAGAACAAAAACTCCCCAAAGATTTAGCTTTGGGGAGTTTTTGTTTGTTGAAATTAATTCAGACGATCATAAAAAATGATCAAAGTGCTTCCATATTTTCTTTGTTCAGTCTCTTCGAGATTGTTTAATTCAATCTGCTCGTATTCGATCGGGTCAATCTGGACAATCACCGTTCCGTCATTGGTCAGCCAATTAATGTTTTCATCCACCAGTTTTAATGCCTTCAACCACATTTCCTGATATTGTGGCGGCGCGATGTAGATGAATTCATATTTTCCATCAGCCTGTGCAGCCAACATGCTGAATGCGTCGCCTTTGCGAATCTCAGATTGTTTGGTGAAGCCGCAGTACTCGACATTTTCTTTTATTGTTTCAACCGGAGCGCGGTTCAGATCTGAAAATCTCACGAAGGATGCGCCGCGGCTCAACGCTTCAATCCCAATCGCGCCGGTACCGCCGAACAAGTCCCACCATTTTGAATCAACCACGTCGCCAGCCAGGATGTTGAACAGGGCTTCCTTCACACGATCCATGACCGGGCGGGTTGTGTCGCCGGGCACGGACTTTAATTTTCTTCCTCTCGCAGTTCCAGCAATGACGCGTACTGTCATTCCACGCTCCTTCTTGCCGCGACCAAATTTCCATGAGATGCAGTGATCGGAACGACACATCCAGTGCCGAGGATGAAGCGCTGGCCTTTCGTCTGCTGGATGGCGTCTGCCGCTTCTCCCTCCACTTTGTCCTGCTCCTCGAGAACGAGAGTGTCCTGTCTCAAGCCGCCGCACAACGTACCCTTGAAGAGACTCTGCGCCTCAGCCAATGACGGGAATGTTTCGCGGTCATGCCAGTTGACGATCTGAAAATCGTAGAAACGCAGGAGAGAAAAATAAACATCTTTGCCATGCAGGTGGAGCATGTTGCACCACAGATCTTTGGTCGCATCCAACACTTTCTGGTCGTGAGGCAGTCCGAGAGTTTTGTATTCTTCGAGCGAAAGCAAACTTCCCTGCGCGTGCTGCACGGCATAGAAGATTCCGTCCACGCCAACATCGCGGACTGCTTCGATGAATTTCGCGGTGGTCTTCGCGATGGTCTCCAGGCCTTTCATCACGGCTTCGGGATGTTCGCGGAGATGGGCAAGCAGCAAGTCGTTGCCCGCCAAATTCTTTGCCTGTGAAAGCGGGTTGAATATGGTCTGGATGAGGGGAGTCTCCGGGCTGAGACCCTGCCGAATTAAACGGAGACAGGCTAAATGTCCAGCAAGATGCGGGGAGGCCGGGTCGAGCACGGTCAGCTTTTCCCAGTCGGACGGCTCGTTGATCACGCGTTTTGTGTAGCGGCGCGATCCTTCCGAGTCGCCCATCCATTGATCTTCCACGCCCCAGCCCTTGACCGCAAAAGAGGACGCGGGCGTGACTTTGACAATGTCGAAGTCATAGGTTTTTTGAAAATACAAAGTGGAGGCCGCAAGGGTTTCGGGGTTTTGATCGTCCACTGGGAAGTGCCGCCAAAGGGCAATGGGCGTGCGGTCAGGTTGTTCGCCGTTGAGGCAGGTTTGAATTCGTTCGCGATGCGTAGTCATGGTTATAGTTTGCTTTCCAAACGATGTCGGTGATACATCCCTTCGCGGAATGTTTTTACAATTGTAAATCCGTTGGCCAAGGTTGCGGCGAGACTGGCTTTATTCCATGTTTCGATGCTGGCAAATATTTTTTTATATCCGGCTGCGCGCGCCCTGTCCATTAATGCTTTTTGAAGTGTGCGCCCTATTTTTTGTCCGCGATATTTTGGGTCAACGGAAAAGTAAACACATTCGACGGCGTCGTTCTCGTTGTTCATCTGGCCCTTGATGGTGATGCTGGAAATGATAAGTTGAATAAAGACATGCGGTCGTGTGAAAAATAATTTTATGATCTGCCTGACGAACCAGCTTTTATCATTCGTCAGTTGCGAGGTCAGTGACTCTGGCGCTGGGGAGGCAATGCCGTAACCGATCAACTCTCCGCTGTCGTCATCCTGTGCATAGACGCCAATCACACGCGGGTCTTTGTAGGCGACTTCAAAATAACGCAACACAAAAGGGAATCCCAGTTTTGCGAGCAGTCCGCGGTCACCCATGTGGATTTCCGCGAGTCTGGGCAGGAGAAAAGGTTTGAGTTCAGCAAGGTTGTGAAGTGAATAAATCATTGATGCTCATTTACAGTAGGGGCGACCCTTCAAGGTTTATCGTAAAAATTGGAACTTGCTGGGCGGGTCGTCCCTACGAAATTTATGCCAGCCCACGCACGAGATGCGGCCCCAGCAGGCGGACGACAAACGCAGGCAGGCGTTTCCAGACTGCGATGGCCAATTGGAATTTTGGATTCTTCTGGTTGAGCGCGGGCAGGTCATGGCCTGCGGCAAGCCAGTGCCAGTAAGCCAGAAGTTTTTTGCGCGGCTGCCATTTCATTTTGAAAACCTCATTACCCGAGCCAGCGAGGCTGCGCCCTAGGTCAAAGGTCTTCATTCCCTTTTGGATGCCATGTTCGATCACAGACCAATACAGGAATTCGCCGGCGTAATTCGAGCGAAAATCCCGCAGGATGTTCGCGTGCAGGTTGAACATTGTGCCGCCCTGAAAAATAAACACGCCTCCGCCGGCAATTTTTCCGCGCGCGTCGTAAATCACTGCGAATTCGAGCGTGCTGCCAAGCAGCTCCGCCATTTTTTGCAGATAGGTTTTTGTGTGATAAGGAGAGCCAAGTTCGTGCATACTTCGCGCCAGCGCTTCGTAAATTTCGTCGAGCAATTCAAGATTCCCAAAGCGGATGGTGAATCCTTTTTTTGTAGATTTGCGAACATGGTTGCGGTGATCCGATGAGAAAGATTTCAGGATGGCTTCGGGGCCGGGGGTCAAATCTATAAGGTAGGTGAAGTATGAGGGTTGTTGAATCCAGTTGTCGGGTGGCTCTGATTCGCCTTCATCAAATCGAACTGCGACATATTCAACCTCGAGCTTTTCCGCCAGCCGACTCACTTCATCGAGCAGGAGATCGCGGGCGGCTTGTGACTCGAACGCGAATCCGCCGTAACTGCCGAAGGGTGCGGTTACGAGATAATGTCCGAACACTGGATGTTTTACTTCGACGAGCGAGATGGCGCCGATGGGCAGAGAATCATCGGCCGCTGCATAACGATAAATTTCATAGCCATACATCGCGTGGGCAAGGTTTGTCCAACCATCAAGGCCGGAGAAACTTAATTTGCGCTCAAGGGATGGAATCATTAATGTGTCGACACGTTGAACATTCATTGTGAATTCTCTTTGATGAAGTCAGCCAGTGTTGAAGTTGGGAACGAGCGCAGGAGTTCTTTTAAAAAATTCAGCTTGCTGAATGTAAAAGGGTATAAGAGCGGATTCGCCAAAAGATCGCGCGCAAAACGCGCAGGCCAGCGGTCAGGCGGAACGATCTCGTACGGATGCAGAAAAATGACCGGGCTCAAGCCCGCTTTAAATTCCTTTTCGATGATTTTGAATACTATGCGCGGAAAAAGTCCGCTCATCATGCTTGAGCCGTACGGGAATTCACCGCCGATCACGAGCGGCAGATTCATTCGACGCGGCGCCTGAATTGTTTTGGGATGACCGAGCAGCGGAAAAGTGCTGACAGGCAATTCCCATACATTGCCTTTGCGAAGGACTGTACCAGTGGGCGCATAAAGTGAAGAGCTGTACGTGAATTGATTGCGCTCCAAAATTGGGTAAACAGCTTCGATGGTGTTGATCATCGGCGCGCGGAATCCGCGCACCTTATACTTTGTCCGCCACTCTGATGAAGTGTGCAGGTCGTGTTCGATATCTGCAATGGTTGTGAGCGGCCGATGCACCTGACAATGAAACCCGACTTCGTGGCCTGCCTCCGCTATTTTTTGCGGCAAGGCCGGATACCACCCAACCATTTCACCGACCAGATAGATACTTGTCTTTGCATCATTGAGCCGTTCGAGCATGGGGTCGAGCGCGTTATTTGAAAAATTTTCATCCAGATCAAACCGTTCGGCAGAGGAGAGGTTGTCATACCTGCGCGAAGGAGCGAACCATGATTCATAATCTATTGTAAGCAGCAAGCGTGGAGACGGGGTCATAGTCGGCAGATTATAGCATGGGGAATTAATCAAATTATGACGCGGATCACTGCGGGCAATTCAACGCGGATAAGATTTCGGTGATTTTATCCGCGCTTCCTGCCTGTCCATTCGACACGTTCAGGGCAGCGCCCTTTGCCTGCATCCGCTTCCAGACTGAGCAAACGCCCCGGCGCATTTTCGGATCATCCTTCAATATTTGTTGTGATAATTTTTGCGCGGTTTGCATGTCGCCTGTCAGCGCGCGCGCCTCGATGAAGATCAGCCATTCATTAAAGTCTTTGGGGGCGTAACCCTGGTTGACCGCCTCTGATTCGAGTGCCATCACTTTTTCCATGTCGCCGATTTGATGCGCGAGTTCCGCTTTTGTATAGTAGTAACACCAGGTATGCTGCGGCTCGCTTGAATGAAAAGCAGGTGAGGCAGCGACATCAGGGCTGGTTATGATGAGTGATGGATTAGAAAGGGGGATTGCGTCCGTCAGCACGGCTGGCAGGTTTGCATAAATTTCCGCATCGCCGCGTGAAGGGTCGAGCACACGCAGGCATCCATTTGCAGGCATGTAGATCACAACCGCTTGCGATGTTGAGCCTTGGAATTTCGTTGTTCGATAAGTAATGGATATGTCCGTGTTGGGTGCGAGCGAGGGCAGGGTAACGCCGCTGATCCGTTTTTCGGTGTAGAGCAATGCGTAGGGCAGGCTTGGGGGATTAATTTCTGCAGCGTACAACCAATTAATTGGCGCGGTGAACGAAAGATCAGTCTCGTAGTCGATTGGCAATTGGTGTGTGAGCAGGACGGTGTTTGGTTTCAGGGCAGGGATGCGCCAGGATAATTGCCAGTAGATATTCTGCTGCTGTTCCCAGTCTCGCCGAAAGATGTTCGCATTGAAGAATTGCTGCCCCACGCCCAGAGCGATGAGAACGGAATATACAACCGCTTTGTGGCGCGGGCTGCGAAGCAGTAGTTCTACGAATCCAATGATAAAGAGACTCCCGCCAAATACCATTGAAATCATGAATCTATCGTAGCTGCTTTGGAGCCTGAGAGGTAGTCCGGCCGCGAGAGAGGGCAGCCGCCCGAGCAAGATGCCGATCAGCCCGGTGGCAATGAGGGACATGGCAAAAGTACGTGATTCGTTCTCGCCTTTCAGGAGCGGGATATAAAAGGCGAGCAGAGCAAAGGTTAAAGCGATGAGACATATTGTCAGAATGGATGATGGCGCAAAACTATTTGCAGATAAAAGGAAAAGCACTTGCCCCCAAATATAGAAGCAGACTTTCCAGAGAGTGTCGCCAATTTCTACAAGAATGTTGATGAATGAAAATCCTCTTGCAGCGTTGACCTCGTAAGAATTGTATGGCCCAAAGCGATAATAATATGCGAGCCAGAGCGCGTTCAATGCCCAGATGATGAAATATGGCATCCATATTTTTATTGTCCCTCGGATGCGTGCGATAAATACTCCGTCGCTGTTGAAGAAAAGAAGGAGCAAGCGCAGCCCTTCCAGCCCGAAAAAATATTCGGTTGGGAAGACCCCGCATAGTTGCAGGAGAAGCGCGATGATTATGTAGGTCAGGGGGCGTTCAGCACGTAATGCTTTGAAGGTGAACCCAAAAGATAAAATATAAAATAGAAAAGGAATTAATTCCTGATTGATGTGAGTCAACGCGACCCAGTGCTGACTGTATCCGGGAAAAACTGTGAGGAGCAGGGCAAGAGTTAGCGCGAAGCGCGGACGGGTAGCCCAAAGCTGTTTGAAAGTCCACCAGACTGAAAGTCCGATCAGGAAGCGGATGATTAATGCGAAAATCTGCCAGTACAGTGGAATCGGCGGAATCAGGCTCGTAGTCGCGTAGAAAATCGGTCCGAGAAATGGGCGGAACGGCATAAAGGCAGGGATAAATTCCGCAGGCCCGAGGAATTTTGCGATCCAGGCGAATGGCCAGTCATCCCAATAAAAGCCTGTAAACGGAAGAAGCAATCCGTAGCCAAGGATTGTGACGAATAAAATTGGGAAGACAGGGTGGGCGAATTTGGCGCGAAGGTTTTTCACTATGGTATTTGCTTGATCTCACAGAAGACCGCAGTCCCGCGCTTGACGGTTAAAAATACAGGCGCGTCGTGGAATGTTTTGAGGTCTTCATTTGTGCGCGTGTTGACGAGGACGAAGTCGCCGGATGAAATTTTCCCAAACTCGGTTCGGTAATCGCGGATCGTGATGTTTGCGCCCGCGTAGTATTGAGCAATGTATGGTTCGCGCCTGACGAAAAGCTGGGTGTCGCGCGGCGCTTTTTGATTGAATTCCAATACTGCTTCACGGTAGCAGGTGAGCCAGAATTCTGTCTCGTATGTGCGGAATGCTCCGCTTGTTCCGCCGGTAAATGAATTATAGTAGGCGTATTCGTAGGGGTGAAGCTGCAATGCGCCAAGGATGCCGGGCGCGAGAAGGAGGGCTGCAAGTGAAATCGTGACCCAGCAGGATTTTAGAATCTCAAATAATTTTTCAAAAACAACGCCTGTAAAAATGAAAATTGGCGGAAGCATAAAGAGAAAGTGGCGGAATCCGTCGTACATCGGCGGGCTGCGGAGGACAACGTAGATGGCGGGGATCACAAACCAAAGTAGTGCAAGCGCCAGGGCAAAGCGCTGTTTGATGTTTGATTTCCAAAACCCAAGACACAAACCCGTGACGGATAAAAACCAGACAGGCTCAGTTAATGTGTAGCCGAGCAAGACGGGCAGGTATCGGCGGGGCAATTCATCGGCAAGATAGATATTCCCCAGAAAAAGGACTTTTAATTGCGTTGGGTTATCAGACATGAATCCGAAGACTTCAATAAATTTTTGAATCGGATTTGTCCACAGGTATGGCCAGCAAATAAATGCGATCAGGATGGTGAGAAGAGCGTATGCAAACAGGTGCTTTATGAAAGTAACCAGCGTGCCTTTTCTAATTTGACTGAGCGCGTAAAAGCCAACCAACACGCCGGCCAAAGGTCCCAGCACGCGGATGGAAGTGGCGATCCCAAGAAAGAAGGCAGACAGGATGGTTTTTGATATTTTATTATTTTTGTTTTCTGCAATTGATTCCACCAATTCAAAGCCAAAGCAGACTGCTCCGAGAAAAAAAACAAGGAAGGGCGGATCCTTCGGGTTGATGAAGGAATGTCCCCACAAGAGCGGCTGCCATGCAAACAGCGCGGCAGATACAACTGCGGCGGGCTTGCTCATCCATTTTTTTGCGAGACGATAGAGCAGATATACGCCGAGTTGAAATGTAAGGAAGTTGACGAGATGCCATGCGGGGGCATTGTCTACACCGAAAGATTCAATCAGGGACACGGCTGGGCGCGCGAGCAAAATGTATGCGGGTCCGCGGTTGGCATGGTCTGTTCCACTGGAGCCAAATGCGTTTTCGAGGTTGAAGTCCCCGCTGAACCATTCGGCAGGTGAGTATGCGTAGCCGAGCGCGTTGGCGTAATCATAAAAGAGCGGCTCATCCCAGGATAGCCCATAATTTTGAAACGTCCATAAACCGACCAAGATGTTGATGATCAGCAACAGGATAATTGGGTGTTCGCGGATTTTTTTCAAAGTGGAAAAAGTTGCATTTGGAAAGCGGGGACTGGCCGCCTGCTTCCAGATTTATTTTTTTGAAATGCGATATGCCTGCCGTTTTTTTGCCTGCTCCGCCCGTGCTTTTTCCTCGTCGGTTTCAATGATCAGTTCAGGGACAGAGGATGGTCGCCCGGCATCGTCGAGCGCGACGTACACCAGATAGGCTGTGTTTGTATGTGTGCGCTCGCCAGTGATGGGATTTTCGGCTATCACCTGTACCTCAGATTCCATGGATGTGCGCCCGGCGTAGGTCACTTCCGCGTTGAGGATGATGAGGTCGCCGATTTTGATAGGCTCGCGAAAGACCAGCGAGTCAACGGCTACGGTGACAACGCGTTTCTGGGCATGGCGCATACAGGCGAGCGCGCCTGCTTCATCGACCAGTTTCATGATCCAGCCGCCATGGACGTTGCCGAGATTGTTGGCGTGTTCTGGCTGCATCAACTGGGCAATGCTGATGCGCGAGGCGCGGATGGTTTTGGATGCGGGTGTATTGGTCATTTTGATAGGTTTGTTTAATCCAAATCCAGGCGGCTTTCGCCCGTGTCAACTGTGTGCAGACGCTCGGGGGCTTCGAGCAGGACGTCAATGACGGAGTGGCTTAACTCAGGCATCATGGGCGGGAGCGGAATCGTTGCGGGTGGGTAAATTCTCCGGGGACGTGGAGGCGGCTTGAGGCGCGGCTTGAGCGAGGATGTTGCTCGTTTGCGGATGATGCGCGGGTCGTTGGTCAGAGTTCCAACGAAGTCCCCCAGCACCGAGTAAACTTCGCGCTTGGGTGTGATAAATCCGATCCAGTCACCGCTGCGGTTGAATAGGTAGGGATAGGCTAAAAACGCTTCCGCATCGCCTTTGGTCGTGTAAATGGGGATGATCGTGGTCTGGTTGCTGCTCATTGACTTACCTGTTCATGATTGTCAATGTCATTATAAGTCCAATACCTGTTTACGAAGAAATTCCAAATCATTACAATTCCAACTGCCGCCGCGAGTGTGATGTTGTTTGCGTAGAACTCGGCTGTTTTAGCGGATGCGTGAAATACCCCTTCGAAAAAATGAAGCACGGGCGGTTCGACATAATGAAGCGTGGGAATGCGGATCGCCACTCCGGCTGTGTTTACAAGAAAGAACATTCCCAGTTGATAAATCAGCGGTCTTGAACGTGATTCTGGGTATGTCCAGAATCGATTCCAGGTGAAGTTGCTGAAAACAGCACAGGTAAAGGAAATTGTTCCTGCGTAAACGAGGGACATATTCGTCAGGTGTGAAAGCAGGTTCATGACCCCAAAATCGATTGCAGCGCCAAGCGCGCCGACAAGGGCGAATTTGTAAAAGCGGTTGCGTTCCTTCGAATTGGTCAGGATCATGCAGTTCCCAACTTTTGTTTGAAGAATGGGATCGTGCGCCGGATGCCTTCTTCAAGGTCTACCTTTGGCTCCCATTTTAAAAGATCGCGCGCGCGGGTGATGTCCGGTTGGCGGCGCTGCGGATCGCGCGCACTGCGCGCATCCACAAACGTGATGCCGGCTGTGTTGCCTGTGATCTTGTTGATCGCCTCTGCAAATTGAAGGATGGTCATTTCAATTGGATTCCCAATATTGACAGGAAAATGCTCGTCGGAGTACAACAGTTTTATGATGCCGTCCACAAGATCATCCACATAGCAGAATGAGCGGGTCTGCGCGCCGTCACCGTAGACCGTGAGCGGCTGACCGAGCAATGCCTGCTTAAGCATATTCGGCAGCGCGCGGCCGTCTTCCAGATCCATGCGCGGACCGAATGTGTTGAAGATGCGGACGATGCTGGTGTTCACATTGTGAAAGCGGTGATAAGCCATCGTCAACGATTCGGCAAATCTTTTTGCTTCATCATAAACAGCGCGGGTGCCGACCGGGTCCACGTTGCCGGCATAATCCTCCGTTTGCGGATGCACCAGCGGATCCCCATAAATTTCACTGGTTGAGGCAAGCAGGAAACGCGCGTTTTGTGCCCGCGCAAGCCCGAGACAGTTGTGCGTTCCGAGCGCGCCGGCCTTCATGGTCTGAATCGGCAGATTAAAGTAACCCGATTTCGAGAGCGGATTTGGGCTGGCAGGTGACGCGAAGTGCAGGATTGCATCCACCTTGCCGGGCACGAAAATATAATTCGACACATCGCGCTTGAAGAAAGAAAATTTTTCATTGCTTGCAAGATGCGCGATATTATCCGGGCTTCCGGTTATGAAATTATCCATCCCGATGACTTCATGCCCGTCATTAAGCAAACGGTCGCTGAGGTGTGAGCCGAGAAACCCGGCCGCGCCTGTGATCAAAATCCTCATTGTTTATCCTCTTTCAAAAATTATTTCCAGTCAATAGCATTAATTAATCCATCGCCGGTTACTTGATAAGCTCCGCCGCTGCTGCTATCCACAAGCCAAAGGTTGCCCTGATACATCACCGCAATAAAATCGCCTGCCTGCCCTTCAAGTTGGCCAGGCGCCCAAACCGGAGATTGCGGTTCAATTCCGCTTGCGTCTGGCGGGGGGAACAGAGCCATTCGGTTCGAGCCGTCCCGATCCATCACCATCAAGCGATAGCGGCTCGTCTCGCTTTGTTCCACAAAAATGGATTGCAGGTACGCCACCTGATATGGCCGCTCTTTGCCGATGATCTGTGCAGGTGAAGATGCTGTGTAGGAAAACATCCCTGTTGATTCGGCAATGGACACGGTCGCTTCGCTGCTTAACGAGGTGGCTGAGAGGTCAAAAAATGGAGACTCCTCGCTGGTAATTGGCGCCGGTGCCGGCGCATGGCTGACGAAATAAAGAGTCTTTCCGTCTGCGCCCCACGTGAGCGGAGGAATCCACGCCCAGTCGCTGTGTGTGTTGAGCGGAGTGATCTCCAGCAATGGCTTGAGATAACCGCCATCCTGATCCACCAATCCAATTTCATCGGGACGCGCGTAGGCGAGTTGGCCGCTTTCGGAATAAGCAAACGACATGCCCCACCAGCCATAAACTCCGCCGCTGTTCGCCTCCAGAATTTTACGTGGGGCGCCGCCCGCTATGCTGACGCGGTACAAGTCGTTGTTTGCCTGCCAGCCGGGCGACGTACTGCGCGGCTCAACAGTTGAATATGCAACCGAACTTGTTCCGGGAATCCATGCCGCGAAATGGACTACGTTTTTGGCTTGTAAGTTTACCGGCTTGGAATCAAGGATTGTCGTCCGAATTGACCAGAGCGAGTTAATCTCTTCGCTGGCAGGTTTTTTGGATTTTCTGGTGAAGATCAAATATTCGCCGTCCGGCGAGAGTGAAAAGATGCGCCCATCGAGATCGCTGCTGCTGACGAGGATTCGACGATTGGCTGTCGAGCCTTCCATGATCCATGCATTGCCCCCGGCGAGGTAGGCGATCATGCCGGGAATGTTCAGCGGTGTAAACGAGGATTGCGCTCCGACCATCACGATCTCCGGCAGCGCTTCTTTCAATATCACTGTCTTAACCGCAGACTTGCTGATTTCAGCCTTGTCCTCGAGGATGCGCCTGTAGGTTATTTCCTCCAGCCCGTTCACGCCGGCTTGCACCAGTCTCGTTTGGCCTTCGGGGAGAGTTTCGTTGCGCACGATCTGACGTTCGTAGGCGATGACGACTTGCTCGGTGTCAAAAATCTCCTCCACCCGCGTGAGAATGATTTGATCGCCCTCGCTGAGTACGGTATAAAATGGCGGATCGGCGCGGTCTAGTTTTCCGGCTGCAATGCCAGCGGCTTGCAATGCTTGCGTGACCGTGCTGCCGGCAGTGATGTTTACTTCGCGCGATGTTCCGTCCACTGCGATCGTGACTGTGATTTCATCGCCAACCTGTGGAGAGCGGCAGGAAACAGTCAGCCAGGTGAATGCCATTAGAATAAGTAACAGACCGGGGCGGGGTGTGATGTGGAACATGTCGGGTATAATCCAGCCGCTATTTAATCCGACCTGTCATTGTCATCAAACCGTCTGCGATTGTGATCGATTCGAGTCGGAAGCCGGTGGCGACTGGCCCAAGCGAGCCGGTGAATGCTTCATCAATGATCGCGCTGATGGCGTTATTAATACCTTCTGGCGCCGGGATGGGGCCGAAGTCGGCTTCGGCAATTTCGATCTTTGGCAGACCGCTGGTTTCGTCGATGCCGACGTTCATGGTGATTAAAATATTCGCGGCAATGAACCCGCTCGACTTTTTGGCGTACAACTTCATCTGGCCGTCGCGCAGTAGAATTTGCGGCTCGGTAAAAGGCGGATTGGCTTGCTCCTGCATCTTGAGCGCGATGTAGGATGTGAGCTGACCTTCGGTAAATTGCAAAGTAACCACGCCGCTCTCTGCGCCGGCGATGAATGCCTGTTCGATGAGAGTGCGCATGTTCAGCACTTCGTTTTCTGAAACTGCCACGGTTTGTTCGGGATAATCAGGTCCGCCGACAAAGATGCTGCAAGCCAGCGACGCGAGGACAAGCATTGCGATGAATAAAGTCAGGGAAGAAAATTTTGTTTTCATATTTTGATCTTTTGGAAGTAAATTTATTAAGCGGAGCAATTATAGCATGAGCGACTCTCAAACAACTTCAAACACAGAACTGACACTCGCGGCAAAAATCGAAGCGATGTTATTTGTTTCAGCCGAGCCTGTGCCTGTAGCTCAGCTTGCGGCGGCGTTGGACATAACTGCCTCGGTGGTGGAGCGCGGACTTAATGAACTGGACGAATCACTCCTGACCCGTGGCCTGCGCCTGCAGCGAAATGCAGGCCGCGTGCAATTGACGACTGCGCCCGAACTGGCTCCGCTGATTGAGCTTTTCCTCGGCCTCGAGGCGACAACTCACCTCAGCCGTGCCGCGCTGGAAACTCTGGCGATCATTGCTTATCAACAGCCATGCACACGCCCGCAAGTGGATTCGATCCGCGGGGTGAACAGCGATGGCATGATGAAGAGCCTGCTCAGCAAGGGACTCGTCCAGGAATCTGGTCGCACCGATGGCCCCGGCCGCCCAATTTTATATTCCACCACGCCGGAGTTTTTGCAGCACTTTGGCTTGAACTCAATTATCGAGCTGCCTCCGCTTGCTGCGCCTGCCGAAGCAGATGTCGATGGCGAGCATAATGTCTTATTAAAAGGATAGCTTTTCATGCAAGAGAGATTACAAAAATTACTGGCTCAAGCCGGGTACGGATCCCGCCGCGCCTGCGAGGAATTTATCATTGCCGGGCGGGTGCGCGTCAACGGGCAGACTGCCACACTCGGTCAAAAAGCTGACCTGTCAGTTGACCGGGTCACGATGGACGGAAAGGCTTTGCCCAAGGCTGAGTCTTTGACATACATCGCGCTTTACAAACCGCGTAACGTGCTTTCTGCGGCAGAGGGACAGGATGACCGCGAAACTGTCCGTGACCTGGTTCCGGTCGAAGGACATCTGTATCCTGTCGGCAGGTTGGACTTTGATTCTGAAGGCTTGATTTTGATGACCAACGACGGTGAGTTGACCAATAAATTAACTCACCCGCGTTTTGGTCACGAAAAAGAATATCGCGTGTTGGTTGCGCGCCGCCCGGATGAAAAACAATTGGAAGCATGGCGTCGAGGCGTGGTGCTTGAAGACGGCGACAAGACCATGCCTGCCGATGTGGTTTTTATTTCATCCTCTGGCAAAGGCGCGTGGATCCGCGTGGTGATGGGGGAAGGCAAGAAACGTCAGATCCGCGAGGTGGGAAAATTGCTTGGCCTGCCTGTTGTGAAAATTATCCGCATGAGAATCGGTACGTTGAAACTTGGCAACCTCAAGCCGCGCGCATGGAGATATTTAACCGCTGATGAAATCGCCGATCTAAAAGGCGAAGAGAAATCGCAGGGAGCGGTTGCGAAATTTAGCAGGAAACCCGCTCAAAAAAGGCCGTGGTCGAAGGATAAGCCAAAGGAACCGCTGCCGAAGAAGCCGGGCAGGCCGTCTAAAAAATCAACGATGTATTAACTCCAAAGATGTGCCGCAACATTTATGTTGCGGCCTTCAGAAATGCGATATTACAGAGTCTGTCGCGGTGTGGTCAAAAAAACGCCGACCTTTCACGGTCAGCGTTTTTTTGATTGCCAAACCCTTACGATCTAACTCTGGCGAATATCCCAGAATTTCTTCACGTGCTTGGTTAAGGCTTTTTGTGCTGCGTCTTTCTTGAGGCCAGTCACCTTAAAGGTCAATACTTTTGTGCTCGGATCCTTCCCGGCAAACTGGCCGAAGGATATAAAGTCACCGCCGGCATCGGCGATAGCCCTTGTGACCTTCGCCAAAGTTCCTGGCGTATCGTCAATTTCCGCCGTCACACGGATGCCCTTCGTGCGCGCACCCATCAACTCGAGGAAAATTTTGAACAGATCGGTTTCGGTGATCATGCCGACCACCTGGCCGGAGCGCACCACTGGCATCCCGCCAATTTTCGAATCGGCCATGATGCGGGCGGCTTCTTCGATGGGAGTGTCGAAATCAATCGTCTTGACCTTTTTGCTCATGACCTGTTTTACGGTCACTTTGCTGATCAAATAATTCATTTCCCATACACTAAGGCTGGTAACAGGCGAGGGCGACGCGTTCAACAGGTCGCGCTGTGAGACAATTCCGACCAGCTTGCCGTCTTTCATGACCGGCGCGCGGCGGATATGTTCTTTCTTGAACATCGCCAGAGCATCGTGGATTGGCATTTCTGGCGTTACCGAAATAACGGGGTGGGACATTCTTTCACCGACAAACATTTTTTACCTCCTGTGGTAAAACGAACGGATTAGTATCCTATTCGTGAAATTTGTTACAAGCAGATTATAAACAGGATTGTCAAACAGAACGTCACTAATTTGGAGTGAAAAAGGTCACTTTTACTTCGCAAACTCTTTCACCACCCGCGCCATGTGACGCGCGTGTTTGAGGTACAAGTCAAGGCGGATGTTCTCGTTGGGGGCGTGGGCTTTTGTATCAGGGTAGCCGAGTCCCATCGTCGCAACGGGCAGGCCCAGGTCATGTACGAACGGGTAGTTGGGTCCCGATCCACCGATCATGGGGACAATTTCCATCTTTGATTCAAAAACCTCTTCAGCCGTATCCACAACCACCTTGATGAAAGCATCGTCTGGGTCTGTGCGCGCGGCAGGCTCGCCGCCGAGAAAATCAATTTTCACATCTCCAAAGCCTTCGCGGTCGAGGTGCAGTCGAAGTTTTGCAACAATGTCTTCAGGCTTCTGACCGACCACGAGGCGGAAATCCACTTTGGCTGAGGCAAACGCGGGCTGGACTGTCTTCGAGCCGGGGCCTTGATATCCGCTTGTCAATCCGCAGACCGTGCAGGTCGGCACGAAAACTTCTTCCATCTTGAGGTCGGTGCCGCCGGTCAATCCTTTGATAAATCCCTTCGCGCCATAACGCTTTTTGTATTCGTCAGCTACATCTGGAAGTGCATCCATCAGCTCGCGGTCACGGGCAGATGGCGGGACGATGTTGTCGTAAAAGCCGGGGATGCGAATCCGTTCATCCGGCCCCTTGAGGCTGTTCAGTGCCCAAATGAGTCGCCACGCCGCATTGGGCAGGATGCTGCCACCCAACCCCGAGTGGACGTCAGTCCCGAGTGATTCGACACTTAATTCGACATAGCAGATTCCGCGCAAACCGAGATATTGCATGGGCACTTCGCGGTGATCCACGCCGCCAAATTCCCAGACGCAGGCATCGGCTTTTAATATGTCAAGGTTGTGTTTGATGAAATCATGCAAATGGACACTGCTGGTTTCCTCTTCACCTTCGACGATGAACTTCACGTTGCAGGGGAGGTCGCCTTCCGAATCCATGATTGCATCCAGCGCAAAGAGGCGCGAGGTTAAATGACTCTTGTCATCGCTGACGCCGCGGCCGAACATCTTCCCGTCGCGGATAACCGGCTCGAAGGGCGGCGATTCCCATAATTCCAATGGCTCGGGCGGTTGGACATCATAATGATTGTAGATGAGCAGGGTCTTGTCGCTTTTGCCTTTGCGTTCACCGAAGACGACCGGCGCACCATCGGTATCCATGACCTGCGCTGTGAAGCCGCGCTTTTCCAGCATGGATTTAACGATCTGCGCGCATTCCTTCAATCCCAAGTTCTGCGCGCTGATGCTTGGCTGGGCTACATACACGGCAAGTTCTTCAAGGCTTTGGTTGAGATTATTTTCGAGGTACGCATCTATTTTTTTGTAATCGCTCATGATGTTCTCCTTTTTATTCCAAGTTTCCTCATTGAACATAATATTTTTACCGCCAAGTTTGCTAAGGCCGCAAAGAAAAAATAATGTTTTGCGAACTTTGCGTTAATAAAACAACTTAAAAAAACCTCTCCAGCCAGTTGATCGAATATGCGCCGGCGTAGGCGAAGATCGCCATTTTAATCGATTGGCCGATCCAACAATAAAGCAGGAACTTCCAGAGCGGCATTTTTGCAATACCGGCGGCAATTCCTGCTATATCAAAAAATGGATTGGGGATGGCGGAGAGAACCAGAATTGCCCAGCCGCCATACTTGTTTATCCATGGATTTATTTTTTCATAAACTTTTGTCTGTTCGACAACTGCCTGCCCACTGAAACCTGCAAGGTAACCGGAGAGTTCGCCGAGCGCCCCGCCTGTCCCTGCGGCGAGCGCTACTCCGATGGGGTGGAAGACACTTCCCATCGCAAAGACAACTGCAATGCCGGGCGCCGGCAGAAAAACTGTGGCATTTGCCATCAGGGCAATGAGGAAGATGCCGGAGTATCCGTACCGGGCAAAGTCCTGCGCCTGTTCGCGGATGCTGTAAATGTAGATTGTTATTCCAACTACAGCGATGATTGATAAGGCACGGAGGATTGCGGTACTTAAGGTTGAAGATTTGAAAGTTTGAAAGTAGGCAGGTTGTTCTTTTTCTAAACTTTTCTCAACCTTCAAACTTTTCAACTTTTCAACTTTTGCCTGATTAGCCTTCTTCGATGGTGACACGGATGATCTTTACCGCCGGGGCGTTGACGTTGCCCGGGTCGCGTTCAGGAATGGACATGAGAACATCCAGCCCCACTACAACTTGACCAAAGACGGTGTGCTTGCCGTTCAAATGCGGAGTGGGACCGTGAGTGATGAAGAACTGCGAGCCGTTGGTGCCGGGTCCTGCGTTTGCCATGGAAAGAATGCCCTGTTTATCGTGCTTCAAGCTGGCATCGAACTCATCCTTGAATTTGTAGCCGGGGCCGCCGCGTCCGGTGCCGGTCGGGTCGCCGCCTTGCGCCATGAAATTTCCGATGACGCGGTGGAAGATGACGCCATCGTAAAATCCTTCACGGGAAAGGAAAACAAAGTTATTTACGGTCATTGGAGTTTTGTCTGCGAACAACTCAATGACCATCGTGCCTTTGTCGGTTTCCATGCGGGCTTTGTATTTTTTCTTCGGGTCGATCTGCATTTCGGGGGGCGTGCTCCATTGTTTTGCCATTCTAAAATCTCCTTTAAATTATTTGATGTCGTTGCGAGCCGCCGCTCTTGCTCCTTGGTGGCGCGGCAACCTCCCTCTAACATGAGATTGCTTCGGGAGAAGAACACACCTGCCCTGGCGGGCGGTGCCAGGGAGAGCACCCTCGCAACGACATGGTGCTAAATTATTTCAACAACAATTCGATCCTTGCCACGACCATGTCCAATGCGACGGTGTTGAATCCACCTTCGGGGATGATGATATCCGCGTAACGTTTGGACGGTTCGACGAATTCAAGGTGCATCGGCCTGACTGTGGCTTGATATTGTTTGATGACTGATTCTGTTGTGCGGCCGCGCTCGGTGATGTCGCGGTGCAGGCGGCGGATGAAGCGCAGGTCTGCGTCTGTATCCACGTAAATTTTCACGTCGAATAATTTTCGCAAGTCCGGCTCGGTGAAAATCAAAATTCCTTCGACCAGAATCACCGGCCGCGGCGAGACTGTGAACGTTTGGCTGGTGCGTCTGTCGGTGGCGAAATCGTAGATCGGGACTTCAACAGGCTGAAGGTCACGCAATGATTCGATGTGGTTGATCAGCAATTCTGTTTCGAGGGCGTTGGGATGATCGAAGTTGATCTCGGAGTGCATGGTGGGCGGCAATCCGCCAAGATCCTTGTAATACGAATCGTGTTGGAGGTATGCGATGCGGTCGGCGCCAACACGATTAAGGATTGCCTGAACCACGGTCGATTTGCCCGAACCTGAGCCGCCTGCGATACCGATGACAAGGGGAGTGTTGTGACTCATGTTTTCGATTATAGCCCATGAATAATAAAAAAGCCCCGAACGGATTCGGAGCCTTTGCTGGCTGAAATTCAACGCGGCTATTTTTTCTGAATTATGCCAGTCAGCGCCGCCCAGAGCGGACAGCGATCATAGATGCCCATAAATGCAAGGATGCCGCCGACGCCGGCGATGATCCAATTGCCGGTTGAGATGCCGATCATCATGAAGGCTGCGCCTGCGCCGAGCCGCAACATGCGGTCAAATGATGAAAGCGGAATTTTTACTTCCTTCCCTTCGGCCAATGATTCAAACATGGCGCGATAACCAGCCTCAGGCTGCGAGCCTGTGATGCGGCCAGCTTCCTTTCCGTTCCGAAATGTGATCACGGTGGGGATGCCAAAAATGCGGAATTGTTCCAGCACTTCACGTGACTCGTCTGCGTTGACCGGCAAGAAAACGACCTGTTCGGCATACTCTTTTGCCAGCTTCTCCAATATCGGCTTGGAAACCATGCATGGCGCACACCAGCCCGCCCAAAAATCCACGATGACCGGCTTGCCCGACTCTGATAGTTTTTGTTGAAACTCTGAGTTATTCATGGTTGATAATTTATGCCCTGCAAATAAAAAAATAGACGCTGATGAACGCTGAAAACGCGAATTCTTATCTGCGTATATCAGCGTTTTCAGCGTCCCAGGGAACTTGTTTTTTTTCTTATTTCTTGGTGCTGAAGTTGAACGGCAGATACAGCGGGCAGAAGCCGAGGATCGAAGTGAGCAGGAAGACTGCGCCGAGCAGGACGAGCACGATGCCGAGTGTGCCTGTCACAATGCCGCCAAAGTATAAATAGGCGAAAAGTGCGGCAACGACTACGCGGACGATACGATCGGTGTTGGACATATTTTGTTTCATGAGAATTCTCCTTTATTGGTTTGATGCCCCCAGTATAGGAGATGTGCGGGTTTTTGTATGTGACAATGTCACCCAAGCGAACGGGATTTCAACAACTCAAAATCGAGCACTTCGATCAGACCGCGCCCGGAGCGGATACTGCCATCGCTGACAAAGTCTTCCAGCAGACGGCTGATGACCTCGCGTGAGCTTCCGAGTTCAGCGGCAATTTCCTGATGTGTGATCTTCAACGGATTCTGAACATTGGCCTGTTTCAATATCAATGAAGCGACGCGCCGATCCATGCGGTGAAAGGCGACCTCGTCAATCACCTCCATCACCGTTGAAAGCCTCTGAGATAACAAGTCAAAGACGAACTCGCGCCACAAGTCGTAACGCCGCACCCAGTCACGGAAGGTGACCGCAGGAATCATCACCGCTTCCGCATCCTGCTCAACTGTCGCAATGGCGGGAAATGTTTTCTGGCTCAAAATGGCATTGGCCGACAAGATGCAGGATGAGCCATTTCCGAAACGATAGAGCGTAATCTCGCGTCCTGTCTCGCCGACCTTGTAAACCCGCACCACGCCAGAAATGATCAATGCAATTGCCTCGACACGGTCACCTTCAAGAAAAACATCGTGACCTGAAGGAATGCGCGCAAAAAACGCCGCCTGCTTGAATTCGCGCACGAAGGCAGAGTCCGCTTGTTGCAGGATGGGAATGGATTGGGCAATGAGGTCGAATTGTGCAGAGTCAATCATTGGGATTCTCTGATTCAAATTTTATCATGCCGCGAATTGACAAAAATCCATTCTTAAGGCTCATGGTATAATTTTGGTCGCAAGTCATCTTTCATTATGGAATATCACTTAGGAGCCTATTTTGGCCTTCAACCCTATTAACTGGCTGTTAGGCCTTTTTTCTCTAGACATCGCCATTGACCTTGGCACCGCGAACACACTTGTTCACGTGCGCGGCAAGGGAATTGTGATCAACGAGCCTTCCTGGGTCACTGTTGACAAGAAACTCAGGCAGCCTGTGGCGATTGGTCTGGAAGCCAAGGAAATGGTTGGCCGCACGCCGGGGAATGTGATGGTGGTGCGCCCTATTCGCGACGGCGTTATCGCAGAATTCGACGTTACCCAGGTCATGCTCGAATATTTCATCGGCAAAGTCCATGAGCAGAGCATTGTCCCTCTGCCCCGTCCGCGTGTGATCGTGGGCTTGCCCACCGGCGTCACCGAAGTTGAAAAACGCGCAGTCTACGACGCTGTGATGGCCTCCGGCGCCCGTCAGGCCATGTTGATCGAAGAACCGATCGCGGCCGCGCTGGGAGCTGGTCTGCCAGTCGGAGAGATTCGCGGCTCGATGGTGGTCGATATCGGCGGCGGCACGACCGAAGTCGCTGTCCTTTCGATGAGCGGGGTGGTCGCTTCGCGCTCTCTGCGGGTTGCCGGCGACGAAATGGATCAGGATATTGTGCAGTACCTTCGTAACAAATACAACCTGCTGATCGGTGAAGGGAACGCCGAGCAGGTCAAATGGCAGATCGGTTCCGCCTATCCGCTTCAGCCCGAAAAGACAATGGAAGTCCGCGGACGCAACCTCGTGACCGGCCTGCCCGAAACAGTCGAAGTCTCATCCATTGAAATTCGAGAAGCGTTATCTGGCTCGGTGCAGGTCATCATTGACACTGTCCGCGATGCGCTCGATGAAATCCCCCCCGAGATCGTCTCCGATCTGATGGACATAGGCATTTGCCTGGCTGGCGGCGGAGCGTTGCTTCAAGGGCTGGCTGAGCGCCTCACCGACGAATTGAAATTGCGCGTATGGGTTGCAGAAGACCCGTTGACCTGTGTGGCTCGCGGCGCGGCCATGATCTTTGATGATCTTGATTCCCTTTCACGATATCTGGTTGGCCTCGAACGCGGCAGCACACGTCATCTGGTTGGATAATAATATCAAGCCTGACAGGTCTTTAAGACCTGTCAGGCTTAACTCATTATGAATTCCCGTTCTTTACAAACTACGATCATATTCCTTGTGGTGGGGGGGATTCTCGCCCTTGCGCTTGGCGGATTTTTTGGCTCTGCGTCGCGGCAATTTAGTTCGGTCTTGATCGAAGTTCAAACCTGGATTTCCTCCCGTTTTCTTGGCATTCAAGATTTTGTCACCGCGCCGCGCGATATTGTCTCTTTGCGCACCCGCAACGCCCAGCTTGAAACGCAGGTGTCGCAATTGCAGGCACAAGTGATCGAGTTACAGCAACTCACAAGTGAGACAGAAAGGCTCGCCGCTCTCGTTGATTTTGCCAGCTCAAAGGCTGAAAACACATACAAGGCGGCTTCAGTTATCGGGCGCGATCCGAGTCCATTCCTACATTACATCATCATCAACCGCGGCTCAAATGCCAACATTCGGCGCGGTATGCCCGTTGTCACCAATCAAGGTCTGGTTGGACGCGTGGATGCGGTCATCGCAGACGCCGCGCGCGTGCAGCTCATCACCGACCCCGCCTCGGCGGTTAATGCTGTGCTTCAAAATGCCGATACGAGCGCTACCGCTTTAGGCTCTGTCACCGGCGACATATCTTTGGATCTCATCTCGCAAGATGTGACTGTTGAATCGGGCGATCTCGTTCTGACCTCCGGGCTGGGTGGCGGTTACCCGTCAGACATTATGATCGGGCAGGTGGTTACGGTCCGCAGCCTTGAATTTGAACTGTTCCAGCAGGCAACCATCCAGCCCGCAGTGGATTTTTCCCGCCTGTCCATCGTTCTTGTCATCACCAACTTCCGCTCAGTGGACATCTCGCCGCTCGAACCGTTGGCAATCCCTTAATTCATTCACATGCGAAACCTTGTTGCATTCCCATTGCTTGGGCTGGCGGTCATTTTGCAATCCGCCGTGTTCAGCCAGATCAAATTACTCTCCGGCTATGCAGACTTGCCGTTGATCCTGCTTGCCTCGTGGGCCTTGCAGGAACGCGTCAAATCCGCGTGGCATTGGGCTATCCTTGGCTGCGCCATGCTGGCTTTCGTATCGAGTATGCCCTGGCCAGTTCTAATCATTGGGTACCTTGCGGTTATCTTTGTAGCGCAGGCATTGCAAAAGCGTGTGTGGCAGGCGCCGCTGCTTGCCATGTTCAGCGTCACATTCATTGGGACGCTCTTTATCCACCTGCTGTCTTTCGCGGGTCTAACTGTTTTAGGCACTCCATTTTCCTTTGGTGACGTGATTGGCTCGATTACCCTGCCAAGCCTGCTGCTTAATTTGCTGTTTTCCATACCGATATATGCCATCATGCGCGACCTGGCGCGGTGGGTCTACCCGATCGAGGAGTTTGAATGAGTACTGATTCCATGCCGCGCTCAGCGCGTTTTGAGGGATGGAGACTTGCTGTAATTTACATAGGAGTTTTGCTGGTCTTTACCGCCCTCCTTTTCAGGCTGGTGAATTTGCAGGTTGTTGAGGGTGCTAATTGGACAGCCCGTGCAATTGATAATTACAAGGATGAAGTTAGCATCCCTGCTCCGCGCGGCATTATCTATGACCGAAACGGATATATCCTCGCGCGAAACGTCGCATCCTACAATGTGGTGATCACACCTGCCAGCCTGCCCGATGATGCTTCTGACATACAACGCATCTACCGCGAACTTTCCGGCCTGATTGAAGTCCCTGTTGGCGGCCCGGTAACGGATGCTTCGCTCGAAGAAGCCAAACTATTTGCCGCCTGTGTGCCCGGCCCTGGCATCGGGCAGCTTGTAGCGTTGCAGGATACTCTCGCGCCGTACAGCCCGGTAAAAATTAAATGCAACGTCACAGAAGACATCGCGCGGATCGTTCAGGAAAAGACAGTGGATTGGCGCGGCGTGGCAATAGAGATCGAGCCGATCCGTGAATTTCCAACAGGTTCGCTGACTTCAAACGTGGTTGGCTATTTGGGGCCGATCCCTGCCTTGCTGGAGAAGCAGTATGTTGACAAAGGATTTGTCCCCAACCGAGATAAAGTCGGATACGCCGGTGTTGAGTCATCCTTGCAGGATATTCTCGCAGGCCGAAATGGCGCGCGCGTGGTGCAGATTGATGTTGCTGGACAGGAACTTCGAAACCTTGAGCCGCCCCGCCCTGCTGTGCCGGGGCATAACGTCACCCTCACCATAGACACGCGCTTGCAAGCCGCCGCAGAAGCATCTTTGATTCAAGAGATGGATTATTGGGAAACGTGGTTCGGGAAGATCCGCATTTCGAGCGGTGTGGTAATTGCCATGAACCCGAAAACAGGTGAAATCCTTGCTATGGTATCCTATCCATCTTATGAGAATAACCGCTTTGCCCGCTTAATTCCCTCTTATTATTACCAGCAGTTAAGCGAGGACCCGCGCCATCCATTGTTGAACAATGCCATCTCCGCACAATTTCCGCCCGGGTCGGTCTTCAAGTTGTCAACTGCGACTGGAGCGTTCAATGAAGGCGTGGTTGACCTCAGTACAGTTATTCAAGCCCCGGGACAATTACTTCTTTGCGAAAAGTTCAATCCGAATGATCTCTGCACCGATAGCAATACTCGCCCCTTTGTAGACTGGATCTTCGAAAAGAATCCCGAAGGTTTTGGACAAATTGATTTTCAGCACTGTATCGCTTATTCCAGCAATGTCTGCTTTTACAAACTAGGCGGCGGATATCAGGATGAGATTGAACAAGGCCTTGGAATTGAGCGACTGGGGCAATATGCCCGCGCTCTTGGCTACGATCAACGATCTGGCATTCAATTGGAAGGTGAAGCAGAGGGGCTGATACCATCGCCGCAGTGGAAGCGCATCAACACCGGCGAAAACTGGTCAACCGGCGACACATATATTGCCAGCGTGGGGCAGGGATATGTGCTTGCCACGCCGTTGCAGGTGTTAATGTCAGGCGCGACCATCGCCAATAACGGAAAATTGATGCAGCCAACCATTGTCCGCGAAGTAACTGACGGCGAAGGGAATGTGGTGGAGATGTGGTTCAACCCGCAGGATTTTACAGTTTCTCCAGAGCAGACCGAAGGCAGTTACCAGATTTCCCCATTTACGCCAAACATGAAATGGGATATCACCACAACCGCCATGATCCAAAGTTACTCCTGCGATGGTGGTTATTGCAGCTTGAACGAGAATGAGAAAAAGGCCGTCGAGCCTGAAACTGTAGCCGCCGTGCGCGGTGGTACACGCCTTGCCATCACAGACCCACGCGGCACACTGCAAGATTTGTTTAAAGGGTTTCCCATTGCCGTAGGCGGCAAGACCGGTACCGCTGAATATTGTGATGATGTGGCTTTCAAGGCTCAGCGCTGTAACTTTGGTTCCTGGCCAACCCACTCGTGGACGCTGGCTTATGCCCCGTATGAAGACCCCGAGATCATCGTGGTGGCTTTTGCATATAACGGAGGCGAAGGAGCAAGCGTGGCAGGTCCGATTGCCGAGCGCGTGCTAAAGGCCTATTTTGAGTTAAAGGCACAGGACATTGAAAAGGGGCTGCCCACATTTGGGCAATGACAAAAGGCTGAAGCTGCTAATTACTCCGAAACGCACACAGCGTCAGGTATAATTCGGTGTATCACTAAAAATATCTTATGGAGCAAGTCACTTCACTCGTTCAGATCAAAGGAATTCGCGATGGGCTTCTGGCGACATTTTCGGATGCGCCCTGGGAAGATCAGCGTGTAGCCCTGCTTGCCCAAATTGACGAGAGGCCAGCCTTCTTTCAAGGCGCGCGTCTTGCAATGGATGTCGGGACGCAAGTATTGAAAGTGAATGACCTGGTGGACTTGCGTGATCAGCTTTCAGAGCGCAATGTGGTCATGTGGGCGGTCATCAGCGAATCTTCCACAACCGAACAGACATCACAACTGCTTGGTCTGGCGACCCGCATTTCGAAGCCGCGCCCCGAAGAGCAAAGGCAATTTGCCAACACGGTCACAGACGATACCGCTTTATTGATCAGCAAAACGATTCGTTCCGGCACGCGGATTGAATATCCTGGTCATGTTGTGGTGATCGGGGATGTGAATCCAGGCGCGGAAATCGTCGCTGAAGGTAACGTCATCGTTTGGGGGCGCGTGCGCGGCATGATCCACGCCGGGGCAAAAGGCAACCGCTCTGCATTTATCTGCGCCCTCGATCTTTCAGCAAACCAACTGCGAATTGCCGATGAAATTTCAGCAACGCTCAAGCCGCAAAAAGACCCCAGACCCGAAGTCGCCAGCATTAACAGCGAAGGAAGATTGCAGGCCGAACTCTGGCATGCGGGTTAATCCATTTACAGGAATCAAATATGACAGCACAAGTGATCACAGTTACTTCCGGCAAGGGCGGTGTGGGCAAGACCACTGCCGTAGCCAACCTCGCCACCGCCCTTGCCGCAGACGGCAAAAAAGTTGTCTGCATTGACGGCGATATCGGCTTGCGCAATCTGGATGTCATTCTCGGGCTTGAGAATCGCATCGTGTACGATATTGTGGATGTGATCGAAGGTCGCTGTAAATTAAAGCAGGCGATGATCCGCGACAAACATTATCCTGACCTGCACCTGATTCCCGCCGCGCAGACTCGCGACAAGAATGCAGTTTCACCATCAGACATGATACGCATCTGCAAGGACCTTCGGCCTGATACTGACTTCGTCATCATTGATTCTCCCGCAGGCATTGAGCGCGGCTTCCGCAACTCCATCGCCGCCGCAGACCGCGTTTTGGTGGTGACCAACCCCGAGGTCAGTGCGGTGCGCGATGCAGATCGCGTGGTCGGAATCCTGGAAGCAGAAGAGAAGGGGAGCCCGTCACTGATCCTTAATCGGTTGAATCCCGCATTGGTCAGAAATAATGACATGCTCTCGGCGGAGGATGTTTTGGACTTGCTTGGAATCCAATTGATCGGTATTGTTCCCGAAGACGAGGCGGTCATCATCGGCTCGAACCGCGGTGCGCCCGTTGTAACCGATTCAAGAAGCCGCGCGGGGCAGGCGTTCCGCAACATTGCAAAACGGCTTCAGGGACAGGAAGTGCCCTTCATGGACCTTGAGCAGCAAAACGTTTTGTGGTCTGCAATTCAACGCCTGACGGGGAGGAAGTAATGTTTAATTTGTTTGGTAAAAAACGCAGCGCTGAAAGTGCCAAGGACCGCCTGCAGCTCGTTTTGGTGCATGACCGCACCGACTTGACTCCCGCGCAATTAGAGTCCTTGAAGAATGACCTGCTCAAAGCGATCTCAAATTATATTGACATTGACCCTGAAGCAGTTCAGATCGGGCTAGAACGCGACGGCCGTTCTCAACGGCTTGTAGCGGATATTCCTCTGCGCGGCGTATCACGCCATCGCGCTGGTTGATCTTTTTTCATTTGGAGACACGGATCAACCTTCAGCATTTTGACGGTTGCATCCGTGTTTTTATACCGCACTCGGTCACAAATTGCGCTTTTTTTAGAAGGCGGAAAGCCCAATTTGTGACCGTGAGTATTATATTTTATGACTCGTGGACTTTCCTGGCGTCATTTTGACTTTCTATTATTAGGCGCAGTGGTGCTGGCATCATCACTGGGCACTGCCATGATTCGTTCTGCCATCGCGGGGAATGAAATATTACAGCCATTGATCACCCGTCAGATATATTTTGCTTTATTGGGCGGAGTGCTTATCTTTATTGTGGCATCCATTGATTACCGCTACTGGCTGGCTTTATATCGCCCAATCTATTTTGGCATCATGATCTTTTTGGTTTCGCTCTCAAGCCTGGGACAGAGCGCATTTGGTGCGCAACGCTGGTTTCAAGTGGGCGTCCTTTTCCTGCAGCCGACAGAGTTTGCGAAGATCGTTGCCATCATTGTGCTGGCGCGTTATTTTGAAAAAGTTCAAAACCAACCCAAGGACTTGCGCTGGGCGTTTGGGGCATTTCTTTGGGCTTTTGGTTTGATCTTTTGGATCCTGCTCCAACCCAATCTGAGCAATGTCGTGGTGCTGACCGTGATCCTCGTTGCCATGCTGTGGATCAACGGGTTGGAACTGAAACAGGTGCTTTACCTTGGGCTGGCCGGGATCGTTCTCGTCGCTCTGGCTTTTCCTTTTCTTGAACCGTATCAACAGGCGCGCGTTTTGACTTTCATCTTCCCAGATCCGAATGCGACATACGGCGCGACCTACAACGTGCAGCAGGCATTAATCGCCATTGGCTCCGGCGGATTTTTCGGCAAAGGGTTTGGTCACGGTACCCAAACGCAACTGCGTTTTCTCAAGGTGCGACACACCGACTTTATCTTTTCGGCTGTTTCGGAAGAGTTCGGCATGATCGGCGGAATCGTGATTATCCTGACATTGGCTTTCATCGTCTGGCGCTGCATCCGCGCTGCACAGAAAGCACGTGACGTAGCGGGCTCAATGCTTGCTTTCGGCGTGGCGATTTTGATCTTCTTTCAAGGCGCGGTGAACATTGGAGTGAACTTAAATGTCGTGCCCGTTTCAGGTCTGCCGCTCCCGTTCATCAGTTATGGCGGCAGCGGTCTGACCGCGCTCATGCTGGGAATTGGACTCGTCGAAAGCGTTGTCATGCGTCAATCTCAAACTGAATTTTAAAATTAGATGGTGGACGGTAGATCGTGGACGGAAAAGAAACGTCTTTGGTCTATAGTCCACGGTCAAAAAATAGGAGTCTCCATCTTGTCCATCAAACCCATTCGAACTCGTTTTGCCCCTTCTCCCACTGGGCGTATGCACATCGGTAACGCCCGTTCAGCGCTATATCCCTTCCTGCTGGCGCGCCGCCTCGGCGGGACTTTTATTCTGCGTATCGAGGATACCGACCAGAAGCGTTTTGTTCCTGGCGCTGAACAGGAATTAATTGATGGTTTACATTGGCTTGGCATCCAATTTGATGAAGGCCCGGGTATTGGCGGTCCATACGGCCCGTATCGGCAAACCGAGCGCCGCGAGATCTATCATGAACATGCCTGGAAGTTGGTCGACTCGGGACATGCTTTCCCGTGTTTCTGCACCTCTGAACGGCTGGATAAAGTACGTCAGGAGCAAATGAAGAACAAACAGAATCCGCGTTATGACGGATATTGTCGTTCGCTCTCCATTGACGAGGCGCGTCAGCGTGTCGCGAATGGAGAAAAATATGTCATTCGTTTCAAGATGCCAAAGGAAGGCTCGATCACCGTGACAGATCACCTGCGCGGTTCCATCGTCACGGAAAACGCCGCACTTGACGACTCTGTCCTGATGAAATCTGATGGACTACCCACATATCATCTGGCTGCAATGGTGGACGATCAACTGATGCAAATCACGCACGTGATCCGCGGCTCGGAGTGGCTTCCGTCTCTGCCTCTGCACGCGCACGTCATCCGCGCCTTTGGTTGGGACGAGCCGGTCTTCATGCACCTTTCCGTTTTTCTCAAGCCGAGCGGCAAAGGCAAAATGAGCAAGCGCGAAGCCGCCGAAGCGATCAAGGATGGCCATTCCATTTTCTTGAACGATATGAAAGACCTTGGGTACACTCCCGAAGGCGTTTTGAATTGGATCGTCCTGATGGGTTGGGGTGTGGCGGATGATGATGTGATGACCCTGAATCAAATGGTGGAACGCTTTACCATCGACAGCCTGACCCCATCACCGGCTGCGATCAACTTTCAAAAGCTGGATCATTTCAACGCGACTCATATCCGCCTCTTTTCGACCGAAGACCTGGCCGGGCGCATCAAGCCTTATTTCACCCGTGAAGGACTCAACGTCAACGATGATGTACTGCTAAAGATTGTGCCGTTATTGCGCGAGAGACTCGTCACATTGGATGATTGTCTTGGGTTTGGAAGTTTCTTCTTCAAGGACGATGTATCGCCCAATCCCGAAGATTTAATCGCGAAGGGACTGGATGCGAAGCAGTCGGCGGGAATCGCTCAAAGGGCGTATGAAATTCTGTTGGCGCAGTCAGATATCAGTCACGAAAGATGCGAGCCGCCTCTGCGTGCCTACGTCGAAGAAAGCGGACTGAATGCAAATCAGGTCTTTGGCATCCTGCGCGTCGCCACTACGGGACAGAAAGTCAGCCCGCCGTTGTTTGAGTCGATGGAAATCATCGGCAGGGAAAAGTGCCTCGCGCGCATCAAACAGGCGATTGAGATTTTGGAAAAGATGTAGATTATTGCGCACCCAATTTCAAAATGACGCGTATATTTTGCAGACATCAAACGAAATTGGAGGCTCAAATGATAACTCAACAAAAAGCATTAAGACGTTCGCGTGACAATCGTGTGGTCGCCGGTGTGTGCGGCGGTCTGGCAGATTTTTTCGGCATCAGCACATTCTGGTTTCGGCTGGCTTTTCTGTTTGCGCTTATTCCCGGCGGTGTGCCCGGCATTCTCGTCTATTTGCTGATGGTCATGATCGTTCCGAACGAATAACCCAAACGGATTGGGGAACTTAACTCGCTGAGGATAAACTTGGCGAGTTTTTTTATTCAAAGTGTATAATTCGCTCACACACTATGCCAACCGACACGTCACTTGAATCCCAACTCAAAGATGCAGTGCAGCTCTCCGAGGCCGTTTGGGCTGTCCTTGCCGAACGTGTTGGCGGCGACTGGCAGCTTCGCTCGATCTATCATCTCAACAAATCCGCCCAAAATGAATTGATCACTTTGATGGGCAGGCCGTCCATTGACACGTGGCTGTGCGGCGCGCTCAGCGGAGGTCACAGCCGCTCAAGCGCCATCCCTGAAGAGAACGTTCTCAACGCGGAACGTTTTTTTGCTTTTCCGATTCCTGTTACATCACAGATCATTTTGGTCGGGGCAGATGATCAGACCCCGGCCGCGCAGCGCATTTGGAAGTTGACCGCTTCGCTGTTATCCGGGCGATCCACTTCTTCCAATCAACCGTTTCTTCCCGACCTGCAGTCTGGTCTGGCCTTCGACCTGCCTCTCGCGCTGGAGAAAGTTTTGGGCGCGTTCGTGCAGGCTGTCAATTGTCAGGGAGCGTGGCTGGCCATTCGCAGGGGAGAGTCGCTCGATGTCCAGTCTGAGTGGAATGTGTCAAAAGCCAAAGGGGTGTCACTGCTCATAGATTCGAATCCGCTCCTCCGTCGTGTGAGCCGTTCCTTGTCCGAAGTCCTCATCACACGCGGACAGCCCAATTGGGACAATCTTCCGTTTGGGGCGCTCAAATCGGGGGCGCATGTGTGGGCGTGTTTGCCGTTGGTGATTGGTCAGCGCTTGATCGGGGTCGTGACTGTTTGGCGGCAAAAGGAATTCAGCCCGACAGAGTTGAGCCAGTTGCGCGATCTGGCTTTGCGCGTTCCACCTTCTGTGGAAGTTGTGGTCACGTTCTCAGAAATGGCGGCGCACCTGCGGCGGCTAGGCCTGCTGAATGACTTTGTCCTCACGGTTTCATCAGCACAGAACCTCGATCAGATTGCCCGCCGCATGTTTGGGCTGCTTGCGCGCGCGTTCAGCACCGAGTTGATCGCGCTTTTTCTGCGCTCAAGTGACGGGCGCATCCTGCGTGATTACCGCCTGACGGATAGCAAGATGAATGTGATCAGCGTTTCTCTTGCCGGGCATTCTGTCCAGCCCTTTCTAACAAAAGACGGGCGTGCGCGGCTGATTGTGGATACGGTTACGGAGGGAGTTGTGCCAATCCACAAGGATGCGCGTTCCATGCTAATCGTTCCGCTTAAGTATCGCGGTCAGGCCATTGGCGTGTTGATCATCGAAAACGCCCGCGCGGAAGCTTTCACGCAATATGATGAGCACCTGATGGTGGTGATTACCAGTCACCTGGCAGGGTTGATCGAATATACCCGCCTGCGTGAAGAAGCTGAAGGGCGGGCGCGCAGTCTGAGCCTGATCCATGAAGTGGTGCAGCAGGTGATCGGTCTGAACGATAAAAAAGAAGTAGCGTCCATCACCGCTGAACTTGTGGCGCAATACTTCAAGTATGAGCTGGCTGCGATTTTTCTTTTTGACGAAGAGCGCAGATTTTCCATTCAAGGAATCGGCGGTTCTCACGCCGAAACGGTCAAGCGCGCGCTGGGCGGAGGGGAATTCGTCGTGGATGGAGGCATTACCAGCCACGTATCGAAAACCGGGGCGAGCATCATTATCAACGACACAACTCAGGACTCCCTTTACAAACCGCTCAAGGGCTGGGAGGCGCGCTCTGAGATTTGTGTTGCGGTCAAAGATGGCGATGTAATTTTAGGCATCATTGATGTGGAAAGCCGCGAACAAAATGCCTTTACTCATAACGACCTGATCGCAATGGAATCGCTCGCGGGAATTCTTGCTTCGGTGATCACCAGCGCAAATCAATATCAAAAATTGCAGGAGACCATCCGTCAATTGCGCCTGATCGAGGTGGAGTTGAATGCGCGGATGGAGGCACAGCGCTCCGCCGAAAACCGCCTCCTGCAAGCCGCCAAACTCGCCGCAGTCGGTGAGATGGCCGCCGGTATTGCGCACGAATTGAACAACCCCCTGACAACGGTCACGGGATTCTCTGAACTTATTTTGGATGAACTGCCGCAGGATGCCACCCATCGCAAGGAACTGGAAATGGTCTTGCGCGAGGCGCGCCGCGCTGGTGATGTAGTCCGCCGACTGCTGGATTTTTCACGGCAGGGAGAACGCGTCCGCGCACAGGCTGACCTGAACGAAGTGGTCAACGACGTGCTCGCGCTGACCAACCATCTGATCCAAACCAACGGGGTGACGCTCGCCCTCGAGCTGGAAGAATCGCTTCCGTGGATTTTTATTGACCGTAACCAAATGAAGCAGGTCCTTTTGAATTTAATTCATAACGCCTTGCAAGCCATGCCAAACGGCGGCGACCTGCATATTTGCACCAAAATGATTCCGCGCGATGAGCGCAAGTGGGCAGTCATGTCAGTCAAGGATAGCGGCATGGGAATTTCTACTACAGATCAAAACCGAATCTTTGAACCGTTTTTCACCACCAAAGGAGATCGCGGCGGAACTGGACTGGGACTCTCCGTCACGTTTGGCATAGTCACCGACCATGGCGGCATGATCGAAATTTCCAGCGAGCCGGACAAAGGCTCAACATTCGCCGTCTGGCTGCCGATGTAATTTTATGGAATCACCTTTTATTTTCGTTGTTGACGATGAGCCCGGTATCGCTTTGCTTTGCGAGCGCTTATTGACGCGCGCCGGCTTCAAGGTTGGAACTCAGACCGATCCGCGCAATGCCATTGATTACCTCAAGGAAAATAAAATTGATTTGCTTCTGGTAGATATCCGCATGCCCGGCGTGGATGGTTTTGAAGTCATTCAACATACTCAGAGATTACAGCCAGATGCGGCCATTCTGATCATGACCGGCCACGGCACAGTTGAAACCGCCATCCGCGCGCTCAGGCAGGGGGTTGATGGCCTGCTGCTCAAGCCTTTTGGTCAGGGCAGCGAATTGATCGACGCCATCCAACTGGCGCTTGCCGACAGCCGTCAAAAACATGATGCCGCCCGCGTTCAAGCATTGCGCCCTCTTTTTTCCGTCACCGAATCTTTGCTGTCAGAAACACGCCGCGAGCCGCTGCTTGACCTGATCGCCGGCGCGATCTGCGAACATTTGCACTGCATGAATTCCGCCTGTTATCAGCAAAATATCGAAACAAAAAAATATTCGCTCTTGATCTCCCGCGGGAGCATATTGCCGGCGGGGATGCAGGAACTCATCACATACGCCGGCGAATCAGCTGCGCCGTTACTGATCAACGCCAGCGGGCCCGGCGACTCGAAACTGAAGGCGCATCTTTCAAACCTCGGGCTGGGTGCGGCGATTCTGGTGCCGATTCTACTGCCAGACCTGCGCATGGTTTTGTTCGCGGCTCGCGACAGAAATCTCTCTCCGTTTCACGAATCCGACCTGGAGTTATTTCAGATCCTTGCCAGACAGGCAGCGGTTGCCCTCGAAAACTCACGCCTCTACGCCGAGCAGATGGATTACATCCGCAAGGTTGAAGATTCTCAAAAAGCCCTGCTTCAGTCAGAGAAGATGGCGGCCGCCGGCCGCTTGAGCGCGTCCATTGCCCATGAAGTCAATAACCCATTGCAGGCTGTCCAAAATTGCCTGCACCTTGCAGGACGGGAAGACCTGCCGGCAGATAAACGTCAGGAATATTTTGGCCTTGCCCGCGCTGAGCTTGAGCGATTAATTGTCACTGTCCGCCGCATGTTGGATTTTTACCGCCCCGGCGCAGCCGAACCTGAAAAAGTTGACCTCGTTGAAATGCTGCAATATATTTTGAACTTAATGTCGAAGCAGCTTTCAGAATCCAATATCAACGTTACCCTCGATAGTGACGGAGAAGTTCCAGCCATCGTTGCCGTTGGCAGTCAAATTCAGCAGGTCTTCATCAACCTGATCTTGAACGCAGCTGACTCAATGCCCAATGGCGGGAAACTTGAGGTTCGCGTGCGTCCATTCGAAGACGGTGTGGAATTATTATTTCAAGATCAAGGCAGGGGAATTCCGAAAGAGCAACAAGCAAATATTTTCGAACCCTTCTTCAGTACCAAGGACGGCGGCACCGGGCTGGGACTCACCGTGAGTTACAATATAATTACGGCTCATGGCGGCACTTTGGAATTGCTACTCAAATATGGCCCCGGCGCGTGTTTTCGAATATTCCTGCCTCAAAGAGGAAAATAAAATATGAAACCCAATATTCTTGTAGTGGATGACGAGCCCGTCGCCCGTCAATCCCTTTCCGACATTTTAAAATTGGAAGGATTTGCAGTGACTTCTGCGGCTAACGGCCAGGCGGCGGTTGAATATGTCCGCACGCACCCCGTGGACGTGATGATCGTTGACCTGCGAATGCCGGGCATGGACGGGTTGGAGGTGGTGCAGGTGTTGAATCAGCTCTCGCCTGACACCGAGGTGATCTTGCTGACGGCGTTTGGCTCCACCGAAACCG
The DNA here is from genome assembly GCA_016234495.1 of Chloroflexota bacterium. Taxonomy (GTDB): domain Bacteria; phylum Chloroflexota; class Anaerolineae; order Anaerolineales; family Villigracilaceae; genus Villigracilis. The sequence continues at coordinate 144,426 of JACRBI010000004.1, read as the reverse complement.
CCATTCAAGCGTTGCGGTTGCGCATCCATGATTATTTATTAAAGCCATCGTCGCCGGCGCAGGTGATTTCCAGCGTGAAGAAAGCGCTGACTCATCGCGCTGCAAAAAATCAGCTGCGAAATGTCGAGTCTGAGGTTGTGGATGAGGCGATGGAAATTGTCACCCTCAAAGACGGCACAGAGATCGACCTTTCACGGCGTCAGATCAAACATAAAACCAAGGTGGAGCATCTCACCCCGGCTGAAGGAAGATTGCTGCGAATTTTGATCAAGAACGAGGGCAGGGTCTTCTCGCATCGTGAATTGGTGCTGCTGGTTCAAGGATACGATACATCCCAGCGTGAGGCGCCTGAGATTTTACGTCCGCTGGTGAGCCGTTTGCGGCATAAGCTCGAACAATTCCCCTTGCTGTCTGAGCAGGTGGTCAGCGTGCGGGGAACTGGTTATCTGTATGAAGGAAAATAACGAACAAAAAAACGCGCTTTTGCCAGGCGCGTTTTTTCTTTGCAGTGAAGTTATTCGTAGGGTCCGAAAATATCTTTGGGCAGGTCAGGCGCGCGGATCCATGAAAGCCAGCCGGTGGTTCCGCTATGTGTCGGCGGCGGAGAATTTTCAAACATGACGAGGAGCAGGCTGAGGCTGAGTCCGACTGCGCCCAGCCATTGAAGCAGGGACAGGTCCTCGCCAAGCCAAATGTGGCTAAAGACGATCGCAATCAAAAGCTCGGCGAGTCCCAAAATTGCAGTCTGCATCCCGCCGATCTTCTTAATCCCCAAGAATAATGCGATCCGCGAGAAGACGGTTACAAAGGTCAAGCCTAAGACCGGCATCCAGGGTGTGTTGTCGACAGGCCAGGCGCGGTCGAACGTCAAATAGGCTGGCACGACCACGGCGCTCATAGCCAGTAAAGTGTAGAGCGCGACTGTTGGCGCAGGGACTTCATAAAGCACGCGCTGATTGATCGGCAGGTGCAGGGCGTATAAAAGAGCCGCGCCAATCATCAGAAGCACGCCGGTTGGGTCGGTTGAATCATCGGGGATGCTGGTGAGCAGCAGCACGGCGATCGTGGCGAGAAAAATTCGGAAGAATGTCAGGCGGGTGGGGGGTTGGTGATCGAGGATCAGCCAGAGCGCTACAAAAAACGGATAGAGCGAATAGAGTAATTGCCCAACGCTGGCATGGAGTCTGGCAAGGGCGAGGTAGTAAAGCAGCGAGCCGAATCCGTTGATCGCGCCGGCCAGAATGCAGCCGATCAGTCCAACGGGGAAGATGTACAGATACTGGCGATAGAAGACGGCGATGACCAAAAACAAAATGAAAGCTGCAAAACTGGTGCGCAGTGCCACGACCGCAAACGGAGAAAAACCCTGCGTGATTGCGAGTTTTCCGAAGACGGGTGCGAACCCAAGAAATAATGCTGCGCTGAACGCAGCTGTAATTCCAGCAGCTTGTTTACTTTGCAAAGATACCAGCCTGTAGGGTTGTCCTGCAAGGATCGTGTCACTTTATTAAAGCTTTTACCTCTTCAAGGAATTCATCATTTAGAAAGTCGCCTTTTTGCATGAGGGATTGTATCTGCCCGCCAAGCCTGTTCTTTTCATCGGCTGTGAGTTCTTTTGCTGTTGCCACGATGACGGGTATGGTCGCTGTTTCCTGTTTGGCGCGCAGCAATTCAATGACCGTAAAGCCGTCCATTTCAGGCATCATCAGATCAAGCACAACCAGGTCCGGTCTTTCGCGTTGGATTAATTCGAGACCTTCCCTGCCGTTGGTTGCTTCAAGGATGGTGAAGTTTCCCTGCGATTGCAGGATGCGGCGGATGAGTCGGCGGGCTTCGTCGGTATCTTCCACGATGACGATCTTCGGGAAGCGCTCGGGCGCAACCTGCGTCAGCGCCGAAAGCAGACCCTCCTGCGGTGTCTCGTCAGCCGAGGGGAATTTGACATCGCGCGACCAGTTCTCGCCCAGAATGCTCGGGTCAGCCGACATGGTGTGACCGGTGCAATTGACAACGACGGTTTCGTTGGGTTTGATGATGCCCGCGCGGATCAGTTTGAATAAACCGGCAAAGGCTACGCCGGCGGCGGGTTCTGCTGAAATGCCTTCCATTTTTGCCAGAACATGCATGGCGCGGAACGCTTCTTCATCGGTCACGCTCTCGAAAGCGCCGTTCGTGCTGTTCACGTACTCTCGCAGAAATTCATAGGTTCGGCCAGGGTCGCCCGTTGCGAGTGTTTCGATGCGAGTCTTTGGCGAAGTGACCGGCTCTGCCTTTTCCAACCCTTTTTTCCAGCTATTCACCATGGGTGCGCAACCCTCCGCTTGAATGGGGGCAAATGCCGGGATGCGGTTTGTCCATCCCATCTGCTTCATCTCGCGGAAGCCCTTATAAACGCCGAGCGGCCCCATCCCACCGCTGATTGCCTGAACATACCAATCGGGTGTTTTCCAGTGGGTGTGATCGGCTGGCGAGCCTTGGATGGATGTAAGTTGTTCTGCGATTTCGAACGCGATGGTCTTCATCGCTTCGATGGAAGTGATGGTGCGCGCGCCCATATCCTGATATAGCCGCCGCTGGCGGGCAAATTCAGACGCGACCTGCTTGCACTGGTCATATGAGCCGGTGATCTTAATCACCTGACTCCCATACAGGGCGATCTCGCGCATTTTTACTGCCGGCACCAGGCTGGTGACAAAGGCCCACAACTTCATGCCGGCGCGGGATGCATACGCAGAATATGAAATTGCCACGTTTCCCGTGGAGGCCGCCACCATTTCGGTAATGCCCGCTTCTTTCAGCGCCGCGATCGTGACCGCAGCCTGCCGGTCCTTAAAGGAGGAGGTCGGTCCCTGACGTTCATCCTTGATGTAAATGTTGGGACAGCCCAGCATCATGCCTAAATTTACTGCTCGGATAAGGGGAGTCCCGCCTTCGCCAAGCGACAGGCTTGTGTTGGGCTCCCGCACCGGAAGTAATTCCCGATATCGCCACAAACCGGAAGACCGCTTTGCCAGTTTAGACGGCAATGTTTTGCCGATCAATTCATAATCATATTCCGCTTCACGCCATTGACTTTGACACTTCGGGCATGTTGTGGATGTAGGATGATATGGCGCGTAATGCCCGCAATCCAGGCATTTGATGATAAATGACACGATAACAAGCTCCTATTGAATTTTCACATCAATCCGCTCGAGCGCGTTGACAAGGTCGTCTTCGAGGATCGGTTTTACAAGATAGTCGTTCGCGCCGAGGCTTTGTCCTTTTTCAAGATCTTCGATGATACTGCAAATAATCACGGGAATATCGCGCGTGGTCTGATCGCCTTTTAAAATACTCAACACCTTCCAGCCGTCAACGCCGGGCATCATGATGTCCAATGTGACGGCAAAAGGCTTTAACTGCCTGGCGCGTTCAAGCGCTTGAGACGGATCGGTTAACGGAATCACCTTGAAGCCGCGCGGCTGCAAATAGCGCTCGTACAGTTCGATCACATGCGAGTCGTCATCTATCGCGAGGATGACCTTGCTGCTGTTCGGCCTTTGGCTGCCGTCGCTTTCATTTCGGAAGAGCGGCAATGTAAACGAGAACGTGCTTCCCTTGCCAATTTCGCTGTCAACCCAGATCCTTCCGCCATGCATATTGATCAATTGGCGGCAGATGGAAAGCCCAAGTCCCGTTCCACCGGTTTTTCGAGTGGGAGAATCGTCAACTTGCGAGAATGCCTGGAACAGCTTTTCCTGATCCTGCTTGGAGATGCCCGGCCCTGTATCGGTTACGCTCACTCTGACTTCGTTTCGGCCGGTCGGCGCTGGTTTCAATGCAACTTCGACGATGATATCGCCTTCCTCTGTGAATTTGGACGCGTTGGACAGCAGGTTGATCATTACCTGGCGGATTCGAATCGCATCGGCGCGGACAGTTGGCAGGTTCGGCTGAATCATTCGTTTCAATTCTATCGGTCTGCCCTTCACCAAACCGCTCATGGTGGACAGCACACTGTTGACGACGTCCGTAATATTCACCTCGTCGAATGCCAGTTCCATCTTGCCTGCGTCAATCTTTGCGCTGTCGAGGATGTCATTGATCAAGCCAAGCAGATGTTGACCGGAATTGTAGATGGCTGTCAGGTCTTGCTGCTGTAACTCGGTGACGGGACCGTCGATGCCCTTGATGATGACGCGCGAGAAACCGATGATCGAGTTGAGCGGCGTGCGCAATTCGTGACTCATGTTTGCGAGGAATTGATTCTTCAAGCGGTCGATCTCGCGCATTTCCATCACCGCCTGCTGCGAGAGTTCGAATGAACGGGCATTGTCAATGGCAACCGCAACCTGATCGGCAAGAATTTGAAGCACCGCGATCTCGTCCTCGGTAAATGCGTCTACTGTCTTGGCTTGCACATCCAGCACACCGATGATCCTGCTGCCGATCCTCAATGGGATGGCCGCTTCAGCCCGTGTTTCCGGCAACAGGGGGTTGTGTTTGTGCAATGAAGCAAGCGAGACATCGTTTACAACCACAGCCTGCCCATCAAGCGCCACCTTGCCCACAACTGATTTTTGATTGACCTGTAATGTGTGGTTGTTTTCCTTCATTTCTGTACCGGCAGCGCCGGTTGCTTCCCGAAGGACGGCATTGAAACCTGTCTCTTCGACGATAAAAATGGCGGCATGATAAAACCCAAATTTCTCGTTGACCAGATTCACCGTCCGCGTGAAGATCGTGTTCAAGTCAAGTGTAGAAGTGACGAGGCGGCCGATCTCGGCAGAGGCGGATAGATAGGTATTGCGCCTCTGCAGTTCGTCCTCCACGTTTTTTCGGTCGGTAATGTCATGATGAACCGCGAGGAAACCCAGAATATTGCCGTTGTTATCAAGGATCGGGCTGTTGGTACCGGCGATGTGAATCAGCCTGCCATCCTTGGTTTTATTGATCAACTCACCGGTGATCGTCTGCTTAGAGAGGAGTGTGTTCCAAAAATATTCATACTGATCCTTTGGGATCAACCCGGATTTGATAATGCGCGGAGTTTGCCCGATAGCCTCGTCCGGTTTGTAGCCGTAAACTGCTTCGAAGGCCGAGTTGGCAAAAATAATATTGCCGCTCGTGTCCGTCATAAAAACCGCGTCGCCGGATGTTTCGATGCCAAGTTTAAACCTTGTCAGAGATTCTTCCGCGCGAAGCCGTCCGATGGCAGTGGAGATCGGCGCGAGAGCCGCCTCCAGCAAGGCGATCTGGTTCTGGTCCAGGCTTGCGTTCTTTTCCGCAATATCCACGCCGAGAGTCCCGATCACTTCTTCGTTATTGATGATGGGAAAAAGGGCAGTGTAATTAATTCCCAGGCGGCGGAATTCCTCCTGCACCACCGGCGGGTTGGCGGGGTTGTTGGGCGAATCTTCCAAAATAAAAGGCTTGCGAGTAGCCACCAGGGTCTGCGTAGCGAGATTATCTTTCAGCGGAATCTTTAACCCGATTGCGCTTGATGTATTCGACATCTTGGAATGGTCGGCAACCACGGTAAAGCTTTGTTTGTCATCATCAAGTAATGCGATCGCGCCGCGCGCAACAGGGAAGCCTTCCACGATTTCATTGATGACAACGCGCAGCGCGTCCTCCATGTTGGTGGAGACGGTCAGCGTATTGACAACGCGATTGATCAACGCCAGCTCAGTGGCGCGTTCTTTCGATTCCTGGAACAGCCTCGCATTTTCAAGCGCGAGTGAAAGCTGATCGGAAACTTGTTTGATTAGTAATTCTTCGTCAGAAGTCCACTCGCGGTTATTTGTTTCATCCATGACGCGCAAGGTTGCCCAATCGTCTTGCCCGGTTTGAATATTGACAGAGATAGACGATGAACCGATCCTCGGCTCAGGCTTCTTCGGGGCGATGGGCGCCGGGCGAGCTGGCTCAGGGGTGGGAATCTGCTCGGGGATTTGCCGAACAGGCTCCAGCTTGATAGGAAGCGGCGCGGTCTTGTCGACCTTTGGAATGCGCTTTGACTTGGAGACATTCTCCTCGGGATGGATATCCCTGAAGAGCTTGTCAAGCCGCTTGTCTATTTTTGGTTTCTTTGGCATATTCCATTAACTCCTGGGCGAGGACGCGGTATTGAGTGGAACTGCGCGCGCCTGGTTTGTAGCGTGTAATTGGCATTCCAGCAATGGGGCTTTCGCGCAGCTTTGTATCTACTTCAATGATCGTGTTGAACACTCCCTGACCGAAAGTGGCGCGGAGCTGCTCGCTGATGTTTCGGTGTGTGCGATTTCTTTTATCCAGCATTGTGACGAGGATGCGGTAGGCGAGGTTGGGGTTGTCTTCCTCGCGAATTCTGCGGATGAGTGTCATCATGTTGCGCAGAGCATAGGCGGAGAAGTATTCCGCCTGAGTGGGGATGAGCAGCAGGTCTGACGCGGCAAGCGCGTTCTTTGTAATTGCGCCGAGCACAGGCGGACAATCCAGAATTATGTAATCGTAGGAAAGGTTTGAGCTGGCAATTGCCTGCCGCAAAATAATGGTGTGATTGGTGCGCATCGGCAGGAATTGCTCCGAGGTTTCGATGCGCGAACTCGAGGGAATCAAATCAAGATTTTCGACATCGGTTTTTCGGCAGATGCTCTGCATCGATGCGTTGTCGAGCAGGATGTCGCTGGAGGTATGTCTTGCTTCGCCGGGTTCGAAGCCAAGCGACAAAGTCAGGTTGGCTTGCGCGTCCAGATCGACCAGCAAAACTTTCATTCCCAAATCTACCAGGGCTGCGCCAAGGGATAAGGTGGTGGTGGTTTTTGCCACGCCGCCTTTTTCGTTTGATACTGCAATAATTGATGGCATATTTATCCTGTTTGATCCTGCCGCGATTCATATTTTTGCGGTATGACTTCGATCCGCGTGGCGCCGAGCACGCGTTGCAGCTCAGCCATTGCGGTCTGCATCATTTCCTGCGGATCGTTCGTGCTGCGAATTTTGTTGGTTATATCAGAAACAATGCGTTCGCGTGTGGCGCGCGTGGTCGTTTCTTCAAACAGGCGCGCATTTTCCGCAGAGAGCGCGACACGCTCAGCGACAGCCTTTATCAGGTCGATCTGATCCCTGCTGACGCGCTCGGTCTTTGGAACCTGTACCGATAAGCTGCCGATTGTTTCTCCGCGCAAAATGACAGGGACGGATATTTCCTGCCGGCTTTGATCTGCCTGTTCTGTCGAATCGCTGTCGATCAAAGGCACTGCGCCGCTGGCAGTATAACGGTAGCCTGTCAGTTTAATTTCCCGCGGCAGACGGCTCCATGATTCACGCGACTGCTGGCGGTAAATTTCTTCAGCCTCGGTCAATGATTTTTGGGTCTGGTCAAATAGACGGGCGTTGTGAATCGCGAGGCTGACCTGATCTGCCAGTGTGGACAACACTTCCACATCCTCATCTGAAAATGCGTTTGGATCAGTGCTTTGCACATCAAGCGCACCGATGATCTGGTCTGCGATCTTCAAGGGCAGCGCCATTTCAGAATGCGTCTCGGGGAGGTCGGGATTGTTGAAGAAGACGGGGTCTTCGCCTACATCGAGGGCGATGCGCGGTTTGCCGGTGCCTGTCACATAGCCGACGATGCCCTGTTCGCCGATCTTAAGTTGATGCCTGCGGTTTAGCATTATCTTTCCGCCCGGGCTGTTTGCCGCGCTTAGGGAGGCGTATTGATTGCTGGCGTCGTTCAGGAAGATGCCCACATGGTAGAACCCGAATTGCTCGCTGACCACGTTGGAAATGTGAGGCAGAAGCTCCTGTAAATTTTGTGCGGCATTGATGGCGTGAGATACTTTGGCAATGGCTTCGAACTGCCGCGCACGGTATTCGCCTTTTTTCAACTCGTTCTTGAGTTCTGCGGTGCGTTCGTCGACCCGGTTTTCCAGTGTGTGGACCATGTCACGGATGGTTGAAGTCATTACGTTCAAGGTTGATGCGAGCGTCCCGATCTCATCCTGTTCCTTGATTTCCGCCTTGGCTTCGAAATTTCCTGTGATGATCTCATTGGCTACGCCGGTCAAGTCTTTGAGCGGAGTGGTTAATCTGGTGGCAATGGCAAGTGTGGCAAGTGCCGCAAGCGCCAAAACAATCGAAATTAATATGATGCTTATCCTGATCGTATTTCTTGATTCCTGCGCCACCTGTTCGTTCACAGAAGCGGCTTGGACAAGCAGTTCGCTCGAAGGCACGATGATGGCGAGGCTGTACCTGACTTCCGGTATTTGTTGATAAGCGACATATCTTTCAACTCCGCCAATGGTTACGGATTTTATATTTTTACCGAGGGATATTTCCTTCATTATCCCAAAGAGTTCAGGTGACATGCCGCCTAACTTTGTTTGATCCAGCACCTCGCCAAGCGGAACAGTTTCTGATGTGACGCCAAAATCTGAATAGCCTGCCTCGGGCAGTGCGATCAGGCGGTTGTCTCTGTCGATGAGAAAAGCATAACCGGTCTTCCCAACATGGATGCTGGATACCAGGTTTGTGATTCGATTCAACTGGATGTCCATGGCGGATACGCCTTGAAAATCCTTTTTCGAGTCGAACACCGGCACGCTGGTGGTGATGACCAAACCGTTCAAAGCGGCATCCTGATAAGGCGCGGACCAAACCACTTTCCCGAGCGGGTTCTGCTCCGGCGCAGCATCCACAAACCATGGCCGTCCGGTTACATCAAAATCGGGCGGGACAATATTCGCGAGGTCAATATTTGGGAAGTAAACGGTCTCGCCTGAAATGCCGCCAAAATAAATGGCGATGATGTCCGGGTTATTTTCAAGGGTGGACGGGGCGATCAATTCGGTTTGTTTAAGCACGTTTAGCTTGGACGTAAGGTCTTCAGTCAGTTCGACACTGGCAGGGATAAATATTGAGGAAGTTTCTAAATTTGAATTATCCCAGCTGCCTGACGCCAGACGGAAGAGCGACGAAGACGCATCCCAATACTCCCCGCTGTTCAGGAGCGATTCTTTCGACAGCATTTTGCTTTCAATCGAGCCGAGCGCTGAAACATTGTCGCGCATGGATGTGAAAAACGCATCGAGCAGCGCAGATTGCTCTTCGCTGGTTGTCGAGAGATTATTCTCCGCATTGCTGCGAATGCTTAATGCCAGCTGAGTCGAAAGGAAAAGATTTGATTCCTGGTTGCGATAATACACATAATATCCCATGGCGATGATGGCCGCAAAGGTGATTAACAAATTTCCAAGCGTGATTTTCGTGCGAAGATTAAACCTGCCGAACGGCGTTTTATTCAATAAGTTCAACAGTGAAGAGCGGGACTTTTTCATTAATTTAATTGCTTCCTTTACTTTTCACTTTGTGAGTTTCCGTTCTGGAACTTGATCACAATTTCTGACCCGGGCATGGCTTTGCCCAATTCTTCGACCGCGGTTTGCAGCACATTCTTCATATTGATCGAAGCGCCGATCTTGCCAGTGACTTCACCGATCGTCTGTTCCTTGATCGCCTGCCGCTGAGATTCTTGAATCAGGCGCGCATTTTCAAGCGCCAGCGAAAGGCGGGCCGAGATCGCCTCGACGAGATTGATCTCATCGCCCGACCATTGGCGGTCGCTGGCCGGGGCTTTGATGTTCATCGCTCCGATGACTCTTCCACGTAATTTTATCGGGACGATCATGGACGGCTCGCCGGATTCGCCGTCTGCGTTTGTGACGAGCATTGTCCCGCGATTCATTACCTGCCTGATCGCTTCCGTTTCAATCGGCGCTTTCAATTTTCTTCCGCTGCCCATGCCTTGATGGTATCCGATCGTGTCTTCTTCGCGGCTGAATGTGAGCCAGCCTTCCTGGACATTTTGTTGATAAAGAGCCTGCGCTTCGTCGAGCGCCTGTTGTGTTTGAGCGAACAGACGCGCGTTCTCAAGCGCAATTGCAATTTGGTCAGCCAAAATGCTGAGCGTGTCCGCGTCATTTTCGGTGAAGGCGCCGGACTGTTCGCTTTGCACGTCGAGGACGCCTACAACCTCGTCGCGGAATTTAAGCGGCAGCGCCATTTCGGAGCGGGTGGTCGGGAGGTCGGGATTGTTGAAGTAAACAGCATCCAGCCCCACGTCCAGAGCGATGCGCGGAGTGCCGTGTTGGGCGACGAAGCCGACGATTCCGCTCGCTCCGACCTCAAGCCTGTGTCCGCGCGCGAGCATATTTTTTCCGCCCTTGCTGTTTGCGGCTTGCAGCACTGCGAATTGTTTTGTTTCGTTGATCAGAAAGATGCCTGAGTGATAGTAGCCGAAGCGTTCACTGACGAGGCGGGTGATCAGCGGAAAAAGGATTTCGAGCTTTTGTTCGCTGGCGATGATGCGCGAAATTTCGCCGATGGCTTGAAGTTTGTTGGCGCGGTCTTCGCTTTGCTCGCGGGAAATTTCGAGGTCTGTGGTGCGTTCCGAAACGCGGAGTTCCAGGCTGTTCACAGTTTGATTTAATTCTTCCGTCATGCGGTTGAAGGAATCAGCGAGCGCGCCGATCTCGTCTTCGGTCGTCGTTCCTGCGCGGGCGGTGAGGTCTCCGGCGGTGATTTGCTCAGCTACTTTGGCCAGTGAAATGATCGGCGAAGTGAGGATCTGCGAGGCCAGGAAGCCTGCTCCGATACTTAGAATGATCAGCCCCATTGAGATCAAAATGTTGGTTCTGTTTTGTTCCGAAACAGGTTTTAAGTAGACGTTCGTAGATTGGCGGATAATGGCGATCCAGGGCTGTGTATTAAGGAACACGCCGGTGTTGATGGTGTTCGAGCCAAGCGAGTCTGAATAGGCTTCAAAAAATGGCTCGCGCTGGAGGTTATCCATACCCGCCACGATCACGTCATTTATTCCTTGCAGGGCGCTTTCTCTTGGACCGGATAGCAGTCGACCTTCCAACTGCATAACGCTGAATTCAAGGTTGTTGAAGTTGTTGAAAGACTTTAGCAATTCGTCACGGTCACCGGTATAGCCGACCCGCAAATATGTCCTTGAGTCTGCCAGCAAAATAATTGTTCCTGAACTTTCAGTCTCAATCGAGCGGACAATGGATTGGATGACGGTGGCGTAATACTCGATCCGCAGGACACCAACAACTTCGCCGTTTTTTCCTGTAATGGGAGAACTGAAATAAATGAACCCGTCAGCATCACGGAAAACGACATTTGAGGCATACGGCAGTCCGGTCTGCGTTGGGCGCTTGAAGTAAGCCTGCGCGCTTTCGTCCTGCCCGTTATATTCTTCGAACGTGTCAAGCATGTTGATTCCGTGTTCATTTAGCACGGCGATCGAATGAATGAAAATCGGGTCTTTGCGCAAAAGGGACAATAGAACGAGTTGTGCGTTATTTTCTTCGATGCTGCCGGCGCGGGATTGTGGTGGCAGGTCTAAAAATGAGGATAATGGCAGTTGTTTCGAGTCGGCGCGGATGGCGTCCAGTTGGGTGGTCATAAAACCATCCACGTTGTCAGCGACAACTTTCGCAAGCGTTGTCAATTGGGTCTTATTTTGATTCTGCAGGGATTGCGACGAGGACCTGGAATTGAAAATGCCGAGCGCGACGAGTGGAATAATCGTCACAAGGGTAAAAGCAATAATGATCTTGGTCCGAAATGCGTATGAGTTAAAACGCCGTAAAATAAAGATGACATAGATGGTTGATGTAACTGCCGCAATCAGGTTTGTTGCGGCAGGGTTCGTGGGCAGCCCAAAGTCCGGCAGGAAAAGATCCATCACCGTAATGATGACGGCAGCGGTAAAGGCGCTGATGATTACGCGGGTAGCCCAGACGGGCGGCAGTGTTGCGGATGAAATTCCAGCCACAACAATGGCGATCATGATCCCGAGGGCAAGCGCCTGTCCATGCACTACGAACGGGATGGTGAATGAGATGGCAAAGATCATCCCGATCAAGATCGAAATTCCGAGGTTGGGGCGGCCGCTGCGGCTGAGGTAGGCGCTGATGAATGCCATGATAGCAACCGCGCCGGTGATTCCCAGTCCGACCAGACCTCTGACGCCGTTGTCGGTGTAGCCGACATAGCCAGAGACCGCCGCCACGAAAACAAATAAAATTCCCGTGGTCAGGCTGATCGTCAGAACGTTTTTGCGACGGCGTTCTTCCGCTTGTGTGGGTTGATCAGTTGGATTCATCATCATGGTTATCTTATCGGAATTGCGAACCTACGGCAGATAGGACGGGTCGAGCAATACCAGTGGGTCGGTTAGTTGTGCCAGCACTCCAATTGAGATCAAATAATCAGTCGTGATCTTTGTGATCGAATAAATGGAATTTGCTTCCTGCAAGTCGAATAATCTCCTGTTGTCGCCAAGTGTCAGGATTTTTAGCGTGTCATCTGCCAGCACATCTTCGATGTCAAGGTGCAGGTATTTGGCTGCAATTGCCCGTGTTTCATCCTCATTTTTCAAACGGTAATCCACTGCTTCAAACCATGCTTGCAGGAATGCCCGCACGTCAGCGGGTCTTTCTTCCACGACCGAAGCGTCAAAGACGATCAGGTCTGGGAACAGGTAAAATTGCTCCTGCGGATAAATGATCTTGTAGCCGCTTGAAAGCGCTTCAGATGAGTATGGTTCCCATGTGGAAGCCGCCTGCACCTGACCGCTTTTCAAGGCTGACAGCGCGTTTTCAGGATTGATGCCGACAATGGTAACATCGCCAAGGCTCATGCCTGCACTTTGCAACATTTTGACAACAGTCAATTCATATTGCGAACCGATCTGCAAGCCGATGGTTTTACCTTTCAAGTCTTGAACGGAATTTATTTCCGGGCCAACGATGACAGCATCGTTACCACCGTTATCATAGACAGCGACGACCTTCATGGGGGATGTGCGGTTGATGTTGATCGTGTCGCCAACCGCGATCAGCGCGCCGTCCAACTGACCCGACGCCAGGTCTGGATAGGTTTTCGAAAATATTTCGTAATAGACGGGCTCCACTTCCACGTCATATTTTTCAAACATGCCTTTTTCTTCTGCGACGAGCAGCGTATAGTCGCCCCACCACTGTGCGAACTCGATCCGCAGCGGCGGGTTTGCAGGTTCTTCTGCTTGCTGGGTTGAACAGGCAGAGAGAGAAAAGACCATCAGCAGGAAAAGATTCGCATAGCGGCGCATAAATATCATGGATCCCATTACTATCCTGTCGTGCCCAGATCAATTGACACAGGTTCGATCTGCACGATCACATCCGAACCGCCGAGGGCGCGGCTGAGTTCCTGAGCCGCTGTCTGCAGGATCGTTTCAAAGCGGGTGGAAGCTCCGATCTTGGATGATATGTCGGTCGTGACGCGTTCAATGTCAGCGCGATGCTGCGTTGATTGGAGCAGCACTGCTGTTTCGATGGCGAGCGAAAGACGCTCTGCCACAGCTTCTGCGATGTCAAATTCATCGCTTGAAATTTTTCTGTTTTTGCGCGTGCGGAGGTTCATCACGCCGATGACCTGATCGCGCAAGCGAATGGGAATCGTGAGATTGGATGAACCTTTATCGCCGCTCGACATGACAGGGCTGTTTTTGGAAACAACTTCCTGAATGTTCTCATCCTTCAAAGGTTGTTCGAGCGGGAGGACTTTTGAACCTGTTGCCTGAAATCCCAGCCCCACTGATTTCGGGCGCATCACTTTCCATGATTCGCGTGTCAGTTCATTAAACGTGCTTTGCGACTCGGCAAGCGACTTGCGCGCTTCTTCAAACGAACGCGTATTGTTGATGGTCACCGCCACCTGGTCAGCCAGAGTGGTCAGCACATCGACATCGTCCAGCCCAAAAGCGTTTGGTTCTGTGCTTTGCACGTCGAGCGCGCCGATCACCTGACCTGCCTGAGTTAATGGCAGAGCGATTTCGGAGCGGGTATCTGGAAGGTCGGGATTGTCAAAGAAAGCCGCATCAGCCCCAACGTCCAGGGCGATGCGCGCGCGGCCGGTGGCGGTTACGAATCCCACGATCCCGGTCTGACCGACCTGCAATTTGTGTCCGCGCTCCAGCATTTTTCTTCCGCCTTCACTGTTTGAAGCGCGGAGCACTGCGAATTCGCGTTCATCGTCGAGCAGAAAAATTCCAGCATGATAGGTGTTAAATTGTTCGCTGATCACTTGTGTGATGCGCGGGAGAAGGATGTCCAGTTCCTGCACCGACGAGATGGCTTTCACCACCTGCGAAATGGCTTCAAATTGACGCGCGCGCTGCTGGCTGAAACGGTTGGCGGTTTCGAGCTCGGCTGTGCGCAGGTTCACGCGCTCTTCAAGCGACTGGCGCAGTTCGTTTAATTCACGATTTTCCTCGGCTTGAATTTTTTCGTTCTGCTTTAATTTGTTGATGGTTTCTGTCAGGCGGTTGATCAATGCCTGGACGATAGCCGAGAATCCAAGCAGCAGGACGACGATAATGATCGCGTCGTCGATACCGACCTGTGTGATGGTTCTGTCCGATCTGAGATCTGTCAGCGCGATGAAGAGGGCTGTCGCGACCGCGATCGGCGTAACGGTCCATATTGCGCGTTTGCCGAGCAGCAGCGCTGCGATCACCAGCACAAGCGGAAGCCCGACGATGGAAATATCCCGCAGACCGTTGGTGTTGATGGCGATGACTGCGACGGCTGAGATGAGCGCCAGCGGCACGACCAATTTCGCCATGCCGACTTTGGCACGCAGGGCATAATAAAGAGAAATGATTTCCAAGGCGAGCGTGATGCTGAGGGCGATCAACGCTGGAATGTTGCGTGATTCTTCGCCAAATAGCCCGATCACCAATGGCAGCAGGGAAATGTTTATCGCCACCACAAAGATCAGAATATTCCTCGTCATTTTTATGAATGACGGGTTGCTGTCTTCATCATCTCTAAAATAATTAAAGAGCCTGGAAATCATGGCGATTATTTCCCTTGCAATTTTTCTGATGTGAGTTGAATGGCGATCTCGGTATCCGGGAGTTGACTGCCCAATTCCTGGATCGTGGTTTTGAGCAGGTTTTCCAAATTCACCAGATTGCCGATCCTGGCGGAGATCTGCCCGACGGCTCGTTCTTTGGCTGCGCGTTTTTGCGCTTCTTGCAGCAGGCGCGCGTTTTCAAGCGCCAGCGCTGTGCGTTCGGCTGTGGCGCGCGCGATGGCAATTTCATCGCTGGTCCACTCGCGGTTGATGTCTGTCGCGGCGCTGAGTTTCAGGGTGCCGATGCGTACTCCGCGCAACGTGAGCGGGATCGCTAGCCCGCCAGCAGGCGATTCGTTTTTGGTTTGTGAAATCTTTTTGGCGTCAATCCCGTCGAAGATGTAACTTCCCTCGGGTTGCTGTTCGATGAATTCATACCATTGTTGTTTGCCAGTTTGAGCAGAAGATGACTCGACCTGTGCCAGCGCCTCACGGGCTTGCTGCAGGGAACGCGCATTTTGAATGGCGATGCTGACCTGATCGGCCAGCGCGGAGAGGATGCTGACGTCTTCCTGTGAAAACGCGTTGATTTCCAGGCTTTGAACATCCAATGCGCCGAACACATCCGTGCTGACGCGCAGAGGCAGGGCGATCTCGGAGTGCGTGTCTGGGAGGTCGGGATTGTTGAAGTAGGCAGAATCCTGCCCAACGTCTAGAGCGACGCGCGGCTGCCCGCTTTTCGTCACATAGCCCACGATCCCAGTCCCGCCGACGAGCAGGCGGTGATTCCGAAGAAGCATCCTTTTTCCGCCTTCGCTGTTTGCGGCTACCAGGATCGCGTATTCTTTGCTGTTGTCGAGCAGGAAAATGCCGACGTGATAAAAACCGAATTGCTCTGAAATGGAATCTGCGATGCTGGGCAGTAATGTCTCGAGCGTTTGCGAGGAGCGGATGGTGCGGGCGACGCGGGCGATTGATTCGAACTGTGCCGAGCGGCGCATATTGCGCTGATTGGCATTCTCCAATTCTGCGGTGCGTTCAGTCACGCGCTGCTCGAGGGTTAATTGATTTATTTTTAATTCATGTTCGCGGTCGCTGAGTTCCTCGTTGGCTTTTGAGAGCATGTCCTGTTTTCTGCCGGCATAGCCTGCAAACAAAGCGAGAACCAATGGCGCAGTATCCACCACCCATAAAATGGGATCTGTTAATTGTGTGTTGAGCATGGTCGGTAAATCCAGCGGCAGCCCTGAAACCAAAATCCTCAAGCTGGTTCCGACCAGCGGAAACAAGAATCCAAAAACCGCACCTATCAGGGTGTAGCGTTGTGTTTCGCTGACGCGTGTGTGAGTTGGTTTCTTATCCAAAATGAATGCCTCTGAAAATTGACTTGACTCGGAGATGATTAGTCATCGCTTCCCATCTCGACCGTGATCTGGGCGCCGCTTATTTGAGCGCCCAGCTCGCGAATGGCAGTTTTGAGAATGGTCTCAATCTCGGTCCCTGCGCCGATCCTGGCGGAGATGTTGCCGATGGCCTGCTCGCGCGCCGCACGTTTTTGTGATTCTTCGAGCAGGCGCGCGTTTTCGAGAGTCAACGCGGCGCGGTTTGCAGCCGCCTGAGCGATGGCGATCTCCTCGTCTGTCCAGATATGCTCCGGGTCGTCCTGTTCCAGCCCGATCACGCCAATCACCTGATTGAGCAGCATCAACGGAACCATGAGTGAGTTTCGTCCGTTTTTACCTGGTAGATTCGCGGCCTGTTTCATATGAATTGGTTTTCCGCTTTCAAGCTGTTTTAGCAATTCTTTCGGAAGGTTATGCGGGACGGCGTTTACCTGCAAGCCATCATATTCATAAGCGGGGAATACTTTTTCGTTGACAGGCGATTTCCATGCGCGTTGAGTTTGCAGGCGATTCGCATTGGTGAGTTCCTGCATTGTGACTTCCACCTGCTGCGCGAGTTGCGCGTTTTCGATGGCCGCAGAGAGTTGATCTGCGAGAATTTGCAGAGTTTGGATATCGCGCTCGGCAAAAGCATTCTGGATCGTTGCTTGAATGTCCAGCGCGCCGATTGTCAGGTTTCGGCTGCGCAGGGGCAGCGCAATCTCTGAGCGGGTATCAGGCAGGAGCGGGTTTTCAAAATGGACAGCGTCTGTGCCGACATCCAGTGCGATGTACGCCTGGCCGGTCTTGGTCACATTGCCAACCAGACCCGTCTGCCCGACCTTCAACTTGTAATTCCTTGACAACATTGTTTCGGCGGCTACGCTGCTGGCGGCCTGCAAAACCGCGTATTCACCGAGTTCGTCCACCAGGAAAATGCCCACGTGATAATATCCCAGCCGTTCGTGGATCAGATTCGCAGAAACGTTGAGAAGCGTGTCCATGTCGCGGATGATCGCGATCTCGCGCGCAACATCCGCAATGGTTTCCAACTGCAGGGTGTTCTTTTGCAGGTCAGCAGTCCGTTTGAAGATGCGCTCTTCCAGCCCGGTCAATGTCGATTGGAGCTGGTCGGTCATCGAGTTGAATGCCGACGCGAGCAGCCCGATCTCGTCTGATGCTCCCGCTTCGGCGCGAACATTCAAATCTCCCTGCGAGATCGTGTTGGCCACTTGGGCAAGAGCGATGATCGGGCGGGTAAACGTGCGGGCGATCAAAGTGGCAATGATCGCAACTACAATCGAAGTGAGAATCACAAGCAGGATGTTTGTGTTGATCTGTTTTTGAACATCCGCCAGGAACATGGATGTGGGGCGGCTGTATGCGATTGTCCATGGCTGGGTGTTCATGAAGGCGACCGCAATGGTATCGTCGCCGGGAATGCCGGGGGTGATATCAACATTGAAGAATGGCTGTTCTTCCGCCGTGATAAGGGCGTTTTCAAATTCAATGAATTCGGTGCTTTGTTCCTCGCGTGGTAAATCCAGGAAGCGATTGGTGTCTTTCGCGAGCAGGTAATCCACCGGGCTGAGCGGGGCAATGGATTTTAGAATGAGGCTTGGATTCCGGTTGTCTGCGAGGCGGATGTTGAGTTCGTCCAACAGCAAAACCAACGTGTCGGATGATGACCCGGAATTTCGGCTGACGATTGACTGCAGCACCCTGGCTTTATATCTGACGCGCAGGATTCCGAGATATTCGCCGCTAGGGCTGTGTACCTTGTTGGCAAAACTTATGATCGTTGTATTCTCGTCCAGATAAATGACAGGTGTAACAATGGGCTTGTTGCCGAAGCGCATCTGGGGGAAGTAGAAATCGCGCGATTCATTCTTTCGAATATTCTTTTTGTCCGTATCCAAAAGGACGTTTCCATCGGAGTCCACGAGCGCATATGAAATAATATTTTCGAGATCCTTGCTGGCAAACTTTCCGAGCAGTTCTCTCGAGCGAGCCTCTTCTGCGCTGCCGGTGCGGTCAGCTGCGGACAGGGATAAATATGCGGCAAAATCTGAAAACTCAGACTCGATGCTGATGGAGTTCAATGTCGTTTGGATGAACGTATCGAGGCTGGAGGCTGTCTGTTCGGCATTTGAGATCAGGGAGACTTCGGCGTTGCTGACCAGCGCCTGTTGTGTTTGAAGGATGTTGCGCGCGGCAATGAAAATGAGCGGTGCGAGGGAGATGAACAGCATGATCAACACAAGGCGCGTCTGCAATGTGATGCGTCTAAGCCCCATGTTGGGAGCCGTGCGAATTTGATCCGAACTACTCTGATTCATAACGTCTACTTGTGTCCATTAGGGTTGGTCTGCGTGGACGGTTCTTCATCAGGCGTGGTGCCCAACTGGATGAATGAGCGGGAAACGCCAAGCGCCAGCCCAAGTTCGTGAATGGTCGTCTGCAGGATGTGGTCGAAATTGGTCGAAGCGCCAATTTGAGTCGTGACCCGCGCAATGGTTTCTTCCTGTTCTGCGCGGCGGGTGGTTTCCTCAAAGAGGCGGGCATTCTCAAGGGCGAATGCCGCGCGGTCAGAGATGGACTGCACCATGATGATTTCGTCTTCCGTCCACTTCCTTTTTTCTTCCGCGGCCTGAATGTGGATAACGCCGATCACCTGACCTCGGAATTTGACCGGCACTGCCAAAGTGGCAGGATTGCCCGTCGAAGGCTGGGCAGTCACCTCGGTCTCGCCTGATGCGAGGGCTTTTTCCAGCAGCGGACTGTTTGAAGGGAGATTGGTCGAGATCGTTCCATCCGGCAGGTAGTGAAATCCATCCTGCTTGGCTTTGCTGTGGGTAAATCTGCCGGCTTTCAGGCTCGCATTTTTTGCATTGTTGCCGGCATTTCCGATGTTGACAACGATGGCGATCTGGTTCGCAAGCGTTTCAAGAATGTTGACATCTTCATCTTTGAAGGCTGAGGGCAGGGTGCTTTGGGCGTCCAATACACCGATGACAGCGCTGCCGTATTTAATGGGAATTGCGATTTCAGAACGCGTCTTCGGCAGGTTGGGATTATTAAAGAACACCGCATCTGACCCGGTGTCGAGCGCGATACGCGGGTGGGCAGCCTGAGAGACGTAACCCACAATGCCTGTACCGCCAACTTTTAATTGATGGTGGCGTTCAAGCATTCGCTGACCGCCTTCACTGTTGGCGGCGCGCAAGACTGCGTACTCACGGTTTTCGTCCAGCAAAAAGATACCCACATGGTAAAAGCCGAGTTTTTCACTGATGGAGCGGACAATGCGCGCCAGCAATTCGGCGGGCTGCTGTTCGATGTTGGTTGATATTTCCTGCGATATGTCCGAGATGATTTGAAGCCGCATGGCGCGTTCTTGAATCTGTTGATTGGCTGTGCCGAGTTCGCGGGTGCGATCATCCACATGCTTTTCGAGATTCGTTTTTATTTCCTGCAATTCCTGATTGATTGCGCGGGTCTCTTCCAGGCGTGATTTTTCGAGCCTTGCACGGAAAACAATCACACCGAAAAGAACCGCGCCAGTTGAAAAGATAATGCCGCTTGCTTCGGCAATGTTATTTTCAAGGATCGGAACCTTTGAATAATAGGAAGCCAGCGCCGTCAGTGCGGTGGCGTAGATTGCAAGCACGGCAAAGGTGCGCGGTCCCGTGATAGCGCTGGCAACGATCAACGAGATCGGAACAACCGCCAGCACAGATGTCAGAAACCCGGATGCGAGACCGAGGAATAATGAAAGATATGTAATAGAGATGAAGCCAAGCGAGAAAAGCAATATTCCAACGCGGGGGTATTTGGATTTTCCAAATAAAAATGAAACGATCGATACGCTCAACAGGGAATAAACGAGGACGACAGATCGGGGCTGGGATGCCAGACCGAATGCAAAGGCGAGGGTCAAAAGCAAAGTAATGACATTAAGTAATTGGGCGCGGCGGGCAAGTCCCAAATCTTGCAGGCTGCCGTGCGCGGCGGTCACGCTTCGACCGAATCCTCTGAGGCGTCCCAGCATGGATCGGTTTTGATTTTCGGCGGGCAAAAGTGGCGTGGACATGGCTACCCTCTTGCCCTTCTGGTTGTATCGGGATTTACGCTTCGGCCAACCTGACCCTCAGCCTGAATCTGTCCATCAGGCTGGTCCAGCAGCTGAAAAGTGACGGCTGCGTTCCCGATGGTCTGCCCAAGTTCCTGCACGGTTTCGCGCAAAATTGTTTCAACATTCGGGAAGGCGCTGATGCGGGCTGAGATATTTGAAACCAGAGTTTCGCGCGCCGCGCGCTGCTGCGACTCTCTGTAAAGACGGGCGCTCTCCAAAGCGCCGCTTATTTGTTCCGACAAGGCAATTGCAAGGTTGGTCTCGTCCTGCGTCCAGGCTTCAGAAATGTCATTCTTTTTTAATCGGATCGCGCCAATAACCAGTCCGCGCACCTTGACTGGAACGCTGATCGTCAAGTTATCGCTCCCGAGAATAATATCGCCTGTGTCAACAGCTTTTGAAATAACCGGGTCCAGCGCTTCGGAATAGATCTGCACTGTAGCCGGCGGTGTGGCAAGAAAACTTGTGCGCGGCTGGTTGCGAAGAATCTTCCCCCAAGCCTCACGGCTGACCTCGCCGTACACCAGCCTTGAAGCTTCAAGCGCTTTCTCAGTCTCGTTGAACAAATTCGCATTTTGGATGGCGATCGCGAGTTGTTCGGCGAGAATTTGCAGGGTCGCAATATCCTCTTCGGTGTAAGCCTGCGATTCCGTGCTTTGCACATCCAGCGCGCCGAGGATTTGTCCGCCCACCACCAGAGGGAGCGCCATCTCGGAGCGTGTCTGAGGCAGGTCGGGATTGTTGAAAAAGACCGCGTCCTTGCCCACGTCAGATGCGATGCGGGCTTCAATTTTCTCGGTCACGTACCCGACGATGCCTGTTTCCCCAACTTTGAGTTGGTGCTTCCTTTCGAGCATCCGCTGGCCGCCTTCACTGTTTGCTGCTGCCAATACTGCGAACTCTTTCCGGGCATCGAGTAAAAATATTCCCACATGGTAATACCCAAAATTGTCATGGATCAGATATGTTGTCTGTTGCAGCAGTTCGGAGAGGTTTCGATATGAGGTGATCCCTTTGCCGGCTTCGGCAACAGCTTTGAGCAGGTGGCTGCGATGTTCGATCTCGCGGGTGCGTTCATTTACCCGCTCTTCGAGGTTGGACTGATATGTTTTTAATTCCTGTTCGTGCGCGTTGAGATATTCGTTGGCTTTTAACAGCAAGTCCTGTTTTCGGCCGGCGTAACCGGCAAACAGCCCAAGAAACACCGGCGCAGTGTCGATCACCCAGAGCAGTGGTTCTGTTAATTGAACATTAATAAACACAAGCCCGGTAAGCGGCAACCCGGCGACCATTATTTTTATCAGCGTGCCAAGGATGGGGAATAAGAATCCAAAAAGCACACCAACAAGGGTGTACCGTTGTGTTTCACTCATTTTCACGAACGCTGGCACTTTATCCACAGAAGATTCTTTCCTTGCAGCTTAATTGAATTATTTCGAGCGAATGGAACTTGCCGGCTTTTTGCCGGGTAATACCTCAGCTTGATTGGTGCCGATCGTGATCTCAGCCTCTTTCAGGTCAAAGACTCTGCGCAGTTCTGTGGCGGCTGTGCGAATGACAGACTCAACATCCAATGTTTCGCGGACGCGTGTAGAAATGTTCGCGATCATTTGATCCCGAAGCGAGCTTTTCTGGGCTTCATCAACCAACCGGCTGTTTTCCAGCGCCAGCGCCACCTGATGCGCAATCTTTTCGACCAGAGCCCGCTCGCGCTCAGACCATTCGGTGACCGCGCCTTTTCTTATCAAATTTATAGTCCCAATTTTTTTTCCATATAAAGTTAACGGCACGCGCATTCCTTCCGCGGCGCTCTGTTTATCAAAAGCGAAGATGGGACGAACGCCCGCAGGAGTATATTGATACGCCGGCTTGTGGCGGCTGGTAAATTTAGCCCACGTTTTTTGTGCCTGGAATGAAGTGCTGAGTTCAAGCTGATTGGCGAGGTTTTTGGTTTCATTAATAAGCCGCATATTATCATATGAAATGGCGATCAGGTCAGAGAGGGTTTTTAGTATCTCTGCATCTTGAGGTGTGAAAGCCTTTGGTTGATCTGAATGCAGGTCCAGCATTCCGATCACATCTCCGCGCACTGCGAGCGGCAGGATCATGCGTGAGCGGGTAAGCGGGAAGTTTGGCTCGCGGACAAAATTGGCATCTTCAACATCTGTCGAGAGGATGGGGCGATTCTGTTGTATGACCTGATTCATAACGTTGCGCCTGTCAGGCTCCACGCGAAATCCCTGGCCGATGAGTTGTTTGCCGATTTGAGATGAAGCAGCCTGAAGGAACGCGGTCTTTTTCTGCTCATCCAAAATGTAAAATCCGGCATGATAGTAGCCAAATTGATCTGAAATGAGCCGCGTCACAATTTCGATCAAGCTGGGGATGTCTTGAATCTCAGCGACAAATCTTGCCACGCTGGCCGAAGTACGGAATTGCGCTGTCTGGGAATTTAATTCCTCGGTGCGTTCGCTGACCTTTTCCTGCAGCGCCGAGCGTTCTGCAGAAAACGATTGAAGTGTATCCTGCATTTGACCAACGACCCGCACGAAGGCCTCTTTGAACTGGGTAATTGCAATAATGAGAATTGCCGCAGGGACAGAAAAATCAAGAATATACGCGAACCAGTCTGCTGGTGTGATGGCAGGTAAGCCATGCGGTGGAAGCTGATATATTCCAGATTGCTGTAAAACTGCAATCACGATGGTCGTTAATACGCTTGCAGTCAGGATAAATAAGTCAACATGACGGTCAAACAGCAGGGAGGCCAATGCCGCGCAGGTGATGAAAAAGATGCTTCCGTCCAGCCAGGGACCCCACCCCAGAATTGAGTTTGCGCCGACGATGTAGATGATGACCAGAAGCAGAGATGCGCGCGCCAGGTAAGGCACAGGGAGTAATGTCAAAAGGAGAATCGCGGAATAAATGCCGATAAATAAAATTCGGTCGTTGGGTGGTGTAGTTTCCCAGTTGAACAGGATGAGTGCTGCGCCAAGCACGCATGCCACACGTAAAACGATCAGAATAAAACCGGCCCGCCAGTCTTTGTAATTGAAAAACGCCGGGTTTGCTTCGGGCGGCTGCGAAGATGTGAAATTGCTATCCATGGTCTCCGTCCATTGAAACTTCGATCACCACTTCGGCAGCTTCGAGCGTGCGCCCCAGTTCCCGTACCGTTGTTTGAAGAATGTTGTCCATGTTCGTGGAAGACCAAATCTTGGCAATAAGTTCATTTGCAAGTCTCTCGCGGACGGCGACCGACTGACTCTCCTCAACCAGTCTGGCGTTTTCCAATGCCAGGGTCGCTTGCGCTGTGATGGATGCGATCAGATTTTTTTGCTCGGGTGTCCAGTCGGATGAATTCTCCAAATGGATCTGCCCGATTGCCTGATCCCGCAGCAAGAGGGGGATTTCCAGGTCTTTGTTATTTGCCTGATCGTTATCTCCGAGCGCGTATTCCAGGCTTTGATCCGCTGTCAATGATGACCATGCGCCTTGAATGTACTGCCTTTGTGTTGCGCGCATTTCTGAAAGGCTTTGTTGTGCCTCGCGGAACAAATGCGAATTTTCAAGGGCAATCGCTATTTCATTTGCCATGCTTTGGAACGCTCCCACTTCCTGCAAAGAGAAGGCGTTCGTTTTTGTTGAATGCATTTCCAAAGCGCCAAGGACAATTTCGCCAACGATCAGTGGCAGGGCGATCTGGGAGCGGGTATACGGAAGCAAGGGGTTATCGGGGCGGACGGGTTCGTTCGTATTTTCCTGAACGAAATGGGCTATTTTTGTGCGTATGGCTCTGCCGATTATGCTTTTCCCATTTATATCGACGCGGTGTTTATTTTCGCGCAATATCCGCCCGGCCTCGCCGGTGGCTTCTTTTAATTCAGCCCATTGCCCGGTAATGTCGAGTAAAAATATCGCGATGTAATAATATTCAAATTCTTGTGAAATGAGATGCGCTGCGCGCCGCAGAAGTTCGTCGGGCTCCAGGATTGCGGTAACTGCCCGACCGATCTGATTGACCTTGTCCAGTTGGCGGGTGCGCTCAGAAACTGTAATCTCAAGATTGGTGCGCTCGATCTTGAGCGTATTCAAAGTTGACTCAACCTGGTTTTGAGCTTTGAGGAATTCTGCCTCGAGCCTCTGGAAACCAAAAATGATTACGGCGCCGAACATGATGACAGCAACTGTGGCGCTAAGCCAGTCTGCCATTAACGCCGGAGGCGCATTCGGGTTCAGAGGGATTAACTTTCCGCCCAAAATGAGCCAGCCAAATAATACGAAAGTTAATAAATTGACAACCAGAGCGGCTACGCCAGCCTTGGGCGAAAGTAACATTGTGGCGAACACGATCAAGCCTAAAAAGAAAAATAGACCGTCGCCCAAAATGCCATGTGTGATCAGTTCGATCAGCCCGATCACATAAACCCCGAGCATGATCACACTCATGCGTGCCGAATACGAAAAACGGACAACGGTCACAATGCCGGTAATTACAAACAATGCAATAAAGACAGCATTAATGAGCGTGCTTTTGGATGTGCTCAGTGCGGGGATTAGCGCGACACCGCCGAAAACGAGCATGCCAATAAGCAGGGGAAGTGAAAACTGCTCGCGCCAGTTTTTGTAAAATTGGCGCGTCGTTTCCTCTGGATTTAACGCCTGATCGCGGGGAGAGAATTTTTCCATTATTGCGGGTCTTTCTGCTCGAAATCGTCGACCGGTTTTACCTCTATCTTTGCGTAGCGTGCTCCGGTGATTCTTGTCAATTCACTGGCAGTGGTCATTAAAATGGATTGTATATCTGTTGACCTTCTGATTTTGCTGGTGACTTCGTAGATCACCCGTTCGCGCTCCGCCTGCAAACGGATTTGCTCCAAGAGGCGTGCGTTGGCGATGATGGCGGCAAGGCTGCCGCCAAGTGTGCCGAGCATTTCCTCATCATTTTCGGTGTAGGCGTCAGGTACTTCGCTCTCTACGTTAAGCACACCCAGCAACTCGTTACGATAAATAAGCGGAATGGCTAGTTCGGAGCGGGTATTCGAACTCATCTGGATGTACCTCGGATCTTCCCTTACATCTTTCACGCGCAGCGGCCGCCTGTGTGCGGCGACCCAACCGGTAATACCGCTGCCGATGGGCACAGTTTCGGATGAGACATTTTCAGAATAGCCCATGGATGCTTTTACTTCCAGCAGTTTCTTCTCTCGATCTGCCAGGAAAATCATAACACGGTCGCCGCCGAGGGTCACTTGCAATCCATTTACAGCGCCTTCGAGAGCCTCCTCGAGCGTTGTTCCAGACGCAGCTGTTGTAGTGATGTGATGGAGCAGCCGGTGCTGTGAAAGGTGTTCCTGTGTTTCGGCGAATAACTCCGTATTGACTACCGCCACAGCCAATTGATCTGCGAGGATCTGCAGGCTCCGTAAATTATCTTCTGAAAATGCAAAAGGTTTTGTGCTTTGGATATCCAGTGCGCCAAGGATGCGCTCACCGACTTTTAATGGGATGGCTGCTTCAGCGCGAGTGTCAGGCAGTAACGGGTTGGCATAGTAGGTTGCATCCTTGGTTGTATCGTTGACCACGAGTTGTTCGCCGCGGCTGCTCACAAACCCCACGATGGATTTCGACCCGATCCCGATCTTGTATCCGGCGCGCTTCATTTGCGCGCCGGCTTCGCCTGTTGCTTCGCGGATCATGGTGAACTCGCCTGACAGGTCTCGCAAAAACACAGCGGCATGGTAAAAGTCCAAACGCTCTCGAATAAAATTGACCGCCTTGATCAATAACTCGTCAAGATTAAGCGAGCCGCTGATATCACGGGCAATCTCGGCGGCAGTTTCGAGCTGCAATGCCCTTTGCTGACTCTCGTTCAATAAGCGGATGTTGTTGATCACGCCAGCTACCTGACCTGTAATGGTGGTGAAAAACTTCAGGTCGGCCTCGCTGAACGCGAGCTCTTTTTCAGAATCCTGAATGATCAACGCGCCGATCGGATTATTCTGAATGAGCATCGGCGCGCCCATCCAAGATCGTGCAGGTTTGCCTGCCAGCTTGGCTCCGAGTTCAACAGCCTTTCTTTCAGTGTCTTCGACCAGCATCAATGGTTGGCGGGTTCGGAGCAAAATGGATGTCAAGCCTTCTCCCAACGGAAAAGATTCTATCGAAGTGATTTTCTCGTTTTCGTAACTGAAAGGGATGTTGACAGTGTCGCTCTTTTCATCATAAAGCGCGACGATTAAACTATATTTGCCGATGATTTGATGAATCTTGTCGAGCAGACCCTTGTAAAAACTTTGCAGATCCATCGTCGACGAGATCAGATCGTTGATCGATGCGATCGATTCCACTTCACGCAGGTGTTTTTCCGTTTGCAGGATGGCGTCAGCCTTTTCCAATGTGACTGCCATGAGATCTGCCAGGTTGGCGTACGGTTGTATCGTTGTGTTCGACAGGCTTCGCTTTCTTGCTCCAATCATAATGATTGCAATTAACTGATCGCGTTTTCTAACTGGCAGGAAAGCCGCTCCTTTCAACTCCAACATTTCCATGACATTGTTAAACGGTTCGGGCATATCGGCTTTGTCAGATGAGGCAATGACCGGCCCTCTAAACAGATATTCCTTGATTTTTTCAAGATCAGCCTTGAAATATCTTGGAAGTCCTCCGATCAATGCCATGTCGCGGGTTGAATCTGCCGAAGAGAGTATTTCCAGCTGATTCATTTCTGCACCATGCGCACGAAACAGGATGACGGGGTAGGGGGCGTCCTTGAGAATCTGGCCGCTGATCTTTAATATCTCTGCTTCGCTGCCGGCGTGCGCAATCAGGCGGCTTGACCGATAAAGCCTTTCAAGCTCTTCAAAATTCACCTGGCTTGTCTCAGCCAATCCCATTGTCTGTATCGCCGCTGCGATCTGGCTTGCCAGTGTTTGCAACATGACGAGAGTCTCTGCGCTATTAAACGCCCCTGCAGTTGCGCTTTGCACATCGAGGATGCCTAGTACAAGATTCCCAATTGAGATGGGAACGCTGGCTTCCGAGCGAGTCTCGGGGAGGAGTTCATTCTTCAGGTGAAGCGGATCATCCAAAGCGTCAGAGGCGATGCGCGGACGGTTGTTTGCGCTGACCCACCCGATGAGCGAAGCGGATCCGACTTCCAGCCTGTATTTTTTATCAGCCAGACCTTTCGTCGCGGGACCGTAGCCGGTTTTGAATTCAACAAATTTGCCTCCCCGGTCCACCAGGAAAATACTTGCCTGATAAAACTCAAATTGCTGGACGAGTAGCTGCGCTGTCTTGTTCAGCATTTCGTCAAGATTGGAAATGGTGGTGATGTTCTGCGCCACCTCGGCGGCAGTGCGGATTTGCCGCGTGCGTTCTTCAACTTTTTGTTCAAGGGAGCGGTATGCTCCGCTAAGTTCATCCGCCATGTCGTTGAAGGAGTTGGCAAGCAGACCGACTTCGTCATTGCTCAACACATCTGCCCGCCGACTCCAATCTCCTTCGGCGAATCCACGAGTGATCTCAGAAAGTGAGCGCAAAGGCTTGATGATGCGATTGACCCCGAAACTCAATACCAGACCTATGGCAAATAAAGTGCCCAACACCAGGAATAATGTAAAAGGGGCAAGGCTTGCTATCTTCCCGTAGATATCGACCGCTTTTACTTCCAGCACAACGCCGGCCTGCATCCCCGGAAACCAGATTAACTGCGCGAGGGCATCATCGCCATCCGTCGACTGGATTTCCAAGGCCTCTGGTGATGATTTGCCTGTGAGTATTAAATTTGAGAGCTTTTTTGTAAGTTCATTTTGCGATGGAGAAGAAGCCGCGATAAGCTCGAACTCGCCGGTGCTTGTGTTGTTATAAATAAATTGATTGTTTGGCAAAATGAAGTAGGCGCTTGCAAGCGTAGACATGCCGCTAAGCGGCTGGATCAGGCTTTGCAAATTTTCTTTTTCAGTGACCCCGACAATTGAACCGAGCGAAGAACCGCGCGCGGTTTTGTATTCCACCATGGTAACAAGAATGAATTGGCCTTTGTAAATAGGCGCCAGTTCGTTTACTGCAATGGACTGGAATCCTTCCGTGCTGTGGTCAAAGAAGGATGGGTCAAGCTTTACGCCCTGCCAGTCGGCGCTGCTGGCAACCTTGATGTTTCCGTTCGGGTCCACCAGGAAGAATTGATCGAACACCGGAGAATCCTGCTGAGAATTGATCTTTTGGAATTCCCTAATAAAATTCCCGCGTATTTCACCAAACTCGTTACTTTGCGGATTCGCATGTAATGCAAGCTCCACGAGAATGGTAAAGTTTTCATCCGTCAATTGATGTTGAAGCAGGGCTTCCTTGTTGTTAATTTCATGGTCGATGAGCTTTAGCTGATTGGTCAGCAGGTTTTGTGATTGGGTTATGGCCTGCTCGGTTAAAAGCGCGCGCGCACGAAAATATGCCACCCCCGCCATGATCGCCAGAGGAATAAACGTAAAGATAAGGAGTGTTCTTACAAGCGTGCTTGTCAGACTGCCCTTAAATCTTTTTTGTTGGGTGTTTAGTGCGGGCGTCGTTATCATTGTGAAATTAACTATATTCCCAGACCGGCTCTCCGCTCAAGATGCGCCGAATCTGGTCCGGAAAACGATCCGGATCCAGGGGCTTGCCCAGGAAACCGTCAAAGCCTGCATCTTTCGCTTTCTTCATCTGTTCAGGGCTGGCTTCAGCAGTTACGGCAATGATCGGCACGATCTTGAATCTCTCCGAAGCGCGGATTTTTTTCAATGCCCCATAACCGTCTTCGTAGGGAAGACGAATATCCATCAGGATCAGGTCAAGTCGTGGAAGTGTGTCTGCGTATTCAACGACTTCGTAGCCCGAAGTTTTCCATTCGCAATGAATGCCAAGGTACCCGAGCATACGCGCGATTAAAACAAAATTGGAGACGTTATCCTCCACCACCAATACAGCCGCATCGTTGGGTATATTCGGTTTGCGAATCGGCTGGGTATCAGAAACAGAGGGTGGTTGGTCAGACATTAGCGCTCCTTGTAATAAATCTCTCGATCTGCGGGCCGATTGCGTCAATGTCAATCGGCTTTTGAATGTAACCATCACAACCCGCTTCCAATGATTTTTCACGGTCGCCGCGCATTACATTGGCCGTAACCGCAATGATCGGAATTCTGGAGTAATTCTTCATGCCCTTGATCTTTGCCGTAAGTGTGTAGCCATCCATGTCCGGCATGTTGATATCCATTAATATCAGGTCAAACGACCTATTCTCAAGTTCTTCAATTGCCTGCTTTGCATTTATAGCATCAACGACTGAATAACCTTCCGCGCCGAGGACTCTGCGAACCAAACTTCTATTGTCTGAATTGTCTTCGACGTAAAGGATCGTGCCTTTGCTGGTCTCTGGCATCATGCTGGAATTCTCCGTACTGAATTTTACCGTATGGCAAAAATTGCCCACATGACAGCAACCTTACAAATAGTATAACGAAAAATCGAGGCTGGCTGGCCTCGATCAAATTGAGCGGGTGATGAGACTCGAACTCACGATATCTTGCTTGGGAAGCAAGCGTTCTACAGTCAATTTCCAGGAGGAGAAGCATGGAAAAAGTGGTCACGGATGTAAATAATAACAGATTTATACGGTCTTGGAAGCCCGGTCCGAAGCCGAAGCGGTACGTGAAGGTGCTGGTTAATGTGCCTGTTGAGCATTTGGAAATTATGCGAATACGCAATGAAGAGACAGGCGGTTGCGATTCTGTGAGCGCACAGATCAGAACTGCTATTCGCGGTCATTTATGCGGATTGATATATATCAGTCTGCTCAAAACATAGTTGGGCGGCTCTCGCTCAGGAGAAAAGGTTATGAAAAATAAAATCTATCATGCAATTGGCAGGTTTTTTCAAAAGGTTTCGCGCTGGTTCTTTCATCGTGTGCTAATGGCGTGCTGGCATTGTGGCGAACTGGTTGGCATGAATTCAACCTACGCAAAAGGTCACATGTGGTGTGAACCTTGTTTCCAAAGGTATGTCGTGCCAGAGTTACGCGCCGCCTGCAGCGGACGGGGCTGCGGTATGCGATGAATGTGGCGCATTGGTAAAAGGAAATGTTTGCGGTAATTGTGGCGCTCGTAGAACGCCCCGCCGCTAACGCAAACCGTTAGGTGGCTTCTTGTGAATATCTTAGTTGCGTGTGAGTATAGCGGTATCGTTCGGTCAGCATTCGCAGCTCTTGGTCATAATGCGTGGTCGTGCGATTTACTGCCTACAGAAATACCAGGTCAGCATTATCAAGGTGATGTGCGCGACCTGCTCAAAGAGCAATGGGATTTGATGATTGCCCATCCGCCTTGTACACATCTGGCAGTCAGCGGAGCGCGTTACTTTTACCGCAAGCAAGCCGAGCAAGCCGAGGCATTGGAATTTGTCCGCCTGCTGATGAATGCGCCGATTGAACATATTGCAATTGAAAATCCAATCAGCATTATTTCATCCCGCATCCGCAAGCCAGACCAAATCATTCAGCCCTGGCAATTCGGGCATGGAGAAACGAAAGCAACTTGCTTATGGTTGAAAAACTTGCCGAAGTTGCAACCGTCAAATATTGTTGAAGGCAGAGAACAGCGCGTTCACAAAATGCCACCGTCACCCGATAGGTGGAAGGAGCGCTCTCGAACATTCCAGGGTATTGCAAACGCAATGGCGGCGCAATGGTCACGCCACCTAACAAAGCGTGTACCCGACTTGTGGGACTCTGCGCCGTTCCAGGCATTATCCGCGCTCAAAGCGAATCCACTCGCCGAGCATTTATCCACCCCGCCCACAAGCGGGTAACGCAAACCGTTGGGCAGACAGGAGCAAAATGGAAACCGAAGAAGTTATAAGAGGCTTGCTTGAATTGATTTATGCTTGGCAAAATGGTGTACTCAAAAAAATTGGTATTTCGTGGGTTGAGCAGCCGCCAGCGGTATTGCGTGCGGAAAAATGGTTATCTGCCCAACACCGCGTGCAGCGGACTTGCCCCTCATGTCGGGGTAATGGGCTTGTCAATAATGGCAATCAAGTATTTTACACATGCAGGGCTTGCAATGGAACGGGGCAAGCCGCTAACGCATGATCGTTGGGCGCTTCGTGGCGCAAGGAGAATCACTTGGCAACAACAGTAATCCAAATTGGAAACAGTGACGACAAACTCACTCAGGCACAATGGGCACATTTTTTCAAGCGCGTTGATAATGCCGTGAGAATTCGAGCAAGTCAAATTCATTTCAGCGGTACATCTCATCCTTCCGCTGAATGGCAAAATGCGGCGTGGATTTTTGAGATTGAAGAAACTCCATCACTCCGCTTGTATGATGAGATGAAGGTGCTTTGCGAAATGTTCAATCAAGATTCTATTGCTTGGACAGAAGGTAAAACTATATTCGCAACGCGCCCAACACAGCTTGCACACGACGCTGGGGAGTCTGTGGCTTCGAGTGAGTTGGTTCACGCCTCAGCCGAATCCACATCCCAAACAGACCACACGCACACCCAGCGCGTGTAAAGCAAGCCGTTGGGCGGCTCTCGCTCAACACAACGAAAGGAAAATAATCATGCCTGAAAAAATGTTAGATGTATTACAAAACTTATTAATTGAGCATCAGAACAAAGCATATCTGTCATGCGATGAAACGTGCTTTTGTTGGAGTGTTCAAGAACTTATTGCATCCGTAGAAGAAGCCGCCGCCCAACCCTTGCGTGCAGTGGACGCGGCTTCTGCGCCGTCCGCCGAGGCTAATTCTAGCCCTGTCATTGTCCCCGCTGTTGAGTTTGATACTCAGCCGCGCCCCTAACGCAAAGACCGTTGGGCGTTTACTTGCAAAGGAGTTCTATGAGTTACATAATCGGAGTTGATGAAGCGCATGGCGAAGATTACGGCGCAGAAGTGATAATGAAACACAAAAACGGGATTTGGACGGTTGTTAGCGTAACCTATCACAAAGGCAACGCCCAACAAAACATGCACTGGACGGCTGGTATTGTGCGTCGTTTCAAGCAGTTTCCTGTCGTGAAGTTTATCCTGTCGCTCTGGCATTCTCTCGCCAGCCGCCAGTAATGCAAGCCGTTGGCAAGCCTAAGCAAAGGAGTCTTTATGCCGAAGCGAATACAACGCCTCCGCACTCGCGGCTGGCGTATGCCTGAAAATACTTTGTATGTTGGACGCCCTAGCAAGTGGGGCAATCCCAACATCGTCGCGGAGTGGATGGATAACCGTGATGAATATTGCGCCCGCGAAAAGTGCCGTGATTTGTTTGAAGAAATGCTTGAAGAAATGATTCGGGATGGTGATTGTTTCCCGAACAAAGGCAATGATGAAACGGTTGAAGGATGGCTTGCGCCGTTGCGCGGTAAAGACCTCGCGTGTTGGTGTCCACTTGACCAGCCCTGCCATGCCGATGTATTGTTGCGGCTTGCCAACACAGCGCGCACCTGACGTGTGGGAGTCTGCGGCATTTTCAGGCATTTTTCTAGCCTCAGCATTTTCCTGCTTCCAAGCAGAGTCCACGCCCGCCCACACGCAGGTAACGCAAACCGTTAGTTTGCTTGTCCCGCGTTCATAGTTTCGTGAAAATCCGAGTAAACGAGTTTCCTGTTTGCCCTTGACAAAACCTGACGTCGGGTTTACAATCTAGTCACAATCAAACAACAGGAGAAACGAAATGAAAACAACATTCGGAAAATTAGTAAACGGCGCGGTGTTCATGTACGGAAGTCGCAAGTTGTACAAAAAAGGTTCTGATAAGGCGGCTGATTATGGCACGAGCGGCAAGAGCGAGCGGTTCTCGGCAAATGTCGAAGTCGAAATTGAAAACGCAGTTGAGACCGTCCCGTTTTCTGATCGCGCTACCCCCGCTCAAATCTCGTACATGAAATCTCTCGGAATTGCAGTAACCGATGGAATGACAAAACGCGCAGCCAGCGCAGCGATTGACGCCGCGAAACGTGGTGATGGTGTTGGTTCATTCGGAATGTTCTACTCTGACGGGAGCAACTAATGCACACTGTAACTCATTTCCACAACAACCCAAAAAACAACTCGAAACACGAGTTTGATAATTTGGAAGAGGCAATCAAAGAACTTGAATCCTATACCGCTGATGATGGTTTTGAATGCTCATATCTCGAATGCGAGAATGGCGATTGGGCTAAATATGTTTGGAGTACACAGAAAACAGAATGGCATAAAAAAAATGCCGCGTCTGAATTACGTTCCATCCCCAGCACGAAACGCTCCGAGCAGAGCCGTCTCAATGGCAAAAAAGGGGGGCGTCCTCGCAAGAGCGCAAACTAACACAGCATGCACCAGACGGCGGGGATTCTGCGCCTCGAAAAGCATTTTCCCCGCCCGAAGTTTTTATCCCGTCTCAGGCATGATCAAACGCCCACCCGCCGCTGGTAATGCAAACCGTTAGGTGGCTTCCATGCTAAATGTAATGGTTACTCAAACATGGTCTTGGTTTCATGCTCAGTTGGATTTCCCAAAATCCAAGCGCATCAAGATTCATATTTTGCGCCAGAATGAAACTCGTTCGTATTGTGGTTTACAAAATCACGATGATGTAGGCGAAATGACATGGCAAGAGTTTTTGAATTTAGGTGTTGATGCTTGTTCAAAGTGCCGCCACCTAACAAGTGTGGATAGGAGCTTACGTGCAAAATGAATTTATGGCAATAAATATAGAATTTCACGAAAGAAAAGATAGTCCTCAAATTGCTATTGTCCAAGTTGGTAATCAGATGGCAATGGAAATTCTGGATTTGCTTGAATTTGCAAAGGGTGTAGTTGAAAGAATAGAAACGCACGGACGCGGCTGGGCGTTGCTCCTGTGGGCTTTCGTTATTGCCTGATGGCACTTGCCCCATGCACTTCCAATATACAACGCCGCGCCAGTAACGCAAACCGTTGGCTGGACACGAGGTAATCATGGCAAAATTTCTAATAGGCTATTTTTCCCGAAGGCAAGTTTTTCATATCGTTGCGTACCGTGATTCACAAGAAGAAGTGGGTGCGTTTTTGAAAACCCACAATAGGCACGGGTTGGTTGTGTACGCCAGCCAACAAAGCGTGCAGCCGACGTGCTGTACATGCGCTGAACCAAAGTTGCTTTGGAAAGAGTCGTCTGGCTGGTATTGTGGCATGTGCTACAAACCCGCACGCGGCTAACGCAATCCGTTGGAAGGCTAAAATGAAATTCGTGTCTGTTCAAGGAAAAACCGAAAACCAAACCTCGCTCTCGGTGTGCAGCGTGTGTGATGAAATATTCCAGCCGTCTGATTATATGGATTTTGTTTGCCGAGATTGTCAGGCGTTATTGGTTGACCGTTGCGATTGCGGCTCTGATGATGCACACATGGATTGGGGCGTGGAAGTTGATAGCGAATTGCCATATTATTGGATTATTGAATGTTACTGTGGACGCACAATGAAAAGCCGCCTGCATTCGATAAACGATATAAACATAGTCGCTAAAGAATTGCACAAACGCTGGTGCAAAGATCGCTGGGAGCGTGACACATGAAAGATTGTGAAGGCGTACGGCTAGGACGTGGAAATCGTCAACGGTCATCGTCGGCTTACATGGCGGACAAGCGGTGCAAATCCCTACCCCAGCAATCTGCCAAATCAGGTCGCTCTGCTTCGGCGGCTCTACTTGGGAAGGACTTGTTCTAAAGTAGTGTTTGGGAGGAATTTTCGGAGGGCGGCGAGTTGTGCGCGGCGAGTGTATTTGTTGAATGAGGATTGAGACGACCAGCCTCCGCCGTACATGATGAGTGTGTCGGGTCCGCCATTCTCGCCGGTCATGGTGGCAAAGCCACGGCGGAAGTCGTGAGGCGAGAGGGAGATATTGATACTCTCACCCCATTTTGCGATGATGCGGTTGAGTCCTTCGGGGGTGAGTTTATGTCCAACATAATTAGATTTTAGACTTACGAATAAGTACCCGCCTTTGGGCTGTAAGCCTTCTCTGTATCGCTTCCAGTGTTCGATGTGCGCGGCGGTGTCGGGGTTGAATGCTCCGACTCTCCACTGCCCGCCTTTGGCAATGACCTGCCCGAAGCCGCGCTCGGTGTCGGTATCTGCCTGTTTGAGATTGCAGATTTCGGCGCATCGAAAACCTGTTTGCGAGAGCATGGCGGCGATTGCGAGATCACGCGCTCCCTTGGGGGTGAAGCGGTTGAAGGTGGCGAGAAGTTGATCAAGCTGCTCCTGGGTGATGGCGCGTTGTAGTTTGCCCGAAGTGCGTTTTATCTTTGCGTTGAGGGCGGGATGCGCGTGTCCGTAGGTATGTTTTATAAAGGCAGTGATGCAAGCCAGGGCGAGGCATTGACGGGCGTTACCCCATGCGCGTGAGTCTATGTAGGCGAGCAAGGTTTCGGCTGTAATTGATGTAATGTCGGTTGAGTCTATGAAGTGGGAAAGAATATCTGAGTAGGTGCGTTTTGTGGTTTTGGCGTAGGGGTGCGAAGATAGAAAGTTTTCAATTGAAGTGTCCATCCGAATATGCTCCTGTGTTGAGAATGTGATGATCGGCGGAGATAGTCCCCTCCCCCGTTTGTTCCTGCTATGTGTGTAGCAGGTATTTCAGGTAGTGAAGAAAGCGAGGTGATGCAAGCAGTTGTATGTAATGTGTTACCCACTGTGCGGCGGAGTCTGCAAAAACATGACCGCACAGCGGGCACGATTTGTATTCTATCAAAAATTTAGAAAAGGAGTCTGCAATGAAGGACAATCTGTTTGATAAAGAATTTACGATCTTGGACGGGGTGAAGATTTTGCTCCTGATCGTGACGGGTTTCTCGACCTGGAACGTGGTGGACATTATGACGCCTGACACATCGTTCGCGTTTGTGCGCGAGTTTGCGGCGCTGGGCGTGGTGGAAGGCGCGTTCCTGGGCTTTGAGATGGCGACGGCGAAGGCCAAGAGCCGGCGTCAGACGAGCTTCGCTACCATCGGTTTCTTTTGTTCGCTGGTGGTGATTGGGCTGTTCGCGGGAGTCTCTGGTCTGCTGGAATTTGGCGGCGAGGAATTGCTTCTGCAAAGCGCGGGCGTGTGGATGGGACTGGCATGGACGGCGCGGGATGTGGTGATGGTTTCCTCGCTGGTAATGCTGGTGGCGTGGATCGTGACGCTGGCCGCGTTATATAGGTTGTACGCGCTGAATGATCCTGACAAGAAGGCAGAACTCGACCTCATTGAACTGGATGAGGAAGTGACGAAGGAGTCTAACAATGCGACGAAGATCGCGCTTGAGAAGGCTCGTCCCGCAATCGCTTCGAGCCGCGCCCTGGCGCATGTGAAGGGGAAATACACAGACGTTATCGGCCTGGATGAAATGGAAAAGCTTCTGGCGCGTGTGGACGGGAAGCTGCAAGAGAATTATGGACTGGCTCCCGCGCCTGCCGAGGTGATGGTAGACCCTGAACTTGGTTTCGTGAAGCGGGAACAGACGCTCCCTTTGGCGGAACTGGACGACGAGGGTTAGGCGGGCGTCGTCCGAAGATTTGGGTACGGTGCGAGTGGTGCGGTGATGAGTTTCAGAGCGGCACGTACAGGGATGGAAGCGCGCGCGCGCGATTTTGCCCTGAAAAGCATTGCCGTGTGTACTGGAATCGCGCCATGAAACGCGAAAAAGTTACGACACGTGTCGTAACAGAGTGAATAGTCGGGGCGTGGATGACCTTCACGCCCCGAAGGGAGCCAAAATGAGCGAAACGGTGAGGCGGTTTAGCGGCAATAATGAGGGGGTTGAATGGTTGATCAGGCTGCTTTTGCAGGGGAACGGGTATTACTGTGCGCTGGTGAAGGTGGGGACGTGGAGCGCGTTGAGCGGGGATTGTGAGACTGAGGAACATGCGAAGGATGAGGGCTGCCGCATGATGGCGGATATGCTGGATGAAGTGTTGGAGGAGGCCGCTCATGGGTAGGCGATATATTTTGAGCGTGAAAGAGATATATGCCCGTCGCGCCTTCAATTGGGAATGGCATTACAAGAACAGGGGAGCGGCGAA
This sequence comes from Chloroflexota bacterium, assembly GCA_016234495.1. Classification (GTDB taxonomy): domain Bacteria; phylum Chloroflexota; class Anaerolineae; order Anaerolineales; family Villigracilaceae; genus Villigracilis. Next base: position 106,958 of record JACRBI010000004.1, on the reverse strand, counting down.
GATGTACTGTGTTGAAGACATGGTGCGTGTGGGCGCGGTGATCATGCGCGAGGTTCCAGCGCCTGAGATGCGAATAGATGGGAGTCTGTTTGAGGGCATGGCGCATTTGTTGGGGACGAAGGCGGCGTTGGGGAAGACGTTCCCGACGGGGGACAGGGTGATGATGTGTGCCTGGTACTGGTCTGAGACTGCATGGATGGATTTTGTTAGGCAGTTTCAGAACCTGCCCGATGTGACCGAGGATTACTGCTTTCTGTACGATGAGGTATTGGACGTGGCGCGGCTGGTGCCGGCTTCGACAATGCCGGGGCGTGGCAGGCCGATTCGGGTGCAGATACCGAAGGTGGCGAGGGTGAAATAATTGTACAAACTCGAAATCTGCGAGGGAAATTAATTGTACAAGTCCAGTACAACCCTAGTACAAGTGCCTGACTTGTACAATTTTGGCGCGTAGGCAATAGGGTGAAGATGCCGAAATCAGGAAGATGTACATTAAATTAGGTAGATGTACTGGACTTGTACCAGACTTGTACATTTATTGTACATTTATTTTTTCACTTATTTTCTGTGCTCTCTTCCTATGCACGATTATGAGAGGACTTGTACAATTACCTACTACTACTGCTAATCCATAAAATTAATAATATATACATGGAGTCTATTATGACAGGCGAAAAAAAACAAAAAAGAGGACGCCCGAAGAAATGGGAGGCGGAGTACTTGATCAAGACGACGAGCGAGAAGATTGCCGAGCGGATGAATTTACTGGTGAGTTTGGATGAGAGTTATAGCCGCTTGTTGGGGGCGGGTGATGCTGAGGGATTGTTGAAGCTGGCGGCGCGGTATGAGAAGTTGAACGCGCCGAGAATTGCCAGGCGGATTGTGTTGGAAGCTGGAGCATTATTATGAGCGCAAAGCAGGTAGAGGATTTGTATCGCTTTCTTGGCACGGATGATCTGGCCGAGGCGTTGGAGAATTTGGAGGGGGAAAGACAGGGTATGCGTGAATTGCATGATGAGAATACGGCGTTGAAGATTTACAACCGCCGGCTAAGACTGATTGTGGATTATGCCTTACAGGTCTTTGAGATTGCGGAGGGGGATGCGGGGATGTTCCTGACTTCGCGGGCGCGGGAGGGGATGCGAAAGAGCAGGGAGCAGATTGCGCTGGCTGAAAAGGCGATTGGGGAGAGTAAGGGGATTTGTGAAAGGTTATAATCAGAACAAAGGAGATTGAATGAGCGAAGAAAAGGCAGCCTATACGGTTAGTGAAGATGCCGAGAAGTTGTATGAGTATTTGCGCGTGATCTACACCAGGGAACAATTACGGTTACTGGCCGACCTGTGCGGGAGACTGGCAGAGCGGGCGAAGGAACGCCGCTGTGAACAGACACTGACGATCATTTTCAACGACAAGGGACTGCCGAGATTTTTCAACGGATCGGATAATGTGAGCGTGGTATACAAACCAGAATCGGTGCTATAATTTCGGAGACCCCCACCCCAGCCCTCCCCCAAATTGGAGAGCGCAATTTAGGGGAGGGGGAAGAGAGTCCGACAGACATAGAAACGGGACGCACTCAAACGAGTGCGCCCCGTTTTTTTTTATTTAACCCAAACCCAAAGGAGAAATAAACCATGACACCTACCGAACTTTCAGCTTTGATCCTTGCCATTGTTGGCGCTGTATTGCAGATCGTCTTCAGATATGCCCCGCGTGTGAGCCAGTGGTATCAGGCGCACGAGAACAAGGGCTTGTTGATGCTGGTCTTTGTGACCGTGACGGGCGCGGCGTATGTTGGCCTATCCTGCACTCCGTTTGCGGCAGAGTTAGGCATTGCCGTGACGTGCGATAAGACCACTGTGTTTACCCTGCTACGCGCGATCTTCATCGTGGCGTCGTCTCAGCAATTGGCGTACCTGTTCACGCGCAAGAGCGCGAAAGGCTAGGGCGGATGACGCCGATAGCAGAGTCCTGGATCACGCTTGCCATTCAAGTACCACTGGTGGGGTTGTTTATTGCCTTCTCGCTGATGATGATCGACAAGTTTTTGAAGTCCATCCAGCAGTTGACGGCGGCTTTTGCCGCGTCGGTGGAGGCGGTGACAAAATCATTTGTGGAGTCTGGCGATAAGCGGGATGCGGCGTGGCGGGACTTCTTCAACCAGCAACGGGAGGCGAACAACATGGCAATACAAAACATGGCCGTTCGTTTTTCGGACGAGATCCGCGCACTCGGAAAGGAAGTCTCTGAGCTGCGCGGACTTCACAAACAGTGACTTCCAACCGGGAGACCCCATGAAGGAACACGGATGAGGTAGAGCCCATGAAAGCGTGTGGAGCCAAGACACGCGGCGGAGGCACATGCAAGAGAGCGCCAATGAAAGGCAAGACGCGGTGCAAATTGCATGGGGGGGCTTCGCCGAGCGGACCGGCAAGCGCAAGTTTCAAACACGGACGATACGCAGATGTGTTTCGGGGCGAACTGGCCGGGAAATTTGTACGCGCCAGCGAAGAGCCGGCCCCGCTTGACCTATTGCCAGAGCTTGCAGTACAGCGCGCGTTACTGGCGCAGCACATTGAGAAGGTGAGTTTCAAGGCCAAGGTCAGTATTGACGAATTGAAATCAATCAGTGTACTGGCTGAGGATGTGGTACGGACGGCGGCGACCATTGCGAAGGTGCGAAACGACACAGCCCTGACGGTGGCCGAGATCAAGTTTATCCAGCTTGGAATGATGAGGCTGATAGAGAAGTATGTCACTGATCCAAACCGACGTAGGAATTTTATCGAAGAACTCCGTGGACTCGTTCCTGGCGGGGATGATGCCGGCCGAGACGAACCCGCAGGTATTTCCGTACTTGCAGAAGCGGCAGGCGGCGCTGCTTGAGGCGTGCGGATTTGCGTGCGCTGATGTGGGAGAGCAGGAGTTTAACGGCGCGCTGGTGCGGATGTATCAGGCGACGGGGGAGTACAAACCCGCAGCGGCGGACATCATTGGGTACGGCGGGGCAGCCTACGGCGGGAAAAGTTACGGTCTTTTAATCCTTGCGAGAGTGGCGGCGGAGTTATTGCCGGGCGTGCAGATCGCCTATTTTCGGCGCACGTATCCTGAGTTGGACGGACCGGGCGCGGCCTTCCAAAAGAGCCATGAGATATTCGGCGGGGCGGCGAGTAACAGCGACGGGGGCAGGGAGTGGAACTTCCCGAACGGGAGCACTTTTTATTTTCGGCATTGCCAGAATGAAGGGGATGTGTACAACTACCAGAGCCAGCAGATAGATATTTTGTTATTGGATGAGGCGACACATTTTAGCTGGTTCATTGTGGATTACCTGTTGACAAGGAACAGGGTGAGCGGGGACATTCAAAATTTTAGACCGTTTGCCGTGCTGCCGAGCAACCCCGGCAATGTGGGGCACGTATGGTACAGCCAGATATTTGACGTGGAGAACAAGCAGGGGGAGCATGAGCGGGTGAAGCGCACACAGAACCCGAACGGGAAATATACGAGCGTGTATTTCATCCCCGCATTTTTGGAGGATAACCAGATCGGCGTAAGCCGCGACCCCGGCTATGAGGACAGGCTGATGGAGCGCGACCCAGAGATCGCGCGGGCTTTGCGCTGGGGTGATTGGACTATCTTTGCGGGGCAGGCATTCCCGACCTGGAGCAGGGAGCGGATGATCTGCAAACCGTTCGAGATACCCGACCATTGGGCTAAGTGGCGGGCGACCGATTACGGATTTGTTCACCCGTGGACGGCGGGCTGGTTTACGGTTGACCCGCAAAGCAGGCGGGTGTACATCTACCGCGCAGTGTTGAAGGACGGACTGAGCGACACACAGCAGGCGGAATTGATAAGGGATATGACCGCGCCGGACGAGACGATCACTGTCACTTATGCCAGCCCCGATATGTGGGCGAGGAAGACGGCCAAGAACAGAATATTTACGGCGGTGGATGAGTACAAGGATGTTGGGGTGATCCTGACCCGCGCCGATGATGACAGGCTGAACGGCAAGCGCAAGATAGACAGGCTCTTGATGGACATGCCAGACGGCAAGCCAGGCATTCAGGTATTTGAGCCTTACTACGATGTGTTCAAGTGCATGGCTTCGCTGGTGCGCGACACGCGCAACCCCGAAGACGTGAAGAAGGTGGACGGCGATGACGCATACGATATGACTCGATATGGCCTCACCAACATGAAACAGCCAGAGAAACGGAAGCAGGAAAGTAAACACCCGCTTCAAGGAGACGGGTTAATATGGTAGACAACAAGAAAATTGATGTGGCAGAGATGAAGGCGCACGCCAAGCGGGTGATGAGCGCATACGGCCGGCGGGACAGCGACTTATATGCGCGTTACCGTGAGATGTACTTCATGGAAGATGAGTACAAACGCCCGAACAATAGCAAGGTGGACGAGAAGGATTGGGCGATCACGGTCAGCCCGTCATCGCGCAATGAGGTGGTGGGGATGGTGCGCCTGCTGGACACGAGCGAGATACACATTACCGCCCGAAGCGGTGATGACAAGGCGCAGTATGCAGACAAGATCGAGAAGGCGCTGAAGACCATCTTGCGTGTGAGCGGGGAATACAGGCGGGCGCGGATCGAGAGCGATGCGGCGTTATCGGCGGTGCTGTATGGTCCGGTGGTGCTGTACTCTGAGTCTATTGGCGACCTGATGGCGGTGACGAAGAACCCGTACAAGCAGAGACAGATGCAGGGGATACTGCGGCACAGTCCGTTTTTGATCCGCTCGATAAACCCTGAGCAGAGTTACCCGGAATGGGGCGAGTTTGGATTGCTCTCGCACATCTGGAAGTACAAGCTGAGAGGCAGTGTGTTGAATGAACGTTGGGACGCGAACGCGAAGCCCGATGAAGATTATACGGTGAACGATATTTACGACTGCGAGAACAGGCTGGTGTACTGCGACGAAATGAAAGGCGAGTTGTTTGCCGGGGCGCATGGTCTGAACGGCGTGCCAGTTATAAGCAGGTACGCGGGGGGCAGCAGTTTATTCAGCGAGCCTGAGAGACAGATGGGATCGTTCCTGTACTCGAAAGCCAAGAGCCGATTGGACAAGCGCGAGAACGCACTGCTTACGGCGGTTTCGACGGCGATCAATATGCGCGGGCTGGTGGGGCCGTTGCTTGCGATTGACCCTGACAACGTGCCTGAGTCCATCCGCGTGGAGTATGCAGGCGGAGTGAGGTACATCATTGCCAAGGCGCAGCAGGTGGATGACAAGATCATTGACCCGGTGATTTTCCAGTGGCGGGCTTTGCTAAAGGAGATCGGCGGGGAGTCTACCATTCAGCAATCCACCCTGGGATTTGGCAGTAACGATGGGACATTCAGCGGACTGGCAATGCTTTCAAGCGCGGGCAAACTGCCACTGGTGGACAGCCAGCGGGCGATTGAGATGTCGTTCCGCGATGTGTTCCTGAATATTTTGCAACGGATCAAGGACGAGGGGATCGAGAACACGCTGATCGCGCCGAATGAAATCCCTGACGATTTGGATTTGGAAGTTTCGCTTGAGCCGAACCTACCGCAGGACAAGCTGAGGAATGCGCAGGTGGCGCAGAGTTTGGGCGACCTGGTATCAGACGAGTGGAAGCACAGCAACCTTTTGCAGATTGGCGACAGCGACGAGATGCGCAAGCAGACGATCAAGGAGGCGATGGTCAAGGCGATTGTTGGCGGGATTGTGCAGAACCCTGAGATCATGAAGCAGATGGTGAACTCAGTGATGGGGATGCCGAGCGCCCCACCCCAGCCCTCTGGCGGCGGAATGCCGACCCCACCCCCAGAGGGTGGAGAGGGAGCAATGCCGCCCATGCCGCAAGAGGGATTTGAGCAGATGCCGCAGACCGACCCGATGAACACGGACATGGAGAGGATGTAATGGATCTGCGGGATGTGATGCTGGAAGCGCAGGCGGAGGTGCAGGCGGTGATGCGCGAGGTGGTGGCTGATTTGATGGAGCCACAGATACTGGCGCAACTGCGGCAGATGTGGGCAGGACTGCCCGACGAATTGAAGGAACAGTTTATGACGGCCAAGCCCGATGAGTACGAGGGCTTGATGAATATGTTGGAGAACGGAGGTAAATAAAATGCCGAAAGATTCTGAATGGGAGGGATTACCCGCCCCGAAGTGGAACAACCCGCCCAGGCCGCCGAGACCACAGAGAACGAAGAAGGGGAACATGGGGAAGGGCGAGGAAGAACCTACCGCTAGAGGTTTCGGCGGAGCGATACCCGCATGGGCGCAGGAACAGATTGATGCTGAGAACGCGCCATTTGTAAACCCATACGCGCCAAGTAATAACCTGGGCTTGTACGACAACTCGCCATATAACGGATTTCAGACGCCGACGACCAACGGATTTAAGGCCGCGTGGAATAAGCCGCTGATGCCGACTGGTTCATTCTTTGCGGAAGGCGGGAACGTAGTGCGGATGGGTGAGGGAGTTGGAGGGGCGCGGGTGGTGGATACGAGCCGAGGGACGCGCTGGGTGCGGACTGGCAACGGCACAATGACGCCCGTAGCGTGGCAGCCTGGGATGTTGACAGGCTCATTCTTCAGCGGCGGGAATGCCGCGCTCAACCCGCCGAGTGGTGAAGATTACACATGGACGGGGAACACCAGAAACGCGAATGTAGAATACGCGCTTGCGACTCCTCCTCCTACGACTGGCGGCGGGGGCGGGGCTGGAACTGGAACAGGAGGCGGTTATGGTGGTGGTCGCGGGGGCGGTGGGGGTGGATACCAACAGAGAACACCGTCGTGGCTGATGAATTTGTACAATTGGAATTTTAAAGGATAACCCCCCCTCCCGACCTCCCCCATTTTCAAAGAACGAAAATAGGGGAGGAGGATTATAGGAGAATTATGGCTAAAGGTTATAACAAGTGGCAGAACCCGAAACTCTTGACGGAACGCCAACGGATGGACAGGTATTTGGAAAGTCAGGGGCTGCTCAACTACCAGACCAAGGGGATGAGCGCGGATGAAGTATCACGGCGATATGCCAATGCCGGTGTGCGCCTGCGTGACTTTGGCAAGACGGGAGTCAATGCGATTGACAACAACGCGCAGGGAAACACACAGCCGAACTATGCCCCGCCGACAGCGCAGCCACAACAGCCAATTCAGCGACCCAAGCAGGCCGTGCCATACAATGCGAATGAACCAGTATTCGCGCAGTCTGATAATGGATTGCTGGTACGGGTGAAGCCGCACACCTACGGGACAGAGCCGACCATCCGCGCTGAGACGGCGATGCCGAGACCTGTAATGAAGTTTGCGAGCGCCGAGGAAGTGAAGGCAGGCCGCGCCAATTGGACGGACGTATTGATCGAGGATCGAAAGAACATCCTCAAAGACCCGAACTTTTACAAGCAGAACAAGATAACGCAGTACCCGCAGTTTGTTCAACAGCAGATATTGTCTGACTTTAATTTTGATTGGGATCAATTACCCTGGTGGCAGAAGACATATTATGAGATGTCTTCCAGCCCTGCAAAAATGGGAGCGATACAGGGAGCATTGATGGCAGTAGGAACGCTGAACCCCGTGGCGATGGGTGTAGCTGGTGTAGTGGGAGGCGTATTGGGGGCAGCGGCAGGAGCGAGTGAATATGACCAGACGAAGGAAGCCTGGCAGCAGGGCGATAATAAATTTACATGGGATTGGCAACAAGCAAAGGATGTAACCAAGGGAGCGTTTGGATACCTGAACCTACTTGCTGAGTTTGCGGAAAAAAGCATTGGCATGGGGGCGCAGATAGCCAACGCCGCCAGCGACCCGAACCGCAAGGTAATAGACGTACTGAACAAAGAGTCTTTCAATGCGGGATCAATTTTCTTTGAGACATTTTTGCCAGCACATCAGGCGGCGCGGGAGGTTGGGAAGGGACGGCTAGATTGGACAGACGCGGCGAAGTTAATCCCTGCTTTATTTGAAACAGGGGTAATGTTAGACCTTGTACGTCACCCTGAGAAATACAAGGGTGAGGAGTTGTATCTTGGCGCGGCGATGCCCGTTGAGTTGGAGCAAAGTTGGATCGAGCGGATTGATGCGGCGCGGGCTGAGATCGCAAAGGGCAGGAACTACCGCGAAGTGATGACCGAGATGCAGACGGGGATCAAAGCGCAGATTGGCGACATGATCGGTCAGGCAGTAATCGACCCGCTGAATGTTATGCCACAGGCACAGAGTGTAGTGGGGCGGAGGGTGGCTAAGTTGGCGGGGAACAAGGTGGGGGAGGCGGCGTTTACGAGAACGCGCGGAGTGCAGGAGGCTATCAGCAAGTACCGCGCATTGGTGCAGACGCAGGGAATGGCGAAGACGATTGACCCATCTTTTCAGGTGGATCAATTGGGATGGATGGGGCGGCAGATTGCAGGGGTGACAAGCGAAGGGAAGATACGGGCGGGGAAATTCAGCAACATGGGATTGCTGGACAAGCCCACAAAGTTGAACTGGTTGCAGGAGATGAGCACGCTTCAGCCTGGCGCAAGGGCTGAATTGGGGAAGAACTTTTTCTTTGAGAATATGAGCGCGATCCTTTCGGTGATTGACGACCCGGAAGACGCGGCGAGATTTGTACGCAGGATTGCGGGCGGGGATAATGCGGTGTGGGCTGAGATGGGGTTGAAACTGGCAGACAGCCCGGAGTGGTACACGGTGCAGCCAGCGATCAAGGCGTTCGCGGCGGACGTGCTGGATAAGCGGGTTGCTGAATGGCAGGCAGGCGCGCCGAACCGCGAACCGTTGTTTCAGATTGCGAGTATTCTGCGAACCGAACCCGGCAAGCTGATTGACGATTGGGCGAAACGCGGCACATACCAGCAGGACTTTGCGCGGATCGTGAATGAGGCGCGGCGGTCAGAGTCGCCGGCGGCGCGGGCGTTACTGGCCGATGTGGAGGCGGGCACATTCAAGCCTGAGACGTTGAAGCAGATCGTAGACATCTTCGATGGGGAAGGGGCGCTGCCGTGGAACCCCGGTCAGTGGCGGGCTTCGATGCTTGGGGATATGGCAGAGCATTTCGATACGTGGGTATCCAAACAGTTGGGGCTGAAACCAGACTCATTTACAACACGAACCGCGCACTTGTTGAAAGCGGCGCAGTCCATCCTATTGCTGGGGGGAAGCCCCGGTTATGCGCTGACGAATGGGATCAGCAACATGGTACACCGGGCGGCGACCGGCATATACGGGTACATGACTCCGAGGCAGATCAATAAGTGGATGGATAGATTTGGCGCGACCCCGACCCGCCTGCATGAGGGCTTTGGCATGGCGGGTGAGTTTAGCCAGGCGGGGGAAAATGCGGTTGCGACAGACAAGGCGATAAGAGCGGCGCAGACCGAGACGAAGGGCGCACTGGCATGGGCGCAGAGGATGTTAAGCAAGGCCGGGAACATGATGCCGTTTACCAGATTGTCTTCGGCGTTCGAGAAGTTGGAAGGCCAGCAGGGTTACGTCATTGCGATGAAGAACTTTTGGGGGCAGACGTGGAAGCGGAACGTAGGCTTCAAGGAAATGTCGCCTGAGTTGAAGGCGGCGGTAAAGGCGGCGGGGCTTGACCCGAACTTGATGCACAGCGCGATTGAGTCGGGCATGAACATACGCGAGGTGGAGAGCGCGATCTTCGGGCGCGAGAAGGGACTGCGGGCGCGCGCATTGGTGCATGAGGCGGCGCAGATGGCGGGCAAGACCAGCGCGGAGGCTTCGGATATTTTGGAAAAGGCGGGCGTGCTGGACAGCCTTGACGATAACCTGAGAGGCGTGGACACACGCGAGAAGGTATTCGCGGCGTTCGACAGGGCAAGGCGCAAAGCAAGGAACAAGATTGATATGGACGCGGCGCGCGATATGGTGGCGCGGGCGGAGAAGATCAGCCAGCGGTTGACCACGGAAGGCGCGAAGGCGTTTGTAGATATTGCGACAGAGATCGAAGAGATGGGGATGGAGAAACATATTCAGCACTTGGAGCGGATGGGGATAGCCGCCGACAGTATGGATATGCTTGACCCGAAGATGCGGAAGTTGACATGGGACAGCGCCTATGAACAAAGCACGGACGAGTATAGATTCTTTAATACACTGAGAGCCAGTACCTACCTTGGAATTATAAAGGGCGTGGGGCTGGGAGATAACCCGCTTGCGCGGCAGTTTCTTGCCACGATGGGCGATACGGTTAACACGATGGACAATGTATACCGTTACATGCGCGAGCAGAGGAGCGGGCACTTTGAGAAATGGCGCGACGATTGGGATAACCCGCTGCAATACACAGAGCGGGACGCAATCGAATACAACATAGACAAGGCTTTCAAGAAGGCTTTTGCGCGCGAGGACGCCAACACTCTGCGCATGGCGGACTTGATCGGCAAGCAGTATGAATTGCTTTTCAAGAACGCGGAGGTGGGCGAGGCGGCGCGGCAGGCTTACGAACAGATTGCCAAATTCCGCAAGGAGATGGTAACGCGCCAGCAGACCTTTAGAGATGAACAGAAACAGGCGCGGGCGGCGGGCGTGCCTTTGGAACTGCGCCAGATTGCGGCCAAGAAGTTTTGGGGCGAGACGTATAAATTCATGATCTATGAAATGGCGAAGATCAAGCAGGAGGCGATAGCGAATTTAGACAGGATCGCGCAGGGCAAGGTGGATGAAGCCGAGCGGGTACAGTTGAAGGCAGACATCGAGAGCAGGGCGCAGGAAAAGGCGGCGGCTGTTTCGGCGGTGTGGGATGTGGCCGAGGGGTATTGGGCGCAGGGCGGGAACTTTGACCGCAGTGTATTGGGCGGCGGCAAGGACAAGCACGCGCTTATGCGCGCTCTGATGGACGAGAAGTACGGCGGCTTCCCGGACCTGAGAGGGTTGGACGATGGCAGACTGAAACCAGAAGTGGTTAAGTCCATTCTCAATTTGAGGGATGTAGATGTGCAGGCGGAGCGCGTGGTAAGGGAAGCGCCGGCCAAAGCCATGGAACAGAAGAAGGCGAAGATCGCAAAGGATATTTCGCTGTTGGTTTATATCAAGAAGATGGGCGGGTTGGACATTGCGAAGAAGGCGGAATGGGCGCACGATGCGAAAGCCAATACCATGCCGGGTTTGTTCACCACAGGCGGGCGCGACATTAGCGATATTGTGCGGCTGGTTGCTGAAGAAGGAAAGTACGCGATTGACGTAAACCGACCCGATGATATAGGCGGAGTGAAGCAGTTACAGGAATTGCTCGACCGGTCCTACCAGGGCGAGAAGGTTTACCCGATTGGGCATGATTACACAGCCAATGAGAAAGCGATCAAGGCAGACGAGGCCGCGCATATTGAACAGCAGAAGGAAGACGCGGCGGTGGCACAGCTTGAGGAGATCGAAGCACGCGAAGCGAGCGAAATGCAGAATGCGGAACCGTTTAGCGCAACCGATTGGGTGGACAGGTTGAATGCGGCGGATGACGCGGAGAAGTTGAACATCATTGCCGACATGCCGAACGACCTTGACCCGAACCTGCAAGCCTACGCAAGCCAGGTATTCGATGATGTGATTGCGCGGCAGATCGCAGAGGCAGACCAGGAAGCGATAGCAGAGTCTATGACGCGCTCACAACTGGCGGTGGAGGAACAACAGCAGACCGCAGATATAGCCATGACGCGCGAGCTATTGGAGGAAAGATATAGAGACGCCTTCCCGAAAGCCAGCGAGCAGGAGATTGCCGACTGGATGAAGGTGAGCGACTCGGCGCTGGAATGGATCGGGAAGCAGGACGGTAAGACGAAAGAGGAGATGTACGCGAAGTATGGCGACGTGCTGAAAGGGGAGCGCGGCGGGTTGATGCAGGATGACGGAAGAATTGAAACCAATAACAGGCGCATGACCTCCGAAGAGATAGAAGGCTATGCCCGCGCTTTGGAACGAACCAGTGTGCAGGATGTTCTCTCTGCTTTGCGTGATGAAACAAGAGCAGACCGCATAGCGATACTGGACACGATGCACGGGTTATCGGAACGCGGCGCGCGCATGGCGGAGAGTGTGGCTATGCAGGCGCGGGGAATTTTGTTTCAGGATGCTTCTCACGGCGGCGCCGCGCAGAAGGCAAAACGCCTTGCGGCGATGGAGTCAATACCTGTGGACAGCCGCAGTCTTGGGGGGAATGGGAACATTAAGAGCCTGATTGCCAACGCCCTGCAAAGGTATTTATCTTTTGAGAAGGTGACGAATAGGGACAGCGGGAGGGTGATTGAATTTCCGAGAAGCGGGTTTAATAAAACTGTTTCGCATAAATCCGAGGGGGCGGTCAATATCCGCGTAATTCAAAACCTTGACGGGATCATGAGAGACGCGATCCATCTATTCAGCGAGCCAGACAGAAAAAACAGGCCGAACATTGAAGCAGTACATAACTATGCCGCCAGGGTAAAGATTGACGGCGAGCAGGTGATTGTTAATTTGATTGTGCGGGAAGAAGGGAAAGGGAAAAATCTTTATTACGATAATCTTGTGATTCTTGGAGAGGATATGAAAGCTGCCTCCGCTATCCTTTCCGACATTTACAAGACGGGGGAACTGGGCGGAAGCAACTCTAATAGCAGGGTACTGCAATGGCTTGAAAAAGTCAAGCGGGAAAATACCACGCTGGAACAATTTAATAAAGGGGGGGTGCAATTCCTCGACGGGAAGGCGATCATCTCCGCGTGGGAGGGCGGGGATATTTCAACCATCGTCCACGAGAACGGGCATGTGTTCCTGCAAATGATGAAGGACATGGCGGAGCGCGGCAACGTGAAGATGCTGGATGACCTTGGAGTCTTTCAGGAGTGGGCGAGGATGGAGCAGAAGGCAGAGGGCGGAAGGCAGATTTGGGAAGCCGTGAATGGGAACGGCAGGCACAGCATTACGAAGCTGGATGACGGGACGTTTGGCTATAAGAGTCCGAGCGGAGAGACACGCGCCTTTGATACGTTCGATGAGGCGAAGTACGTGCTTGAACACGAGATGTTTTCACGCGGGTTTGAGCGGTACATGGTGGATGGCAAAGCCCCGACCCCGGCCCTGGCGAGAGTCTTCAAGAACTTTAGGAACTGGCTGTACAAGGTGTATTCGGTCATCACTGGATCGGCCATTGATGTGAACCTTACGCCTGAGATGCGGGCGTTCTTTGACAAGATGCTGGGAGGGGAGGGGGAAGGAATTAGGGGTGAGGGATTAGGTATGAGGTATGAGGAGAACCTTGCCAAGATCAAGCAGGGATTGGTGGAAGAAACGCCGAAGGTTGAACCAGTGGATAACCGTGAGAGTCGGTTACTGAATGCGCTGGTGGAGAAGATCGAGGCGAAGGATTGGTTTGCAAAGAGCCGCGACTTTGAGTCGTTTATCAAGAACCTTGGATTTAATCTCGATGATGAAGGCGAGTTGAATTTAGCCTATGACATCATGGAGGGGGCGTACAACATGCAGGCGCGCAAGGTGCGGGCGGAACTGGACTCACGCGGGGCGGGCTTGCAGGAGCGGATCGAGGCGATGGATGCGCTTGAGTCTAATTTGACGGAGGCGCGGCGCACATTGGGCAAGATGAAACTGCAACAATTCAGCACGCCGATTACGATCAGCGAGGCGGCGGGCTGGGTGGCAGATGTGCGGGCAGGGGATACGCTGGGTGAGCCGACAGCAGGAACCGCGAACCTGGTTGATAAATTCTTTGGGCGCGAAGACATCACCCTAAAGGTGAATGAAATTGACGCGGGCAGACAGCAGGTATTGAGCCTGATCGGGTATGAACCGACAGGGATCAGCCTGATGGATAAGGATTGGGTGATCGCGGACGGGAAGAAGGCCGGGCCGTGGGCGACGAATGTCATCACCAACCCGCCCTGGGGAGCGTATTCAACTGGCAAGTATGGCACGCCTGTGAATGTGCCGGTGAAGATGAACGATTGGAGTCAGCGCTTTACCTACCTGACATTACAAAGGATGCCAGACGGCGGAAGATTGACAGGTGTAATGCCAGCCAATTGGTTGTATACTTTGGATAGGAAGACGCGCGCTATCACCAACAAGCCGAGCGAGTTTTATAAATGGCTGAAAAAGAATTACACCGTGCAGGCGGTGATCGAGAGTCTACCGGGCGCGTACAAGCAGAGAGGCACGGACGTATCATCTTTGCTGGTGGTGATCGACAAGACTTCGCATCTTTTGGATGTGCCAACCGTAGAACATTATGGGGACACACAACCAAAGACCTTAGCGGAATACGTGAAAGCGGTAGAGAGTGTGCCGAAGCGCGCACAGGAGGCAGTAGACAATGCTCAAAGACAACTTAGACCGACAGTCGCCGGACCAGACGCCAGCGGAATCGTTGACCCCGCCGCCCGCCTGGGTGAAGCAGGCAGGCCAGAGCGAATCGGTAAGCCAAGCGAAGCTGGAATACGACCCGTTGGAATTCCTCTTGACCGAGGAGAACGAGTGGGACTTGGTAGAGATGGGGATGGACTTGACGGGAGAGTCGCGGAGCGTGGTACGGGATCTGCTGAATTGGAAGGAGCGGGAGGGGATACTCGTGCCGTGGTGGTGGACGGCAAGCCCGCAAACATTCCAGCAGGCGTTGAACGAAGAACTTACTCCGATGCTTTCAAAGCCAGGATTATCGCTGGCAAAGCGGAAGTTAAGAACTCTCGAAGCTTTGCTGAATATCTGGCAAGGTCGCCTTTGGGAGAAGGGGACGTAGCACATCCGCACCCGAACACAGTTGTAGAAACCAAAGGATTAGCGGGCGTTCCATACCCCGATCTTGAAGAAGCATACAGACCATCCCCCTCCGTGATGCGGGCGATGAATAACCGCGCACTTTCGCATGAGGGAAATATCGACCCGGTGTGGGCAGCCATTCAGCAGAACGACAAGCACAACATGGGTATGCTGGTGGCCGATGATGTGGGCATGGGCAAGAGCAGAACGGGCGCGGCCTTTGTGCTTGACCGCATTGAGAAGGGGAAAAAGAAAATCCTGGTCATTACCAAGGATGAGCAGAACGTACTTAACCTGATGAATGGCGAGTTCCCGCATGTGTATAACAGCGTGGCAGACGAGAACGGAGCATTCCCAAGAGGTGAAGCCCCAACAGATTACCCAGCGAAACGTATCTTCCTGCGCGGCGAGAACTTCCCGAAGGTAAAGAAAGGCGAGGAAGCCATACCAACCTTTGCGGAGCCGACAGTTTATTTTGTAACAGCCAACGAGTTTGCGAATTTTGCACCGAAGATAAAAGAACTTCGTGCAGACGTGGTAGTGGTGGATGAAGCTCACCAATTTAAGAACAGCGGCACAGACCGAGGGCAAGCCTGGACAGACCTGCACAAGAGTTGGATCGGGGATAAGGCAAGTATGTTGTATCTGACTGCGACACCGGGCATAGACCTGGCAGACTTGCGCTACCTGTACGGCTTGAAGGTGTGGTCTTTGGATGGCTTTGATGATTGGGTGAAGGTGATTACGGGGCAAGAAAGCCCTGAGCAGATGAAACGGAAGCAGACTGCCCGCGCCAACGTGGATACGTGGGTGGAGAAAGTGCAAGCCGAGAGAGAAAGAATAGGAGCCAAGCCAGCCAAGGTTACCAACCAATACGGTGGCGAGTATGACGGCTGGAAAGTTGGAGAGATAGGATTTTACAAGTCAACCGAGTACAGAAATGACTATTACCGATTCGAGATAAAGGATAAAAGCTATCGTTCGCCAGTCCAAACAGAGACGGAGGCGATCATCGTTGCCGACCTGGTAGGCAAGCGGCTTGACGCACTTGGTTATGAAGCATCACCCAACGACATACAAGGTTTTATTGGGGATGCACAGCAAGCGTATACTGAAACATTCTCCCCGCCCGACCGAGCCGACATAAAAGATGTTGGGATGAGGGACGCGAGCGATATTCTCTCGAAGGCTGAAAGCGGCAAGTGGGGCAAGAAAGGATTGGGTGCCTTCGACTCAACCCTCCCGCCAGCACACACCGAGCAGATCATGCGCGAGTTGAAAGTGGCGGGTAGTTACATGGCGCGAGATATTTCACGCGCAGGTGTGGACTTTGGCGTGAAAGAGTACATCCCGCCAGCAAAAGCAAAAGCATCCTTCAACAAACGAGTTCAACTTTACAGGCGAATGTATGACGCATGGTCGAAGTTTGGCGCGATGAATGAAGGCGCAAAGAAGGCGGCGGCACTATTCGGTATCAATGGAGATATTCAGGCCGATGCAAAACGGGCATTGTTCAACATGCGTTTACCTGGCATTATCGATGAGGCACGCGCATCCATAGAACGCGGAGAGCAGGCGGTTATCTCGATTGTATCTGTTGGCGATTCGAGCGGAGAGTCTGGAAGTCTTGTCTCTGCGATTGACAAGATCAACACAAAGAAGGTTGAGAAGATCGGCAAGGATACCTTCAGCGACCCGACCGAGATACCCGAAGCATTGGTTGAAGTGCTGACGCTCAAAGAAGATTTGAAAGACCTGGAGAGTCTACCTTCGCCAGTGGATGTATTGCGGGATGCGTTCGGGGATCGGATTGCGTTTGTGATCGGATCAACTTCCACCAAGGACAGAATACAGGCACAGCAGGACTTTCAGAATAATAAGATTGACCTGATCGTTATCTCAAAAGCTGGCAAGACGGGCATTAACCTGCACGATGTAACAGGCAAGAAACGGATACACCTGATCGTAGGCGATTACGAATGGAGCGCGACAGACTTCAAACAGGAACTTGGACGGGTAGACCGCACAGGACAAGTAAGCAGCCCGATCATCACAGTGATGCACACTGGCAGCGCAGGAGAGAAGAAGTTTGTAGCGACGATCTCCAACCGCATGAAGGGATTGGGCGCGACATCCAAAGGCGGCGCAGAGTCTACGGGAACCAGTGCGCTTACAGATACATTCGAACTTGGCACAACGCTGGATAAGATTGCGCTGAATGCGGCATGGCAGGAGTTCAAACCTGAGTGGAAGATGGCGTTCCTTGATAAGTTCTTCCGCGACCCACAGATACCAGATGTACCACGTTCAACACTGGATACTAACTCACAGTCACTTAGCAAGTTCCTGATGGGTTTGCAGTCTATCGAGGTTGAGACTGCCAACGAGATTATGGATGCGTACACAGCCAAACGCGCCGAGATCATGAACGCTGGATCGGAACTTGACGATACAGCCGAGCGCAATACAGCCGCACAGACAGGCGACATTACCAGACAGGTGGACTTGGGCGACAACCTACGCATGACCGAAGTGAGAGCCGCCGACGGGAGCAAGTACGGAATCATTGACGGCGTGCTTACCCCGCACATGAACGAAGTTAAGGGAGTGGTGACAGCGGGCGCGGATGTGGCCGAGAGGTACTTGCAAGGCGGGAATGCCTGGATGCGCTGGGTGCAATTCTTTGATGAGAAGAAGAACCAGTATGTAACTGGCTTGCGGGTAAAGACCAGCAAGGTTAAGGATGTGGCCGAACACTTTGGGCAGATATTGGGGAGCGGACATAAACCAGAGACGGCCATGATCGACCTGCAAGCAGGTGACAGGATCAAGATCACAGGCGCGGATGTGGCAGAGTGGGAGCTATACATGGGACGGGGCGGGGCGCGCGAGGATAAGATCGTGATCGACAAGGCACGGATCAAGGATAAGGATGTGTTGATGAATAACGGCGCGTCATTCTCTGCGATTGGGAATTTCTTTTACGTTGCGCCTGAGAGTCTCGACGCCTTCCTGAAACGCTTCCCGATTCGGAACGATGCGCCGGCAAAGCAACCAACGCTTTACCAGGATGCGCCGATACTGCCGGATGCCGACCCGCGTATGCCATTGGGCGGGTATGAACAGGCGGCGGATGTGGTGCTGCATTCGGAGGTTGAAGACGAGGGATGGAGTCAGCATGTGATGCCGCTGCTGGATAAGATGCGCGACGTGGCGATCAAGAGACTGGATAACAAGACGCCAGAGGGCGCGATGCGCGACATGAGCCCGGAAGGACAGGAGATGCTGAGGAAGTACATGCAGCAGGTAAAGGGCGACATGGCGGGCGCGAAACTGGCAACGATACGATGGGGCGAGAACCAGCGCGATTTTGCGATGCTGAACTACAAGCGGCGCTATGGGTTTGACAGCCAGCTTGAGAAGTTTTTCCCGTACCAGTTTTATTACACGCGATCGATGATGAATTGGGCATTGCGCGCGCTGGACCGGCCTTCGTGGTTTGCGAACTATGCCCGTATCAAGAGACAGCAGAACCGCTATGAGCGTGACATCCCTGAACGATTGCGCGGCAAGATCAAGATACCCGCGCCGTGGATGCCCGACTGGATGGGCGACGGGTTGTACATTGACCCGTTGAAAACACTGTTCCCGTTTGCGAACTTTGGCAGGCCGTTCGAGCAGATGACGAGGGACTCCAACAGCCAGCAGGCGGAGGCCGAGCGCGTGTTACAGGAATGGGCGCAGGACGGCAGGGCAAGCGAGACGGAGATTGTGGAGGCGGCGCGGACGCACAGCGGCTCAACGTGGGAGCGGGCGTTTGCCGAGGCGCAGATGCGGCGCGAGAGTGCGATTTCAAACCCGCTTGATTTTATGGGAATGATGTTCGGACCGGCCTGGTATTTGACCACCCCGCTGAAGCTGCTGGGCGTGAAGAATATTCCGGGATCTCCGGGCGGCAGGGAAAGCATAAACCCGACGCCGATCTTGAACACGACTCAGGCGATAGACACGGTGACACAGAATACCTGGGCGGAGCCGTTTGGAGATGTGCTTGGGTTGATCGGGAAGCCTGAGCAGATGCTTCGGGAAGGATTGGGACTGCCTGAGTTTGGAGAGTACGGCGAATATTACATAGACCGCCAGCTTGCGAACATGGTTGCGGATGGGGATATCAGCGCGGAGGAAGCGCAGATAGCCATGCTGGAGCGGACGGGCGCGAACTTTGACCTTGCGCGCGAGAGGGTGAAGTATGAGCTCGCCATGCGCGTGCCGCTTGCGTCTTCGATGATGGCCGGCTTGACGGCGGATAACTTTGGGCAGGGAGTGGCGCGGCTTGCGGCGACCAGCGTGCCCTCACTGTTTGGGGCGGGGCTGTTACCGAGCGGAGAACTGGAATACCGAGGATTAGCGCAGGAGTGGAACGAGGCCTGGAAAAAGAAAGACATGGGCGACGACAAAGCGATAGGGAAATTTTTTGACGAACACCCTGAGTATGAGGCCTACCTTGCGAAGAACAAGAAGCCGGAGGAAAGACTATCATCGTTCCTTGTGAGCCAGATATGGGATGGGTATATGGCGCTTGGGAAGACAGACCAGAAGACATTCGAGGCTGAGGCGCGCGGTTTTCAGGAAGCGTTCCGGGATGAGGAAACCCGCGCCCCTATGGATGTGGACGTAGAGACGTTGACCCGCTGGGCGCAGATGTTGAGCAAGCGCGTGCCGAATGTGGAGCAGACCGCGCCGGCAATCGAGAACCCGACCCCGCCTTTGCAGAAGTATGACCCGCAGATCACACAGGTGACGGATAAATACTTTAGCCAGCGGGCGGAGAAATTCCCGAATTACTTTACGCAGGAGAATGAATACTTCAATCTCCCGAAGAGCAAGCGCACACGCTACCTGGTTGAACACCCCGAACTAAAGCAGTATTGGGATTGGAAGGATACCTGGTTTGAAACGTACCCGCAATACGAGCCGATCTTTAGGGGGCATGTATTCAAGCGGATTGACACCAGCGGGTGGAGCACCATGCTTTTGGATTATGTTGGGATGTACGCCATGACAGGCGGCAAGCTGGGCAAGGGCGCGTGGAAGGCGCTTGAACAGCAATGGCTGATGGCGGGCAAGCCGTATGATGATGTGCAGGTGTGGCTGGATGCGCAGGTGGTGCCGGCCTTGTTGTATGGAGGCCAGCCGTGATAGTTATCTTTGTGGACGGAACCACGCTGCTGATACCGGCGGAGTGGATTTACATACCTTATTTTGCGAGGGAAGAATGAAAAGAAAAATTGTATTGATATTGATCGCAGTTGCTTTGATGGGGAGCGCGTGTACGCTGAGAGTTTGCACGCCGGCCTATGTGAACGCTGGAACAGGCGAGCAGGTGTGGATCTGCGTATCACGCCAGCGGGGGGCGGCGGAGCCTGTTGTTACGCTATACATTCCGTACCGCAGTTATGTGAAGAGGTAATGAAAATGCCGCTGACGGGATGAGGGGGGCATCCAATCAAACGGCAAGGCGGAGTATATCACAAATTAAAAAAGTGCTATAATTTCAACAAGCCCCCACCCTAGCCCTCCCCCAAATTGGAGAGCGCAATTTAGGGGAGGGGATGAGTCCGACAGACATTAGAAACGGGACGCACTCAAACGAGTGCGCCCCGTTTTTTTTGTTTTAACCCAGCGCATAGGAGGCGCAAACGCAATGGCAGACAATACACAAATTACTGGAACAACTGGCGCGGAGTTGGCTGCTTCGCCTGACCAGACTTCGGCGCAACAGGGAGAGGCGCAGGAGACACCAGTAAGCCCGTCGTATGTCACGAAGGAAGAACTCGATCAGATTCTGGCGGAGAATTTTCGCCGGACAAAACAATCTGAGCGGGATCGCATGAAACAAATTGACGACAAGTTGAGCGCCATAAAGACCCGGCTTGAGGCCGGCGGGACTCAACTGACGCCGCAGCAGGTGAACGCCCTACGCGAGCAGATCGAGGAAGAAGGCGGAAGCGAAGGACAGGCCGCAGCGCAAGCCAGCGCAACGACCCCTGAAATGCAGGCGCAAGCAGAATTTGTTTATGCACAACTGGAAGCCACTTTTGCCGATGTGGGAACGAAGGTAACGCCGAACGACCCTGAGTATAGGGAGATTCAGGCGGTGCTGGATGACCCGAAGGGATCACTGCCGAAGTTGATCCGCGTGGCCGCGAGGCAGGCGGAAGCCAAGGCAGAGCGTATTACCTCCTTGAAGCAGGGAGCAGCCGCCCGCGCCGTGAGCGCCGGCGGAATGCAAAGCACATCCACCAGAACATTAACCGCCGAGGAAAAAATATCCAAGGGTCTTTCAGGCAATTGGGCTGAGAACCGAGGATAAGCCCGGCAAGGAGAAACTATGGCAAGTTACATCACCCTGGCTGAGTACAGCCAGTTTCTTGAAAAGGACGGCAAGATGCTTTCGAGCGGGATCGTGGACATCCTGCGCAAGGAAAGTTTTTTGCTGGACAAGATGCAGTTTCCTTCGATCAACAGTTTGAAGGCGAAGGGCTTACGCATCAAGAGTCTGCCGACTCTGCAAAACCGCAACCTGAACGAAGGCTACACCCACAGCGTAGGCGAGATTGAACCGCTCGAAGAGAACGCCTACCTGTTCGGCGGCAAGGTCTCATTCGACCACCGCTTGACGGGCAAGCCCGACTTGATCTCTGACCCGGCCGCGTGGAATGTGAAGATGTACGCCACTTCACTGGCCTACGGCTGGAACAGCGATGTCATCAACAACACGCCGAGCGCGAACACCAAGAGCGTGGTTGGTTTGCGTTACCGCATGGCGCGAGATTTCAGCGGGCAGATCTTCGACGGCGGCGCGGTTGATATTTCACCTGACGCCACGACCCTGAGCGCGAACTTCAACTCGTTCTTTGACCTGGTGCAGAAGGCCTTGTATGCCTGCCGCGACCATACCTGTGACGCGATCTTGACCAGCGACACGATCAAGCTGCGGATGGAAAGCGGGCTGCGCCAGTTGGGTTTGTACACCACCACGACCGACAGCTTTGGCCGCACGATCTCGACCTGGGGACAGGGCGGACCGGCGATCATTGACATGGGCTTGAAGGCCGACCAGACCACCAAGATTTTTGCGGACGACGAAGGCGCGACCGGCTTGCAGACAGGCAGCGCGGGCAAGTCTTCGTTGATGTTCGTCAAGTTTGGGCCGGAGCATGTGACTGGCTTCCAGGATGACGGCGGCATGAAGACCTTTGAGTGGCAGACGGGCGTGCTGAAGAACGTTGAAATGGATTGGGCGGCCGGCCTGTTCATCACCGACCCGCGCAGTATTTCATGGCTGTACAACGTACAAGCCCTGTAGACCCCACCCCCAGCCCCTCCCCAAATAATTTGGAGAGGGGAATAAGGAGAAAAAACCATGCAAGACTCTCAATTACTTTTACGCGACGGATCGGCTGACATGACCGCGACCCTGACGGGCAGTTATGTGCTTGTGCCGAAAGCGGAAAACCTGATCCTTCGCATCGTTGTGCCGACCTTTGCGGAAACGGGAGACAAGATTGTCTTTGCGTTTACCTATTCGGATGATGGCACGAACGCCAAGGAAGTGGTGACACTGCCTGACGTGACATACGCCAAGGTGGTGACGAGCAAGATCACCGAATACTTTACCCCGCTTTTGGAAGGCGCGCGGTATGTGAAGGTGACGGCGACCGTCACCGACGCGGACGCGGGCGCGGACTTCAACGCCGGCAAGGTATTGATCGGCATTGTGCCGGCCGGGCGTTACAACAACCAGTCCAACGTTTTGGGCTAAGTTACTCTCTCCTCCATCCCCCTTCCGTTTTGGAGCAAACGGGAGGGGGACAAAGTTATACCCATAAGGATGTGAACAATGGCAAAGAAATCTGAACCCGTTGAGGTAGTGATTGCAGAAGAACCCGTAAGCGCACCGTCGCTTTGGGATGGCGTGACGCCGATCTTGTATGAAGACCTGGCGCAGGCGAAAGTTTTAGTGAAGGACAAGGACGGGAATTTGTACTACCTTGAACCCGCGAACAGGTCCGGTATTTTTGTGCTGAGAGTACTCCCGCAGTAGTGAGGAAGCCATGATTTATAGAACCGTAACGATTGCAAACGGCGCAAGCCTGAGCGCGGAATTGCTGGACATTGACGGGGCTTCCATCGTTGGACTCATCATGCCCGCAGCATGGACGGCGGCGAACCTGACCCTGCAAATGAGCCATGACGACAGCACATATAACAATGTGTATGACGAGATGGGCACGGAGAAGACCATCGTCGCTTCTGCCAGCCGCTATATATTGCTGAACCCTGCCGACTTTTTGGGAGCAAACAGCCTGAAGTTACGGAGCGGGACGAGTGGAACTCCTGTAAACCAGGGCGCGGACAGAAGCATCATTGTTGTTTTGTATGCGCCATGATGAATCTGTTGCTGTCTAGACGCGGCGTATTTGGAGCAAACGGCCTGCTTGGTGGAGCATGGAATACTACCAACAGCGCCTGGCGCGTGCTTGGCGGGAAGGCTGTTTGCACCCCCACCCTCGGCGCGGAGTTATTTGCCAACACTGGCTTTGACGCGGACACCAACTGGACAAAGGGCGCGGGGTGGACAATATCGGCAGGTAAAGCGAATCATGCAGGCGCAACGGCTGGCAGTTTGACACAGGCGATTGGGGGGATTGGCAATTGGTACAGGGCTGGATATATGCACGAATCTGGCGCGACAAACCAAACGTATGTTTATTTCGGCGCAACAACGAATATGGGGCGTCAGCACGCAACACAAACAAACCAGCAGGTAATTGCTGTGCGGAGGCAGTTAAGTACAACAGACATGGGGCTTCGCGCCACCACCAATGCGGTGGTTCAGGCAGATACCGCAACTGCCAAGTTGATAACGCTTTCAGATATGTTCGCCTCAAAAATTGCGAATAACAACGCGACAATCACGGCGAATATCGTAACTGGTCTCAACTCGTCCATCCTGTTCAATCAGCCCATCGGGGTTGCGGGCTGGATGGATAGTTATACCTCCCCCGCTAATTTCATCATTGCGTATTTGAATGTGACACCTGGTCTGACAACCGTAACGCTGTATCTTGAAAAGTGCGTGGGCGGGACGTACACGACCCTGACATCTGGCGTGGTGACATACGCGGCGGGTGCGCCGTTGAAGTTGACAGGGACGGTTAGCGGCGGGACATTGACGCTGGACGCCTACTACAACGGCACGCAGGTTGGCACGCAACAGACCGTAACGGACGCGGGGATTATTTCAAACACCAGACATGGGATGTTTGGTGGAAGCGAATTTAACAATTTTGCTTATTTCAGCCTGACATGATTTTGATTGGCTTGCTCTTGAACGGAATATACCTACCCATGCTGCCCACCTACCCGACCACCACCACAGACCGAGACGGATATGCAAACATCTATTATTGGGATGGCGGGGTGATGGTGTGGGCGCACAATGGACAGGCGGGGGGAATGTTTTACGACATTGACAGCGTGACGGGCTTTTATTCAGACGGGCACACACAGAGATTTGAAGCAGGCGAGGCAGAGATTTACATGCTGGACAGCGGGCTAAACCAATGGATGCAGGCATTGACCGCCAACTCAGACCCGAACAGCGTAACACTGGTAACCTGCTACCCGCCGACTGGACAGGCGGGCAGGTTGATCATTGAACTGAAACCACAGAGGAATTATGACGACTGTATTCGATATAGCTCTCAAAGTTGCTAGGGAAGTGATGGACGTGATCGAGGGTGTGGCGACAGGCGGAAGCACGACCACACTTTTAGACAGTGTGCTGCTTGCCCAATACCCGAATGACACGTTTAATAATGGGCGCTTGTGGATATTGAGCGGGACGCACGCGAGCAAGGTGTTCACCGTTACCGACTTTGCAACTACAACAGGCACGGTGACATTCGCGGCAGTGAGCGGGGCGATTGTGGCAGGCGACAGATATGCGATTGCGAAGAACGCCTACCCGTGGGATCAGATCGTGGCGGCGATTGGCAGGGCTTTGGAAAGCACACACGTTACAGGGTTGAACTCGACCCTGACAGGGGACGGGGAGTCTTTGCAGTTTACGCTCCCAAGCGGGGTGTACGATGTGAAGCAGGTTGAATTTGAAGATACCGCAACAGCCAACAGCGGGCGGAATATTTCGCACCACTGGAAGGAAACCCACGATGGCAAGCTGCGTTTTGATTATGGGTACGCGCCGAACGATGGCGACACGATCCACGTTTATTACAAGGGGCTGCACACGGAACTGACCAGTTACAGCGTGACGATCAACAATGAGATTAATTTGGAATGGCTGAAGTACAAGGCCGCGCAAGAGTTGTTATGGTGGGGTGTGGGCATGTATGGGGCGCAGGTGGAGTACCGCATTGAAGAACGGATGAACAAGGTCTTGCAGGGATTGAAGGGGAAGATGCCGAGGCGCGAGATTGACTTTCTGATTCACACGGCGGGGGCGTAGGATGACGATACGAAGCAGCCCGACAGAACCGAACCCGACCCACCATGTAAAGCTGACGGACAAGAACGGGAACAGCGTGGGATTGATCTTGTGCAACGACAAGGGCGAAGCCGCGCCAGTGTACAGCCGCACGCCAGTGGACAGGACGGCGCTAAAGACGCAGAGCGGGAGCAGCAAGTACAGTGATTTCAATTACCCATATAGCCCGATTGTGCAGGACGATTGGAGCGGGGGACGTGGAAACCTGGACTTTGAGCGGGACAGCACGAAGTATTTTGACGGATGCCGCGTGAACACAAGGCACGAGAACAAGGCTTTTTTGGGGCCTCGAATGAATTTTAGCAAGGGGCATAAGACGATTGATTACCCAGCGTTCAAACGAAACCTGGCATGGTTTGATTTTTACGCAACAGGTATTTCAATCATCCCCACTGTTTCGTTTACGGTTGGGAGAATATGGATTTATACCGCGCCTTTATCTGGCGGCGAACCGATCACTGTTAACCTAAAATTGACCGCATCACCATACACGACGATTGCAACTGGAAACGTTACCGCCGATCACCCTGGCGGGTGGCTTGCAATAACAATGACGGGCGCGGTGACTGCTGGAACTCAATATACATTAAAACCAATGGGCAGCCCGTGGAATGTTTTGTATCAAAGTGATTCGGGATGGCAAGGTTTGTACTCTTTGGAGGCGGCGGTTGTAGAACGTGACTGCATTTATTATGAATATAAGGGACAGCAGTACAAGGTACTCAGCCCCGCAAGCGGCGCGCCGACGGTCTGGATGAACGGGGACAGGGGCGCGGCGGATAGCAACGCGGGGCAGTTGACGAAATTAATTGATGCGACAAAGGCATGGACAGTCAATGAGCATGTAGGCAAGGTGGTGAAGATCGTGCAGGGAACAGGCAAGGCTGAGAAAGTGCAGTACCGCACCATCACCAGCAACACGGCAACGGAATTAATAAGCAGTGCATGGACAATTCAACACGACACAACCACAGAATATGTGATCCTAGGTAGTGAGGAGTGGCGCGAGTTGACGGGGCACGGCTTGACCGTACCCGTGACTGCGGTACTACCCGTAGGCGAGGTGGTGTATTTTGCGCAAGGCGACTCTGTGCTTATGAGAAGCCACAGAGAATACAACAATGCGGGAGTATGGAGTGAGGCGAACTGGCGGGCAGAGGCGGCGAATTACGCATTACACCTGGCCTACCAGCCGCTGGCGAATAAGATTTGGAGAAGCCAGAACAGCGACGCGACGGGGATTGTTTCGGTATCTTCGGCCTCACCTGCGGCGGCGTATGGAACAGACCTGACCTTTGCCGCTGTGATTGAGGTAGGTGACAAATACAGTTTTATCAACGGGATGCAGGTGTACCCGAATGACAGCGGGCTTGAAGCCTTGTGGGTGTACAAGGAGGACATACCCTACATTGTGACGACGACAGCCGAGCCGATAAAACTAAACGAGATGAGCGCGATGCGCTCACGCACAAACGGAAGCGCGAACCTGACACATAATGTTTACAGTTATTTTTCGATGGGGCAGGGATTGGAAAGATATTACGGGGGGAACGTGGAGGATTTGGGGCCGAACCTGGGCGAGGGTTTGCCGAGCGGACGGCAGGGAAATATCATATCCTTGCTGGGATACCCTGGGCGTTTCTTTGCGATTGTGGATGCGTGGCCTTATTCAAGCCTGCTGGAACGCAGCGGCGGCGGATGGCATGAGGTGTATAGAGCGCCATACGGGGAACGCTTGAAGGCGCTTGCTTTGCAGATAATACCAGGCTCGACAGTTGACAGGATGTGGCTATGGCAGGGAGATATTTCTGTGTATGTTCACATTGCCAGCGGTGGAAAGAGTGAATTAGAGTCCAGTGACTACAGGTTTGCGCCAGATGGTGAGATTATTACATCATGGTTTCATGCTGGATTATTTGACACACAGAAGTTAATACGAGCGATAAAGATTGTGGCGGACAATCTTTCTTATCATACGAGCGACGATCTTGGCCTGATTGATATTGGGGTGGATTACAGACTACAGGACGATGACGCATGGACAGCACTGGCAATCAGTAACATCACCCCCGCATCGGGTCCATCTATAAAGAGGGATAATCCAGGCATTGGGACGGTTGAAGTTGCGATCATTGATTTATCTTCTACCTATGGACTGGCTGGAAAGGCGATGCAATTAAGGCTTAGATTCTTTTCTTCGGACAGCTACACAACCCCGATACTAAAGGCTACGGTAATCGAGGCAGTCTTGCGCTCGCAGGTGAAATATATATATAACCTGACCTTCAGGGTGATGGACGACGAGCCGAGCCTTGCGCCGAGGGAGATGGACGAAGACAGCGTGACGGCGGCTGGGATGAGCGCGATCACGAAGCTGGCGCAACTGGAAGCCTGGGCGGATGCGGACACGGAAGGGCTGCTGTACATGGAGAGTGAAAGCCCGCTGTATAACGGGAAGTATGTGTTTATCAACCCGCCCAATACGCGGCAGGTGGCAGTGAACCCCGACACGGGCAGGGAGTGGACAGGGGATGTATTCGTGTGCAGTACGACGGCGCAGGAAGCGTAGAACCCCACCCCCGACCCCTCCCCATTTGGAAGGCAAAATGGAGAGGGGGGAGATTGCTGATGAAGTTAGGAACATTCAAACTGCGGAAGAAGGGGAAAGCCGCAACAACGAAGGGATTGTTTCGGAAGGCGGAGCAGCTCAAAGACCCGAAGGATGAACCGCCGTTCTTCATCCGAGGGATAAAGGCCGCATCGAAAGAGGAATATTGGGTGAGCCTTGCGCTGATGCGATTGGAAGAGTCGAGCGGGTTGAGTTGGCAGTATCAGGTTCCGATCTATGGCGGGCGGACGCGGGCGGGCGGGAACGTGGTGGACTTTATTGTGTATGTTGGGGCGCGGGTTGTGTGGTTGGATCCTATGGGGCGTTACTGGCATACAGGCAGGAACGAAGACAGGATGCAGATGATGGACGCGGCGCGCAAGAAGGGCGCGGAATTACTGGCGTGGTTTACCGATGAGACGCCGACCAAGGAAATCATGTACACGTTTTTGAAAGGAAAATTAGGAGCATGAGCGACCCATTACAACCCCCCGTAAAGAGAGCGCCGAAGATATTGAACGACCTGGGCAACGACCTTGACCGAGTGTTCAAGTCGATTTTGGACAGGTACTATGTGTCCAGCGCAGACAAGGAAACATGGACGCCGACATGGACGGGTTTTACTTTAGGGAACGGAACGCAGACGGCGTACTACAAAACAAGCGGGCATGTTTGCAGGTTTCGAGTTGATGTAATTTTTGGAAGCACGTCATCCTTTAGTGGTGGACAGGCGTATTTTAATCTGCCAGTACAGGATGTAGGAATGATGAATCGCGCTTCACTTGGTTTGGCGAGTTTCCATGATGTGAGCGCGAGTATATATTGCAGTGGAATTGCAATGTACTTTGTATCAGGAACGAATGGTTATTGCAGTGTTCGATGTTTGGACACGAGCGGGGCGTATGCAGTAAGCGCGAACCCGACAACGATTGTGCCTTTTACGTGGGCTACAAATGACAGGTTTATGGTGGAGGGTTGGTACTTTGTATGAACTTCAACTATACAGGCATTGAAGGGTTTGATGTAAGCACGTATCAGGACAACCCGACCACCCCCGCAGTGATTGACTTCGAGAAGATGAAGGCATGGGGAGCGGATTTTGTGATCATCCGCGCGGGGCAAAACGTATGGATTGACCAGGACTTTTACGTTAACTGGCAGAACGCAGGGAGGGCGGGACTGCCAAGAGGCGCGTATTGGTTTTATGACCCGCGTGTGAGTCCGCAGAGACAGGCGAAATTATTCACCGACCTGTTCAAGAACGACCCGCCAGAAGGCAGGCTATGGATTGACCTGGAATACCCTGCATCGTGGGGCGGGATGTACACACACTGGACAGAATGGCGGACGATGATCGAGGAAACGAAACGCCTGAGCGGTTTGCCCGTTGGGATTTATACGGCTGATTGGTGGTGGCACGAACAGGTGATCGGAGATTATGCGTACTTTGGGAAATATCCGCTATGGGTGGCGGGGTACACCAGTGACCCTGCGAATGTGGCCTTGCCGAAGGGCTGGACGAAGGCATTGATCTGGCAGGATGGCACGCCCACGATTGGGCATGACGCAGGCGTGGAGAGCGTGGAGATTGACCATAATAAATTTAACGGCGATGTGGCGGACTTCTTCAGAGAGTTTGGAAATGTGCCCCCGCCGATTGTGACACCACCCCCGACAACAGGAGAAAATAATATGCTTTCATGTAAAACATTGGTACAGGTAAAGGTCTTCAACTCAACGGCTGCGAATGCCGCGCAGGTGCGCTTGATTGGCGCGGGCGTGACGTTTAACGCGCTCTCGCAAACGGGTGATTGGCTGATGATCTCGACGAATGAATGGGTGAACGTGATGAAGAACGGAACTCTGGCTGTGCAGGTGACAGCAGTTGCGCCGCCGCCTCCGCCGACCAAGAGGCTGACGAACCTGATCCACGTCTACAATGACGGGAGCATTGATGTCCTCCCTCAATGACATCCGTGTTTACAGTGATGGGAGCGTGGAGGTTGTGAATCATACTCCGCCCCCGTTTGACTGGAACGATATTACCGCAGTCAAGCGGATCGGGCGGATCGCTACGCTGACATGGGACTTGCTGACGCCGCGTTGGAATTACGCCTCGCGCAGCGCAGACCCAGAATGGAAGGGACTGCCCGCGCCGCCGCAGACGTTTGTATTCAACGATTTGCCGAGGGATGGCAAGGGTGATGTATTGCCGCTGACGCAGGAGATGAAGGACTGCGTTATCCGCCTGAACGGACAGCGGACGTATGAGCGGATTATGATTCCTGAAGCGGGCTGGATCAACAGCGAGGGCGTGTCTCATTACACACAGAGATTATCGTGGGCGCTTAATCATGTGATTGCGATGGAGAAAGGTGCGGTGTATTCGCGTCTTTTCGCGCCCAGGTTCGACAGCCCGCTGGCGGTGGCTGGAACGTTTTTCGAGAAAGACCATCGGCTGCACATTCACAAATTTAATGCGATCACGATGACGGGCGGGTTGATAAAACTTGGCAAAGGGTTTGACTGCTACACTCCGCTGGTGGATGACGGGCAGGGGATGTGGGCGCGAAACGATACGCTGGAGTTTTGGCCTGAGCTGCCGTTTGCGCTGGATGATGGGACGCAGATCGTGGAGTACACGCTTTACGGGTATAACATTTACGGCGTGAGGTCGGATGGGACGAGCGTGCTATTGCGAGACCCGCATGGGTTTAAGACGAATTGGAAGATTGAGAACCCCGAAGTACCGATATGATCTGCGTTGCGACTGTTTTGATACTGGCTATTTTGTATGCGCCGTTTGTGCTTTCGGGAAGGTTGGCGAGGGAGGAGGAGAATTATTCGCAGAAATAAACGTCATCCACTTTTAGATAAGGCGTGCGATATGTATTTAGTTGGACTGTGCCAGTGGCTTTGGCGCAATCTCCATCCTTGAAGCCTAGAAAGTACACGTCTGAGGCGACAAGGAAGAATTGGTCACGTCTGCCGAAATAGAAATAGGTGGCGTTCAGGGTAGGATTTTCAACGTAATCCACAACAATGCCATAGACGCAAGGAAGAGTCTTGCCTTCCATGCTCGATGTAATTTGATCCCATTTGAGACAGGAGGGAGTTGGATTGGAAACGGCGCGAGCCGTAGGGCGTGCGGTTGGGGGACGTGCGGTTGGTGTAGCTTCCGAGCCAGAAAGTGGGGTAGTTATTGCCAACTTGAGCAGGTCAACAGAACCAACCAGAATTGATCCGATTGAGCCAAACAATACTATCCACATATAGAGTCCGGCTCTTGTAGTTAGTTTTATTCGGTTATTGAAGTGACCTAGCAGAAAATATGCTGATGACAGAACGCCAACAAGACCGCCGCACAGAGCGGTAAATATACTCATTACTTTACCTCATGATTAACATGGTTTACCAGCCGAGAAGACGGCCAATACCTGCGCTGATGTAAAAGGTAATGATCCCGATAATGAGACCAATTAAAGTTATTTCAAAGCGTGACATTCTGTGACGTAAGTATTTATCAGATACAAGGATAATAATAAACAAGACGACAAAGTATAGGGCGTTTTCTTTCATGGCGCCTTCCTCCTCAAAAACCTTGACACTCTGATTGTACGGGTGTATCATCTAATACATAGGGCGACGACTGGCTAAACAGCCGCCGCCCAAGCGATGAGGTTTACGACCTCGCGCCAGATTATACACCACCCCCCTCTGTCCGCTGAAGCGGACATCTCCCCCCAAAAGGGAGAACGCATTTTGGGGGGAGAAAAAAAAAGGAGAACAGCGATGAGTATTTACGATTACGACTATGATTTTTTATTGAAGGTGGAAGACCTGCGGGGGATGGAGCACACGGTAAAGGTGAAGCGGGCGTATCAGAAGATGGCGTACAACCCGAACACCCGCAAGCAGGAACGGAAGATTGCGCTGGCGTTCGAGAACAGGCGCAAGAACATGCTCTTGAACGCGACCCAGGCGGCGGAGATGGAGCGGATTACGGGCACGGAGCACGAGCAGAAGTGGGCGGGGGTGGAGATCACGATTGCGCCGGCGGTGGCGTTCAACAACAAGCAGACGATCAAGATCATGGCGCAGCCGAGCGGGGCGGCGGTATTGTTTAAGGCCGTGCAACAGGCGGAGGTGTAGGATGTTTATATGCCCTGTGTGCGGATGGGAGAGCCGAAGCGCGGCGGAGATGGTTGGACACATGAGCCGGCACCCGAAGAAGATCATCAGCATTCGATTGTGGAGGGCGGGATGACACGCTCTGAGCATGTGCTGATTCCGCGCTGTAACGGAAGCTGGTCGAGGATCATCCTGCCGGGGCGGAACCCGCGCTGTACCTATTCGCTGGCGCAACTGCGGGAATATACCTACACTCATTGGGCCGGCGGCGACGGGCGGTATTACATCTCTACGGGCTGGGGGCAGGGGATGGGATGGGCTGAGACGGAAGCGGAGGCGCTGGCCTATTGCGGGTTTGTAAAAGAGAACATGCGTTATAAAGCGGTGTTGACTGCCGAGAACTTACCCTTCGCGTTTGGGACGGAGTGCGACATTTTAGATTTGGACCGGCATTGGGACGCGGACTGCCGGCTGGCGTACCACGGCTGTCAGTTTTGGGCGGGGCGCGGGCAGTGGCGGTTTAAGATCGTGTGGAATGAGTACTTGACATCCTGATTGTACGGGTGTATAAAGCGACTATGATTAAATATTTTTCAATGAAACAAATTGCAGATCGTTTCGGCGTCAATAAGCAAATGGTTATTCGCTGGTGGCACGCCGGGCATTTCCCCAACGCCAAACAAAAGAACCCGTTTGCGTACAATTCTCCCATCGTTGTTCCTGAATCTGACGTGGAGAAGTTTGCCGTCAAGCTTGAGAAGGCGCAGCAGAGCAAGAAAAACTAAAGACCCTGTGTTAGCGCACAAGGTCTTTGAGTAGCGGGGATTGTGTGTAAAGTAAGCATGGTACTTTAACAACCAGGCCACGATGAAGAAGCGTGGCCGACCAATCCACAGAGCGGGTGAAGGGGATCGAACCCTCGATATCTTGCTTGGGAAGCAAGCGTTCTACCACTGAACTACACCCGCGTGTCAACAAAACGGATTATACGCTACGCCGGAAAGGCATGTCAAGCCTGATGAAAAACACGCATCGTCCCTGACCCGTTTACTGCTTCCGTTTAAGGAGCATATTCGCCAGCTGACGGATTGCCTCGCCAGCCTCGCCGCGCGGATTCGCCCGATCCAGACATTCCAGCGCCTTTTTTGTCTCAGCTTCGGATGTCTCCTCTGCGTAGCTTCTTGCGCCTTCGTCCTCAAGCTGGCTTGCCACAGCATTAACTTCACTCAATTGTATCGGCCCCTCCGCCCATCTTTGGGCGAACTTACCCTGTTTTCCGAGCCCATAAAGGATCGGCAGGGAGTTTTTACCCTCCACAAGGTCGCTTGCAGTGGACTTCCCGATAAGGGCTTCGTCACCCCAAATGCCCAAAATATCATCCTGAACCTGGAAAGCAAGACCCAGATGCCAGCCAAAAAAGCGGTAGGCATCCTGCTCGGCTTCGCTGGCGTTCCCGAGCAACGCGCCAATTTGCGTGCAAGCCGCAAGCAAGGCAGAGGTTTTTCCGCCGACCATCGGCCAGTAATCATCAAGACCAAGATCGTTGCGTTCTTCGTAAGACATGTCCATGAATTGACCGCGTGTCAGGTCAAGGCAGCTGTTGTTCAAAATGCTGGCGGCCTGACGCACTACATCAGCAGGATAATATTCTGTCAGGTCAAGGATGGCTTGATTGGCAAGTACGAACAAAGCGTCCCCAACGTTGATCGCCATTGGAGCGCCCCAATTGACCCAGACTGTATTGCGGCCGCGGCGTTTATCTGAATTATCCTGAATATCATCATGCACAAGAGAAAAATTGTGGACAAGTTCAATTGCCGCCGCCGCTGATCTGGCTCGCAACCAATAAGGGCTGCGCGCTGCTTCGTCTTTTTCACGATCATTGCTGCAAGAGGCTGTTGTAAGCAAAACAAGCAGCGGGCGGATTCGTTTGCCTGTTGCGTCCGAGCCTGCTCCTTCCCCAGTCCAGCCCATGTGATAGGTGAGCATCTCGTGAAATTGTTTGGTGAGCGGTTGATCGAGACGCGCCACCTGTTTTTGGAGTTCTGCTTCAATTGCTTCGAGCATTTGTTTCTGAATGTTCATTTTCTAATTCCCGTGTGCGGCGTATTCGCCAAGAAAACTCTTCAAGTCATCCTCCAGTTGTTCTGGAGAGTGGAATTGAATGGTGTTAAATCCTAATTTTTTTGCGGTCTCAATATTTGGGAGTGAGTCGTCAATAAACATACATTCGCGCGCTTCGCGATTGAGCCTGTTTAATGCAAGATCAAAAATGGATGGGCCTGGTTTGACGATTTTATGCTCACCAGAAATGATCATGTCGTCAAACAAAGATAGAAAGCTGTAACGTCGCTGCATCAGAGGAAATGTTTCAGCGGAGAAATTGCTCAACAAATATAAATCCCAGCCTGCCGACTTTAATTTGTACGCAATTTCCACTGTGCCAATTATTGTTTCTGTGATGCTGTCTTCCCAGTGAGTTTTGTACGCTTCTATTAAATTAGAGTAGTGCGGAAATTGCTTCGTGAGTTCGGCGACGCCCTCTTTGAAAGGGCGGCCTGCGTCCTGATGGGCATTCCACTCGGTGAATCGAATCTCTTCCAGAAAAGAGTCAATAGCTTCGGAGCTGGGGAAGAAGCGCTTGTAGACTTCGCGAGGGTCCCATTTTACAAAGACATTCCCAAAGTCGAAGATGATGGCTGTGATCGGATGAGTCATCTACAGAATAGAACTCCGGACTTTATTTTATCCGATTAGCGGGGAAGCGGTATAATCCCGCACTTGAAATTACAAACTACACTTGTATTGGAGAATTATCTTGAGCCGTGTGATTAACCCTGATTCTGTTGGAAAAGAACGAACCCGTCTGACAAAAGGCATTGTTTTGTGTATCCGGGAATTGGCGAAACAAACGGCGGTGACGCCGGAATCAAAAGACCTGGCAGCCTATATTGCGCTGGCTTTGCAATCGATATCGGAAGGAATTGACGCTTCAGTTGCTGCCTGGGAAAAACGTGATTATTGGGTGAAGGCTGATAAATTCCGCATGGAGTGGATGTGGGCGGGCCAGTCGGCGGCAAAGATGAAAACCGCTGTTTTGACGGATGATTGGGCGGCGGTCGCCATGCTCATGCCGCAGATCGCTTCGAGGTTTGGCAAGATCATTGTTTCTGATAATCACAGGCTGGGAAAGCCATGGGTGGGAGCCTACACCTTGCTGGCATTTCACCGCAAGCTGTAAGTTAAGAATATTTCTTCATGCAAAAAAACTCCGAGGCTTGTCTTGTCCTCGGAGTTTTTTATATTGGTGTTTACAAATTCTTCAAATGCTGTTTGGTGTTGTTCAGCAATTCAATCATCATCTCGCGGATGTGCTTGTTGAGGTAATGTCCCTCAAGCGTGGAGAGCGGCAGGAAGCGCGCGCCGGCCACCACGTGGATGCAGTTTGCCGCGCCGCATAAACAAATGAATGGCGCCTGCATTTCCCATTCTGTGGATGGGTAGAAGAAGGAGAGTTCCTCGCCTTTTTCTATGTCGCGACGGGCGATCATAATCATGTTTTGGGTGTCAAGGACGACGTTGGGGTCGCAAGAATGATTCAGCGCGGCGAGTTTTCCGACATGCGTGTGGACTGTTTTGCCGATCTGCACTGTGAAGCGATTCGGCTTGTCCATTATGTTTTCGCTGGGCATGCTGCAGATCACATCGCCTTTTTTATATGCCTGCTTTGTAACGAGCGTTCGGAATTTGTTTTCTGTTTTTATAGAAAGCGTTTCCATTGTTGTTGTCATTATATTTTCTCCTTTGCGAAATAAATTGTTAAATATATTTCATATTCATTTAGTATAGCGATAATAAAAATAATTACAAGGTTTGGAAGGGAATTGTTGAAATATTTTAAGGTTGAATCGATGTAAAGAATAAAAATAAATTTGTTTGAGTGTGTTTCTGTTGCAATCGAATCCAAATATGATAATTGCGCTGTAAAACTGAAGCATTTATAATGACTTCAAAAATTAATGGCGGCTTTATTTTGAGCGAGGTTGACATGCGCAGAATTTTAACGGTACTGATTGTGTCTGCATGTATTATTTCCTTATACGGTTTCAGGTCAGGCTGGCTGGCCGCGGATTCGAAAGTTGTCACCCTCAACCGCGCAGGCCAGGTGACGTCACGAATCACAGACGGGGACATGATTCGATTGCAGATTAAATTATCCCAATCACTGGCTCAGCAGGAACAAATTAATTTTACGTTTGAGGATGATGGCGTCGTTCTCGGCAGTTGTGTTATTCCGGGCGGGGGTGATGGTTGTCAGACGGAGGCGTTTCTTTCATTGGGATGGCGCTGGGATGCAGGAGGAGCGGCGCAAAACAGTCGGGTGGTGAATGCTTATGGAAACGGAAACAGGCTTCTCGGTCAGTCTGATGCGCTTGAGATTAATCCACGTCCAGTAGTGATGGTGCATGGGTTTATATCCAGTTGGGAATCCTGGAAAGCTTATCTCGGCCCAGACGGCTTTTTAGCGCCCATCGGCTTGCAGGGATTCGCTTTAGGCGATGGGCAAGTGGATGGCGTGATGAATACAGGCGCGTTAACCGATCCGACCGGGCGCACGAATACAATTGCGCAAAATGCGGAAATCGAAGGGCAATATATCGCGGGTGTAAAAAAAGCAACGGGCGCAGAAATGGTTGACCTGGTGGTGCATAGTATGGGCGGGATGATCTCGCGCTATTACATTGACCGCGTGATGCAGGATCGCGATGTGGCACAGTTGATCATGCTTGGCTCTCCGATGGGCGGCTCCGATTGTTCGGTGCTCCCCGCGGCGCTCGGTTTTTATCTGCCTGCCTCGATTGAAATTCGCCAAAGTTATATGCAGGGAGTTTTTAATAATCAAATTATTCACCGCCACGGCGTGGAGTTTTATGACCTGGGCGGCACACCGATTCTTGAAGAATTTAAGTCGCCTTGTACGGGCGTGCCGAATGACACGGTTGTCTCGTTTGACAGCATCAATGCCATCAAGTTGAAGTCTGAAAAAATTGACATTATTCACAGCGAATTGACTTTGTCAAGTGAGGTGTTCGAGAGTTTTGTTAAACCTCTTTTACAAAAAAGCGCCGGGATGTTCACGGTCGGCGCGGACCCCGAGCCTGCCACCGTTAAATCAAATTCGCTGCAATTTACGCGAGTTTACACGGGGCATGTTGATTCTGGCGGTTCGGCAGAATTGACGATCACCATTGACCCAAATGTGACAGTTGCATCCTTCGCGCTTTTTGACCCGACGCGTTCCGTGGCTGTCAGTGTGGTAGGCGCAAGTGGTAAAGAGATCGCACTTGATGCTGAAAAAAATGGATTTATGCAAGTGGATGATCCTGCTTCGATGATTTATCTCGGGTATGGATTTCCAAACCCCAAACCTGGGTTGTGGAAAGTATCTGTGCTGGCAACTGACAAAACCCCCGCAACTGGCGCGGACTTTGCTGTTTCGGTTTATTTTGTCGGCGGGGCAATGCTCAGCGCTCAATCCAGCACATTAATTCCAAAAATTGGCGAACAGGTTCAGTTAAACGCGGAAGTTTCGCTCGATGGCCAATTATTGGATATTACGCAGGCGCAGGCTGTCATCCGAGATCCCGATGGCGGAATCGAAAAAATTGATTTTGCACCAGGCGGGAAAATTACAACAGTGTGGACTCCGAAGCTCTCCGGCACACACGGGATCGATGTTGTTGTCACCGGCACCGCGCCTGATGGCTCATCTGTTGAAAGGACAGCCTTCCTTTCTGTGGATGTTCAGCCGAACACCAGTAAACTGCAAGTGACGGGAAACCTGGCGCTGGTGATCGGGCTTCTTGTTTTGCTGCTTGGGCTGATCGTCCTGTTTATCTTTCGCGGTGTTCGGAAAATCGCACGCAGAAAACCCAGTCCATGACTGATTGAATAGAAACGTGAACGGGGGAATGGTGTTACATTTTTCTGAAGAGCTTATTTTATGGATGTGGTTTGGCTAATAAGGAGATGAAAATGACAGAAAGCCATTCGTTCTTTGAACGTCAAAATGTAAAGAAAGAAATCATTCAGATCGGGGCAGGCATCCCGTTTGCATTTGAGAGCGTTACCAATTCCGCGCTTGGGGTCGGCGGCGCGTATGGCACATGGGGCGAAAGTTATGACAATGTCAGACTGCGTGAATTGGTGTCGCACCGCCGCGGCGAGACCTTGAAAGATGAAGATGCCATGAACCTCGATGAGTTGGGCTTTTTGAGCCGCCATCATATTCCCGATTTGAACGATGCCGATCATCTCGAACTGGAATTACAGGTCGGCTCGCGGATGCTTCAGGAGGCGGCGCGGGCAAATGGCTGGAGTCCTGCTGATGTGGATGCTGTGTTAATCGGCATGAGCGGACCGGTGTCGCATGATTTTGTTTCATTGATCTGTGAGCGCGCTGGAATCCCCGGCAAGGCATTGAAAGTCAGTGTGCATAAGGCCTGCGACGGTTCGGTTGGCGGCTTGAACCTTGCGCTCAATCCGGGATTGGCACGGAAAGGTCAGATGAACATTGCTGAAGAGTTAAAGGGGAAGAAGGTGCTGGTGGGCGGCGTCGAAGGATTGAGCCGCTTTACGAGTCATTCACATGATAAATATGCCTTGCAGTTATTTGGTAATGCGGCAGGAATCATCGGAGTTGTGCCGGGAGATACTTTCAAGTTTTTGGTCGGCAAGGATTACGAAGCCTTTGACGATGAAGGTGTGCTGGCTGTTCATATGTATTACCCACATTCAAGGCAGTTGGATCATGGATCGAAGGTGGAGATCACACAGTCCGACTCGTCTCACATCCGTGTGGCCGGGTTGATGCACGAACCGGAAGACGGCGGTCCGATCGCAATGGCAGGACCGATGGGCATGGTCAAGTTGTTTGTCCGCACCGGCGTAAAAGTTGTGACTGATGTGTTCAATGAGTATGCCGAATTAATGAATAAACTTGGGACGCCGGAAAAGAAGATTTCGGTTGGAATTGTGCATCACGCCAACTATAAGATCAATCAACTTAAGGCCAAGCAATTGCAAGGCAGCGGTATTGAATTCCCCATGCCGTGGCTGATGAAGGATTTTGGCAACGTAAGCGCGGCAAGCAATATGATCGTCTTTTTACGCCAGTTGCCTCACATCAAGCCGGGCGACAACGTCCTGTTTGATGGGTTTGGCGCTGGAACCTATTATGATGTACTCGCTGTAACTATGGGAACGTGAAAAAAATAATGTCATTGCGAAGGCGCTAGCCCGAAGCAATCTTTAGTTCCTTAAAGATTGCTTCGTCGCTCCGCTCCTCGCAACGACATGCTCTTTCGTACTTAAAACAACGCCAATTGCATGGCTGCCTTTTTTCCATCGAATAAAACATACGGGGCGGCACGTTCAGCGATGATGCCAATTTTTTTCAGCGCAGACAGATCGCGCAGTTTATTTGACCTTCTGGCATTCATGATCGCGTTTGCTCCTTTCAAGCCAATTCCGGGAATGCGAATCAATTCCTGTTTCTCCGCTTTATTGATTTCAACTGGACTGTTCACCAAATACATTTGCGCCCAGGCTTGTTTCGGATCGGCATTGAGGGGGAGGTTGCTGTCAGTTGTAAACGGCAGGTCTTCCAGGTCAAAGCCATAATCACGCAGCAAGAAAGAGGCTTGATACAAACGATGCTCGCGCATGGGGTGGACGGCGGGCTTGTTTTCCAGTGGCGTATCTCGAATTGGGTGGAACGCGGAAAAATACGCGCGCTTGAGCCTCACATTTTTGTTCAACCAATTCGTGATGGTCAGCAATTCAAGGTCGCTTTCATCGGAGCCGCCCGCCACAAACTGCGTGACTGTTGAAGGCCAGCGTCTATTCCAAAATTTATAGGCTGGGACAGTTCTGCGAATTTCCTCGACCCACTTTAACGGACGCAGCAATTCTTCCATGAAGACTTTATGCGGGGCAAGTTTTGCAAGCCGTTCCGTGTTTGGCGCTTCCAAATTGACCGAGACTCGGTCGGCCAGCTGCATGGCGCGATAGACCTGATCCTTCTCTGCGCCGGGCATAATTTTCAAATGAAGATATCCACGAAAGTGATGTTTCTTGCGCAAGATCTCTGCCGTGTCGAGAAGTTTATCCTGCGTCCGGACACCGCCTCCTGCCAACCCCGAGCTGAGGAATACACCTTCGGCCATTCCTCCCCGATTCATTTTACTGAACAGCCCCGCAAATTCATCGGGCTTGAAGGTGGCACGCCGAAAGTCTCTACCCGCGCGGAATGGACAGTAGAAGCAATCGCGTTCACAAGCTGACGAGAGCAGAGTCTTGAGGAGCAGAATCTTCTGTCCGTTGGGGAGTTGAGCAGGATGTACAAAGGCTTGATCCTGCTCTTTCGGACTGAAACAGGCCGGGGCGGGGGAATTGACGCGCGGTTCTCCATCCGCTTCAAACGTCATTTGAGAAGATAATAACTTGAGGGTGCCCAGCGAGTCCATAAATCCATTTTAGAACATTTGCTCTATTTTATCAAGAGGAATTTTGTGCAATAATTGGCGCAATTAACCCGTACCTTTTTCCTATTGGCAGGGTTATCAACACATAATATTCAGAGGAGAGTTTCCGCGAGGGAGCGAGGAGGTTGTGTATTGCCGATAAATATATTCGCTATTCGTAAGTTCGGTTTCTTGAGTTCGAAAAATTAATTCAAGTCCAAGGAGAATTACGAAAATGGCTGATAACAAAAGTCAGGCGCACGACAAGCAAGTCCTGCATAAGATGGGGTATGCGCAGGAACTTTCACGCCGCATGAGCGGCTTTTCAAATTTTGCAATTTCTTTCTCGATCATTTGTATTCTTGCCGGCGGTATCTCTGCCTTTCCTGCAGCGTTCAATTCGCTTGGTTCCGGCGGCGCGTTCTTGATCTGGCTGGTGGGCGGCGTGCTCGCGATGAGCGTGGCAGTCGGCATGGGACAGATCGCTTCATCCTTCCCGACAGCGGGTGGTTTGTATCACTGGTCTTCCCACCTCGGCGGGAAATTCTGGGGCTGGGCAACCGCCTGGTTCAACCTCATCGGCTTGATCTGCGTGGTGTCTTCGGTGGATGTATTGCTGTACTCGGTCTTCTTCAAGGACCTCTTCCTCAGCACCGCTCTCGGTGTGGATGTATCTGGCTTCGGCTACTGGCATCAGTTTGGCTTCATGGTTGTCGTACTCACAACCCAGGCCATGCTCAACCATTACGGAATTGAACTGACAACCAAGTTGACCGACTTCAGCGGGTACGCAATCCTCGCGCTCTCGATTGTTCTCATCATCGTGCTCTTTGCCTTCAGCCCGGTGGCGCTCGATTTCAGCCGCCTGACCAGCTTCCAAAACGTGACCGGCGATGCCGGCGGCGCGGTGGTTCCGTTCCGTACCGAGAGCGTGGCCTTTGCCTTCCTGCTTGGTCTTTCATATGTGTGCTACACCATCACAGGCTTTGATGCATCTGCGCATACTGCCGAAGAGACACAAGATGCGCAGGTGAACGTGCCGAAAGGCATGTGGACTGCCGTGTTCTGGTCGTGGGTGTTCGGCCTCATTGCCGTGGCCGCCTATGTTTTGACCATGCCAAGCCTCGAAGAGGCCCACGCTGCTGGCTGGGGCTCGTTCTTCTATATGTGGGGCTCATCTAACATGCCCAGTTGGCTGAGCATCTTCCTCGCGGGAGGCATGGTGGTTGTGAACTACCTTTGCGCGCTGGCTGGCCTCACCTCCACATCACGCATGATGTACGCCTTCTCGCGCGATGACGGCATCCCCTTCGTCTCTAAGACTCTTGCT
The DNA here is from genome assembly GCA_016234495.1 of Chloroflexota bacterium. Lineage (GTDB taxonomy): Bacteria > Chloroflexota > Anaerolineae > Anaerolineales > Villigracilaceae > Villigracilis. Next base: position 65,014 of record JACRBI010000004.1, on the reverse strand, counting down.
CATGTCAGTACCCAATATCGTACTCCCACCTATGCCATTTGGGTATCTGCGGCTTTCGCTCTGCTAAGCACCGTTTACGCTCCGTACTACCTTGTACTGGCAGTGGCCTGCGCGGTCTTCCTGTACATCTCCATGGTCATGCCGATCGCGGCCGGCTTGCTGGCCGAAGGTAGCGCGAAGTGGAAAGAGAAGGGTCCCTTCAACCTTGGCGGCCTCTCCAAGCCAAATGCGGTGCTTGCTGTCATCTTCGGTATAACATTGGCCATCAGCGGTTTCTTCCCGCCCAATGAAAAAGTCTTTTACTTCACCCTCATCTTCGTTGTGGCTCTGCTCAGTTTCTGGTCGAAGCAGTATGCCATCATCGGGATCGTGGTTGCTATCGCCGGCTACGGGATGTCCTTCCTGCCAGTATCTGAAGCGAGCAGCCTGCACTTCCTCATCCCACCGAGTGGCACAGCTATTACCGCCATCATTGTCGGTGTGATCGGTGCGGCTTTCTCGTTCCTCCGTGGTGGTGAAGACAAGCGTTTTGAAGGCGTACCCGAAGGCGATAAGATCAAGGAACGCCAGAAGATGATTGCCGATATTGAGAAGAAGTTCGGCGAACAATAATCAGCGAATAATGGCCAGTGAGCATTAACCAGTGGCCGGTAATCTGTAATTGGAGATTGGAGATTAGCAGGTTGGCAAAAACCAATCTCTAATCTCCAATTTTTTATTTTCCGTCATTGCGAGAGTGATCTTCTCGAAGCAATCCCCCTGTTTGCGAGAGGAGATTGCTTCGTCCCGATAAAAGTATTCGGGATGATATCGGGAAGAACGCCCTCCTCGCAAGGACGGGTAATAGTAGGAGTCCAATGAACTACCTCCTCGGAATTGACCAAGGCACAACACAGACCACCGCTGTCATTGTGGACGAAAATGGGGTGATGCTTGAAAAGAACTCTTCCCAATTGCCGGCGCGCTTTCCGCAGGCAGGCTGGGTGGAGCAGGAACCTTCTGATATCGTCCGCACGGTGAAGGAAGCCTGCGCGCCGCTCATTGATAAATATGAAATCTCCGCAGTCGGGTTTGACAACCAGGGCGAAACATTCGTCGTTTGGGATGCGGAAACAGGCGAGGCGGTGACTCCCGCCATCGTCTGGCAGGATACGCGCGGACAATCCGTCTGCGATTCGCTCGCATCTTCCGTCGACCAGATCTGGCTGCGCCAAACGACAGGGTTGCTCCTCGACAGTTATTTCTCCGCGCCGAAATTAAAATGGGTGTTTGAAAAATATCCCGACCTTCGCAAAAAAGCACATGAAGGCAAATTAAAATTTGGGACAACTGAAACCTGGGTCATCTGGTCTTTGACCAACGGAAAATTACACGTTACTGACCCGTCAACAGCTTCGCGCACACTTTTGTTCGACATGAACAAATTCGAGTGGGATGAAGACTTGCTGAAATTATTTGATGTACCGCGCAGTATGCTGCCCGAAGTGAAACCTTCCGCCGGCTATATTGGCGATGTTGATTTTGGAAACGGAAAGCCTTTGCCCCTACATGCGTTATTGGTCGATCAACAAGCGGCGCTATTTGGCCAGGCTTGCTTCAAAGCGGGAGAAATGAAATGTTCATTCGGCACAGGCAGTTTTCTGCTAATGAACATCGGCGATAAACCAAAACTTTCGAATAATGGACTGCTCACCACTGTCGGCTGGAATTTCAACGGTCACACGGCTTATGCCTTCGACGGCGGCATCTTTGTCACAGGCTCGGCTGTGCAGTGGCTGAGAGATAATTTGAAATTTATCCCTGATTCAGCCTCCAGCCACAATGCGGCGAATAATTCTAAAGATGGCGGCGTGGTGGTTGTCCCGGCTTTGCAGGGACTCGCCGCTCCGCATTGGCGCACCGATGTGCAAGGCGCGATGTTCGGCTTGAACCGCAGCACCACCTCTGATGATATTGTCCGCGCCACATTGGATGGAATTGCCTGTCGGGTTTACGAAGTGGTGACAGCCATGTCGCAGGATGCGGGCACGCCTCCACCTCACCTGAAAGTGGATGGCGGTCCATCGGGCAATCACTACCTGATGCAGATGATCGCAGACTTGCTGGACCTTGAAGTGCGAGTCTCTGCGGCGTTGGAAGCGACTGCAATTGGGATTGCCAATCTCGCCGGAGTCTCTGCGCTGGGAACATCTTTTGATGTGTTGTCGGCTAATTGGAAATCTGAGACAAGTTACTCACCGAAGATGAGTGAGGAAGAAAGAGGAAAGAAATTGTCGCAGTGGAATAAGGCGGTTGAGGCCGTGAAGGGATTTCATCACTAATTAGACGATGGACAATAGACGGTGGACGATTTCACGGTCAACAGTCTATCGTCCACTGTCAAAATAGGAAAGGCTATCAATGACGCAAATATTTGACATCGCCATCATCGGCGCAGGTGCGGTCGGATCGGCCATTGCACGGGAACTCTCGCGTTACGACTTGAAAGTCGCGCTGGTCGAGTCGAATCCAGATGTGGGGATGGGGACTTCGAAAGCCAGCACAGCCATCTGGCACACAGGCTATGACGCAAAGCCCGGGTCGCTGGAAGCGAAACTGCTAAAACGCAGTTACGCCTTGATGGATAAATTTTTGCCCGAGGCAAATATCGCGCATGAACGCTTGGGCGGTTTGTTGATTGCGTGGAATCAGGAGCAATTTGAAACACTGCCAAAATTGCTGAAACAGGCGCATGACAATGGGGAGTTCGATGTAAAAATAATTTCTGCGGATGAGATTTACGAACGCGAGCCGAATATCAATAAAGGCGCACTGGGTGGATTGTTCGTCCCGGGTGAGGGGATTCTTTGCACGTTCAGCGTTCCGCTTGCTTTTGCGTATCAGGCTGTGCTGAATGGGGCGGAATTATTTTTGAATTTTCAGGTGAAAGACATTCGACCGTTGACCGTTGACGGTGGACGGTGGTCTATCGTCAACGGTCTACCGTCTACCGTCCATGAACTTCACGCGCGCTATATCGTCAACGCGGCGGGATTGTTTTCAGATGAGATCAATGCCCATTTTGGACATGACCAGTTCACAGTCACGCCGCGACGCGGGCAATTAATTGTGTATGACAAATTGGCGAGACCGCTTGTTAATCACGTCCTGCTGCCAGTGCCGACATCCAAAACAAAAGGCGTGTTGATCAGCCCGACTGTTTATGGAAATATTTTGCTGGGGCCAACTGCTGAAGACCTGCCCGACAAGAACTCCACGCAAACAACTGCAGACGGTTTGGAAATGTTGATTGGGAAGGGTCGCGAGATTTTGCCGCAACTGCTGAACGAAGAAGTGACGGCGACTTACTCCGGTTTGCGTGCGGCGACGGAGCATAGCGATTATCAAATTGAGATGGATGCGGCGCTTCGCTATTTGTGTCTGGGTGGAATCCGTTCAACGGGCATTTCTGGCGCGATGGGCATTGCCGAATATGGCGTTGAGTTGCTGCGCGAGGCGGGATTGAATTTGAAGTTGAAGGTTGAGTTCAAACCTGTGAAAATGCCGTCCATTGGGCAGGCAGACGTGCGCCCACATCAATCGGCAGAGATGGTTGCGCAGAATCCGCAGTATGCGGAAATGATCTGTCATTGCGAGCGAGTCTCGCGCGGCGAGTTGCTGGATGTCATGCGCGCGCCAATCCCTGCGACGATGGTGGATGGGCTGCGAAGAAGGACTCGCGCTTCGCAGGGAAGGTGCCAGGGATTTAATTGCCACGCGGCATTAATCAAAACTCTCACCACGGAGAGCACAGAGATCACGGAGTCTTCTCAAAAATACTTTGTGCGTTCAGTAGCCCCTGTGGCGAAAGACGTTCTGATCGTTGGCGCAGGGCCGGCCGGGCTTTCGGCGGCAATCGAATTGAAAAAACAGGGAATAAAAAATATTTTAGTTGTAGACCGCGAACCCGAGGCAGGTGGAATGCCGCGCTTCTGTCACCACACTGGCTTTGGGCGAGAAGACCTGTGGCGCATGTGGCTGGGGCCAAAGTATGCAAAGTATTATCGCGACCTCGCAGACAAAATGGACGTTGAAGTGCGAACATCCACAACGATTTTGGGATGGACGGAATCCGCGAAGGAACACAAAGATTCTCGAAGTTTGAATTTCACTTCAATGCAAGGACTGGGAACGATTGAAGCCCAGGCTGTGCTGCTTGCGACAGGTGTGCGTGAACGTCCGCGTGCGGCGCGCATGATTCCGGGCACGCGTCCACAGGGGATTTTTACGACGGGCTCGTTGCAAAGATTTGTGTATCAGGAACATTTGCCAGTGGGCAAACGCGCGGTCATCGTCGGCGCGGAGGTGGTGAGTCTGTCGGCGCTGATGACGCTCAATCACGCAGGCGTGAAATGCGCGATGATGGTTACCGAAGAGTCGGCGCATCAAATCGAATTTCCTTATATCGTGGTGAAATGGGCGGTGGCGGATTTCCTCACGCGCACGCCGATCATCACCCACGCACGGGTCACGAATATCTTTGGGCAGAAGCGAGTTGAAGGCGTTGAATTGACCGATTCGACCGGGCAGACCCGGCAAGTGGACTGTGACACGGTCATCTTTACGGGGAGTTGGATTCCCGAAAATGAGATTGCCCGCCTCGGAGGCTTGACCATCAACCCCGCGACGCGCGGCCCGCAGATTGACGGGAATTTCCACTCTTCGGTGCAGGGCGTGTTCGTCGCCGGGAATTTACTGCGCGGCGCAGAGACAGCCGATCACTGCGCTTTGGAAGGGAAACACGCAGCAATATCCATTGCAAAGTTTTTACGTGAAAGCTGATATAGATTGGGGATGAATGTCACTTGGTGGGGAAGTTTCCGCTGGCTATACTGATTGAAAAAAAATAGGAGGCTGGCTATGTGTGAATTCTGTACGCAGCACGGAGAGGGGGAGAAGTGGTATCTGACAATGGAGAACTACTCAAAAGACCTGCTCAATCAAAATGAGCGGCGCAAATACGCGGCGGAGTTTCTGAACGGATTCGACAAGCGCGTGCCAAAGAGCCTCAAACAAATGGACAAGATCCGCAGGACTCCGCTGATGAAGCTTGCCAAGCCTGTATTGACTCACATGCAAAAGCAGGATCATTACGGTCAGGTCGTGCCGATGGAGGATGTGGAGAAAATATTTGACATGGTGCAAGGCGCGGTGCGGCTGCCATGCGTTTGCCGCCGCGTAACCACAGGCAACATGAATGCCCGTTATTGCTACGGCCTGACCATGGACAAGGAATTGATGGACTCGCTCGACGATTCTTTCAGCCTTGAGACTCTTTCAAAGGAAGAAGCACTCGACTCCATCCGCAAACTGGATAAGGAGGGACTTGTCCATTCGGTCTGGACGTTCAAGACGCCGTTCATCGGCGGCTTATGCAACTGTGATCAGGACTGCATGGCGTACCGCATCACCCACGCCCGCAAGGATTACCCCGTCATGTTCCGCGCGGAATGGGTGGCCGCAGTCTCGATCGATGCCTGCAACGGCTGCCGCCTGTGCATGAGGCAATGTCAGTACGGCGCAATCCGTTATTCTTCTAACAACAAAAAAGTGGTGATCGACCCGACTGCCTGTTATGGCTGCGGAGTCTGCCGCGCAAGCTGCAACAAGGAAGCCATTACATTGCATCCGCGTGAGATGGTGACTCAGGCGGCAGGAGTGTGGTAAAAGATGGATTAAGGAAGGTAATGAATCACCAGCCGATAGACCGCAGCCGCAACGAATGCCGTGGCTGGAATGGTTAACATCCAGGCTGTGATGATGTCCTTGGCGATTCCCCAGCGCACCTTGTTTGCCCGTTCCGCTGCGCCAACTCCCATGATGGCGGTGTTGATCACCTGAGTCGCGCTGACAGGCCCGCCCACGATGGAGGCTCCAATAATGACCAGCGCCGAGGTGACCTGAGTGGAGAATCCGTCCAACGGGCGAATCTTATAGAATCCGCTGCCCGGCTTTCGAATCAACATCCATCCGCCCGTGGCTGTGCCGAGGGTGAGCGCCCCGGCGCACGCCGCCATGACCCAAAAAGGGACAACGAACGAATCAAGTTGCCCGCTGATGACAAGCGCAAGCGTGATAACCCCCATCGCTTTTTGACCGTCGTTGCTGCCGTGACTCAACCCCAGTGCCAGGGCGGTGATAAGTTGACTCTTTTTGAAGAAGTTATTAATGCGCGGGGTGGCATTCCAGCATAACGCCAGCACGATCTTTAGCAGGATAAACCCAAAAACAAACCCAATGATCGGAGATGCGAACAGCGAGATCAGAATTTTCAACAAGCCCGTTGCCTGCACAGCCTGAGCGCCGGCCCGCGCCGAGACCGCGCCTACGATCCCCCCGATCAACGCGTGCGAAGAACTGCTGGGAATCCCCAACTTCCACGTGAACAGATTCCAGATCACTGCGCTGAGCAGCGCAGCCAGCACGACCTGCAAACTGATCGCCTGCGGGTTGGCAATTCCGCGCCCGATGGTGTTCGCAACTGCCACACCAAAAAGGAACGGGCCTGAAAGCTCCGCGAGGATGGTCACGCCCAACGCCGTGCGGGGTGAATACGCCCGCGACGAGACCATGGTAGAGACAACGTTTCGTGAATCGTGCATACCGTTCAGGAATCCAAACAGCAGGGTCAGGCCGATGATGAGCAAAACAATTGGAGGCATGTCGAGCGGTATCTTTCGCAGGCGGGTTTCTTCGTGAGGGAAGCCTGCGAATTTTACACCATGCCAGCGCGATAAATGAATTCATGTATCATCGCGCAATGCTTGAAGAGGTTCGTTCGACTGGAATACATCCACGCGAGATGGCGACTTTTACCCCGAAGGATGAAAAATGTAGGTCATGTTTTGAGCGTGATAGGCACGTTACAAACGTGATCTACGAGATTTCTCTTTTCATGTCAGCGCACAGAGTTTAGGAAAAACCCTCTAAAAACTCTGTGGACTTAGTGTTCTCCATGGTGAATGGTTTTTTGGTCCATTCATTTAGCCACTCCCCCCAAATCCAAAATCAGAGATTCCCGCTTTTTCTCTGGTAAAATATGCCCCTGTGATTTCAGCCCGCGAGGCGTGTGTCCCTTTCACACATCCTCCCTTGCCTGTCTGAGACACAAAATATTCTAAAGGAGTAAGTATAAAATGGTAAGAATTCGTTTACGTCGTATTGGTCTCAAAGGCCAACCCACGTACCGCATCATCGCTGCGGACAAGGAAGCCCCCCGCGATGGCCGCTTTTTGGAAATTTTGGGCGTGTACAATCCACGCACCAATCCCGCTACAATCCAGATCAAGGAAGCGCGAGTTTTCCACTGGATGAAGAACGGCGCATTGCCGACCGAATCCGTGGCGCAGATTTTCAAAGTCTCCGGCACCCAGCTCCGCTTTGAACGCTACAAGAAGGGCGAATCACTCGAAACCCTTGTTGCAGAGGCCGCCGAAGCAGAGGCCAAGCGCGCCGCGCCCGCGCGCACTTCCAAATAACAGGAAATATTAAAAAGCATTCACCACAGAGAACACAGAATCCGCGGAGATTTATTAAAGATTTTCTCAGTGTTCTTTGTGCCCTCTGTGGTGAAATTCTCCTTGGAAGGTAAGGCATTATTATGAAAAACCTCATTGAATACATCGCCAAATCCCTCGTTGAGCACCCGGAAGATGTGCAGGTGCGGCAGAACGGAAGCGGCTCGCGGGTGCGCATTGAGCTCAATGTCTCAAAAGATGACATGGGACGCGTGATTGGCAAAGGCGGAAAAGTGGCGAACTCCATTCGCATTCTTCTCCGAGTGGCCGCCGAGCGCGAGGGCAAACAAGCCACGCTCGACGTGATGGAACCCTAATGCCAGCACAACCGCAATCACCAGGCTCGCCGGCAGGCGAGCCTGTCTATTTAGTAATCGGATACCTGCGCCGTTCGCATGGCGTGCGCGGCGAGATCATCATGGATCTGCATACCGATTTCCCCCAGCGCATCAAAGCAGGCCGCAAAGTTTTGGTTGGCGAAAAGCATCAACCGCTTACCTTCGACACTGTCCGCCCCCATGCAGACGGCTTGCTGGTCAGTTTTCGCGGTGTGGATACCCCTGAAGATGTGAGCAGGCTGCGCAATCAATGGGTGTATGTCAAAGCCACCGAAGTCCCGCCGCTGCCGGAAGGCCAGCATTATCAATATGAAATGATCGATCTGGATGTCGTGGATGAGAACGGGACTCCGTTGGGCAAACTGGTTGAGATATTGGAAACTGGCGCGAATGATGTTTATGTCGTTCGGGATAACTCTGGCAAGGAGATTCTCCTGCCCGCCATCCCCTCGGTCATTCTGGACCTGAATATGGATTCGCGAATACTGAAAGTTCATCTGCTCGACGGGTTATAGCGCGGCTCCGCCGCCGTTTCAGGTTCAAGGTTACAGGTTTCAGGTTTCTAACCTCAAAGATCTAACCTGCAACTTTTCAACTTGCAACTTTCAACACTATGGATGACAAAAAATATTGGGTCGGATTTAATCTCATCAAAGGCATAGGCGCAGTGCGCATGCAGGGACTGGTCGCATACTTTGGCGACCTGCAAACTGCATGGGGCGCTGACCCTGTCAGTTTGGCAGAAGCAGGTCTTGGCGCGAAAGTGATCGAACGTGTCCTCGCGGCGCGTCAGAAAGTTGACCTGGATCAAGTCTGGGCGAAAATCGAAGCGCAGGGGATAAAAATCCTGACCTGGCAGGATGAAGAATACCCATCAAGATTAAAAGAGATTGACCAACCGCCGCCTGTGATGTATATTCGCGGCGAATATTTGCCCGATGACTTGTTTGCGGTTGCGATTGTTGGCACGCGCAGAGTCACGCCGTATGGCAGGCAGATCACCGAAGAGGTTTCAGCCTTCCTTGCATCGAATGGGATTACTGTTGTCAGCGGACTTGCGCGCGGAGTGGATGCCATTGCCCATCAGACCGCGCTCAAGGCTGGCGGGCGAACGATTGGCGTGCTGGGATCGGGCGTCGATAAAATTTATCCGCCTGAGCATTTGAAACTCGCCGAACAAATGATGGAGCGCGGCGCGATCATCAGTGATTACGCGCCGGGCACTCCGCCGGATGCTTCCAATTTTCCGCCGCGCAATCGCATCATTTCTGGTTTATCATTGGCGGTCGTTGTGATTGAAGCAGGCGAGACCAGCGGCGCGTTGATCACGGCTGAGTTTGCCGCCGAGCAGGGACGTGAAATTTTTGCAGTGCCGGGTAGTATACTTGCGCCTCAAAGTAAGGGCACGAATAAGCTGATCCAGAACGGCGCTTTGCCGCTATTGAGCGTCAATGATATTATGCAGGCCTTGGATTTCACACGCATCGGCGAGCACAGAGCCGCGCGCAAAGTGATCCCTGCCGATGAGACGGAAGCGCGCTTGTTGAGCGTGCTGGGCGGCGAACCGCTGCATGTGGATGAAATCCGCAATCAGGCCGATTTGCCCATTGAGAAAGTTTCTGCTACACTGGCGCTGATGGAATTGAAGGGCATGGTGCGTCAGGTGGGCGGCATGAATTATGTCGCGGTGCGCGAACAACAGAGCGATTACAAAATCTAAGGAGCGATTACGCATTAGGAGTTAGGAAGTCTGGTGTAATTCGTAATGCGTAAAGATTATGGAACACATATATGCAGTCATCATGGCTGGCGGCGGCGGGACTCGTCTCTGGCCTGTTTCGAGGAAGGAAAAGCCGAAGCAGCTTCTTCCGTTAATTGGTCAGGAAACTCTTTTCCAAAGCACAGTAAGACGGCTGGAGAATTTGTTTACTCCCGAGCGCATCCTCGTTGTGACAGTTGAAGAGCAGGCGCGCGAGATGCGATTGCAGGCTCCTGAAATCCCCGAAGAAAATTATCTGATCGAATCATCTCCGCGTGGGACGGCGTCTGTGGTAGGATTTGCCGCCACTGTGCTGTATAAGCGCGATAAGGATGCTTCGATGGCTGTTTTGCCCTCCGACCATTTCATCCGCAACCGTGACCTGTTCCATTACCTGCTCAAAGCCGCCTTCGATGTTGCTGAAAGCGGATACCTCGTGACTCTCGGCATCACGCCGACCCAACCATCAACGGCGTATGGTTATATTCAACAAGGCAAACCGCTGAACGGTCAATATAAATATCCCACGTATAATGTGCAGCGCTTTATCGAAAAACCTGATGAGCAAACTGCCCAGCAATTGCTCCGCAGTGGAGATCATTCCTGGAACAGTGGCATGTTCGTCTGGCGCGCGGATGCGATTCTGGGTGAGATAGACAGACAAATGCCCGAACTTGGCGCAGCATTGAAGGACATCTCGACCGCCTGGGGAACGGAATCGCAGGATGCGGTGTTAAATGAAAACTGGCGCGACCTTAAGGTTGAGACAGTGGATTACGGCATCATGGAGAAAGCGGAACGGGTGGCGGTTCTGCCTGCGGGCGGGCTGGGGTGGAGCGACGTGGGGATGTGGTCTTCGCTGTTTGAAGTGCTGCTGCCCGACATGGAAGGTAATATTACGACCAATAACGGTCTGCACCTTGCGCATGAAACCCACAACACGCTGATCTACGGCGATAATAACGAGCGCTTGATCGTGACCATTGGCGTGGACGATATGGTTGTGATCGACACCGGCGATGTGCTGATGATCTGCAAGTCAGACCAGTCACAAAAGGTGAAGGAAGTGGTTGAGCATTTGCGCAAGCACCGCCAGGAAAAATATTTATAAATTATGTCGTTGCGAGGAGGGCGCTCTTTCCGACGAAGCAACCTTATGTATATTGGAAGAGGAGCTTGCTTCGCGAAGTACGCTCGCAATGACGAGAACAACAAGGATAATTAATGGAAGCTTATTGTATGAAGTGCAAGACCAAACGAGAGATGAAGGACCCGGTCGCGGGATTTAATGCGAAGGGTTCTCCTGTGAGCACGGCAGTTTGTACTGAATGCGGTACAAAACTTTTCCGCATGGGGCGCACTGACGCTCATGCGGATATGGTCGCGCCGCCCAAGCCGGAGAAGGTTATCAAGCGTGACGGCAAATTGGTGATTGTCGAATCGCCAGCCAAGGCAAAGACAGTCGGGCGGTTTCTCGGCAAGGGATACACAGTCCGTGCTTCGGTGGGACACGTGCGCGACCTGCTCAAGTCGCAGCTCTCGGTGGATGTGGACAATAACTTTGCGCCGAAATATCGCGTACCGAACGAGAAAAAGGATGTGGTCAAGGAGATCAAGAAGCTCGCTTCCACTGCAGAAGAAATCTTTCTCGCCACCGATCCTGACCGGGAAGGCGAATCCATTTCGTGGCATTTAGCTGAAGCCGCGCAGATCGACATGGAGCGCACCAAGCGCGTGGTTTTCCATGAAATCACCGCTCCAGCCGTGGCGGAGGCGTTTGCGCATCCGCGCGAGATCAACATGGACCTGGTCAACGCACAGCAGGCGCGGCGTGTGTTGGACCGCCTTGTCGGTTACAGCATCAGCCCCATCTTGTGGGAGAAGGTGCGCGGACGTCTGTCAGCGGGGCGCGTGCAATCGGTGGCTCTCAGGCTCATCGTCGAGCGTGAACGTGAAATAGACGAGTTCAAGCCCGTCGAGTATTGGTCAATCCACGGTGAGTTTAAGCATGGGAGTCTGAAATCCTCCTTTCTTGCGAAACTGGCGCGGGTTGACGATAAAGACCCCGAACTTAATAATGAAGCGGTGGTCAAACCGATTCTGTTTGACATGGAAACTGCCGCATATTCGGTGACAAAGGTCAAACGCGGCGAACGCAGACGCAAACCCTCTGCGCCGTTCACTACATCCACTTTACAGCAGGAAGCTTCGCGTAAACTTGGCTTCACCGCCAAGCGCACGATGGGACTTGCTCAGGGGTTGTATGAAGGTCAGGATGTGGGCGAGGGCGGCACGACGGGTCTCATCACTTACATGCGCACCGACTCAATGAATGTTTCTACGATCGCGCAGAATGAAGCGCGTGAATACGTTTCTGGAAAATACGGCAAGGATTATCTGCCCGCCGAAGCCCCTGTTTATAAAACGAAATCTGCGAACGCGCAGGAAGCGCATGAAGCCATCCGCCCGACCTCCGCAATGCGCGACCCGGAGAAGGTAAAAGATTTTCTCGACCCGGCCATGTTCAAGTTATATCGTTTAATCTGGCAGCGATTTGTTGCCTCGCAGATGGAATCGGCTGTTTTCGATACCCTGCAAGTGGAAGTTACCGGCAAGACCAGCGAACACGAATATCTTTTACGCGCTTCCGGCTCGGCGGTGAAGTTCCCCGGCTTTTTGGTCGTTTATGAAGAAGCGAAGAATGAAGACCTCAAGACCGAAGACGACGAAGAAAATGTAAAAATCCCTGTGGGCATCGCAGAAGGACAAACGCAGGAATTGGTGCGACTCATTCCCGAACAACATTTCACACAACCGCCGCCGCGCTTTTCAGAAGCGTCGCTGGTGCAGGCACTGGAAGAGAATGGAATCGGCCGCCCGTCCACGTATGCGCCGACCATATCAACGATCCAGCAGCGCGGATATGTTGAGCGCGTGGATAAGCGTCTTATCCCAACCGATACAGGCTTGCAAGTCAACGACCTGATGGTGCAATACTTCCCCGAAGTGGTGGACTTTAATTTCACCGCGCACATGGAAGAAGACCTAGACAAGATCGCGGATGGCCAGATGGCGTGGACGGACGCCATTCAGGAATTTTATACTCCATTCGCCGAGGATGTGAAAAAAGCGCAGGCTGAAATGCCTGTCACCAAATCAGGCCCCGAGCCCATCGGGCGCGCCTGCCCGAACTGCGGCAAGGAACTGGTTATTCGCTACGGGCGTTTTGGTAAATTCATTTCGTGCAGCGGTTTCCCCGATTGCCGTTATACCGAACCCTGGCTGTTGAAGATCGGGGTTGCCTGCCCGACCGATGGCGGCGACCTGGTTGAAAGAAAGACCCGCAAAGGCCGCACGTTTTTTGGCTGTGTCAATTACCCAAATTGCGATTTCACGTCCTGGAAAAAACCGCTGGCTGTACCGTGCCCCAAGTGCGGCGGCTTACTGGTGGTCGCCAACAAACGCGAAGCGCAATGCGCCAAATGTTCAGAGTCCTTCCTGCTGGAAGAGATCGTCCCTGAAGCTGTTGAATAGTAATGTGCTGCAAGATTTATCTTGCGAGAGAAGATTTAAATTCATACGCAACATAAATGTTGCGGTACAACACGGAGAATAAAATGCAATTTGCACCGCTTCCATATCTCGACCCCGGTTCCGGGAGCATCATCATCCAAATTTTACTTGCCGTCCTGCTGGGGCTGGGGGTTGCCCTGCGCGCCTCGTGGAGCAGGATCAAATCGCTTTTTGGGGCAAAGCCAAAATCAGATGAGGATGACGATTCAAGCGATGCCTAAAACTGGACAGCTCTCCGCTTCTTTCCGCGACCCGAGCGGGTTTCTGTTTACTGACAATGGAATCCTGTACCGACAGATCAACCGCGTGTATTCGAAAGATTACGCGCGGTTGATGGACTCCGGGCTGTACGAGAGACTGGTCAAGGCCGGGCTGCTGATTCCGCACATTGAGGCTGACCAGATTTCGGTTAAGTCTGATGCGGGGTTAAAAGTCATCCAGCCCGAGCGGGTGTCTTTCATCTCCTATCCGTATGAGTGGTCGTTCAGCCAATTGAAGGATGCGGCGCTGGCGACGCTGTCCATTCAAAAGCGCGCGCTGAAAATGGACATGTCGTTGAAGGATGCGAGCGCCTATAACATTCAGTTCGTGCGTGGCAAGGCGGCGTTGATCGATACTCTGTCGTTTGAGATTTACAAGGAAGGCCAGCCGTGGACGGCATACAAACAATTTTGCCAGCATTTTCTTGCACCGCTGGCATTGATGAGTTATCGTGATGTGCGCCTGAGTCAATTACTGCGGGTATATATTGACGGAGTTCCGCTTGACCTTGCGAGCGGCTTATTGCCCGCAAAGACGAAGTTTAATTTCAGCTTGCTGACTCATGTTCACATTCACGCGCGCGCGCAGAAAAGATATTCAGATAAAGTGATTGCACCGCGCACAGGCACGCTGCGCGTGTCGAGACAGGCAATGATCGGTTTGATCGAAAGCCTTGAGACTGCGGTCAGGAATCTCACCTGGAAGCCTGCCGGCACAGAGTGGGGCGATTATTACGAGAACACGAATTATTCCGACTCTGCGTTTGAGCATAAAAAAATTTTGGTGAGGGAATGGTCTGTGGAAAAAAAGCCTGCGCTGGTCTGGGACTTTGGCGGCAATACCGGTATTTTCAGCCGTGAGGCTGCATCGTCGGGTGCGTTTACGGTTTCATTCGATATTGACCCGGCTGCGGTCGAGCAAAATTATCGCATCGTAAAATCGAACAAAGAACAAAATGTTTTACCGCTGGTATTGGACCTGACAAATCCAAGCCCGTCCATCGGCTGGAATAACACTGAGCGTGATTCGTTTGGCGCGCGCGGCCCGGTGGATATGGCGCTGGCGCTGGCGGTCATTCATCATCTTGCGATTTCAAACAATGTGCCGCTTCCGCAACTGGCGGATTTTTTCTCAGCGCATTGCAAGTGGCTGGTGATCGAGTTCGTGCCCAAATCCGATTCGCAGGTTCAGAGGCTGTTGACATCACGCGAGGATATTTTTCCAAATTACACGCGCGAAGGATTTGAAGCGGCATTTTCCTCCCGTTTTACAATCAATAAAGCTGAGTCTGTGCGCGACTCGGAGCGCACGCTGTACCTAATGGAAGCGCGGAGTTGAATCTGCCGTATAGCCCGCTTGTAATACGATGTATAATTGGATAAATATAACCGAACAAAGGAGTCTCGTATGGACTTTATCGTAGCCTTATTGAAGAAACTGCCGATTGCACCAATACTTGCCGTGATTATCGGGCTGGTGGTTGGGTTATTTATCGGTTGGGGTACAAAAGACTTTAAGGATGCCACACCGGATTATTTACGAGCTGACCTGCAAGTGGACTACCTGCGGATGGCGATCGACTCCTATCGCGTTAACCAAAATCCTGATTTGGCGGTTCAGCGCTGGCAAAGCCTCGGCCCTGGCGCGCAAACAGCATTTGCGACAATCCAATCCGACCCAGGAACGCTGGATCCGGCAGTGATTAAACTCTATGGTGAACTGGTCACTCGCGTACTTTCAGCGGAAGGGGCGCAGCCAGAAGAGCCAGAAACAGCTGCGGGATCGTCGTCAATTACAAAAACCGCAATCATCATATTTGGTTCCGTTCTTGTCCTCGGTGTGCTGGGCGCAGGCGGCTTTTACCTTGTAAGGTTATTATCAAAACGCGGCAGCGGAGAAGTAACGCCAACCATGCAGGCTGTTGAACTCAGCCGTAATGCTGAGAAAACCAATTTTGAACAACTTGGGCTGGCTCCGCCGATCACGCAGAATATGACCACCTACATCCTTGGGGACGACCTGTACGATGAATCGTTCAGCATTGACACACAGGCTGGTGAGTTCATGGGAGAATACGGCGTGGGCGTGTCAGAAGCAATTGGGGTTGGCGAACCCAAGAAGGTCACGGCGCTCGAGATCTGGCTGTTTGATAAGAACGATATCAAAACAGCGACAAAGGTTTTGATGTCGCAGCACGCGTTCAACGACTCGGCCATTCGCTCCCGCCTGGAGCCAAAAGGCGAACTGGTGGTTGTCGCTCCGCAGGGGCAGATCCTGCTTGAGACTGCCACGCTGCAATTGCTGGCAACCGTTGTTGACCTTGAATATGGACATGGGCCGCTGCCTGACAATAGCTACTTTGAGCGCATCACCCTCGAATTGGCTATTTGGCCAAAACAAAAGGCAGAGTAAAAATAAAACTAAAAGCCGCTTCGCTATAAAAGTCGAAGCGGCTTTTTTGATTAAGTTTTATCGGACAGCTATAACCTACTCAATTTTTAACACCTTGAATTTGATCTTTCCGCCGGGGGTTTCAGCTTCGGCAAAATCGCCGACTTTTTTATCCATCAAGGCGCGTCCGATGGGGGATTCGTAGGATATCCTGCCCTGGCGCGGATCTGCTTCTGTGGGACCAACGAGATGATAAGTTTCGGCGTCAAAGTCGCCTTCCTGAATGGTAACATGCGAGCCGACAAAGACCGCATCCTTGTTGGAGTTCTCGACAATGATTTGCGCGTTGCGCAGAATCGCCTCAAGTTCCTGAATGCGCCCTTCGAGGAATCCCTGATCCTCCTTGGCTTTATGGTAATCCGCGTTCTCTGATAGATCGCCCATTTGAATGGCGGAGCGCAGCCGTTGAGAAAGCTCCTCGCGTTTGGCGCCTTTTAATTCCTGTAATTCGGCTTGAAGTTTTGCTTCGCCTTCGGGGGTAAGATAGTTTTGACTCATTTTGCGCATTCCTCTTTTGATATTGATATTCACTGATTACTGACGGGGAATATACTTTGCTCCCCTGACTTTGAAGAATTATGGTTTCTCAAAGGGGTTGAAAAGCTTTTGGTGTTCTTCAATAGCGTATCGGTCTGTCATGCCTGCAATGTGATCGCAGATTGTGCGTTCCAGCCCGCGTTTTTCGATAAAGGATTGCACGTGATCAGGCAGGATGGAAGGCTCGGCTTTATAGGCATGGAATAACTGTGAAATATTATGCTCTGCTTTGACTTGCATTCGCACAACGCGGAAATGGCGGTACAACTTTTTGTAGAGCAGGTCTTTCAGCTCTCGGTTTCGCCGCTGCATTTCCTCGCTGTAACCGATGATGTTGTGCCTTAGTTTTTGAATATCATTCGGGGACTTTATCTTGCTGTCCTTGATGCGGATTTCTGTCGAGTGCAAAATATCTGTGACCAGCAAACCCACCAAATGGCGGATCATGCGGTGACGTTCCATGTCGCTCAGATTTGACCCATGCCAGTTATACGTTTCGCGCAGAATCTCCCACAGGGCGACGCCTTCAAGCAGCTGCGGATTGATCATGCCTGAGCGCAAGCCATCATCCAGGTCATGGGTGGTGTAGGCAAGCTCGTCTGCCACATTGGCGATCTGTGTTTCGAGGTTGCCGCGTAATTCGGGGTTGTAGTCGCGCGCGTCGGAGATGTCATATTCAGACTCGTGCTTGACCATGCCTTCACGCACCTCCCAGGTGAGATTCAAGCCGGGGAATTCCGGGTAGCGCTGCTCGAGTTCAGTAACGATTCGCAGAGATTGCTTGTTGTGGTCGAATCCGCCGAAATCCTTCATCAGCCTTGCCAGTGCAATTTCGCCAGAGTGCCCGAAGGGTGAATGCCCGAGATCGTGCGCAAGGCAGATGGTCTCAACCAGGTCTTCGTTCGCGCCCAAAGCGCGGGCTAATGTCCGGCCGATCTGGGCAACTTCCAGCGTGTGGGTGAGGCGGGTGCGAAAGTAGTCGCCCTCGAAGTTGATGAATACTTGAGTCTTGTATTCCAATCTGCGAAATGCGGTGGTGTGCAGGATGCGGTCGCGGTCGCGTTGAAAAGAGGTGCGATAATCTGGTTCGCTATCCAGATAGGCGCGGCCTTTTGAGTCCTTGCTTCGCGTTCCGTAAGCGGCAAGGCTTTTGTCTTCGATCTCTTCCAGATGTTGACGAGTAAAGAACATAACACCTTTAGACGAAACTGTCATTGCGCCCTTTGATTTTTCTCAGGTTCTACGCAATGACAATTTTTTTGTGGGGCGAGAGGGGGTCGAACCCTCACAGTATCACTACCGACGGATTTTAAGTCCGTTGCGTCTGCCTATTCCGCCATCGCCCCGGCGGTTGCAATTCTACTATAATTTATCGCTCTTTAGAATGAAGAATTCAATACGCGGATGATGTTACTCGGACTTGAGTTTCCTCTCAAACCTTTCGCGGATCTGTCCTAGCAGGAGGCGGATCTCGTCTCGTTCGGTGGCTGCCAGGATTAGGGATTCCTGGAAAGATGACTTCTCTTCCTCGGTGGCAGTCTCCAGCAATCCTTCAAGACGGGCGATCTGGGTGACTTTTTGCTCGAGCTTGGCATTAAGCCGGGCGCGATATTCCTCGTAGAAATTTGGACCGGTCAATGGCTCGTGGATTGCGGAGTGTTCACCCTGTTTTAGAAGTTCTTCAATTGCGAGCATGAATTCTTCAAGGTTGATCGGCTTTTCTATGAAACGAGTTACGCCGAGTGTCAGCGAAAAGTTTTTGTCCTCTGGCGCAACGTAAGTAGCTGAAAGGAAAACGACTGGAATTTTTCGAGTCTTGGAGTTGATCCGCAGCCGATGGAGCAGGCTAAAGCCGTCCATTTTCGGCATCAAAATGTCGGTGATGATCAATACGGGGCGCTCCCGTTCGATGACTTCCAGAGCCTCTTCGCCATTGCGAGCTGTAATCACGCGATAACCTTTAAAGCTTAGGGCGGCTTCCAGCAGCTTCAAGATGTCGGGAATATCCTCAACAACCAATAGGTAACCTTGTTTTTTATCCATGCCATTATTTTAGCCTGTTCCGGCATCTTTGGGCACTGCAATTTGCCGAAATGAATATCTATTTTCCAAATTTATGCGGTGATATAATTTGCATTGTCTAAGGTTTGTTGAATGTCTTGACCCGAATTCAACCCCGGGTAAAGACATAATATTTCATTCGAAGGCCGCTGAAGCGGTTTTTGGAAAGGAGCTAAACATGGCAAACAAGGAACAAGGCAAGAATAAAGAAAAAAAGAAGAAGAAGCAGGAGAAGCCAAAACCGCCCAAGAAGTAAGCCGCGGCCGTTTCAACTCGATCGACTCAAATAATTCCTATTTCCATCCCTCAAATTTAATATTGGTTTGAGGGATGGATCTTATATGAGAAAGGAGAGTGCTCCATGTCTGAATTTAATACCGAGGAATTCAAGGTAAGCGGCGAAGAAATGCTTGCAAAGCTCAAGGAACTTCTGCATGAAGGCAATATCCGCAAAATCATCATCAAAGATAAAGACGGGAAAGTGTTGATCGAATTCCCGCTTTCGTTTGGCGTGGTCGGGCTGGTTTTAGCGCCCACGCTTGCGGCTGTTGGCGCGATTGCAGCACTTGTCACTGAAGCCACAATCGTTGTAGTGAAGGAAGGATAATCTCGATTTTTTAAAGGAACAAATATTGTTATAATCCAAAAATGAGATAAAATAAATCTGTATAGTCATATTCCCTCGTGCTCCAGCCAATTGCATGAGCCAGAAATCTGTTTTCAGGTAATGAGAAAAACGTAGGAGTTTATGTTTGTGAAATGGAGGAAAATAGAAAAAAATACATTCAAGCAATTTCCGATCTTTCAAAGTCGACTGTCAAATTTCACCTGCCAAAGGAAAGGATGATTACCAATGAAAAACAAGAAGATTTTCTCAATGTTGCTTTTGTTAGCCCTGCTATCAACCCTTGTATTTACAACCGTTTCAGCCAAACCCTCCCCAACTGTAGATGTTCAAATTTTAGCCGTCAACGATTTCCATGGAAATCTTGAGCCGCCGGCCGGTTCGTCCGGACGTATTGGCACGATCAATGCCGGTGGGGCGGAATATCTTGCCACGCACATCAATAACCTGCGGGCACTTAATCCAAATACGGTGGTTGTCTCTGCCGGAGATATGATTGGCGCAAGCCCGCTCCTTTCTGCGCTCTTTCATGATGAGCCGTCGATTGAAGCCTTCAACTCGATGGGTTTGGATTTCAATGCTGTCGGCAACCATGAATTCGATGAAGGCTTTACCGAACTTTTGCGCATGCAAAAAGGCGGATGCCACCCTGTAGATGGATGTCTGGATGGCGACCCCTTCAAAGGCGCAAAATTCAAATACCTGGCGGCTAATGTCGTCTTCAATAGTAACGAAGATAATAACGAAGATCGAAGCGACGAAGACCTCAAGACGCTTTTCCCTGCCTACAAGATAAAGGAATTTGACAGCGTTAAAGTTGCCTTCATCGGAATGACGCTCGAGGGCACACCGACAATTGTTACTCCTTCCGGCGTAGCTGGCCTGACCTTTTTGGATGAAGCGGACACAGTCAACGCGCTGATCCCCGAGCTCAAAAAAGAAGGCGTTGAGACCATTGTTGTTTTGATCCACGAAGGCGGCGCGCAAGTTGCGCCTGCGCCTTATAACGGCTGCGTTGGAATTTCCGGCGCAATTGTTGACATCGTCAACCGCTTCGACCCCGAAGTGGACGTGGTCATCAGCGGACATACCCATAATGCCTATAACTGCACGATCAACAACATGCTAGTGACAAGCGCCGCCTCGTTCGGGCGCATTGTGACGGATGTTGACCTGACCATTAACCGCAAATCAGGTGAAGTTGTCAGCATGGCAGCCAATAACAATATTGTCACCCGTGATGTTGCCAAGGATGGCCTGATCACCGCGCTCATTGCAAAATACAATGCAATTGCCGCGCCTCTTGCCAATCGAGTGATTGGTTCGATTACGGCCATCATTACCCGCACCGGGAACGCGGCGGGTGAGTCTGCATTGGGTGATGTGATCGCAGACGCGCAACTGTTTGCGACGGCTGACCCAGCTAACGGCGGGGCTGTGATCGCATTTATGAATCCGGGCGGCATCCGCACCGATTTGAATTTCGTTGGCAGTGCCGCTGGCGAAGGCGATGGCAATGTCACGTACGGTGAATCTTTTGCGGTTCAACCGTTTGGCAATAATCTGATGACCATCACCATGACCGGCGCGCAAATCAAGGCTGTGCTCGAGCAGCAGTTCAATAACCCTGCCGTGGGACAGAATCGCATTCTGCAGGTTTCAAGCGGATTTACATATGACTGGAGCGTTTCTGCCCCGATTGGCAGCAAGGTTTCAAACATGAAACTCAACGGTGTTGCGATCAATGATGCAGACACCTTCCGCGTAACCGTGAATAATTTCCTCGCCGATGGTGGTGATAACTTCACAGTCTTTAGAAATGGAACAAACCGACTTGGCGGCGCCGTAGATACGGATGCGCTGGAAATGTATTTCAATGCATTCTCGCCGGTTGCTCCAGGTCCGCAAAACCGCATTACTGTTTTGCCGTAAAGATCTTCTCAAGAAACAAAATAACAGCCGACTGACAAAGTCGGCTGTTATTTTGTTTGCATGTCTTCAATTTTATTTTCTGCGCGGTCTTAACCATCTTCCGCCTGTGATAAGCGAGATAATGACAAATGCGATTGCCGCAAATGAGAACGTCTTATTGCCGGTGCTGATGCCGATGGTTAGAAATGTCATGCCGAGAATTAGAAATGTCATGGAAATTCTGCGCTTGTTTTGTTTCATTGCTTACTCCTACTTTAATTTCACTTCAGGAAAATATGCGAATTCGCCATCGAACAGGAGCGAGGGATTACCCTTCAGCGTCATCTCGAAGAATTCCAGCAGGTATGCGTTGACAATTTCAACGACGCGAGAACCTTTCAGCGGACCTTTAAGCCCAAGCTGAGGTGCGATGGGGGAGAGCAGGGGCAGGTCGCTGAAATCATAATGCCGGGTGCCATGGATGGTTATTGCGCCACGGCTCTTAGGGACATTCGGATGAAACTGGTTGAACAAATAGTTATTCCTGCTGTCAATGTCATCTGTCCAGCCCTGGCTGAACATGAAAAAGGCGGGCTGAGAAAGTCCATTTTCGAGAACCTCGGCTGAGACAGGGCGCATGAATGGATCCATGCCGAGCACGGCTTGACAGCGGTCGTCTGTTCCGCAGAATTGAATGGCTGCGCCGCCGCCCGTGGAATGTCCATAAACTCCGACGCGATTGAAATCCAATTTGGAATAATATGATCCGCGGATGCTGCTGTTTTGCATTCCTAAAAGATCGAGCGTGTATGTAAGGTCGCCGGCCCACTGGTTAACGAGTTTGCGGGCAGCGATTTCATATTCATCGTCTGGCACGCCTTCGGGAAGCGCGGCTGGATTATTGTGCGCGATATTTCCATCTGGAAAGACAGTGACAATTGCGCCGTAGGTATGATTGATCGAGGCGACAAAATATCCGTGACTGGCAAGCTCAATCATTTGCCCGCTGTTTTGCGCGTTGAATCCGTCCCAGCCATGTGAAAAGAGAATGATTGGATAAGGCTGGCCTCCATCGGCAATCGGCGCGTCAAGGTACGCCGGTGTTTTTGCGAGAGCCAGGTGGTCTAAAAAGAATGGCGGCATTTTTAGAAACGATGAAATCGCCGGGCTGAATATTTCCGGGTGCGACATCCACTCTGCATGTTTATTTTCCGGGAGCGGGTTTGCCGGGTACCAGGCCTGCACCATGAACGAACGTGCTTCGTCTTTTCCGGAATAAAGTTCCCTGCGCGACTCGTCTGTCAACTGAAATGTTGTTGTGCCGACTCGCAGTGAACCCGAAGGACTGGGGATGTTCGGAACAGGCAGCAGGGCCGGTAAAGCCGTCGAAACGGCGAGCAGGATCACGGTCAGGTATGATGCGGACGCCGGCCAATCCGCTTGACTTGAAATTTTTATCAGACTGCTTATCCCGAGCAAAAATGTGAGCGCATAAAGCGGCACCATCTGCCAGCGATATCCCTCGATGAAAAAATGGATCAAGGTCAGGGCGGCTGCAAGAACCGGCAACAACCGGGCAGCGAGCGGGCGCGGGTGCTGCCATAATAAATAAAACGCAAGCAGAAACGGAATGACGATCTCAAGTGGGCGCATAATTTTCCTTTTATTTTGTGCCTGTCATTTTATATGATTTTGCATAAAATTGCAGACGGAGATACGATGATCTTATTTTCACTCAGCATTTTTCTTTCAGCTTTTTTGTTATTTCAAATTCAACCGATGATCGGTAAATTTATTCTGCCGTGGTTTGGCGGCACACCGGCGATCTGGTCAACCGCGATGTTGTTTTTCCAAGTGCTGTTAACCGGCGGATATGCGTATGCATACTGGCTTGTTAAACGTCCGCGGCAGGGATGGATTCACATTGCGCTTTTGGGGATGACGATCGCGCTTCTGGCCGCGCTCGGGGCTGGGTGGCCGTCCCCGATCACTCCCTCCGCTGATATGCGGCCGGCGGATGTGAGTTTTCCTGTGTTCAATATTTTCCTGCTTTTGACGGTGTCTGTCGGCCTGCCATATTTTGTGCTCGCTTCAAACGGTCCTTTGATGCAGGCGTGGTTTAGTCGTGTTTTCCCTGAAAGGTCTTACGCGAAATTATATGCCTTGTCAAATGCCGGCTCTCTGTTTGGCCTGTTTGCATATCCGTTGATGATTGAGCCCGTCTTTTCTCTGCGACAGCAAGGCTGGTTATGGACAGGCGGATTCGTTATCCTTGCGGTCACTGTAGGCGCATTAAGTTGGCGCGCGCGTGATGACGATGGAAGAGCAGCGAGCGTTTCAACTGAACACAGACCGCCGTTCTCTCTGAAAGTTTTGTGGATCATTTTAAGCGGAACTGCATCCCTGTTTTTGCTGGCGGTGACAAATCAAATTTCGCAGGAGGTGGCGGTCATTCCGTTTTTGTGGATACTCCCGCTGATGATTTACCTGCTCTCGTTCATTCTTGCATTTTCAGACGCGCGCTGGTATGACCGCCGAATTTATGCCGCGCTTTTCAGCCTCGCCAGTCTTGCCGCCCTGTGGACTTTATTGCAAGCAGGCTCATTAAATGTCCTTTTTCAAATCGCCGTGTATGGAATTTTACTGTTTCTCGCGGCGATGATCTGTCATGGCGAGTTATACCGCCTGCGTCCGCATGCCCACTATTTGACCAGCTTTTACTTGATGGTCTCCTTTGGCGGCGCGGCGGGAGGCATTTTTGTGAATTTAATCGCGCCGTTTCTGTTCACTGGCTATTGGGAGTTTTATCTCGCATGGCTGGTGACGATAGTTTTGCTGGTCGTGATGCTACTGCCGCGTATCGCCGATAATGTGGATATTCAAGCCCGCGTGATGGGATTTTCTTTTTTCGCCGCGACAATTTTGCTGTCGGTGGGATTGAATCAGTTTCAGGACGCGCTGTTCGTGGAGCGGAATTTTTATGGAGTGATTCGGGTCAAGGAAAACGATGATAACTCGGTTGCCATGATTCACGGTATGACGGTGCATGGAATTCAATTCCCGCATGACCGTGCCCGTCCAACCACATATTATGTTGAAGAAAGCGGTGTGGGGATTGTTCTGCGAAATCACCCGAAGAGAGGAATCCGTGTTGGCGTTTTAGGTCTTGGCGCAGGCACGTTGGCAGCATTCGCTCAACATGGTGATTATTACCGCTTCTACGAGATCAACCCTGTTGTCGTGCGGCTTGCGGAAGGGGAGGGCGGATATTTTTCATTTCTGAAAGACAGCAAGGCAGGCGTCTCCGTCGTTTTGGGCGATGCGCGAATTTCTCTTGAGCGGGAGCTTGCCAGCGGCGAGAGACAAAACTTTGATGTGCTGGTTTTGGATACGTTCAGCAGCGACTCGATTCCCGTCCATTTGGTGACGAGGGAGGCGTTTGCGCTGTACCTTGAGCATCTTGCGCCCGATGGCGTGATTGCCGCGCATATCTCGAATCGCCACCTCGACCTGCAGCCCGTCTTCTGGCAGCTTGCCCGGAAATATCAGCTTGAAATGATTCGAGTCAGCACGCGCGCCGATTCCCAGAAAGGGGCGTATCCGTCTGAATGGGTGTTGCTGGCGCACGACCCCGCTGCCTTTGAGATTCCCGAGATCAAATCACGCGCCATTTCGTTTGACGGGTACAGTTCCCCCCTGCGTTTGTGGACGGATGATTACAGCAATTTATTTCAGATTTTGAAGTAGCTGCGCAGCTTATGCTCCAAGGTTTGTTTCCCTTTGCGCGAGTTTATCCCTGCCGACCTTGTAGGCCTGTGCGGCGGCGGCATACATGATCAGTAAGCCATACATGGTTATGGCTGGCAGCAGAAATGGAACGAGGCAGGCGAAGATGAGGGTCGCGCCAATGATCTGGACGGCAAAAACAAGAATCATGGAACTTACATAATAAATGGCAAACGCGGCGATGAATCCGCTGATATTTGCGCGAAAGATGGGCCACCATTCGCGGAAGCGGAAGCCTGCTGCGAACTCGCGCTTCTCCACCACATACATTTCAGCGGCAGGGATAATGACAACCAATGGAATCGAGATCGGAATCAGCGCGCACATCGCGCCAAAACTGATCAACATGAAGGCGGGAATTATCACATCCAGTTCTGAACTGCTTGCATTGCCCATGAAGAATGGCATGAAGAACATCGAAGCAAACAACGGGATCATCACGACAAACATTGGGATCGAGAAAATCATCCGAATGCCAAATACCCTGGCCCCATCCTTGAACATACCTTCCCAGTCATCCCATGCCGCCATGCGCAGAGACTCGTTGTTCATAATTTGTTTTGCGATGCGGATGGCATAGCCGTACAGAACAAAATACGGAAGGATGGGAACGATAAACGCCGTCAGTGAAACAAGGCAGCCGATTAAAAAATGCCTGCGCGACTCGGCGTCTTTGAACGGAAATGTAAAAATCTGATTTAGATCAATGCCCGATAACATGGAATCCCTTTTACAGCGCCACACCCATCACCGCCACAAAATGCGCGGCGGCAGCCAGTAACACAAAAATATGCCAGACTTCATGAAAGCCAAATATGCCGGGCACAAAATTAAACAACTTCGTGCTGTAAACGACTGCGCCGAGGGTGTAAATTACTCCGCCAATGATGAGCCAGGCCAGCACCCAGGCCGGCAGCGCCGACAGAAGTTGTCCGCTCGCGCCTACACACAGCCAGCCCATGGTCACATAAATGCCGGCATTCAGCCAGCGCGGCGCGCGGATGTAAAATATTTTCACCGCAATTCCGATCAAGGCCAAAGACCAGATAATGGTCAACATACCCCACTTCCAAAAGCCCGTAAATGCGTTCAGGCAAAACGGGGTGTATGTGCCCGCGATCAAACAAAATATCGCGGCATGGTCAACCTTGCGGAAAATTTCCAGCGCCCTGTCTTTGACACGCACCATGTGGTAGGTGGCGCTGGCTGAAAATAAAAATATCAGACTCACGCCGTAAATAATCAGCGAAATGACTTTGACAGGCGTACCCCATCCGACGATCAGCAACGCGATCAACCCTGCCAGCGCAAGGATCGCGCCTGCCCAATGGGTGAGGCTGTTGACGGGTTCACGTAATTTTTTTAACATCCAAACTCCTATTTGTTCGCAATGACAATTAACAGACTGGCTGATTTTACTTCAACTCTTTGAACATCCAGCGTGCTGAACTTTGTGTGTGCCAAAAATTCGTTTGTTTTTGATTTGATCGACTCATATGCGCCGTCTGGACTCTGGCCTGTGATCTTGAATAGCCATGCAAGCAGCGGACTCTTCGGCCACGCAGCAAGCAGGACGATGAACCTGCCTCCGTTTCGAAGGACTCGCTGTGCCTCTGTGAGAGTTTGCCTGTCAAAAATATATTCAGATGGAAAGGTCGCGATGACCGAGTCAAATGATTCAGCGGCGAAGGGCGTCTTCTGGGCGAGGGCGCGGGTCAACTTGCCGGGGCGGCCAAGGCGGCGCTTTGCGATCCGTCCCATCTGCGCTGATTCGTCCATCGCAACTGAATCAAGATTCAGGTTAAGCAGGATGCGCTGCAAATGTCCGGGGCCATGTCCCAGCTCAAGGATGCGGGTCCCTTTGATTAACGGGAGCACTGCCTGCGTCCAGTCTTTCCACCTGCCAAAGGAGACTGTCGCTGCAACGAGATCGTAGGTGAATGCGAAACGATGGTAAAGCAGGTTGAAGAAGGCGCGCATAAAGCGCTGAAGGAGGTTCATAAATAAAACAAGGGTTTGACGTTGATGTCAAACCCTTGCTGCCTGAAAAGGTGTTACGCTGCGGGGGCTTCGCCGCCGTCGCCTTTCTTGGTTTTGCGGACGGCTTCAATTGCGCCTTTGCCGCGTTCGCGGACTTCTGCGGCAAGGTGTTCGGCGCGGACTTTGGCTTCATGGGTCAATTCTTCTGCGCGCTTGCGGGCGTCGGCAGCGAGAGTTTCTGCGCGGGCGAGCGCTTCCTCTGCTGTGACCTGCGCTTTGTCGCGCAGCTCAATGCTTTTGTCTTTGATCAGCGCGCGGGTTTCTTCGCCGGATTGCGGAGCGAAGAGCAGGGAGACGACTGCGCCGGTGAGTCCACCGACAATAAAACCTACGAGAAAAGCGCCAAATTCATCACGGTCAGACATGTTATTACTCCTTTGTTATTGGTTGATTTTTTTTGTCAGCCCTAAGTTGTCTTTTTAGGGATTCGATGTATTTACTTCTTTTTGAGACCCATTAATTCTAACATACGCGTCAGGCCTGCCAGATAACCATTAAGTTTGATGACAGGTTCGACCACGTTTTCGCCCAAAAATTCAGCCGTTCCTCGCAGGGTGTTGACGGTTTCGCTCGTGGCATGAAGAATGGGGCGGATTTCATTTTGCAGAAGGTTGATGAGGCTGGCAAGCTGCATGACGAGAACGATCAGCGCCACGCCGATAACCAGCGATTCGAGCGCGACGACGATGATGAACACATCGCGGATCTTGGCTGTGGGGGCATTGGGCTGTAATAGGAGAATTACCGCTACTACCAAAAATACGATAATGAAGACAACGGCCGCAATAATACTGGCCATTATTGTCTTTTGCTTGCGTTCTGCCTCGCGAATAGCCGCGAGTTCCTCAGGGGTGAGCGGAGCTGGAGGAGGTGGTGTTGTTGGTTGTTGTGGAGGAATGGGTGTTGCCATATTTCGATTATAGCATTTTTAATTCAATTCGTTTCAAATTAATGGAAGGGCAAAGTATTCCATGTTGATGAGATTAAATCAAAACGAACCCGACTTCAATTGAAATCGGGTTCGCCGTGTTTCAGTTTTATGCTTTGATGTTTATGACTACTGACTGTTCGCTGCTCTGCACCTTCTCCATTTGCTGGTGCGTGACCTGCTGTTGGGCTTCCACTTGAGTTTTTATCGCCGCGGACGCAACTGCGCGATCCTGCCCGGAGGGGCGCGCCGGCGCGAGTGCGGCTCTCACCACTTGCCGCATTTTACGGATTGTCGCTTCAGGATCATCTTGCACCGGGCTGGAGTCGATCGAAACCTCGCCGCTGACCGCGTACAACCTGCCATCTGGCCCGGTTGCGTACCCAAAGCTGGCTGCGCCGCGCACCAGATTTCCGCCTGCTATGACGTGCGCCTGTTCGTGGGCGCGGACTTCGCGGTCGGTGCGTTTCAGATTTTCCAACTCAAGGGCTTCCTGGGGGTTCTCGACAGTTTTATCGTTCATATTTGTTGCCGAACCAGCTTCTTTCGGATTATCGCTGTTTTCGGCTTTGGATTTGTCCTTGAGTAAACCAGCCTTGCGCAGGGCATCTTCAGAAATAGTGATACGAAATGGTTGTAAATCCTGTGTTGTGCCCGTTTGATTGGGTGGGGTGGAGCCATCCCGCTTGCTTTGGACACCTTGATATACCTCGCTGGCGTATCCGCTCTCATGCGATGATGATATTTTGGTAAGGGAGGTGTCAAAGCTTGTGCTCATAATTTGACCTGTTTACTCTTCTTGGAAGTATCCAGTCTATTTTTATTATCGGACAGTGTGACGGCAACTTGAGCGAAAGCGGCTAAAGGCTGATGCCCAAGGCTTGAGCAGGCGAGATAGCAGCCACATAATTTTCACATATTTCCTCCACTGATAATTAATGGGCGAATGGGAAAATACTCTCAAGTTTACTAATGGAGGTAGACATGAAAAGCAAAAAATGGATTTGGGTAACACTTACTGTTCTTCTCACTCTTATTGTGCTGGCTGGCGTGGCTGGTGCAGGTTTTCGGATGGGCGTAATGCAAAGACCTGCCTTTACGGGGAAGGCTGCCGGAGATGACGCCCAGCTCTTCGAGCACATGCACAGCTTTGACGGGCATTTTGACCGCCAATTCAACGGCGATCCGCGCCCGATGCAGGAATTTGGTCATGGCGAATTTGACAGAAGCAGCTTTGGGTCTGGTCGGATGACCTTCTTCTCGCCGATTTTTGGGTTGCTAAAGCTGGCAGTTTTTGGCGCGCTTCTCTGGCTTGGCTTCAGATATATCAAGAAAAGCGGGTGGCGTCTTACCCGCGAGACACCTCAGTCCGCGCCTGTTGTGGAAGAGAAAAAAGACGAAGCGTAGCTGTAGTTTTTGCCAAAAAAACTCCGAGTTTCCCAAAGCTCGGAGTTTTGTTTTTAAAAAGACGGTAAAATTGCCCAAACCAAAGGAGAAAGAATGTCAGGATTACCCGAATCTAAAGAGAAACGAGTCTTTAATAATGTGCTTGGCGCAATGGGCAATACACCACTGGTAAAACTTGAACGGATCGGGCGCGACCTGCCAGTGCCTTTATATGCAAAACTGGAATTCATGAATCCCGGCGGATCGGTCAAGGATCGAGTGGGGGCAAATATCGTCGAGCAGGCTGAGAAAAGGGGGGAGATTAAACCCGGCGGGACAATCGTCGAGGCGACCTCAGGCAATACCGGTGTGGGGCTTGCCATCGCTGCTGCTTTGAAGGGATATAAAACCATCTTCGTCATGCCGGACAAGATGAGCAATGAAAAGATACTATTACTGCGAGCCTATGGCGCGAAAGTTGTCATCACACCGACAGCCGTCGGCCCCGATGATCCGCGCTCCTATTATGAAGTGGCGAAAAAATTCGCACGCGAAACCCCCAACGCGATTTTGGCGAATCAATATCACAACCCGGACAACCCGAAAACGCACGAGATGAGCACCGGCCCCGAGTTGTGGGAGCAGACCGATGGCAAGCTGACCGATGTCATCATCGGCATTGGCACGGGCGGAACGATCAGCGGCGTGGGACGTTATCTAAAATCCAAGAATCCAGACATCCGAATTGTCGGCGTGGATATTGAAGGCTCGATCCTGACCGAGATTTGGCAGAACAAGGGAGTAATTCCCGCTGGCGCGTATCCGAAAACCTATAAAGTGGAAGGCATTGGCGAGGACTTTTTGCCGTCCGCGATGGACATTACCGTTGTTGACGCAATCGAACGGGCGGGTGACCGCGAATCATTTTTGTGGGCGCGTCAACTCGTGCGGCAGGAGGGAATTTTTGCGGGCGGGTCATCTGGTTCGGCGATCGCAGGCGCAATCAAGTATTGCCGCAAACTGCCAGCAGGGCGGATTCCAGTTGTGATTCTCCCTGATTCAGGTTCTCGTTACCTTTCGAAATTTTATGATGACAAATGGATGCGTGAATTCGGCTTCCTTTCGATGGAATTCGGCGAGACGGCTCTTGCCGACCTGCTGCTTGCCAAACCAAACAAGATGCTCCAAACTGCAGCATTGGGCGACTCGATCCGCAAAGTGGTATCGGTGATGCACCAGAATGCAGTATCGCAGATGCCAGTTGTCGGCGCGGATGGATCGCTCGTGGGTCTCATCGAAGAAGTGGATTTGCTTAATCACATGCTTGAAAAACACGAGCACAATAATGATGAAAAAATCGATTCGTTGGTGCAGAATGCGGGGGCGGTCTTCCCGCCAGAGACTGCGCTTGAAGATGCCATGCCCTCGTTGACAGCTGGTTATGCCTTGATTGTTGTCGAGCACAGCAAGCCGGTTGGCATCCTGACCAAGATCGATGTGCTGGATTATGTTGCTGGTAAAATATAACAATTCAAGTCAGGAGGCACGCATGAACATCGGCATTTTAGGCACACAAACGATCGGACAAACCGTCGGGAATCTTTTGGTTGAATTTGCGGCTAATTTATCTGACCGCGTTATTGCATTGATGGCTGCTGGTGGAAGTAAAAGCAGCGCTGCCTCGCGCGAAAAAGCAAAACGCGAAACCAAAGAGAAAACCCCGCAGAATAAACCTTCTGCGCCGAAGGCTCCCAAGAAAAAGCCCTCCAAGCCGAAGACGACCAAGGCAAAGGCTGTAACAACCTTGAAAGGTAAAGCCCAGTCGGCTGCCTCAGCTGCGCCTAAAAAACCGAGCAGCAAAAAAACAGAAAAATCCTCTGAGACTGGCCTGGCGGAAAAAGTTGAAGTGAAGGACCAGGAGGTTAAGCCTGCCTTCACCCCTGAAAGCAGGGAAGCTTCCCTTCCCGCAGCCCAACGGGAAACGGTCAAGTATGAAGCGCCGCAAAAAGTAGAAAAACCTGTTGTGCGAAATTCGGCATACACGCCTTCGTCATTTGGCGCTTCGACCCGCAAAAAGAACAACCAGCGCATGTTGTGGATTGGCGGTGTTCTCCTGCTTGTTCTGATCTGCGGCGGCTATGGATTGAATTCCCTGCTCAACAGACAGACACCCACACCTGTCGCGCCGTCGGTTCCGGTGGACGCGTCAACCCCGATACCGCCGACAGCAACAAGCGTGCCGTTCACTGCCACAGCCTCGCCTTTACCCACGGAAACCACCGCGCCGACCCAGACCATCGCGCCGACAGAAACTCCGTTTGTAGCGCCGACCATCGGCGTCGGGTCAACTATAAAAGGTGACGATGGCATGACGTTGCGTTACGTGCCCGCAGGTGAATTCACAATGGGCAGCGACATCAAGGCGGATGAACAACCCATCCATGCGGTGACTTTGGATGCCTACTGGATTGACCAGACAGAAGTGACGAATTCCATGTATGCTCAATGCGTCAAGGCAAATGTCTGCCGCCCGCCGAGGAAGGCGACTTCAAATACGCGAGAAATCTATTTTTACAACCCTGCCTTCGCAAATTATCCCGTAATTTCTGTTTCGTGGAATGATGCCAATGAATATTGTTCGTGGGCTGGCCGCAGGCTTCCCACCGAAGCGGAATGGGAAAAGGCGGCGCGCGGCACAGACGGGCGGGCTTATCCGTGGGGCAATGTTGAGCCATTTAGCAATTTCCTGAATTTGGAAATCCCTGATACAGCGGAAGTCGGCGCATACCCGGATGGCGCGAGCGTTTACGGTATCATGGATATGTCCGGCAATGTTTGGGAATGGGTGGCTGACTGGTACGCGGAAGATTACTATCAATCGTCCCCCGCATCCAATCCGCTGGGACCTGAATCTGGCGAGCTTCGT
Source organism: Chloroflexota bacterium (assembly GCA_016234495.1). Classification (GTDB taxonomy): domain Bacteria; phylum Chloroflexota; class Anaerolineae; order Anaerolineales; family Villigracilaceae; genus Villigracilis. The sequence continues at coordinate 32,876 of JACRBI010000004.1, read as the reverse complement.
GTGCTGAGGGGCGGCTCGTGGTACAGCCTTGACCATAACGTCCGTACATCGCAGCGTTACATGAACGGACCTAGGTTTAATCTCCCTAGCATTGGGTTTAGGTGCGCAGAGAGTTTTGTTCCGTAATTGATTTGCCGAACAATTCAGAAATCATAAATTAAGCATCCCAATGGACATTCAAGTTCATTGGGATGCTTTTTGCTTCGCTGAATCCAGGATTAAGTTGGGACGCTGATTCACGATCAAGTTGATGATTCAGAAAAAAAACTCAAAATTTACCTCACAAGTTTTACAGAATCTTTAAATTCCCATCTCACCTTGCATGATAAACTGCGAAGGCGATCAGCGGTCAACGCTGGCGACTTTAATTCATCGAGGGCATATGAAAAAGTTTCTGTTGATCTTCCTTTCTCTTATTCTGGCAGGCTGCGGAGCGGATAAAACTTCGAGTCAATCTCCAATGATGGGTGGCGGAGGCGGTGATTCTGGCATGATGGCGCGCCACCATGCCCAAGTCCCTGAGGAATATGCAGGGAAAACTGCGCCTGAAACAACAGACGAGTCTCTTGCGCGCGGAGCGGACTTATATAAGGTGAACTGCGTCTCCTGCCACGGCGAGACAGGCGCCGGCGACGGGGCGGCAGGTGCGGCGCTGAATCCGCTTCCATCTCCCATTTCGCACACCACGCAAATGCTTGCGGACAATCTTGTCTTTTACCGCATCAGCGAAGGTGGGGCTCCATTTCAAACGTCCATGCCTGCGTGGAAGGATGTGATGACCGAGGAGCAAATCTGGGATGTGATAGCCTACGTCCGCGCGCTGGGGCAGGGCAATGCCGCGCAGATAGACCAGATGCGTGCTGCTCAGCAAGAAAAGATGTTGACCGACGCCTTGAGTCAAGGCGCGATCACAGAAGCTCAGGCGGATACTTTCCGTGCTGTGCATACTGCGCTGGAAGATTACATGAAGTCCACCACTATGGAAGGAACAATGAGCGAGCGTGAATCATCCGCGCTGACAGCTTTAGTGGAGTCCGGCGAATTGACGCAAACGCAGGTGGATGAGTTCAACGTAGTTCATGCGATCCTGTCCACGGGTGGATTTATGCCATAGTTTTTGTGACCAGCCGCCAGCAAGTCAGATTCGTGTTTCAGCCTAGAACAAATATTCTGATATAATTTGTTCTAAATTGGCGTGTGCCAATTACCCTTTATCAATGGAGGCTGAAATGGATCTTAGTGGTATAAACTGGTTGGCTGTTGTTGCATGTGTTGTGGTCAGTATGATCAGCGGTGGCTTGTGGTTTGGCCCAAAGACGTTTTTCCCCGTCTGGTGGAAGGCCATCGGGAAAACAGAAAAGGATACGCCTGGCGGCGATAACATGGCTGTGATGTGGGGCGGAACCGTGCTCGCTTCATTTGTTCAGGCTGTGTCCATGGCGATCATGGTAGATTACATGGGCAGGTCGTCTGGCGGCGCGACCCTGACTTCCGGCATGATGGCTGGTTTTATGCTCTGGTTCGGTTTTGTTGCAGCAACAAGCTTAACCAACAAATTGTTCGCAGGTCAGTTAAAGGCCTGGGCTCTCGAAACTGGAAATCACCTTATCAACTTTGTTTTGTTTGGCGCCATCCTCGGCGCGTGGCATTAATCAAGAACTACTGGGACGCTGACTACGCTGATTTCGCTGAATCAAAAGAAAAAAATCAGCGTTACCTGCGTTTTTCAGCGTCCTAAATGATTTCGGGAGAATTATATCTTTGTGAGTCGGGTATACTCGACCCATGCAGCCGATTATTCGATTATATAAAAAAGAAGATTTTGATGATGTGACGCGTCTGTGGTTTGATGCCCAGTCCGCTGCCATGCCAAAAATGATGAAGCGTATGGAGTACAATCTCGAAGATGCGCGCGAGTTTTTTCAGAGAGCCGTTGTCGCTGAATGTCAAATTTGGGTGTATGAGCAGGATGGCAAACCGCTTGGTTTCCTCGCCATTCATGGCGATTTTATTGACCGCCTGTACGTTGCCCCGGCATTTCATCGCCGCGGAATTGGACAGGCGTTATTGATGAAAGCGCGTCAACTTTTACCAAAACACATGTGGCTTTACACACACGTTGAAAATAAAATGGCGCGGTCGTTCTATGAAAAGAACGGATTCGTCGCCGAAAAATTTGGCATATCGCCCGAGCCTGAATCCGAGCCTGACGTTGAATATCATTGGCGGGCAATTCCCCTCCACAAATGAACCATGCGTCCCACGTATCTTGAAGTCAATCTTCCACAGCTAAAACAAAACCTCGAAAATATTCGCAAGCATGTTTCGCCCGCGAAAGTTCTGGTCGTATTGAAGGCCAACGCCTACGGTCATGGCGTGGATGGCGTTGCGCCTTTCATCGCTCCGTTTGCAGATTACATCGGTGTGGCAATCGTGGAGGAGGGCATTCATCTTCGCAAAATGGGGATAGCGACTCCGATCCTCGTCATGGGCGGGACTCTCCCCGGGCAGTTGCCTGATTTTTTTGAATACGACTTAACCCTCGCCGCATCTTCACTTGACCTGTTAACTGCTGCTGAACAATTGGCAGAGTCAGCCCGCAAGCGACTCAAAGTCCATCTCAAAATTGACACCGGCATGGAACGGATCGGCGTGCGCGAATATGAGGCCGAACCTCTCCTTGAAAAATCATGGGCGTGTAGGCATTTGGATATCGAAGGGATATTTACCCATTTTGCAAATTCCGAAGCAACCGCGCCGAGAGCTGAAAGGTTGAGCGGGTTTGTCGAGGCAAAACTTCAACTGAAGCGGTTTCAAGAAGTCCTTTCGATGTACGAAAAACGGAACCAGCCTCAGCCTGCTATCAGGCACATGGCTAACTCTGGCGCGACTTTATCTCTAAGGGAAAGCTATTTTGACATGGTGCGGCCGGGTGTTTTGTTCTACGGCGTGTATCCAGCAAGGGACATTGAAAAGACAATTGAGGTGAAGACTGCCCTCGCGTGGAAGTCACAAGTTGTGTATAGCAAGATCACCCTGCCCGGGCGTGGAGTCAGCTACGGGTCGTTGTGGCAGGCCGAGGCGCCGACGAGAACCGTCACCATCCCGTGCGGGTACGCCGATGGATACCTCCGCCGCATGTCGAATCAGGCGCGGGTGATCATCAACGGCAAGTCCTATCCGCAGGTGGGGCGTGTGTGCATGGATCAGTTCATGGTCAATGTGGGCGGGGATGACGTGAGGGTGGGTGACGAGGTGACCATGTTGGGCGAAGGGATTGCCCCGGAAGAACTCGCGGATTGGGCAGGCACGAACGAATACGAAGTGATGACGAATATCAGCGCGCGTGTGCCGCGCATATTTGTCGGTGCGGTACAATAAGCGAATTAATAAAGGTGACTGTCACTTCGCGAAGTGACAGTCACCTGGATATTTTGTAGAGGTGAAAGTTGAAATCCAAGGTAGAAAATTATTTGATATTGTTTGGCGTTGCAGGCGTTATTATCGGATTGGACCAATGGACAAAATGGCTCGTCCGCGCGAATATTGATTTTGGAAGTCAATGGCTTCCTGATTGGCTGGGCTGGTTGTCGCCGTATGCGCGTTTTGTTAACTGGCATAACAGCGGAGCGGCATTTGGCATGTTCCAAAATGGAAATTTGGTCTTCACGACTCTGGCGTTCATTGTGATCGGGGCGATCATTTATTACTACCCACAAGTGGAAGCGGATGATTGGACGTTGAGGCTTGCGATGGGCTTGCAGCTTGCCGGCGCGGCTGGAAACTTGATTGATCGGTTGATGTTTGGGAAAGTGACTGATTTTATTTCCGTTGGAACTTTTCCGGTATTCAATATCGCTGATTCGTCCATTACGATCGGTGTGTTTGTTTTACTGCTCGGAGTGTGGTTGAAGGAACGTCAGGAGAAGAAATCGGTTGGCAGCGAGCAGTCGTCAGTGAACAGTGACCAGCCGAAAGTGAATAGTGAGCAATCGTGAGTGACAGAACAGAAAAATTTATTTACGGTGGGGACAAAACAGAACGCCTCGACAAGTTCCTTGTAAACTGCCTGCCTGAGTTTTCACGCGCGCGCCTGCAAGGGCTGATCGAAGATGGATTCGTTTCGATTAACGGAGTCTCTGCAAAGAAGTCGGGTCAGCCGATTGATTCCGGCGCAGAAATTGAGGTGCGTGTCCCTCCGCCTGTGCCGAGCGGTTTGGTGGGTGAAGATATTCCACTGGATATTATTTTTGAGAATGATGATTTGATCATTGTGAATAAACCAGCGGGGATGGTGGTTCATCCCGCCGCGGGTCATGACTCAGGGACGCTTGTCCATGCGGTTCTGGGATATGACCCTGATATGGAAGGTATCGGCGGCGAGGAGCGCCCGGGTCTGGTTCACAGGCTGGATAAGGAAACTTCGGGCTTGATCGTGCTTGCGAAGAACGAACGAGCGCATCGTTGGCTGCAGGATCAATTCCGTTTGCGGACGGTGGAGAAAACCTACCTGGCATTGGTGGACGGTAAACCGCCCACGCCGGCCGGCCGCGTGGAAGCGTCCATTGGGCGCGACCCGAGTCACAGAAAAAAGATGGCGATCGTCTCCGCAGGGAAGGGGCGCGAGGCAGTCAGTGAGTATAAAACCCTCGAGTCGTTTAGGGATCATACCCTTTTGGAGTTTCATCCACACACAGGGCGAACCCATCAGATAAGGCTGCACTGTCAGTTTTTAGGCTGCCCGATCGTAGGCGATTCAATTTACGGCAAAAAAAGTTTATCGGTGGAAATCAACAGACATTTTCTTCACGCGGCGAAGTTGAAGATCGTTTTGCCTAACGAGAAGACTCCGCGGGTCTTTGAGGCGGAATTACCGGTGGAGTTGAAGAAGGTGTTGGAAGAAGTTAATCGTTAAATATTTTCTTTCGCAGAAAGCGCACCTGATTTTTTTTACCACAGAGTATTTATGCAAGGGTTTCGCCCCTTTTTAGCATAACAGCCGCGCTACAAACGTGACCTACGAGATTTCTTTTTTCACATCAGATCACAAAGATCGCGGAGAATACCTTTAAAACTCTGTGGCCTCTGTGATCTTTGTGGTGAATGCTTTTTGACTGCGTAAGATGACTTAAGGAGATAAACATGAATTACATAGACCTTCGATCTGATACCGTCACAAAACCCACGCCAGAGATGCGTGAAGCAATGGCTGGGGCCGAGGTGGGTGATGATGTTTATGGGGATGATCCCACTGTCAATATATTGCAGGAAAAAGCCGCCGAGATGCTGGGCAAGGAGGATGCGCTTTTTGTTCCTTCGGGGACGATGGGCAATTTGCTGGCGCTGCTGGTTCATTGTCAGCGCGGGGACGAGGTGATTGTTGGGGATAAATCTCATATCTATATCAACGAGGCAGGCGGGATGTCTGCGCTGGGCGGGATTCACCCGCGCCCGGTCATGAATCAAGCCGACGGCACGCTTCTGCTCGACGATATTCTCGCATCCATCCAGACCGAGGATGTGCATCACACAATTACGAGACTCATCTGTCTGGAGAATACGCAGAATGTGTGCGGCGGGGTTGTGCTGCCCGTGGAATATGTCCAAGCTGTTGGGAGAATCGCGCGTGAGAATAATTTATTTCTCCATATTGATGGGGCGCGAATCTTCAATGCGGCGGCGGCGTTGAATGTTTCAGTGAAAGATCTGGTGGAGCCTGCGGATTCGGTGATGTTTTGTTTGAGCAAGGGCTTGGCCGCACCGGTCGGGTCGATACTGGCTGGAACGAAAAAATTCATCAAGCGCGCGCGTCACCTGCGGAAGATGCTGGGCGGGGGGATGCGTCAGGCAGGGGTGCTGGCGGCGGCAGGGCTGATCTCGCTGGAGAAAATGACGGGGCGGCTGGGGCAGGATCATGCCCGGGCGAAGAGTCTGTTTGAGGGGTTGAAGCAGGTTCGGGGATTAAAGCTGGATGCGTGCCCTTCATCCAATATGGTGTATTTCGATCTGCTGGATGAAATCAAATTAAGTGTGGATCAAATAATTGAGGAAATGAAAAAGCACGGGATATTGGTGGATTGGGCCGGGCCGAGACGATTCCGATTGGTGACTCATTACTGGGTTGACGATGCAGGTGTTGAGGCAGCGCTGAAGGCGTTTACTGATGTGTTGATGTAGATTTTTCTGTTTTTGTGTTTTTCCAGAATGCGGCTGCGGATTCAACTTGATCCCTTCCGCGTTCTTTTGCTTTATATAGCCGATAGTCTGCGATATCTATTAGCTTTGTAATGTCATTGGTTTCTTCGGGGTAATCAGCAATGCCCTGACTGATTGTGGGGGATGGAATTGTGATTTGATTTTTATCCTTTAATTCGATGGATGCCATGGTTATGCGGATGCGTTCAGCGACCAGCGAGGCTTGCTCTCTGTTTGTGTTTGGCAGGGAGATGGTGAATTCTTCTCCACCCCAGCGCCCGACTGCGTCTGTGCTTTTTATGTGAGCGCGGATCACTTCGCAGAGTTTGACCAAAACATCATCCCCGACTTGATGCCCATAAACGTCGTTGTAGTGTTTGAAAAAATCAATATCCAGCATGATCAGGCTGAGCGGTTGATTCTCTGTGAGACAGGCGGCTGCCTGCGAGTTTAATGTCTTGATGAAGTGACCGTGATTTAAAACTTTGGTAAGGCTGTCAAGCCGCGCCTGTTCTTCGACCAGCGCATGGTGATAGGTGTTGTCCAGCGCCTGGCCGGCGCGCTGGGCGATGTTGGAGAGCAATTCGAGGTCGCTGCGGTTGAAGGCATTTACTCGATAGGATGCGATTGCCATCACGCCGTCAAGGTGCTGCCCGCGAATCGGAACACCCATCCAGGAAAGTGACGCCTTATCTTTTCCGATCAGGGTCACATTGACGCCATCGAGCCCATGATCTTTGCGCAAGTCGGGCAGGAATAATTCTTTCTGGTGGGTAATTACCCAGTTTGAGAGCGTGCCTTTTCTTTTCAGGCGGACATCATAGAAGTATTCCTCGTCGTCGTAAAACACTTCGAGATGGATCTCGTCGCCTTCGACGATTCCGATGTAATATGAATCTGCTTCGATTGCGTTCTGGAATGTGGCGTTGAAAAGCGCCAGGATTTGTTTTGTGTCCAGCGTGGAGACGAGCTGTTTGCTGAACTCGTTGATTATTTCCAGCTTGCCGATCTGTTGCTGCGAGATATTTTTTAGCTGGTGAATTGTCTCAATGACAAGTATGTCCAAAATAAAGAGCGCAAGATGTTCAGCCCACACGTAGGCATTTTCAAGGGCTGCGCGGTGGACATAGATGATGATTGCATTGGCGCTGATAATTATGAAGTAGGATGGGCTGCGATCAGAAATTACAGTTGAGAGAATGGCAGCGCCAACGATCAAAGTGCTGAGCATGAGGTCCATTTCATGCGGCAGAATCAGGGCGAGTCCCCCGATCGACAATCCTGTAATTGTGGCGTTGATCCATTCAAACAATGATTTATGGGCTGTGATCGAGTCGAAAAGGAAATAGATACCGGCAAGGTATAAGTTCCCAAAAATGCCAAAGGCAATCAGAAAAAATTTACCGAGGGTATCGCCCTGTGGGAGTTTGATGATCCCGGTGATCGTGGCGGCTATGATCGTGATTATTCCGGCCAGTATTGCAGGCTGGATGGAGATCAAGCGGTCTTTGGGGGTGTATCGGCGGTTCTTGTTGTTGAACATGGCTATTCAGTGTTGAGCAAATCAGCTGCCTGACCTGATGAAATTATATTTTCAAATAAATCCACGATGCTTTGGTCAAATAAAACACCTGATTTTTCGCGCAGATATTCAACAGCCTCCAAAGTTGAGATTTTTTGCCGGTAAGGGCGTTTGCTGGTGAGCGCGTCGAAGGCATCCACGACAGCGAACATGCGTGCCAGAAGCGGAATCTCCTCGCCGCGCAGCCCTGCCGGGTAGCCGCTTCCATCCCACCGCTCCTGATGGTGGCGGATAAGCGGGATGGTCTCTTCGAGGAAGGGAATTCCCTCCACGATCTTTGCACCGATGTCCGGGTGCAAGCGCATGATCCCCCATTCTTCTTCGCTTAGCGGGCCGGGCTTGTGCAGAATTGTATCGCTGATGCCGATCTTGCCAATGTCGTGAAGCAATGACCCGCGTTCTAAAACCTTCAGATGCTGCGTTGAGAACCCAAGCGCCTCTCCAAGTTTTGCAACCAAACGTGCTACGCGGGAACTGTGTCCTTCTGTTTCCCTGTCGCGGGCATCGAGAGCAGACATGAGCGAGGTCAGCGTTTGGTCATAGGTGGCTTCTAATTTGTCATATGCGGCTTTGATCTCGATTGCCTGTCTTTGAGATTCAGCGAGCAGGAGTGAACGTTCCAGGGCAATCGCTGCCTGATTTACCAGCGCCTGCAAATCATTTGAATTGGCTGTCGGTTTATGGCCATGATCTTCCGGCGCGTCCATCCAAATTGCGCCATATTTTTGAAATGGAGTCTTGATCGGCATACAGGTCCGCACGGTGGATTGCCCCAGCGAAATCTGGATCAACTGTCCCGACGTCATGGCGTCCTGAATTAAATTCATGGGATGAATATTTGGGGTGTGCTGAATCCCAGCCGAGTCAATTGACAGTTCAGCCATCAGGTTGCCGCCTGCGTCAAAAAGAACGATTCCCGTGGCCATGCTTTTTGCGAGCTTGTGCGCTGTTTGAGCAATATCTGAAGCGGCGACGTCAAGATTCTCAGCCTGAATGATCTGATTACTCAGCCGATAAAGCAAAGAGGTGATCCGCAGGGATGCGCGCAATTCCTGTTGCAGCCAGGCGCTTTCAAATGCTCCCGCAGTTTGAATGGACAAAAGCTCTGCGAGCGATTCGTCGTTCCCGGTAAAAAATACTTCGTTTTGTTTTCCGAAGGCGAAAATTGCCCCGATATTAATCCGATGCCAGCGGATGGGAATGACGATCATGCTCCGCAGGTTGGGATGATCAATGGACAGGTGCGCGGTGCTGTTGTATTTTCGGATATCCCGAACACGAAACGGCTGGATCGCCTGGAAAGCCATCTGCATCAGCGCGTCAGACTCAGCCGGGTTTTGTAACGATTCGAGCAGGCGCGGGGCATCGCCGGACGAGGCAGTCTGGCTATAGTTTCTTTCCTGTCCCAATTGGATGTGGACGAACGTGAGCCTTGCTTTCAGGATTCCTTTTGCGATGGATGCCACTTCGCGGGCTGTTGACTCCGGTTCCACCATCGACGAAAGCTGGCTACCGGTTTGGACGAGATTTGTCAATCGCTGTTGGTATCCGGATCTTTCCCAGGCACGGGTGAGTTCCGCGGCTGCCGCCTCCGCAAGCGCGATTTCGATGCTGCCAAACGCGCTTTCCGCCAAGCTGTTGAGTACGATGGTTCCGTTGGCGTGCCCGTTATATATCAACGGAATGACCACTGCGGATCGGTTTGGCTCGTTTTCAAAGAAAATGTAATCTGGATCCGCTTTAATATCATGAATGATCTGCGTCTTTCTCTGGCGCACAGCGCGGCCGATTACTCCGGCGGTAACATCCTGCCGATACCCAGCCGGGACCATATTGGTCTGCTCGCCGGCTGCGGCTAACAGCATGAATTCCTTTTGCTCAGCCTCGTGGACATAAAGACTCACCAGCGAACATTTCAGCGCGCGTTCGAGCGTGTTAACTGTTAGCTGGGCTGCAACGGGTTGATCCAGTTGATTTTCGAGCTGCTGGCTTAATTCCAAAAGCAGGGTGAACTGGTTATTGCGCTTTTTTTCATTTTCAAGTTGATGCTCGAGTAACTTGATCTGATCTCCCTGCGCAATCAAGCGGATGCGAAGCCCGTTCCGGGAAAGCATGAAAGGCTTGATGTAGCGGGACAGTCGGTTATTCCATGAACTCGCCCGGGTTTCAGACGATCGCTCCCGCTCATCTTCCGGCTGCGATAATTCATGCATCAACATGTTGAGCGCCATGATGATCATTACGACTTCATAATGGATGACCAATGATGTCATAACAAAAAATATAAATGCGGCTGTCCGCGCCGTAATCAGGAAGGAATCCCGCATATCAAGGTAATAATCCAGCAAGGCAAGCAGCGCGCCCAGGAAAATTAATAAAGCCAATTCCAATGTGCTTGCTATCATGAGCACTCTGCGCCCAAGGAAATCCTCGTTGGTCAGGCTTATTTTGTCCCAGTGCAGGAAGCCGCTGAAAATAATTGCCGCGATAAGCAGGACAGGCGCGAAAAGAGTGCTTATTGAAAGGTTAGGAAATGAAAAGACGCCCCACGCCAGCCATGGAATGATTGTTAGCAGTGAAAGAAAATTACCGAATTTATTAGAGGGCGGAAAAATCGAGAAAGCGCTGATGACCGCGCTGACCAGAAAGCCAATCGCCAATATAATTTTGTAATCAAAAAAAGGCGAATCTGCAAACCGTTCTCCGGATAAGGCGAGAAAAATCCCCACTGAAAAACTGGCCGCCAAAGATGTCAGTCTTATCGGCTCCCTGAACGGGCTGCGTACCTTCAACGGCGAAGTCAGAGCCAGTTGCACGACGCCCACAACCGAGAATAATATCCCATCTACGGCAAGCTCTGCCCGCATGAAAAGCGCCGCGAAAATAAAAAGAAAAAACGCCGACAACCTTTGGATGAAAGTCGCGCATTTCGAGTAAAAATTCAGCACGAAAAAAATCTGGGCCGAAAGAAAGATCATGAAAGAACATACGCCCAGCAAAGCCATCGCCCAGATCGGAATGCCCGAAAAAACCGTATCAAGATGAGAGGGAATCAGCAAAAGACAGCCGCCCAATATGCCAAGAATCGCCGCAGAAAGCGCGTTCAGATCATTTTCGGTCGATGCTCTCATTGCCGCGTAGGATAGCATAAGAAGCGGTTTTTTTCTACCTTTGAAAAGGCCAATTTGATTTCTGATATAATGCCAAACAACAATCGGCCTTTCCGTGGGGATATGGTCTTTTGTAATAAATTCTTACAAGGTAACCACAAATGCAAAATTTTATTACCCTCGAGCAGATTGACTCGTCCGCCCAAGCGATAAAAAAGCAGATTCCCAATTTTCGTGAGCCGATCGCGGGGATCATTCTCGGCTCGGGGCTTAACGATCTGGCTGATTCTGTCCAAAATGCAGTCCGCATCTCGTACAGTGACCTTCCCAATTTCCCAGTCTCGACAGTTCATGGTCATGCAGGCCGTTTTGTGATCGGCGAGTTGGAAGGGAAGCCTGTGCTTGTGATGCAGGGACGCATCCATTACTACGAAGGCTACACTATGGGGCAAATTACCCTGCCTGTACGCGTGATGCAGAGGTTGGGCATCCCAAATTTGATCGTCACCAATGCGGCCGGCGGAGTCCACCCTGATTTCGAACCCGGTGATGTCATGCTCATCACCGACCAGCTCAACTTGATGGGAATGTCCGGTTTGAATCCGCTCATGGGGCCGAACCTGGACGAGATTGGAACACGCTTCCCCGATATGAGCCGCCCATACGACCATGAGTACCTCGCCCTTACCCGAAAAATCGCCAAAGATAGTGGATTGACCCTGCGCGAAGGGATTTATGCCGGCTTGAGCGGACCCTCCTTCGAATCCCCGGCTGACCTGCGCTTTTTGCGCCTCGCCGGCGCTGACGCAGTCGGCATGTCCACAGTGCCGGAAGTGATCATTGCCCGTCATGGAAATATGCGCGTGCTTGGGCTTTCCGGCATCAGCAACAAGGCAAACCTGGACGGCTCGACCATGACAACCCATGAAGAAGTCATCGAAGCGGGACGCGTGATCACGCCCAAGATCGAGAAGATCATCCGCGGTGTTTTGCAAAATTTATAATGACCCCGTCGAAAATCAAGAATGATCGAGTTTTATAAATTTCTAGCCTCGTATGAGGTGCCAATTTATATCCTGCTGGCGATAGGCGGATTGTTTTCTTTTCGATGGTTGTACCGTTCATGGAGGGAGTGGCAGACGGCGATTTACAGCCTGGAGCGACAGTTCTCGATTCGGCGATTGGGACAGTCAGGAACGATCTCAGCGCTGATCATCATTCTGTTTTGCTTTGAACTATCCATGACGTCCTTCGTTATACCGGGCCTTCCCTCTGATTTTTTTCTGGCAACTCCAACACATGATTTCATCGCAACTCCCACGGGAACACTATCTGCTGAGATGATGACTCAGTTTGCGAATTCACTTCCGCGCTCAACGGCGGTGAACACGATTGGTTGCACGCCCAACCAGATTATGCTGACTTCGCCCAACCCGGGTGAAGAGATAAAAGGCTCGATCGAATTGGTTGGCACGGTCAATATCCCAAATTTCGGCTTTTATAAATATGAAGTCGCTCCGCAGGGAAGCGCTACCTGGGCGACCATCTCTGCCGGGCGGGCGACCGTGAACAATGGACCGCTTGGGCGCTGGGACACAACCGCCTTGACGCCCGGCGATTATCAATTACGCCTCGTTGTAACTGACAATCAGGGACAGCCGATGGAAGCCTGTATTGTGCCCGTCCGCGTTGTGCCTGTGCAATAATTTCTGGAAACATGATGCTTGAAATTCAAATTCGTCCCACTGTTGCAAACGACCTTTCCCGCTTAATGGGCATTGACCATTCAATATCGAGTGAAGCAGTCTGGCAGTTGGAACTGCGCCGCGAGGCTGGGCAGGTCACTGCCGCGTTTCGTGAAGTGCGCCTGCCACGTTCGATCTCGGTTGCGTATCCGCATAATCCATTTGCGCTCGCCGATGATTGGGCGAGGAAGTCCATGATGTACACCGCCCTGGCCGGCCAGGAGCCTGTCGGGTATATCGGCCTGCTCGAGCGCGGGACAGCCTCGGTGGTTTATGCCACCGACCTGGCGGTGAACGCTGCGCACCGCCGTCAGGGCGTAGCCGCCACCTTATTGGAAGCCGCGCAGGCCTGGGCGGAGGGAAGATCGCACCGCCGCATCATCCTGGAAATGCAGTCGAAGAATCTCGCGGGTATTCGTCTCGCGCAAAAATTCGGTTATGAATTCTGCGGGTATAATGACCATTATTACTTGAATCAAGATGTGGCTTTGTTCTTTGGCAAGGCGTTGAAATAAACCGCTCGCGGTTTTGACCGCTGAAAATCTTTTATTGGAAGGGTTGCATGATTAACGGTTGGATGGATACGTTTCTGGCGGGGATCCAGACGCTCAACCAGATATTAACGGCAGGGATCGCCATCACGGCGTTTTCGCTATTTCTATATGCGCTTTCTTTTAATTTGCGCGATAGAGTGGCGCGCTCCTTTGCCATTATTCTTCTTTGTGTGGTGATCGTTTTCACCGCCGAGGCTTTGCAGGATCAATCGATGACCACGCGGACGATTGACCTGCTTTTGCATTTACAGTGGTTCGGAATCGTCTTCCTTCCCGCCGCCTACCTCCACCTTTCTGATGCCTTGCTGGTGACTGCCGGCCGCCCCTCACGCGGGCGCAGGCGACTCGCTGTGCGCGGCATGTATGCGGTTTCGGGATTTTTCCTCATTTTGCTTGCATTTGGATATCTGCTCGGCCCGCTCGTTCCGGACGGGAAGCCTGCTCCACACCTTTTGCGGACGATGTGGACCGAAGTTTTCACGCTCTTTTATGTCGGCGCAATGGTCTGGGCGGGGATTAACTTCTCGCGCGCCTACAGCCTGATGCTGACCCGCTCCGGCCGCCGCAGGATGTTGTACCTGATGGCAGGCGCAACCGCCCCCGCGCTGGGATCGTATCCGTATCTTTTATTCGGCTACGGACTGGCCGCCGAGCACCCGTTTCTTTTCTGGGGCGCGGCGACAGTGATCAACGTGCTGGTCGGCGCGCTGGTGGTTGTGATGGCTTACGCTGTCGCATTCTTCGGCGTTTCCTGGCCTGACCGTGTGATTAAAAGCCGCTTGTTCAAGTGGATCATGCGCGGCCCGGTCACTGCTTCTGCGGCGCTGGCGTTGATGACCGTAGTCCGCCGCGGCGGTGAATTTTTCGGTTCGCCTTATAACGCCTTCGTTCCGTTCATTGTGGTTGTGACGGTTTTATCGCTGGAGCATGGGATAACTTTTGCCGCCCCGCTCTGGGAGCGCTGGTTGTTTTTTGGAGATGACCGCGGCGAATTACAGGTTCTCCAGAATTTTGAAGAACGCCTGTTGACTCAGGGTGACTTGCAGCAATTTTTAGAAGCCGTGCTTGCCGCAGTCCGTGACCATTTGCAGTCGCCTTCCGCGTTTATTGCGGCGCTGGACGACGAGAACTTGTTTCCGCTTGTTGTAGCAGGAAATCGTTCCATGCTCGACCAGGAAGGTTTGACCGAAGCCCTGGAAAAAGTCAATGACGATACGCGCCGTGAATTTCAGTGGGGAAATTTCCTGGTGCTGCCGCTGCATCAGCGCCGGCGCGCAGAGATGGATCAGGATGAAGTTCCGCCTCTGCTTGGTTTGCTGGGCGTGGCTCGGCGCGAGAATCAACACCTGGAGCGTGAACAGCGCGACGCATTGTGGCTGCTTGCGGATCGCGCCGCGCTCGCGTTGGAAGACCGCCGGTTGCAGCAGCGGGTTTTCCGCTCGTTGGCTGACCTCCAGCCACAAGTGGAAATGATCCAGCGCATGCGCGCAGCAGGGCGATACGATACCCGCGCGAGCCTGCTGGCTGACCCGCTTCCGCAGGAGGCTGACCTCGCCAATTGGGTTAAGGATGCGCTCACTCATTATTGGGGCGGCCCCAAGCTAACCAACAATCCGCTGACCAAACTTCAAGTGGTGCGCGATCTTGCCGAACAGGATGATGGCAATTTGGCAAACGCGCTGCGTTCCCTGCTGCGGAAGGCTGTTGATCAGGTGAAACCGAAAGGTGACCGTAAGTTCACTACCGAATGGATACTATACAATATCCTCGAGATGAAATTCATCGAAGGACGCAAGGTGCGTGATGTGGCTTCCCGTCTGGCCATGTCTGAAGCCGATTTGTATCGGAAGCAGCGTGTGGCGGTTGAAGCAGTCGCAAAGGCGATTCTTGATATGGAAGTCAGCCTCAAGGATTCATAACTATTTAATGGATAAAGCGCGCAGCAGCGCAAAATTTATAGTCTATGGGAAGGTGGCGTATGGTTGCACAAAAAAATGAAAAGGAACATCCGATGCCTGTTATCGATGAGGGCTGGTGGGCATCGGTGCTCGCGGAGGAGGGTCGATCATCGGCTCACACTCCACCGCGGGCGGCGGGGAACAAACCGGATGAGCGGGAGGAGTCGAGGGTTTCAGCGGCAGACAAAAAGCCTGCCCCAAATTGGAATCAGGTCAAGGATTTGTACATGCGGGATCAAATCGTAGACTTGACAGTCACCGGGCATAATCGGGGAGGTTTGCTGGTGGAGGGGAGCGGAATGTATGGATTCGTCCCGTTCTCACATTTGGTTGAACTGGCGGGAAAAACCGAGAACAACGAGCGCGACCACGACCTCGAATCGTATGTCGGGCGTATGTTGCGGTTAAAAGTTATCGAGTGTGTGCCCGAGGATGGGCGGGTTGTCTTTTCCGAACGCGCCGCGCAGTCAGAATCCGGCAAACGCGCTGAACTTTTCCATGCCTTGCAGCCGGGACAGCACGTAAAAGGTGTTGTTACCAACGTCACAGATTTTGGCGTATTCGTTGACCTTGGCGGCGTGGAAGGCTTGATTCACATCTCTGAACTTTCATGGGGGCGCGTTTCGCATCCCAATCAGATCGTGAAGATGGGCAGCACCATTGACGTACAAGTGCTTGACCTTGCTCCGGAACGCTGCCGGGTTGCTTTAAGTTTGAAGCGTATGCTCGCCAACCCGTGGCAGCACGCATCTGTTGAATTCCCCGAGGGATGCGTCAAGTCCGCCACCATCACGAGCGTGCTTTCCTACGGCGCTTTTGCCCGCCTCGATTCCAGCGGCGTGGAAGGACTCATCCATGCCTCCGAAATTCCGCAGGCAGAAGGAGTTCCGCTTAAAGAAGTCCTTTTGGAAGGGCAAGCCGTGCAAGTCCGAGTTCTCCACCTTGACGCCGCGCATCAACGCATGGGACTCAGCATGAGGCTCAACGAAGCGTAATCCATATGCCAGATTCCTTCCCCGAACACAAGGGACATTCCCCGCTGCCAGAACCGCCGCAAAACGACCTGCTCGAACGGCTCGCTACTGCTAACTTACACTTTGGTCGTTTTTTGCGCGACACCGCCGGCGTAGCTCTGATCGCCTTCGCGCTCATGTCCCTGCTTGCTGTCTGGCACATCACCGATGGCGCGCTCCTTACGCCATTTGCCGACCTGCTAAAAATCTGGTTTGGCTGGGGAAATATCTTTGTCCTCCTTGGAATTGCATATCTGGGATTTTCACTTCTGCGTCGTGACGGAAGCGACGTCCACTGGGGGCGGATCATTGCGCTCGAACTCGCCTCACTTCTGACCCTGGGGCTGCTCGCTGTTTACGGCGGCAATGATCTCCTTCGGGCAGAGTCCGGCATGGACGGCGGTCGACTCGGCTGGGGCATGATCACGCTTGCCTGGCAGACTCTGACAAAGGGCGGCGGAACGCTCGTCATCTTCCTGCTCTGGGCATTTACCGTAATGATCGGTTTTGGCTTGTGGGAGAAATTGGAAGCGTGGCTGCTGACCGTGGCCGGCGAAGCTCCGCCAGTTGTAATTGCCACTCCGCTGCCAGTTGAGTCAGCGCCTGAACCCGAACAGCCATCAAAAACTGCGGCAGCCACGCCGCGCAAGAAAACACAGCCCCTGCCGCCCGAATTCCGAACCTCGCTAAAAGCCGCAGAGAAGAAGGATGAGAAATCCGTCAAGCCGCCCCCGCGCGGTGTAGACCTTCCGCCACTGCAAATCCTTTTGGCAGAATCAAACGTCCGCGCGGATGAACGCACGATCAATCAAACAGCGGGTCTGATCATGAAAACCCTGTCTGAATTTGGCATTCCCGCCACTGTCATCGGCTATCGTGTCGGTCCGTCGGTGACGCAATTTGCGGTGCAGCCCGGCTTCATCAAAAAGCCCGGCTCAGATGAAGAAGATGCGCTTCAAATGAAAGTGCGCGTGGCGCAGATCGCCTCACTTGAAAAGGATATTGCGCTGGCATTGTCAGCCCAGCGATTGCGCATCGAAGCACCTGTGCCCGGCAAACCCTATGTCGGCATTGAAGTGCCAAACACCCACAGTTCAGTTGTCCGATTAAAGACCTTGCTTGAATCTGATGCCTTCTACAAAACGGGTGCGCCGCTGACGATTGCGATCGGACGCGATGTTTCCGGTCATCCTTTGGTGGCTGACCTTGCGCGGATGCCGCACATCTTGATCGCCGGCGCGACAGGTTCCGGCAAGTCGGTCTGCATCACATCCATTGCGGCTTGTCTTGCCATGAATAACACGCCCGAAGATCTTCGCATGGTGATGATCGACTCGAAGATGGTGGAGTTGATCCGCTTCAATGGGTTGCCGCACTTGTACGGGAAGGTTGAAACGAACATTGAACGCATCCTCGGCGTGCTGCGCTGGGTGGTCGTTGAAATGGAACATCGTTACCGCCTGCTTGAATCAGCCCATGCCCGCGACCTAGATGCCTACAATCGCAAAATCACCCGCAAAGCAGATGGCGTTGCCCTGCCGCGCATTGTCGTTTTAATTGATGAACTCGCGGACCTGATGATGTCTGCGCCTGACGTGACTGAACATAACCTTGTCCGCCTCGCGCAAATGGCGCGAGCCACGGGGATTCATCTGGTTGTTGCCACACAGCGTCCATCCACCGATGTGGTTACAGGCCTTATCAAAGCCAACTTCCCGGCGCGTTTGGCATTTGCTGTTGCGTCTGGAATTGATAGCCGCGTTATCCTGGATTACACCGGTGCGGAATCCCTGCTTGGCCGCGGCGACATGCTCTTCCTTAACCCGGAAGTTGGCAACCCTGTCCGCGCGCAGGGCGTGATGATCACAGATATGGAAATCGAGCGCATCATTTCTCATTGGCAGAAGAACAGCGAAGGGGTGGATGACGTTCCGCCGTGGGAGAAACTTTTGCAGGAACCGGATGAAAACGAGGATGACGGTTTGATCGAACAGGCCATCTCCATCGTGCGCAGCAGCCAGCGCGCCTCCGCATCGCTCATTCAACGCCGCCTGCGGATTGGTTATCCGCGCGCCGCGCGGCTGCTCGATCAGCTTGAAGAGATGGGGGTTGTCGGCCCCTCTCAGGGCGGCGGAAAAGAACGCGATGTCCTCGTCAGCGAAGAAGATCTGATGGATGAAGATAAGGGCGATGAATAAAATTCAAAAACCTCCGAAGCCCGGATATTTGCAATGAATTCAAAACCGACATTTACAGACCGCTTGCGCAGTGTGTTCAAAGGCATATTAGACCCCATCGGCGCATTCCTGAACCGAACATGGCTGACGCCGAATGCCATCACATTGCTGGGGCTGGTTGGCACTTCCATTGGCGCGTATATTATTTCGCAGGGGAAAATGACAACAGGCGGAATCGTCCTGTTGCTATCCGTCCTTGTTGACGCATTAGACGGCACGATGGCGCGCCTGCGTGGCGAATCGAGCGACTTCGGCGGCTTCGTGGATTCGGTCAGTGACCGTTATGCTGAGTTCATAACCTTCGGCGGGCTGTTGTATTATTTTGTTTCGCAGGAAAATTATCAGGGTGTGGTGGTCACGTTTGCCGCCACCGCTGGCTCGGTGCTTGTCTCGTACGTCAAGGCGCGCGCGGAAGGGCTGGGCTTTACAGCCAAAGTCGGCATCCTGACTCGCGTCGAGCGCTACTTCGTGCTGATCCCCTTGCTTGTTTTTAATCAGCCATTTCTTGCGGCGGTGATCATTGCTGTTTTGGGAAACATCACCGCGCTTCAACGCATACTTCACGTCCGCGCACAGGGGCACGAGCGGATGCGAAAAGCCAGAGAAAACAAAGATTACGTGCATTGATGGCAGAAGGACTTTCTCTCGGCCCCCTGCTTTTTCGCTGGAGCGGCATCCTGGTCGCGCTTGGTCTTGGGGCTGGGTTTTTACTTACAATAATTCAAGCAAAATTTTATAATTATGATCCTGAAATTATTTATGATGTCTTCCTGCACCTGATATTTTGGGGGATTCTTGGCGCGCGTCTTTGGCATATCCTCACTCCGCCTCTTTCTTCCGTTGAGCTTGGTTTGACAACCCGGTATTATTTCTCTCACCCGTTGGACGTGCTGGCAATCTGGGTTGGCGGCTTTGGCATCCCTGGGGCAATCATTGGCGGACTCTTTGCTCTGTTCATGTTCACCCGCAAACAAGGATATTCCTTTTGGGTGCTGGCTGACCTGCTTGCCCCCGGCCTTGCGCTTGCCCAGGCAATTGGGCGTGTAGGAAATTATTTCAGTCAGGAGTTGTACGGCCTGCCTACAAATTTGCCCTGGAAGATTTTCATCGAACCAAGTCATCGTCTAACTGGCTTTGAAACAATCGAGTATTATCATCCGCTGTTTGCCTACGAAGCGATTTTAAGTCTTGCAAACTTGATCCTGCTCATTTGGCTGTCCCGCAGATTTACCGGTAGGTTCAGGGCAGGCGGCTTCTTCCTTGTGTATCTCGGTTTCTATTCCGCAACTCGTTTATTCCTCGAATTTCTGCGGCTGGACGTGGCTCTCGTAAACGGCATCAACGTCAACCAGGTATTTTTTACGCTCACATTTGTTTGCGCGGTAATTTTTATCCGCCGCTCTGTGCGGAAATTGTAAGGTCTGCGCGGGGCTGATTCTTAATCAGCGGGGAATAAAATAGAGCCAGTGTTGAAAAGGAACCCAAATGATAGAAACTCACGATCTTAGCAAGCAATTCCATGATTTTTTAGCAGTGGACGGAGTAAACCTAAATGTGCAGGCCGGCCAGATTCTAGCTTTGCTCGGGCAGAACGGAGCAGGCAAGACCACCACTGTCCGCATGTTGACAGCGCTGTTACAGCCTTCGCGCGGATGGGCGCGTGTCGCCGGGTATGACGTAACCCGCAACGGGCATGACGTCCGCGCTTCGGTGGGGGTGCTGACTGAACAGCACGGTCTTTACATGCGCATGACGGCTGTCGAATATCTGGATTTTTTCGGACAGGTTTACAGCCTCGCGCCTATAATGCGCAAATCACGCAGCGACCATCTGCTTGAATACTTCGGGCTTGCGGAAGCATCCCGCCGCAGGATCGGTGAATACTCCAAAGGGATGCGTCAAAAGCTGGCATTGGCGCGCGCCATGATGCACGACCCCGGCGTGCTGCTCCTCGATGAGCCGACCTCAGCCATGGACCCTGAGTCTGCGCGGCTGGTACGGGATGAGATTGCACGCTTGAAATCTTCTCAGCGCACGATCGTCATCTGCTCTCATAACCTGACAGAAGCAGAGGCGCTCGCTGACCAGATCGCCATCATTTATCGCGGACGGATTTTGCTGCAAGGCACATTGGATGAATTGAAACATCAAGTCCTTGGCGCGCCAGAGTATGAAATTAAATTTGCCGGCGCATGGGACTCAAGTAGGTTGAAACTGCCGAAGGATGTGGAAGTGCTCTCTCGGACGGAGTCCAGTTTGAAGGTGCGCGTGATGCGTCCGCAGGAATCTAATCCGCAAATTTTGAAGGCATTATCCAAAGTGTCTGCGCCGGTATTGGCATTTCAGGAAGAACCGCGCTCGCTTGAACAGGTGTATCTAAAGGTGATGATGGAAGCCAAAGGACTTGAGAATGTTCAGTAAATTAAAACCTGTGTGGCTGGTGGCCGGGCGTGAACTTAAAGATCAATTCCGCGATTGGCGCGTGCTGACGCCGATGGTGATCTTGATTTTTTGTTTCCCGGTTTTGATGAATGAATTTGCCAAACAGACCGTGGATTTTTTGAATCAATATAATGCGAATTTGATCCTCGAGCGTCTTGTGCCGTTCTCGATCATGATCATTGGATTTTTTCCGATCACGATCTCGCTGGTGGTTGCGTTGGAGGCGTTTGTCGGCGAGAAGGAGCGCGGCACGATCGAGCCGATGTTGAGCGCGCCGCTCGATAACTGGCAGCTATATTTTGGGAAGCTATTGGTGGGTGTGGTCACTCCCTTGGTCGCGAGTTATCTTTCCATCGCGTTCTATCTGGTGATGGTCTCGCGCCAGAATCTGGTTATGCCGCCATTTATTACCATGCTGCAGTTGATCCTGCTGACCACTGCCCATGCCACCTTGATGGTCAGCGCCGCGATTGTAATTTCGGTTCAGTCCACTTCGGTGAAGGCGGCGAATCTACTGGCTTCCTTCATCGTGATCCCTGTTGCGATTTTGATGCAAGGCGAAGCGGTGATGCTTTTTTGGGGAAATGAACAAGTGCTTTGGCTGGCGATCGCCGGCGTGATGATCATTTCCCTGCTGCTGATTCGAGTCGGCATCGCTCACTTCCAACGGGAGTACCTGCTTGGGCGGGAGATCGACTCGTTTAACCTGCGCTGGATCCTGCGCACATTTTGGAGGAACTTCACAGGAGGAGCCCGATCAGTGGGCGAATGGTATCGGCGCGTTTTAGGTTCCGCGATGCGGCGAGTCGCTCCCGCAATTTTGGCTGTTGCCCTCGTTGCCGGTGTCAGTTTGTGGATGGGTTATGACTGGGTCATGGTCAATGTGACGGAGATGATCGAAAATGCTTCACCGGAAAACCTGGAAAAAATAGCCTCGCGCGCCCGCGAACTCCCTGATCTTTCAAGCCTGCAAGGGGGCGTCAATTTTCCATTTTTGTTTTTGAATAATACCCGCGCTGTGGCATTGATCTTTTTTGCGGGAATATTTTCGTTCAGCGTTCTGGGTGTGTTGCTTTACATGATAAATATCAGCTTGATCGGCGGAGTTTTTGCCCTGCTGCAATTGCTTGGAATTCAACCCTGGCCGATTTTTCTTGCGGGGGTTGCGCCGCATGGAATCTTTGAAATCCCCGCATTGATGATCGGTTCGGCAGCCATGCTGTATATTGGCGTGTCCATCGTCACTCCGCAAACCGGGAAGTCGATGGGTGAAGTGATTCTGGAATTGCTCGCAGATTGGACGAAGATTTTTCTCGGGCTGGTCGTCCCTTTGCTGGCGATAGCCGCAGTGATTGAGGCTTATATCACGCCTTCGCTTTTGATGAATGTCTTGAAATAATGTTTTAAGCGTAAGAGTAAGGATAAACTCGCGCACAAAAATCCTCCCCAAGCGGGGAGGATTTTTTATCCGTTGTAGCTGAGTTTTCTTCACTTCCTTTGTGGTAAGCAGAAACCTTTTTGGTTACCATCCTGAAATATACGGTTCCCACTCGCCATTCTCGGTCAGGTGACGCCCGAAGATATAAGCCGCATTCGCGGGCGGTTCCTTGGGAATGTGCATCAGCCGCATGTGCGCTTCCAACACTTTACGTCCTCCTTTATGATGATTGCACGGAGAACAGGCGGTCACAAGATTTGTCCAGGTGTGTTCGCCGCCCAAATGACGCGGGATCACATGATCGACGGTCAGGCTGATGTCACGCTTGCCGCAATACTGACAGGTATAATTGTCGCGTCTGAATATTTCTCGGCGCGTTAATTTGACGTGAGGGCGTGGTCTATGGACCTGGGTTTCCAGTCGAATGACTGAAGGTCGCGGAAGCAATTGAGAAATCGTACGGATGTGTCCGCGGCCATTCACGATCATACCGGCTTTGCCCGCAAGGATCAGGCCAACAGCCCTTCGTGTTGAGCATACATGGATCGGCTCAAAATTAGCGTTGAGTACCAGTACCGGTTCCTGCATAATGGCTCGATAATCTGCATGATTATAATGCCACTTAATTAAATCTGTAATTTCACAGGAGCAATAATCATGAACGTGCTGATTGCAGGCGGCTCCGGCTTCCTTGGGCGCGCGCTTACAAAATCGTTTTTATCTGACGGACATAAAGTATTCATCCTCACCCGTGGCGCGCGTGTAATCGACGGCGCTCAAGCCGTGCTTTGGGACGCGAAAACAACCAGCGGATGGGGCGGCATCGTCAACGAAATGGATGCCGTGATTCACCTCGCTGGTAAATCCCTCTCTTCCTGGCCGTGGACTGAATCAACCAAACGCAATTTTCACGACTCGCGCATCATGCCCGGACTGGCGCTTGCTCAAGCGATTCTCGAAGCGACTCAGCGCCCGCGCATTTTCGTCCAAGCCTCGGGCATTAACCATTACGGGTTGAGCGGCGGCCTGGCTGACGAGTCCATGCTGCCCGCAGACGACTTCCTTGCCCAGCTAACCGTGAAATGGGAAGCCGCGACCCAATCTGTTGAGGAATTGGGCGTGCGGAGGATCATCGTCCGCACGGCGCCGGTACTTGCAAAAGATGGCGGCCTGCTCTCGCTGATGGCGCTCCCTACCAGGTTGTTTGCGGGTGGCCCGCTTGGTTCCGGCAGACAAGCCATGCCGTGGATTCATGTCAAAGATTGGGTTGGGGGAGTGCGCCACCTGCTCGAATGTGAGGATGCGCGCGGCGTGTATAATCTCGTCGCGCCTGTTCCAGCATCCAATGCGGAGTTTAATCGCGCTCTGGCGGATGTGCTTCACCGTCCATACTGGTTTCCAACGCCAGCGATTTTGCTGAGGATACTATTAGGCGAAATGAGCGTCCTGATTTTGCATGGTAGGTTTTCCCAACCCAAACGGCTGACTCAGTCTGGGTACCGGTTCCAGTTTTCAGCGGCGCATGAAGCGCTGTCTGACCTATTCAAAAATGTCAAAGGAGAAATAAATCCATGAAACGACTAATCCTTGTGCTGGCGGTATTCCTCGCCGCATGTGCGCCATCTTCGCAGCAGCCCGGGGTCTACTTGCCGATTCTTCTTTCAACAGCAACTCCGTATATTGACCCTTCCTATCCAACCGCGCAGGCGCAGGTTGCCGCGCCGAATCAAGTGGCGAGCGGAATTGAAGTCCGCATGGAGCGCGCTTCGGTGGATGGAAAGAATGTCAATGCCGATGTATGCTTCTCGCTGCCGGACGCGTCCGATTGGGGAATTTCTTCTGCCAGCCTGAATTATGGCGGAACGGTTTTGCAGGAATATGGCACAACTCTTGTCAGCGTGCAGGAACCTGTCAACGGTCAGGCTGGTCTGCGGTGTGACACACTGACATTCGTGGTTCCGCCGGATGCCGACCTAACCAATGCGACGATCATCATTAATTCCATTGCGGCAACTCCGCGCGAAGGCGAATACTGCTCTGTTTATTTGCCCAAGATACAACAAGCCATGCTTGAACGCGGCACCGGCGTCGTTGTGGACTGCTTCGATGTGAATGGCGTCTTGACAATGCAGATCGTCAGCTTCACAGATGGAATGACGAAGGAGCAGGCGGAACAGGTGGTTTACAGCGACGAATTTTATTCCATCCGCGGTCCGTGGAGTTTTTCGTTCAATTTGTCGCAGTGAAATTCTTGTTGTATAATACGCGCATGATTGGCAACAGAGTTTCCAACAAATATTATTACCGCACCTGTCCATAAGCCTTTGCGATGGTGTGCTATGAACGCGCCCTCACTATCGCGGGCGCGTTTTTGTTTGTCAATTTGTAATGCAGACTCTAAAGGTTGGCAAAACTTTTAGGGCTTAAGGAGAGATATGAACATCGAAGAACAAGTTGAATTATTAATGCAAGGCACGGAATATGGCGATGAAGACCTCAAGAAAGCCATGACCGCTGAATTGCGGGCGCGTCTGCTGCTCGCTGAAAAAGAGAACAGACCGCTGCGCGTGTACTGCGGCTACGACCCCACCTCCACTGACCTGCATCTCGGTCATACTATTTCCATGCGCAAACTTCGTCAGTTTCAGGATCTGGGGCACGACGTAACTTTCCTGATCGGAAGTTACACCGCGCTGGTGGGTGACCCGTCGGATAAGAATAAGGCGCGTCCGATCCTGACCGAGGAGAAGGTCGCCGAAAATGCATTGACCTACGCTGAACAAGCCTTCCGCATACTTGATCGCGAGAAAACCAAGATTCGCTATAACGGTGAATGGCTGTCAAAACTGACACTGGTGGATTTGATCCGCCTTGGACAAAATTTTACAGTTCAGCAGTTTATGGCGCGTGATAATTTTTCCAAGCGGTTGGAAAAAGGCGAACCGATTTACATCCATGAGACATTTTATGCCATCATGCAGGGCTATGATGCGGTTGCGATGGAAACGGATGTGCAGGTCGGCGGTTCAGATCAGTTGTTCAATATCATTGTCGCTGGCCGAAAGCTGCAGGAGGCCCTGGGTCAGCGACCGTTGGTTGGAATCATTACCGGCATTTTGCCCGGCACCGACGGCGTGCAGAGAATGTCCAAATCTTTAGGCAATATCGTGCCCATCTTTTCAGGAGCGAACGATATGTTTGGCAAGTTGATGTCTGTGCCTGATTCGGCCATGAGTATATATATGCGCCTTGTCACACGCTGGAGTCCGCAGCAGATCGAGGAGATCGAAAAAGGATTGATTTCAGGTGTGGTCCATCCGCGAGACGCGAAAATGAATTTAGCGGCCGAAATCACGACTATTTTTTACAATGAAGCCGAGGCGAAATCGGCTCAAGAGAACTTCGTCAAGACATTTCAACAGAAGGAAATCCCTGACGAAATGCCTGAATATGAATTACAGGAAAATCAAACCATTGTAGATGTAATTTTGGCAATGAAATTGGCCGAAAGCAAAAGCAAGGCGCGCTCATTGATCGATCAAAAAGGAGTGCGGCTTGATGGGGAGGTTTTAGAACGCGGCGATGCGCCATTCCCTCACAAAGGCGTTTTGCAGGTTGGCAAGCGGAAATTTGTCCGCGTGGTCTAACGAAGCATAATAAAAAAGGAGGCGCGGTATTTTGCGCCTCCTTTTTACTTCTTATCTCCCGGCTTGATGGTTTTTATTGGCTGGGTTTTTTGCATTTCCTGCAAATCTTTGGTATCGATCATTTTCAAGAAAATCGCAACGATCTCAGGGTCAAAATGCGTGCCCGCCTGCTCGCGAAGGTAATTTTTAACATCCTCTTTTTCCCATGCCTGACGGTACGGGCGGTCTGATAATAACGCATCCCACACATCCACTACTGCAAAGATGCGCGCCGGCAGTGGAATGTCCTCGCCTTTCAGCTTCTGCGGGTAGCCAGTACCGTCCCACCACTCATGATGGGAATAGGGAATATCAAGCGATGGGCGTAAAAATGTAATCGGGTAGAGCAGGTCAAAAGCATATTGAGGATGCTTGCGCATTTCGATCCATTCTTCATCTGTGAGGGGACCTTCCTTATGGAGGATTTCATTGGGGACGCCCATCTTGCCGATGTCGTGCAGCAGCACGCCGCGGCGCAGGTGAACCAGGTCAGTTTTGGAAATGCCCATAAACCGGGCCAGGTCAACGGTCAGTTCTGTGACGCGATTGGTGTGGCCGTGCGTTTCTTTATCCCGTAATTCCAATGCCTTGGCCCAGCCCGCCAGGGTCGTGTCATATGCTTGAACAAGTTCCTGATTCGATTTTTGCAGGTTTTCAAAGAGCTGTGTATTATCGATTGCAGCGGCAGCATGAAGCGAGAAAGTTTGAGCAAGGTCGGTGGCATTTTGATCGAAGGCTGCTATTTTGAAACTTCCAAGGGTAATGAACCCAATGACTTCACCATGCACAACCAGCGGGATGCCCAGCCAGCCACGGATCAAATCAGCGCCAGCCCATCTTTCGTACCGCTTATCGTTAAGCGCGTCCTCAAGAATTAAAGTTCTCTGTGATTGTTTTAACGCAATCAATAAAGCATTGCTCGATGGGTACGTTTGATTGATCATTGCCTTGTCGTTGCTAAATCCCTGCGCTGCGACAATCCGCACGTGCTCATCCTCTAGTAGCATCATCGTTCCCAGATCAAACGGGACGACTTGCCGAAGCGCGACCAGAATAGTATCCAATACTTCATGCGGGTCGAGCGACGACGTTATAGCTGTTGCGGCAATTCGAAGATTTTCAGCTTCCCGACGGCGTTTGTGCTCCGCTTCAAATAGGCGCGCGTTTTCCAGCGAAGTGGCTGCCTGATGCGCGAAAGTTTGTGTTGTGATCGCATCGTTCTCGCTAAAGGCATGTGGAGTTCGGCTATCCATGGTGATGTACCCGATCACCTGTCCGCGCGCCGTCAATGGAACGCCCATCCACCCGCGGACGTAATCCGAGCCGCCCCACTTTTCAAAACGCGGGTCGGTTTGACAATCGCCAATGATCAAAGGTGCGCCTGTTTCTTTTATAGTTTTGCAAAGAAGATTGTCTGAGGGGAAAGTTAAACCCAACGCATTTTCAGGATGCGGAAGACCTTTCGCAGCAGTGATGCGCAGGTGGCTACCATCAATTTCCAAAATGGATGCGCTGTCATATGGCAGAAGCTTATACAGCCAGTCGAGGATCGTGCTGTGCAGGGAAGGCAAATCCAAAATATTTGCAATTGCGGTGGTTGCGCGCATGACGGTTTCCGCTTCCAGGCGGCGGTAAAGTTCCAGGCCGAACAAGCGGGCGTTTTCGATCGCAACAGCAGCTTGCTGGGCAAGGCTGGTTAAAAAGCCAAGTTCGCTTTGTTGAAATTCTTCGCCCAGCCCCGACCGCCAGACCACTAACAGCCCGGTCAACTGATCTTTTGCAAGGACAGGCACGCCCATGAGGTGACCGTACGGATCCTCGTCAGTGCCTTTAATGGTTATTGCGCGGGGGTCTCCAAGCGTGTCGTTTACGATCTCGCCAAATTTTTGCTTGGCGATATTCCCGAGAATGCCCACGCCAACTTCAAGCGGATCGCTTCTGATCTGGTTTGCATCATCTCCGATGGCATAGATGGCGCGCAAAAGAGACTGGTCGGGTTCTGAAAGGTAGACAGCGCTTGATTGACCCCTCAGCAGGTTTTGAGCATAAGTTGCTATTCGTTCGAGCACAAGGTCGATCTGAAGCGTGGCTGAAATATCACGTCCAACTTCCGCGATGGCGGTTGCTTCTTGTGCGCGGCGGGTGGTTTCCTGGAATAGTCTGACTGCTTCAATTGAGACCGAAGCTTGATGGGCGATGTTGACGAGGAAGTTAAGTTCCGATTTATCAAACAATCCCTTGGACTTTAATCTCCAGGCATTGATGGCGCCGATGGACTTGCCGTGCAGGAGCAGGGGGGCAGACATCATGGTGTCGATACGGGCATCTTCTTCGGGCGTGCCCGGGACTGTTATCTGGCGCGGGTCGCCTGCGATATCATCCACAATTTCAGGTTTGCCTTCAGCGATGATGTTGCCGGTAATTCCCTCGCCGATGTTAATCGTGTGGGACATCATTTCGGTTTCATATGCGCCTTTGGCTGAAACGATCTTAACTGTCTTACCGTCTTCCTGAAGCAAATAGAAAGCCACGGTGCTTGCCTTAAGAAGCACCAGGCTCTTATCAGCGATTTTGTCAAGCGAAGGGGTGATTTCGCGTGTGGTTGCAATTTCATTGGCAATGTCTGCGAGCGCTTCGATGATTTGTGAGCGGCGGTTTTCTTCACGGAAAAGCCGCGCATTTTCGATGGCAATTGCCGCCTGATTGGCAAATGTCTGGGCGATGGCAGCGTGTTCCTGGGTAAAAGTATCAATCTGGCGGCTGTCAAAATTAATAAACCCGATCAGCCCACCCTGCGAAAATAATGGAATTCCCATCCAGCCGTGGATATATTCCGAGCCGCCAAATTTCTCAAAACGGGCATCGTATTGAACGTCTGCAATGATGATCGGTCGGTGAAGCGCATCCGCGCCGCCCCACTTCTCGGGGTTGGTCGTATATTTCTCGCCAATTAAATCCCGGGCTATATTGCGCCCGGCGACAATTTCAATGAGTCCCTGGTTTATGATTTCAATCGACGAGCTGTCATATGGCACTAATTCTGCCAGGGAATCAAAAATGATCTCAAAAAGTTTTTCCAGGTCCAGCGATGAAGTCAACGCTTCGGTTGCCTTGCGCAT
Source organism: Chloroflexota bacterium (assembly GCA_016234495.1). Taxonomy (GTDB): domain Bacteria; phylum Chloroflexota; class Anaerolineae; order Anaerolineales; family Villigracilaceae; genus Villigracilis. The sequence continues at coordinate 3,797 of JACRBI010000004.1, read as the reverse complement.
GATTTCGGCTTGTTCACGGCGGCGTTGTTCTGAATTAAACAAACGCGCGTTTTCGATCGCAATTGAAGCGTGATTGGCGATGACCAGTCCAAGTTCCGCATCCTGCTCGGTAAAGCGTGACGTTTGATAGCTGTCAAGAGTGATCAGTCCTATGGCATTATCGTTTGCTATTAAGGGGATGCCCATGAATGAGCGCACCTTGCTACTATCAATGATGTATTTATAACGATCATCGAGTCGAGCATCATCAATTCTTATCGGCTGCTTGTTGGTGATGATAAAACCATTAAGGGGGTATTTTGAAATCAAGAGTGGCCCGCTCTTTGCAAATTTCGTTGCCTCTAGTCCGATCGCGGCGGAAATTATTAAGCGATCTCCGTCAAGTAACTGGATCGACCCTGAATCTGAGGGGATGATTTTTGAGAGCTGAATTAGGATGGATTGCAACACCTGCTTCAGATCCAGAGATGATGCGGCGGTGCGCATCAGATCCAAAATTGCCGCTTCACGCTGACTTTGAGCCTGTTCGGCCTTAAAAAGCCTCAACTTCTCGATGGCAGTACCCAGCCCGGCAGCGATTGTGTTTAGCAGCCGTTCATCTTTTTCATCGAAAGCATTCTCCCTTTTACTTTCCACGTCGAAGACGCCTATGATTCGGTCATGCACCCAAAAAGGTACGCAAAGCTCAGACCTTATTCCGGATGCCACCTCGAGATATTTTGGCGCTTTCGTGATGTCGCCGATCCGAATCGTCCTGCCAGACGTTACAGCTCTGCCTGTAATGCCTTCAGTGACCGGGTACTCTGTTTGCCAGTTTTCAACGTCCGGTCCGATGCATGAAAAATGCGGAATCAGGGTGTCGCCGCTCTCGTTCAATAATAATATGCCGCAGACTTCATTGAATATGCTTGAAGTAATTTGGATTACCTGTGAAATGATCTCGTCTTCCGAGTTGCTCTGTGTGCCTGCCACAGATGTTGCATGTAAAATTGTCAACTCTTTTAGTTGACGGTCAAGGGTTTCTTCAGCGTGTTTGCGCTCGGTAATATCCTGCGCCACGGCAATGATGACATCTTGACCAAAATATGTCCCTTTGTTTAGAGAGACAGTTTTTGGGAATATCTGGCCGTTTTTGCGAATTCCCCAAAATTCAAATTCCTGTGGGTGCCCCATGAAGGCAAGCTTTGTTTTATCTACCAGGCTGTTCAGGTCGTTCTTTCCCGGGGCGCTTAAGACCTCTGGAGTTTTTCCAATAAAATATTCCCGCGGGTAACCATACATTTTTTCAGCACCGTCATTCACATCAAGAAACCGCCCAAGGTTATCCTGGATGTAAATAGCCTGTGTCACACTGTTGAACAGGCCGCGATAACTGCCTTCGCCGGCTAAAATTGCCTCCTGCGCCTCCTTTTGAGGAGTAATGTCTAGCATGATTCCGTGCCAGTAACTGGGATTGCCAGCCTGATCGCGGACCAGATATGCATCCTCCCTGATCCAAACAAAACACCCATCTTTCCGCCGCATACGATATTCAACTTGAAATGGCTGACCGGTGGCATTTGTGCGTTTATCTTCTGCCAGAATCCTCTCGTGGTCATCGGGGTGCAGGTTGTTTTCCCATAACCTATCCCCCGCGACCCATTCTTCAGGCGTGTACCCGAGCACATCCTTCAAACGTGGACTCATGTATAGGCTTATTCTCTCATCTTGAAAATCATCAAGGAACACAACGCCTTCAAAATGCTCCACAAAGGTTTTGTATTTATTCTCGCTTGCTTCCTTGTCCAGTTCCGCTTGTTTTTGCTCGGTAATATCAGAGAGAAATCCTTCAAAATAAACAATCTCGCCGGCTTCATTCCTTACTGCACGGGCATTGGTGGATGTCCAGATGATTGTGCCATCTTTGCGGATGTTTGGAGCTTCAAATTTTACGATTGACCCTTTTGAGGCAATTTCCTCCGAAAACCTCACTCGGATTTCCGGATTTGCGTAGAGTTGTTCGCTAATATTCTTTATAGAGGAAACCATGTCTTCCGGAGAATCGTATCCGTAGATTTTTGCCATGGCAGGGTTGACGCTGAGGAATATCCCATCAACTGTGGATTGGAAAATACCCTCGACAGCACTTTCAAAAATATTCCGATATCTATTTTCGCTTTCGCGAAGCGCGATCTTTTGTTTTTCAAATTGGGTTTGGGAACGGGCGTTTTGCAGAACAATGGGCAATCTAAGCAGGTAATCACTTTGCTTAACAACATAATCTGCTGCGCCGGCTTTTAGGGCGGCAACTGCTGTTTTTATATCCTCCTGATTTGTAATCAGGACTACTGCGGTCAATATCCCCCGTTCACGCGCCTTTTTGATCACCTCCAGCCCCGTGCCGTCGGGCAGGCGATAATCGCTTAATATCACATCGAATTCTGTCGTTGAAAGAAGCGCGAAAGCTTCCTGTATATCTGTCACAGTTTGCAGGTCAAATTCAGACCCGTGGATTTCCAGCGAGCGGCTCGTTAATTCAACATGAGCAGGATCGTCTTCAATGTAGAGAATTTTCATTTTGCTAATCGTCTAATCTGCATTCTGGACAACGGAACACCGCCATTATATACGTGGATTACAAGAATCGGGCGGCAAAATCAGATAGGCATTATTTTGTAATAATTCCATTTAGATACCGAAACAGGGGGGATAAATTATCTGGAATGTTCAGCTCGTTGGTTTGAAGGATAAATTGCCTGCCATTCATTGAAACTCTCAGATTGTAATTAAGGCAGTCTGCGCATAATCTATTATCTTTCATGACTTCAAAGGGGCAGGCCAGGATGAGCATTTCTTGAACCTCTCCAAGCGCATCCTGTGAAAGCGCCGATTCATTTTTCTCGTTTTTTTGTTGATCCTCCACGATTACATTTCCATTACTGGATAAGTAAAGCGAGCGAACCATACCAGAGAAACCGCCTGAAAGGGTAAATTCAATCTCCCATGCAATTGGCACATCGCATGCCTCAACCTGTGAGGGTGTCGCTGCTGCTTGTTTTATCGAGCACGAGGAAGTGAGTAGAATAGCTAAAATTGAGAAGAACTGGCTAAAGTGCAAAGTTTTCATGGTATGGAATGTAAAAATAAAAGCGAGTCGCTGGGACTCGCTTTTATTTGAGGCGTCGGCGAGATTCGAACCCGCGATGAGGATTTTGCAGACCCTTGCCTTACCACTTGGCCACGACGCCGTATTCGTTTGAAAAAAAAAGATTGGTGATTGAAAAAATCCAATCCGCAATCTTTGTTGAGCGGGCGATGGGATTCGAACCCACGACCTTCTCCTTGGCAAGGAGACGTACTACCACTGTACTACGCCCGCAGATTACGGCCAACTTGCTGACCGGGAGTGCCGAGACCCAGGATCGGACTGGGGACACCGCGATTTTCAGTCGCGTGCTCTACCAACTGAGCTATCTCGGCCAATGTATTTTTTTGTTAAGCGTGCGTGATTTTACTAGTACTTATATAGATTGTCAAGAAATCCTCCGCAAAGTGATTGTTCACGGTTAAAACTCCCCATTGACAATTCGGGAATTTCGCATTCCATTTTGTTGTATCGGTCGACAGGCGTCTGATTTCAAATCAATTTCCTTGCATAGCGACAAAAGAAAGTTTGAGTAAAAGTCCTATTGATTTTTGAAAAAAGTAAGTCAATTAATCGAACCAGTCGACTTTAGAGTTACGCAAACAAGCGAATAAGCGTTTTTGAGAATTACGGGTTCGAGAAATACCAGCAAAAACATTGGCTTGCAATTCAT
>JACRBI010000043.1 GCA_016234495.1 Chloroflexota bacterium | reverse complement strand
GACGATAAATCGATGGGGTGGGGGATTATTGACTTTTGATTTCTGTGTAGTATAATTATCGTATCAGTACGATAATTATATCTGTTGAAACGGGCCGTGAATGTGGTGGAACACACGCACGACCCTAACCCAACCCACCGAACGTAGCGGAGGGACGGGCTGACTTCATTATATCAGCCCAGTTTTCACGCCCTGGTGGGATTCACCGGGGCGATTTCTTTTCTGACCGGGCAGAATGAGGTCGCTCCAATAATCAAAAGGAGCCATCTGATGCTAAACATGAATCCAAGTCCACGAACAAAAGCTATTTCGATCCTTTCCAAATTTCGCCAGGAGTGGCAGGAAGCGGCAAGCGGAAAGAGCCTGCTGGAGGTTGAAGGAAATATCGGCATGGTATTAGCCGATCTTGTGAATTCCTTTGAACTTGCCTCCCATGAACAATCCCTTGTGTTGGGACCGCAACTCTTCGAGGAAATGCGGGAAATTCTTTACCAGCCCTCCCGCAACTAAGCGACAGCCAGCCCGGTCTGGCACTGCTAATCCTATACCATTCCCCCAAAAATAATATTACCCCTGAAGGAAGATCATGAATACAATTAAACGTGCTGTACTATATGCAAGAGTTTCCAGCGATGACCGCGGCAAGGAAGGACGTAATCTGGCAGGACAATTGGAAATGTGTCGGGATTTTGCACTCGACAATGGATGGCAAGTCATTGCAGAATTAGCCGAGGATGATCGTGGTGCATCCGGCGCTTCATTTGAATTACCTGAACTTAATCACGCACGTGATATGGCGCAAAAAGGGGAGTTTGATGTATTGGTGGTTCGCGAGATTGACCGCCTCAGTCGTAAGCTTGCGAAGCAACTTATTGTTGAAGAACAATTGAATCGAGCCGGTGTCGAAGTTGTTTATGTACTAGCCAGCTACGAGAACTCGCCGGAAGGGCGATTGAACAAGCATATTCGTGCGACTATCGCTGAATACGAACGTGAAAAAATTGCCGAACGCATGGTTCGCGGAAGGCGGCAGGTGGTCAAAAACGGGAAGATCATGCTTCACGGAAATAAGCCCCCATTTGGTTATCGCTTATCAGAGGATGGAAAAAATTTGGTAATTCATGAAGAGGAGGCTGCAGTCGTACGGTTGGTTTACAGGTTTTATGTTGAGGGCGACGAGCGTGGAAAGCGGCTGTCTGCACGTGATATTGCCAAAAGATTGACCGCAATGAAAGTTCCCACCTGGGCGGATATTCGCGGGATGTTCAAAAAGCGCGGAAAAGGAGAATGGTCCGGGAGGCTGGTCATGCGGATTTTGGGTTCAGAAACATATGCAGGTCATTGGCATTATGGAAAACGTAACACTTTCGGAGGTTACCACCCGAATAACGCCCGCGAATGGTGGCTGTCCTTTGATGTACCAGCGATTGTCTCCGAGGATACATGGAAACGTGCTCAAATTCAACGAAAGTTGAACACCAGTGAATCACTTCGCCATATAAAGAGAGAGTATTTACTTCGGAGTCGGGTTAGGTGTGGTTTGTGCAAAAGCAGCGTCAATTGCTATGCTACTCGACCAACTGGTAAGGAGCTTCGATATTATCTTTACTACCGTTGTAATGGTTATATGGGGAACATCGCCAATGTCGAGTGTAACCTGCCGAGTTTTCGAGTCGATATTGTTGACCCATTGGTTTGGAACTGGGTAAAAGATCTCCTCACGAAACCCGGGGTGTTGGAGCATGGACTTGCTGAGTATCAGGAAGGGCGAGAACAGTTCTGCGCTCCGATTCGTGACCGCTTGATTGTTTTGGAGGATCTCTGGCAGGGTTCAAAAACACAATTAGATCGCGTCCTCGATCTATATATATCTGGACAGGTTCAGAGGGAGTTGCTGATTGATAAGAAACAGCAATTGGAATCGACCCTCTCAGCTTTTGAGAAGGAACGTGATGAATTGAATTTGAACCTGGAATCGGAAGCTTTAACAGATAATGAGATTCGGCAAATTGTGGAATTCGCTGCTCAGATTGCAGAGGGGTTGGAGCCGGGCGACGAATCGTTTGAAGATCGCAGGAGAATTATTGAACTGTTGGATGTGAGAGCATCTTTTATAGTGGAAGACAATCAAAAATATGTAGATGTATGGTGTTTCTTGGGTAGAAACAAGTTATCGATTGGGGACCCTACTTCTCAAAGTGCGGCACCCGCCAAAAATTGTCGGTGCTGTAACGCGAGAAGCCGCCGCCGACAACATCGTACATGCCGCCGCGCGCCATGGCTTGCAGGCAATGATTGATCAATTTATGATGTTCGATTTCTTTGGTTGTGACCGCGTGATTGAGCATAAATTCAATCGCCATTGGTTGTGGGAATTTGGGAGCAGAACCCCAGCCGCCGTAACCCCAATCATAGGAATTCGCGATGGATTTTGCGATGGCTTCAAAATGCTCTGGCTGAAGCAGGTCATTTTTTTGATTTTGATTTTGTTGTTGCAGGTGGATGATGATTTGATTCCCAACTTTTTCGATTTCACTTCTGTCATTCTTCCAGGCATTTGCCAAACCTGAGAGCACGTCCTTGAAGGCGGGCATGTTGTAGCGCCGCACAGGTGGGAAATATGTGCCCGAATAAAACGGTTTGAGGTCAGGCGCAAGAAATACCGACATGGGCCAGCCGCCCGAGCCTGTCATTGCGATGACGGCCTGCATGTAGATGCTGTCTATGTCGGGACGTTCCTCCCGATCTACTTTGATATTGACGAAGTACTCGTTCATGAATTTGGCGGTTTCTTCGTCTTCAAAAGATTCGTGTGCCATCACGTGACACCAGTGACAGGCGGCGTAGCCGATGCTGAGGAAGATGGGCCTGTCTTCGGCTTTTGCTTTGGCGAGCGCTTCCTCGCCCCACGGATACCAATTCACGGGGTTGTGAGCGTGTTGGAGAAGATAAGGGGAACTTGAATTGGTCAGGTGGTTGGTCATGGGATACCTCTAATGATGAAATTGAGACACCTTGAATAAGGTTGATTTTACTTGACCCCCGTGTTTTATAATAACAGGATGAAAATCGTCACCTTTACAAAAGAACATGCCCGCTTAATTCCCTTTGCCGCTCAGCTGCTCGTGGATGCGTTCCGTGAACACTGGCCGGATGCGTGGCCGTCATTGGAAGATGGGTTGCAGGAAGTGCATGAAATGCTTGAATCAGACCGCATATGCCGTGTTGCTGTTGATGATGAGAAACTGCTTGGCATGATCGGTGGGATTCCGCAATATGACGGCCATGTTTGGGAGCTTCATCCGCTGGTTGTTCAGCCAGATATGCAAGGACAGGGGATCGGCAAAGCTTTGATCGAAGATTTTGAAGAGCAGGTCCGTTTGCGCGGCGGCCTAACCATTACCCTCGGCACCGATGATGAAGACAACATGACGTCGCTTTCAAATGTTGACCTGTATAAAAACCTGTGGGATAAGATCAGGGATGTTCGCAATCTTAAACGCCATCCGTTTGAGTTTTATCAAAAGATGGGTTATGTCATTACCGGCATTGTCCCTGATGCAAATGGAAAAGGCAAGCCTGATATTATTATGTCGAAGCGGGTTTGAGCGTTTACCTGTCTCGCTAGAAAACTAAATTAATAGAGGAGAAACACGATGAAAAAATACAAAGTTATGCTTGCGGTTTTAGTCCTTGCTCTGGCTTCGCTTGCCTGCCAGACTCTTGTGGGTGGCGGCGATGAAAGTTTTGAAATGCCTGAATTGCCTGAAATCACCGAGCCATCGCAAAGCGGCGGCGGCGATGTGCAGGTGCCGCCGACAGCCCCGCCCGTTGGAGGCGGAGATGGATTCGCAGTCGGTGGGCAGACGGACTTCCCCCTGCCTGAAGATGCATCCAATGTTGTTAGCGTGGGAAGTGATATCGTCAATTTTCAGACGAATTTAAGTCTGGATGAAGCCATGAAATTTTACCTCGACGAGTTTGGCGCAATAGGATATACCGAACGTGACGGTCTGACCGTAACTTCAGACATGACCTTCAGTATGGTCTTTGACGGGCATGAAAGCGGCAAGGCCATTACGGTTCAAGGCGTGGACCTCGGGGATGGTACGGTCAATATTTCGATTGCCCTCGTTGACATTTAACCTGCCCACCAACTGCCGCCTGGAAACAGGCGGCGGTTTTTTTAATCCAATTCAACTTCCACCCATTTCCGAACAGAGTTGATCAGGAAAATTTTTGAGCAGCTTTGCAATTCGCCTATGAAGATCACCCGTTCCTTGATTTTTCCTGCTTCCAGCAAATGCGCCCGGAATGTGCCGGCTAAAAGTCCGCAGGAAATTGGGGGGGTGAACAATTCCCCGTTCATTTCAACGACCAGGTTGCCGATCGTGAATTCGGTCAGCTCGTTATTTTCGTTATAGAGCAAAATATCATCGAATCCATCAGGAGGGATTGGATAAATTTTTCGATTCGTAGTTTTGTGATAAAGAAAAACATCGCTTGAATTCATTGGCTGTTTTGCCAGCCTCGCCTTGAACGGTTTATTCAAGATCGAGAAGTCGTTTGCTTCCGTGGCTATTTCACCAGTCTTGTTCACCAGGATTCGCACGCGTTGCGGTGAATTAAATCCAGCGGAGATTCTTTCAAGGTGCAGGATCAGGTTTTCGGTTGGAAACGAAGCGTCGAAATAGTCGGCAGAATCCCGCAGTCGTTGAATATGTTTATCGAGCAGAAAATATCCACCCTGCGGAGTCCACAAGATGGTTTCGAGCAGGGAAAATTCGATTGGTGATTCTGTCAACACGCGGGCTTTGAGCAGGGCTTCGCTGTATTCGTCTGCGCTGGTTGAGTCCCAGACGATGCCGCCGCCGACGCCGTATTCGGCGGTTTTGGTTTCCCGGTCGATCAACGCGGTGCGGATGGCGACACTGAACTGTGCTTTGCGGTTCGGCGCGATGTAACCAATACTGCCCGTGTAGACCTTGCGAGGCGTGGTTTCCAACTCTGCAATGATGTTCATGGTGCTGACCTTCGGCGCGCCGGTGATGGATGCGCAGGGGAATAGCGCCGAAAAGATTTCAGCGATGGTCGCCTTTGTTTTCCCCTGCACAGTTGAGGTCATTTGAAAGAGGGTCGGATATTTTTCTATCTTGAACAACTCGGGGACGCACACACTTCCGATTTCTGCGATGCGCCCGATATCGTTGCGGATCATGTCCACGATCATTACGTTTTCGGCGCGGTTCTTGATCGAACGGTGCAGCCATTCGGCCTTTTCCTTGTCTTCAAGTGTGGTGCGCCCGCGCCTGACTGTCCCTTTCATGGGATTGCCGAAGATTCTATTTCCATCCAATTTGAAAAATAATTCGGGTGAAGCGGAGCAGATCACATGGCGGCCTGTGTCAATATACGCCGCGTATTTGTTTTGAGTTTGCGCGATATGCAGGAAGAAATTCCATTCATCAGTGGTGAATTTGGAATTCAGACGCATGGTGTAGTTGACTTGATAAGTTTTCCCCTGCGCGATGTAATCCTTGACCTTGTCAATTGCGGCGTTGTAAATTTCGCGCTCGACGCTGGGTTGCCAGTTTTGCGCAACTGAACTTCCGAGGTCTCTTATGACCTCGGAAGTCTGTATCACACGCGGCTCGGGATATAATCCGAACCACAACAAGGGAAAATCACCCGAACTCAGCACGCGCAGTGCGCCATCAAAAGCAGGCGCGGCTTCGTAGCTGACAAACCCCGCCGCGTGCCAGTGATTTGTGTTCACCAGTTCTTCCACATTTTGCAATGCGCTTCGCACATCCTGCACCTTGTCCGCGCTCACAACACAATGCGGGTTTGCAAAGTGCAGCCACCCGCCGCCGCTTTTTAGCAGAACTTCATCTTTTTGAATCAAGGTTGCCTCATGCCGCAAAAAATCGCCTCAATTGTACCCCGATGGTTTCCCGCGCTGATCATCATGCTTGCCATCTTTGCCTTTTCATCCCAACCTTCATACAGCCTGCCCTCTTTTTCAGGCTGGGACTCCCTTGTAAAAAAAGGAGGCCATTTTATCGGCTATGGTTTGCTGGCTTTATCTTATCTCCACGCTTTGAAATATGACCGAAAACGAATCTGGCTTGCCTGGCTGTTGTCGGTGTTCTACGCCGCCACGGATGAATTTCACCAGTCTTTTGTGCCCGGGCGAAATGCGTCAATTTTTGATGTGCTGATATTCGATAATCTGGGGGCAGTGTTTGCGCTGTGGATATATTCCCATTATTGGAGTAAACAAAAGAAATAGTGAAATATAAAAGCCGCGCAAAGCGCGGCCTATTCAAACTCAATATCGATCTCTTCGTCTTCCTTCCATTCGTCCATTTTCTCGAATTCAATATCCCCGAATAATTCGTTTTGCACGGCGGAAATTCGATAGCGTTTGATCAATTCGAGCATGGCCAAAAACGTGACCACGATCTCAATGCGCGTGGATTTGTCTGTGATGAGTCCGCTGAAGGTCATGCGTTGAATGTTCCTCATCGTCCTGGTGATATATTCGATCTTCTCGCGGATGGTCACGCGCGGCGCGGCGATGATTGTGCCGAGCGCTTCTTTTTTCTTACCTTTTGAGAATGCTGATTCTGCGGCGGCCAGCAAACCTTCGAGCGTGAGATTGGAAAGGTCAAGTTTCGCTTCTACTTTTGGAGGCGGAGCAACGCGCAAGTGTGTGCGTAAATTATTATCCTGCCGCTGCATCAACCAGCCAGCGATTTCCTTGTAACGCTTGTACAAAATCAGCAACTCAACCAGTTCGACGCCGGGGTCTTCTTCGCCGGGTTCGCGCTCGATCGGGCGCGGCAGTAACGCCTCAGATTTGATCTGCACCAGTTTTGCCGCAATGACCAGAAACGAAGAAATTTCATCGGGCTTCATCTGCTCCAGCCCGTGCAAATACGACAGGTATTGATCCGTTACCGCGGCAAGTGAAATGGCGGTGATGTTTAATTCAGAGCGTTCGATCAGGCTCAGCAAAAGGTCAAGCGGGCCTTCGTAAACGGGCGTTTGCACCTTGTAGCCGGTGATCTGATTTCCAAGCAGGTTATCCATAGCGCGCGAATTATACCAGTGCCTTGGTTTCGATACGGCGGCGGATTTTAGAGGGAGTGGATAATTAAGTGGGTTTGCCACAAGATTTCACCACGGAGCGCACAGAGATCACAGAGAAATCTCAAAAAATCTCAGTGGACTCCGTGTTCTCTGTGGTGAAAGTTTTTTAGCCCATTCTTTTGGATACTCCCTTTTAGAATGCCTATTGGAATGACTTCGCCGCCACTCGACCTGCGGCAACTGTGGATGGCAAGTGCGTGTATAATCCCCGCCATGTCCAAGCTAACTCATCTCGACGAACAAGGCCGCGCGCACATGGTGGATGTCGGCGCGAAGCCAGATACGGAAAGAATTGCTGTCGCGCGCGGTGAAGTCCACATGAAAAAAGAAACCTTTGATTTGATTCGCGCCGGGCAAATTAAAAAAGGGGATGTCTTAACCGTGGCGCAGATTGCGGGAATCAGCGCATCAAAACGGACCTCGGAGTTGATTCCGTTATGTCATCCGCTCTTCCTTTCAAAAGTGGATGTCGACCTCGCGCTAGACGAATCCCTCCCGGGCGTGGTCATCACCGCCGCTGTGAAAGTGACCGGCAAAACCGGCGTAGAAATGGAAGCCCTGACCGCTGTCTCTGTTGCCGCGCTGACTGTCTATGACATGGCCAAAGCCGCTGAAAAGACGATGCGAATTCAAAACATCCGCCTGATCGAAAAACATGGCGGGCGATCTGGTGATGTGGTGAATGAATAATATGGACTATCAGCCGATTAATTTTGAGGAAAAACTTCTCAAATTCTCCGAGCATTGGTCTCCAAAAATCATCGCCCAATTGAATGACTATCATCTCAAGCTGGCAAAAGTGCATGGAGAATTTGTCTGGCACGATCACCCTGAAACAGATGAAGTCTTTATCGTTGTGAAAGGCCAATTGGAAATATTATTTCGAGACGGGAGTGTTTTATTGAAAGAAGGTGAGATGTTCGTCGTCCCGAAAGGTATGGAACACAAACCTGTTGCCGAAAACGAGTGCCATGTTCTGTTGATCGAGCCTGCTGGTACTGTCAACACTGGCGACATGAAAGACGAACTTACAGCTCCAAACAATATTTGGATATAGAGATGAATCATATTAAACTTTTATTTTTTGCAACCATCCGCGACCGGGCAGGGACAAAATCACTTGAGCTTGAGATTCCCGCCGACCTGACGATTCGGGGTTTGAAGGATAAACTCTGCGCCGATTATCCCAACCTGAAAGAATCGATGCATTCAGTTTTGATCACCATCAACCGCGAGTACGCCTTCGACGAAGCTGTTGTCCCGTCCAACGCGGAAATTGCCCTCTTCCCGCCCGTAAGCGGCGGATAAAACAAACGTAGTAGGGGCAGGGTCACCCTGCCCCTACAGAATTGATATTATGAACCTTCCAACCATCTTCTCTATCACCGAATCTGAAATTGACCTGGACGACCTGCTGGCAAAAATCACGCTGACCTCCACCGGCGCGGCGGCGATATTTACCGGCATGGTGCGCGGAGTCACTTCGCGCGATAACCCGCATGAGACGGTATTCCTCGAATATGAGGCTTACGTGCCGATGGCTGAATCCAAGATGAAGCAGGTCGCGGATGAGATCCGCGAGCGCTGGCCGGTCATCGAAGGCATTGCGCTGGTTCAACGTGTTGGCAGGCTGTATCCCAAAACGCCGACGGTATTAATTGCCTGTACCGCTGCGCATCGCGACACGGGTGTATTCGATGCCGCGCGTTATGGCATTGACCGCTTGAAGGAGATCGTCCCGGTTTGGAAGAAGGAAGTCGGCCCCAATGGCGAAGAATGGGTGGAGGGAGATTACATCCCAAAGCCGGGTGAGTAGGTAATTTTCAAAGGGCGGCCATGTCATTTTAGCAGGAGCAGGCCCGGGCGGAGTCGGATGCGGCATTTCATCACGCGTCACGTTTTTTATCCAATGGGGTTTTATGTAAAATCATATCTAAAAAATAATTTGGAGGAGAAATGCAGGAGAGAATTGTCATTACAGGAATGGGGACAGTAAATCCTCTTGGTTTGAATGTAAAAGAAACCTGGAATAATTTGATCGCGGGCGTGTCGGGGGTTGCGCCGATTACGTTGTTTGATTCGCGTGCGGCCGCCTTGCAGGTGCATATTGCGGCTGAGGTAAAAGGATTTAAGCCCGAGAATTTTATGGATGCAAAAGAGGCGCGCCGACGCGACCGCTTTGAACAATTTACAATTGCGGCCGCGCGCGAGGCTTTGACCCATTCTGGTTTGCAAATCACCGAGGCGAATGCTGGGCGAATCGGCGTGATCATTTCTTCTGCGATTGGCGGATTACATTCATTGCAGGAAGCGATTCTGACCAATCATACCGAAGGCCCGCGGCGGGTAAGTCCGTTTTTGATTCCGATGTTGATGGCGAATGGCGGCTCCGGCATGACTGCGATTGAGTTCGGGATTAAAGGGCCGTGCTTCTCTGTTGCCTCTGCCTGTGCCTCCGGGTCGGATGGAATCGGCACGGCCTTGATGATGCTGCGCACCGGGATGATCGACGCGGCGCTGACAGGCGCGGCGGAATCCACGATCACAACCACGGGCGTGGCCGCGTTTGACCGTGTAAGTGCCATGTCGCGCCGCAACGATGAGCATTCAATGACGCCCCAACCTTTCGACAAGAATCGCGATGGCTTGGTGATGGGCGAGGGTGCGGCTGTGCTCGTGCTTGAGCGCGAATCCGCTGCCAAAGCCCGCGGCGCAACCATTTATGCCGAGCTGGCTGGCTACGGCTCAACAGCAGATGCATACCATGTGACCGCTCCGCATGAACAGGGCGAAGGTGGCGCGGCCGCCATTCGCATGGCATTATCTTCTGCTGCCGCGAATATCGACGAGGTCGGCTATATCAACGCTCACGGGACAGGCACGGTCTTGAATGACCAATCCGAGACTCGCGCCATCAAGGCTTCATTTGGCGACCTGGCTTATAAGATTCCTGTCTCATCCACCAAATCCATGACCGGGCACATGATGGGCGCAACCGGCGCATTGGAGGCGATCTTCTGTGTGCAAGCCCTCCGCGAAGGAATCCTGCCGCCGACAATCCACTATCAAACACCTGACCCTGAATGCGACCTTGACTACATCCCAAACACAGCACGCGAAGCGAAAATCTCACTTGCCATCAGCAATGCCTTCGGCTTTGGCGGGCATAACGCCGTGCTGGCGTTGAGAAAATATTAATTCAGTACACGGAATACGCGGACAACACGGATTACCTAAAAAATAAAAAATCCGTCTATTCCGTGAGTTCCGTGTACAAAAGATTTAGTTCTTCCTGACTTTGCTACAGCCATGTTTAATTTGAAAACCAGTCTTGTATTATCAGAAAATGCGTGCTATACTCTGCCGTCGCGTTTCAGGAAACCAAACAATCAAAGCAAGGAAGTGCAAAAAATGACTGACTTTATCAAGGCCGTTGAGGCCAAAATTAATGAAAAAATCCCCCAGTTGAACTCCGGTGATACCGTTAGCGTACACGTCAAGATCAAAGAAGGTGACCGTGAACGTATTCAGGAATTCAAGGGAATTGTGATCCGTCTGCGCAAGGGCGGCAACGATGCATCGGTGACCGTGCGCCGCATGGCTGCAAACGGCATCGGGGTGGAGCGCACATTCCTCCTCCGCTCTCCGCGCATTGACAAGATCGCCGTCGAGCGCCATGGCAAGGTTCGCCGCGCACAGCTGTACTTCATGCGCGACCGCACCGGCAAAGGCGCGCGCCTTAAGCAGAAGTTTGACTAATTTTCGACACAGGGTTCTTAGAAAGACCCTAAAGGTCTTCAAGGCCTTTAGGGTCTTTTTGTTTTGGAGTGAACATGGCAAAACCTCTCATCGGCATCACCACCCGCAACGGCAAAGACTCTGACGGACATCCGCTCACTGCGCTGCAGCATTCCTACATCAACGCCATCGTGCAGGCTGGCGGATTGCCAATTCTCATTCCCGCTATTTTTTCTGAGGAAGACTTCCGCGACTTGTATTCCCGTCTCTCAGGCATTCTCTTCTCTGGCGGCGGGGACGTGGCCAAGGAGCATTTCAACGGATCACCCCACCCGAGAATTGGTGAGGTGGACGAGAAGCGGGATTTTACCGAGTTGACTTTAATGCGCTCCGCCGTGGGAGACGGCAAGCCGATTCTCGGAATCTGCCGCGGCGCACAGGTGATGAACGTCGCATTGGGCGGCACGCTTTACACACATATCCCCGCTCAATTGAAAGGTGCGTTGGAGCATGATTATCCTGGCGATTTGCGCCGGGTTATTGTGCATCCCGTCAACGTGGACGAGACCACTCGCTCTGCTGAAATTTTTGGCGAGACCTTGCTCAACGTCAACAGCCTGCACCATCAGGGCTTGAAGGATATTGCACCCGGCTTGCGCGTTGCAGGTCATGCGCCCGACGGCTTGGTGGAAGTTGTGGAAATCCCAGACCATCCTTATGCCGTTGCGGTTCAATGGCACCCCGAATGGCTGACAGATCAACCGTCCATGCAGAGATTGTTCAAGTCGTTTGTGGATGCGGCTAATACATGAGTAATTGGTAAATAGTAAGTTACCAATTACCAATTACCAATTATGTCATCCTCCAATTTCCCCATCGGCGTATTCGACTCAGGCGTAGGCGGACTATCCGTCCTGCGTGCGATGCGCGAGCAGATGCCAAACGAATCCGTGATCTACTTTGGCGATCAGGGACATGTCCCGTATGGGCCGCGCTCGATGGAGCAGATCCAGAAATTCTCCGAGGGGATCACAAGATTTTTACTCGAACAAAGCTCCAAGTTGATCGTTGTGGCTTGCAACACTGCGTCAGCGGCGGCGTTGAAATATTTGCGCGGACGATTCCCCGATGTGCCTTTTGTGGGCATGGAGCCTGCCGTCAAACCTGCCGCTGAGACAACAAAGACCGGCAGGGTCGGTGTGCTGGCGACTCCTGCAACTTTTCAGGGCGCGTTGTACGCGTCTGTTGTTGAGCGCTTCGGTGCGGGCGTTGAATTGTTTCAGCACACATGCCCGGGGTTGGTGGGTCAAATTGAAAATGGGGATTTGGAATCAAACGCCACTCGCGCCATTTTGGAAGATGCGCTTACCCCGATGCTTGAAAAAAATATTGACACGGTCGTGCTGGGCTGCACTCATTACCCGTTTGTAATTCCGTTGATTCAGGAAATCGCAGGCGGGCAGGCGCGTGTGATTGACCCTGCGCCCGCGGTGTCACGTCAGGTGCGGAGATTGTTGGAAGTACATGGCTTGGTCCATGAATCGGGGAAAATTGGCAGCGCAGATTTTTTCACTTCCGGTGATGCCGCCACGATGGAAATGCTACTGCCGAAGTTGTTGGGCGAGGGCGGGAAAGTTCAAACTGTCCACTGGGATGACGACCTGAAAATTACTCCTCGATAAATTTTACGCCCATGACTTGCATGTCCTTGAAAAGCTGATTCGCTTCTGCGAGATGCCCCATCAAATGCAGGCCGGGGATGCGGATTTTTTCATATTGCATGAGAAAGGCGACAACGGGAATCGCTGTCAGTTCGTAACCGTCTTCATGCTCGCATCTTGCGTTGACCTGAACCTGCTCGCCGTTTAATTTGCCTTTTGCTTCCACTTTGAGCGCCACCCGGTAAGGCGGCTTCGACAGATTCATCATGCCCCACCACATGAGTTTCCCCAACGGACGGACGCTGCGCTTCGGCGCGATCTTGAGGCCGACCATTACAATGGGCGTGATTAACGCATCTGTAATGAAGTTCGAGCCCGAGATATAAAAGCCTGTATTTTTAAGCGAGGGATACATTTCAGGCAAGCCGCGCAATTCTTCAAAGAACATGGAATAACAGGTACGCTTTCCCAATTCAGAGCCAAAGTCAAATTTTCGCATGTCCCATGATTTGGGTTTTGTCCAAGCGCCGTTTTTGTAGACTTGTGCCTGATAATCCTTGAAGCCCTCCATGAGTTCGTCCACGGCGTCGGTGTAGGGCAGGCTTCCGCCCATGTTGAGATAACCCGCCGTGACCGCTGATTCGACGCTGTCCATTTTTGTGGCGGCGTAGCGGATGAGCGCAGAGGGCAGGCCGGGATGATACCCAGCCTCGGTGACGAAGCATAGGTTTTTCTGCTTGATTTCTGCGGCGAGTGAATTGAGCAGGTTTATCTTTGTCGTGGAATATTGAACATCGAGGTAATCAACATTTGCTTCGAGGCAGGCGCGGATCACTCTCTCAGGGTTGAGAGATGTCACAGGAGCAGCGACCAGGCACAGATCCACGTTTTGAAGCGCGAGGCGCAGGGAGTTAGAGTCAGCCGCGTCCACGCGTAAAGCTGTCAGACGCGGATCATTTAGTTTGGCGGCGAATGCCTGCGCCTTATCCAGGTTGCGACCGGCGATGATGATGTTGAATTCTGTACGCACCAGCAAATGTTTGGCAAGGAGTTTGCCGGTGTAGCCGTATCCGCCCACGATCAGAATTGTTTTCATTTCGTTTACTCTTTTTCAGGTTTGACAGCCAGCAGGGTCAGGTTTTTGCCCAGATCGCGCAATTCATTTTCATCTTTGAATTTCATCCCGGCCATGGCCATCACGGAGCGGGTGTAGGCGGGCTTGCTTCGATAGAATTGCACGAGCATTTCTCCTGCGCCTTCGGTGGTCAGTGCGCCTGCGCGCGCCTTGAATTTTCTGCGCCCGACCCGGGCTTCAAAGACCGGGCTGCTTTGGATGTTCTTGTACCAGTCGGCGCGCGCGCCGTAGGCGGCTTCGATGTAATAGGTATCGGTGACTTTGTCGTAGTCCATCACATCCACCATCGAGGCGTAGCGTTTGCCCGATTTGCGGCCGATGTGAGTGATGAGCATCCATTGTGCGCCGATCATTTTCTCGAACCCGCCGAATCCAATTTTGTACATCCAGACGGGGACCTTGAAAAAGAATTTCATGAATTTGTTAGGACGTTTGTCGAGTGCTGTCATGTGACACTCCAGGATTTAGAATTGTTCTCTGATTACCTTACACAATGGTTTTTGGACGCAGAAGAACGCTGATTTTCGCTGATTTAAAAGAGAAATCTGCGTTTTCTGCGTGAATCAGCGTCCCGATTTTGAAAGTGTAGGGTAATCAAAATTGTTCGATATTCCCTGTTTGGCGGGCGACGTTCAACCGGTGCGCAAAAAGTATCCATGCCACCGCGCCATAGATCAGGCCGATGGCGATTTCAATTGCCATCAGGCCGGCAACGTCTGCGTAAGGCGCTCCGTCCAGCACGGCGCGGGTTGCCAGCAAGCCGTGGGTCATCGGCAGAGCACGGCCCATCCATTGGACGGCGGGCGGAAGAACTGAAAATGGAAAGTTTATGCCGCACAGCACCATCATCAGATAGCCGATTGTGTTGGAAACGAGCGCTCCCCAGCGAGTGGGCAATGTAATCGCGCCCGATAGCCAGCCAAGCGCGGATGTGGTGGCGAGCGTAATGAGGAACAGCGGCACAGCACGCAACAGGTCAATGGCGGAAATTCCCATGCCGAAAAATGGGAACAAAAAGATTAACACCAGCACGACACGCACAAGCCCCTCTATGTAACCAGTGAGGCTGCGCCCTAGCATCATCGGGAACCAGTTTGCCGGTGACGCGATGAGGTAGGGCATCGTCCCCAGATATTTCTCCAGTTCGATCACGAATGACATTTCCACGACACCGTGAAAAACGGCAGTATGCATCATATTGCCGATCAGGGCAAACTTCGCCAATTCACTGCCGCCTGCGGCATACGCAAGCAGGATGAAGAAAAGAGCTTGAAGCACCGTGCGAGGAATGCGTGAGGCGAAGATGACAGCCGGCGTCAATTCAACTGACAGGTTTGCCCAACTGGCGCGTACGCCAGAGCGAAAAAGCTGCGGCCATTGCATCATCAAAACACCTCCAGCGAGCCATCCTGCCGGACGCGGTGTTCGATCTTGGCAAACAGCGGCCGGGCAATCATCAGGTAAACGAGCGACAGCCCGATCAGATAAAGATCGATCAGCCACGGATTTCCCGCCACCAACCCGGCGGCAGTCCCCAACGCGAGATTTCCCCACATCGGCGCAAGCGTCGCCGAGAGCGGTCTCAACCACAGCGGTAGGATCGTGAGCGGAAACATCAGCCCTGAAAGAATGAAGATCGGGTAATTGGTGACTTCGATAAAAGCCCCGGCATTGCGCGTGAGGACGAAGAACGATCCAAGCACCAGCCCGAAGCTGGTCATTGCAGCTAGAGTCAGCAGCAGGCTGACGATAAATGCGAACGGATTGGCGATGTCCACTGGAAGGCGGAAAACGATCAGGCCGGTGGCAAATGTCATTGCCATGGAGATGAGCGAAGCTGCAGCATTGGACAGGCTTTTGCCGACCAGCACCACCGGAAATGGAGTGGGCGCGGCAATCAGCATGGACAGCGTCCCGCCGCGTCGTTCACCTTCGATAATGCGGCCTGATGTCCATAAATTGGCATTCCAGATGCCGATCATTCCAGCGCCAATGACAGCATACAACCCAAAATTTGTTTTTCCAGCATAGATGTAACTGCCGACCGAGAGAAGAGTAAAGATGATTGGTGTGATCAGCAGTGTACCAATGAAGAATTGATTCGTTGCGCGTTCCTTGGCTTGCATTTTGAAGGATGCGGCCACAACACGCAAAAGACCAAGAAGATGGGAGATCATACGCTGATCGCATCCTTTCCAAGTAATTTGACGTAGGCGTCTTCAAGTGTGGGTTGACGGGTAACTACTTTCTGGATGCTTGCGCCGTCAAGTAATTGTAGAAATTCTGGCACGTACCCTACGCCGCCGGGGGCCTGAATTTGCAGAACTTGAATCTGATCGCGGTTATCCACATGGACTGCTTCCACGCGCGGGTGGGCGCGCAAGCGGCTCATGGCTTCCGGTGAAACGCTCAAACATTCAACTTCAACAACCTCAAGATTTGCCACCAGTTGTTTTAGCGCCGCCGGAGTATCCATCATCACGATCTGGCCTTTGTTCACCACTGCCACTCGTTGACAGAGCGCATCCACTTCGTACATGTAATGAGATGTGAGGAAGATTGTCTTGCCCGCCTTGTGCAAGTCCGCGATGACGGTGCGGAGTTCGCGGGCAGCGATCGGATCCAGGCCGATGGTGGGTTCGTCGAGGAAGAGCACGTCCGGGTCGTTGATCAATCCCCGGGCAATGTGGAGCCGCTGTTTCATTCCGCGTGAGTAGCCTTCCACGCGTTCCTCGGCGCGGTCTGTCAAGCCGACCAGTTCAAGCAGTTCAGGGATGCGCTTTCGGGAAACTTCCGGTGGAACGAGGTAGAGATCGGCAAAGTATTGGATGTTATCGCGGCCGGAAAGCCGCCAGTAAAGTCCGCGCTCGCCGCCGTAGACCATGCCGATTCGCGGGCGCAGTTGTTTGGTGTCGCGCACCACATCCAATCCCAGCACTTCGGCGCGGCCTGAAGTGGGTAACAGCACGGTGGATAAAATTCGGGTCAGGGTTGTTTTGCCCGCTCCGTTGGGACCGAGCAGCCCGAATAACTCACCGGGTTCGACCGTCAGGCTGACGTTGTCCAATGCGGTCACTGTTTTTTGTGTGCGGCGGATTGTGCCAGTGGTTGTGACGAAATTTCGCCCCAGGTTTTCGATGACGATGGCGCTCACGATGCTACTCTCCTTTGATCAGAAATTTAAAAAACCTTCCCAGATCATACCATTTTGGCCAGAAGGCCGGCGTGCGCCTGCGATACTCAAGGTAAGACTGGCCGAAGCGCTCGATCAATTCTTTTTCTTCCACAAGGCGGATCCAGCCTGTGATTCCCAGCGGCATGAGGATGGCAAACGCAAGGGCGTTTGCGTTGCCGTTGAGCAAGGCCAACCCAATCGCCATACGCAAAACACCTGCATATACTGGATGCCGCATCACGCTGTAAATCCTTGAACTGATGATCTGGCCTTCTTCGGGAAAATAGACATAGAGCAGTGCAAGGTTGTCCGCGCCGAAGGTGAAGACGCCTCGAATCCAGAGGAGCGCGCCGATGCAGATCATGAACCAGCCTAAAGCAAGGAAGATGATCGTCCACCAGCCCACGGGGATGACTGGCCCATTCATATAACCCGCATGTGCAACGGCGGACAGAATCAGTGCCAGCCCGGGAATTCCGTAATGGGCGAAGGCATTGCGATAGGCGAGTTCTTTGTATTTTTCTTTGTAGGCCTGCCTGCGGGAGAAGAACTGGCTGAGGACGAGATATCCGAGCGCGATGATAAGAATCTGGCTGTCAATGCTCCATGTTGGGATTTTGTCAGTGATGATGAAGTAGGCTGTTACGAGGGTCACCCAGCCTGCGGCGTAGAGCCCGAGCCGTATTTTTCCACCTGTTGAGTTTAATTCGGGGACGTGTTTTGCGAGCGCATCCATGCCTTTGAAGTCCATTTTTACCTCCTGTTGTTCAGGGTACAAACAAAGTATAGTGCCGTGTGCTGCAATGTCAAGCGGAGGTTAAGCGGGACTGTTATTTAACGTGAATAATGGATAATCTCAAACTGGTCTGGAATCGCTATATCTAACCGCAGAGAACGCCGATAAAAACTCCGTGAACTCCGCGACTCTGCGGTGAAAATCCCTTATCCATTAATGACGTCATTTAATCTGCGGCTTGGAGGTTCAATTCTTCCGGGGAGGGAACTCTCCCTCGCAGCGCATCAAATGTCAGGTCGCTGGATGCGTGACCGTGTCTCATGTTGTAGTCTTCGAATATCCTGGCATATCCCGCGCCGACTGCGGCTTCGATATTCAATCCGAGGCGCGATGACATTTCACGCAGGCCCGCACCGTCTGTTCCTTCGATCTCCACGAAATCCCCATAGGGCAGTTCATCGAGCATGATGTGAAAACTGTCGAGTTCATACACTGCGCGGAATTTTTCATAGGCCAGTATTTTTACATAGCCCAGCGCCTCAAGGATTTGTTGCGCGGTGGTGAAATCACCGATTTCGGTTTCAAGTTCAACGCGCGAGAATACTCCGTCAGTTAATATGCTTGGACCTTTGTAGGTCATGGTGGCGACCGCATCCTGCCTGATTCGCAGAACCCGTCCCATCGTGCGCATACTGCCATCGGGCAGGTCGTAGCGGAAATTTAACTCATGCACGCGCGGCTGAATCAACTGCGCCTTCAATTCCAGAAGGCGCAGTTCGATCTTTTTTAGATCGCGTACGAAAAACTTGACTTCGATCTCCTGCCCGTTCATTAATGCACGCTCAACAAGGTCTGCTTTTGTTCCACACTTTCGCCTGCTTTCACACGCACCTTGCCCATCACGCCATCACGCGGGGCTTTGAGTTCGTTTTGCATTTTCATCGATTCGAGGATCAGCATCACCTGTCCCTTTTTCACCGGCTGACCTTCCTCGACGAGAACGGTCACGACCAGCCCGGGCATGGGTGCCTTCAAATGGAATTCGCCACCCTCAGTGACTCCGCCGCCTGCCGCAGCTCTGAGACGTTTCTCGCGCTCATCCTCGATCTTAACCTGATATTGCTGCCCGCGAATCAACACTTCCCAGTCCTCATCACCTTGATAAACATAAGATTCGTACGACTTGCCGTCGAGGATCAGGGAAAAGACCGGCTGCCCGCTGACCGCTTCAAAGTCAACTTGAATCAGGCGGTCACCGATGCGGATATGGTGCTCGTCCACGACTTCGATCTCAAATTCTTTTTCGTCAATTGTTGTAATGTATTTCATGCAACCTCGGGATTAGAGATTAGGTAATTAGAGATTAGATGGTTGGGCAATTGAGGGAGTTTCTAATCACTAATTCCTAACTGCCTAATTATCTTTATCTGTGCATTCTTTCCCATCTACCGACCCACTTCCAGTTTGATGTGTCTCGTTCGTTGCGGCGCACTCTCTGCGCTGACAATTCACTTTGTTGATGAGCAACCAGCGTGGCGAGAATGGCCGCGATCTCCGCGTTGGACGAGCGCGACTCGATCGCGTCATCCATCGAGAAGCGTTCCTCCACAAAGCGCGTATCGAATTGACC
This sequence comes from Chloroflexota bacterium, assembly GCA_016234495.1. Lineage (GTDB taxonomy): Bacteria > Chloroflexota > Anaerolineae > Anaerolineales > Villigracilaceae > Villigracilis. The sequence continues at coordinate 200,214 of JACRBI010000043.1, read as the reverse complement.
GCCCATGAAGCGGTGAGAATCCATCAACGTTTGATGGAAGGGAATGTTCGTCCGCACGCCGACCACGCGGTATTCTTCAAGCGCGCGGCGCATCCGCAGGATGGCTTGTCCGCGTGTCTCACCCCAGACAATTAATTTCGCGATCATCGGGTCGTAGAACGGCGTGATCTCGAATCCGGGGTACACGCCCGTATCAATGCGCACGCCAGGCCCGGTGGGGAGCAGGCTGTGCATGATGCGCCCCGTGGATGGCATGAATCCGTTGAATGGATCTTCGGCGTTGATGCGGCATTCGATGGCGTGACCTTTGAATTGGATTTGTTCCTGCGTATAACTCAACTGCCTGCCGCGCGCAATGCGAATCTGCTCGGCGACAATATCCACACCCGTCACCATTTCTGTGATCGGATGTTCGACCTGCAGGCGCGTGTTCATTTCAAGAAAATAAAAATTGCGATCCTTGTCCACCAAAAATTCGATCGTGCCCGCGTTGACGTAATCCACAGCCTGCGCCGATTTGACGGCGATGCTGCCCATCTTTTCGCGCAGGTCATCGTCCAGAAATGAGGACGGCGATTCCTCCAGCAATTTTTGATGCCGCCGCTGAATCGAACATTCGCGCTCGCCCAGATGAATCACATTCCCAAATGAGTCAGCCATGATCTGGAATTCGATATGGCGCGCGCCTTCGATCAATTTTTCCAGATAGACATTCCCATCGCCGAAAGCGGATTCTGCCTCGCGTCTTGCGGACGCAAGCAGGGTCGGCATTTCCTCCAGGCTTTTCACTTCCCTCATGCCTTTTCCGCCGCCGCCCGCCGTAGCCTTGATCAGCAGCGGGAAACCGATGCTCGGCGCGATACGAAGCAGATCATCGTTGGTCATGTTGCCCACATCTTCGGTGCCGGGCACAACCGGCACGCCCGCCTTGATGACTGTTGCGCGCGCTTCGGCTTTATCTCCCATCGCCGCAATGGACGAGGGTTTTGGCCCGATGAAGGTGATGCCCAGGTCTGCGCACTTTGCGGCGAAATCTTCACGCTCGGCCAGGAAGCCGTAGCCGGGATGAATGGCATTCGCGCCTGATTTTTTTGCGACATCAAAGATTTTATCCGCCCGCAAATAGGATTCGCGTGAAGGGGCAGGGCCGATCAAATAGGCTTCATCCGCATACCGGACGTGCAGTGCATTGCGGTCTGCTTCTGAAAAAACTGCAACCGTTTCAATGCCCAGTTCGCGGCAGGCGCGAATGATGCGGACTGCAATTTCGCCGCGATTTGCTACCAATACTTTATTGAACATAAATACTCCATCCTATCGCAGGGTATTTTATAGCTTTGCTTCAATGGTCAGCTTGCTGTCATTTATCAGGTGCTCCAGAAAATTGATCTGGAGATCCAGTTGATGATTGAACAGCTTTTCGCCGCTGGCCGTTCCTGTGATGTTGCCTTCGCGATACTTCCGCAAAGTCAGTATGCGGCTCTCCGCTTTTTCGATCAAAGCATGATAATTCTCAGCGTAGTTTTTGAATTGAAGCAGGAGTCGATAAGCACCAAAACGGTCTATGTTATCTGCGTCGCTGACGATCTTTGATTCTAATGTAACTGGATGCTCGAAATCAGCCTTGTCGTCAACATGCACCGCAATGGAGAAGCAAATATTATCGACCTGTTCTGCTGAATAACCGAGAGTCTCTAAAAATGGACGGGCGATCCGTGCGCTGACACGCCCGTGCTCGACGCCGTACTGCTCATCGTCAAATTTGGAGATATCGTGCAGCAGGCAGGCCGCCATCACCACTTCCACGTCCGCGCCTTCAGTTTCAGCGATTTGCTTCCCGTATTGAGTCACGCGCAAGGTATGCTTCCATCGGTAATCGAAATCGAAGGATGGATACCTTCCATTTCCTTTGGCTTCTGTGGCGGCGCGGCGCTCAAGAATAAACCGAGTGATTTTTTGCAGGCGCTCGTTCGTTTCCATCGGATTTTTTACAGCGGAATGTTTCCGTGCTTCTTGGCGGGGTTGGCATCGCGTTTGTTGCTGAGCATTTCGAGCGCATTGATCAAGCGCGGACGGGTTTCCTTCGGTTCGATCACATCGTCAATATACCCGCGCTGCGCAGCCACATAGGGACTGGCAAATTTCTCCTTGTAATCGGCAACCAGTTCTGCCTTCTTTTTGGCGGCGTCCTTTGCCTTATCCAGTTCCTTGCGAAAGATAATATTGACCGCGCCATCGGGTCCCATGACTGCGATCTCGGCTGTCGGCCAAGCCAGGTTCAGGTCGCCGCGGATGTGTTTGGACGACATCACGCAGTACGCGCCGCCGTAGGCCTTGCGGGTGATGACTGTCAATTTCGGCACGGTCGCTTCACAATAGGCATAAAGCAGTTTCGCGCCGGAGCGGATGATGCCGTGATGTTCCTGATTGGTGCCGGGCAGGAAGCCGGGCACATCTTCAAAGGTGATAATCGGGATGTTGAACGAATCACAGACGCGGACAAAGCGTGCGGCTTTCTCGCTCGCGTCAATATCCAAAACGCCAGCCAGCACCGAGGGTTGGTTGGCGACAATGCCCACTGAATGTCCGCCGAGGCGCGCAAAACCGACGACGATATTCTGCGCGTAATTCTCATGGATTTCAAAGAACTGGCCGTTATCCATGATCTTGCGGATGACTTCTTTTATATCGTATGGTTTGTTGGCATCGTCGGGAATGATGCTGTTCAGTTCCTCGTCCATGCGCAAGGGATCGTCGCTTTGCACAAAGATTGGGTCTTCCATATTATTCTGCGGCAGGTAGCCGAGCAATTTACGGATGAGGTAGAGCGTGTCCGCTTCACTGTCTGCGGCGACGTGGCACACGCCGGACTTTTCAGAATGCACGCCCGCGCCGCCGAGTTCCTCCTGCGTAACTTCTTCATGCGTCACGGCTTTTACAACATCGGGTCCGGTGACGAACATGTACGAAGTATCGCGCGCCATGAAAATAAAATCGGTCAGCGCCGGTGAATAAACTGCGCCGCCGGCGCACGGCCCCATGATCGCAGAGATCTGCGGGATGACGCCGGAGGCCATGGTGTTGCGCAGGAAAATATCCGAGTACCCGGCAAGGGCGACTACACCTTCCTGAATGCGCGCACCGCCCGAATCATTCAGCCCGATAATCGGCGCGCCGTTCTTCATTGCCATGTCCATGATCTTGCAAATTTTTTCAGCGTGTACCTCGCCCAAACTTCCGCCAAACACAGTGAAGTCCTGCGAAAACACATAAACCAGCCGCCCTTCAATTGTGCCCCAACCCGTCACGACCGAGTCGCTCATGATCTTTTGTTTATCTAGGTCAAAGTCATGTGTGCGGTGTACAACAAACGGGTCAACCTCGCGGAACGAACCTTTATCCAATAAAAGATCGAGTCTTTCACGGGCGGTCAGCCGCCCCTTTTTGTGCTGCGTGTCAATGCGATCCTGACCGCCGCCGAGAAGTGATTGGACTCTCATATCATTCAGATTTTGGAGTTTCGTTTTTTTGCTCATACGCCTCTCTCGATAATGATTTTTTTATAAAAAGGATGAAGCCAAGTAGAACCAGGTTTACTATAACAGCGAATAGCCAATTTGGATGCGGACTTTGCCAGATGAAGCGACCGCTCCAGTACCAGACGGTGTAGCCTGCTGATGCCCCGAGGAGCAGTTTCCCAGCCCAGGCTTTTCTCTGCCAGATGCCCCAAGCAAGCAGCATCCCAATGACTGCCCAAATCGCGCCGCTGACGGTTGTGATTGCCGCGCTCGGCTGTGATAAAAATTCATTCAGCGCATTGCGCCATGCGAAAGATGTCCATGCGCTAAGGGCGTTCCATGCTGTTAGGGATAACACCAGCCATAGCAGGAGGGTTACTCGGGCGGGAAGTTTTTTCATCGGGTGGAGTCACTCGTCGAAACGGGAGCAGGCAAAAGGTCAGCATGATGCGCGGTTTGAGATGTAGGCACACCCAAAGGTTGAATCAAGGCTATTCGAGCGGGGAATTTCCATCGCATGAGACATCCCATTATTTCGGCGCATCCAAAAGATAGGATAGGCTTTTGCCGCCATAAACGCCGAAATTCACGAGGTATGGCCTGAATTGACCGTAGTAAGGGGGCTGGTCGAGTAATTGCACATTGGCGAAGATGATTTGCAATCCGCGCGAACGCAGGTATTCGGGCGCCTGCCTGTTTTGCAGGGCTTGGAAGTAATCGTTGCTGTTGATCAATCCGTCCATGTTGATGATGGTGCGGTCGTGAATGAAGTAGCCCACGTTTCCTCCGCCTGTCATGCCGATGACGCTGCCGGGGGCGGTATTCTCTTCGAGGAATTGCACCACATCCATGTAAGGCTTGTCGGCGGGGTAGGTGTTGTAGGCCATGATCCTATAAATGTATCCGCTGAATTGATATGCGAGGAAAACGGCCGCCGCGATGGATGTAATTTCAAGCGTAAGGGTTGTGATTTTTTTTGCCTGCACGGGTAGAAGTTGCATTGGCTGAAGAATCAGGTCGATCAGCAGGCTGCCAATAAATACGACCAGCAGCATTTGACTGATCCAATACCATTCTTTTGCGCCGCTGTAGGCGGTGGTTGTGTAGGACAGGATTTGCAATCCGCTGCCGGCCGCCAATGGGATGAGCGCCATCTTTGTAATTTTCTGCAATGTCTGGCGTTTATTGACGGCAAATAATATCAACGCCAAAAGAGCAAAGAGCAGCATGGTGATGTAATAGCGCTCATCGAGGGTGTTAGAGCCGGGGTAGATGGGTTTCAAATATTTGGCAATCCACAAAAAGAGGTTGGATGCGGGCTGCCATGTATTAAAGGCGTCCTGATAGCCGATGCCGAAGAAAGCCTGCCAGGTGTGCGCGGGTCTTTCGTAGATCGTATCCATCGTTCCCCACCAGCGTTTGATCTGCCCGCTGACAGGGGTGGATGTGCCGAACAGCAGTCTATTGAACAGCATGTACAACCCAAGCGCGCCGCCCAAAATTCCATAATAAACCGCACCGTCGGCCAGCCATTTTTTCCAGTTGGATTGCAGTTCTGCGATCGGGGAGATTTTTGCCTGTGAGCGGTCCTTGCTGAACCAGCGAGCGGCCAGCCTGAGTACAAGAATGAGGATGGTGCTGATGCCCCAGTCAATTGCGAAGGCGGTGCGCGGAAAGTTTCTGCCGAGTCCCATTTGAAGCAGGACGATGTAAATCCCGGCGACCAGAACCGTGCCGATGCTCATCGCCCCCGCCGTTTTGCGGATGGTCGTCCAAATTGAGTCCTCACCCGGATGTTGATAGGCGCCAAAGAAGTAAAGCAAAGTCACCTTGATGATGAGCGCGAGAAATACAGCTTCTGTGGCAGATGCGGCGTAATTGTCGTTGTAGAAGACCAGGCCCGTCCGCAGTGCGACTGAGGCGGTCATTGCCGAGAAGATGATGACTGCGTCCAGCGGCAGGAGGAAGCGAATGGGCTTGCCGCGAAAGATGATCCAGACCCCGCCCATGAATGCGAGAAAGATCAGGTCAAGGCGGCTCAACATCACCATCACTGAGATGACCGCAAGCGCCGCAATCTGGCGGGAAGTTATCGGCTTCGTGCGCCATTCATTTTCAAATTGCGAGAGTTTCCAGATAAATAAAACAACCGCAAAAGCCGCCAGCGGAGATTCAAGCCCGGGTTCATAAACCACCTCGTGGATGTAGATATTGAATGCCCAGAACGAAGCCGCGAGGATTCCCACAGCACGGGAAAGCGTGTTTGATATCAGACGGTAGATCAGTACCGCTGAGACGGCGTTGAGCAATCCAATGGCGATCAACAGAACTCGAAGCGGCAGGATCAAGTCAAAGCGGGCGAGGTAAAAAATCGGGATGCAGACCAGCATCCACAACGGATGATATCCATTGGTCAGGTTGATGCCGTCAAAGGTGCTGCCAAGCCCCAGCGAAATATTCTGGGCGGTCTTGAAGTAATAATAAGCGTCGTCGCGGGAGAACCAAAAATTCGGCAGGTTGAAAGCGTCGGAGAATGCCGCGTATAAGTGAATGCTTATGATGGCTGAAAATAATAAATTTTCAAATAACGAGAGTCGTTTCAAGTAGTTCTTTTTCCTTTTTGCACGGACATTATGGGTTTTGGTTGAGTAGGGGCGACCCGCCAAGCGGCAGCCGCCTTGTCTGATATTTGATGCAGGGTCGCCCCTACCGAATCATGAAATATCCAAAGTGATCTTGCCGAAATTTTCACCCCGCCACAGTCGCTCCTGTGCGGCGGCGGCATCTTTCAACTCAAAAGTTTTATCGATCACTGCCTTGAGTTTTCCAGTAACAATCAAATCCATCACCTCGGCGAAGTCGGCGAGTGTGCTCATGGTGGAACCGATGATTGAAAGATGTTTTGCAAAAATAAAGCGGTTGTCTATTTCAAAACGCGGCGCGCCGCTGTTGCCCACCGTCAGCAGCCGCCCGCCTTTTTTCAGCGCGCGCAAACTCAACGGAAAGGTCGTGCCGACATTATCCACCACCAAATCCACGCCGCGTTTTTCGGTGGCGATGAAAACCGCCTTCGACCAATCTTCTTCCTTTGAGCGGTCGATCAAAATATCCGCGCCGAGTGATTCGGCTTGCGTCAATTTTTTTGGATTGGACCCGATGACGACGACGCGCGCCCCGAGATATTTCGCGACCCGGATGCTGGCGGAATTCACGCCTCCTCCCGCGCCGACAATTGCCACTGTTTCCCCGGCCTTGACTCCTCCGCGCTTGACCATCGAATGCCATGCGGTTTGATACACCAATGCCGCCGCGGCAGCATTGTGGAAATCAAAGTCATGCGGAAGTTTGTACAGTTGGCGCACCGGCACGCAGATATATTCAGCGTACGTCCCGCGGACGGTTTCACCGAGCAGGTGCCAGTCGCGGCACAGGTTATCCTGTCCGCGCAGGCAAAACTCACAGGAACCACATCCCAGATTTGCGTTAAGGACGACCCGCTCGCCAGCGGCGAATCCGCTTGCATCTTTGCCGAGTGAGACGATCTCGCCCGCGCCATCCGCGCCGTTGATGTGCGGCAGTTCAAGTTTGAGTCCGGGCCACCCATTGCGGACGAAGACGTCCATGCGGTTGAGCGCCGCCGCGCGCAAGCGAATTAACGCCTGGCCGGGTTTTGGTTCGGGCGTTGGAAGGTCTGCGTATTCGAGGACTTCGGGTCCGCCGTGTTGGTGAAAGAGGACAGCTTTCATGGCTATGGGGCAGCGGATGCCTTGGGCGGCAGGATGTAGGCATAATACAAAATCTCGCTGTCCATTCTGCGTTTGACTTCCTTGAAAGTTCCACCCGGATATTTTAAAGCCACGAATTTGATCAAGCTCTGGTTTTCCGGTATGGCTACAAAAAATGCGCCGCGATCTTTGTCGATGGATAATTCTTTGATCGAGTCGGCGTTCAAATCAAATTTGGGGTTGTTCGGGGTCAGGAAGTCTGTGGTTGGGAACTGGGCAAAGACTCGCGGCAGACCGAACAAATAGTAGTCGTAATCTTCGCCGAGTTTTTGTAATTCCAGCCCGGTCTCCATGCCCAATTCGCCGCTGGCGTCTTGAAAGAATCTTCCCTGCCAGTAATGGACGAAGTAGAAGTTAAGGTTTTGGTATGCAAGCGCGAGGATCAGCAGGAAGTTCAGGCCGAAAACCCAGGTCTGTTTGAATTTCAAATTCAGCAGGACTTTTGAAATTTGCATTGCGCCGAGCGCGATGAATAACCCGGTCACGGGGATGGTCATGAGCAGGCGGGTATTTGCAGGCGGGCTTAGAGTCAGAAAGCCGCCGAGAGTCATCACAGACCAGAACCACATCTGCAAAATGAAGTATCGCTGTTCGAAGAAATTTCTAAAAGCCACGGCCAGCCCGATTAAAAAGAAGACAGCTCCGAGCGTGGTCAGATACGGGCGGTCAAAATTCAGAAAGTTACTGCCCGCGTTTTGGGCGAAGAAAACCAGCGTCGTTTGTGAGAATTGATCGAGCAGCACCTGCGCGGCGCTTCGCCCGGTCTGCTCCACTTGCGCCGCCAGCCAGCCGTTGAGGAAGATGCCTTCCTGCCCAAGACGGGTCATGAACAGTTCGGGACGTTTGATGAAGAAGGCTGTCATTGGAGCGGCAGTCACAACCAGCCCGGCTAGATAGACTCCCAACTGCACGAGGTTGGTTTTTAGATAATCCTTTTGTCTGATCGCAAAATACACAAGCGTGCCAACTCCCATTGCCAGAACCAATCTGGTGCCAACGTAGGTGTAAATGGTTAGTCCGCTGGCGATGCCGGCAAACAGATAAACGGGCAGGCTTTTTAATCGCGCAGCGCGGAAAACAAGCCAGATGACGAGCGGAGCCATCAGGGCGTCGAAAATATTGTCCACGCCGATGCGGCTGAATTGCAGATGAAACGGGTAGGCGATAAGGAATCCGCTTGCGATGAGCGCGATTTCCATCCCGAACCATTCGCGCGCCAGCAGGTAGAGCGCCAGAATGCTGAGCACGCCGGTGATGACGCTCATCATTTTTACGGCGAACATCGTCCTGCCGAAGAGGAGCATAGTCCAGGCGGTGGGGAGGAAGGAGATATTCGGCTGACCCGACCAACTGGTATCGAACAAGTTGGTGATCCCGCCATCCATGAGTCGGATCGCATCCAACCCGACCGAGGCTTCGTCGCCGGACCAGGGGTAGGGGTGGTCGGTCAGCGCAACCATGCGGACGATCAATGCGGCGAGCATGATCGCAGCTGCCAGCCCGAACTCAATCTTGTTTGCCTTGACCCAGTCCACAACATCGCGCGGACGCACGGGCTTCCATTTTACAACCCATAAAATCCCAATCGTCAGGCTGAGCAGGCTCAATAGCCACTCGGCTGTGGCGGCGTAGTCCATTTCTGTTGTGCGGAAATTATTCGTAACATTTAATATCAATGCGCCGCTCAAAGCTGTGGTCGCGAGAAACATCAAGCCCGGTACAAGGAATGGCTTGAGCAGATTGAATTCCTCATCTGTGGGCGGATTTTTTTCGATGGAGCGGACGGCCAGTAAGAAAAGCGGCAATGCGATGACAATTAAAATAATACCCGTTGTGAGTTCCTGCCTGCGCATGAGCGTAATGCCGATCAAGGTCAATGCGGCGGAGAGGATAAACCCGAGGATGCGTAGCAGGGTATTGCGAATCGGTGAACTCATAGAACTAAATACTCCAGACGGTTTAATTTTGAAAGATGGAATTTATTATCGCAGGTTGGTTTCCATGCGCGAGATCACCAGCCGCTGAATTTCACTTGTGCCTTCGTAAATCTCGGTAATCTTTGCATCGCGGAAATACCGTTCGATGGGGAGTTCTTTGCTGTAGCCCATGCCGCCATGAATTTGCACAGCCTGGTGCGTCACGAACATGGCGGTTTCAGACGCGAACAATTTTGCCATCGACGCTTCGAGCGAATAGCGTCCGCCTGTTTGCTTTGAGTTCTCTTTTGCGATCGCGGCATTGTAAATCAGCAAACGGGATGCTTCGATGCGGGTCTTCATATCTGCGATCTTGAATCCGATTCCCTGAAACGCGCCGATCGGCTGACCAAACGCTTCGCGCTGACCCGCATACTGGCGCGCGGCTTCGTAGGCTGACTCAGCAATTCCGAGCGCCTGCGTGGCGATGCCGATGCGGCCTGCGTCCAACACGGTCATGGCGATCTTGAAGCCATCGCCTTCTTCGCCGAGTCTGTTCTCGACGGGGATGCGGCAATCTTCAAACAGCAGTTCGCTGGTTGCAGATGCGCGGATGCCGAGTTTTGGCTCTTTCTTTCCGCGGGTCAGTCCCTTTGTTTTGCCGTCCACCAGAAACGCGCTGACTCCTTTTTGTTTTTTTGCAGGGTCGGTCATCATAAAGACCACGAAGTAATCAGCCACGGGTCCGCTGGTGACCCAGGACTTGCGGCCATTCAACAAGTAGAAGTCGCCGTCGCGAGTGGCCTTGCTTTTCATCGTGCCGGCATCTGATCCGCTTTGCGGCTCGGTTAGTGAGTACGCGCCGATGGATTTGCCCGAAGCAATGGGTGTGATGAATTTTTTCTTTTGTTCCTCAGTCCCAAATTTCAAGATACCATGACAGTACAGCGAATTATTAACAGACATGATGACGCCGTGCGAGGCATCCACTTTGCAGATTTCTTCGAGAGCCAGCACGTAAGCCAGCGCATCCATGCCGGCGCCGCCGTAATCTTCAGGAATTTCAATACCCATGAATCCGAGCGCGCCCATTTTTTTGACCGTGGCATGTGGGAACTCGCCGCTTTCGTCATGCTCTGCGGCAATCGGCGCGATCTCTTTTTGGGCGAAGTCACGCGCGGCATCCCGCAGCATTTTGTGTTCATCGGATAATGGGTGGATCGGAAGGTCTGTCATTCGTTTTCTCCGCTGAAAGTATTTTGACGGATTATACCGCCGATGAGTTTATCGTTTATCGAATAAGTCACCTGACGGCGAAGCGAAGCGGCCAAGGCGCTGACTCTGTCAATAAGGCGCGGCAGGCTCCGGGTCGGTTTGAGGCGGGCGTTTCGCTGCTGTCGCAATCGGAAATCAGCGATTGACGCTCCGCCCTCGTCCAATATAATTGAAAATCAAGATAGTCCGTATCTAATTTGCCATGGCGGTGTAAATATGTTCACTGTGAAAGGAGGTGGTACGGGAAAAAATTATTGGTTGTACCAGGTTGATTGTCAAAAATTTTAGCCAACTGAATAAAAGGAGAGAGATAATGAAAAAGTTTGCATTTAACCTGCTGGTTGTGTTTGCGCTGACCAGCTTTGTTCTTTCGGCGTGCGGCTCCGCTGCCACCGAAGCGCCTGCTGCTACTGAAGCCCCCGCTGCCACCGAAGCCCCTGCCGCAACCGAAGCGCCTGCAGCCACTGAAGCCCCCGCTGCGGGCGGCGACTTTGAAGGCGAGGTTGCCATCGTCGCCTGGGCTGGATACATTGAAAACGGTTCAACCGACCCGGCCTACGACTGGGTGACAGCATTCGAAAAGCAGACCAGCTGCAAAGTGACGGTCAAGACCGCCGCCACATCTGACGAAATGGTGACCTTGATGAATCAGGGCGGCTACGATCTCGTGACCGCTTCCGGCGATGCGTCCAACCGTTTGATCGCGGGCGGCAAGGTGCAAGAGATCGACCTCAGCCGCATCCCTTCATGGAGCAACGTGGATGCGCGTTTGCAGGATGCCCCCTGGCACACCGTGGATGGAAAGCATTACGGTGTGCCCTATCAATGGGGTCCCAATGTTTTGATGTACAACACCGAAGTGTTCCCCGAAGCGCCCACCTCATGGGATGTGACGTTCACGGAAATGAATCTGCCTGACGGCGCGACCAATGCCGGCCGTGTTCAGGCTTTTGACGGCCCGATCTACATCGCGGATGCCGCCCTTTATTTGAAATATCACAACCCTGAGTTGGGCATCGACAATCCCTACGACCTGACTCAGGAGCAGTTCGATGCCGTTGTGGCGTTGCTTACCGAACAACGCGCGTTGATCAACCGCTACTGGCACGATGCGTTCGTCCAGATGGATGACTTCAAGAACGAGGGCGTTGTCGCTTCCGGGTCTTGGCCTTTCCAGGTGAATTTGCTTGCCTTCGAAGGCGCTCCAATTTCCTCCTCATTCCCGGTTGAAGGCGTGACCGGCTGGGCAGACTCAACCATGATGCATGTGGATGCGCCCCATCCCAACTGCGCCTACGCGTGGATGGAATGGTCGCTCAACCCCAAACTTCAGGGTGATCTCGCCGCATGGTTCGGCTCGGTTCCCGCCGTGCCCGCCGCCTGTAGCGGCAATGAACTTTTGACCGACGCCGGCTGCGCTGGCAACGGCTTCGATCAATTCGACACCATCTGGTTTTGGCGCACGCCTACCGCCGCCTGCTCTACCGGCGCCGGCAATTGCATCCCCTACAGCCAATGGGTTGACGCGTACATTGGCATCATCAGCCAATAGTTCGTAAATTAGTTGTTCCGTAATTGTTCGGGCAGGGCAATGCTGAAATCCTGCCCGAACAATTCAACAAGTGGAAGAGAGAATTCGCATGACCAAACCCGCCATCCGATTTGAAAAAGTCAGCCGACATTTTGGTGACGTGATCGCCGTGGACGCCGTTGACCTGGAAATTCAGGACGGCGAGTTTTTTTCCATGCTCGGGCCATCCGGCTCGGGCAAGACGACCTGTCTGCGCATGATCGCCGGCTTTGACCGCCCCACCAGTGGCCGGATATTTTTATTCGGGCAGGAAGTTTCCAACTTGCCGCCGTTTGAGCGGGATGTGAACACGGTCTTTCAGGATTATGCGCTCTTCCCGCACATGACAGTCGGCGACAATATCGCCTATGGCTTGATGATCAAGCGCGTTCCGAAGGATGAACGAAAGAAGCGCGTGGACGAGATGCTTGACCTTGTTCAATTGGCAGGATTCGCCGCTCGAAAGCCATCCCAACTCTCGGGTGGACAAAGACAGCGGGTCGCACTTGCCCGAGCCTTGATCAATCATCCCAAAGTTTTACTGCTCGATGAGCCGCTCGGCGCTCTCGATTTGAAATTGCGCCAGCAAATGCAGGTTGAATTAAAGTCCATTCAAAAGCGGATCGGCATCACCTTTATTTTTGTCACTCACGACCAGGAGGAAGCCCTGACCATGAGCGACCGCATCGCGGTTTTCAACCAGGGCAGGATCGAGCAGGTCGGCACCCCCTCGGAAGTCTACGAAAAACCAGCCACGCCCTTCGTCGCAGGGTTCGTGGGAACGTCCAACCTGATCAGCGGCGATGTCGCGAAACGCATCACCGGCTCGGAAAAAACTTTTTCAATTCGCCCTGAAAAGATTTATCTTGGCTCGCTGTCGGATGCGCCATCGGAAAAAATGTATTCAGCCACTGGCACAGTCCGTGACGTGATTTACCTTGGGCTTTACACCCGCTATCTTGTCAATCTGGATGACGGCGGAGAGCTGGTTGTGATCGAGCAGAATCTCAAAACCACCTCCATGGATGTGTTAAAAACCCGCGATCAGAAAGTCTGCCTTTCGTGGGATAAAGAACATATCAGCCGCGTGGGAGGTTAAAGTGAATCGTCTCTCCGGCTATTTTTTTCAAAGACCAAAACTTGTCACGCTCTTATTGTTGTCGTTGCCCATGATCTACATGCTGGTCGTGTATCTTGGGTCGTTGGTGTCCCTGCTGGTCAATAGTTTTTATTATCTTGAGGAATTTACCGGGCTGGTCGTAAAGGAATTTACTCTCGGCACGTACGCGCAATTACTGAAGCCAACCAACCTTGGAATCTTCCGCCGCACTGCCGGCATGGCGCTGGCTGTCACGGTCATGGATGCGATCGTCGCCTTCCCGCTCGCTTATTACATTGCCAAGTTTGCCTCACCGCGCTTGCGGACTTATCTTTACATTGCGGTCACGCTTCCGTTGTGGTCGAGTTATCTTGTCCGCGTGTATGCCTGGAAATTGATCCTCTCCAAGGAGGGGATCGTTTCGTGGTTCGTTGACCTTTTTCACATGAACTTTGCGCTGGATTGGATATTGTCCATCCCGGGCGTTGGCGGGTCGTCGCTGTCTTTGTCGCCACTGGGAATGTTTATTGCCTTTTGTTATATCTGGCTCCCTTATATGATTGTCCCCATTCAGACCGCGTTGGAGCGCGTCCCCAAGTCGTTGCTTGAGGCTTCCAGCGACCTTGGCGCGACGCCTTCCCAGACTTTTCGCAATGTCATCCTTCCGCTGGCTTTTCCCGGCGTGGTGGCAGGCTCGATCTTTACTTTTTCATTAACGATGGGAGATTTCATTGTCCCGCAATCATTGGGGACTTCGCGGTTTTTCATCGGGCAGGCGGTTTATTCCTATCAGGGAACCGCGGGCAACATTCCGCTCGCTGCGGCATTCACGATGGGACCGGTCGTCATCATGATCGTCTATTTATTGATTGCGCGTAAACTGGGAGCCTTCGATGCCCTCTAAATCTCAAGGCGATAAAGCTTCGTTCGGTTTAACGCTGGGGGCGATCGGGACCCTGCTCTTCTTGCATGTCCCGCTGATGATCATCTTCCTGTATTCATTCACCACTGATGAAGCGACCTATACCTTCCCGCTGCCGGGCTTTACCACAAAATGGTTCGGCGAAGCCTTGAAGCGCACCGACCTTTGGGATGCGCTCACGCTTTCATTGAAAGTTGCCACCCTCTCGACCATCGCCGCGTTGATTCTCGGCACGCTGGCCGCTGCTGCTGTCTATCGGAGCGATTTTTTTGGGCGTGATGCGGTTTCATTTCTGCTTGTCCTGCCCATTGCTCTGCCGGGTATCGTAACCGGTATCGCGTTGCGTTCTGCGATCGGCTCACTTTCCATCCCCTTCACATTTTGGACGATCGTGATCGGTCACGCCACCTTTTGTGTGGTTGTTGTTTACAACAATGTGTTGGCGCGTTTTCGGCGCATGTCCGGTTCGCAAATCGAAGCCTCGATGGACCTTGGCGCAAATTCATTTCAAACTTTCCGCCATGTTGTTCTGCCAAATATCGGAACAGCCCTGCTCGCGGGTGGGATGCTGGCTTTCGCGCTTTCGTTTGACGAGGTCATCGTCACGACATTTACTGCGGGTCAGCAATCCACCCTGCCGATCTGGATCTTCAGCCAGCTCGTCCGCCCGCGTGACCGCCCGGTGACAAATGTGGTTGCGACCATCGTGATCCTCATCACCTTTTTGCCGATCTTTTTCGCGCAGAAAATCTCCGCCGAATCGTCTGAGTCCGAGGGCGGATCAAAGTAAATATTTAGAGTTCGCCTCTGATTGCCTTACAGTTTTAAAATCGGGACGCTGACCCTGGCACCGCCCGCCAGGGCATGTGTGAACGCTGATTTACGCTGATCAAAAAGAATTTATCCGCGTTTTCTGCGTCCAATAAAGGGGACTTTAAAAGTTGCACATTAGGTTTCTCTTGTATAATTCCGCCATGAATAATTCCTCTTTCTCCTATCTCAATCCAAAATGCGAAGCGCACAACCATCCCGAAGGCGGCTGCGGAGTATTTGCAACGGCAGATATTTCCAAAGGCGAACTCATCTCGCTTTGGGGTGGGAAGATTATCCGTAAAGATGATCTCGACCCGTCCATGCCGCGTTTCACTCAACGCGTAGTTCAAGTCGACGAGGATTTGTACCTGCTAACCGCCGAAGAAAAGGAACCGAACGACTGCTTCAATCATTCCTGCGATCCCAACCTGGGATTTTTCGGCCAGATCGGTTTGGCTGCCTTGCGTGATATTCAAGCAGGCGAGGAGTTGATGTTCGATTACGCCATGTCAGACGGCGGACCTTATGATGAATTTGATTGCTATTGCGGTTCACCCATTTGCCGAAAAAAAATCACAGGCAACGACTGGATGCTCCCCGAACTTTGGGTGAAATATCAGGGCTACTTTTCGCCATATCTGACCCGCCGCATCATTATTTTACGCGGAACGCAATCTGGATGAATTTTTCATTTCCTGTTCGTATTTATATCATCGCGCTCGTGTTCAGGTTGATTCCCGTTTTGTTGACGCGCTCGCTTGGAATTGGCCTCGATGACATGTTCCAATATGACATGCTGGCGCGCAGCCTTGCCGCAGGCAATGGCTTTCGCTGGTACGCGCAGGAGGATTTGAAACAGCTTGAGCCTTATGTGGATTTCGATCTTGCCACAGCAAATGGCTACGATCCGCAATATGGACTGTACACATCCTTCCGCGCGCCGCTTTACCCGGCTTTCCTTGCCATCGTCTATTTTTTCAGCGGGACCGGTTTTTCACGATTCCTTGCCGCGCGTTTGGCGCAGGTTATCCTGCTGGGCGCGCCGCTTGCGCCGCTGACATACCTTGTTTCAAAACATCTTTCCTCCTTCCTCTTTCCTCAGGAAACGAATGACGAAAGGAGAAGGAAAATTGAACATATCGCGAAAGTTTCCGCATGGCTTGTTGCTTGCTACCCCATGCTTCTCGTTTACCCATTGGGGCTTGGCACCGAAAATCCATTTTTCGTACTTCTTCTTTTATCTTTCCTCTTCCTGCTAAAATCCATCGAACGACCAGCCAAACTCAATTTTATTCTTTCAGGGGTCTTCCTCGCTCTGACTGTGTTGACCCGTTCTGTGATCCTTCCATTTGCAGGGCTTGCCATTGTGTTTGTCATTGCGAGGAGCCGCCAGGCGGCGGGGCAATCACTAATTCAGAAAGAAGTTGCCTTGGGGAAAACCGCCTCTCGCAATGATATATGGATTGTGGCCGCATTCGTTTTGGTTCTCGCCCCCTGGGTCGTTCGTAATTCGCTTTTGCATCATAAGTTGACTGGCATCGAGACCTCGATCGGATACAACCTGTATCTTGGCTATTATCCACAAGGGAACGGGTCATTTATCTTCGGCCCATCGCTTGACCTGCTCACGATCATGGATGATGCTGAGCGTGATGAGATTGGCGTACAAAAAGCGATTGGCTTCATCAAAGCCCAGCCTGAGAGGATACTTCCGCTTGCGATCAACCGCCTGGGTTTTTTCTTCGGCCTTGAAAAACGCGTCCTGATGTATTTCTACTCGAATAATTTGATCGGCTATCTTGCGAAGCCGCTCCTGCTTTTTATCGCCGCAATATTGCTTTTGCCTTTTGTGATTATTTCAACTTCTGCGATGTTTGGTTTATCGTACCTACAATGGAACCCTCAGACCATCCTCCTTGCCTTAATGCTTTTCGCATATCTCCTCCCGCACATATTCATCCTCGCCGAAGACAGATTTCATCTGGCGTTGATTCCCTACTTTGCCATTTTAGCCGTCCAGTTTTGGATGGGACGCATTCAGGAACTATCCAACCGTTGGAATGGCTCGTTGACAGGAAAACTGATTGTCTCGCTGGCAGTGTGTGCTGCCCTGCTCCTTTTTTTGAATTGGGGATTTGAACTATCCCGCGATGCGGATAAAATAGCCCAATTGCTTGGCCCAAATGGAAATAATTCCCATTTTCCATATTAGTAAGCCAGGCTTGTAGCCCGACAGTTTTTGAGATTCGGGTCTTGGCGGGTTGAAAACCTGCCCTACGTTTAAGGATATCGATGAAATACTTACTCGGTGAAAAACTGAATTTTGATTGGAAGATCGCCACCGTCACCATCCTCAGCACCTTGCTGTTGATGGTGGATCATTATCATTTGTTCACGGCGCATAAATATTGGGATCGCGTGATCCTTTACCTTTTCATTCCGCTTTTGATCACCCTGTTTTTGTTTCGTGAAAACCCAAAAGAGTGCGGTTTTTCTATTGGAGATTGGAAACTCGGATTAACCTACACCGCGATCGGCATCCTTTTCATGGCTCCCATTATTTATTATCTCGGCAGCGGCGACGCTTCAATGAAGAAATATTACGAACCGTTTTTGAACGGCCTGCCGTGGACGACCTTTCTTGACCTGATCGGCTGGGAATTCATCTTTCGCGGATGGATACTGTTTACCTACGCAAGAAAATTCGGGCATGACGCTTTATGGCTGCAAGCCGTCCCATTTGCGATTGCGCACATCGGCAAGCCCGAGATCGAAACACTGTCCACCATTTTCGGCGGATTTGCCTTCGGCTGGGTGGCATGGCGCACGAAGTCTTTCGTCTACCCTTTTTTGATTCATTGGTTTATCGCCACATTCATTATTATTGTGGCCGCTGGAACAATATGATAAATTACACGCTTGTCTTATTCGGTAAGGGCGACCTTTCATGGTTAATTGGGTATCTATTTCGTGCTGGGCGGGTCGCCCCTGCAATTAAATAATGACTGAATGACAACATGACTAACTACACCCTTCGCCCTGCACTGGAATCAGAATCCGCTCAAATTAAGGCTTTAATTAATTTAGTCGGGATCAACCCCATGGGTTTGGATTGGAAGCGTTTCATCGTCGCGGTAAATGCCAGTGGGCAGGTGATCGGCTGCGGGCAGATCAAGCCGCACGGAGCAGACATCCGCGAACTGGCTTCGATTGCCGTGCTTCCTGAAGATCAAGGCCGGGGCATTGCGCGGGCTGTGATGGAACAATTGCTTTCAACAACGCCGCGCCCGGTGTATTTGATGTGCGTATCAAAAATGGAAAGCCTGTATGTGAAGTTTGGATTCAAACCGATCCCGTATGAAGTTATGCCGCGCTACTTTCAGCGCATTTCAAATATCTTCCGTATTGCAGATGTTGTGCGGCGCAGCGGGGAAGAGTTGCGCGTTATGAAAATGGAGTAAAATCACGCTCATGAAAAACGCACTTTATGTTTTACTCGGTGTAATGGCTGGATTTGTACTCGCTGGCGCGCTCGTTTTTGTTTCGCGCGCGCCGGCGGGAAACCCGATCGTATTGCAGGCGGCGCCCACCGAAGCGCCGATTGCCGTGCATGTGATCGGCGCCGTGGCAAGACCCGGCCTGTATGAATTTCCTTCAGGCGCGCGTTTGCAGGATGCGATCGATGCGGCAGGCGGCCTGCTCGCGGAAGCCAATGCCGACGCGCTGAATCTTGCCGCGCTGCTCGAAGACGGCCAGCAGTTGAGTATTCCATATCAGGCCGGCAGCCAGCCAGTAATCACCAGCGGACTCGAACTGCCTTCATCCGTAACTCCGACTCCGACCAATGACCCGAATGTTGAGCTTGTCAATATTAATACAGCCACGGTCGAGGAACTTGATACCCTGCCCGGCATTGGCCCAACAACCGCTCAAAAAATAATTGATTATCGGACAGAGAACGGGCCGTTCGTTACACTGGAATCGATCATGAATGTCTCGGGGATTGGCATTTCCACATTTGAAGACATCAAAAATTTGATCGCAATCAACTAATGCCTGCCTTCGATCACTTCGCCGCCATTGCTCCCTTGTATGCGCGTGTTGCATATTCAAAAACAAATGTGATGAGCGAAATCGCCAAACTTCCCGTAAAGGGAAGTTTGCTGGATGTAGGCGGGGGCACGGGACGAGTTTCTTCAGCGATACGTGACCTGGTGGATGAAGCCGTCATTGCCGATGTTTCCTTTGGGATGTTAAAACAATCGCCTCAGACTCACTTGCGGCCTGTCTGTGGTGGTTCTGAATCATTACCTTTCGCTGACAATTCCTTCGAGCGCGTCATCATGGTGGATGCACTGCATCACGTGATTGACCACGCCGAGAGCGCCCGTGAAATGTTCCGCGTGCTCAAGCCCGGCGGACTGCTCGTTATCGAAGAACCAGACATCCGCACCTTCGGCGTGAAGCTGATCGCGCTCGCCGAGAAATTACTCCTCATGCGAAGCCATTTCCTCACGCCGGATGAGGTTATGAAATTATTTGCTGGAAGTGAAAAGAAAGTCCGCGCGGAGGATGGGACGGCGTGGGTGGTGGTGGGGAAATAGTAAAAGGCTGAATTGTGTGGGAGGATTATAATTTGAGCACGTGTTCATTGTGATCAAAAGGAGAATTCCATGTCAACAAGTTCGGCTGAAATACTTGTCCACGCTCCGTTGAAATTTGCCTACTGCGCTTTTACCAACGCCACGTCTCTGCGTGAGTGGCTGTGTGACGTGGCTACCGTCGAGCCTCATCCGCGCGGCCGCATGTATCTGTGGTGGATTGGGGATTTTTATTCGAGCGGGCATTACCTTGAACTGGATGAAAACGTTCGGGTCAAATTTCGATGGTTTTCGAATATCGATCCCGCTCCGACCGAGGTGACTGTTACTTTTACCGAAAAAGATGGCGGCACGCTGGTGCAGATGGATCACCCTGTCCCTGATGAACCCGCATGGGTCGGGAAACAGGAAATCTTTCGCGAGAATTGGGCAGACAGTTTGGAGAATCTCAAATCAGTGCTCGAAACAGGCATTGACCTGCGGATCGCCAACCGCCCCATGCTGGGAATTTTCCCCGGTGATTTCACCGAGGAACAGGCTCTGGCTATTGGGGTTCCCGTCCGCGATGGAATGCGGCTTGACGGTGTGCTTGAAGGCATGGGCGCGGAAAAGGCTGGCCTGCAAAAAGATGATGTCCTTGTTGGCATGGGCGGGAAGCCAATTACAAAGGATTTCAACAGCCTGCCAGCCGCCATCGCCGGAAAAAAAGGCGGCGATAAAGTTGAGGTCATCTTCTATCGCGGCGCTGAAAAGAAAACAGTCACAATGGAATTGAGCAAACGTCCCATGCCCGAGGTTCCATTTGACCCTGCCGAGCTTGCCAAAAAAGCCCGCGAACTTTACAGTGCGGGGCTGGCAGAAGTGGAAAAATGTTTTGATGGATACACAGACGCCCAGGCAATGGCGCATCCCGTTGAAAAAGAATGGAGCGCGCTGGAAGTTGTCGCCCACCTCATTCACGGCGAAAGGTTCAACCAGTTATTTCTGACCGGTCTGGTGGATGGCTATGAGCCTGTCACCGATGGATTTGGCAGCAATGTCGATGCGCAGGCACGGGCAACGGTGCAGGCCAATCCGTCCATTGCGCTGATGCTCAGCGAATTGCGCCGCGCCGTGGAGGAGACTCTGGCTTATGTATCCTTCCTGCCTGATGAGTTTCTGGCGAACAAAGGCAGTTATTATCGATTCGGGACGGGGCTGCTTCAACCGAATGTTCATCTTTCTGCTCATGCCCAGCAAATAAGAGACGCGCTTTCTCCGGCTGCCGGGAAATAAGTTTTATCCAAATTAACTTGGTATCCACGAAGTTCACGAAAGAACACGAATTTCTTTTTTCTTTTTCGTGAAAATTCGTGTTCTTCGTGGTGGAAATTACGCCGGCAAAATACATTCGGGGCGGTCATTGCCCGGGGCGTTGACCATGGTCGAGACGGGGTACGCAGACATTCTGTCAGCGGGGAAAGGCCGGATGAGCGGGAGCAGGCTGTCGGGAGTCCGAGGCGCTGCGTCCAGCCAGTCAGCATAATCCGCGCGGTCCAAAATGACAGGCATCCGATTGTGCAGGGTGGACATCAATTCATTTGGCGAGGTGGTGATGATGGTGCAGGTGCGCAGCGTGCCGCCATCAGGCGAGTGCCATTCGTCCCACAAACCCGCGAAGGCAAACGGTTTGCGGTCTTTCATGTGGATGAAATACGGCGTTTTTGTTTTCACGCCTTCGGTTGATTTCCATTCATAAAAACCATCGGTGAGAATGAGACAGCGCTTGTACTTAAACCCGCCGCGGAAGGACGGTTTTTCCGCGATGGTTTCGCCGCGCGCATTGATGAGTTTGTTGGCAATCGACGGGTCTTTCGCCCATGAGGGAATCAAGCCCCATAGAAAAAAGTCGGCGGTAATCTTTTCATCGTTTGGAATGGCGAGCACAGGTTGACTCGGCGCGATGTTGTAACGCGGTGCAAATTGACTTGGGAAAATAAAATCGCCGAACGCATCCTGTAATTCGGCGGGGTCAACGGTAAGGGTAAATCGTCCGCACATTATTTCCTCAACTTTCTGGCGTCACCGTCACGCATGGTCACGCCGATTGAATCCAAATGTTCTAGCAGCGCCTGAATATATTTGCGCGTGGTGTTCAGCATGTCACGCACTTCGCCAAGCGTGATCGTTCCTTTGGTCTGCAACTCCGCGCGGATTTTCTCCACCATCTCATCATAATCTTTTTTGCGGAAGATGACATCGCTCGAAACAGCCGCCAATTCTCCCAACTCGATCAGCGCATTGAGGATTTCCTCGCCGACAGCAGCTTGACATTCCTTGACGCTTGGCGTGGCAAACGGATTCGACTCGAAGCGGCGCATCAGCTCTTTAACTTTGAGCTGGTCGGCTGCGCTGAACTTTATCTCGTGTTCGGGTTTTGCCAGCCAATGCGAGTAATCAGTGATCAGATGGTCAGTGATCAGCTTGTTGATAATGGAGTTAAAAATGCGCGGCGATAATTTGAGTTTGCTCTTAAGTTCCTCGCGCGGCATTCCGCGCCTTAATGGAAATTGTTTGTGATGCGCGCCGAGCATGTTTCCGATGCGGGTTTTCAACTCGTTCAAATGCGGCAGCGCGATCAGGAGCAGGTCGCTGGTGATTTTTGCTTCGCCGTTTTCCAGCAACAGGAGCTGACCATTTTGAATCAACTCATCCAGCGCGGCTTGCGCATTGGCAACTTCAAGACGTGATTTTGCAACCGCCTCTTTAATGCTGACTGCGTTCAACGCCAGCGCAGCTTCAAACAGCACATCTGCGGGAGAACCCTGAGCAAGAGATTCAAGCGATTTGAGAACTTCCGCATCAAAGCGTTTGTGCCTGCCTTTGGGCTGATGGTCAACGACTGCGCCGCCGCCGAGTGTTTCGCTGGGCGATGGACGGCGCAGAATATATCGGTCACCGCGCACGGCCACAACGGGGTCGCGCAGTTCAAGTTGAATCCAGCCTTCTTCACCGGGGGCGAGTTCTTCCATTCCAAGCAGGCGCAGAATTGCAACCGTCTCGCTCGCGCCGACAAAAAACTTTACCTCGTCGCCATGCTTGACAGGCGCGGATGCATCTTTGAGCAGGCGGAATCGCGCGTCAATTCTTCGGGTGGCTTGATATTGATTTGGGCGGACGACGACATTTCCGCGCTGGATCGATTCCATGTCCACGCCTGAAATGTTAACTGCAGTACGCGAGCCGATCACGGCTGTCTCTTCTTTTTTCTTGTGCGTTTGCAGGCCGCGTATTCTGCCTTTCAACCCGTTCGGCAAAATCTCCACTTCGTCGCCAACGGAGAGATGACCGTCGCTGAGCGTGCCGGTTACGACGGTGCCGAATCCGCTCATGCTGAAGACGCGGTCAATCGGCAGGCGCGGGCGGTTGAGGTCGAGGCGGATAGGTTGATTTTGGAGTAGTAATTGGAGATTGGTAATTAGTTGGTCGAGTCCTGTTTTTGTTTTGGCTGAGACTCTGACAATGGGCGCGTCGCGCAGGACGGTGTCACTCACAGCACCACGAATGTCGATTTCCAGCAGGTCAAGCCACCCGTCGTCTGATGCGAGGTCTGTTTTTGTCAGAACGATTAATCCAGCGGGTATCTGCAAAAGATCCAGAATCGCGAGGTGCTCTTTCGTTTGCGGCATCACACCTTCATCGGCGGCGATGACGAGCAGCGCCGCGTCGATTCCGCCGATGCCCGAAAGCATGTTGCCGATGAAGTCGCGGTGGCCGGGCACATCCACAATTCCGACCTCTTCGCCGTTCGGGAGGGTGAGCCAGCCGAAGCCGAGTTCGATGGTCATCTCGCGCGCCTGCTCTTCTTTGAGACGGTCGGGATGTATGCCAGTCAGCGCTGCGATGAGCGTGGACTTGCCATGATCTACGTGACCTGCCGTGCCGATGACTCGCATGAGTTTTTGCTCAAGCCGCTATATTGATGGTCGGGTGCTGTTGAGGTTTGATCTTTCGAATAACTTCATACCCTTGATCTTCGATGACTTTTCTGAATTCGAGGGAAATGGCGTTCCAATCCAATACATCCACGCGGTATGGCAGTGTTGATTCTTCAAAGGCTTCCTTGATCTTTGCAATTTGCCGCCAATCAATTTTTTTAGTTCCAACAAGAACGATATCAAGGTTGGAATATTTCTTTGCTTTTCCTGTATAACGCGAGCCAAATACGCGCGCTTCACATTCAGGCGCGAGGCGTTCAAGAGTGTTCAACACGATCTTCAAATGCTCGGGCGTAATTTCAATCATTGCGAGCTTCAAGCCTTTCCAAAAAATCCTTCGCAGGTTGTAAAAAAGACAGCGCAGATTGAAAGGTTATATCGGTGTTATATTCGCTGTAGGTATGCGATGTGAGATTGCGCGAAGTATGGAATTCCATCCACACATCCACATCGGTAATTAATCGGTTTTCGGCGCTTAGTCGATATAACTCGCGGCGCGTTACGCCATCGGCGGAATCAGGGTTGATATTAACTTCAATCCAGCGTTTCATAAATTTCCAGCATTGTTCGTATGCAACTTCAAAGTTATGTATGACTCCCGATTTAACCGTTGCCATATCATCGTCGCTGAGAGTGTTATTTTTCGAAAGCGTGTGATAGGAATGAACGGCTTTTTCCAAAGAGCGTAGCGAGTCTTTGAGATTGGATAAATCAAGATTCATGTGTGCTCCAGAGGTCTACTTCTTCACCGTTTTCTTGCCGTGCCCCATGATGCGCTGGTAGGAAGTCATCCATTCGTGGACAACATTCATAAGCTCCTGCAATTCTTTTTCGGCGGCATCGGTGGTCTGATGCATTTGATCTTGTAAGACCTGCAGGGCATCGTTGATGGGCGGGATGCGTTCTGCGGTTTTGGCCGCTTCTTTGCGGATATCGCGGAACGATTCTTCGGAGGAGAGGCTGTAGCCTGTCCAGCGTTTTTGGTCGTCGGCTTTGAAGCTGGCCCATTCCTGCCGGAGGCGGTCTTCTGCGAGGCGCTGCATTTCGGTCACTTCGTTGATGCGGCGTTCAAGTTTTGTGTTCAGTTCGAGGTAGGCGTCCTGTGCCTTCTTCGCGCCGCGCAAAGCCTCATCGAGGTTTTGAATGTGAGAATCCAAATTCGCCGCTTCTTTTTGGAAGTCTTCGTATTTTTCCTTCCATGCCTTCCAGGCGCGGTCACGGTCAAGTTGGACGATGGCTTGTTCCTCAAGAAAAGCAGCCTGCGCCTGTTTGCGCTCCAACTCGGATGCGGTCAATGCGGTAAAGCGGTTTTCGATATTGCGCACGCTGTCAGCAGTGACCGAGGCTTTATCGCGATTCTCGTCAATGCGTTTGCGAAGTGCGGTCATTTCGCCCTGGATATCCGCCACTTGTTTCAGGTCGTTCTTGCGTGTCTCTTCGATGGCTTTCAACGAATGCATCGCGTCATCCTTCGTGCGGACTGCGTCATCGACCCGAAGTTTCAAGTCGCTGACGTTGTTCAAGACCCGCTGCATTTCATCCGCGCGTTCCTTGATCTGCTTTTTGATCTCCGTCAGATTGGTGGCTGTTTTCAACTGCATGATGGCTTTGTTGACTTCGCTCAATTCCGACTGAAACTTTTTTGTATTTTCACGTTCAGCAGCAGTCTGGGCTTTTTCATTGGCTTCGATCATCTTGATAATTTCTGCCCGCTGACGGGTGAGCATCGCTTCAAATTGATCAAGGCGCAGAGGCAGGGGCGTAATTTCATTTACCTGAATGCCCAGGGTCTTAATCTGCTTTGAAACCGCATTGACCGTCGTTTCAAAGGAAGTCAGGCGCGCGTCCAGTTTGGTAAGCGTATCTTGATTCTGACGCTGTTGTTTATCCAGCCATTCAAGGCGCTTGATGATCTGTTCAAATTCCATGGTACTCTCCACTCATAAATAAAAAATCGATGCGCAAAATTATAGCACGCCCGCAAAAATGATCACTGACCGAGATGATTGAACAAAGCCGGCAGGTTGATCAGAAATGGCTGTAATACCTGCGGAAACATTCCGAGGATGAACAGCCCGATCATGCCCAGCCCGAGCATGGTCATCTGCACCCATGATTCACTCAACTTCCAGACATTGTTCCCGCCAGCCATGACAAAGACAGCCAGTGTCCGCGTGG
This sequence comes from Chloroflexota bacterium, assembly GCA_016234495.1. GTDB lineage: Bacteria > Chloroflexota > Anaerolineae > Anaerolineales > Villigracilaceae > Villigracilis. Next base: position 174,560 of record JACRBI010000043.1, on the reverse strand, counting down.
CAGCAAAGAGCAGGCCGAGCATCCCAAAAAAGACCCAAAAGGAGGTTGGTAACGACTGCCCGGCTAATTCCTGCCACAAAGCCAGCCGCGGAGGGAAGCCCGCCAGCAGAGGGAATCCTGTCATCGAAAGATGCGAAAGGATGATCGCAGTGGTTGCCACAGGGTAACTGCGCGCCAAGCCTTGAACTTCGTTGAATTGCAATGTGGGCGCTTTCCGTTTGATGATGGATAGCGCCAAAGCCCAGACCGCCAGTTCCAGCCCGCGCGGGATGAGCAGCAGGAAGGAGACGTTGACGATCTCAGCGGACTGCATTCCCATTGCCAGCATCAGCAAGCCGGTCTCGGCTATCGCGGCATAGCCCATCATCCGCCCGATGTGTCTTTGAAGGGCGGCAAACACGCCTCCGCTCGCAACCATGAAAATCCCGGCAAGTTGAATGGCGCCGGAAAGTTGAGGCGAAGTTCTAACCCAGGTATAGCGGTCTAAAAATCCCAGCGCGAAAACCACGATAAAGGTCGGCAAAGCCCAAAGCAGAAATCCAACGACATAGGGCGGGGAATCTTCGGTGATCATGGGAATCCAGTTGTAAAGCGGAAAGACTCCCAGCAAAAAGGCAAATCCAAGCCCGAGCATGGTGCCCGCCTGTACGGTGGTATTGATGTCGCCGGGACTGGCTTCCACGCCGGCCAGCATCCAACCTGAAAAAAGAATGAACGGCATGGCAAGGGTTTGGTAGATCAAAAAACGGACTACGCCGCGGCTTGGTTTTTGAGTGGGCGGAATCAAAAGGGGGATGACCAGCATCGCCGCCATTTCAAGCAGCAGCGCGGCAAAAAGGAACGGCTCCACCGCGATCGATGCTGTCAACAATGCCACGATCATTAATCCAAATGAAACGAAGCGATTGGCTGAGCCTGAGGCTTCCGTTCCAAAGAACCACAGCGCAGCCAACCCATAAATAACGGCGAGCAATGAGCCGTCTGCATTTGAAAGCGAAAAGCTCCGCCCAAAAAATTGAATTGACGGCGAAATCTTGAGCGAGATCGACCCAAGCAGGAGGGCGGTGTCAATCGGGATGATGAGGGCAGTCAGCGCGAGGATGGATGCCACAGTCCCCGCGATGAGCGGAGAAATTCGCTCCCGTAAGAATAAGAGCATTAATGCTCCGGTGATGAATGGGATTGCTATCCATAGAATTGGTGCGCTCATGCTCCGTTCTCCGTTTCCGGCGAAGAGGAGCCGGCCAGCAGAAGATACGACCCGACCAATCCCAGCCCGAGGCTGATCACTGAGAGCAATCCTGCCACAAGGATCGAGCTTTCAACTGCGGCATAAATGACTTCAAAACCGGTCAACAGCGTCAGCAAGCCAACGACCACGCGCAGGATGTCGGATGTCACACCCAGATGCACAACGCCAGCGCCGATCAGAAGCAGGCTGCCCGCGATCACCTGTAAGCCGAGTCCGGGGATGACAGCTTCGATGCGCGCCGTTACTGCGGCAGCGACCAAAGCTACAATACACATCAGAATCACGCGGAACCATCCTCCGTTTAGCAATGAAGATTCTTCGTCAGTATCTTCCGCAGATGAAAGCCCGAGGCGGGTCATGCCGAGCGCGGCCACCACCATCCAGCCAGTGATCAGTTTTGCAGAGGCCATCACAAACGGCAGGTGACGGGTCACCAGCCAGAAGGCTGCAACGTATTGCAATGCCAAAGCCGCGAGGCTGATGCGCCAATCACGGCTAATGAGCATGGCTGTGGAAGTTACGAGGATCAGACCGACAGCGATCCATGAAACGATTTCAATGATCATCTATGGAAGTCCCTGTGTCATGATGGAGATGAATATGATCAGGAAGAGCAGCGTCCACATGATGCCGCTTTCGCCTTCGAGCGTTAAATTGACCGCCTGACTGATGCGTCTGAACATTCGATAGATTGCCCACAAGCTGCCATAGAATTCATCCATGCGCGAGGATGCGGAACCTTTTACCCAGTGCGCGCGGATCGGGTTGAGGATGCGAAAACGCGGTGTCGCCCACACCAGCCCAACGGTCAGGAGCGAAGCGATGATGGCTGGCAGCCATGCGCCGACTTGAAGCGCTCCGTCCCAGCCGATAAATCCCAACAAAATCTGACAGGCGATCAGCAAAATAATCCCTGCCGGATAAACGGTGCGAGTCCAGCCTGCCTGCGAATCGAGAGTATCTCGCCCGGAAGGTCGCAGCGCATGGCGGATGAAGCCGGCAACAAGCAGAGCCTGAGCCGCGATCACCAACGGAAGAAAGAACCCAAGGTTTCCGAGCCATGCGCCGGCGGTCAGCGAAAATGGCAGCGCCGAAAGACTCCACGCGCCGATAAGTAAAGCGCGGTTCAACCAAACCTGTTGAACCGATGCCAAAAATAAAGACCCGCCAACCAGAATCAGCGCGCAGCCCCAGGCCACAGCGCCCAGGGGATTTCCGCTCAGCGCAGAAGTTATTGAGAGCGCCGCCAAGCCAATGACCCAGTAGGGGCGGCCTGTTAACTCATCCGGTGCGCGAAGCCACATCCAGCCGCCATATAAACCAGCGACAGCCGCGAAGGCGAGCAGGAACGGGGTTAAAGATGCGCTATTCCCGGCTGGGACATGCGCCAAAAGAATCAGCGTGGAAACTGCCGAAATTAAGCGAAGCGATGTGCCGAACCCGCGCCGTAAACTAGATTCAGACGAATACGGCAGGTGCAGCGGAAACACGCCCAGGCGAAGTCCCGCTGCGGCGACAAGATATAACCCGGAATTTGCCGGCATGGAATGAAAGTTGAACGCGCTTCCCTGCGCAATGCTGACAATGTTGCCCCATAATAAAATCCCGCTGCCCAATGCGCGCATGGCAAAGGAAGTAACAACCTTCTCGTTGTTCGAAACGCCCTCGACTGCCAGCAAATGCGCGGCAAGTTCGGTGAAATCAAGCGCAGCCCATACCAGCAATAAGGTCAGCGGATTGTCAGCCGTCACCGCCAGAATACCGATTCCGCCCAATGCGAGAGCACCGGTCCAGGTATAGGAATTTGCGATGATCGGCCGCGCCACGGCGGTGAGCAGCATCGTCAACGTCAGTGCGGCAATGCTCAAAGCAAGCGGCCACGAAAGACCGTCCGCGCGGAATGACACCCGGCTCGAAAATAAAACACCTGGCTGCCAGGACGGCAAAACAAACTCGAAGGGCATTTGTGCCAGCCAGACGAAAACGCTCGCGAATGCGAGCATTGCGCCGCCAACCGCCACCAGCCACGCAAAACGCGCGGTCGGCTGGGTCAGACGCAAACCGATTAATGCCAGCGAGGTCAAGAAAAGAAGCAGGCAGGAAACAAAAATCAACATGGGAGATGGCAATTGTATCAGTTTTATTGCCGCGATTCTTCGACCATTTTGCATTTGGTACAATCATGCCCATGAATTTTTGCTCCCGAAGATTTACTCCACTGGGACTTTTATCCTGGATCCTGACCTTTTCACTGATCTCGTCCTGCGCTTCCTCTCCAAACCTGACGCCTGCTGCGGTTTCCCTGTCAGTGATTGCCACTCTGACGCCTTTTCAACCCCAGCCCGGGTTAACCATCGATCCGAATCTCAATCCGCAGATCGGGCCGACGTTCACACCTTACCCGACGCGTTATATCCCGCCTCAGGGAATATCCACGCCTGTTGCGGTGCTGCCTCAAACCGATGGCAGCCTGCTCAATATCAATAATCCGCTGACAGGTCTGCCTGTCAGTGACGCGGCTTTCCTTCAACGCAGACCGCTTGCGATCAAAATTGCCAACGCGCCGGATTATGTCCGCCCGCAATCCGGACTTACGCTGGCTGATGTGATTTACGAATATTACATCGAATGGGGTGATACACGTTTTATCGCAGTGTTTTATTCGAACAACCCGGCCATGGTCGGTCCTGTGCGCTCGGGTCGCTATTTCGACGAGCATGTCACGCGCATGTATCATGCCTTCCTTGTCTTTAAATCCGCCGACCCGCGCGAGTTATCTTATTTGCAGGGGAGTGACCTCAAGGATTTTCTGGTCATTGTTGGGTTTGGCGGCTGCTCGCCTTATTTCACCGGTCCGTATCATCGGGATTCCTACAATAATCAATTTTTCAATTCCACAAAATGGGCGGATTGCGCTGAAAAAAAAGGCGTGGATAATTCTCCGCAGGCGTTGAGCGGCGGCTTCTTCGCTGAAGACGTGCCCGAAAGCACGCAGAAGGCTTCACGCATTTTCTCCTATTATTCAGAATATAACTATAACTTTTGGGAATATGACCCCGCCACGCATCAATACTTCCGCTATCAGGAATCACAAGATATGGTCAATGGAAAGGCGGAGGCGTACGCGCTTCTCTCCGACGCACAGACCGGATTGCCGGTGACAGCCGCAAACGTGGTGACGCTGTTCGTGCCGCATATTTATGCAAACACGTTCAACGCGCATGACCAGGTCTTTAATATTGACTTGATAGATTTTGGGAACGCGTACGTTTTCCGTGACGGCTCGGCCATCCCTGCCATGTGGCAGCGCGTGCATGAGGATCAGCCGCTCTTGCTCACCACGCTCGAGGGTGAACCCATTTATTTACGCCCCGGCCGAACCGCTTTTCAGGTGTTGGGTGTCAACTCTACCCATACACAGAGCGGAGAAGATTGGCGATTTGTTTTTCAGACTCCATGAGATAATGGATTAAAATATTGTATCGCGATATTCATGTCGCGATGCAGGTATAGACCGGAGCTCTCATGACCTTTGACCCCGTTTTCCTAAGTAGTTTAACGCTCGTGCTGACCGCTTTTGGCGGCGCATTTCTTGCCGCCTTGTGGATCAGCTTCGTGGTGTGGACGTATCGCGACATCCGCTCACGTGCGCGCGACCCCTTGGTGCAGGCGCTCGCCGCGCTGCTGGTGGCGTTGTTGAATCTGCCGGGCGTGATCGTTTACCTCATCTTGCGTCCGCAGCGCACCCTGGAAGAGGAATATCAACGCACGCTTGAAGAGGAGGCCTTGCTGCAAGCCCTCGAAGACCTCCCGCTTTGTCCCGGCTGTGAAAGACGTGTGAAGGAAGATTGGCAGATCTGCCCCAATTGCCGCACGAAGTTGAAGAAGGCCTGCCATAATTGCTCAAAGTTCATGGAACTGCCGTGGAATATCTGCCCGTATTGCGGCACACCCGCGCCCGGTATGCGCTTGGAATCCTCCAGCATTGACGATGCGTTGCGCGCCTTGAAAATGGGGGATGAACAGACCGAAGTAAAAGTTGAATAGATGACGTGACAACATCGTCCCGCAGGTTTGCATTGCAGATATGATTGCGTGGCAAGAACCTGCGGGAGGTTCTACTTAAGGCGAAACCATGAAAATAGAATCCATCACTTTCCATCACCTCAACATGCCGCTGGTCTCCCCATTTGAAACATCGTTTGGGAGAGAGACTGACCGCGCGTGCATCCTGATTACCCTCCGCTCCGAGGGGCTGACCGGATATGGCGAGTGTGTGGCATCACGCGACCCCGGCTATAACTATGAAACGACCGGCACCGCCATGCACATCCTCAAGGATTTTATAACTCCATTGATTCTTGGCAAGGATGTAAAAGACGCCACGGATTTTCAAGAGCGTGTCTCCGGCATTCGCGGGCATCACCTCGCGAAGGCTGGCGTGGAGATGGCGTTGTGGGATCTGCTTGGGAAGCGCGAAGGCAAGTCACTGCGCGAGTTGCTGGGGGGCGTGCGTGAAAAGGTCGAAGTGGGAGTCTCGATCGGGATTCAAGAATCAGCTCAAGGGTTGGTGCGAAGCGCGGCGGGTTATGTCGGGCAGGGATATGCGCGGGTGAAGATCAAAATCAAACCCGGCAGGGATGTCGGGGATGCGTCCGCCGTTCGAAAGGAATTCCCAAACCTGCGCCTGCAAGTGGATGCAAACTCTGCGTATTCATTGGCCGATGCAAAAATTCTCAAGCCGCTCGATCACCTGAATTTGTTGTTGATCGAGCAGCCTTTGTTTGAAGATGATATTTGGGATCATCATAAATTGCAGGATCAATTTGAAACGCCGATCTGCCTGGATGAAAGCATCGTCTCGCCGCGACATGCGCGCTACGCAATTGAAATGAATGCGTGCCGCACGATCAACATCAAAGCCGGCAGGCTGGGCGGATTGAGTCAAGGTGTGATGGTTCACGATTTATGCCGCGAAATTTCGATGCCTGTCTGGTGCGGCGGAATGCTGGAGACCGGAGTCGGTCGCGCCTCTAATCTGGCAATTGCTTCGCTGCCGAACTTCATTCTCCCAGCTGACATTTCCGCCTCCGACCGCTATTACGCGAGGGACATTACGAACGAACGATTTGTGTTGAATTCTGATTCGACCATTGATGTGCCAAACGGCGCGGGGCTGGGTGTGACGATCAATGAAGATGCATTGAAGAAATTTACAGTGGCTGAGATGCACACTGGATAAGGTCAAAATTCTCCCGCACAAAGATTGACGTATAATATTCATTATGAAACAGGATTTTGTTCTTCAAATATTAAAGCAGAACAATGCTGAATTGGAAAAGAAATTCGGTGTGAAAGCCCTTTTGCTGTTTGGGTCGGTTGCGCGAGATGAAGCGACTCCCAAAAGTGACGTGGATTTGCTGGTGGAGTTCAACCGTCCTGTTGGTTACTTTGGCTTATTCGCCTTGCAGGATTACCTCGAAAAATTACTTGGCTGCCATGTCGATCTTGGCACTCCCGAAAGCTTGAAGCCATATATTCGAGAACGTGTCATGGGGGAAATGATTCATGTCACCTAGAGATTGGCGGGATCGTATTCGCGATATTCTTGACGCGATTGCTGAAATCCAGAAATTCACGCGCGGAATGGACTTTGAATCGATTCGTGATGATGATAAATCAATTCGTGCTGTGGAAATGAACTTCATCATTATTGGCGAGGCTGCCAATCAAATTCCCGAAGAAATTGAAGAGAAATTTACAGCAATTCCGTGGAGCTCATGCGCGCCATGCGGAATCGGATTGTGCATGTCTATTTCAAAATTGACGAAAAACTGATGTGGGATACCGTCCAAAATGACTTGCCGCCATTAATCCCTCTGCTCAAAAAACTCTTGTGAATTCGTAAACCTTCCAATCATGCCTGACCGCAAACTCCGCGTCTTCCTTTGCCATTCCTCGCAGGATAAGCCTATCGTGCGCGAACTTTGTCAGCGCCTTAACGCCGAAGGCTGGATTGATCCCTGGCTTGATGAAGAGAAGCTGCTCCCCGGCCAGAGCTGGGATATGGAAATCGAAAAGGCTGTGGAAATTGCTGACGCGGTGATCGTATGCCTGTCAAATAATTCGGTTTCAAAAGAGGGATATGTCCAACGCGAACTAAAATTTGTTTTGGACATTGCGCTCGAGAAACCGGAAGAAACGATTTTCATTATTCCGCTGCGCCTGGAAGAATGCACCCCGCCGCGAAAATTACGAACCCGGCAATACGCGGATTACTTCCCGCCCGTCAACAGGGAAGCCGCCTATGCGCGTTTGCTGGAAAGTTTAAAACTGCGCACAGGCGATCTTGACATACAACTCGATCTTCCAGAATTAGACAAAGATAAAGACCTTGATGATCCATCAAGCATTGTGGCAGAGCCGCAAATCCATCCATTTGGCGAATTGGAGTTTGTGAAGATTCCGGCAGGGAAGTTTTTCATGGGCGCAGATAAAATTGAACGGGACATCGCCTATCATTATTGGATGGGACGCTTTCCTGTCACCAATCAGCAATATTCCACTTTTCGCACGGCAATGATGCGGCATCATTCCTATCCGAAAGGTAGGAATCTGCACCCCGTTGGAAATATTTCAAGAATAAGCGCGGACGAATATATCAAGTGGTTGAACGAGCACGTAGTCGATTTACCCAGCGGGTACACTTTTCAATTACCGTCAGAATCCGAGTGGGAGAAGGCTGCCCGCGGAACAGACGGCAGAATCTACCCGTGGGGGAATGAACTGATTCGGGCGTGCAACACAAGGGATAAAAATATCGGTGAGACGACTCCTGTGGGAACTTATTCGCCCCAGAGTGACAGTCCCTTCGGCGCTGGGGACATGGCGGGAAATGTCTGGGAATGGACAAGGACTTTAAGTCAGGAAAATATCGGGGTGATAAAAGGCGGTTCATTTGGCGATGACATCATGTACGCCCGCTGTGATGTCCGTGCTTTTTACAGCGTGGCAAGCGCAGCTTCAAGTTTCGGAATGAGACTGGCGGTTGTGCCGATCTCGGCGGAATAAGATTTGTCTTGGCAGAGTTTCCTAAGCTGGGGTTAACTAAACCTGTTTATTATCATAAAACTGGTCAAAAAAGTGAACAATATGGAATAATCGAAATTGGAGGATTCTATGAATGAGAAGATAAAAAAATATTATCAGGTGTTCGTTAGTTCCACTTATATAGACTTGCAGGAAGAGCGGCGTGAAATAATCCAAACGCTGTTGAAAATGGATTGCTTCCCGGTCGGCATGGAGTTGTTTCCAAGTAATAATGATGGAACTTGGGAATTAATAGAAAAGATGATCGACCAGTGCGATTTGTATATTGTCGTTGTCGGCGGGCGGTATGGCAGTGTCCCTTCGAATGATAAGCGCAGCTACACTGAGATGGAGTACGACTATGCAATGAAGGTTGGGAAACCTGTCCGAACCTACATTAAAAAAGATGTTAAATTCGACAAAAAGGAGAGCAGGGATCAGCGCGAAAAATTAAAGGCCTTTACCTCGAAAATTCGAGATGACCGTCTGGTGAGCTTTTGGTCAACCCCTGCTGAGTTGAAGGAGAAAATTGCCGTAGATCTTTACCATACCCTGCCGGAGATCGAGGGCGGTTGGGCGCGCCAGAAATACGGGGCAATTGACTTCCTGTCTGAGGAAATGCAGTCATTGCAAGGCAAGTTTGAGTCGGAAGATGTTAAAGAGTTGACAAATTTACTGCGCTCGACCCTTCATGCCTTTCAGTTTTCACAGAGTAAAAACAGGGTCTCGCAACTTGGAGAAATCATACCCTGGCTCAGCGAGAGGGAATGGAAATTGCTGAGCGATTTTGCCAGGGCGCAGGTTATTGTCAGATCGGATGGAAGGGCAGTCGAATTGGAAGGAAGGATGTTGAGTGAGCCGATGCGTCTGTCGATTGTGGATATGGTAAACCATTACGAAAAACAATTGAAGGATTTTGAAAGGGGGACGCTTGTTGTTGAAGGCGACCTGTTCGATAAAGTTTCGGGCTACTTTGTATCTGCGGTAAAGAAGGAGTTTTTGGCTCTAAGCAACAATGATTTTGGTTTTTGGGGTGAGGAGGAGGCAGCCGAATATTACAGGCATAATTTAAGGCTTATAAATAATGGGGTTGCCATCAAGCGTATTTTTGTAATTCCCAGGGATAGTTTTGGCGATAGAAAAATCCATGAAAAAATTCGCCAACAAATTGAGAATAAGATCCAGGTTGGTATTATCAGCTCTGAGGCGCTTGAAAAGCTGATTACTGACGAGTGGGACAAGGACTTTGCGATACATGACGACTTTGCGGTGTCCTTTTTTAGAGGCAAGCACCGTCGTATTTATAAGGTAATAACAGACGGAAGTGATATTGAGCGTTATAAGGCGCTTTATCAAAGAATTGCAGATAACTCACAGGATGTGCCGGGCAAGTTGGGAGACCATAAAAAGGTATTTCAGGATAAAACCGAGTTTTCAGCCTGGGTAAAAACACATTAAGTACCGGTGCTGGAAGAAAAAAGAGGAGGCCTTACGCCTCCTCTTTTTTCTTTACTTCCCCAGTCTTCCCCGCTCCACATCAATCACTTCATTTTCCAGCTTCTTAAACAGCGGACCGGGTTGATTCAATTTCTTCCCGGGCTGCAAGTCGCTGGGTTTCCATTGCAAGCCTTCAATGCCTTCATATCTCAGCACCGTATGCTCGCCGAGCGAGTCTTTCACTGTCTCGGTATATTGCTCGCCGAAGAGCGGAGTCTCGTAGCCGAAGAAGCCATTAAGTTTTTCGCAGGTGAACGGCAGGAACGGGGCGAACATCACCTTGAGCGAGTCAATCGCTTTGAGCGCGGTGTAGATTGTTTTCGATGCGCCTTCTTTGTCCACTTTGATGGCAGACCATGGGGCGTTGACGTCGAGATACTGATTGACAGCCGTGGCGAGCTTCATCGTTTCGCTTAATGCAGAGCGCAGGCGCACGGCATCAAGTTCCGCGCCCACAGTGGCGAATCCGTTTTCGATTACAGCGAGCAGGCTCAGGTCGGAGTCCCGAAGCGTGTTTACATCCACAGAAGGAACGTGCCCATCCCAATTCTTGTAACAAAAAGCAAGTACGCGGTTCGCGAGATTGCCCCATGTAGCCACCAGTTCGTTGTTGTTGCGCGCCACGAATTCAGCCCAGTCCCAATCGCTGTCTTTCGATTCGGGCATGTTGACTGTCAGATAATAACGCAGGGCGTCGGGGTCGAAGCGGGTGAGCGCGTCACGTCCCCAAACCGCCCAGTTGCGTGAGCCGCTGATCTTCTTGCCTTCGAGATTCATAAATTGATTGGCGGGCACATCGTAGGGAAGAATCAACGGGATTTCTTCGCCCGCAAATATTTCCATGAAAGCGCTGCCCACACCCATTAACTCTGCAGGCCACAAAGAAGTATGGAAGAAGATGTTATCTTTGCCGATGAAGTGGAATTGCTTCGCTTTGGGATTCGTCCACCACTCACGCCACGCTTCGCCACTACCCGAGACCTGACTCCACTCAATGGGAGCGGAGAGATACCCGATGACTGCCTCGAACCACACGTAGAGTTTTTTTGTTTCCCAGCTTGGGTCATCAACAGGGACAGGGATGCCCCAATCGAGGTCACGGGTGATCGCGCGCGGTTTGAGTCCCTCGGCTTCGATTTTGCGCAGCGATTCTCCCAACACGGTATCGCGCATATATTCGGCGCGGTCTTTGAGATACTTGATGACATCGGGTTCGAGTTTTGAAAGGTCAATGTAAAAATGCTCAGTGTCGCGCAATTCAGGTGAGGAGATATCTCCCTCGACTTTTGATTTCGGGTTGACCAGTTTTGCGGGTTCGAGCACATTTCCGCAGGCATCGCATTGATCGGAGCGCGCGCCGTCGGTGCCGCAGATGTAGCAAGTCCCTTCGATGTAGCGGTCAGGCAGGAAGCGGTTCAGCCCGGGCGAGAACCATTGCGGCTCGGTCTTCTTGAACAGGAATCCGTTTTTCTGCAGGGCGAGGAAAATGCTTTGCGAAACCTTGAAATGATTTTCGCTGTGCGTGGTGGTGTACAGGTCGTAGGAAATCCCAATCTGCTTGAACAGGTCAATGAAGCCTTCGTGATAGTACTTGTATACTTCCTCGACCGGCTTGCCGAGTTTGTCGGCGCTCATGGTGACGGGCGTGCCGTGCGAGTCGGTGCCGGTGATCATCAGCACGTTGTTCCCTTTCAGACGGTGATAGCGCGCGGCAATGTCCCCGGGCAGGTGAGAGCCTGTCAGGTTTCCAACGTGGATTTCGGCATTGGCATAAGGCCAGGCGACGGCGATTAGTATATTTTCGGGCATTCGTGCCTCCATATTTTTTTACCACAAAGGGTCACCAAGTATCACTAAGGAAGTTCGTTTTAATCCTTTGTGCCCCTTTGTGTACTTCGTGGTGAAAAATGTATTTACAAACAAAAAGGCCGTCCGCGAAATGGACAGCCCGTTTTCGTTCAGGTGTGTAGACCTAACGTGCTTTCCACTCGGCGCGGCAGTACATCTCCATTTGCATTATGCGCATGGCCATGGTCGTTGTCACCATTGGATAAGCAGGTCTGGACTTCATAGCGCGTAGTTTACTATGACCTGCCTCGCGGTGCAAGCCCGAATCCAAAAAATTTATGTGATATTTATCATACCAGTTAGGCTGGTGTATGTTAAACTTGGCTCTGAAAAATTACATATTCCTTTGATTTTGCCGGAGGAGCCATGGTTTGGTATAGGAACCGCACGCTGTATCTGTTTGGCTTTTTGGGATTTCTCGTGGGGTTAATATTTCCATTATCAGCTCTCTTTTTACAAATTCAGGCAGAACACTTGCCTGCTTCGTATTGGTCGCTCCTATATATTCACCAAACGCAAAAAATATTTTACATCGTAGACCTCGCCCCATTTGTCCTTGGAGTTTTGTTTGGGTTGGTGGGACAACAACGCAACCTATATTCGACCATTTCCCACAGCAAAAAGGAATGGGAGACCACGTTCGATTCGCTCTCTGACCTGGTCATCGTTACTGATAAAGGCGGGAGAATCCTGCGCTGCAATCATGCCGTGGTCGACAGGCTAAACCTGAGTTTCCAAAAAGTGATTGGGCGGCAATTGGCTGACGTTCTGGGCACCACCGACTTGCTAAAAGATTTGGGCGACGCCAATTCTACCGGACATGAATTCCTTTGGCTGGGACGAATCTACGATGTGAATTTTTATCCGATCAAGATCGGAAATATTCAAAAGAATGTGGTCTGTGTCATGCACGACATTACCGAGCGCATCCAGGCAAATGAGCAATTACGCAAGTTATCACGCGCGGTCGAGCAAAGCGGATCCACGATCGTCATTTCTGACATGAACGGAAACATCGAATATGCAAACAAGAAATTTACCGAGACAACAGGCTATGCCCTCGAGGAAGTAATTGGGAAGCATACCCGTATCTTTAAATCAGGCCACACCTCCGGAGAAGAATATAAGTCCTTATGGGAAACGATCACATCGGGAGGGGAGTGGCACGGTGAATTTCAGAATAAGAAGAAAAACGGGGAACTGTACTGGGAGTCTGCGACGATCTCGCCAATCACCAATGATGTCGGCGAAATTACCCATTACCTCGCAGTCAAAGAAGACATCACAGCGCGCAAAGAAGCTTTGGAAGCGCTCAGCGCTTCTGAGTCTCAAATGCGGGCGCTCTTTTCAGCGATGACCGATGTCATCATTGTCTACAGTTCAGAAGGGCGGTATTTAAAGATTGCCCAAACCGACCAATCCAAATTATCCCGTCCGCCGCTTGAATTGCTGGGCAAGACCGTGGGTGAAACCTTCCCGCCCGAGCAGGCTCAATTCTTCCTTGAGAATATTCACCGCACACTTGAAGCTGGCACGCTGACGATTGTAGAATACAGCATTCTGATTAATGGCAGGGAAACCTGGTTCTCAGCCAACGTCTCACCCATGACATCTGATTCAGTGATCTGGGTTGCGCGCGACATCACCGAATCCAAGCGGAACGCCGCCGAATTGGTACGACAGAAGCAATACTTCGAATCCCTTGTCCAGAATAGCCCGGTGGCGATTGTTGTGCTGGATAACGAGGAAAAGATTTTATCCAGCAATCCCGCTTTTGAAGACTTGTATGGATATTCAAGCGCTGACATTATCGGCGCCAGCCTGGATGAGCTTATAACTGATTCAACAACCCGCGAAGAAGCCGTTGGATATACTCAAGCCGTTTCGACCCATGCAGTCCACGCCATCGGAAAGCGGAAACGGCATGACGGTTCTCTGGTCGATGTCGAGATTTTTGGAGTCCCCGTTTTTGTAAAAGGACACAAGACCGGCATGTTGGCAATGTACCATGACATTTCGGAACTGATCCATGCCCAACGCGAGGCTGAAGAATCCAACCGCGCCAAGAGCGAATTCCTCGCGAACATGAGTCATGAGATCCGCACGCCCATGAATGGCGTGATGGGCATGCTTGAACTTGCGCTGGATACACAACTCACTGCTGAACAAAGGGATTATCTGCAAACATCACTGCACAGCGCCGAAGCATTGCTTTCGCTGCTAAATGACATCCTCGATTTCTCGAAGATCGAATCCGGCAAGCTTGCGCTCGAAGACATCAACTTCAATTTGCGAAACGCGGTCGAGGACGTGGCTTACACGCTTGCCAAACGCGCGCAGGACAAAGGACTTGAGATCGCCTGCCTGATCGACCCCGACCTCACCACAAATTTGCGGGGCGACCCGGGCCGCTTAAGGCAGGTCTTGGTCAACCTGCTAGGGAACGCCATCAAATTCACCCATCAGGGCGAGATCATCATCCGCGCTGACACCATCGAGCAATCGGAAAAATACGCCACCATCCACTTTTCAGTACAGGATACAGGCATCGGAATCCCCTATGACCGGCAGGCTGCTGTGTTTGAACGTTTTACTCAAGCTGACGGTTCCACCACCCGCACATATGGCGGAACCGGACTTGGCCTGACAATTTCAAAACAGCTGGTCGAGATCATGCGCGGCAAGATCGGGTTGAACAGCACACCCGGCGTCGGCACCACTTTCTGGTTTGACGTCAAATTTGAGAAACAGCCTGCTGAAAAACGCGAAACAGCCCCGCTTTCGCCCAGCCCCGTTAATTTGTTACATGCCCGTGTACTGGTTGTGGACGATAATCAGACCAACCGCATGGTGCTTACCAAGAATGTCGAAGCCCTCGGCTCGCGGGTAGACGCAGTCTCCAGCGGCGCGAAAGCCCTCGAAGTTCTGCGCAATGCTTATCGGGCAGGCGACCCGTACCACATCATTTTGCTGGACATGCAAATGCCCGGCATGGACGGCGAACAGACAGCCCGCGCAATCAAAAGCGACCCGTCAGTAAAAGACGCCAAGATCCTGATTCTCACTTCCATGGGACAGCGCGGCGACGCGGTGCGCCTTGAAGCGCTTGGCTGCTCTGGCTATTTACTCAAACCTGTCAAACAGCAAATGCTTTTTGATGCAGTGATCGCAGTGCTGGGGCGCCCGGAAGAACAACCTCCGAGCATCATTACCCGCCACCTGCTTGCCGAGAAAAGAAAAGATAACCTTCGCCTGTTGCTGGCAGAAGATAACCCTGTCAATCAAAAACTAGCCATCGTCCTTCTGCAAAAAGCCGGTTACTCGGTGGATGCAGTGGACACAGGCGCGCATGTCCTTGAACGGGTGCAAGCCAACCATTACAGCGCCATCCTCATGGATGTGCAGATGCCAGACATGGATGGATTTGAAGCGACCCGCGAGGTACGCAATTGGGAGCAGAGCGCCGGGCGGCACATTCCGATCATTGCCATGACCGCCCATGCCATGGCAGGTGACCGCGACCGCTGCATCGACGCCGGTATGGACGACTACGTCACCAAGCCGCTCGAACCGCGCGTGTTATTGAATGCTCTCGACCGCTGGACTCAGCAGAACGAACCTGAAAAAATAATCCAAACCGAATCATCGCCCGACGCCCAGCAGGATTATTCCCCGGCATTTTCTGCTGGATGGTTTGGAGAAAGCGCCCTCGCCGCATCATTTGACGCGCCCAAGCCTGCTTCTGTTTTTCAGGCAGATTTCCCCGCTGAAGAATTGCCCGTCGACCTTGACGGCGCGCTCTTTCGGTTTGACGGCGACCGCGCCTTCATGATGGAAATGTGCATGGAATTCAAAGATCACCTGCCGGAGCGTGTTGTAGAATTAAAGTCTGCTTTGCAGGCAGGCGAGATCGAAAAGCTTGGCAGGCTGGCTCATAACCTCAAAGGATTATCCATGAACTTCAACGCGGGTCCGCTGGCGGTATATTCTGCAAAACTTGAGCTGTGCGGCAAACAAAATAATCTGGCTGACGCCTCCGGGCTGGTCGAGCAGATCGAAAGCGAGATCACGCGCGTCGAGGAATATCTTTCGCAGGATTGAACTTGATCCGCTGAGCCAATAACGCAACCGCCATTCCCAGCACAAGAATTGAATTCCCCAAACTCCACAAGTCTTTGGAGGTTGCTGCATGTTGCGAAAGCGCAAAGAGCGAAAACAGGTCGAGCGCGATTAGAAAAATAAACGCAGATAAATAGCTCTTCGTCTGTTTGACGAGCGTGCCGGCGATCCACACAATCGGGATGATGTACGGAAGCTGGTCATACGACCAAAGATAAATCGTGGAGACGAATGCAGCGGGGATGATGACATTGAACGCCTCCCATGCCGTGACTTTGGGTTGAGTCTGCCAAAGGAAGAATCCACTCAACGAAAGCAGAAGCAGCCCCAAAGCCCCGCCCAGAAGCGCGGAGCAGGGTGACGTTCCCCTGCAAATCAAGTAGGCAAATGCCCAGACATTCGAATGCACTCCGAGAGTCCGATCCATTACGGCCTGGCCTGCGCCGCGAAATTTTTCAATCCACATTGGGTCTTGAATCATTCCAATTAATAATAATGCTGCTCCGCCAATCGCTGCGCCGAGGATTGCCTTCCAGTCACGGCGCGCGAGAAACCAAATTCCCGCCAGCAATAAAATGGTCAACCCTTGCGGCGGCTTGAGCATGGTCAATGAAAGGACGATGCCGGCCGCGAGGGATTTTTCTTTTTCCAGCAAAAGAATGGCGGAGAGGATTATCAATACCGTGAATGCGCTGATGGCGCCGCTGTGCAGGGTCAGGTAATGTGGACCGAAAAAAAGCATGAAAACAAAAACAGGGATGAACAACCTTTGATGCGCGGCGGATTCCCACTGGCGCAATAAAATGAAAATGGTCGCTGCGGTGATAAGTAATGTGAGTGCCGTCCAAAGTATGTAGGCATTGTCTATGGACAGAAATCCGAGCGGCACACAAATGAGCGCGAGCGGCAGCGGGTAGGGGAATATCTTGTTGGGCCGCCACTCAATTTCATGTTTGTCATGGCCTGCGAGATATTGCGTCGGGTCGTAGGGATTTTCGCCGTCCAGCACCATGCGCCCCGCCAGCCAGAAGAACGAGAAATTGGAATTTTTGGAATCAAAGTTTGCGTAGCTTTGCCGCGTCCGCAGGAAGATCATTCCGCCAAGGAGAATGATGGTGACTAAAATTCCCGGTATCTTTGTTATGGAATATTTCATAGAAAAAAATGACAGTCACCTTGTGAAGCGGGTGACTGTCATTTGGTTAAAGCAAATCCTTGAGTTTGGCAAACGGCGAATCGTTTTCTTCGGGACTATGCCCGCAATCTTTCTCGTTTAGATTCTGCCCGCATTCGGCGCATAAACCCTGGCAGTCAGGTTTGCAGATCGGGCTGATGGGCACTTCCAAAAGCGCATAATCGCGGAGCATTTCAGCCAGGTCGATATGACCGTCTTCAGGCAGAATCAAGCCCGAGTCAGTTTCGGAGCGTTTGTCAAATGCGTAAAGCTCGGTGAATGACCAGTCAAGCTTATGCTCGTATTCCTGCAAACAGCGGACGCATATTAATTTGGTTTCGGCTGAGAAGTCTGCTTGCAGAACCAGACCTTGCGGTGTTCTGCCGATGTTGACAATGCCGTCGAAGTTGCGCAGTTCAAGGTCATCGCCGAGGACGATCTTCTCAAATTCAAATGGGAAGTCGTGATTACGCCCGATCTCTTCGTGGGCGATAAAACCAACATTTATGCGGAATGGTTTTTTAGGGCTGGGCATGGGAATTTAGTCAGATAGTCGGGTAGTCTGCTGGTCCACTGGTCTGCTGGTCGTCAAGTGACTATCCGACTACTAGACCAGAAGACTAGAGGACTAACTAAACTTTTCTATCCACAATATATTTGGCGAGGTTTTCCAGCGCGTCGCGTTCGGCGCAGGCTTCCATGGGTGCCAATATCGCGAGGGCGCGGTCAATGTGCTGTTCGGCTTCGAGCATGGCCTGCTTGGATGAATTGCTCGCGCGGATATTGTTCACGAGGCGGGTCATATTTTCATCGTTTGTCCAGCCGCCTTGCGGCAGGGAGAGTACGTCCGGGTCGTCCGGATTGGCCTCAGCGTAGTAAATGGCTGGCAGGGTTACCAGACCATTCAACAGGTCCGACCCGAGCGGTTTTCCGACGGTGTTCTGATCGCCGTTGAAGTCGAGGATGTCGTCCACAATTTGAAATGCCATGCCGATCTGATATCCAAAATCGCGCATGGATTCGTTGACCGATTCGTCCACCGGGCTGACCATGGCCGCGGCGCGGGAAGTCATTTCGAAAAGGGAGGCGGTCTTGGCGTAGATGCGTTTGTAATAGTTGTCGCGGTTGATCAGCCCGCGCGAGGTGAACATTTGCGTGAGTTCGCCGTTGACGATGGTCGCCAGTGTTTCGGAAAACAATTTCATCAGAGGCAGGTGATCTGTTTCTGCCGCTAGCTTGGCCGCGCGCGCGAAAAGGAAGTCGCCGGTCAAAACTGTGGCAGGCGGCGACCAGCGCGCGTTCAACGTGGCCATGCCGCGCCGAAGCAGCGAGCCGTCGATCAGGTCATCGTGGACGAGGGTGGCGGTGTGTAATAATTCGACAGCCGCGCCGAGGGTGACGAGTTTCTCAAGGGGCGCGCCCAGCATGTTTCCGACGAGCAGGCTCACGGTCGGGCGGACGCGTTTGCCGCCAGCCGCGAGCAAATGCTCCAGAGCCGCACGCAGGTCGGGATGTGATTCATCCGCCTGGGCGCGCATTCGTTCTTCAACGAGTTTTATTTCTTCTACTACAGGTGAAAGGAAAGTTACCGCGTTCAAATCAGTCTCCCCATGCAAAGAGCCGCGCCGCGTTGGCGGTGGTAAGGGCGGCGATCTCCGCAGGGCTTTTGGAATGGATTTCTGCTATTTTATCAGCAATATGATGAACAAAGGCAGGTTCGTTCCTTTTGCCGCGATGCGGCACAGGCGCGAGGAATGGACTATCGGTCTCGATCAATATTTTGTCAAGGGATAATTGTCTGATAATCCCGCGCTTTTCCTCCGCATTTTTATAGGTCAGCGGGCCTGTGATGCCGATGAAAAAATTAAGCGCAATTGCCTTTTGCGCTGTTTCGAGATTTCCGTTGAACGAATGCAGCACGCCGGGCTTTTCAGCAAGCGAGCCATGTAAACTGCTTTGCCATTCTCCCAAAATTTTCAGCAGGTCAACCGAGGCTTCACCGAACCACGCGTCATTTTCCTCGCGCATGTGAATGATGACGGGCTTGTTTATTTCTTTTGCAAAAGCCAGTTGTTGTTTTAGAACCTCGCGTTGAATTGCGCGTTTGTCAATTTCCTTGACCCAATAATAGTCAATGCCGATCTCGCCAATGGCGACCACCTTTGGGTGGCTGGCAAGTTCCTTCACTTGCTGGAATGTGCTTTCGGAGAATTCCTCCAAATCGGTTGGATGGAACCCGACAGCCGCATACACGCTGGGATATTTTTCCGCCAACCGCACCGCCTCTTGGCTTGACCTGTGGTGGAGTCCCGGCACGAGCAGCCTGATCAACCCTGAATCATTCGCGCGTCGAATCACTTCCGCGCGGTCAGAGTCGAATTTGTTATAGTCGAGGTGGCAGTGGGTGTCGGTGAGATTCATGAGTGTCGAAAAAAAGTGTCAGGTGTCATAGTGTCAAAAGTGCCGCGGATCACACGACACTTTTGACACTATTTGACACTTTCGACACTTTACTTAATGCCCGCCACCTTCAAACCATCTTCCAAAATCGCTTTGACTTTATCGCCATGTCGCGTTTCGCAATAGACTCGCATGATGGGTTCCGTGCCAGAGAAGCGGATCAACATCCAGCCGCCGTCTTCCATTTTGAATTGGAAACCGTCCACGGTGACAAGCTCGGTGACTTTCAATCCGCCGAGGGTTTGGGGATTATTATCGCGGATGATTTGCTTGCGGGCTTCTGGGTCACCGCTAAAGGGACTGTCTACGCGGTCATAGAAATATTCCCCGCCGACTTTGGCGAATAACTCTGCCAATAATTCAGTCGGCTTCTTGCCGGTCTTGACCATGAAATCGAGCATGTACAGGCCGGCCAGAATTCCGTCACGTTCGGGGACGTTGCCGCGGAAGGCGTAGCCGCCCGATTCTTCGCCGCCGACAAGCGCGTTGGTCTCGGTCATCTTCGGTGCGACGAATTTGAATCCCACACCGGTCTCATGGACAGGGACGCCGTAAACCTCGCCGAGCTTGTTGAGCATGTTGGTGGTGGATAAGGTCTTCACGATGTCGCCGCGCTCGCCGCGCACTTCGAGCAGGTAATAGGCCAGCAGACCGAAAACACGCAATTGATTGATGAATTTTCCATTCTCGTCGCCGATACCGCAGCGGTCGGCGTCGCCGTCAGTGATAAGCAGTACATCGGCTTTATTATCCACTGTCGCTTTCAGCCCCACGTCAATATTCGGCTGGATCGGCTCAGGGCGTTTCATCTCCGGGAAGGATGGATTGCGCTCATTGTGAATTTCAATCACTTTGGTTTTACCACCCGCCAGCAAACGCGGGAACCAGCCCGCGCCGTTGCCCCACATGGTATCCACCATCACGGTCAGACCGGCGTCTTTGATGGGCTGCAAATCGATCAAACCATCGCGGGTTAAATGTTCAATGTACGGAGTCGCCGCATCAAATTTTATGATCTCGCCAGCGGCTTCGGCTTCCTTGTAATTCTTGCGTTTGACATCTTTAATATCATCGGGAATTCCCGTTTCGATCTGGATTAGTCCCTCGGGGTCAATTGCGCCGCCCGTCTCGTTGCGGACCTTGAAGCCGTTGTCGGTGGGCGGGTTGTGACTGGCTGTGATGTTGATCGCGCCTGCGGCTTTCTTGTCCACAACCGCATAGGCGATGACCGGTGTCGGCGTCGCGCCGTCGGTGAGATAAACCTTCAATCCATTTCCAGCCAGCACTTCCGCAACTGCCGCGGCGAAGTGTTCACTGCTAAAACGTTTGTCGTGGCCGACCACGATCCACTGTCCCTGCCTGCCTTTGGACAGCATGTAGTTTGCAAATCCCTGAGCGCAGCGGCGGACATTGTCGAAGGTGTAATCTTCTGCGATCACCCCGCGCCAGCCGTCTGTACCAAATGTAATTTTTTGTGCCATTGAGTTCTCTCCTGAAAAATGATGACTTGCGAAATTATACCCGCCAGAGCTGGAAAACATCATCAAAAAAAGGACCCCGAATTTTTGGCAATGTGACTCGCCGCTTAATCAGGAGTCTATTTTATATTTTGGGGACGACAAGCAGGATTGCGGTTAAAACTAACGCGGCTGCGACAACTGCGACGAGAGAGACGATCACAACGCGTTTAAAAGCTTCACCCGCTGTAGGGATCACTGGCTGACCATGTTGCCAGTCGATGTCAGATTTGCAACGACTGCACATTGCTTTGCCTTCAAACAGCGGCGCGCCACAAGCAGGACATTTGAACGGATTCATCTTTCCTTCCATTTCTCACACACGCTGGTATAAATTCCATTACCCAACTGTCAATTAATCCTGGGATAAGCAACTGCCCAGTGGATTCTGAAAGCGGGTCAGCTTTTGTATTAACGCGGCTTTCAATTGCAAGCCAGGAAAGCCAACTTCATATTAGCACGGTGAAAATAAATAAACAATCAAATGTCCAACAAGGCCGATAACGGGAAAGAAAGCTTGAAGGAGCGCTTTATTATGCTGTCCTGACCGGTGGGATTTTGCGGAGAGCAAGAAGAAAAAAATCGAAGCGAATGTGATGGCTAGCGGAGTGACGGTTAGCAAGTTAAATAACCCGCTGTCATAGCACTCCTGTGATTTTTGCGCCATTCCCGATGCGAACCAGCCTATTCCGTAGGGAATGCTTAATACAGCGGCAAGGATGTTGATTCCAATTGATACTGGCCATTGCTTTTCTTCCCGACTCATGAGTATTTTTTTGTTTGGCATGACTTGATCTCCTGAAATGCCTAAAATCAAAATGCTCGTAAATGACGCGGCTTCTACGGAATTAAACTTGGCTGTTTTTGTTTTTGCATTATTTTTAACCCAGCATAAAAGATCGCAATGCTGCCAGGAAAAGATGTTTGTGTATTAATTGGATGACCGCAAAATCTTCTCCATTGCTTTGCCTTTCGCGAGTTCGTCAATCAGTTTGTCTAAATAGCGTATTCTCTGCATCAGCGGGTCTTCGATTTCTTCCACACGAACACCACACACTACGCCTTTTATCAGCGAACTGTTGGGATTCATGGCTGGCGCTTGGGCAAAAAAAGTTTCAAAATTATTTCCCTGTTTAATTTGCTGTTGCAATCCCGACTGGTTATAGCCAGTCAGCCAACAGATGATTTGATCAACTTCTTTTTTTGTGCGATTTTTGCGTTCTGCTTTTTGAATGTACAGCGGATACACATTTGCGAATTTCATCGCGTAAACTTGATCTTTAGGTCTCATCGTTCCTCCGAATGGCGCGTAAGAGAACACATCCTGCGCAAATACATGACGGAAATATTTTCTTAAAAACCATTATGTCGCGCCGCTACAATTAAATAAATGCGAGCCGCCGCTCACGGCGACGGCGTGGCGGTGGCTTCCAGTGTCGCTTCGGGGGTGGGCGTGAATGTCGGGAAGGGGGGAGGCGTTGGCGTAAAAGTTGGGGTCACATCCGCAGCACTCTGCGGCAGACCCATCATCAACAACTGCCAGGCGATGTCCACATCGTCCACGGCGATGACGGGGAAGGCGGGCAGGTTGCCCAGAGCAAAATCCAGCCGCATGATGATTTGATTCAACGAGTCGACCTGATACGCGGGAGCGTCGATCAGCAACTCCGCCAGAATATCGCGCGCGGCTTGCACGTCGTCACGCGCCAGCCCAAAATTGCTTTGCGATAAAAACAAACGCGCCCGCGCAACTGTTTCGATCGAACGCGTCAACATGATCTCGCGTTTCAACGCGATCATCACGCTGTTGTTTTGATTTGAAATTTCCACTTCAAGCGCGGACTGCATTTCCTCCAACTTCGCCATGCTCGCTGTCTGCGATTCGATCGTCGATTCAACAACTCCGATGCGGGCGTTCATTTCGTCAAGCTGTGTCCGCAAGACTGCCACCTCGGTTTCGAGTTGGTGGGTTTGCACCGCGTTTCGTTGAATGGGCGTGATCAAATTTTCATTAATAAAAATCATGCCGAAATAAATGGCGATGCCAATTCCGCCGATGATGATTACCAGCGCAATCAAACGAAACAAGGCGCGGATGAAAGTGAGGAAGGCCTGCCCAAGCCGCGACCAGAAGGAAGGCTTGGCCTCAACCGCTGACTCTTGTGCAGGCTGACTCTTCTCAATTGGGGCAGGCGGCGCTTCTTCTGTGACCTGAATCATGGCTCTGCTTTCTGATTCATTTCCCTGCGCCTCAGCCGCCGACTGCAAACGCGCGAGTAATGTCTTGCCCATGCCTTTTACTTTCAGGCAGTCATCCGCCGAGGTGAACGGACGCGCCGCGATGATGTTCTCTGCAAGTGACTGGTTAATGCCCTGTGTCTGGGTCAATGTGTCAGCGCTGGCGGTGTTGAGAAAGTTAAGGAAGTCGCTCATGGTGTCTCCTGTGAGGTCATTGTACAACAAAATGTTTCGGCTGCGATTCTGCTGATGAAGCAGAATCAACTATCAGATTAAGGATGATGCGTGATTCAGTCGCTGGGAATTTCCACGGGTTGGGAATCCCGAATCTTGAATTTGAACCACGCGATGAGGATCGAAATCAGGTTTGCCGCAACCGCAAACATGAACGGGGCGCGCGGCGAAATGCGTTCCCAAAGCTGGGCGCCGATCCACGGCATGGGCAGGGACAGGATGCCGAGCGTGGTGCCGAAGAAACCGAAGGCCATGCCGCGTTTGGATTCTGGCACGACTTTCGAGATGAGCGATTCGTAGGCGGGCATGAGACTGCCGTTTCCAAGTCCGAAGAAGCACATGGCGAGGATGAAGCCTGCGTAGCTTTGTGAGTTCAATAATGTGAACAAGCCCAGCCCGTTCAGTGCAAAGCCTGTGACGATGGCCGCGCGCTCGCTGAATTTATCGACGAGCGAGCCTGCCAATGGCGCGGCGATGATGGCGGTGATGCCAATCGCGGCATTGACGATGCCAATTTGCTGCACGTTGAGTTTGCCGATGTCGGAAAGATAAATGGGGAAAAGTTGCCCGATGAGATTGTAGGATGTGTCGCCGACCGCGTCTGTGACCCAGATCCAAGTGAGAACGCCGCCTGAAATAAGGAGTGCGAAGATGGTGGTGAGTTCCACCTTGAAGCCGCTGAAGGTGGGCTTGGCTGCGTCTTTGATGGGGGCGAATCGTTCATTGGTTGCCATCCACACGCGCAGGATTGTGGCGGTGAGGTAAAAGCCGAACGCGACGCGCATCATCAATTGAAAGTTGAATTGATATGCGAGAAAGCCCGCCAGCGCAGGGCCGATGACAGTGACGGTTTGGTAAATGCCCGAGGAGATGCCGAAGACTCGTCCGCGCGATTCGGCAGAGGATTGCTCCGAAATGTACGCACCGAAACTCGCTCCGACCACCGAGTTGGAAACATATTCCACGCACAGGCCGATCAGCACCCATTGCCAGGTCGGGGCGAAGGCAAAGATGAGGTAGCCAAAGACCGCGATGGAACTTCCCATGGCGATCACGCGCAGCCGCCCGATGGTATCTGATAGCCAGCCGCCGAAGATTTGCAAGACCATCGGCACAAGCGATGCCAGAGTGAAAACCATGCCAACCTGCGCCACACTCGCGCCGAGGTTGAGCATGTAAAGGGACAACATGCTGTATGCCATTTGCCCGCCGATGTTGGCGAAGATCATGCCTGCAAGGAACCAGCGTAGATTGACGTTGATGATGGATTTGTTACGCATAATGAACCTGATTATAAAGGTATAATCCCGCCCATGATTTACCTTGATTATGCCGCCACCACACCCGTTGACCAGCGCGTTTTGGATGCGATGCTGCCGTACTTCCGCGAGAACTTCGGCAATCCATCCTCCGTCCATCGGCTGGGACAAAAAGCTGAAACCGCCGTTGAGTCGGCGCGGGAAAAGGTTGCCGCAATTTTGCATTGCCGCGCGGATGAGATCGTCTTCACCTCATGCGGCTCTGAATCGGATAACCTCGCTTTGCGCGGTGCGGCGATGATGGAGCGCATCACCTCCAGCCGAAAGTGGATTCTGACTTCGAAGGCAGAGCACCACGCT
The DNA here is from genome assembly GCA_016234495.1 of Chloroflexota bacterium. Classification (GTDB taxonomy): domain Bacteria; phylum Chloroflexota; class Anaerolineae; order Anaerolineales; family Villigracilaceae; genus Villigracilis. The sequence continues at coordinate 149,513 of JACRBI010000043.1, read as the reverse complement.
GTCAGCAAGACCGCAGTCCAACTCGAAAAGGAATACGGCTTCCTGCTCGAATGGCTGGACCTGGACGAACATGGCGCGGTGACAGTTGAGTCATTAAGCAAGGCTGTTTGCAATGACACATTTCTCGCCTCGGTGATGTACGCAAACAACGAGATCGGCACGATCAATCCGATTGCTGAATTGGCAAAGATCGCAAAGGCGAATAACATCCTCCTTCATACGGATGCAGTGCAGGCCGCAGCATATTTGGATGTCAACGTGGAAAAACTCGGCGTGGATTTGATGTCACTCGGCGGGCATAAATTCTACGGGCCGAAGGGCGTGGGCGCGTTGTACGTCCGCAAAGGGACGAAGCTCCTCCCGCACATGACGGGCGGCGGGCAGGAATTCGGTCTGCGGGCAGGGACTCAAAACGTGCCATACATTGTCGGTTTTGCCGAGGCGCTCCGCCTCGCCGCAGAAGAACGCGACTCCCGCACGGCACATGTCAGGCCGCTGCGTGACCATATCATCGGGCAGGTACTCGAATCGATCCCCGATTCCAAATTGACCGGTCACCCTGAAAATCGCCTGCCAAACCACGCTTCGTTTGTTTTCAAAGATGTGGATGGCAACCTGCTTTTGCAAATGCTCGACTCTGCAGGTTTTGCCTGCTCATCCGGCTCTGCCTGCAAAACTGGAAATCCTGAACCGAGTGAAGTGATCACGTCGCTGGGCTATGACCGCGATTGGGCGCTTGGCTCCCTGCGAATCACCCTCGGCGTAGATTCGTCGCCAGAGCATGTGGATGAATTTTTGAAGTCACTGCCTGCGTTGGTTGAAAAGGCGCGGGGATTGAATCGGAAATAGAGCTAAAACCAAGTCCGCGAATTTACGCTAACCTGCGCGAATTGTTTAAAAAGTTCGCGGGAATTCGCGCAGATTAGTGGACAAGGTTTTATTTCCCCTCTTGACGAATACCATTTGGCGGGAGTATAAACTCAAGCAGTATGATCGTTATTCAATCTCAACCCCAAAAGGAGGTGATGGCCGTGGATGCGGATGACCATTTATCCCGCCCAGTAATATCCCGTTTTAATTTCTCCGAAATGCGATTCTCACAGGTGCAAGTCAACTATATTCCCGCGCGTCACTGTCTTTTTAGGCTGCACGGGGAATGAACTGACCAAATGCTCCTTGATTAAAACCGCCGCCTTCGGAGAATATCCCAAGGTGTTTTTTTTATATCAAGGAGGCATTCATGCTGAGTATTTACAAAAACTATGAACAGGGGCTGATAAAGCTCGAAACGATCGTCAACGGGTCCTGGGTCAATGTGGTTGACCCAACCCCGGAGGAGAGTGAAAAACTTGTCAGTTGGGGCATGGACATGGACTATATCAATTATTCCCTCGACCAGGATGAAATGCCCCGCATGGAGCGCGATGAAGAATACACCTTCCTCCTGCTTCGAATTCCTATTTACCAGCCTGAAAGCGATATTCCCTACAACACGGTTCCGCTTGGAATCATGATCCTCGCCAACAAAGTAATCACCGTCTGCCGTTACGAAAGCGACATCCTCAAGACATTAACGAATGGAAAATATCGCCTGCTCAAAACCGGCAAGCGCTACCGCCTTGCGCTTTATATCTTCCTTGAAACCTCAACGCGCTATCTTTATTTGTTACGCGAGATCAACCGCGCCACAGAGTTGGTCGAAGACCAACTCCAAAAATCCACCCGCAACCGTGAAGTGCTGGAACTTCTCAAGTATCAAAAATGCCTCACTTATTTTTCGACTGCGTTGCGCTCAAACGAAGTGATGATGGAACGGGTGCAAAAGACCCAGTTGTTTAATTATTATGAAGAAGACCAGGACCTGCTCGAAGATGTGCTCACCGAAAATCAGCAGGCCATCCAGATGACCAGCATCGCCACCGAAATTCTCTCAGGCATGATGGACGCCTTTGCTTCGATCATCTCCAACAATCTCAATGGAGTCATGAAAGTGCTGGCCGCGCTCACCATCATCATCTCGCTGCCGGGCACGGTCGGCGCTTTCTTTGGCATGAACGTCCCGCTGCCGCTTTCAGAATCCAACCCTTACGGATTCCTGATCATCATCGCGATCTCGGTCGGGTTTGCCGCGCTTGCCGCATATATTTTCTACAAGCAGGATTGGTTTTAATATAGAGGGGAGCACGCTTCGCTTGCGTGTTGATTCGTTTCAGTCTATACTCGGTTTACTGGAGTATTCATGTCTGAAATTGACCTCACCCCGCTGCAAACAGAACTTCAAAAATATATTCCACTTGGCCGTTCAGGATTGCTGCCCGCGCTTCACGCCGCGCAAAATATTTATGGCTGGCTTCCGCAGGAGGCCGCCGCCGAAGTCGCAAAGTCATTGCGTGTGCCGCTTGCCGATGTGCATGGCGTCATCGAATTCTATTCACTGTTTTACAATGAACCCGTCGGAAAAAAAATCATCCGCGTTTGCACCGACCAGGCTTGCGCGCTCAAAGGTGCGGATGGACTCCTGAAGCGGCTCTGCCAACGCCATGATGTGGAAGCGGGTCAGGCGACCCTTGACCTGACTCTCACCATCGAGCAGAGTCCATGCCTGGGGTTGTGCGAGCAGGCCCCAGCCGTCTGGACTGCGGACAATGGACGATGGAAGGTTGGGAATGGAAAAATTCACACAGACCGTCCACGATCCATGGTCTACGGTCAACTCCGCGAGTTGACCAAAAATTGCGGCAAGAAAACAACCACTCTCGCGAAGTACGGCGACTACTCCGCGTATAAAAAAGCGCTGACCATGAATCCTGCGGATGTGACCGCAGAAATCAAAGCCAGCGGGCTGGTCGGACGCGGCGGTGCGGCGTTCCCAACCGGAGTCAAATGGGAAGGCGCAGCGAACGCAACTGCCGACCAAAAATATGTCATTTGCAATGCAGATGAATCCGAGCCGGGAACTTTCAAAGACAGGGTCCTGCTGCTCGACGACCCGCATCGGATCATTGAAGGCATGTGCATTGCAGCGTATGCCATTGGCGCGACGAAAGGCTACATTTATATCCGCGGGGAATATCCATACATTGTCCCAGTTTTGGAAAATGCGCTGACCGAAGCGCGCGCCGCTGGTTATCTCGGCGCAAAATTTGATATTGAAATTCGTGTCGGCGCAGGCGCTTATATCTGCGGCGAGGAGACCGCGTTGTTTGAATCGATCGAAGGCAAGCGCGGATTTCCGCGTGTCAAGCCGCCTTTCCCGACAACCAACGGTTTATTCGACAAGCCGACCGTAATCAATAATGTCGAAACACTTTGCAACGTGCCGCTCATTATTTCAAAAGGCTTTGCCGAATATCGCAGCATTGGCACGGAAAAATCCCCGGGCTCGAAACTGTTTTGTGTTTCAGGCGATGTAAAAAAGCCTGGAGTGTATGAAGTCCCATTTGGTGTGACATTGCGCGAACTGCTGAAAATGGCCGGCGGAGTTGAGGGCAGGAAGCCGCTCAAGGCGGTTTTGTTTGGCGGGGCGGCAGGGGCATTTGCAACCTCCGACCATTTGGACGTGAAATTAACCTTTGAAGACTTGCGTGCTGCCGGACTGCCGCTCGGCTCCGGCGTGGTGATGGTCTTCAACGAATCCCGCGATCTGCGTGATGTTTTGAAACGGCTGGGCAGGTTCTTCGCGCACGAATCCTGCGGCAAGTGCTATCCCTGTCAACTTGGGACACAGCGCCAAACGGAAATTCTGGATCGCGTAGCTAATGGGGGCGCGTTGGCTGATGACTTTATCCGCTTGCAGGATGTCGGCTGGACAATGACGGACGCCAGCTTGTGCGGCCTCGGGCAGACTGCGGCGAGCGCGGTTTTATCCGCGATGAAGTTGTGGCCGGAGCTTTTCAAGGATGAAGGCACAAAGATGAAGGATGAAGGTCGCAAGTTGAAGGTTGAAGGTAAAAAGTCAAAGGTGAAAAGTTTGAAGGCGACAAAAGTCTCAAAGGTGCCTAAAGTTTCGAAGGTGTCAAAGACGAGGAAGAGGCCTGTTGGGACTTCCAGCATTAAGCCTAAAAATAAAGATGTAAAAAAGGGTGCAAGATGACTCCAAAAAAAAGTACAACCATAAAGAGCAAGTCAAAGGCGACTAAAAAACCCATTCAGGAAGAGTCTTCTGTGTCGCCATTAGTTATAAAACAGGAGGCAGTTAGCCCGCCAGAAGGAAAGGCGGTTATGGAAAAAATACGAATTACCCCTCTTCGCCTTGGCCTTGTTGCCATTGCACTAGGCATCTTGTTTGATTACCTGTTTTGGGATCAACTTTCTGGAATCAACTATGCAATTTTCTTAATGCTATGTTTAATTGGCGGATTATATGTGTTGATTTCTGATGGTTATAAACCTGCGTTAACGAGCTTGGTTTTAATCATCCTGTTCGTGTTTTTTATTACTGTTGCTTTTTTACGTCAGGAACCCCTGACGATCTTCCTCGCTTATGCTTTTTCGTTATTCTCAATCGGATTGTTTTCAGTAACTTATTTGGGCGGTCGTTGGTATTTCTACGGGCTTTCGAATTATTTTAATAAATTCTTTCAATTCTTTGGGGACATGTTTGCCCGGCCTTTGGGATTTATCCGTCAGGTAAAAAGGGAGCAATTGGAACGGGGTGTTGACATAAAAAAATCCCCTGTATGGGGAGTTCTGCGGGGATTAATTATTGCCTTGCCGATCGTTTTTTGCCTAGGCTCAATACTAGCCTCGGCTGATTTGGTTTTCAATCAGAAATTAGATAAATTCTTTGAAGAGTTTACCGCTGAAAAAATCAACGAGAATATTCAGCGTTTTATCCTGATTCTTGGCTTTTCTTATTTGTTTGCAGGCACTATCCTGCACAGCGCTATGCGGAGTGATGATGGAAAAGCGACTGGGATGGTCAATCCGTTAATTAAACCTTTTGTGGGTTTCACAGAGAGCACAGTCATTCTTGCGAGCGTTTCCATTCTCTTTGCCGCGTTTGTTTTGGTGCAGTTTCAATATTTATTCGGCGGAGAAATAAATATAGGCGTTGCCGGGTATACCTATTCTCAATACGCGCGGCGCGGCTTCAATGAATTAGTGACGGTGGCTTTCATCAGCCTTGCTTTAATACTGAGTTTGAGCGGCCTTACCCGGCGGGAAAGTGAATTGCAAAAGAGAATCTACACGGGACTCAACATCCTGCTTGTAGCGCTTGTGTTGATTATTTTGGCTTCGGCATATCAGCGAATATCTATGGCAATTGACTGGCATGGTTTCTCGCGCTTGCGCCTCTACCCTCGTATCCTCCTCATCTGGTTGGTTTTATTGTTTATTGCAGTGGCGATTCTTGAGATGGCTCGTCTTGAAAAGCACTTTGCGTTTGCGATTGTATTGGCATCGTTTGGCTTTGCCGTGTCACTTGCCCTTTTTAACCTAGATGCAGCGATTGTAAAACATAATATTTTTCGCGCATGGCATGGAAAGAATTTGAATGTTCCCCACTTGTCATCGTTATCCACAGACGCCATTCCTGCTCTGGTGGAAGAGTTTCTCTCGCCTTCACTGCCGGAGGAAACTCGCGAGGGGGTGGGCGCAATTCTCGCTTGCTATAAATATTTCGAAGATTCTCCATCTACATTTCCCTATGATTGGCGATCCTTCAACTTGTCGCGCTGGCAGGCTCATCAGGTATTGGCAAAAATTCGGCCTTATTTGGCTGGATATGTAATCAGACTGAATGGATGGCCGATTCGGATAAAAGCGCCTGACGGCTCTCTTTATGACTGCCAGTACCGCGCCAGTAGTTATGAGGAATGATAAATGACAAATCAAATTATTTTGACTATTGATGGGCAGCAAGTTGAAGCCGAACAGGGCGCCATTCTTCTCGATGTCGCCCGTGAGAATGGAATCGACATCCCCACCATCTGCTTCCACGAGGCGACCACAGCCAATGCCCTGTGCCGAATCTGCGTCGTCGAGGTGGAGGGGCAGAGGGTGCTCCAGCCGAGCTGCATCGTCAGGGCAGGAGCAGGCATGAAGGTCCAGACGCGAAGCGAGAAAGTCATCCGCGCGCGCCGAACCATTTTGGAGATGCTTGCTTCCACGATGGATTTGTCTGAGTCGACCGAGATCCAGCACATGATGTACGAGTACGGTGCGTCATCCAGCCGCTTTCCCGATGCCCAGCGCAGGGAGTCGCAGGTGAAGGATGACAACCCGATGTATGTGCGCGATTATTCGAAGTGCCTGTTGTGCTGGCGTTGTGTGCAGGTCTGCGCGGAGGATGCGCAATATACTTTTGCGATCAACTTCGATGGCCGCGGATTTGAAACACAGATCGGCACGTTCTTTGATAAAAAGATTCCCGAAACAAGCTGCGTGCTTTGCGGACAATGCGTTGCGGTTTGCCCGACTGGCGCGCTGAAACCGAAGCGTGAATTTTTGCTGGAACAGGGTATGTCGGCGCAGGAAATTTCCGTGTTGAACAGCGGGCGTAAGAAGAGAAAATAATGCCGTTTACATCTGTAGTTTATGGGTTGATTTCAGCGCTCACATGGGGCGCGGGCGATTTTAGCGGCGGCATGGCGGTCAAGCGCTCGAACCCGTATGGCGTGGTGATCGTGGCGCATGTGATCAGTTTGTTTTTATTGCTTGCTCTGGCGTTATTCTTCGGCGAACCCGTTCCTCAATTTCAAGATTGGATTCTCGGCGGGCTGGCAGGCATCTGCGGCGGCGTCGGCCTGACCCTGTTGTACCGCGCCCTTGCATCGGGACAGATGAGCATTGCGGCTCCGGTCTCTGCTTTGGTGACAGCCTCTCTGCCGGTGATGGTCGGGTTTATTACCGATGGGCTGGTCGGCTGGCTGACGATCATCGGCTTTGCGCTCGCGCTTGTTGCGGTGTGGCTGGTCTCTGGCGGAGTTGGGTTGAGGTCTGACCTGCGTTCGCTGATTCTCCCGGTGATTGCCGGTCTGGCTTTTGGCGGATTTTTCATCTTTATCCATTATGCCAGCAGTGAATCGATCCTCTGGCCGCTGGTGGCTGTGCGAATTGTTTCCATCTCAAGCCTGTTGCTGTATTCGATTATCACAAGGCAGGACTGGTTCCCCAAGCGGGAGAGTCTTTTTGCGATCTTGATGAGCAGTGTGATGGATACGGCAGGCAACGCCTTTTATGTCCTCTCGGCTCAGACCGGGCGCATGGATGTGGCCGCGGTACTTGGCTCGCTCTACCCCGGCTCGACCGTGGTGCTGGCATGGTTTGTTTTGAAGGAAAGAATTTCGCGGGTACAAATGCTTGGCATTGCGCTGGCGTTGATCGCGATTGTTTTAATTACGATATAAGTTGAAAGGTTTGAAGGTCGGAAGGTTTAAAGGTTGAAGGTTCGGCTTTTGACCTGCAACCTGCAGCTTTCAGCCAAAGGAGTTCCATGATCAAACCAGACCGAATTGTCACTACAACCTGCCCGTATTGCGGAGTGGGATGTAATTTACAGTTACATGTTAAAGATGAGCATATCTTCAAAGTGACCTCGCCGTTTGACTCGCCCGTCAACCACGGAAATTTATGCGTGAAGGGACGCTTCGGCTATGACTATGTCTATCATCCCAAACGGGTGACCACGCCGATGGTGAGGCGATATTTACTGGAAGGTAATAAGGAAATAGGTAATCAGGGATTAGGAAATAGGAAAGACGCGCCCGAATTAGGCAGGAACTCCCTAATTCCTAATTATCTAATCACTAATCCCTCAACTCCCTGGGATTGGGTCGAAACCGATTGGGACACCGCACTAAACATCACCGCCGAAAACCTTGTCCGCATTTACAAACGTGACGGCTCGGACGCGATGGCGGTCTATGCCTGTGCCAAAGCCACCAATGAAGACAATTATCTTTTACAAAAAATGTACCGCGCCATCTTCCGCACCAATAACGTGGATCACTGCACGCGCCTGTGCCACGCGGGTTCAGTGGTTGCGCTCCAACAGGCGACGGGTTCTTCTGCCATGAGCAACACTGCCTCGCAGGTGATTCAAAATGACGTGTTCATTGTCACAGGTTCCAACACCAGCGAGAATCATCCCATCATTGCTTTGCAGATGAAAGAGGCGGTCCGTCAACACGGCGCGAAGATGATCGTCATTGACCCGCGCAGAATCGAGCTGGTGGACTTTGCCGAGATGTGGCTTCCGCTCAAGCCCGGCACCAATGTGCCTGTCTTCTCTGCGATGGCGCAGGTCATCCTCAAAGAGGGATTGACCAACCCCGAGTTTATCCAGAACCGCACCGAAGGCTTCAACGACTTTATCGAGTCGCTGGATAAATTCACACCCGAATATGCCGAGGAAATTTCAGGCGTGCCTGCCGAGGATATTCGCAAGGCGGCGCGCATGTACGCCACCGCGAAGAAAGCCGCCATTTATTGGGGCATGGGCATCTCGCAGCTTTCGCATGGAACCGCGTCCGCGCTGGCGTTGATCAACCTTGCTTTCCTTACGGGGCACATCGGGCGCGAAGGCACGGGACTGAATCCACTGCGCGGACAAAACAACGTGCAAGGCGCGAGCGACATGGGTTGCATGCCTTTTCATTATCCCGGCTACATGCGCGTGGACAATCCCGACAACCGCACCAAATGGGAGAAGGCCTGGAACATCGAACCCGGCGGGCTGAGTCTTAAACTTGGTCTTACCACCACCGAAATTTTAAGTCACGCCCACGAAGGAGGAATTCGAGCGCTGTACATAATGGGCGAGAACCCGATGATGTCCGAGCCGAATCTCAACGAGACGCGCAAGCACATGGAGCAGTTGGAGTTCCTCGTGGCGCAGGATATTTTCATGACCGAGTCCGCGGCCTTTGCGGATGTCTTCCTGCCTGCCACTCCCTTCGCCGAAAAAGATGGGACTTTCTCCAACACAGACCGCCGCGTGCAAAGAGTGAGAGCCGCCCATGCCCCGCGCGGACAAGCCCGCGTGGACTGGCAGATCATCTGCGATGTAGCCCAGCGCATCGAAACCAAACTGGGAGTTGATTCAGCGTACTGGAAGTATTCTCACCCCGAAGAGATTCTGCGCGAGATGGGCAGCGTGAATCCAGATTATGCCGGCATCACTTACGAGCGCATTGTTAAACTTGGCTTGATCTACCCCGTGCCGACTCTGACTCACCCCGGCACACCGACACTTTTTACAGAATCCTTCCCGCGCGGACGGGGCAAGTTTCACCCGCTGGATTACGTCCCCGCGATGGAATCGGTTGACGATGAATTTCCGTTCATCCTCACCACTGGCCGCGTGCTCGAACATTGGCACGGCGGTTCGATGACGCGCAACTCATCCTTGAATGAGGCCTACCCCGAAGCCCGCGTGGAAGTCCACCCGGCTGACGCGGAGATTCACGGCATTCGAAACGGCGACCCTGTCACAGTTAAGTCCAGACGCGGTGAAGTTGTTTTGCGAGTCACGGTCACCGAAAAGACATCCGTTGGCGTAGTCTTCATCCCCTTCCACTTCGTCGAAGCCGCCGCGAATTTACTGACCAACGATGCGCTTGACCCGCAGGCGAAAATTCCCGAGTTCAAAGCCTGCGCGGTGCAGGTTTTCCCCGCGCGAAAAAAGGACCTAGGGAACCCCAACGCGGTTGTGAATCGCGGCAGATATTAAATCAAGAGCCTCCGAGATTATAAAAATCTCGGAGGCTCTTGATTTATCTATCGTCTGTAACTGATGAAAACTGTTTTCTCAATTCGTCCCATAACGCGGCTCCTGTTTTTATATTGGTGGGGCGATTACGCAGGTTGTAAGGATCGGCGCGGCTTTCGTTTCGGCGCGCGGCGAACATGCCCATACTTGCTCCGCAATAACGCAATTTGTTCTTTCTCTGATAACCGCATCAATTTTTGTTCCGCTTTTTTCTGCAATTCACGTTTCAAAGCGACTGCGTCTATGTTTTCAGTTTTCATTTAGTACCTCGCTTGGACTACGAATCTCGATGATCGGGTAACCCAATTTCAAGTTCACTGCATTGAAACGCCGTATCCGATTGAGATTCACAATATGTTTGAAATTCCAACTCACCAGCACATCAGCCCGCGCAATGGATGCCATGGCAATGTGGCGGGCATCTGACAAACTTGATTCTGCAACTGCGCCATCTTGAATATACACGTTTGCCAGTTCAATGGCTTCCACGTCAAGCGATAAGCGCTCGATGGATGAATCTGGTAATTCGTTTAACAGTCGGCGGACTCTTGCTGGAGCTTCTTCTAATTCAAGTTGAAGCAAATCCGAAAGGAGAGCCAATTTTTTGCCTGCAAGGAACTCATTCCAAAGTTGCTTGGATGGTTTTTCATATTCTTTGTCAAAACATCCGCCAATCACTGATGTGTCAATGTAGATGCGTGGAATCATTTTGGAAACATCCTTTCGCAATTTATTCTACCTTAATATTCAGGCTATGAAGATAAAACCCCGCTCAAAGAAATCCATTGCAAATGGAAATAGCCGACAAAAACTGTTTTTTTGATTCGCCCCGTGACACCTCCACTATTTTCGGCTTTCTCGAAAATGGTGGAGGGCAGGGTGGGGGTCAACTTTCCAGCATCATCCTGGCTTCTTCGTTGAGCCAGCGGCGACCGTCGCGGGCGAGCAGGTCATAACCTTCAGCGGGACCCCAACTGCCGGGTCTGTAAATTCCCAGCGGCGGAGTCTGATGCGTTTCCCACGTTTGCAGAATTGGGTCGATTAGCGACCAGGCCGTTTCCACTTCATCAGCCCGCGTGAAGAGCGACGCGTCGCCTTGAATGGCATCCAACAAAAGCCTTTCGTAGGCTTCGGGAATTGCTGTTTGACCAAACGCCTGAGCGTAGTGAAACTCCATATCCACCGAGCGCGTTTCGGCAACCGTATCCGGCGCCTTTGCTTCAAAGCGGACATGCAATCCTTCGTCGGGTTGCAGGTAAAGCACGAGCATGTTCGGCTTCATCGTTTGCATGGGGAACATGGCCAGCGGCGGCTCTTTGAACTGGATGATGATCTGCGATTGCTTCTCTGAGAGATTTTTTCCCGAGCGCAAATAGAATGGAACGCCTTTCCAACGCCAGTTGTTGACGTAAAGCCGCAGTGCCGCGTAGGTGGGCGTGGTCGAATTGGGGTTGACCTGCGCTTCGCTGCGATAGCCTTTATATTGCGCGCGCACCGTATTTGTCGACACTTGCTCGGGCGTCATGGGTTTGATCGCGCTGAGGACTTTCACTTTCTCATTCCGCAAGTGACTTGCGCTGAAAGAAGCGGGCGGTTCCATTGCAACCAAAGTGAGCAATTGCAAAAGATGGTTTTGGAACATATCGCGCAACACACCGACGCCGTCGTAGAACCCGGCGCGGTGTTCCAGCCCTACTTTTTCCGCCACTGTGATCTGCACGTTGTCAATATAAGTGCGGTTCCAGATCGGCTCGAAGATGGTGTTGGCGAAACGCGTGAACAAAATATTTTGCACGGTTTCCTTGCCGAGATAATGGTCAATGCGATAGATCTGGTTTTCGTTCAGTCCCTTGTGTACCTGCAAATTCAGTTTTTCCGCCGAAGCCAGATTCGTGCCGAAGGGCTTTTCAAGCACCACGCGCCGCCAGCCGCCGTTTTCGTGAAGTTGTCCCGTTGCGCCGAGTTGTTCGATGATATTCGGGAACAGGGTCGGCGGGATGGCCATGTAATACAGGCGGTTGGTCGTCTCCGTTTCCAGATCACCCAGCCGCTTCGCCAGGTTTTGAAAATCTACCACCTGGTCGTAGCGTCCTTGCTGATAAAAAAGATGAGGCGCGAAGCTTTCCCATTCTTCGTTCGTGAAATTGAAGCCTGCGAATTGCTTTGCTCCATTCTGTAAATGATCTCTGAACTGCTCGTCGGTAAACACCGTCGCGCCAAAGCCGATGATCGAAAAATTCTTCGGCAGGCGTCCCTTGCGCGACAGATTAAGAAAGGACGGAATCAATTTGCGCTGGGTCAGGTCACCCGAAGCGCCGAAGATGATAATTGAGATGGGGAGATCATTGTTCATCGAAACCTGCTTGTTATTCAGCCTTTTTCATCGAGTGTCCGCCGAATTGATTTCGCAGCGCAGAAAGCATCCGCGCCGGGAAGTTTTCCTCGTCGCGGCTGGCGAAGCGCATCTGCAAAGCCAGCGTGATGACCGGCGCAGGCACATCCAGGTCAATCGACTCGAACACCGTCCAGCGGCCTTCGCCGGAATCTGCCACCCACGGCTTGATGTCTTCGAGTTTGGCGTCTTCCTTCAAGGCGTTGGCCGCGAGGTCTAACAGCCACGAGCGCACCACACTGCCATGCTGCCAGACTTCCGAAATCTGCGCGAGGTCAAGGCCAAACTCCTCCTTCGCTTTCAAAATTCCGAAGCCTTCAGCAAAAGCCTGCATCATGCCGTATTCGATTCCGTTGTGGATCATTTTTGTGAAATGTCCTGCGCCGTGTGGACCAACCCGCCCCCAGCCTTTATCTGCCGCAGGAGCGAGCGTTTCGAAAATGGGACGCATCTTTTCCGTGACCTCAGGCCTGCCTCCGATCATCAGGCTGTATCCTTCGCTGATACCCCAAATGCCGCCGCTGGTGCCGCAGTCCACAAAGTCGATTCCCTGCGCTTCCAACTGCTCCGCGTGGCGGACAGAATCTTTGTAATTGGAATTTCCGCCGTCAATGACGATGTCGCCTTTGTTTAAAAGCGATGCAACTTTTTCGATCGTCTCGGTGGTTGTCTTTCCAGACGGCACCATCACCCAAACGATTTTCGGGGAAGATGTCAATTTACCGACTGCCCCTTCCAAAGAGTACGCGCCTTCTGCGCCAAGCTTGATGGCAGATTCAACCGTCTCTTTTGTGCGCGCATATCCAATTACACGATGACCTCCGCGCACCAGCCGTGTGGCCATGTTCAAACCCATTTTTCCCAAACCAATGATTGCGAGTTCCATTTACCTGCTCCTTTGAATTTTTTGTTTACCACCGTAGGGGCGAGGTCACCTCGCCCCTACTTACAACCGGCTTGCCGCCGCTTCATCCACCAGCCAGAGAAGTTCACCCTCCGTTGGCCGAATCCGCTGGGCGGGCAGCGAGTCCATTCTAGATACGTCGCTGAGTACCTGGGTTAAGGTTACGGCTTTACTTAAGCCTGATATGAGAAAAATTATCCTGCGCGCGCTGTTGAAAACCATCGGCGTGAGCGTGATGCGGTTTGCGGGACGGTCTTGATAATTTGCAGTGACCGCAATGACAGGTTCGCTCACATCCATCGGCGAGCCCGGGAACAACGATGCAGTGTGACCGTCGTCGCCCATGCCGAGCAGAACCAGGTCAAAGCGCGGCCAGTCGAGCTGTGGCGCAGAAAACTGTTTCAGTGTCCGCGCATAATCCAATGCGGCGGAAGCAGGCTCAAGGTCAGATTGTACGCGGTGTACGTTATCCGCTGGAATGTTGACATGATCCAGTAATGCCGTCCGCGCCTGAAAATAATTGCTGCCGTGATCACCCATTGGAACAAGACGCTCATCGCCCCAGAAGACATGCGCCTTTTGCCAATCAATTGAATCGCAATGCGGCGCGCCTGCCAGCAATTGATAAAGATGATTGGGTGTGCTGCCACCGGAAAGCCCAACCAGGAATTGCCCGCGCACGGCGATGGCTTGCGAAGCTGATTCGATGAATAACTGCGCAGCGGCAAGACTCAATTCATTAATGTTCTTGAAAATTTTTATATTTGGTTTCATTTGAAAAGTTTAACACAATATATTTACCGCTTACAATTGGCTGGTGACCAAACCTTATTCTGTTCCTCTCAATGAAATCCGCCGCGAGCATGTTGTGATGAACTCGCGTTTCATTGCCACGCTTGCGCCTGCTTTTTCCATTGACGAAGCGCGAGCGTTCATGGCGCGCATCAAACATGAATTTGCGGATGCTTCGCATAACGTGCCGGTTTACATCATCGGCGGCGGGAACACGGTCACGGAATATTTTTCTGACGATGGAGAGCCTAGCGGGACTTCGGGCCGGCCTGCTCTGGCGGTTCTGCGGGGCAGCGGCTTCGGCGACGCGGCGCTGGTCATCACGCGTTACTTTGGCGGGACTCTGCTTGGCACAGGCGGGTTGGTGAAGGCCTATACCGAAGCGGCGCAGTCGGTCGTCAACGCCGTTGGCCGCGGACAGCGAGTCCCTGTGCATGTGGTTATGCTGGCGATCCCGTACAATTTGTTGGAGCGGGTGCGCCTGCTCACGGCGCGTCATCAGGGTGAGATTCTCGGCGAAGATTTTGCGGGTGACATTACGATGACAATGCAATTTCCAGTCAGTGAATTCGCTGCTTTTCAACTTGGCTTGCGTGAAATGTCAGCGGGGAAGATTCAGGCTGAGGTCATCGAAACGAAGGAAATGGTCGTGGCTGTTTAGCGGTTTGTTGCCCGTCAAAATCAACTATGGTATTATGGCATTGAAAGGTCGGCTCCTAATTTTTCAAGAATGAAAGCGAGGTAAACATGTCATTTTCAGTTTTCGCCTTTGCCCTGCTGGTTCTATTGGTGCTTGTGATCGCTTTTCTTTTTAGAAAGCAGGCATCCGGTGACGGACCAGTCAAAGGCAAGGATATTACCGAAGACCCATCCAGCCCCCTGCGGAAGTGGGATTGCAGCAGCGATGGACGTGAGATCATTTTCTCCGATGTCCCCGCCGGGCTTACGCCATACCTCATGCCGTTCAACGAAAGCGCCTTGCGTTCCCAGCCCAAAGAGGGATTTAAGGTTTTGCTTTCGATTGCCGCAGACGTCCGCTTTCACGACAGCGCCGGGCGGGAGATCGAAAAATTTGGCAGCCCTGTCACTTTGTGGATGAGTTACAACGCGCAGGATGTTGAGAACCTGCAAAAAGCAGACTATAAAATTTCCGACCTTGTGCCGGTGAAGATCATTCCGGGCGCAACGAACTGGAAGCCCTTTGCCGCCGAAAAGATCGATTACACAAAAATCGAGCGCGGCGGAGTCTCCATCACCGTTGACTCGTGGGGTGACCCGCCAATGGGTTGGGGAAGCCCGAAGTCGTCATAGGGATTTATCGCATGAAGCAAAAAGCGCGGACTGTTCAGGTCCGCGCTTTTTTCATCGAATTGCCCTCATCGTTTTTTCGACAGACTGCAAGCCAAGTGTGTTATTCAACTCGGCAAAGATTTTTTTCGCCTTCTGTAAAACGTTCCGCGCTTTTTCCAAATCCCCTGTTTCTTTCAAGTAACCGGCATAGGCAAGGCTGGCATGGGCGCGCTCGTATTTGCAATCGTCATGTTTCAACAAGTCGAAAGCCTGCTCGAACCCCATCCCGGCCTGAGCGGACCGGCCTCGCTTCCAGTGCAGCCGCGCGCGCAGGGCAAGCTCCTGACCGGAAAGGCCGGGCGATGATTGCTTTTGGATTAACGGGCTTATCTCGTTCAGTTCCTTCTCTGCCCGGTCAAGATGTGAAAGATCAATCTGGGCTTCCACCAGATACAACCCCGCCGCGACCTCCGCATTTATCAATTTTCTTTTACGAGCCATCTCCCATGCCAGGCGGAGTTCCTTTTCGGCGAGATCAAATTGTCCGTCTTGAAGCAAAATGTCACCGACATTGAAGTGACCGATCATCGCTCCACGCAGATCATGCCGCGCTTTGCATAGATTTAATGCGCGCCTATAATTGGCGATTGCCTTGGGAAATTGATTCTGATAATAATAAACGATCCCCAATTCCCCGGTGACGTATGAGATCCCAGTCTGATCGTTGATGCGTTCGTACAAGAACAATGAATTTTCAAGGTCGATGATCGCCTGTTCATTATTCCCCTGTCCTCGATTGATAATGCCCCTGACCTGTGATGCCTTTGCCAGTAAGCCTTCATTTTGTACTTTGTATAATGCTTCCATGGCGTGCTGGCATATCTCCATTGCGGTGACAATGTCGCCGTTGGAGCTATAGGATTCAGCCAGGTCAATCAGCAGCCGAATCCGCAGTTCGGGATGTTCGCTTGCGGATGCGGAATCGAGCGCCTTGATCAGCAGCGCAATGCTCTGGGGGTAATTTCCGAGCAGGAAGTGCATCACGCCCAATGTGTGTTGAGTCGTGGCCCATTCGAATTTGGAAAGTCCCCTGTGTTCCGGGGCGGCTGCTGAAATTGTCGCTTCGCATAATTCAGCGAGTAACCCATATTCGTTCCACGCCATGAGCTGGTCTTTCAGCCCGGTTGTGAAAAGCGCGGCGTAACTGCTGGCGGCATCCCCGGCCTGAACGGCATGATGGTGCCATTCAAGGATGCTGGTGTAATCGTCAATGCTCTGGCGGGGGGAGGGAATTTGTTGATTGCGGTAGAAACTGGTCGCGCGCAGGTGCGCCTGCTGTGTGGCGTCGGCGCTGGCGGGTTTCAAACTGCTTTTCACGATGTTCGGCAGCCAGAATTTTCCCGAATCGTTGATTTGAAGCAGGCCTTCCTCTCGCAGCCGTTTGACGATTCCCGGTGAAGCCTGCGCAGTCTGACACAGCCCTTCGAGCGTGATCTCCCTGTGCAGAATCGTGATGGATTGCAGCGCATCAAATTCCTGCGGTGAGAGTCGCTGCTGGAGCGACACTTTAAAATGCTCGGTGGTTTCTTCCAGCCCGCTTTGGAGGTCGCCGAAGGCAGGTGCGACGCCCAGTGCCTGAATGTAGTGCGCGAGATGATTCAGGGTGAACGGATGCCCGTCTGAAAGACGCGCCAGCGTGAGCAGCATATCCTCCGGGAATTTCTCCAGCCCGAAGGCGCGCAAAAACTTGACCGAGTCAGATTCAACCAGCCCGAGCAGGGTCAGCGGCTGGGTGCCGAACTCAAGCAGGAATTGTTCATTGTGTAAAACCGGCACGAACGGATTGGTGATGATGACCCGCGCGTTGTGCGTGTTGCTCTTAAGCCCCTCGAAGAGCAGTTCAAGCCCTTCGTCTACAAAATGATTTGAGCCGCGCGAAAGGACGGTTTCAAGATTGTCGAAGACCAGCCAGATGGGAGTTTCTGAATTCAGGTAATCGATCAGCAGGTCTACTTCGTAAGCCGATGCCTGTCCTTCCGGCGAGTTGCGGAATGCCATCACCTCATGCCGCACTTCGCCGCCGAGGCAGTTTTCGATGTAACTTGAAATGCGGTCGAGCAGAACGCCGAGTGTGTTGCCGCTGCTGCGCTGACGTTCGAAGTCGTACCAGAACGGAGGCGGCGATTCGACCGGCATAAATTCAAGCAGGGCGCGCGCGAATGTGCTCTTGCCGATGCCGGGCATTCCGTTCACGAGCAGCAGGCGGTGGGCTTTCAGGAACTCAACCGCGCGCGCGAGTTCCTTTTCGCGGTTGGACATGATCAACGGGCGTTCGGTCGGTTCAAGCACCGGCAGGGACGATTTCGAATATCCCTTGTTTCTCCATTTCCTGTCCCAACTCATTTGGGCTTCGGCGCGTTTTTCAGCCAGCTGCGGCAGGGCGTGAATCGCGGCGCTGCCAGCCGCGCCCGCGAGGGTGTGCCGGTTTTGGTCACTCTGCACGGATGCCAGAGCCAGCTCAACGTCAGATGCCGATGCGGGTCTTTCATCAGGCGCTTTTCTCAAGAGCCGCATCACGAGCGAATCCAGTGCGGCGGGAATTTCCACCCTGATATCTTTTGGCGAAGGAATCGGCGCGTTGATGTGTTGATAGATCAACTGGATGATGTCTGCGCCTTTGAATGGCTGACTGCCCGTGAGCATTTCAAACATCACGACGCCGAGCGCGTACAAATCTGACTGTGGGCTGGGTTCGCCATCCTCGATCAGTTCCGGCGCGAGGTATGCCGCTGTGCCCAGAATGACGCCCGATGCCGTAAACCGCGGAGCGCCGGCGCTGCGCGCAAGCCCGAAGTCCATCAGTTTGACGAGGTTTTGCGCGGTCAGCATCGCGTTCTCTGGTTTCAGGTCGCGGTGGACGATGCCCTTGCTGTGAGCGTGAGCCAGCGCGGCGCAAATCTGGCGCGCGTATTCAATGCAATTCTCGATGCCGGGGTTTGGGATGGAGCGCAGGGTTTTTCCTTCCACCAATTCCATGACGATGAAGGGTGTTTGTTCGTCATCAACCGCGTCGTAGATTGTGACAATGTTGGGATGATTCAAACGGGCGGCGGCTCGCGCCTCGACTAGGAGACGGGCGCGCCCCTCCGTGCCCAGCCCTGCGCTGGAAATAAGTTTGACCGCCACTTCACGGTCGAGCAGTGTGTCGTAGCCGCGATAAACAATCCCCATGCCGCCCTTGCCAAGCTCGGAGTCTATTCTGTATCGGTTGACCAGCACTTGTCCCAGCATGAGGCGGAGTTCCTTTCAAGCAGCGTTGTTTCATTATACATATAAAAAATCAAAAGGCAAACAAAAGACATAAGAACCGCAGTCACGCATTATAATTCGGGCGATTAACCCCGGAGGAGCAAATATGATAATTTTGCCAGATACTGGTTTAACCTATGATGATGTGCTGCTCGTGCCGCAATATTCGGATGTGGACTCGCGGCGATTGATCTCGACCAAGAGTCTGCTGACGAAGAAAATTGCCCTGCATGTGCCGATCGTATCTGCCAACATGGACGTGGTGACCGAAAGCGAAATGGCCATCACCATGGCGCGTGAAGGCGGCATCGGGATGATCCACCGTTTTATGACCATCGCCGAGCAGGCACGCCAAATCGACCGCGTTAAGAAGGCTGAGTCTTACATTGTGGACAAGCCGTTCACCATGACCGAGTCTCACACCGTCGGCGACTTGAAGCGCGTGGTGGATGAAACCGGCACAGGCGGTATCTTGATTTTGGATAAAGAAGAACGACTCGTCGGCATCGTCACAACGCGAGACTTGTTATTTGAAGAAGATGACAGCAAGTCAGTTACCGACGTGATGACCCGCCCGGTACACAGCGGCGCGCCCGGCACAACTTTGAAGGAAGCCGAAAGGCTGCTGCACGAGTACCGTGTGGAAAAACTTCCGCTCGTGGACGGTGATGGAAAAGTCGCCGGGTTGGTGACGTTGAAAGACATCATGAAGATCACGCAGTTCCCGAAAGCCACCAAAGACTCGCGCGGACGATTGGCTGTCGGCGCGGCGGTGGGCGTGCGCGACAAGGAAATGCACCGCGTCGAAGCCGTGCTTGCCGCCGGCGCAGACTGCATCGTGGTGGACATCGCCCACGGGGACTCACTGCTTGAAATTGAAATGATAAAAAACATCCGCAGGAATTTCCCGGAGGCGCAGATCATTGGCGGCAACGTGGCAACTGCCGAAGGCACAAAGCGGCTGATTGACGCCGGAGCGGATTCGGTCAAGGTTGGAGTGGGACCCGGTTCGATCTGCATCACGCGCATCGTGGCTGGTTCAGGCGTCCCGCAGTTGACGGCGGTCATTGAATGTGCCAAAGCTGCGGAGTCAGCCGGCATTCCCATCATCGCAGACGGTGGGATTCGTCAGCCGGGCGACCTTGCCAAAGCCATTGCGGCAGGCGCGCAAACCGCCATGATCGGCAGCCTGCTCGCTGGAACAGACGAAAGCCCGGGCTTGGTCATGACCCGCAAAGGTCATCGCTATAAGGCTTCGCGTGGCATGGCATCCCGTGAGGCGAACATCAACCGCAACAAACGCGAAGGCAATGACCTGACTCAGGAAGAGATCGAGGAGTATGTTGCCGAAGGTGTTGAAGCAGCCGTCCCGTATCGTGGACGCGCGCGCGAGGTGCTGACTCAATTGATCGGCGGATTGCAGTCGGGTATGAGTTATAGCGGCGCGCATTCGATCGAGGAGTTCCAAAAGAAGGCGATCTTCACCCGCATGACAGGAGCAGGCTTGAAGGAGTCCGGCCCGCATGATGTCGAAGTTTTGACATAGCCGAAGTGCCGCAAGATTTATCTTGCGATTCAAAAATAATCCGCTAATCTGCTCAAAATTTTATTAAATTTGCGGAGATTGGCGTAAATTAGCGGACAAAAAGGAAAATCCCATTAATAAATTTTTCTGGAGGAGAAAATGAGCAAACTGGATAACGCAGCATGGGTCGAGAAAGATTACAAACAATTGCACCCAACCTATCACCCGAAGTCGCATGCCAACCCGATGGTGATCGAACGCGGCGAGGGTGTGTGGCTGCATCTTGCCGATGGCCGTAAAATTTTGGACGGCATGGCCGGGTTGTGGAATGTTAACGCCGGGTACGGCAATGAAGAACTGGCGAAGGCAGCCTATGACCAGATGAAGCAACTTGCGTTCACGTCCAATTTTGCCGGCATGACGAATCTTCCGTCCATTCAACTGGCCGATAAACTTGCGGGCTTTGCCTACGAAGGATTGAACACCACCTTCTTCACTTCCGGCGGCTCGGAGGCAAATGACTCCGCGTTCAAGACTGCGCGTTATTACTGGAAGCGCAAAGGCAAGCCGGGCAAGTACAAGGTCATTGCTCGCAGCGGAGCGTATCACGGCATCACGCTCGCGGCCACGTTCGCAACCGGGCTTGAAAAATACAAAACCATGTTCGGCCCCGCAGTGGATGGATTTGTTCACATCCCCGCGCCCAACCCATATCGTTATGATGGCGATATCAAACCCGGCGAGACTATCGGGCAGGCTGCGGCACGTGCTTTGGAAGAAGCGATTCTGCGCGAAGGGCAGGATACTGTCGCGGCGTTCATCGCTGAACCTGTGATGGGCGTGGGCGGCGTGATCGTTCCCCCCGCTGATTATTTTCCGCTCGTGCGCGCGATCTGTGACAAGTATGAAGTGCTTTTCATCGCGGATGAGATCATTACCGGCTTCGGGCGGACGGGTGAGTGGTTTGCGCTTAAGCATTGGAATGTCAAACCCGACATTTTGTGCTTCGCAAAAGCCGTAACGAGTGGATACGCCCCGCTAGGCGGGATGCAAATCTCGGACGCGATTCGCGAGACGATGGAATCCGCTGCCGACACCGAAGCATGGATGACAGGCTACACATACTCAGGTCATGCAATGGCTTGCGCGGTTGGACTCAAGAACATCGAAATCATGGAACGCGAAGATTATCCGAAGCGCGCGCGTGAGATGGGCAAGCTCCTGTTTGACGGCTTGAACTCGCTGAAAGAATTTTCCTTCGTCGGTGATGTGCGCGGACTTGGCCTGGTGTACGGCGTTGAGATCGTCTCGGACAAAGATGCCAGAATTGCCGACCCCGCAACGACCATGAAGATCTTCAAAGCCGCACAGGAACACGGTCTGCGGACTCGTCCGCTTGGAAATACGCTCGCCTTCTCGCCCCCAATTTCCATCACCGAAGATGAGGTGGATGAGATTATCAAACGCCTTGGCGCCGCGATGGATGGAGTTAGGTGATTCTTAAGATAAAAGGATGCAAGAATAATGGATTCTTGGTTTGATCTTGAAAAGAGAATAATAGATTGGCTAATTAGCTTTTCTTCTGAAAAGATCCAATTTCGCAATTCTTATCAGGCAATAGTTGGATTTCCGACTAGTGGCTTTCGAAGCGACGGAATGCTTACTGATGGAAAGATATTGTTTGCAGTTGAAGTAGAGGCTGGACAAACACATCCCGATACTAATGTAGGGAAATATTGGTTTTTGCATGATGAGTATCCAAAATATTCCAAGATTATCCTTTTTCATATTTATACGCCTGCTTTTAATTCTTATGAGTCACGAAGGAAGTTGGCTTCATTTTATGCAGAAAAAATGAAAGGAAGTTTTCCTTTCGACTATAAATTATTTGACTGCCCGAAGGAAAGTAGTTTTGAAGAAGCATTTAGGAATGTGAAATCAGAAATTGAGTTAACCCTGAACCAGAATTTTGAGATTACTTAATTTATGTCCGTCTACCTTCACGATATCCCGCTTTATCAGGCGCGGTCACGTTTGCGCGAAGCCTTGCAGGAGGCTGGCCTTTGGCGCGTGCTTGGCGTTGAATCGATTCCGCTCGATGAAAACGCGCTGGGACGGGTCACTGCCGAACCAATATGGGCGAAAGTTTCGTCGCCGCATTATCACGCCTCGGCCATGGACGGGTTCGCAGTCGTTGCGGAAAATACAAACGGCGCACAGCCTTCCTCTCCGATACAGTTATTTGTGACGGGTGAAAAATCGCCAATTCCCAATCACCAATCACCAATTACTAAATATGTAGACACCGGCGACCCGCTGCCGGATTGGGCGAATGCCGTCATCCCGATCGAGAATGTTGAATCGCTGGATGAAAATGGCGAAATCACCTCAGCCATTCGTCAACCGTCCTCGGTCAGGATACGCGCCGCAGTTGCGCCGTGGAGTCATGTCCGCCCGCTGGGAGAGGATATTGTCGCCACGCAGTTGGTCTTGCCGACAGGTCACACCCTGCGCCCCGCGGACTTGGGCGCCATCGCGGCTTCAGGTCATCAGGAAATAAAAGTTGCCCGGAAACCGAAAATTGCAATTCTGCCGACTGGGACTGAACTTGTCCCGATTGGTAGCAAACTTAAATCCGGCGACATCCTCGAATACAATTCGCTGGTGATGGCGGCGCAGGTCAAGGCGATGGGCGCCGAGCCGACTCGGTATCCGATCACCAAAGATGACTTTTATTTAATCTGTGAGCGCGTGCGGGAAGCAGCGCAAACGCACGATCTTATTTTGTTGAACGCAGGCTCCTCCGCTGGAGCGGAAGATTTTTCTGCGAAGGTGGTTGAAAAACTCGGCACGTTGTTGGTTCATGGAGTGGCGGTAAGACCGGGGCACCCGGTAATTTTGGGAATGGTAAAAAAGGAATTAGGGATTAGGAATGAGGAGGCAGGCAACTTAATTCCTCATCCCTCATTCCTAATTCCTATCATTGGCGTTCCCGGTTACCCGGTCTCTGCCGCGCTGACAGTGGATATCTTCGTCGAGTCCCTCATCGCCAAATGGCTGGGACGCAGGCCGAATCAACTTCCGACAGAGACAGCCACACTCACGCGCAAAATCGTCTCGCCCGCGGGTGACGATGATTTTGTGCGGGTGGCTGTCGGCAAGGTTGGCGATAAACTTCTCGCCGCGCCGCTGTCACGCGGAGCGGGAGTCATCACTTCGCTGGTGCAAGCCGATGGACTTGCTTTAATCCCAAGCGGCACACAAGGGCTGGATGCCGGCGAACAAGTCAAAGTTCATTTGTATCGCAGTAAAGCAGAAATCGAAAAAACGATTTTTTGCATCGGCTCGCACGACCTCACGCTTGACTTGCTCGCGCAATTTCTCGCGGAGCATGATCGCCGTTTTGCTTCCGCGAATGTCGGTTCGCAGGGCGGGCTGATCGCGCTGCGGCGCGGCGAGGCTCATCTGGCCGGCTCGCATCTGCTTGACCCTGCAACAGGCGAGTACAACATTTCATACATCCGCCAGTACATGCCGGACATTCCCGTAAAAGTTATCTCTCTTGTTGGGCGTGACCAGGGGCTTTTGGTTAAGCAGGGAAACCCAAAGGGAATCAAAAGTTTGGGAGACCTCAGCAGGCCGCAGGTCCAGTTTGTGAACCGACAGCGCGGGGCAGGCACGCGCGTCCTGCTCGATTATCATCTCAACGCGTTGGCAATGTCTGCCGATTCCATAATCGGCTATACTCGTGAAGAATATACCCATCTCGGAGTCGCCGCCGCCATCGCATCTGGACGCGCCGACTGCGGGCTTGGAATTGCCGCCGCCGCGCAGGCCTTGGATTTGGATTTCATCCCGCTTTTTCAGGAACGTTATGATCTGGTGATTCCAAAAATTTTTACGGATGATACCCTGCTCGCGCCTCTCTTCGACCTGCTGGCTGATTCGGCATTTCGAGACGCAGTATCCAACCTGATGGGTTACGACGTGTCTGTGATGGGCACGCTGATTTTGGAGGATTAAATGGAAGATGGTTTGATCATCGACGATAACCGCCAGACCGCAGACGCCCTGCATCAAATGTTGGAACTGCTCGATCTGCCCACGCGTGTCGCTTATGGTTCCAGCCCGGCCATGACAGTTTTAGGAAAAATGATTCCACGCTTTGTCTGCCTCGACATCAACATGCCCGGCCTCGATGGAACCGAAGTGCTGGCATTCATCCGCCGCGACCCGCGCTTGAGGAAGGTGCCTGTGATCGTGATCACATCAGACGACCAGCCTGAAACACGTCAGCATGTGATGAGCGCCGGCGCGCAAGCCATGCTGATCAAACCTGCCACCATCGATGCGCTTGAAGACGCGTTGAATAAAGCCGGGATAATCACCACATAAAAACCGCGGAGAATTAACATCATGCAGTTTACAAGCAACGAACTTTATATACTTCTAAATCAACCCGGCCCGCGCTGGCTGGTCGGCGCCGACTTGAGCAATGCCGACTTGATCGCGGCTGATCTGGAGAAGGCCAATTTAATTAAAGCCAACTTGAGCGGCTCGAATCTAATTGAAGCAAATTTAAGCATGGCTGACCTGAGAGGGGTGAACCTGAGCAAGGCCAATTTGACCGGCGCCAATCTGCACGGCGCGAATTTGGGCGGAACCGACCTGAGCAGCGCCGACCTCAGCGGGGCAGACTTGACTGGGGCTTTCAACCTCGACGGAGCCAATCTGAATCAGGCTGTTTATACTCAAGACACAAGATGGCCGAAAGGTTACAAGCCGAACGGTTCTGGCGCAAATCTGATACCGTGAAATATCGTTGTTAAATTGCTTCATCCAAAGAATCAAAACGCCCTTTTTGTCAGGGCGTTTTTTCGTAGGTTCTGATGTCGTTGCCTGTTATGGCGCAGGCCAGGGGATGTCCACGGGCTGTGAATAGCCATGTTTTTCAACCGTGTACAGCTGGCCATACGAAGGCGCGGCACAACCGGCTTCGTCCCGAACCGTGTAACTCGTGGTGAATTGATCGGGGTATGAAAAAGTCCACCACAGCAAATAGGTATCCTGGCAAACAAATGCTTCGATAAAGTAGCCGCGATCCTTGTCCTTGGTCATTTTCATTTGATCCCAACTGATGGTGACTTCATCGCCATTGCGAATGGCGGCCACGTTATGCGGCGGACCGTATTGATTACTGCCAATGGATTGCAGGTCGGGCGTGATCTTGTTGATATTGCCAATGTCGCCGGTCACATCCACAATCGAAGGCGCGACCCAGCAGAAATAATTCAACTTGTCGAATTTGATGAACAGCCAGTTGCTGTAAACAGCCCGTCCGCGCACGGTGCCAACGTCACCGGCGAATAAGTCAGCGGCGTGGAGGTAGGCGACGGCAGGCCCATAGCGGCAATGCGCCTGCTTGTTGACGGTGACGGCCGGGAAGGCAAAGGTCGGGGTGGCCGTGACAGTCGGGGTAAATGTGATCGTGGGTGTGGATGTGACTGTCGGGGTGAGCGTGACGGTTGGTGTGGGCGTCAGAGTAGGAGTTTCCGTCCACGAAGCGGCAGTGGCGGTGATGGATGTGGCTGTCAAAGCCGCCTGTTCCTCGGGCGAAGGTCCGCAGGCTGTGAGGATGAAGAGCGCGGCCAATAAAATTGGCAATTGTTTTTTCATTTTGTGTCCTTAAAAGATTCTTCCTGGACGCTGACAAACGCTGATTTCGCTGACAAGAAAGAAAAAATCTGCGTTCTTCAGCGTATTCTGCGTCCTGATCTTAGGATGAGAGCAAGAAATTTGTTCATTTGAACTGCTCCAATAAAGTAACAACATTTTCGCCGAGAGCTTCGTTGGCGTATCCGCCTTCCATCACGATCACAGATGGAAGATTCAATGCGGCGATGCGTTTCCCGATTTCTGCAAATCCATTGCGGGTTACTTTGAACCTGCCAAGCGGATCGCCGTCGAAGGTGTCCATGCCGGCTGAGATGACGATGCAGGATGGTTGATAAGCCGTGATCAATTCAAGCGCCTCGTCCAGCTCCGACAAATAGCTCGCGTCGTCGGTGCCGGCTGGCAGCGGAAAATTGTGGTGAAAGCCAAGACCCGCGCCTGAACCGGTCTCATCCGCAAAGCCGATGTAGTGCGGATACTCGTAGTCCGGGTCGCCGTGAATTGAAATGGTCAACACATCATTCCGCTCGTAGAAAATGTCCTGCGTGCCGTTGCCGGCGTGATAGTCAATATCGAGCAGGGCAACCTTCCCTTTTGACGATAGCCAATTCGCCGCGACAGACGCATTGTTGATAAAGCAATACCCAGCCGCGTAATCCTTGCCGGCGTGATGCCCGGGTGGACGGCAGAGGGCAAAGGCGGAATGCTGAGTGCAGAATGCAGAGTCTGCAGCGGAAAGCGCGCAATTGGCAGAAGCAAGCGCGGTGGTGTATGTCGCTTCCACGATGCAGGCAGATAAGTCCATCATGTAGTAGCCTGCCTTGCCGAGCAGGGTGCTTGGCACACGCGGCGTGCGGCGCAATGCAAACGTTGCGGGCAGGAAGGCGTGAGTCTCGGGTGAGGAGGCTGCATCAGAATCAGAGACCAGCCACTCGGTCCATGCCGAAGCGAGGAAGGCGATGTAACCCCTTTCATGTACCGCAAGAATCGGTTCGAGTCCAAAATCTGTCGGCTCAGAAAATTCCGCCCAATCTGTTTTTTTGAGCGCGGATAAAATTCGATCCATGCGATCTGGGTTTTCAAGATACGGCACACGTTTGCCGCCGTCGAAAACTTCAAAAGGCGGATAATGTTTGCGATGCGCGTCGGAGTAAAATATTTTCATAGTAAGATAATTTTACCCGCAAGCGTCAGTGCGGACGGAGGTACGATGGAACTATTCGAAGCAATCAAAACAAGGTATTCCGTGAAGACGGTGAAGACCGATGCTGTGCCGCGCGAGATGATCGAAAAAATATTGGATGCGGGGAACCATGCGCCGAACCATTTTAAAGTAAGGCCGTGGCGATTTTTTGTGTTGACTGGAAATGCGCGCAACAAACTTGGGGATGTAATGGCCGCATCGCAGCGTGACCGTCTGCCTGATCTGCCGCAAGAGGCATTGGACAAAACCCGGTTATTGCCGCTCCGCGCTCCCGTCATCATTGCGGTTGGGGTGGATGAGCCTGTTGAATCAAAAGTGATCGAGATGGAGAATGTTGCCGCTGTCTCAGCCGCATGCCAGAATATTTTGCTGGCGGCACATGCTTTAGGGCTTGGCGCGGTCTGGCGGACAGGTGAGTGGGCGCGGGATGCGAAGGTAAAAGAGTTTTTTGGCTTGGCAGAAGATCAACAGGTTTCAGGGTTTATCTATATTGGCTACCCGGATGTTGTTTTTGAGCCATCTGCGAAACCATCCTTCGAAGATAGAACCACCTGGATGGAGTGAATAAAGCAGCTGCCATAATACCGAAAATAATTCTTCAACTACACTGTATATCGCTTATTCCAACTGGCTGGGAAGGTAAGCCCATTTCCGTACACAAAGCGAATAAGCTGCCCGTGGTGTTGAATTTCGTGTTCAAGCAGCGTGAACGCAAGCTCGATCTGTAGGTCAGTCAAATCTCCGAAGTCAATTTTATTTAATTGCTTATAGGTTGCTTCCAAGACAGCAAGAACAGATTCCTTAACACGCGGCGTTGTGAGACTGCACGAGAAGCCTTTCCAACCGCCCATTTCAATTGCTTTGGTATAACTCTCACGAGCACCGATAATGCACCACAATTGCCCTGCGATTCGGTTGGATGGCAGGCTTGGTAAATCCAGGTTCAAGGATGTTTCGTCAAGATGTACTACGAGATCATAGGTTAGTTTGAATGCCCGATCCAAATTCGCCTTTAATTGTTGGTTCATATTTATCTCCTTGACCTTAATCCAGTGTGTGAAACCGTATAAGCGCAGCCGCCCAACTTTGGATTGGCTGCTTTTTTATCTTCCCAATAATTCCAGCATCAAGTCCGGTCTGTCGGTGATGATGCCGTCCACGCCCCAGCCGATGAGTTTCTGCATGGTTTCGGCATCGTTGATCGTCCACACTTCGACGGCGAGTCCGCGCGAGTGTGAAGCCTTGACAAATGATTCGGTCATGACTGTGATCCCGCCTGACTCTTCGGGGACTTGCAATGCCAAAAATTCAGGTGAATAAAACCCCGCGAGAAATGCCTTGCTCATCAAAACGAATTGAGTTGTCTCCTGTTTTGCGCTGGATGTGGCGACCTCGGGACATTCGGCACGAAATTCCTTTAGCTTGTCATCGTAGAAGGATGCGGCCAGCACTTTTTCCTGCATGTTGTGCTGACGGATCAAGTCGCAGAACGGCTTGATCATCGAGGCGTTTGACTTTTTGATTTCAATGGTCATGTGCATGTCCGGGAAGGTTTGAAATATTTCTTCCAACGTGGTGATTGTGATGCCCTGACCGCGGAAGGGGAAGGTCTTGCCTTCGTCGGGAGTCCAGTCGTAGCCTGCGTCAAACTGTTTGAGCTCAGCCAGAGTCATGGATTCGATTTCGCCTGTGCCGTCTGTGGTGCGGTCAACGGTTTCGTCATGCATGAGGACAAGCGCGCCGTCTTTGGTGATGTGAATGTCCATTTCGAGAACATCCACGCCAAGTTCGACGGCATTCTGGTAGGCGAAGAGCGTGTCGCCGGGCCAGAGACCATCTCCGCCCTGGTGGGCAATGACGAGCGGGTATTTCAAGTCGCTCGAATAATATGGGTGTTCCATTGCAGGCAGGGATGCAAGGCGAAAAGACGCGATGATGGCAATGGCAAATAAGGCCATGATTTTATGCCAGGTTTTGAGGATCATTCAGGTTCTCCAAAAATAAGATGCTCGAATTTTACCCTACTCGATTTTCCATTTGACATGCACTCCCTTTTCACGTATAAGTGCGGCATAAAATAATCACACGGAGGCAAAAATGCTTGCAATGCTTTTGTTATCAGAAGGCGGGGAAGGAATAAATACGAGTCTACAGGGATTGTTGTTTGCGGGAATCGCGTTCTTTCTGCTGATGGTCATCGTCGGGTGGCTGACAAGCAGCAGAAAACAGGAGCAGGCCGAAGCTGGGCATGAGGCGGGTAATTCAGAGAAATAATGCCTGTACATAAATTCACAATATGTATATAATTCAGGTCGCATTTCGACTATATACTATCGGAGGATGATGATGAAGAAAGTTTTGTTTGTACTATTAGTTTTGGTTGCCCTCGCTTTGGCAGCCTGCGGCGGCGGTAATGCTGTCGCTACAATAGCTCCTGTTCCTGCTGAATATGCAGGCGCAACGAATCCGCTTGGCGCGGATGCCGCAACCGCCGGTGCGGAAGTGTTCAAGGTGAATTGCGAATCCTGTCACGGCCCGCAAGGTCATGGTGATGGCCCTGCCGGTGTGGCGCTTGATCCTCAACCGAAGAACCTCGCTACATTTGCCCCAACAGTTGGTGATGACTATCTCTACTGGCGCATTAACACGGGCAAGGAAGGCACTTCCATGGTTGCGTGGAAGGGTGTTCTGACCGATGAACAGATCTGGCAGACTGTCGCATTCCTTCGCACGATCAAATAAGGAAGCAAGGTAAATAAAAATCGACGCACCGAAAGGTGCGTCGATTTTTATTTTAAAGTTCTCTACCGTAATTTTTTTCTTTTACCGCGAAGAGCGCTACACCTGCCCTGGCGGGCGGTGCCAGGGAGAACGCAAAGTTTTTAAAGGTTTTCTTGGCTGCCCTGGCGGGCTTTGCGGTGAGAATTCACAATTTGTACGATAGCCAAATTTAAAGCAGCGATTTCACTCTAGCCGCCAGTTCATTTATGTGGAACGGCTTTATCAAATAATCTGTCGCGCCGGCGCCGTAGGCAACCGCCTTGCTGTCGCTGTCGCCGAGGGCGGTGATAATGATAATGGGCGTAAGTTCAAATTTTGGATCTGCGCGCAGCAGCCTGCACAACTTAAAACCGTCGGGCGGCGGCATCATCAAGTCAAGAATGAACAAGTCGGGGACAATTGAATTGGCTACATCCAGCGCCTGAGCGCTTTCATTCAACGAGGTTGTCTCGTATCCTTCAAGCGAGAGAAATCTTTCAAATAAAGATGTGATCTCACTATCATCGTCAACGATCAGGATTTTTGCCATGGGATGTCCCTGTTAATTCAAGAGCTTTTACTCGCTCGCCAGCACATGCCTTGCGATGACCAGCCTTTGTATCTCGCTCGTCCCTTCGCCGATGGTCATCAGGCGCGCGTCGCGGTACATGCGTTCAACATGGTATTCACTGCTGTAGCCAAACCCGCCATGAATCTGGATCGCGTCATAACAGGCGCGTTCCGCCATTTCGGTCGCGAAAAGTTTTGCCATGGCGGCTTCCTTGTTGAAGGGGCGTCTCTGGTCTTTCAGCCAGGCCGCCTTGTAAAGCATCGTCCGCGCCGCTTCGATCTCGGTTGCCATGTTCGATAATTTAAATTGGATCGCCTGAAATTCCGCGATAGACTGACCAAACGCCTTACGCTGACGGGCATAATCCACTGCTGCTTCCATTGCGGATTGCGCCAACCCGACCGAGATCGCCCCGATGCTGATTCGCCCCCCGTCCAGCGTGGCGAGCGTCTGTTGGAGTCCGCGTCCCTCCGGACCGATAAGGTTGCCCAGCGGTACTGTGACATTGTCATAGCTGACAGCGTGCGTGGGCGAGCCGTGCAGTCCCATTTTCTTTTCAGCCGGGCCGATTTTCAAACCCTTCGAATCTGTCGGCACGAGAATCATACTCAACGACTTTGATCCGCCTTTCGGGTCGGTGCGGACGAGGGTGATGATATATTCCGCGATGCTGGCATTTGTACACCACATCTTCGCGCCGTTGATGACCCAATCGTTGCCTCGCTTTTCAGCTTTGGTGATCACGCCGCCTTGAATGTCTGAGCCTGCGCCGGGTTCGGTCAATGCCAGCGCTCCGAGTTTGTTTTTTCCTTCAGCAACCAACGACAGCCATCTGGCTTTTAATTCCTCCGAACCATATAAGGCAAGCGGCGCAGTGCCCAGCCCGTTGTGTGCAGTAAACGCCAGCGCGGTCGAGCCGCAGCCCCAGCCCAATTCCTCCATGGCGATGGCGGATGAGATCATGTCCACGCCCGAGCCGCCGTACGCCTCTGGGATGTTCATGCCCAGCAGACCGATCGGCCCGCCCTTTCGAACCGCCTCCCAGTTGAATTCGCCGGTCTCGTCCACTTCGCGCGCTTTGGGCTTCACCACCTTCGCCACAAAATCGTGGACGGTCTTCTTCCATACTTTTTGTTCCTCGCTTAGATCAAAATTCATTTTTCCACTCCAGTTAAATTGTTATTACCTTGGATGCCTTTATTTGCGCTTCGATGATATCGGGCATGCCGCCGATGATGCCGACTTGCACCTTGTCTTTGATGCCAAAATAATCAAGACAGGTCGAGCAAATGATCAAGCGCACGCCTTTCGACTCTAATGATTTCAATTGTTCGAGCACTGGCGAGCCAGACACAGTTAAATTTACGCCATCGGTATAAAAACAAATGGCGGAGGGCAGGCTGCCATTTTGAAGAAGTAATTCAAAGTACTTGGCGGCAAGTTTTTGCTGCAAGATTAGATCCGCTTTTCCCATGCCATCGCTTGTGACGAGGATGACGCTGTCTTTCATATTACTCCTTTATTAGCCGCGATGAATAAAATTGTCCAAAGTGTGCTGACGATTAACTGGCGCACGCCGATGCGAGTCGGTTTCCAGCCTATGGATGGGTGAGTGATGCCCCAAAGTGTTTCAAGCCACTGTAACAAAAACGGAATGAAAATAAGTTGTGGGGTGATATTTACCCAGCCGAGTATAAGCGACAGCCCCAGATTGAACGACGTGTATAACAGGGAGCGTTTACCCATCTGCCAGAACGCGCTTCTGTCTTGACCCGATACCTGCTCCTGTTTCAATTCGCGTTGCTCCAACCTGAGATAGGCATAGACGATGCTTGCGGCAGATTGCAGCCAGACCCAGACCAACAACCACCAACCGGAAGGGTCGTACCGGCCAAGGCCTACCCAATATGCTGCGGGAGCGGTGAGCGAAAGCACGCCCGTCGCGATGACTTCCACGCTGACTTGTTTCCGTTCGGCGCGCTGGCTCACCAGCCATAGATGCCACGCGAAGACGGGCACGCCGGGGATTGCCAGGAACAGGATGTAGCCAAATCCTTTGAGGACGAGCGCGGTCAATGACAGGGCGGCGATACTGCCATAGATCAGCACCCAGAAGCGGGCGGGGATAAGATCCGTTTTTGGGCGTCTGTTGCTGATTGCTTTGACGATGACCGCCATCGGCTGGCGAATCATGAATGCAGACATCGCTGTAATAAAAAGATAGAGTGTTGCTGAATTGAATTTTCCGCCTGCGAAAATTCCGATGAGCAATGGGCTTAAGATGAATACCCATGAGCCGTGGTCCTGCGGAAGGGCGATCTGTTTTTTGAAATAGTCGCGCATGTTGCGGCAAGCATACAAGAAAACCGCTGTACGCGCAAGGTTGTTATAATGTGGGCAAATTTTTCAAGGAGAAGTGAATTATGGCTAAAAAGAAACCCGTTAAAAAAGCCCCCAGGAAACCAGATATGACGATGCAATACGCCGCGCTGGCTGTGGTGCTTGTGTTGGTTGGATTGTTTACCTGGTATTTGTTGTCAAAGCCAAAGCCAGTTGCTGAAACCGAGACTGACCCAAACGCCAACAGCGTGGTGAATGAGACCACATCTGCCTGTGCGGTCTTTGATTCGATCCCCGCGGCGAACCGATACGACGAAGCGCCGCCTATGCTGATCGACGAGTCGAAGCAATATTACGCGACCATAAAACTCGCCAAGGGCGGACAGATCGTTGCAGAGTTGTTCCCGTCGAAGGCGCCGATCACGGTTAATAGCTTTGCCTTTCTTGGCTGCAAGGGATTCTTTGACGGCGTGACCTTCCATCGTGTGCTGCCGAATTTTATGGCGCAAGGCGGCGACCCGGATGGCACAGGCATGGGCGGACCGGGCTATCAGTTTGTGAATGAAGACAATGACCTTTTGTTTGATAAAGCAGGCGTGCTTGCCATGGCGAATGCAGGGCGCGACACCAACGGCAGCCAGTTCTTCATCACATTTGCTTCGCAGGATTACCTGAACGGCGGATATACCATCTTCGGGCAGGTGGTTGAGGGTATGGGTGTGTTGAGCTCGATTACGCTTCGTAACCCGGAGCAAAACCCCACTTATCAGGGTGATGTGATCGAGTCGATTACGATCACGGAGAAATAATTGGGAGGATGATCTTGATTAACTTACACAATGCTTTTTGGACGCAGAAAAACGCTGATTTTCGCTGATTCAAAAAGAAAAAATCTGCGTTTTCAGCGTCAATCAGCGTCCCGATTCTGAAAGTGTAAGGCAATCAGATATGATGCCTAAAAGAAGAAGGATGAAGTTGGGGCTTCATCCTTCTTCTTTGTTTACAATTCAATGTCTTCATCATCCACAATGATGGGAGGTTCGGCGTTCAATGCAAAAGCCCATGTGCCGCTTTCATTCATCAACGCGGCGATTTCATAAGGGGTGAGCAGAAATTCAAAATTCTGCGCGTCGATGAAATCCACGATCAATTTGTGCGGAGGTCTTTCCTTTTTGAAGCTCTTTTGGATGCGGCCCAGAAAATATTTGGCGCTTTCCTGCGACATTTGAAAACGTGATGCTATTTTTTCGAAGGGTTTGATCTTGTCCATGCGGGTATTGTAACTTATCCCAAGTTGCTGCAAACTGTTGTATAGTTAATTCACTTCTGGAGGTTCCCATGGCCGAGAAATTTACCAAAGGTGAAATGCACGGATGCATCGTGTGCGGAAAACTGTTTCAGCTTTATGTGGTCAATGACGCGAGCGGAAAATTTGTGGATGCGATCGTAATGAGCGCGGGCGGAAAGATCGTTCCTCACGCGTCCCGTCCGCTGGTGGCCTGCGAAAATCACACAGATGCGGAGATTGAGTCTGCCGTTGCGCGGGCTTATGATGCCCAACACGAGGATGATGATTAACAGGAGTGAAAAATGAAAAAGCCTATTTTGGGATTCGTCCCTGCCTTGCTAATGCTGGTTCTGGCGATACTCGCCTGCAACCTGCCTCGAACCACTGCAACACCAGCGGCGCAGACTCCAACTGTTGGCGGGCTGCTGACCGATACTGCAACGCCTGCGCCGGACGCCACGCTCACGTCAGCGCCGACAATGACCGAGACGGCCTCTCCAACCCCAGTGTTGCAAGATCCGCTTGTTTCTCGCGCCGCGCTCTGCTGGTGGGGGCCGGGACCTGTCTACGATGTGATCAGTTCCCTGAAGGAGGGAATCCGCGTAAGGTTGGTTGGCCGCGGGAGCATCCCCGGCTGGCTGCTGGTGGACAACCCTACTTATCACGTCCCTTGCTGGGTGCAGGATATTTACCTGCAATTTGACCCGGGCACTGATTTTGCCGTGCTGCCGATTTTTACCCCGCCGCCAACGCCCACGCCAACGGCTTCGCTCATTCCTACCAGAACGCCTACCCCAACACAAACTCCACATCCGTAATATTGAGGCGGTTCATGACCACAGAAAATAAATTCATACTTGCCATAGACCTGGGAACTTCCGGCCCCAAGGTGGCTGTTTTCTCCACGCAAGGGGAACTTATCGGAAGCGAATTCGAAGAAACGCCCGTGCTGCTCCTGCCCGGCGGTGGCGCGGAACAATCTCCGCAAGTTTGGTGGGACGCCATCGAAACCGCAGGCAAACGACTTCTTGCAAAAAAATTGGTGAATACTGATGACATCATCGCGATCGCATCCACTGCGCAATGGTCGGGCACAGTGGCTGTGGATGCGGACGGCAATGCATTGAGCAACGCCATCATTTGGATGGACGCGCGCGGCGCTCCGTACATTCACAAATTGGTGGACGGCGCGTTCAAGGTTGAGGGCTACGGGCTTGCCAAACTGTTAAATTGGATTCGATTAACCGGCGGCGTGCCCGCAAATTCCGGCAAAGACCCGATCGCGCATATTTTGTACCTCAAACACGAACACCCGCAAATTTACAACCGCGCTTTTAAATTTCTTGAACCGCTGGATTACATCGGTCTGCGCCTGACCGGAAATTTTGCCGCGTCGTACAATTCCATTACTTTGAATTGGCTGACGGATAATCGAGACATCGCGAACGTGACCTATGACGACGGGCTGGTCAGACTCTCGACGATAGACCGCGCGAAACTACCCGACCTGAAACCTGCCAATGCGATTCTGGGAAATCTACGCCCCGACATAGCCCGCACCTGGGGCCTGCGCGAAGATGTCAAAGTGTTGATGGGTTCGCCGGATGTCCACTCCGCAGCCGTCGGGTCTGGCGCGGTACGCGATTTTGAGCCGCATCTTTACATCGGCACCTCCGGCTGGCTGACTTGTCATGTCCCGTTCAAAAAGACCGACCTGTTCCATAACCTGGCGGCGCTGCCATCGGCCATCCCCGGGCGTTACCTGCTGACCAATGAGCAGGAATGTGCCGGCGGCGCATTGCAGTATTTGCGCAACAACGTCTTCTTCCCCGATGATGAACTGGCATTGGGGGGCAGACCGTCAAATGCTTATCAGCTCTTTGACCAGATCGCCGAACGAACCCCGGCCGGCTCCGGCAAGTTGATCTTTACTCCCTGGCTGTACGGCGAGCGAACCCCCGTGGACGATCATCTTGTGCGCGGGGGATTCCATAACCAGTCGTTGAATACCACCCGCGCCGACATGGTGCGGGCTGTATTTGAAGGTGTGGCGTTTAACTCGCGCTGGCTGTTGAAGTATGTGGAGCAATTCAATAAACAGCCTGTTGATGCCATCAATATTGTTGGCGGCGGCGCGAGGTCCAACATCTGGTGTCAGATCCATGCGGATGTGTTGAACCGTCCGATTCGACAGGTCAGGGACCCGATTGAGGTCAATGTGCGCGGCGCAGCATTGCTGGCTTCGGCATCGCTGGGGTACATGCATTATGACGAGATCGGCACGCACGTGAAGATCGCGCAGACTTACACGCCCAACCCCGGTCACCGAAAAATTTACGATGAACTGTTCAGCGAGTTTGTGGCGATTTACGAAAGTAACCGCAAGATCCATGCGCGGTTGAATCGACAGCAATAACTCCCCTCTTTGTAGTTTTGGAGAATCATTCATGAGTTGGAAAGACGACATCATCAAGCAAATCGGAAAGTTGAACCCGAGGTTTCTGGCTTCGGTTGAAAAAAGGATGAAAGCCATCCCTGCCGTCAGCCGCAAGATAGACGCCGAATATGCCGGCATCATGGTTGAGTTGGAAAGTTCAGCCAAGCCGTATAAAAATAAATTCGCCACATTCACTCGAATCCCCGAATCAGGCCGCAGCCGCGCCGAAATTTTGAGCGAGATGCAGTCCATGCGCGCGCAGGAAGAATCGCAGTGGAAGGACGGTTTTGTCTCCGGCGCGGTCTATCACGGCGACCAGGAACACATAGACTTTCTGAACCAGGTGTACGCTGTCAACTCGCAGAGCAACCCGCTCCACGCAGATGTTTGGCCTAGCACGACCAAGTTCGAAGCTGAGATCGTGGCGATGACCGCAGACATGCTTGGCGGAGCGGGGCAGGATGTGTGCGGCACGATTTCATCCGGCGGAACGGAAAGTATCATGCTGGCGATGAAAACCTACCGTGATTGGGCGCGCGAGAAGAAGGGCATCACGAAGCCTGAGATGATCGTTCCCATAACGGCGCACGCTGCCTTCGACAAAGCCAGTCAATACTTTAATATCAAGACCATCCATATTCCAGTGGATGAAAATTTTCGCGCGGACGTGGAAGCCGCGCGAAATGCGGTTACACCAAACACAATCGTGATTGTCGGCTCTGCGCCGTCTTTCCCGCATGGTGCAATTGACCCAATCGCGGAATTGTCCGAGCTTGCACGGCAGAATCAGATCGGCTGTCACGTGGATGGATGTCTCGGAGGGTTTGTTTTACCATGGGCAGAGAAACTCGGTTACCCTGTCCCACCGTTTGATTTTCGCCTGCCTGGCGTGACTTCCATGTCTGCCGATACGCACAAATACGGGTATGCTGCCAAGGGCACATCGGTCATTTTGTATCGCGGCGAGGAACTGCGCCACTTTCAGTATTACACCGCCACCGACTGGCCCGGCGGATTGTATTTTTCTCCGACCTTTGCGGGCAGCCGACCGGGCGCATTAAGCGCGGCTTGTTGGGCGGCGTTGACATCCATTGGCGCAGAAGGGTATCTTGCTGCCACGAAAAAAATTCTCGAAACTGCTAGCGCAATCAAGCAGGGGATTCGCGAAATTCCAGAATTGCGTGTGCTCGGCGATCCGCTTTTTGTGATCGCTTTTGATTCTGACTCTTTGGATATTTACAAAGTACTGGATTTCATGTCGCATAAAAAGTGGAGCCTGAACGGACTGCACAAACCGGCCTGCGTGCATATCTGCGTCACCTTGCGGCATACCCAGCCCGGCGTGGCAGAGCGCTTCATTTCTGACCTGAGCGAGGCTGTGGCTCACGTGAAGACTCATCCCGACGAAAAAGGGACGATGGCGCCTGTCTACGGCATGGCGGCGACGCTTCCTTTGCGTGGTATGGTCAGTGATTTGTTGAAACGGTATTTGGATGTGATCTTCAAGGCTTGAAAACAAGGTTGAAGGTTGAAAGATGAAAAAAATCGCGCGAATTATCTCGCGCGATTTTTTACTGATTTCTAAAAACTGTTTACTGACCTATCCGCAGCCACCGCCGGATTTATCCCGTTTGAGTTGCAGGATGATCTTGGCTTCGAATTCAAGGGCTTCATATTCTATAGGGCTGGGCGAGCAGGACTCGTAACGGCTGCCCAATGCTGCAGGGAAGAGATAGCCCAATTGGTCGTCGCCAGCATTCGGCTTGGGTTGAAGCGATTTATCCTCCGCGCCGAAAAATGCGATCCAGTTGTTGACTCCGCCTTCGAGGATGTATACATTCTGCACACTCGATCCGACTAAAATTTTCCAGGCTTGAACTGCGGCGGTTTCGTCGTTGCTCATCAACATGAAGACTGTATTGGCAGGCGGTTCGCTGAGCAGAACAGGGATAACTTCTGCGAGGCGTTCCAGTGGGACATTGACCGCATCTTCGATGTGATACAGATTGTAATCGGCCTCGGAGCGCACATCAAGATAAACAGGATTCATGGACTGGTTGTATTTTGCCTTGAAGGCTTCGGCGGGGGTGATGAACACCAGTCTGTTAGCCAGCATATCGTCTGCTGTGTAAGTTAATGTGTTGACGATGGGGTCGGCATTCAACTGCTCGATGGTTTCGGTGCGCGTGAATTTGACCTTGTTATATTTTTCTTCGAGCGAGGGGCTGCCAAGCGCCAGCACGGTGACGGCTGCGGCGAATAATGCCACTGCGCCGGCCACGCGGATTTTCGGTTCCTTGCTCAAATCCTTTTTGCCGAAGATGCGCTCGAGTTGTTCGCCGCCCCAGAACATGAAGAGCGCCATTAGGATGACGATCACAACCACTGCGCCGACAGGAATGCCAAAGACCTGGTCGAGGGTAACACGCCCAAAATAACCTGCGTTTGTGTACCAGCCGTCAAAATATTTTTCGGTTTCGCCGAACAGGAACGCGCCGACAAATCCGCCGAGCATGAACAACATACCGTCAATTTTGCCTGTGGAAGCGGATGCGAGCGAAGTAGTGGGGCAGAAGCCGCCGACGATGAAGCCAACGCCCATGATGAGTCCGCCGACGATGCCTGAGGCGAGATAGGTCGGGTTGACCCAGACCTGGCTGAAATCCAGCAAGCCAAGCCCGACAGCGCCGAAGAGCAGCACCATCGCCACGGTGATGGCAGTGAACATGACCTTGAGCACAGTCAGTTCTGTGAAATAGAATTGCGCGGCGAGTTTACGCGAGTCGCCAAAACCGGACATTTCAAGTGTGTAGCCGAAGGCGAAGCCGATCGCGGCGAAGAGCACGTATGTCCACGGGTTGGCTGCGCTGACTGCTATGAGAGAGGGGAGGGGAAAGTTCATGTGAGACTCCTGTATTAGAGACTAGAGATTAGTGATTAGAGATTGGTAACTGTTCACTAATTCTCTATTCTCTATTCACTAGCTAATTCCAAAACTTCCTTACAAAATATGCGACACCGTACGCTCCACCGAAGATGGCAAACATCACCACCCATGAGCCAGCGGAGAGAGTCGCGCCGCCGGAGAGCGCCTGACCGGATGTGCATCCGCGTGCGAGGCGAGCGCCGTAGAGGAAGATCACACCGCCGAGGAAAGCCATCAGCCAGCGGGTGCGGTCTGAGATGTTCGGGCCTTTGGTCGTCATGATCTTGAGCCGTCCGTTGAAGAAGCCCGATGAAAAGCCGCCGAGCAATGCGCCGAAGAAGACGGGCACGATCCAATCATCGAGCGGATTTTTGTCTCCGCCGGCCATCTTCAAAAGGTAGGGCGTATTGTCCACGTGCGAGGGGGAGATCGCGTCCACGAGCGCCGCGTCGAGGCGGCTGGTTGCGCCCGATGAGCCGAGTCCGTTACCGGTCAGGAAGAATGCGAGGAATAAAACGATTCCCAGCACCACCCCGCCAAAGTACGGATGGACATAATTTTTTTCAGGTCGCTTGAAAAAAGATTTTCTAGTTTGAGTAGTCATTTGATACTCCTTTTTTAGTAAACAAGTACACAGGTAAACAGGTAATTGGTGAGGATGGGGGTGGGTTTTATTCATCCCTCATCCTTCACCATTCATCCTTGTTCTTCATGCACTTCCACTTCCTCCCAGCCGGTCACCATGCCGCGCATGGCTTCTAGCGGAGTTGCGCCGGTGGTCGTCATGTAAACATGCACCACGATGAATGTCCCAAACGTCCACGCCACCAGCGAATGGAACGGAGCCAGGAAGGGCAGCCCGCCCAGCGCGTTCGCAAATTGCGGGAACTTCTGCACGCTCCACATCAACGCGCCGGTGATGATTTGAAGCGGAAGCAGTACATTCAAAATCGCGAAATAGGTTGCCTTCTGAATCGGATTCATGCGGCTGGTCGGTATCTTCTCAAACGGGTGACCTTCACCTTTGAAAATTCCGTTCACGTAATATTTTGCTTGAACGATCGCGTCATCGAAGAAACCGTAAGGGTGCGGGATGAACTCGCGGATGCGATCCGTTGTGATGTGATAGAACAACGAGAGCGCGGCATTCAGCACCAGGATGACCGCCACCACATTATGCACGGTCACTACACCGCGGAACGAGAACGCGCCGAAGATGTCCGGTCTGTGGATGATCAGCCCGGTAAACAACAGGATGACAATGGACGAGGTCTGCAGCCAATGCCAGAATCTGCGATACGGTTCGTACATGTAAACACGCTCGGTTCGTACCTGACCCTTGGCCTGCTTCCGCGACGAGACGAATCTCAGCGTCCCGTGGCCGATCACACCTAAAAGCGAGCCCGCGAACATCAACGCGCCGAGCCAGTCGATCCAACTCACGCGGCTGGAACCGAAGACATACATGTCATCGTTGGCGGGCATCGGCTGGTAATACAACGCGCCGTCCGCGCCTGTGACGATTTCGCCTGTGCCGTTGACGTTGTTTTCTGCATCGAAGGCAGGCATGACCGGCGCATTGGCTGCCAGTTTAATCGGCTGTGAAATGCGCGAGCCTTCGTTGTGACAGGCTTTGCAGTCGTTGAGGGCATCCTCGCCGCGAGTGACATTATGATTGATGCTGTACGGTTGAGCCATGCCTTCCATGCGCGGATTGTTCAAACCGAGCGCGAGCAGTTTGGATTTGACAGCTTCTTCCTGCGCGGAATTTTCAATGACCAGTTCTGAATTGCTTAATTTGCCGTCATTGTTTCCGTCGAATGCGGCAACGATGTCAGCGGCGTAATTTCCATTGTCGAGGTACGCAGCTTCGAGGTCTGCGAGGCGAACCGGGCGTTTATTCCCATTGGCATCGTCATAGACCCAATAGAAGGAGGTGATCAAATTGTACGGCGCGAGCAATGTCTTGCCGTCAATGTTGGTGCGGTTAAGCAGGACGGGTTCATAACCGGTGACAAGCGAGGTCACAGAGTTGGGCGAGCCTTCCACACCGCGGCAGGATTTGACCGCGCCGCCGTCTTTGGTGATGACTGTCCAATCATAAGTTTGAATGGCGGGCGCGTACATCTGCGGGATGTGGCAGGTTTCGCAGGCGACTGCGTCAATGTGGGTTTGCACATATGGCAGCCAGTCGGCGTGACCCTTGTTGTAGTCATGGCAGTTTTCGCAGCGGCGCATCGTGCCTTTGTACTCGGGTGCGGCGTTGAATTGAGCGCTTTGCCCGCGCGCAAAATTATGGTCGGGTCTTTGGAGATATTCATTGATCTCCAAAGAGCGCGGGTCATAAATTAAATGTTCGGGGTTGCTGCTTTGCGCTTCGCTGACGTGCGCGGGATTGTTCAGCGCGTAATGACAGTCGGTGCATTTCAACTGGCGTTCCGCATGGATGTCCCAAGAACGGTCGAGGTTGTCCTTGCCCGCCAGGTTTACGCCGGATTCGTTGATGCGCTGTGACGAGATCACCTGTCCCGTTGTGGCGGTCTGCGGGTAATTCAAATCACAGGCGTTGAAGGTGAGCGGTTCTTCGGTTGAGGGATGTACTTCGCCGTGGCAGGTTGCGCAATTTGAATTGGTCGGGTCTTGAATACCAAGCGTCTCGCTCTTGAGTTCGCCCGCTTCGCTGAAGGCCTCTGCGTTCCATGCCCAGCCGTCCGCAGAATCGCTGACGATGTTCAAACCAAGCAATGTCGCTGTGTTGGCATTGCCAAATTCACCCGCACGGATCGCGTCTGCGCGGGCGGCGGTATTCGGTGTTTCGAGGTGGCACAGGAAGCAATTCATTTCCATCGTGCCGGAAGCGTCCCAATCCCAAGCTGTGGGACTGCCATTTTTCAGGATGGATGTTTCGGGATTCTCCTTGCTGACTTTTACATCTGCAAGCGGCGCATCGGTGCGTGACGTTGTAGCTGGTCCGCCGCCGACGACTCTATCGCCGTTGAGCATTAACCATTCCGCGGTGGACAGGTCAAGCCGTTCGTCGCCGTTCTGTGTGAGGTAGCGGTAGGTGAGCGGATTCCACTGACCGAATGTGCCAGTGCTGGCGTCCCATGAATCTTTGGAGGCTGTGTAATCTGTCAGCCCGAGGTCAGAGTGGAATGCGTGGGATGCGATGAATTCGGTGTCGTGGCATTGTCCGCAGGTTTGCATGGTTGAGACTGCGTTGTTGCTTTCGAGTACGTTCACGCCGTCGGCGTCGAGCAGGGCAAAGTTCGGGTGCAGGACAGATGCCTGTTGTTCAGGAGCAGGCTCCGGCGAGGCAAGAACCGTTCCAATTCCGAAGGCGAGGACAAGGATGATGAATCCAGCAAGTGTGAAATAGGAATATTTTTTCATGTTGTTCTCCGTAGGGGCGCAGCATGCTGCGCCCTTACCTTCCACCCCATTCGATTGGGTCGCCGGGATAGCCGAGGGCAGCCCAATCCATGCGGCCGGAGTCGCCGTGACATGAGTCGCATTGCAGGGCGTCTTTGGCGGGCTGAACCATGTGCGTGGTTGTCCAGTACATGTAGGTTTCGGTGAAGCCGTATTCGCCGCTGTATGCGAGACCTGTGATGGGTGCGGCAAGCTCAAAGGCGCTGTTCCAATCGAAGGTTGTCCAGAAGCCGTCTTTGCCAGATGTGACGGGTTGAAGCAGGTAATTATTTTTCACATCGTAGGGTTGTTTGGCGATGTGAACTTTGAAGGGGAATATCTTCGCGTTTTGATCTTCGATGCTGCCAGCAGGCTTGTTGATGTAGGTGACCCCATCCGCGCCGATTGGGTCACCGAGGATGTAGCGGTATTCGTTGTTACCGTTGAACCACAGATAGGTGGGGGCGAAGTTTTTGTCGTAGGTGAACTCACCCTTGATCTTGAGGTAGGTGAAGTGATCGTCTTCGCGGCCTTCCTGACCCGCTTGTGACCAGTCCCATGTGACTTTGGTTGGGTCTTCGAGGGCAATGGCCGGGATATGGCAGGTTTGACATGCGACAGACGCAAGATGGGTGTTGATGCGTTCATCTTCATGCTTTTGATTTACATGGCATTGCTCGCAGGAGACTTGTTCCTGTGGGTCAATGGTGTAATTGTCGGCGAGCATGCGGCCGAGGATTTGGTGATCTTTGGTAACGTGGCAGTCGGTGCATTGCATGTTCAGGTCGCCGCCCATGTGAACATCGAGATTTTGATCGGGGAAATATAAACTCTCATCGAGGTCGCCGTGTTTGACGCCGTTGCCGCCACCGCCGTCGAAGTGACATTTTCCGCAGTTTTCGCGAGTCACAGCGCGTACGCTTTGTGCCGCGGCGAGCAGGTCAACGCTTTCAGCGGGGTTGCCGAACAGACCTTTGCCATAAGACGCAGGGTCGGCGTGACAGGCGAGACAATCCACGTTTTCGGGGTTGGCTTGCTGGGTTTCACGTCCCTGTTCCCAGCCGTAGCCGGCGTGGCAGGACATGCACTTGTTTTCATTGCCTTGCGAACCGATGCAGAAGTTATTGATCTGGTTGGCTTTGCCAATGGTCACGTCATCTTCGCGCCAGGGCACATCGAAGGCTTTTGATTCCCATGTCCAGTGCGTGGTCTTCATCAATTGGGCGGCGGCGTCTTCATGACATTCGAGACAGGCGCGGGTCACGTCCTGTCCGGTTTTGAATTCGCCTTTGACGATGTCTTTATGATCGACATGCACGGCTTTGGTGGGGATGTGCGCCGCAGGGTTGTTCTTGGATTGGGCGCGGGGCAGGTAGTACAGGACGGGGACGAGAATCAGCAGCAAAATGCCGAGCAGTCCCAAAGTCCAGGAAGGGAAGCGGTTCTTCATCAAACATTCTCCTTATGCGATTTCATTTATCAGGCTTGCACGCTGGGTCAGACGATCCCGCATAACGGATCGCAGAAGATCAAGCGCCTGAATTAACCTTTGGTCGGTAAGGTGATAGGTGACGGTGGTGCCTGTGCGGACAGTGTGGACCAAACCCCGGTCACGCATGACTTTGAGATGCCTCGATGTAGTGGGCTGGTTCAGCCCGAGATCATTGGTGAGTTCGGTTACATTGAGAGGTTTCTCGCTGAGGGCGTACAGCATGAGGATGCGGTTCGGGTCAGAGAGGGCGAAGCAGAAGTCGGCTTCGAGCTGGGAGATTTCTTGTTTAAGGGTTTGGTTGACCATGTTGTCCTTACCTATATTCGCATGAACGCATATTTGCATTCCCATGATACCCTTGTGACGGTTTGCACAATAGTGGGATGTGTCATGTTTACTTGCGTTTAATGTCACATATACTTGAGTTATAATTCAGGCAAGTTTAGTAGAAATATCATGGAGGCTATATGGAATCGTTTCAGAGAGAGGCGATGTCAGTCGATGTTGCTTCGAGTTTGCGTCAATTACGCGAGGCGCGCGGAATATCCATGCGGACGCTTGCCACTAAAAGCGGGCTGTCTGCTAATGCGCTCAGCATGATTGAACGCGGAAAGACTTCGCCTTCGGTCAGCACTCTTTATAAGTTGGCAGATGCCTTGGGGGTTTCGATCACGGCCTTCTTCGGCCCGGAGACTGAAAAGAAGCAGGTCGTTTTTCTAAAATCAGACGAACGTGTTCGCATGTCATTTACACGCGGAGTGTTCGAGGCGCTGGGCGGGGAGCAGTTTTCCGGACGGGTTGAGCCTTTCATGCTGACACTGGAATCGGGCGCATCGAG
This sequence comes from Chloroflexota bacterium, assembly GCA_016234495.1. Lineage (GTDB taxonomy): Bacteria > Chloroflexota > Anaerolineae > Anaerolineales > Villigracilaceae > Villigracilis. Next base: position 104,646 of record JACRBI010000043.1, on the reverse strand, counting down.
CGGTCCACACAGTATCGTTCACACAGGGCATGAGTTCGTTTTTTGTTTGCGCGGCCATCTCGAGTACCATGTGGAAAAACAGGTTTTCAACCTCTCCGCCGGCGATAGTTTGTTATTCGCATCAAAGCTTCAGCATCGCTGGAGGAATTCCTCGGGGAATGTTGTAAGCGCATTGGTCGTCATCTCAGGTTTTGCAGAAGGTGAACAGCCCCACGCCATGCACTGGAAAAAAGGGGAATAACGCTGAAAGCAGAAAGCAGAAAACAAAAAAAGACGCCATCCATTTGGATAGGCGTCTTTTGCTTTGACTATTAGACTGCACGGGGCTACAAGACTATTTACGCGTACATTCCCCAATCCAAAGCAGACGGATCTTCCATCATCGAAAAATCCCACATCTCCATGCCCATTTCAATATTGACCGGCATGTTGAGTCCTTCCACAGCCTTTGCTTTTGTCATCTCAATCATTGCGGGGCCGTAAGGGCAGAACGGCGTGGTGAGGATCATCTTGATTCTGCCGATCCCATTTTCGATTTCGACATCACGGATCAGTCCCAGCTGAATGATGGTCATTCCAATTTCAGGATCCACCACCTCGGAAAGTTTTGCGCGCACTTCCTGCACGCGTTCTGGATGAGTTGTGTGGATCGTCCACTGGATTTCTTTTACTTCAGAGTCACTCATTTTGTGATTCCTTTTTGTTAATTGGTTTTTACTTCCACAGGCGAGACAACGTAGGTACAATGTGCGCCGCCGCTTAAGATGCATTGGACTTTATTGGCAGGCAGCGCCAGCATCTTGGAGATCAGGGTCTGGTCAACTGTGCAGACTTCAGGGTGCGCCACGCCGATTTGATAGTATGGGCAGGAGATTTCGCGTATTTCATATTGACCACCCTTTTTTTCCCATTCAACAGTAAAACCCTCCTGCGCCAGCATTTCCTGAACGAGATCAAGGCGTTCCTCCATGCTCAACCCCTGCAAATCACTGGAGTAATGACTGGCAAGGTCTTCGGCGATCTGGTTGAACAAATTCGCCACAACCGGCCCGGACATGGTTTCCTTCATCTGTGACAGTAACCGTGTCGTCAACTGCATGTACCGTGTCGGGAAGCGCTCCATACCTTCGTTGGTCAGAACATAAACCAGGCGTGGACGTCCCACGCCGTGCCTTTCCTCCTGACCTTCAACCAAACCTTCCATTTGAAGGTTCGTCAAGTGATGGCGCACAGAAATGGGATTTATGCCCACAGCTTCAGCTAGTACATTGATGGTGGAGCGTGGTTTGTGCAATAAAGTTTGTAAAATCCTGTCTCGCGTTGATTTCATGCCGAAGAGTATACTCAAATCAATATGGATTGTCAATATACTAGATAAATATCATAAATATTGAATGTGGGACTTGGGCTATCGCGCTATAAATGTAAAAATTTCAGACCAATCGCTCCAATTTCCAGCTGCATCTTTTGCGCGTACCCTCCAAAAATAAACCTTTTTTGCGAGTGACGATGTCCGAATAGAAACGCCGCGCTTAATGGAAGTAAATTCGGGACTGTTGAAATTTGGGTTATCGTCAACTTCGACCTGGTAGTTTACCGCCTCTCCGACCGCATTCCATTTGAGATTTGGTCTTCTGCTGGTTATGCTGTTGTTGGTTGGGCTGACAAGGGTCGGCGCTGCCGGCGGGGTTGTATCCACAGTGAAAGATTGTGTCGCGCTAAACCTGCCCGCCTGGAAACTTGAATTGTAAGCGCGGACATGCCAGAAAAATTTCCCGTCAAATGGCGCGGATGCGGTGAAGGATGACCCGTCGACCACGCGGCTAAAAATCAAATTATTGAAATTTGCGTCCGACGCGAGCATCAGTTCATATGCCAGCGCGCCTCGAACTGGCGACCAGGAAAAAGAAATATTGGAGTTGTTTGTCAGCAGGTTTTTACGGGGTTCGCGATTGATAGGCGGCGGGAAATTGACCGGGCTTTTCGCGATGTTGAAAATTTCTCCAGCGGTGAAAGCCCCATTGCCAGAATCGCTGCCGCCTATTTTGTTATTTGCCTTATCCGCAATGCTGTCATCATCCACCAGGTCAAGGCGGAGAGTCCCTGTGCCGATACCTGTATTGACCGAGACGATATAAAACGGATCGAATCCTTTCACGCCGAGGATGGATGCCCTGCTGATATTTTCAGCGGTCACACTGAAATCGGTCGAGTCGACGCCTGAAACTGATTCTGAAAAAGTGACGATGAAATCCACGCTGACAGAGTTGGATGGGTTTGCGCTCGCGCGAATGATCGAAGTAACGACCGGCGGAGTTTTGTCGATCGTATAGATTTCGCCGCTGACAAAATTTCCGTTTCCCAAGCCTGCGCCGCCGAGGCTGTTCCCGTGGACAATGCTGTCATCGTCAATCAGGTCGAGCCGCAGTGTGCCATCGCCATTTCCGGTGTTGACAGACACAACATAAAATGGATCGAAACTGTCCACGCCGCTGATCGATGCGCCGCTGATATTCGATGTGCTCAAATTGAAATCTGAAACATCCACGCCAGCAACAGATTCAGAGAACGTGACGATGAAATCCACGCTCGTTGAGCTGGATGGGTTTGGGCTGGCACGAATGATCGAGGTCACGCTCGGCGCAGATTTATCCATTTGGTAAATTTCGCCGCTGCTGAAAGAGCCGCCCAGGGCGTTGCCCAACAAATCAGTGACGCTGTCATTGTCAGTCAAATCAAGCCGAAGTGTGTCGTCGGTCAGGTCGGTGTTCACGGTGACGGTGAAAGCGTTCCCGGCGCCGTTCACACTGCCGATCGAAGCCTTGCTTGCTCCACTTAAATTTTCCGCCGTCAATTTAAAATCGAATGAATCCAGCCCCAATACTGGCTCGGAGAATGTGACAAGAAAATCAACACTTGAGGCAGTGGTCGGGCTGGGACTCGCGCGCACGATGGATGTCACGCTGGGAGCAGTTCTGTCTACTGTGTAGGTTTCGCCGCTCGAAAAGTTTCCCGCGCCGCCCATTTTATTTCCTGCAAGGTCGGCCACGCTATTGTCGTCAGCAAAATCAAGCCGCAGCGAGTCGGTGCTGATGGCAGTATTTACGCTGACAGTGTAAATATTTCCCGTGCCGCTGGTTCCGTTAATGGACGCCCCGGAATTGCTGAGGAGGTTAAAGTCGGAAACATCCACGCCTGAGACTGATTCTGAAAAAGTGACAGCGAAATCCAAACTCGCGGCGTTGGTGGGGCTGGCGCTTGCGCGTATGATCGAAATCACAGATGGCGGCGTTTTATCAATTGAGTAAGTTTCGCCGCTCGCATAATTGCCATTTCCAATTCCCGCATCGCCCAGTTTTACGCCGAGGCTGTTCGTGATGCTGTCATTGTCCACCAGGTCGAGGCGCAGGCTGTTGTCGCCGGGGCCGGTAGCAGCGGAGATAATGTACCGGCTGCCGTACCCGCTCACAGTCAGGATTGATGCGCCTGTTGGATTTGTCGCAGTGAGATTGAAGTCGGTCACATCCACGCCGCTAACTGCTTCTGAAAATGTGACGGCAAAATCCACGCTGGGAGAGTTTGCCGGGTTGGCGTTGACTCGCAGGATGGACGAGACAACTGGCGGCGTAGTCCCGATCGTGTATTCGTCGATCAGAATTCCCGCCCGCGTGTAAAGTTGAAACTTCATGCTTTGGCTGCTGGCTTCAACCCGCATGGCTCCGTAATCCTGGTTATAGCGGATTTTGCTTTCGGGCAGCGCGCTTTGAAAATAATATAATTTCTCTGCCCCGCCGATCCCGTTCACGAAATAAGGCAACCCGTCAACAAGCAGCCTTTCATAAAGATGGTCATGCCCCGCGAGGACTGCTTCTGCGCCCCAGAGTTTGAACGGCCATTGTATCGCCTTGGTGGAGCCGTGCCTGCCTGACGAATAAGGCGGGTGGTGCATAACGACAATATCGAATTTTGACGTGGAAGCTGCCAGTCCGCTTTTCAGCCATTTGGCTTGTTTTGAATCGACGGTGATCCCATCCGGCTCCGTGGCATTGCTGTTGAGGACGAAGAAGTGCAGCGGTCCCTGTGTAAAGTCATAATACCTTTCGTTGCCGGGCAATGTGAAGTAGAGTTCCTGCTGCCTGCCGTTGTTTTGATCCCAGTCATGGTTGCCCAGCGCGGGGAAAAACCGATTCACTGCCGAGCCGCTTCCAAACTTGCCGCTGTATTTAAAAATATAATCGTGATAATACTGCCCGATGTTTTGGTCAACTGTGCTGGCGGCTCCGTCTGGGTAGTTGTTGTCGCCGACCGTAATGATAAAACTCGGATTCCAGCTTTTTACGAGGCTGGCAACGTCCGCTTCCGGCTGCCCTGCGTCGCCAAAATCGCCGATCACCGCAAAGACGATGTTTGATGTTTGGGCGGCGGCATTGCTCGATGAGCGGGCAAGCAGGGCTGTGCCGGTGAGCCAGACCGAAATAATGGCAAGCCAGTGAAGGAGTTTAATTTGGAAGCGGGGCAATTTCATTTGTTCACCTGTTGTAAAATTTGGCTTATAACCAGCCCAAGTTTAGTGCATTTACGGCAGATTGCCATTGCGAAAGTGGGTTAAACGCGAGCGGAAAAGCCATCCACCTTGAATATACTAGAAAAATATCATAAATATTTGACAATTCAGCCCTTCCTTGCTATAATGCCAACCTAAAGATAAAAAAACGCATAAACGGTAAATTCCAGGAGCAATCAAGGTATGTCGCAGCTTGAAATAAAGAACTTGCACGTTAGCATTGAAGACAAGGAAATTCTCAAAGGTCTCTCGTTGACCATTAAACAGGGCGAAATCCACGCCATCATGGGGCCGAACGGAACGGGGAAGTCCACGCTGGCTTACACACTCATGGGGCATCCGAATTACACAGTAACCGAAGGCGAGATCGTTTTCAAGGGGCAAAATGTCCTGGAACTCGAACCAGACGAACGCTCACGCGCCGGCATATTTTTGGCGTTTCAGTACCCCGTCGCCATTCCGGGCGTGACCGTGGCAAACTTCCTGCGTTCGGCATTAAATGCCCGCCGCCGCGCGGTCAACCCCGAAGATAAGGGTCTGCCCATCCTCGAGTTCCGCAAGATGCTCAAGGAAAAGATGGATACGCTCAAGATGGATCATGCTTTTGCCGGGCGTTATCTGAATGACGGCTTCTCCGGCGGCGAAAAGAAGCGCGCCGAAATTTTGCAGATGGCTGCTCTCAAGCCTGAGATTGCCATTTTGGATGAGACAGATTCAGGGCTGGATATCGACGCCCTGCGGATCGTCTCCGAAGGAGTCAATGCTCTTTCTGGACCTGATCTTGGGGTGCTGGTCATCACGCATTATCAGCGTCTGTTGAATTACATCAAACCGAATTTTGTCCACATCATGCTCGATGGGCGGATCGTCGAATCGGGCGGACCTGACCTTGCGCTGCATCTCGAAGAACACGGCTATGATTGGGTGCGCGAGAAGTACGAAGAGGTTGTTTAAACACGAAGTAAACAAAGGTTAAATGACTTTCCTTCGTGCCCTTGGTGTACTTATTGTTTAAAAATGGTGAAATAAATGGCTGAAGATACTAAACTTAATGAGGACGCAAAAATCCTCGATGAAATTGGCGATTACAAATACGGTTTCCACGACCGCGATGACAATTATGTTTTCAAGTCAGAAAGAGGCTTGAGCCGCGGGGTTGTTGAAAATATTTCGCGCATGAAGGGTGAGCCGCAGTGGATGCTTGATTTTCGCTTAAAGGCTTTCGAGCATTACATGGCGCGACCCATGCCGAACTGGGGGCCGGAACTAAACGACCTTGACCTCGATAATATTTTTTATTACGTCAAGCCGACCGAGAAAAGCGAAAAGAATTGGGACAATGTTCCCGATGACATCAAGAACACCTTCAATAAATTAGGCATTCCCGAAGCTGAGCAGAAATTTTTAGCGGGAGTTGGCGCTCAATATGAATCAGAGATGGTGTATCACTCCATTCTGGAGCATCTTGAAAAGCAGGGCGTGATCTTCCTTTCAATCGAAGATGGACTCAAGCAATACCCTGATCTGTTCCGCGAGTATTTTGGCACTGTTGTCCCGATCGAAGATAATAAATTTGCCGCGTTGAACAGCGCAGTCTGGTCAGGCGGTTCGTTCGTGTACGTCCCCAAAGGCGTCAAAGTAGATTTGCCCTTGCAGGCGTATTTCCGGTTGAACACCGCCAATGTCGGTCAATTTGAGCGCACGCTCATCATCGTTGATGAAGGCGCTTCTGTACATTATGTCGAAGGCTGCACCGCGCCGCAATATACAACCAACTCTTTCCATTCCGGTGTGATCGAGATCGTGGTCAAGCAGGGCGCTCGCTCGCGTTACTCGACCATTCAAAACTGGTCAACCAACGTCTTCAACCTTGTAACCCAGCGCGCAAAAGTATTTGCAAACGGCACGCACGAATGGGTGGATGCCAACCTCGGCTCAAAACTTACAATGAAATATCCATCCTGCTATTTGATGGAACCCGGCGCTCACGGCGAAATGCTCTCGATGGCGTTCGCTGGCGCAGGTCAAATTCAAGACGCGGGCTCGAAGATGGTGCATTTCGCGCCGAACACCACCAGCAAGATCACATCCAAATCCATTTCAAAAAACGGCGGGCGCGCTTCCTATCGCGGACTGGTCAAAGTGTACAAAGGCTCGAAGGGCGTCAAATCCAACGTGGTTTGCGATGCGCTTTTACTCGACCCGAAATCCCGCTCGGACACCTATCCGTCCATTGAAATTGATGAAGATGATGTCACCATCGGTCACGAGGCATCGGTCTCGAAGGTCGGCGAGGAACAGCTTTTCTATCTTATGTCACGCGGACTTTCCGAAGAGGAAGCCACGGGCATGGTGGTTTCTGGCTTCATCGAGCCGCTCGTCAAGGAACTGCCGATGGAATATGCCGTCGAAATGAATCGCTTGATTCAACTTCAAATGGAAGGCTCGATCGGTTAGCAAGTTATCACGTTCACAGGTTTGAACGTTCCAACTTTTCAACCTGTAAACTTTCAAACGGAAGAGACAATGCAAGAGAAACCAAAAGTAACAGTCACACGCGCGCGGCGCGATTCAGCCACAAAAGAATTTTTATTTACCGCTGATTCCATTCCTGCCGGCGTATTGAACGATGTCCGCGTAAAGGCTTGGGAGGCGTTTGCAAAATTTTCCATGCCCATCACCACCGATGAAGCCTGGCGCCGCACCGACTTAAGATTATTGCCCGCATCTGATTTTAAGATTCCGAAAGAAGGCGCATTCGAAGATTTGCCTGCCGTGCCTGACCACCTGCTCCAGCCGTTGACGGGTGAACAGCACGGTGGACAAATTACCCTCATGCCTGGCGGCTCACGCGTGGACCTCGATCCTGCTCTGGTCTCGAAGGGCGTAATCTTCACTGACATCCGTACCGCCGAGCGTGAGCACCCTGAACTGCTCCACAAATTGATTGGCGCAGTTGTCAAACCCGAAGACGGAAAATTTGCCGCGCTGGCATCTGCTTTGGCTGGCAACGGCGTTTTGCTCTACGTGCCAAAGAATGTGCAGGTGGAAACTCCGCTTCACTCCGTGCTGTGGGGACCGGGCGCTGACATCGCTCACCTTTCCCACTTGATTGTCCATGTGGAAGATGGTGCATCCGTGACCTACGTCCACGAAGCCGCTTCACCAAATGAGACCGGCCATGCCATGCACGCCGGCATTGTTGAAATTTCCGTTGGACAAAATGCGAGCCTGCGCTTTGTGGAATTGCAGTCGTGGGGACGCCATGTTTGGAACTTCTCGCATGAACGCGCCCGTGTTGAGCGTGGCGGAAATCTCGATTGGATCTTCGGCGCAGTTGGCTCGCGGCTGACGAAAAATTTCTCAGACCTCGATCTCGCTGGCGAAGGGGCGCAGGGACGCATGTCAGGTTTCTACTTCACAGACGGACTCCAGCACCTCGACCACGATACCCAGCAGAATCACCTCGCTCCGCACACCACCAGCGACTTGTTGTTCAAAGGCGCGTTGAAAGGCAAAAGCCGTTCCGTGTGGCAGGGGATGATCTATGTTGCCCCGGGTGCGCAAAAAACAGACGGCTATCAGGCTAACCGCAATCTTGTGCTGGACGATCAAGCCCGCGCTGATTCGATTCCCGGCCTGGAGATTCTTGCAGATGACGTCCGCTGTACACATGGCGCGACAGTTGGCAAGTTGGAAAAAGAGCCATTGTTCTATCTCAAGAGCCGCGGCATTCCTCAGGCCGATGCGGAACGCTTGGTGGTGGAGGGCTTCTTCGACCCGATCATGCAGCGCATCCCATTTGAAGGTGTGCGAGAAAGATTCCAGCAGGCGATACAGGAAAAACTGTCGGCGTAGAAAATGCCGATTTATTTTGAAGCAGTTTGAAAGTTAAAAAAAGAGGCGGAGGGCGTCTCTATAAAATAGATAGGAAGTGAGTCATGGCAGTTAAATCCAAAGTAAAGCCAAAGTCGAAAGTCAAATCCAAATCAGTGGTGAGGGCAAAGAAATTGACATCAAAACCGAGCGTAAAAGTGCAGGCATCGAAAAAACCAGCGTCAAGACAAGGTGAACGATCAAAAACCGCAGTCAGGCTTTCAGCCAGGCCCGAAGTAAAAATTGAGCCGGTTGTCGAGTCGGCCAGCGCGGCCAAGACACTGCCGAAGCGGGCGCCAAAAGTTGCGGTGGTCGTAAAGCGCATCGTTAATCCGCTCCTCGAACGCCGCCGCCCGATAAAGCGTTCGCTGCGTGTAAATCAATTTGCTTTCATGAAAGCGCCCGGGCATGAACATGCTTTTGAAGTGGGCGACACGGTCGAAGTTTTTTGCGACCATGAAAAAAGCCGTGAACGAATCCGCGGCTGGGTGAAGGGTATCGTCGTGCAGGTGGATAATAAATTGGTGGCGGTGCAATTCCGCTCAAACGTGTATCTCACCGACGGCTGGATGGTGCCTGACCGCATTTTGTGGTTTCCGCTCATCTCCGAACATATCCGCCCTGTGCCCGGCAAGAAGCCTGCCAAAAAAGATTTTATTCCTGATTATTAGATGAAACTTAACGTTGCTGAAATACGAAAAGACTTTCCCATCCTCGAACGCGAAACCAGCGCGGGTGTGCGCCTGACGTATTTGGATTCAACAGCTACATCGCAAAAGCCGCTGGCAGTAATTCAAGCCATGGATGATTTTTATCGCATGTCCAATGCGAACATTCATCGTGGCGTTCACACGCTTGCCGAGGAATCGACTGCGATGTATGAAGAGGCGCGTGAAAAGATCGCGAAATTCATCAACGCTGAATCTGCGCGGCAGATCATTTACACCCGCAACACAACCGAGTCGATCAACCTTGTGGCTTATAGCTGGGCGCGTGCAAACTTAAAACAAGGCGATCTTGTTATTCTGACAGAGATGGAACATCACAGCAACCTTGTCCCGTGGCACATGCTTCAAGCGGAACGCGGCATCGAATTGGAATTTATCCCTGTGACGGAAGACGGTCTGCTCGATCTTGAGGCGTACAAATCGCTTCTTGACCGCCGCCCGAAGCTGGCCTCGTTTACGCACATGTCCAACGTTTTGGGGACGATCAACCCAACAGCTGAGATCATCCGCCTGGCGCACGAGGCAGGCGCAATCGCGCTGGTGGACGGCGCGCAATCCGTTCCGCATTTGACAGTCGATGTGCAAGCCCTCGACGCGGATTTTTACGCATTCTCCGCGCACAAAATGTGCGGCCCGACAGGCATCGGCGCATTGTACGGGAAAGCCGCATTGCTCGAATCCATGCCCCCGTTCCTGGGCGGTGGCGACATGATCAAGGAAGTGAAACTGCGATCGTTCCGCCCGAATACATTGCCGCATAAATTCGAGGCCGGCACTCCCGCCATTGCAGAGGCTGTCGGTTTTGGCGCCGCTGTCGATTACCTGACAAAGATGGGCATGGAGAATATCGCAGCGCACGAGCATGAGATCACCGATTACGCGCTTGAACGGCTGGAGGAAATCCCTGGCGTGAAATTATTCGGCCCATCCAGTGATAAAAAGGGCGGGGTGGCGGCGTTCACCCTTGACGGTGTGCATCCGCATGATGTGGCGCAGATTCTGGATAAAGACGGGATCGCCGTCAGGGCTGGTCATCACTGCGCGCAGCCGCTGCATGAAAAATTTGGAATCCCAGCCACGAGTCGCGCATCCTTTTATTTGTACAACACCAAGGAAGAAGTGGATCTGCTCGTGAATGGGATTTATAAAGTGAAGGAAATGTTTGGATAATAAAAGTGTCAAAGGTGTCTAAAGTTTCAAGGTGTCAGTGACACTTTGGAAACATTGATACTTTGACACTTTATTGCGGAGCAATCATGGACGATCTTTATCGCGAAGTCATTATTGAACACTACAAAAACCCAGCCTACCGCGGCAAGCTTGACCCGCATGACATTTCATTCGCGGATAATAACCCGTTGTGCGGCGACCACATCCAAATTGACCTGCGAGTGGATGCTGATGGCCGCGTGTCTGATGCGCGATTCGATGGTCATGGCTGCGCCATCTCGCAAGCCTCTGCAGACTTGTTAATAGAATCCATTATTGGCAAGCCGCTTGAAGAAGTGAAGAAGCTCAATAAAGCCTCGGTGCTTGAACTGTTGGGCATTGACCTCGGGCCGGTGCGCTTGAAGTGCGCGCTTCTCTCGCTCAAGGTCTTGAAAGCCGGTGTGTATGGACTTGGCGAAGCTGGCGACGACCTCGTGGAATAAGCGGATATGTTCAACTACGCCCAAATCGAAGAATCAAAAATTGAATTTGTTGAGATCGCGCCTGCCGCCGAACTGCCAAACGGCGAGCGGTTATTCGTTGACATGGGCGACAAGCCGATTGTCATCTTTAATATCGCGGGGCAGTTTTTTGCAATTGGCGATGTCTGCTCTCACGATGACGGCCCCCTCGGCGACGGGGTGATCGAAGGCCATCATGTCGTTTGTCCGCGGCACGGCGCAGAATTTGACGTGAGAACTGGCCAAGCCATGCAAATGCCCGCCGTGGTGGATATCCCTGCCTATCCGGTGCAGGTCAGGGACGGGATAATTTTTATTGGAGTTCCGAAGTAGATTTCAGTATTTACGTCACACAAAATATAAATTCCCTGCAGATTGGATTGCAGGGAATTTATGTTGATTAAGGCTGAGCTACATTTCTTGGTACTTTTTCTGTTGCGAGAATGGATTTCAATTCTTGGATGATGTCTTGATACTTGGGGTCATTGATCCTGCTGTCCATTTCATAGGGGTCGATTGTTAAATCGTAAAACTCAGACAGGTCGTTATCAGTTTCGATGTAAACGTACTGTCCGGTATGGATGGCTGTCCAATGGCCGCGATCAGGCCAGGCTTCGAGCAGAAGCGTTGTTCGCCAAACCGCGTCGGGTGTGAACAGCTTTACGAGCGAAAGCCCGTCCACTGTCCCGGGCATTTTTGTTTCGGATAATTCATAAATCGTGGGAGCAATATCAATATTGGCGGCAAGGCGGCTTTCGATGTAAGGCGTTGGAATTAAAGCCGGGTATCGCATCGCAAATGGGACCTTGACGGATTCCTCGTATGCAGTGGATTTGGAGTCCATCCTGTGCTCGCCCCAGTGTTTGCCATTATCGGAAATAAAGATGATGACCGTATTGTCAAATTCGCCCGTGTCTTTCAGTTTTTGGATGATCTCGCCGATTGAGCGATCCAATGAGACAAGAGTTTGTATCTGCCTCAGGCGGGTATTTTCGATCTGAGCTGCGTCTTCCCCGGTCAACAAAGGCTTGTTGGATATGGATGCAGGCTTGTCGGAAATATCCGCTTCGTTGTAGTTTGGATAACTGACGGGGGGCAGGTCGGCATAAAGTCCCTTATCTTCTTTGAGTGGAGTGTATGGCGCATGAGGCGCATTCGGCGCGAAATAAAGCAGGAACGGTTTTCTTTGGGCGGCAGCGCCTTCTAAAAATTCGAACACGTAATCTTTGAAAAGATAGGTGATATAACCTGTTTTCTTTTCCCATTTTCCATTGACGTTGAGATTGGGGTCATAATAGTTCGGGACTGTACCGCCAAAAAAAGAAACCCAATAATCAAACTCAGGTCTGGGTTCGCCCTTCCACGAATTTAAATATTTCCCCACAATGCCGGTGTAATATCCGTTTTTGTGGAGATCAACGATCATTGTCGGGAAGTTGAGCTTGTCCTCGTTTACGTAAACGTTGTGATTGTGGGCATACATGCCAGTGAGGATGCTGGACCGACTCGGACAGCAAAACGGTGTGGTGACATATCCGCTTGAAAAAGTGACACCCTGGTCGAAGATGAATTGCTGGGTGTTCGGCATGTATTCCATCGTGTCATAGCGCTGGTCATCGGTAATAATGATCAGGAAGTTCGGACGCTGGTCGTTGAAGCGGGGCATGGCACTGCATGACTGTAGCGACAAGATTAACACCAGGGCAAACGCATTTAAACGCTGCTTTATCATCTACCAATCTCCCGCGTAACCGATCCCATAAGGCTGTGTGATCCGCCCGATGTGAAAACGTTTTAATTCCACTAGTTGACGGATATGCAGGTTGTCATGCGCGACCCATGCGGCGAACATTTCGCCGGCCGGAACTGATCCATATTCAGAGGTGTAAGTAATATCCCAGTCTACTTCAGACAGGTCGATCAACCAATCAAGTGATTTGCCGCGCTCTTCAAAGAATTTCATTTGCATTTCAACGAAATCCTGTTCGTTATATTTTCGTGATGCCACCCAGCCCTGCGGATCGATCTGGCGCCATTCTTTATGTTGACGATGCAGGATGAAGTCCAGATGCTCGCGGAAATCTTCGCGTTCTTCGTCGTAAAGGTGGCAGATCACTTCCAACATTGACCATGCCTCAGGCGACGGCTTGACCTGCGCCTCCTCCTGTGAAATGTTCGCGGTTAGTGCGCGGATGATCTCGGTGCTGTTGACCAGTTCCTGATACAACTCTGTAAATTTCATTTTTATCTCTTTTCTTAACCTTTTGTGTTTAGAGTTCATGTAGTGAGTTCGAAAAAGCGTTTTATTTTGCCATGAATTGCGCGGATTTTCGCTAATTTTCCCATAAAAATCCGCGTGAATTAGCGAAATTCGCGGCTATGGTTTTGGAACTCTAAACTCAAGCAACTTTCAACCTTCAAACTTGCCGACGATTCTCAAAATGTCAAAGCCTTCGGCAAAAGCGATTTCAGCCAGCGCGCCATGCCGCACCATGATGGAGCGAGTCAACTCGCTGTTGAAGTAATATTTGTCGCGGTAGGTTTCATATTGTGAGAGCGCCTCGATCTTCCTGTTCACATCCTCTTCGGTGACTTCCACTAAAAAGTGAGGGAAAAATCCATAGGATGAACGCACCACGTCGAAGCCTAGAACGGTAATTCCGCGGAAGGCGCGCAGGGCTTCGTCGGTCATGGTCAGGTGATCCTGATGCACATCCTGCTTCGAGTGGACGAAGATCAAGTCCGGTTGGAAGTCGCGGCGAAGTTTCAGGAAATATTCAAGGATCTCCTGCCGCGCATCGGGGAAAACACGTGTGATGAACGGGCCGAAGACGACCTTGTCTTCAGGCACGCCCAGCACTTGCATGGACTTGAGATGCTCGCCTTTTACATCCTTCAGGTCGGGATTTTTTTGATTGTCCGAAAGCGTGACGCACAAAATTTCCGTCTGCTGGACGATGTGATGGATCAAAGCGCCGCACCCGATCTCGATGTCATCGGGGTGCGCGCCGAGGAAGAGGACTCTTTTGCCGAAGAAGTTCATAGGTTTGGACGATGGACGAAAGACAGTCGACGATGGTTTTATTGTCCATCCTCGACCGTCTGCGGTCTATTTTGTCGCCAGAATCCCACCGACGACCTTGGTCATGACTAGTTTTCCGTCACGCTCAAACCAGCGCGTAGCCACGTCGGTGATCTTGCCGATCAAGGCTTCGTATTCATCGTTACCATTGAACATCGAAGTCCACAGTTTGCGGTCTTCACCCAGCGAAGCGCGGACGTAGTCAATGAACGGCGCGACTTCCGGGAAGGTGAGGTGATTTTCAAACTTATGTAACTCGGTCTTGGCGAAAATTTTACTGATGGTGTTGAAGATGTCACCCTTGAAGCGCGAAGAACCCGGCATAGGCGGGATCGTCGCGTTGGTGGCTTCCTTGATGATGTCGTAGAACATCTGCTTGTTCTCAGGCAATGGACCGGAGACGAAAAGCCGTCCGCCGGGTGTGAGCACCCGATAAGCCTCACCAAATGTAAAGTCGAGGTCTGATGCGTAATAGATGGCGAAGGCGCTGGTACACAGGTCAAATGTATTGTCGGGGAAATTGAACGGCTGGTTGAAATCCAAAAATTGGAAATCAATGTTCGCGCCGATCTTCTTGTTTTTCTCGCGCGCCTTGTCGAGCAGTTCTTCCGAGAAATCGCCGCCGGTGATTTTTGCGCCGCCTTTGGTGTATTCGTTAAAAAGGAAGGAAAGTTTTCCCGCGCCGCAGCCGACGTCGAGGATGTTCATTTCAGCCTGTGGCTTGAGCAGGTCGTTCGTCCATATGTCAATATTGGCGGAGCCGTATTTTTCGTGAATGTCAATTCGCATGAGAAGGTCTTTGCTCGGTTCCTGATAATCAATTTTCATTTGTCTCTCCTTGATAATGGGTAGGGGCGACCCTTCATGGTTTGTTGTGAGCGTTCACTAATCAAAGCGGGTCGCCCCTGCTGATTTCTTTGAACATTATACCAAATCCAAATCAAAATTCACCGACTGAATTTTGAGGGGCGTAATTAACGAATACGGTTATATAATGCCCGTGATGGGTATAATGTGCTTATCGAAAGAGGAGGTAACATGAAAAAGCTGTACTTTCTTGTTGTAATTATTCTTGCTTCTTGCGCCCCGCAAACGACGGCTGTTCCGACGGCAACTGTCACTTTGCCGCCGCCGCCGACAGCGACGATCATCCCTACTCCAACTGTAAATCCCGCCTTCCTCGCCCTACAGGAATTTATTGCGGGAAGCACAGAGAATTACACCATCGCACCAGAGGGGATTTATGGACCTATGCCTGACGGCACAACAGGAGTAGTCCCAGGCATCAGACTAAACCCAGACGGCAAGGGATACACCATCATGGTGGGCGGGCAAGCAGTCACCATAGACGCAAATGATGTGACTATAACCGACGAAAATGGTGTGCAGGTGAAGGGCTACCAAAATGCGGACGGGGATGATAATTACGAAAAAATCACCACCTATACTACTGAACAGATCAAGGCTATGTCGAATACTGAAATCCTAAATGCAGCAGTAGATGTGGATGGACTTGAAAAATTCATCAGTCCTGCGGGCAAACATATAGTGCTGTACCGAAACGGTGAGAAGCAATACACCCAAGCCTACAACTTGCTGACTAAAGAAATGGTGGACGTGATCCATGTCTCGACCGATCCAGAGAAACCTACCAAGATCACCCTGTCAGATGTAGAGAGCGGCAAACTGGCGATGAGCGAGCATCTACAGTGTCCTGGATTTCCTGATACGGCAATGCCTATAGACTGGCGGTACGTGACTGCAGAAGGATATTACACTCGTGTAATGGCATATAATCAACCAGAGGATTATTCTGATCCTGCTACTAAACCTCAAAAGTATTGCTCTTTTAGTGAGATCACCATGGACCTGGGACGGGGGGAGATGCCTTATATTTTGATCGGGGTAGCCAATCTCAACAAAGATAGAACTATTGGATTTTTGCATGGATGGACAAGACCAGAAGATTTAAATAAATTTTTAGTGTTAGAAGGTAATAGATTTTTTGGAGTAACGACTGAAGAAATAATGAATGATGTTGCATACCCAGAAAAAAGAGTAATAATAGGAATGACGCCAGACATCGAAGAGTGGGGACAGAGGTGGGCAGATACCGATATTTTGCCAGAGGAGCTGGAAAAATGTTTGGTTCAATTTTGATAAATTGTTAATTTGAAAAATGCTACTGTATTAGTTGAGGTTTGAAATGCATATGGGTGCGGTAGAGTTGTATTTGCATGATACCCCTCCTAGCTCTGGCGCACAGACACAGACGCGACAACCACCCTCTGTGACAAAAGGCTTTTTGGCATAATAAACTTTGCCCCCATCTAGACAATAGCCAAATCCTTTGCGAAGCGTATCACTGACATACCCAGACAAATTATGATTGTGAGTATCGAGATAGAAAAGGGAATAGGTGATCGCTGAAAGCGTGCCAAAAAAGATCAATAGAGCGAGTGCAATGACTTTCATAATATCAGTATACACTCTCGCAAAAAGGGGAAATAGTGTAGTATGAAAGCATGAAGAAGATTTTTGTGGCGATGTTACTTTTGCTGTGTAGCGCCTTTTTAACTGTGATACAAATAAAAGCAGCAGACTGCTGCCAGACATCAGAGTGTAACAATTGGTCTGGTGGTTGCCCGCCTAGTGACAATACTTGTACAGATACTTGTGCCGATGTCCCAGCCAATTGTGGGGGAGGAAATCCTAGAGTTTATGGCTATTGTGCGAGGACGTACACAATCCCAAATGCAACATGCAACTCAGGCTGGCCGGCATGGTCGAGTTGTAGTGGGGGTTATGAGACTAGAACATGTGCAAATCCGCCACAACTGCAAATACGTGCGTGTGGGAGTGGAGGTGGAGGTGGCAATAGACAGTGGTCGTATGGTCCAAACTGTGGTGCAAATGAAGTCAGAAGTAGTGCTGTGGTTGGGATAAATCGCGGAGGATCTTGTGGACATGGTATCAACTGGCAAAGTGGGACATTGTATAGTATGGGGAACGCCGAGGTGCAAGGAGCATGTTGTGATATGCGTACTACAGAGCCTAGAGTTTGCGGAGATTGGTATAAGTGTCCCACTCCTAGCAATCCAGACAAAATGTGTCGAGACTGTACGGAAGAAGTGATCGAGTGTGTGGGTTGGGATGTGGTCGAGTATCAATGCGTTTCAACATGTGATGATACTGCTCCTACAAATCTTGCCTGCACTACTACTAGTACTACCGCGACGATCACGTGGACGCCGGGGACTGGCGGTTCTTCGCAACTGATAAGGGTAGATGAGGATTTGTGGGAAGTGGAAAATGGATGTCCTACACCTGGGGACTGTGAGGCGGCAGCTACACTCACTACACTAGATACTAGTGAGCCTGTGATCGGACTTTTGCCAAATACTACTTATCATGTACGAATAGTCACATATAGCGATGCTACTTGCTATGCAGCTGCAGTCACTAGTTTTACCACTCCAAATGACCAAATATTTGGAATTGTCTACTTAGATACTGCCAATAGTTGTGCTGTAGATACGCCGATGTCGGGGCAGAGCGTGACTATGGATTCCTCTGTCGCTGCAGTGAGTGGGGCTGATGGTAGTTATAGTTTTAGCGCAAATACAGCTAGTTCACATAGTCTAGACATCGCGATACCCACAGGCTATGTATGTTCAACTGGTGCGACCTGTGCCAATGGATGTAGTAAAACTGGGATCATCTCACCTTCAAACAACAACTATTTTTATCTCACACAAAATCGTGAGGCATGGTGGCAGGGGATAGGAGCTGGGGTATATGCAGGATCAACTGCAGGTGGAGATGTGATTCGCTCGACAATACCATCTAGTGTCACTGCACTAAATAGATATTTGGTGATACCTGGTACTGCAGCTAGTGCCGCTGTGTTTTTTCTTTTCCTATGAAAAACAGTAGAACCTCTATCTTTTATCTCTGCACCAAAGTAGCGTCTTAAACTCATGATAGAATTCGCGCACTGGAGTCTCCTATGGCGAGCAAAATTCAACCCGTAAAAGGCACGCGCGAATTTTATCCCGAACAAATGGCGCTGCGCAATTTCATTTATGAGAAAGTCGGCGCGGCATCGCGTTCCTTCGGCTATCAGGAATGGGACGCGCCGTTCATCGAGCCGATCGATCTTTACGCCGCCAAGTCCGGCGAAGAACTGGTGAAGAAGCAATCCTTCACCTTTACCGATCGCGGCGGCGATTTTGTCACGCTGCGCCCCGAACTCACGCCGAGCCTCGCGCGCATGATCGCCGCCAAACAAGGCGAGTTGACTTTCCCCGTCCGCTGGTGGTCCTTCGGTCCGTTCTGGCGCTACGAGCAGCCGCAAAAGGGACGCAGCCGCGAATTCTTTCAATGGAATATTGACATGCTCGGAGTTTCCTCGCCCGAAGCGGATGCGGAACTGATCGCAGTCGGCGCGACATTCCTGCGCTCGGTCGGACTTAACCCCGGGCAGGCTACTGTTTACGTGAACAATCGGCGGCTGATGGATTCGGAGTTCGACGCCTTGGGCATCCCGCAGGAAAAACGCCTCGAAGTCTCGAACATGGTAGACCGCCGTTCAAAAATGGAGTCAGCCAAATGGGACGCCTACGTGCTTGACTCTGGACTTTCGCAAACGCAACTCGACGGCTTGAAAAACATCCTCGCTGATTTTGACTTGTGGAAAAAGAGCGATGAACTTGTGCGCCTGTTCGCTGCGCTCGAAGCCCTGGGCGTGAAAGACTACGTCAAGTTTGACCCCAACATCATGCGCGGACTCTTATATTACACCGGCACAGTCTTTGAAGCCTTTGAAACCAGCGGTTCTGTCAAACGCGCCATTCTCGGCGGCGGCCGCTACGACAACCTGCTCGCCGACGTGGGCGGGCAGCCGCTTTCAGGCGTGGGCTTCGCAATGGGTGACGTGGTGATGGGCATTGTTCTGCAGGAAAAAGGCCTCCTGCCCGAGTTCACTCCCAGCCCCGCGCCGATCCTTGTGACAATCTTCGATGAGAGTCTGATGCAGCAATCATTTTCACTTTCTGCAGAGTTACGCCGTGCTGGCTTGAATGTGTTGTGTTATCCAGAACCTGCCAAATTGCAGAAGCAGTTCAAATTTGCAGCCAAGATGAAGGCACGGGTCGTGCTCACGGTTGGGCCAGATGAGGCCGCAAATGCCGAGGTTGCAGTGAAAAACCTGATTAATGGCGGGCAGGTCTCAGTTAAGCGCGAAGCGGTTGTGAGTACAATTCAAAATATCCTTGCGAGTGTCATATCCTGATGATATAATGTCGCTCGCTTCAAATATGGAGCCTGTAGCTCAACGGCAGAGCGCTACACTGTGGCTGTAGATGTTGAGGGTTCGAAACCCTTCAGGCTCCCATTCCCAGACCCTAAAGGTTATCAAAACCTTTAGGGTCTAATAATAGAAAATAAACATATGCCAAAAACAATCAACGTATTATTCCTCGCGGCGGAAGCCGAACCGTTTGTAAAAGTAGGCGGATTGGGCGACGTGGCGGGTTCCTTGCCGTATGCTTTGCGTTCCCTTTCCAATGAGGACGTTACGCTGGATGTGCGGCTGGTCTTGCCGTACCATCCCGTTGTGAAGGCGGATAACCTCAAGCCTGTGGGAATATTTTCGTTGAAGCGCGGTGACGCTGAAATTCAAGTGGAGGCGTTTGAAACCGTGCTGAAAGGGATGCCCGTTTATTTCATAAATGGCGACCCGATTCAGGCGAACGGCTCTGTTTATTCATCCAATTCAAAACTTGATTCTGAAAAATACGCTTTCTTTTCCCTTGCCGCTTTGGAACTTCCGCGACAGATTAATTGGCTTCCGGACGTGATTCATGGGAACGACTGGCACACAGCTTTGAGCGTCTATGGCTCGCTCACGAAGCGCTGGGAGGAGGGGGCGCGGCACGTTGCGTCTGTCATTACGGTGCATAACCTCCCGTTCATGGGACCTGATGTGAGCACAATTTTGGAAAGTTACGGATTGAAGCTCGCACAGACTGACCTGCCGGACTGGGCGCGGGTCATGCCCATGCCGCTGGGACTTTGGGCTTCAGATGCGATCGTGGCTGTCTCGCCGACCTATGCCAGTGAATTGTTACAGCCTGAATATGGATGCGGCCTGAATGAGTTTTTACAATCGCGCCGCGAAACTTTGCACGGCATCATAAACGGGCTGGACGAAACATCGTTCAACCCCGCCGAGGATGCCGCGCTTGGCGTTAATTTTGACATTACTTCGCTGGAAAAGCGTGCCATAAACAAGGGACTGCTTCAAGAACGGCTTGGGTTGGCGCGTGAGTCCGATACGCCTCTGCTGGCAATGGTCTCGCGCATGGACGTGCAAAAAGGGGTTGACCTTGCCTTCACTGCCCTCAAAAGCATGAAAAAATTAAATTGGCAGGCTGTCATTCTGGGGACAGGCGACCCCAAACTTGAAGAAGCTGCGCTGAATTTACAGGCCTCGTATCCCGACCGCGTTAAAGTCCAAACACGTTACGACGCCGGCCTTGCCCGTCAGATCTATGCCGGCGCCGACATGCTGCTCATGCCTTCGCGTTACGAGCCTTGCGGTCTTTCGCAAATGATCGCGATGCATTACGGCTGTGTTCCCATTGTCCGCGCCGCAGGCGGATTGAACGATACAGTTGTCCACGGGAAAACAGGCTTTATTTTTGAAAAGATCCATCACATGTCCCTGATGGGCGCTATAAAAACCGCGTTCAAAATTTATGGCGACAAGGAAAAATGGCAGGCCATGCAGCGCAGTGGCATGGCTCAGGACTTCTCGTGGAAAAACTCCGCCAAAAAATATCTCGAACTCTATCAATCCATTATTAAACCATGACCTTCAAACGCTCCTCCGGAATTCTTCTTCACCCCTCCAGCCTGCCCTCGCCCTATGGAATTGGCGACCTCGGTCCGCAGGCCTATCATTTCGTCAACTGGCTCGCGTCCACCGGCTGCAAACTCTGGCAGGTGCTTCCGCTTGGCCCAACCGGCTACGGCGATTCTCCCTATCAGTGTTTTTCGGCTTTCGCAGGCAATCCATATTTGATCAGCCCGGATGACCTGCATGAAGATGGCTTACTGACTCAAGATGATTTAAATGGGATGAAAGACCTGCCCGCTTCACACGTGGACTTTGGCCTGTTCATTCCCCGCAAACTGAGTCTTTTGCAACAGGCATTTTCCAACTACCGATCCCACCCCGAAAATTTGCGTCCCGCTTTTGACAATTTCTGCGCCGAGAATTCTGCCTGGCTCGATGACTATACTCTCTTCATGGCGTTGAAAGAAGCCAATGGCGGTGGTTCATGGGTCGGCTGGCCTGAGCCTTTGCGGACGCGCAAGAAGGCCGCATTGCGGAAAGCGCAGAACGAACTCGCCGAAACCGTAACACGTTACGCGTTCTATCAATTTATTTTCTTCCGCCAGTGGAACAAGCTCCGCGCGTACGCAAACGAACGCGCCATTCAGATCATCGGCGATATTCCCATTTTTGTCTCGTACGACTCATCAGACGTTTGGGCGCACCCCGAATTATTCTTCATGGACAAGCAGGGCAACCCGACTGTCGTGGCTGGAGTTCCGCCGGACGGGTTTTCCGCCACAGGGCAATTATGGGGCAACCCGCTTTACAATTGGAAAATTCACAAAAAGGATGGATACGCCTGGTGGTTGTCGCGCGTGCGCGCCTCGTTGCAGGTATTTGACATCCTGCGCTTTGACCATTTCCGCGGATTTGCCGGCTACTATGAAATTCCCGCCGACCATAAAACTGCTGAGTTTGGCCGCTGGGTGACAGGCCCGGGCGCAGACCTGTTCAGTGCAATCGACGAGAATCTCAGCGGCGCGCATGGAACTGGCCTGCCCATCATCGCAGAAGATTTGGGTCTGGTCACGCCGGATGTGATCGAATTGCTTGAGGCGTTCAATTTGCCCGGCATGAAAGTTTTGCAATTCGGGTTTTCCGGCCCCGATAATCCCTTCCTGCCGCATAACTACGTTCCCAATTGCGTGGCATATACCGGCACGCACGACAACAACACAGCCCGCGGCTGGCTCGAATCTGCCGAGCCGCACGAGCGTGAGTTTGCCCAGCGTTACCTGCGGGTGGATGGCAGCGACTTCGCCTGGGACTTGATCCGCGCCGTCTGGGGTTCTGTCGCAGACATTGCCATCACTCCCATGCAGGATTTGCTCAATTGCGGCGCTGAAGCGCGCATGAACTTTCCGAGCAGGCTGGGCGGAAACTGGCATTGGCGAATCACCGAAAGCGATCTGCGCGAAGACCTGGCAGGTAAAATTCGTGAGATGAACTGGCTGTTCAATCGCTAATCGAAATCACAACGGGACTGCCAGAACAGTCCCGTTATTTTTTAAATATGGAAGAAACCCAACTTAGTCGTTCGCTTGATGCGTTCCAGTCGATCTCGATTCAATCCCCTGCTGGAAAAAAGAAAAGAAAACGAGGTTTGCTCAAAAGAGGATTCCTGTTTTCCCTTTTCTTGATCCTGCTTTACTTTATCGCTCCCCTGCGGACGAATATCCTGCTGCTCGGCACCGACGACTCTCCCGAGCGGGGAACATTGGGCAGAACAGATACGATCATCCTAACCACGATCATTCCACTCAAGCCATATGTCGGCATGTTGTCCATTCCGCGCGACCTGTGGGTGACGATTCCAAATGTCGGCGAGCAGCGCATCAACACCGCCTACTTCTTTGCAGAGGCAAATGAGCCTGGCACAGGCGGCGACGCAGCGGGTCAGACAATTCGCGAGAACTTTGGTATTCCCGCCCGATATTATGCGGTCATTCACATGACCGGGCTTGTGGATGCTGTGGATGCTTTGGGCGGAGTCGAAATTCAATTGGATGCGGCGTCAGGCGGGTACCCGGCTGGAATCCACCAATTGAGCGGAGTCGAAGCCCTGGCATTTGCGCGTGACCGTGCCGGTAGCAGTGACTTTTCCCGAATGCAGCGCACGCAAATCCTGGTGACCGCCCTGCTGGACAAAGGCTTGACCCCATCTTCGTGGCCTAAAATGTCAAAGTTCATCACATCGCTTGCAAAGTCGGTGGAGACCAACATCCCGCTCTGGCAATGGCCGCGAATGGCCTTTGTCGTTGTGAGGATTCCCCTCTTTGGGATAGACAGCCGCGCGATCACGCCTGAGATGGTAACGCCGTTTCAGACATCTGGCGGGGCACAGGTTTTGGGGCCAAACTGGGAGGCAATCAACCCATTGCTCGATGAAATGTTTGGGAAATGAATCCCTAATTATTCCGATTTAAAATCGATTGCAATTCCATCATGTTATCAAAAGGGATTGCGCCGGCCGCCAACAGCGACTTGCTCGGCGTGTACGCGGCGTGACCAAATACTTTCATCCCCGCGCGGACAGCCGCGGTTACTCCGGGAATGCTGTCTTCGATCACGACACAACGGGCCGGAGTTGCGTTGAATGATCTTGCAGCTTCGAGGAATACATCCGGCGCTGGTTTGGGATGCGCCACTTCCAATCCGCTGAAAATTGCGCCATCAAAGAACTCTGTCAGCCGGGCAATTTTTAATCGGAGCAGAATCTCCTCACGGCTTCCGTTTGATGCGACGCAGATCGGCGCGGTAATGCTGCGGATCAGGTCATGAATCCCTGAGACGGGCGTAAGTTCCCGCTCGGTCAAATCTGATAACCGTTCATTGAAAACTGAGTAAAAATTTTCTGGCGGAGTCCACTTCAATTTATGCGAAGTGACAGCCAGCCTTTCGTTGATCGCCGCGCCTGAAAATTCCCGCTGATATTCATGAGCGTTAACGCGATGCCCATGTTCTGCAAGCAATTCGACAAAAACCTGATTGGCAAGCGGTTCGCTATTTACCAGCACGCCGTCGCAATCAAAAATGACGAGATCGAAGGAGGAGTTTGTTTTCATAGGAGCGGGATTATACGATGGAATCGGCCGGCATATTCTTGGCCAATACTGGGCGGGTAATTCCATCATTTCAAATTCAAATCAAAGAAGGCGATTGTTCGCTGCATGGCTGTTGAAAAATAATTTGAAATATTATGGTTGTCGCCTTCGTAAGTGTACAGGTCGGCGATCTGACCAGCGTTGCGGGCTTGTTCCGCGAGGCGGATGGAAAACTCCACAGGGACGTCTTCATCTGCGGTTCCGTGGTGCAGTTCCAACGGTCCAGAAAGATCGGCAAGGTATGTTGTGGCGGAAACAGAATTCCAAAAATCAGGATTCTCTTCTGGCGTGCCGTATGCTTCGATCCAGCCTGTGCGCCAGCCAACTCCGCGCGAGCTTGGCGACGGGGTGAACGAGCCGGTGCGCCGCCAGTTGTAAAGCAAGTCGGGGTACGATGCGACCACGCCTGCCCAGATCACGCCGGCTTTCACATCTTTTGAAATGACCATTGTGCGCAGGGTGAGATAACCGCCCATCGAATGTCCCCACATGCCGATTCGTTCGGGATTCACTTCCGGCAATTGCTTGATGGACGACACCGCGTTCAGCACATCGACCTGATAGCCGGGGTTGCCATACGCGCCGGTCGCCTCGCCTTCGGAGGCGTCATGCCCTCGATAGTCAATGCGAAAGACGACATAGCCCGCTTTTGCAATTTCATCCACATAGGCGATGTAACGCTCGGTCGTTTTGTAAACATTGGGCGGAATGTAGCCGTGATTAAAAACAATGGCAGGGAATCCGCCTGCAGGTGCTTCGCTGTCGGGGATGGTCAGCAGCGCGTAAATTTTCAATCCCTCTGAAAGATAATAAGCGTAATAGCGTTTGTAATTCGAGCCTTTTGCCAATTCACTGACGATCGTGACCGGGCTGCCGGGATAATTCCCTGCCCTCATGCCGATAATGCTCAGCGGGTGGGGGATGGGGGTGGCTGTCGGTGTTGGCGGCGGCGTGAGGGTTTGCGCTGCCTCGGGGATGAAGGAGTTTGTCGAGCTTGGAATTATGGTCGGCAGGATGGGGGCGAAGGGAGCAACGGCTTGTGTCGCGCAGGCTGTAACAAATATGGAGATAGTTATCAAAACCAATAAAGTCTTTTTCATTATGAGGTTCCTTGCTAATTAAGAAAACAACAGGAGGCAGTTTATTACTGCCTCCTGTCACTTGCTCACTGTTCACTGTTCAAAGCCCTATGTCTTCGCCGCAGCTTCTGCCTCCCGCAGTTTTTCCGTCGCGCGGAAATATTTCAGATAGCGCATTGAATTCGCATCCTTGCCCAGCAGCAGGTCGGTGGCGCGGATCGAACTTCCGAGTTTGATCGGGTCGGTGATCGAGCAGGTCACGCCGGCCTGCATCGCCAGCGACAGGAACGAGCTGTTCACCGAATGACGGTCTGGCAGCCCGAACGAAACATTGCTTGCGCCGAGGCTCATATTCACGCCGTATTCTTTGCGGATCAACTCAATGGCCTTGAGCGTTACCGTCGCGGCCATGCTGTTATGTCCCACGGTCATAACCAGCGGGTCAATGATGATGTCTTCAACAGGGATGCCCATCTTTGCGGCGCGCTCGATGATGTTCCCAGCCACCTTGAGCCGCTCTTCCGCTGTGGCGGGGATGCCCTCCTCGCCGATGGTCAACCCGAGGACTGCTGCGCCTCTGTCTTTAACCAGCGGCAGGACACTCGCCAATTGCTTTTCCTCCCCGTTGACAGAGTTCACGAGCGGCTTGCCAGTTGCCGCGTTGAGTCCGGCAGCGAGAATCTTCGGGTCGTTCGAGTCGATGCACAGCGGCACGTCCACCACCGAACGAACCGCTTCGACCACGATGGGAATCACAGCCGCCTCGTCAATCTGCGGATGCCCCACATTCACATCCAGCACATCCGCGCCCCAGGCCACCTGCCTCAGCGCCAACTGCTTGACGTAGTCCATGTTGTTTTCGACCAGCGCCTGCCCAAGTTTCTTTATGCCGGTCGGGTTGATCTTCTCGCCGATGATGACGAACGGCTTGTCAATGCCGATGATGACTTCCTTCTTTTCCGATTTCAAAATAGTGTGCATGTGCTCTCCAATTAAAAAATAAACACAAAGGACACGAGGTACACAAAGGTTAAAGAAAAAGCCTTGGTTTTTCCTTGGCGCTTCTTCGTGCCCTTCGCGGTAAAAAATTTATCCTTTCAAAAACCGCAGCGCCGTTTCCGCCAATATCGCCGTGCCAAGCGGAAAGGCGCGTTCTTCAATATCAAACTTCGGGTGATGGAACGGATACTCTTCATGCCCTTCCTTTCGTGTTCCAAGCATGAACATTGCGCCCGGCGCATGTTCCATGAATGAGCCAAAATCCTCCGCGCCTAAAGTCTTCTCGCCAGGGTGGACATTTTCCGCGCCGAGCAGATCTTTTCCAACAGTTTGAATCATCCCTGTCACTTCTGTATTGTTGATCATCGGTGGGGCGCCGATCTCAAGTTTAAGTGTGTAATCGCCGCCGAGTGCCTTCACGGTTTCAAAGGCGCGCTTGATTTCTTCATGCACCTTCTTTTGGGTTTCATGCGTAGTGTAACGCAATGTGCCGGTGATCTTGATGCTGTCGGGGATTACATTTTCAGTAAACCCACCGTTGACCGAACCAATGCTCACGACTGCCGGCGCGAACGGGTCGAGCCTGCGCGAGATCATTGCATTCAACGCAAATATAACGTGCGACAGCAGATAAAACGGATCAACCGTATGGTGCGGATATGCTCCATGCCCGCCCTTGCCTTGAATGACGCCGAACCACGAATCGACTCCGCCGGAGCATGGTCCTGAACTGATGTAAATACTCCCGACCGGCTTGCTCGGATCCACGTGCTGCGCGATGACATAATCCACACCGTCCATTGCGCCGTCTTCCGACATACGCACCGCGCCGCTCTTGCCTTCCTCATCTGCTGACTCTTCGCTGGGCTGGAACAGAAAGCGGATTCGCCCGTTGAGATTTTCTTTGGCAAGGATTTGCGCCGCGCCGAGAGCCATCGCCGTGTGCGAGTCATGCCCGCAGGCATGCATCTTCCCATCCACTTTGGATTTGAACTCCGACTCGTTCAATTCCTGCAGCGGCAGCGCGTCCATGTCTGCGCGGATGGCGACCATTTTTCCGCCTTCGCCAATGTCTGCCACCACGCCGCTCTTCCCGATTCCGCGTTTGACTCGGTAGCCCATCTTCTCCAGTTCATCGGCTACGATTCCTGCCGTGCGGTACACATCGAAACCCGTTTCGGGGTGCATGTGGAAATCACGCCGCCATTCGATCAATTCCTCTGAAATTGCATGTGCCTGTTTTAACATTAAACTTCTCCTTGTATTTATCAAACTATTTGACTGCTTGACTAATGGACTAAAAGACTACGAGACTAGCTGACTACATGACTATCTCTTCTTCACCAATTCCTTTTCAGCCGCGGCCATGATTGTATCAAGTTCTTTTTCCTGCTGTGGCTCCAATGGCTCAACTTGATGTTCGCGCAAAATCCTTTCGGCTTCATCAACGGCGCGTTCCACCATGCCTTGTTTGCCCTTGCGTTCCCAGGTCTCCCAGGAATTTCGTTCTGCAAGTTTCGTCAATTGTACTTCGCCGGCCTTGAGGTATTTCATTGTATGTTTC
The DNA here is from genome assembly GCA_016234495.1 of Chloroflexota bacterium. Classification (GTDB taxonomy): domain Bacteria; phylum Chloroflexota; class Anaerolineae; order Anaerolineales; family Villigracilaceae; genus Villigracilis. Next base: position 77,076 of record JACRBI010000043.1, on the reverse strand, counting down.
TGGCCGAGGAAGTTGCGCGAGCCGTCCATAATGGCTGCGATCACGTCCACGCCCAGTGCATCTTCGTCTGCGCTGAACCCGCGCCTCAGCCTTTGGATGCTGTCGGCGAGTTCATTATCCAGTACCATTTGCGCGTACGAACCCATCACGCCTGCTTCCATTTCGCCAATGCCCGAGAGTTCGTCTGCCCCAGCCAGGGCGGGGATGGCCGCGTTGAGTCCGCGCTCGAATCCATCCTGTGCGTCGAGGACGTGCGCGTTCGTGGAGAATCCGTACACGTTGACGGGGAACCCGTAATGGTGTCCGATCTGAATCGTTCCAGCCGAAGCGAGCGCCAATTCCACGCCGCCCCAAACAGACGAACCCAGCCGCGGCTCCATCATGGCCAGCCGTCCGCAGTAGATGATCGGCAGGCCGGGATTCACCAACTGGGCGAGAATCACCACCGCCAGCGTCTCTGCGTTTTGCTGGGCAATCGACCCGCTGATGGTCATTGGGCCGGTCGCTCCTGCTGTCGGGCAGGGCAGCGCGCCGAAGGCGACTCCTGCGCGGGCGATTTCGATCACGGCTTCCGCTTCATGGTCTGGGATGGTGAGCGGTGAAACGGGCGATAGCGCGAGGGTCAGCACCTCTTTTGGATTCCCAATCACCTCGGCCATTTGCACTGCAAATTTTGTTTCAGGTCCATATTGCACGCCGGGACCCTGCAGCGGCTTGGTGGTGAACGGGAGCGCGTGGCGGTACATGGCCAGCGACATCAGTTCGCCGGGCACATCCTGCGGCGTGAAGAACGGCGTGATGGTGTTGCAGTTTTCCAGCGCATCCAGCAGGCGCGTCGAGTCGCGCACGTCCTGTAATTCAGCAATGCGATGACCGCCGGTCTTCGCGTCGTAAATATCGCGCGCGCCGCCGAGGTTGTGGAAATATAAATTGCCGTCGCCGAGAGTCTTGGTCACACCGCCGCGCCCGCGGATGGCCGTGCGCTTCCCGGCTTTCTGGATGCTGTCTTCCACCAGTTCCGGCGGAAAATATACGCGGTTGCCTTTCACCTTGCAGCCCGCGCCAGTCAATATCTCAAGGCTTTGCTTGTGCGTCCACACATACCCGACTTCGTTCAGGATGCGCAGGGTTGCATTGTGGATTCTTTTTACGTCGTCGTCTGATAAGAACTTTAATTTTTCCATACGCTCTCCTTTAAATCTTGACCACAAAGGTTTCCTTTGTGACCTTTTGTCTCCTTTGTGGTTAATTATTTAAGAGTCTTCGCAAAAAATCCATGCGTTTCACTTCCGAGTCGATTATATTTTCCAAATCCAAAAACGAATGACCTTCATCTTTATACAACAATAGCTCAACTTCTTTACCAAGCTCGACAAGTTTATCACGCGCGTCCATAGAATCAGATGCAGGACAGCGCGGGTCATTCCCGCCGCAGATCATTTGCACAGGCGCGTTGACTTTATCCAAAAAGAAATACGGCGAGTGTGAATGCCACAATTCCTGGTTATCTTCAGGGTAACCCATGTTCTCGATGTTCCAATGCTGCAAGTCTTCACGCGAATCCTTGTGCGATTTGAACCAATTCAAGAACGGCACCACCGCCGAGCCGCCTGCGAATAATTCAGGATACCTCGTCAGGCAGGACATCGTCAAAAAGCCGCCGTGACTGCGCCCAGTCACCGCGATCTTATCTTTTTCAGCCAATCCGTTTTCAATTAAATAATTCACTCCCGCCGCGCAGTCGTCCGTGTCCACGCTGCCCATATCGTAGCGGCTGGCGTTCTGCCATTTTTTTCCGTAGCCGGTCGAGCCGCGGTAATTCGGCGCAAGCACTGTCCAGCCGAGCGAGGCCATGTAGCTCATCACCGGATGCCACAAAAATTGAAAATGCCAGTTTGGCCCGCCATGAACATTGATCACCGCGCGCGTGCTATCTTTTGCGCGATACAACAACGCGGGAATTTGCGCTCCGTCTTTCCCGGTGTACCAAACCTCTTCGGGTTGAGTAAAATTTACATCCTCATTCAACGATTTTGTCAATTGCTTGCATGAACCGTCTTTCAAATCCATCATCCATAAATCGCACGGATGACTCGGATCTTCATAAAGAATTACAACATCCTCGGATGTGAACTGTGGAAAGGAATGGACTCCGTCCCCGACTTTATTCTCCCGAATTTCACCGCCTCCTTCTTTAAACTGGAAACTGGTCTTTGCTCCGTCGGAATGAATCCACCCGATGATTTTTCCGCTTCGCGACCATGCGGGTTGACTGTCATCCCCGGCGGATTCGTTGACCCATGAAATCTCCTGAGTCTCCACGTTGAACAACCCAATGTCATGCCACTCTCCGTTTTCGCCGGAGAATGCCAGAAATTTAGAGTCAGGCGACCAGGCAGGATTTTGCGCGTTCAAAACCTGTCCATTGATCTTAAGTTGAACCGTATTTATTTTCACGCCTTTTCGCGGACGGTTGATCGGCACCAAATAAATGCTCCTGTCACTCGCCGTGGATTCAGACTCGATGGCGATCCACTGCCCATCCGGCGACCAGACCGCATCCCAGCAGGGTCGAAATACATTCTTCAGCAATCGGACTGGGCTTCCGTCAACGGGGAGCAGGTACGCGGCAAACTGTCCCTTCATGTCTGAGAGCACGGCCAGCATTTTTCCGTCCGGCGACCAGCTGATATTTGGCTGGTGGGCGTAGGCAATAGAGGGTGTCAGGTCAGTTGTTATGTTGGATGTGAAATCGTGAACTGCGATGTGATACGACTCGCTGCCGTCCAAATCCAAAGCGAAGGCAAGCATCGAGCCGTCCGGAGAAAATTTTGGTGAGAATTTTGCGCCGTCAATGTCTAATGTCATTGCGAGCGAGTGTTCTTCGAGCGAAGCAATCTCCTCGTTGTGTTGGGGATTGCTTCGTCGGGAAGAGCGCCCTCCTCGCACACCTGCCCTGGCGGGCGGTGCCAGGGATGACATTTCCCATAGTTCCCACTTCCCCGTTTTATTCCACGAAAAAACCAATCTCTGTCCGTCCGGAGAGAGGTCAAATTTCAAGCCGTTATCAACATGCGGGACGCGCAGGAGTTGGGGGAGATTGTGCATATTTAACCTCGTAGGTCACGTCTTAGACGTGACCTACATTTTTTTTGCAGAGACTCAACTGTTAGGCAGGCAGAAAATCTTCAATGACAGGCAACGCCTCAACGCCGGCTTGTTTGGCAAGGTCAAGCACAAAAGCGTGGAGTTGTCTCTCTTGGGCAGGATCCAGTTCAGGTCGCCGGTAGGATGCGAGCAGTTGATTCACGCGCACCTTGGCCCGCTCGAACATATCCAGCGATCCGCCTTCCTTCCATCCGCGCATCGAGTTGCGATCGATCACTGCGCTCGGCATGTTCTGTTCCTTTTGAAAGAGCTGCATGGTGATCTTCTGTTTGAGGAAATCGCCGCCTTTGAAGTTGACGCCTTCGTAAAAGCCAGTGGCGAGAGTCTCGGTATGGATTTTCATGCCCTGTAACATGCGCTGCGCCATGGCAACGCCTTCGGCATCGGTGACAAGTTTTTCTGCGCTGTGGCAAAGCAATGAGTCCAGCATACCTGAGCCGGAGATCATGTTGATGCCACTCAACGCGCCGATCATGGCGGTGATGCCGCTTTCAAGCCCGGCCTGCATGTCGAGCCGTTTGGAATCGGTGGCGCCCATGTAGGCGTGCGTGGGCAGGCCTAAAAATTTTCCAACCTGTGCGTAGGACGAATCGATCATGGCGGTTTCAATTGCGCCGAAGGGCGTGCCGCCTTTGCGCATGTCGAAGATGGCAGGCGCGCCGCCCCAGACGATGGGCGAGCCTGCTTTTGCAAGCTGGTGGATGGTGATGCCGGCCAGACATTCGGCTGTGTGCTGTGTGACCGCGCCGATCAACGTGACCGGGGCTGCTGCGCCTGCGAGGGGCATGGACACAATTTCAGCCGGGACGCCCGCGCGCGCCAGCGCGATCAAATTGCCCGACCCAAAGTTGGACCAGATCAACGGCGGCGACGGGCAGACGTCGAAGATGGCGCGCGGTTTCGCTTGCAAATTTTCCAGTCCGCCGGACATGATGGCCAGCATGTCTATCATGTGCTGAACGGTCTTGTTGGTGAACGCGCCGGTGACGATGGGCTTCTTTGAGTGCAGCAAAACAAGATACAACCGGTACAGGTCGTGGATTTCCTTGGGGACATCGTGGCAGACCACCGCTGTGGACTGCGCGTCGTACTGCGGAATCTGTTCGGCAACTTTCAGCAAGCGGATCAAGTCCGGTGTTTCGGCTGTTTTTTGCTCAAGGGTTTCCGGGTCCAGCACGCTGATGCCGGAGGAGCCAGGGTCAAAGTGAACCGTGTCGCCGCCGTATTCAACTGCGGGGTTGCCTTGATAGTCGTAAAGTCGAAACGTGCGCGGGACTGTATTAAGGGCGGCTTTGGCAATTTGCGCGGGAATGCGAACGACCAGAGTCTCTTCGTCCACCTGTGCGCCGGCGTTGGCGAGAAGTTTACGCGCCTCTTCATTTTGTACCTTGATGCCGGGCTTGAGCAATAATTGATAAGCTTCATCCAGAATGCGTTCGATTAAATCTTCAGTAAGCAGGGACAGTTTTGGCTGCATGGGGCACCTCAAAAAATAGTTTGAAGGTTGGAAAGTTTGCAGGTTGTTGTTTGTCATAACCTGCAAACTTATTAACTTGCCAACTTGTAAATTTTATTTCTCTACCGATTTGATGATCCGATCCATTTCCTTGCTGACCTTTTCATCCAGCGGATCGGGCTGATGTTCCTTTAAAATCCTGCGTGCCTTGGCAAGCGCCCAGTCGCGCGCGTCGTCTTTCTTTGTTTCCCACTCAGAGTACGGCCGCCTGTCCATGAATTGCGGCATGAACAACTCGCGCATGTGTTTGCGGGTGTGCTTCTGCCCGAGGAAATGTCCGCCGGGACCGACGTTCGCAATGGATTCCATCGCAAGCGTTTCATCGTTGACTTCGATTCCCTGCATCATCTTGTGGACGATGGAGAAGATCTCACAGTCCATCATCATCTCTGCATAAGACCAGATGCGGCTGCCGTGCAGGAATCCGCACCCGAGCAGCATATCGGACATCACCACACTCGCCATGAAACTGGAAAGGCTTCCTTCAATTCCCGCCTGCCAGTTTGGTTCTTTCGCGCCTGTGGCGAATGCCCCCATCGAAAGCGGGATGTTATAGAAGTCTGCCAGCGCGTTGGTCGCTGCGCCGAAGAGAAAATCTTCGGGTCCGCCGCCAGTGTATGCGCCTGTCTTTAGGTCGGAAGCAGTCATCGCTGCGGCATAAAAGACTGGCGCGCCGGGGTAAGCCAATTGCAGCATCGCCGTTGCCGCGATCACTTCCGCATTGCCGACGGTCATATTGCCGGCCATCGTGGTGGGGCCTGTCGTCGCGCAGGCCGCCATTGTCATAAACCCCGTTGGGATTCCGACTTCAGCGGCGAGCAGCGCAGCATCCAGACTCCCGCCGTCATGACCGAGCGGGGGGGCGGTACATTGCATCAGCGACAGTACCGGCCGCTCGCGCAGTTTATCCCTCCCGCCAGCGATCAACGCCGCCATTTCGATCGCGGCTTTGGCTTCCTCCACGTTGTAAATGGACTCGGTCTGCACGTGCTTGGTGGAATTATCCCAGACGGCTTTTACTTCATGCAGGCCGCGCGCTTCAACTGCCGCGTCTTGTGCTGAAACAGCCACCCAATGGAACGCAACCTCCTCGGTTGCATCTGCCACGCGTGCAATATCGCGCACATCCTGTAAGCAGGATGTGCGCTTCTCGCCGCTGAGGATGTCGATCACTTCCACGCCGCAGCCGTCTGTGCCGAGATGAACGTGGTTTCCGTCAAGCTGAAGGTCCTGCTGCGGGTCGCGCGCCGCGAGTTTGTAGGCCGGCGGAGCCATCTTAAGCGCATCTTCGATGACCTGCGGTTTTACCCGCACGATCTTTTTCGTAAAGTCAACATCGGCGCCGAAATCTTTCCACAATTCCAGCGCGCGTTTGGACGGGAACCGCACGCCGACTTTCTCGATCAGGTGCAGGGTCGCGTTGTGGATTTTTTGTATATCGTCCTGTGTCAGCACTTCCAGTTTTAATTTTGGGTTGCTGATGGTCTTAATGTTCTTTGAAGACATAAGCCCTCCGAGGCTAAAATGTCTCTGCTCTCTCTGGTTGTTTTTATGTCATTGCGAGCGCGCTTTGCGAAGCAATCTCCGTACGTTATTGGGGTTGCTTCGGCGGAAGAACCGCCTCGCAACGACATTTTCTTACTGATCTGCCTTTCCGACCAATTCCTTCGCGATCTTCACTGCGCCGATGGCGTCTTCAGAGTAGCCGTCGGCCTTGATCTTGGTGACCCAGTCACGGGTGATTGGCGCGCCGCCGACCATCACTTTAATGCGCGGGCGCAGACCTTCCTTATCCAGTTCTTCGATCACTTCGCGCTGACGCACCATGGTCGTGGTTAGCAGGGCGCTCATGCCGATCAGGTCGGCGTTGATCTCGAGCGCCTTGCCAATGATCTTGTCTGCGGGCTGATCCACGCCCAGGTCAACGACCTCGAAGCCGGAAGCGCTCAACATCGTGCCGACGAGGGTCTTGCCGATTTCGTGAATGTCGCCTTCGACGGTTGCCAGGACTACGCGTCCCATCATCTCGCGCGCCCCACCAAGCTTGATCAGTTCCGGCTCGAGCACAGCGACAGCGGCTTTCATTGCCTCGCCAGCCATCACCAATTCAGGAAGAAAAGCCTCGCCCTTGCCAAACTGGTCGCCGATGTAATTCACGCCGATCACAAACCCCTTTGTGATCGAGTCCAGCGGGTGCATGTTCAGTTCGATGGATTTTTTCGCCAACTCGGTGGAGATATCCGAGTCCCCGTCAATGATGCTTTGTGCCATTTCTTTATAAAGTTCTTCCGACATACAGCCTCCTATTTTGATTTCTTGATTAATGATGAAACGAATTTCTCTTTTTCCCTTAATAACTCCGACGGGATTTTCAGGTATTCTTCCAGCCATTTGCCAGAGTCCAGAACATGATCAATGGATGTTTGCACTGCCTTGTCGGCATCGCCCTTGATCAGCGCATCCATGATCGCCCGGTGTTCTTCATATGTTTGAGCCACACTGCCCGCAAGCAATTCAGGGTTGCGGAATATTGCCTCGTACAGCAGCCAGTCGGGAAATGCATTTGCGACCACAGCATACAGTTTAATCAGCAGGTCATTGCCCGAAGCCTCGGCGATGGACGCGTGGAACTCGCGGCTTAATTGCCGCTCCTGCGGCATATCGTGCAGCTTGACGCGCTTCTTCATCTCGTCCATTTTTTTCTCAAGGCTTGCGATCTGCTCTGGCGTAATATGCAGCGCCGCTTCGCGCGCGATCAATGCTTCGAGCATCAGCCTTAATCCATACGCATCCGCCACATCCTTCACCGACATTTCACGCACACGCACCCCGCGATACGGGACGCGTTCCGCCAGCCCGGTGGCAACCAGCAAATCCAGCGCCTCGCGCACCGGGGTCATACTGACGCCCATATGGGTGGCGATGTCCTCCTGCCGCAGCCAGTCGCCGGGTCCGTATTTACCAGCGATGATCTGACGGTGCAGCGCATCGTAAATTTCATCCTTTAGTGGTTTGTGGGTGAGTTCTTTTTCCATAATCGATGCCATGATTATATATTATATATAATAGACCCGGTATTCGGAAGTGCTTTTTTTCATGAATTGGATATTACTCGCCATGTTCGCCGCTCTCAGTTTATAATTCAAAAAAGCATCAGAACCCGGTCAGACTTTTGAAAACACAAATTATCACCCTCGAATCTCACGATGACCTCATCTCCGTCCGCGATAAATTTTCGTGGGCCAAAACGCCGCGCATTTTAATCGTGTGGCCGAAGTATGAGAAGGTCGTTTTGCGCTTGCTGGACTTGAAAATTTTGCAGCGACATGCGGACTCACTTGGCGCGCAATTGGGATTAGTCACCCGCCGCGCCAACGTCCGGCGCGATGCGGAATCGCTGGGGATTCCGGTCTTCAAGTCCACTGTCGCGGCTCAGCGCAACCTGTGGCCTGATTCTGCCCCGAGGAGCAGACGCATCCCGAAAGCGCCCCGCCGTGACCTGCGCCGAATCCGCGACCATGTTTACAGAAATGAAGCCCCATGGCGGACGTCACTGCCCGGGCGTGTGATCGCTTTCACAGTGGGGGTCATTGCCGTTTTGACAGTGGCAGGCCTCTTCGTCCCGCATGTTTCGCTGACCTTATTCCCCGAATCGCAGACTCAAAGCGTGGTTATCCCGCTTGCGGCGAGTCAGTCTGTTGATTCAGTATCAGTCACCGGCGCGATTCCCGCGCGCGAATTATCGGTCACGGTTGAGGCGCAGCAATCCCTTGCGGTCACTAGCGCCATATCAGTGCCGAAGTCCAGGTCACAGGGAATTGCGCAGTTTAGAAATCTCGGGCAGACTGAAGTGAAAATCCGCGCGGGTACGGTCGTTTCAACTGGAGATAAACCGCCGGTCAAATTTGCGACCCTGTATGACGCGCTGCTTGAACCCGGGCTGGATCAAATCGTTGATGTGCCGATTGAGGCGCTTCAATCCGGTGCAAGCGGAAATATCGACGGCGAATCGATCAGCATTGTCGAAGGACCGCTCGGGCTTTCTGTTTCGGTCGCCAATTTGAATCCGATCACAGGCGGCGCAGATTCAAGAGTGACTGGCGCAACAGAAGCCGATCGCGATAAACTCCGCACAACGGTCATGGAGATTTTGCTCCGCGATGCCGAAGTCAATTTGCTTGCGCAGATCGCGCCAGCCGACCTTTTACTGGCGGATACATTGGAAGTTTTGAAGGTTGCCGAAGAGAGTTTTGATCCAGCGGCGGGGCAGCCCGGTAAATCATTGACCCTGACCATGCAGGTTGAGTTTTCAGCGCGTTATGTCTCGGCTGACGACCTTGACCAACTTACATCCGCCGCATTGGATACGTCCATGCCCGAGGGGTTTATGCCCAATGGAGCGGCAAATTTGAAGACGCTCACAAAGCCGTCCACGGACGAGTTTGGCGTGACGCATTTTGAACTTGAAGTCACGCGTAACTTGCTTCGCCAGGTGGATACCCTGCAAGTCTATTCCATTGTGCGCGGACGCCAGTTGAAAACCGTTAAAGATGAATTAGCTTCAAGCCTATCCCTGCGCGATGACCCCGTAATTGAATTGGTTCCAAGATGGTGGCCGTGGCTTCCGCTCATTCCGTTTAATATTTCGATGGAAATAAAATAAGCAGGACTTTCGCAAAACCCCAAGAGCAAGCCGCGAATTTCGCCAATTCACACGAATTATTTAAAAATTAGCGAAAATTCGTGCAACACCGCACTGGCGCGCGGCGCACACTTGCCCTGGCGGGCAGTGCCAGGGAGTGTTCGTGGCTAAAGCTTTTAAACTGCGTAAGCCCTATTCTATAACGATACCCGGAGAAAAATGCGAATCCTTGCAGTAGATCACGGAGAAAAAAGAATCGGCCTCGCGCTCAGCGATGCGACCGGAACCATAGCCAGCCCGTTGAAAACAATTGAACATGTCTCGCGCGCCATTGATGCCGCCCAGGTTGCTGACCTTGCCGCGCAGAACGATGCCGCCTTAATCGTCATCGGTCAATCGTTCGACGAGGATGGCAGGCCAAACCCCGCAGGCCGCCGCGCGGGACGCTTTGCCGACGAATTGAAAAATCAAACCAGCCTGCCAATTGAACTCTGGGACGAATCGTTCAGCACTCAAGATGCGCGTTCTGCGCGGATCGAGCTTGGCGTTTCGAGAAAGAAACGCTCAGGCCATCAAGACACATTTGCCGCAGTCGTCATCCTGCAATCTTATCTTGAGGCGAAGCGTGGTTTCGATGCGCCCTCTACAGGCATTCGGGCTACTCAACCACCGAACGTAAATCCAAAATCGTAAATCCAAAATCGAAAATCAAATGCGCCGAATTTATATCTTCCTTTTCCTTTTCGCAATTTTTGCTTGCATCTTTCTCGCGCTGGGCTACATCCCTGCGCAAGCCTCGTTGAAGTACGGCCCGCCCGCAGGCCCGCTTTCTGTATCAGACCGCATCGAATATTCCGCGCGGCTCCTTTTGCATGGCGACGCACTCATCACTCCGCTTGACCCCAACGGGCTGGAAAGATCGTTTCGAATTGAACAGGGAGAATCGGTTTCTTCTGTCACAGCCCGCCTCGAAGCAGACGGCGTTATCAGCAATGCAGAATATCTATTTGATTATCTCGTTTACACAGGTCTCGACATGACGCTTCAAGCAGGCGATTACATCCTCAGCCCCGCGCTTTCCATGATCGACATCGCCAGCGAATTGCAGGATGCGACTCCGGAAGAAGTTCCTTTTGTCATTCTGCCCGGCTGGCGGATGGAGGAAATTGCCGCTTCGCTGCCAACCTCCGGGCTGGATATTTCTCCCGAAGCATTGATCTCCGCCGCGCAGACTCCGCCTCAAGTCCTCGCTTTTGCATCTCCCGCCACCATGGAAGGATTCTTCCTCCCTGACTCCTATCTCCTAGCGCGCACGACTACAGTGAATCAATTAATCGAAACTGTTGCCCGAAACTTCGCCCTGCACATCACAAACGAATTAAGCGCAGGCTTTTCTGCGCAGGGTTTGGATATAAATCAAGCCGTTATCCTCGCATCCATCGTGGAAAGAGAATCCATTCAAAATGAAGAGATGCCCTTGATCGCGTCTGTTTTCATCAACCGCTTGAACATCGGCATGACCCTCGGCAGTGACCCCACCATCCAATACGCGCTTGGCTACGACTCGCTCAACCAAACCTGGTGGACAAACCCCCTCAGCCTCGATCACTTAAAATTTGACTCCCCATACAATACCTATCTTTACGCAGGCTTGCCGCCCGCGCCGATCTCAAACCCCAGTTTGGATGCGCTGACCGCGGCGGCATTCCCCGAATCCTCTTCTTATTATTATTTCCAGGCCAGGTGTGACGGCTCAGGCTATCACACCTTCGCGGCTACTTTTGAAGAACATCTTGCGAATGGATGTCAGTAGGGATTAAGGCTTTCATTCCTGCCGCCAAGCCTGCCAATAAACAACAACGTCTCACTTATTCACTGTCACAAAGTAAGCTCCAATGACCATCGCCAAACCTGTCAATGCAAGGATTGCTCCCTGCCATAAAACGGGATTAAGCAGAGTCTGCACCATCGCCGATGCCAGATCACCCGCATAATCCAGCAGGATGACGGGAAGGAAAGCAGGCATTTTGCTGACAAGCATGCGCTGGAAGAGCGCTCCGATCACGGGCGCGCCACCCAGGGCAATCAGGCTTGCAAGCGCGCCGCTGATGATGAACGGGATTCCCCACCAATTCAACCAGCTCTTGAGCGAGTTGACGGCAAAAAGAGTCATCAACAGCAATAATCCGAGCGGCACGATGGGACTTAACCGCAGAATCACCCGCGCCGATTGCAGCTTTTGGCGCGGATCATTTTCGGGCGGGGCGCTGATGAGTGTGAACTCGTCGGGGAGCGCGAGCACGGTCATTTGCATTTGCCCCTGAATCACCGGCGTCAGCATGGGATACAGGTCTACGGGCGGATTGCAAAACTGGATTTCACTGTTCGAGAGCAGGTCAATCGTCATTTGGCTGATCTGGCGCAAGGTGCAGTCTGGCTGAGTCTTCAAAAGTGTGAAAGCCGCCTGCACGCCCGCATCACTGAGCATGGCTGCCTTGAGCGGCATCAACGAAAGTTCAGCCGAATTCGATTGCATATTCCAGTATGAGAAGATGGCGTTCAGCGCGTCATCCCCCATGGATTTCAGAACGTTTTGCGGGAGCAGGGTTCGGAAGAAAGCCTCCCACGCCTGCGCCGACATGCCGCGCATCACAACCGGGAGCTGGTCCTGGTTTGCTGTTGAAGAGACTAATGTTTCAGCCATGATGGCTGGCAACTGATCGTAAAAATTTGCGTTCGCAAAAGCCTTCTGATATGTGTCTGCTGTAAATGCTTTGCGGTCAAAATTAAAAAGGATGAGCGCAAGGATGGCGGTAATTACGAATAAAGTTGCAAAGATCCCCGCCACAATTTTTTTGAACGTGTCCATTTTATTTGCGCTCCTTTTTGTTACGAAAGCAAGGTCTCGATGTAATCCTTGGTCACGGTTTCGGCCTCGCCCACGCCGAGCAGATTGAGCAGTTCATTGACCAGCTCAGCTTTTGAGTCGGCATCCTTGCGGCTCCAGGTGCGGCTCTTGACCTCCAGGAAATATCCCATGGCCGGGTCTTTCATGTGGTCGAGGTTGATAAAGAATTCAGTCTCTTTATATTTAATATGCCAGCGCAGGCGGTCTTTTTCAATTGACTTCACCTGTTTGGGTTTGAAATATTCGCGGTAAAAACGCGAAGTATGCACCGCGGGCGCAAGGAAGCGGCTGCGCGAAAGCAGTACATCATGCCCGATCTCGCCTTCGCGTTTTTGGCCGAGCAGGGTCAACCGCGAGCGCACATTTTCAACGTCGCCTTTTTGGTTGATCAGATTATCTTCGCGGAAGCGCAGCCGTCCCTGGGCTGGATCTTCGAAAATGTAATATTCATCATATTGAAGATAATGCTTGTACGCATTGATCTCGATTTCAGGCCGCTTCATGTTCTGGACTAATTGGTCTGGTTCTGTCACCTTGACCTTGACCTGCACCTCGAAAGATTCCTGTTCCATCGAACCGCCCAGCGCAATCAATTTTGAGAGGACAGACTGTTCGCGTTGAATCAGGAACGCGTCTATCTTTTGAGCCAGTTCCTGAGCCTGCTTGAGCAGGTCAGCTTCATTGACGGTGAGCAGTTCATGCGCGCGCATCAACCACCTGCCATTGACCATCACATCGGTCACATCGGTCGATTTGGACGCAAACACCAGTTGTGCGTAGGCATTGTTCGGGTCACGGCTGAAGCGCGGAGAGTTATGCACGGGCGAAGTATCCACCAATATCAGGTCGGCGCGTTTGCCTGCTTCGAGCGACCCTGTCAAATGTCCGATGTGAAGCGCCTGTGCGCCCATACGGGTAGCCATTAAGAGGGCGGTCGCCGCTGGCACGACAGTCGGGTCATTGCTGGAGGCTTTTGCAACGAAGGAGGCGAGTCGCACTTCCTCAAACATATCGAGATCGTTATTGGATGCGGGGCCGTCTGTGCCAATGCCGACATTGAGTCCTATCTCGAGCATCTTTTGCACGGGAGCAAACCCCGAAGCGAGTTTTAGATTTGAGGATGGATTGTGCGCAACACCGGCGTTGACGTGCTGCAGCGTTTTCATTTCGCCAAAGTCAATGTGGACGCAATGAGCGGCGATTACCTTGGCTTCGAGAATTCCCTGCTTTTTGACATAAGGAACGACGGGCATGCCTTGTTCCTTGCGCATGGTTTCAACTTCAAACGCGGTTTCGGAAATGTGGATATGCAAAGGCACATCGAATTCGCAGGCAAGGTTGGCGCATGTGCGAAGAATCTCGGGCGTGGTGGAGTAGGGCGCGTGCGGCGCGACCGCAGGCACGATCAGCGGATGGTCTTTCCATTTCTTGATGAATTCGCGCGCCATTGCCAGTGAGTCTTCAAACGAGGGCGCGTCAGGCGCGGGATATTTCATCACGCTCTGACCGCAGACTGCGCGCATCCCCGCCTCGGCGGTGGCTTGAGCGATGGCGTCTTCAAAAAAGTACATGTCGTTGAAGGTGGTCACGCCGCTGCGGATTTGTTCGGCGCAGGCAAGCAATGTCCCCAGCCGCACAAATTCAGGTGTGACGAATTCGCGTTCCACAGGCAGCATGTAACCCATTAACCAGACATCGAGTCGCAGGTCATCGGCCAGCCCGCGCAGGAGGGTCATGGGGACATGGGTGTGCGCGTTTACCAGCCCGGGCATGAGCACTTTGCCGCCGCAATCAATTGTTTCTTCGGCGGAATATTCGCTCGTAATTTCCAGCTCTGGCCCGACGGCGATGATCAGGTCATCTTTGACTGCAACTGCTCCGCGGTCGTATTGATTTAATTTCCCGTCCATTGTGAGGACGATGGCATTCGTGAAAAGAGTGTTTGCGTTTTGAGTCATTCATGCTCCTTTGTTGTTGATTATGTAGTAGTAAGGGGCGACCCTTCATGATTAATCGGTATGTTGGCTCTCGGTGGGCGGGTCGCCCCTACGAATGGTTATTTCTGCCAGTTTAACAAAATATTCAAAGCTTTTATATTCTTTTTGAAGTCGGTGGATTTGTGTGTGGAAAGTTCCATGTCCACTGAAACCGCGCCCAGTTCCACGGCGTAGTCTGCGAGCGTGCCGGTGAATTTGCAGCCTGTATCGATCGGCGGAAAGGGATAGCCTGTTGCTTTGCCAAGCGCTTTTGCAAATTGAGTTGACCTTTCCTCCCACGGTTCGCCGCCCGGGAAAACACCGAGCGCCGCGCTGTGGTAGCTGATCAACGTTTCGATTCTATGATTTTGCAGGAATCCCATCACGGCGCGAGTCTCTGGCTCGGAGGCTGGACCAGTTCCACCCGTGGTCGGACCGTAGTTCCAGCAGCCGTCACGATCCCAGTCGGCAGCCCAATTCGTCGGGAAGTTGCGATTCAAATCCACGCCGTGATCATTGACGCGCCCGTCAATTCCGTGGTCGCGCGCGTCGCCATCTGGATTCATGTTGCGCAGGATAAAAAGCGTCACGTCGCTGGGTATGACTTCAGGGTGCTCGTAAATGTATTTGATGAGTTCATCCGCGAGCGCGATGGTGTTCCATTCATAGCCGCCGTGGATGCCCGCCACGATCATGCGCTGACGTTCTCCGCTGCCAAATGTGTACACGTCGAGCGGCCGCCCAGAAACCGAATATCCGATCACGCTTGGGCGAATGGCGACGTTTTCAAGTACAAAAGGCGTGAGCGTTTGGACAACGATCAACGTCGAACGCGGATTGGGCGTGACGGTTGGCAGATAAAACGAATTTGGATTCGGGGTGTAGGTTGCGGGCAGCGCGGCAGTGGAAATGGATTCTAAATTTTGCGGGGCGGCGAACGCGGGCTGGAGTGCAAAATACGCGACCAGCACAAGGGCAATGCCGCCAAGTCCTGCAATGTTCAACACCCATGCCACGATCACCCAGAATGAATCTTTGCGGCGGCGTGCCGGGGGCATTATTTCATTTCCTCAACTGTCGTGCGCAGCCAGTTGATCGCCAGGTTCACGACCCAATATGGCAGACTGCGTGGCGACCCGCCGTAGGTAATGCGGTGAGTCTTTTCACAGCGCGGAGTGATCATGGCCATTTCAGCGCTGCCTTCTTCGGGATAGACCGAGACGCCCAAAGCCAGGTCAGAATCAGCGCGGGCGGCGCGCAATGTTTGCATGAGCGCATCAGGCGTCAGATTGGAGTAGGAAACGGCGTGCGGAACGCGCAGCGTTCGCGCCAGGTATCCGTTCAGGTTTGATTCAATGGCGGTGAGAGTCATGCCGCGCTTTGCGATCAAATCCAGCGTGACCTCTTCGAGCGTATCTTCATCAGCGCCAAATACGACATAGCCGAGTCTTTCGCGGACCTGCGACTCGACCTCCGCGATCATGGCATTCGTTTCGCTTTCGCTTTTTGCCTTCGCGGCGATGCGAACATCCACAATGCCGGTGTGTGCCGACAAGCCAACGGTCGGGTTGCGCAGCATTTCAAGGTCGGCTATTTTTTCGTCGATCATGCCTTCGCCAAGTCCTGCGCAACGCAGCACGCGGACTTTTATAATTTCATCGAGATTGAATCTTTTTTGGAGGTATGGAATGATGGACTCATGTAAAACATGTTCCATTTCGTTTGGAACGCCGGGCAATGAGATCACTGCCTTCACTCCCGCCTGATCTCCTAAACTGGGTGAGGGGAATTCGACGATAAAACATGGGGCGGTGCCGACAGGGTTTCGAACCCCGATCGCGCCTTTGGGAACATACGCCTGACGTTTCTGGTTTTCAGACGGCGTGCGGCCATATCTGCCGATGGTTTCGACCACCTGTCGCCACAGGTCTTCGCGAAATTCGGTTTCCACGCCCGCGGCTTTTGCTACTGCCTCGCGCGTTGGGTCGTCGATCGTCGGGCCAAGCCCACCGGTGGTGATGACAATATCGGCGCGTTCCATCGATTTGCGGATTGCGTCTGCAATGCGGTCTTCGTTGTCACCGATGGTGATCGTGCGATACAAGTCCACGCCGAGGCCGCGCAGCGTCCGCGCGAGATAGCGGGTGTTGGTATCCACGATCTCGCCGAGTAATATTTCAGTGCCAATTGTGATGATCTCTGCTGATGTCATTTTTGTCTCGTTTAGATAGACCTGTCAGGTCTGGTAAATTTACACCACATTGTACTCTTGAATCAAGCGGCCTTCCTCGAAGCGTTTCAGATCTAGCATCGAAACATCCACGCTTGAAAATTTTCCGTCCAGAATAAATTCGCTCATCAACTTTCCGGAGATGGGACCATGCATGAATCCATGCCCGGAGAATCCTGAGCAAATAAAAAATCCATTTATGTCTGTGCTTCCAAAGATCGGGTGCGCGTCTGGCGTAACTTCGTACAAGCCTGCCCAGTGTGAAGCGCGCTGCGCCTTTTCCACAATCGGCATTCGCTCGATCGCTGCATCGAGGTTGATCATTTCGAAATCGTCATCCACGTTTTGGTCAAAGCCGGGCAATTCATTTTGGTTGCTCATGCCGATCAAAAGTCCCTCACCTTCGCGGTGAAAATAAAGCGACTTTGCAAAATCAATGACGAATGGAAAATCTGCCGGCAATTCCATCAGCGGACTTGTTGTGAACATCTGTCTGCGCAGGGGAATGACTGGGATGTTCACTCCAGCCATCATCCCGATTTGACCCGCCCACGGTCCGGCTGCATTCAATATCATGCGCGTCTTGATTCCGCCGAGAGTTGTTTGCACCTCGTCAACATGATCGCCGCTGACAGTGATGCCAACTACCTCCGCGCCGGTGAATGATTTTACGCCCAGTTTTTGCGCCGCGCTGATGTAACCCATCACCACGCTGTTTGGGTCAACGACTCCGTCTTTTTGGTTGAACGTGCCTGCAAGCGCGTCATCGAATTTCATCAACGGCAGGCGCGCGCGGACTTCATCACCGCTCAGTAGTTGGGTTGATACTCCCATTTTATTTTGCAGGTCAACGTTGTATTTAAATTTATCGGCAATTTTTTCATGGGTCGCGACCAGCAAATACCCGCATTGTTTATAGCCGACATCCTGCCCAATCTCTTCTTTGAATCTTTCGAGCATTGGCAGGCTTTCAATTGACAACCTGACATTGATCTCGGTTGAGAATTGATAGCGGACTCCGCCGGCGCACCTGCCTGTCGCTCCCTGCCCGAAGAAATTCTCTTTTTCGAGCAGAACGATGTTGTTCATTCCGCGTTGGGCGAGGTGATAAGCCGCGCTGGCTCCCATCACGCCTCCGCCGATTATTACGATATCCGCTGTGTCTGGTAGGTTCATGACTTTTATATTTAGAAGAAACCCGCTCTCTCGCTTTCGCGGAAAACGGGTTTCTCACAAGCTATTTATTTTCAGTTTACTCCACGCCGAGATATGACTTCTGTACCATTTCGTCATTCTTGAGGTTTTGCGCGCTGTCGCTCAAAATGATCTCGCCAGTTTGAAGGACATAACCTCGATGGGCAATGGAGAGCGCCATCAACGCGTTTTGCTCCACCAGCAAAATGGTGGTGCCTTCCTTGTTGAGTTGTTTGATGGTGTCGAAGATCAACTCAACCAGCAAAGGCGCAAGCCCCATGGATGGTTCGTCCAGCAGCAGGATCTTCGGCTTGGCCATGAGCGCGCGTCCCATGGCGAGCATTTGCTGTTCGCCACCGGAGAGTGTCCCGCCTTTTTGGGTGACGCGCTCCTTCAGGCGCGGGAACAGCGAAAAGACATGTTCAAGGTCATCGTTGAACGAAGTTAAATCCTTGCGCATGTAGGCGCCCATTTCGAGATTTTCCATTACGGTCATGCGCGGGAAGATCATGCGGCCTTCAGGGCTTTGGGCAACCCCGAGCGCGGCGATCTCATGCGCCGGGAGTTTGTGCAGCTCAACGCCGTTGAGGACAACTGATCCTGAGCGGGGTTTGTTCAATCCTTGAATGGTTCGCAGCGTGGTGCTTTTGCCTGCGCCGTTCGAGCCGATCAATGTGACGATTTCGCCGTCATTGACTGTGAGTGAAATCCCTTTTAAGGCGTGGATATTGCCGTAGTAAGTGTGGACATCTTTTAATTCAAGCATTGTCTGCCTCGCCTCTTATTTATGTGACGTGCCTTTGCCAAGATAAGCTTCGATCACACGCTCGTTCTTTTGAACTTCCGCAGGCGAACCTTCTGCGATCTTTTCGCCGTAATCCAAAACAGAAACGCGGTCTGAAATCGCCATTACCACGCGCATATGATGCTCGATCAACAAAATGGTCAGGTCAAGCTCCTTGCGCAGCCGCTGGATAAAGTTGGTCAGGTCGATCGTTTCGTTCGGATTCATGCCTGCGGTTGGCTCATCGAGGAGCAGGAGTTTGGGTTTGGATGCGAGCGCGCGCGCGATCTCGAGGCGTCTTTGCAAACCGTATGGAAGGTTCTTCGCGGTCACTTCAGCGTCACTGCGGCGGAGACCGACATACTCGAGCATGTCAAGCGCGCGGGCACGCGCTTCCGCCTCCTCATTCATGGTTGCCTGCGTGTGAAGTACCTGCCCGATCAAATTTGACGTCAGGCGGCAATGCTGCCCGACGAGGACATTTTCCATCGCCGACATGTTCGCAAAAAGGCGAATGTTTTGGAAGGTGCGCGCGATGCCCAGCTTGGTAATATCAAATGGGCGTTTTCCAGCAAGGTCAGTTCCATCAAAAGTCATCTCTCCGCTTGTTGGGACGTAAACCCGCGTGATGGTATTGAAGAAGGTTGTTTTGCCTGCGCCGTTCGGGCCGATCACACTGGCGATCATGCCTTTTTCAATATTCAAGTTGACTTTGTTTACGGCTGTTAAACCGCCGAATGTCATCGTAATTGCTTTTGCTTCAAAGAATGCCATGTCAGCCTCCTATCCTTTGCTCGAATTTTTTGCCATAGGAGTCGCTGCTTCAACAGAGTTATCTTCCGGGTGAAGTTCCGCGCGGACTTGCGCATTCGGAAGCAAGCCTTCAGGGCGAACCGCCATCATGATGACCAATGTCAAGCCGAATAATAGAAATCGATACAGGATCGGGTTGGCATTATCCTTCACTGCAAGCTGAACCACCGGGTCACTGATTGACGGGAGAACTGTATGCGTCAAAAGTGATGCGAGGAAATCTTTGAGCGCCGGCAGGAATAGGCGATCGGCTGTCATAATGACAAGTCCGCCAACAATCACGCCGTTGATGTTACCGATACCGCCCAGGATGACGACGCACAAAATGATAATGGACGCGCTGAAATCAAACACGCTGGGGAAGATACCCGCGATATAAGCTGCGTAGAAAGCTCCCGCAAAACCTGAGAATGTAGCACCCATTGCGAAGGCGGCTAATTTTGTTTTAACGGGGTCAATTCCCATTTGTGCGGCAGCAAGCTCGTCTTCGCGAATGGCCATCCATGCCCTGCCGAGGCGGCTGTCGCGCAGGCGGCGGATAATGAACACTGACACCAGAATGATGGCAATGATCAGGAAGTACCAGGGGATGGGATTGGATGATTCAAATTCGTAGTTGATAATCGGGATGATCGGGCGGCCAATTGGACTGATGCCTTTTTCGCCGGCTGTAAGATCTTCGTGTGATAGAAGCGTAATACATGCCATGGTTGTTTCGCCGCCAAAAAGGCGGATAATACCCGGCAGAATCCAGCAGGTTAATGGTTCTTTGATGGTTACATCGATCAGGTTCTTGAAAAGCACGGGAACGATCTCGCCGAAGCCGAGCGTGACAATGGCAAGGTAGTCACCCCTAAGCGGCAGGGTTGGCGCGCCGAGCATAAATCCCCAAACGGCAGCCATGGCCGCAGCGATCCAGATCACCAGCCAAAAGTTCATGAAGAGACCGTGTTGCGGCGAGGAGAGGATGCCGGTGGTGTAAGCGCCGATGGCGAAGAACGCTGCGTACCCAAGATCCAACAGACCAGCGTATCCGACCACGATATTCAAACCAAGCCCAAGGATCACGAAGATCAAGGCGAAAATAATCTGGGCGGTCCAGCGCAGGGCTGTCAGCTTGTCAATGAACGGGAAGGCAACGACCAAAACAGCGAGCAGGATCATCTTCCATTTTTGTTCCTGCTTTTCCGGGAGGCCGTGCATTCCTGCGAGTAAAGTTGTGAAAAGAACAGCGCCGAGGAAACCGATCAGGTTGCCGAAGATCATGACATTTAATTGAGCGGGTTGTTTTCCGATGGCGTCTTGAACAAAACCATTCTGGTATAGGCTGAGCAGTGTGAGGATTGCGCCGGCAACTACTGCGGTTGGCGCAACATCCTTTGCTATTTTAAACGGATCCTTGCGTTCGAGTCCGCTGCCAAGCCCCATTCCGAGACCAACCCCCATTAAGGAACCGATCACTGCCACAGACCAGCCCCCAAAAAGAAACGTGAGCAAACCGGCGATGATGCCGAAGGTGATACCTGACCTCATAATTTTCATGGATACACCTCTTAGGCTTTTTGCCCCGTCTGTTCACCAAGCAAGCCGGTGGGACGGAATAATAGAATGAGAACCAGCGTTGCAAAAACCAACGCGTTTGTCCAGCGTGCATTGAGGTAGCCATCGCTGAATGAGGCGAGCAGCCCGATCAGGAAGCCGCCCAACATGCCGCCGGTGATGTTGCCAATACCGCCCAGCACGGCCGCAGTAAAGGATTGCAAACCCGCGCGGAATCCCATGAACCACCAGGCGGTATTATTATACAAACCAGCCATTAAACCAGCAGCGCCTGCAAGCCCGCCGCCGATCAGAAAGGTGGCAGTGATGACCCAGTCAATGTCAATGCCAAGCATTTTGGCGGCGTCGCGGTTTTGCGCGGTGGCGCGCATGGCTTTGCCAAGCCGCGTGCGTTGAACGAACAAATATAAACCGATCATTAGCACAACAGCCAGGACGATCACCAGCACGTCCTTGATTGTCAATCGAAGAGCCAGACCTGATGAAGCAAGTAAGTTTATGTTCCAGCCAAGGCTTGTGAATAACACGCCGAGCATATCGGGAAACACTTTTTGAGACGCCCCACCGGTTGTTCCAAAGGATGGAACAAGCCATGCTTGTGCCGCCCACATGAGGCCGATATTTTCAATGATGAATGACATGCCAATCGCGGAGATCAATGGAGCCAGACGCGGGGCATTGCGAAGACGCCTATAGGCGAGCCTCTCAATGGTTGCGTTTAGGACCGCGCAGAATACGATGGCGACAACCAATGCAAAGATAAGTCCTAATACAATTTTGACTGGATCTTTACTTTCCAGAGTGCCGGTTACTGAAAGGACTGTTAATGAGGTGAAAACGCCGATCATGTAGACATCGCCATGTGCAAAATTGATCAGCTCGATAATGCCGTAAACCATGGTGTAACCCAGAGCGATGATGGCGATGATCGCTCCGTTCGAAATTCCAATAATTAAAAATTGAACCAGTTGAAGCGGGTTGGCTTTAATTGCAGCGGCAACCACCGGAATATCCAAGCCGACGATAGGACCGATAAGAAAAACTATATATAAAACAAGAGAGGCGATGGCGAATCGTCTCCAGTTAAATCCTTTTTTGGCGGTTTCCATAATTCTCCTCTTTTACATGCTCTTCAAAAAGGATGGGGGGCGGCACTAGTGCCGCCCCCGGACTTACGAGAGAATTCTTATCTTACTTGAAGGTGCCGACGGCAACGTACGCGCCGCCCTGAACCTGATAGAAGGTCATGTCGGTCAAGCTGGTGTCGCCATTGGCGTCAAATGACCAGGTGCCGAGAGAGCCGTCAAAGTTCTTGATCGCGAACACTGCAGAGTTGATCGCGGCGCGGTCAGTGGGGTTGCCACCAGCGGCGCAGACATCTTCGATCGCCTTGAGAGCCACGTTCATGGTCTCGTAACCATACACAGCGTAGGGTTCAGTGAGGGCGCCGAATTTGGCGGTGTAGTCTTTCACGAACTGCAAACCAGCGGGAGGCAGTTTGTCGAGAGCGAGGCCAGCCACTGAAGCGTATGTGCCTTCAGCAACATCAGCGCCAGCGCCGTCAATGAAAGCCTGGGTCTGGATGCCATCGGGACCAACGTACTTGACGGTTTCGTTGTCGCCCATGATCGCGACCTTGTCCTTCAAGAGCTGGGAAGCGTTGTTGTCAACGACCATGCCAACATAGATGGCATCAGGAGCGCCGCCGTTGTTGCTGGTGGAGATCTTGGTCATCAAGGCTTTGTAGTCAGCAGCCTTCGGGTCAATGCCTTCGTGGCCGACAACTGTCAAACCGATTTCTTTGGCGGTGGCTTCGAACACATCAGCAACACCCTTACCGTAAAGTTCCTGGTCATCGAGGATGTAAACGGTGGTGGCGCCGAGGGATTTTACGAAGTTCGCGGCAACTTTGCCCTGGATATCATCAGCGGCTACAACGCGGGAGTAGGAGCGGGTGCCGGTGGGATAGTAGGAATCAGTTACGCCGGGAAGATCCTTGTCAGCCTTGGTCAAACCGGGGTTGGTGTTGGCGGGGGAGATCATGGTCAACGGGCCGGCATTGTTCAAGATCGGAATGGAGAGCTTGGCAGCGCCAGAGTTGAAGGTACCGAGGTACGCAATGATCGAGGCATCAGCAGCGGCCTTGTTGGCGTTTTCAGTCTCAACCGCAGGATCCCATTTGCCGAGGGCGGCAGAGGCGTCATCCCAGGCTTCGTATTCAATGGTGTATTTTCCACCGCAGGCTTTGTAATCGGCCTGTTCGAGGCGCAACTGCATGGCGTTAACGATGGTCTGAGTCTGGGTCAATGATGAACCAGTCATGGGAAGGCTGGAGACGATCTTAAGTGTGGCGCCTGCGCCACCACCAGCGCCACCACATGCCGCAAGGGCCATGCTGGCGATAACGAGCACAGAAAGTACAGCGAAGAAACGCTTAGACATTTTCTTACTCCTCCAAAATTTTGTTAGGTGAATTCGAATTCCCGCACGCGCGGGAGACAACAACCAGCGGACAATGCTTGCTATGTCAGCCTCACCTCCTTTTCCTCGAAATTGGTTCGTATACAAAGAAAGCCCGAAAAACCCTTTCTATATGGATTTTCGCGGCTTACACTAACCACTATTATACAGCCCTTTCAATTTTATTAAGTAGGAATAATAAAGTGATTTTTGTCTGTGGTCAAGTACTTGTGTCTAGACTTTTACCCTTTCCAGCTATTTTTGAGGAAAGGTTGTCTTATTTTCTGTCCTGTGGTTTGTATAACAACTGCTCGCGAATCCGCAGGTCTGTATTGCGAATTTTCATGGCGAGGTCCGCGGCCAGGTTATACATCAGGCGGTAGCCCAGTTGCGGATACGTCTCACAGAGCATGATCAGTTTATCGCGTTGTATGACAAGCAGCCGGGTATCCTTTTGAGCCGCGCGCGCCGAAGCCGAGCGCAGTCCTTCATCCACCAATGCTACTTCACCAAAAGACTGCCCTCTGCGGAGCAATGCCACAGCGGTTTCGATTTTTTCAAGTTCGCCGCTCGCCCCGCCATTGATCAAAATATCCACCTCGCCTTGAGCGATCACATACAATTCCTTGCTGTCACTGTTTTCTTGAAAGATGATCTCCCCCGCATTAAAGGTTATCTCCCGGCACAAATTTGCAACCATCTCCAGTTGAGTTGGCGTAAACTGGTAAAAAATATCGCACTGCTTTAAGAAGTTGACGAGGTTGTTCATGTGCTTGAAATCCTTTTCAAGAGTTTAGCATACTCATGGAGGACGTGCAACGCATCCTTCTACAAAGTGGCGGGGCTTTCCACTAAAAGCATGTATGACCCCGCTACGGGTAGGCCTGATCCAACCAATCAAGCGGCTCGACCTGCACGCTATTAACCCATAATTCCCAATGAAGGTGCGGACCGTTGGAGCGGCCAGTCCCCCCAATTTTGCCGACTAATTGCCCAGCTTCCACGCGTTCACCGGTGGTTACATAAAATTCATCTTGATGACAGAATTTGCTATAGACTCCCTGTCCATGATCTATGATGGTCATATTGCCACAAACGACAACGGGTCCGGTGAAAACAATGATGCCTGCTGCAGGCGCATAGGCGTCGAATGGATGAGCCTCGGAGCAGACGCCATAATCCACCCCGGCGTGAAAATTGTTGTATGCACCGTCGTTATAAGACCTTCGTTCGCCGTACCACGCCCGTATGCAAGATTGGGTATCTACCGGCAAAGTGAAAGGTGCCTGCCAGTAGGTTTCAGGGGTGACGGGATTTACAATAGAAAGGACTTGTTGATTCTCTGCGTCAATTACTTTTGGGTCAAGGGTGAGTGGGTCAACTCCATTGATGACGGCGTCGGGATAGTTGCCTGAGACAATCAACACCATTTGTTCATAGGATTGTCTACTTCCATCAGGCAGTGTTGCGTCTAGGCGCAGGGGATATATACCAGGTTGAAGCAAAGAATGCACACCTTGCATGGCAACCTGTGTTCCATCTTCCATTGAGAAGAAATGCAGTTGATGGTCAACCAGAATTCCTCCAAGTGTGACATCGGGGGCGGTCTTTACTTTGATCACGCCCGTGCCGCCCTGTTTGATGGGCAGGTCGCGTATCTCGGCGCTCAAAAAAGCCGAAGGCAATCCGCTTGCGCTTTGTCTGTCGCTTTCGCCCGGCGCGAAAAGGGTATCGTCTGGCAGGACATCCCATGACCCTTGCAGGCTGTTGTAATGGGCAATCGTCCACACGTCTGTATTTTGTTTGATCGCCGCTTCGAGCAGTGATTCGCCGCCGCCAGTTGAGATGCGTTTGTTGAGATTTTGACTCCCATCCTGAACAGGCACGATCATGTTTATCCCCACGTAGAATTCGCTTGGGCTGACGATATGATTCAACTTCTTGAACAGGTCCAACGGAACCTGGGTGCGGCGGGTGAGACTGCGGAAGGAATCACCAAAATTGATGAATTGGGTATTGATCACCCCTGTGATGCCGTCGAGCCCGGGAATGACAAGTTGTTGACCGGCATCCAGTTGATTTGGGTCTGTGATCCCATTGGCTGACATTAATTCTGCGAGGTCTACGCTGAAGCGTAAAGCAATGATCGAAAGGCTGTCGCCTGATTGCACAATGTAGACCGGGCCGCTTGCTTCCTGCGCGGATACCTGTTGAGGTGCGAACAATACAGATAATGATAGCAGGAAGACAAATATTAATCTCTTATACATTTTCAAACTCAACCTTGTCTCCAATTTCATAATCCCCCCAGCGCAGCGGGTGAATCTCCAATGTAAATCTTGCGGCTGCCTTCGGGAAATAGACTGGCCGCCATGATTTGGCCATGACCTTGTCAACAACGGTCATTTCAGAATTGATCCAAAATACGGCGAGGTCAAATGGGACAAAAAGCATGTGGATGGAAGTGTCGAGGCGTGAATCAGCTTTTTCGACCAGGAGCAGTCCCGCGTCACGATCGAGGCGGGATCGGAACATGAGTCCGCGCAGGCGGCACGCAAACGAATCACAATATCCCACGCGCACAGGCTTTTCAATCCCTTTGCTCAGGTTTTTTATGATGATGGAGTACTGCATGATGTAATTGTAAAACAGGGCGGCCGTTCAGCCCCCGAACTTTTTAGGAATCTGTTTTCTGGCCGAGAATTTTTTCGACACTGTCCATTAATTCCTGCGGACCAAAGGGCTTGGCGATGTAATCATCCACCTTTGCGATGTGCAGACCCAGCACTTTGTCTATGTTTTGCGCTTTGGCAGTGACGACGATCACAGGAATATCACGCGTGACGGTGTCGGCTTTCATTTGTTGGTATACTTCCCAGCCGTCCATGTCAGGCATCATCAAGTCGAGCAGCACAAGGTCTGGGAGCATTTCACGGACCAATCTTGCGCCCTCCACTCCGCCGGCGGCACCGTACACCTCAAAACCGCGGCGGCCAAGAATGAGTCGGATCAGGTCGATCATCTCCGGTTCATCCTCGATGCAAAGAATTCGTTTTACAGTTGTATTTTCCATGTCGCTCCGATCTGTGTAAACAAGTTTACCATTAAGCAACATTACATCAAAGACATGATTTATGATGATGCAAAATAACAAAGGGTAAAAGAATGAAAATCATAACCTGGAACGTGAATGGCATCCGCGCCGCGCTTGGCAAGAACGCACTGGATTGGGCTTTCGAGCAGCAGCCCGATGCCTTGTGTTTGCAGGAAGTCAAAGCGCGCCCGGAACAACTAAACGATGAACAGCGCTCCCAGTTGAAATTGCCTTTCGCATGGAATCCCGCTCAACGCCCAGGCTACAGCGGAGTGGCGACCTTTTTCAAAGAACAGCCCGATGAGATCGTGATCGGTATGGGCGGTGAGCAGTTTGATGTGGAAGGGCGCGTCATTCAAACCGTTGGAGCTGGTTGCCGTCTATTCAACATTTACTTCCCGAACGGACAGCGCGGTCAGGAGCGCGTGGATTACAAACTGGGGTTCTATTCCCATTTACTCAGCCTGTGCGACGCGCTTCATAAAAGAGGCGAGAGTATCATCATCACCGGCGATTTCAACACCGCGCACATGCCCATCGATTTGAAGAATCCAAAAGAGAATGTGAAGACTTCTGGGTTTCTGCCCGAAGAGCGCGAGTGGGTGCAAAAATTTCTTGATCATGGCTTTGTGGATGTGTACCGTCATTTGTATCCGGACAAGGTTGAATACACTTGGTGGACGTACCGCCTGAATGCCCGCCAACGCGGCATTGGCTGGAGGCTGGATTATTTCCTTGTTTCGGAAAAGCTCCTGCCGCACGTGAAGGATGTCATCATCCACGAGAAGGTGATGGGGTCAGATCATTGCCCGGTGGAATTGGTGCTGGTTTAAGGATTTCAAGGCGCAGATTCCGCCCGTTTGTTTTTGACGGCAGCCTTCCCGTCGAAAAGAGCCGCATTAGAATATCATATAAAATTTCCCCTCCACGCGTCGTCTAAGGGGATGGCTTGGTATAATCCAGCCGCTAGTCAAAATTTGGAGGATTCCGTGAATTCCCGTAGTCAATCGTTTTTTGTGTACTTCCTTCTGATCGTCGCCATCGGCGCCATGCTTTTCATGGCTTTTCGCGACAACACCAGTACGGTAAAACCTCTCACCATTAATGAAGTGGCGAAAGCCGTGCAGGATGGCGAGGTTGCTCAGATCATTATTAAGAGCGACGATACTTTCACTGTGGTTTATAAAAATGGCACAGAAGAAGAGGGCGTTGAATCCCGTAAAGAGTCAAATGCTACCTTAGTCGAACAACTTAGCAGTCTTGGCGTTACGATGGACCAGCTCGCCCCTGAAAAAGTTAAAATCGAAGTCCGCGCGCCTTCTGTCTGGGGCGGTGTTTTGAGCGGCGCGTTGTACCTTCTGCCGGTGCTGTTCATGGGCGGCGTGCTGTGGTTTATTTTCCGTCAGGCGCAGGGCAGTAACAATGCTGCCATGTCCTTCGGCAAGAGCCGCGCCCGCATGTTTAGCGGCGAGCATCCAACCGTCACATTTGCTGATGTGGCCGGCGCGGAGGAGTCGAAGCAGGAGTTGGCTGAGATCGTTGAATTCCTGAAAGAACCGCAGAAGTTCATTCAACTTGGCGCGCGCATTCCGAAGGGTGTTTTGCTGGTTGGGCCTCCCGGCACAGGCAAGACCTTGTTGGCGAAGGCTGTCTCCGGCGAAGCCGGCGTGCCTTTCTTCTCCATCTCCGGTTCTGAATTTGTGGAGATGTTCGTCGGCGTTGGCGCGAGCCGCGTGCGCGATTTGTTTGATCAGGCCAAGCGACATTCGCCCTGCATTATTTTCGTTGATGAAATTGATGCCGTCGGTCGTCAGCGCGGAGCGGGACTCGGCGGCTCCCACGATGAGCGCGAGCAGACCTTGAATCAAATGCTCGTCGAGATGGATGGCTTTGACACAGACACGAACGTGATTATCGTCGCCGCAACCAACCGCCCCGATATTCTTGACCCGGCGCTTTTGCGCCCCGGTCGCTTTGACCGCCGCGTGACCTTGGATCGCCCCGATGTAAAGGGACGCGAAGCCATCCTCAAAGTGCATGTCAAAGGCAAGCCGCTCGATCCGCAGGCTGACCTTGCTTCAATTGCGCGAGGCACGCCCGGGTTTGTCGGCGCGGATTTGGAAAACCTCGTCAACGAAAGTGCCATCCTTGCCGCCCGCCGCAACAAGAAATCCATTGCTCAGCCTGAATTGGAAGAAGCGATTGAACGCGTAGTGATGGGACCGGAACGCAAGTCGCGGCTTATCTCTGATGAAGAGAAGCGCATCATTGCCTACCATGAAGCTGGTCATGCGATAGTGGCAAATGCCATCGCTGAAGCAGACCCCGTGCAGAAGGTGACCATCGTTGGACGCGGACAGGCCGGCGGCGTAACCTGGTTCCGCCCCGATGAAGACCGCATCCTGATGTCGCGCAAGAAAATGCTCGCCACCCTTGCAATGGCGCTTGGCGGACGGGCAGCGGAAGAATTAATCTTCGATGATATTACCTCCGGTGCGTCCAATGACATTGAGCAGGTCACTCGCATGGCGCGTGCCATGGTGACCCGTCTGGGCATGAGCGCTGAAATGGGCACCATGACCTATGGCCAAAAAGAAGAGATGATCTTCCTTGGCCGCGAAATCTCGGAACAACGCGATTACTCTGAAGCGGTTGCCGAGCAAATTGACCGCGAAGTCCGCAAGCTTGTGGAAGATGCCTACAAACAAGCCAAGGCTTTGGTTAAGAAATATCGCAAACAATTGGATTTGATCGCCCAGAAACTTCTTGAAGTTGAATCGATCAACCGCGAAGACTTTGAAATCCTCTTCCCAGCACCTTTGGGCAAGAAAAAGAGTGGAACACCACAGGTCGCGTAAAAAATAAACATAAAAGATGCCTCCAAAATATCGGAGGCATCTTTTATGTTACCTAATTCCTAATCACCTAATCTCTATTTCCCTTCCTTATGCTGTCTCACCAACTCGCGGCGCAGGATCTTTCCGACCGTGGTCTTGGGCAGTTCGGTGCGGAATTCATAATGGGTCGGCACTTTGTACGGAGCCAGATGCTCCTTGCAGAAAGCCTTGAGTTCGGCTTCTGTTAACTCCTGCCCGGGTTTGACGACGATCCACGCTTTGACGGTTTCGCCGCGCTGCGGGTCGGGGATGCCGCCCACGCCGACTTCCAGCACTTTGGGGTGATCCATGATGGCTTCTTCCACTTCACGCGGCCAGACCTGGAATCCGCCGGGCTTGATCAGTTCCTTCTTGCGGTCAACGATGTAGAAGTAACCGTCCTCGTCCATGCGTGCGATGTCACCAGTGAACAGCCAAGTCTTCCCGTCCTTCATTTGACGCAGGCTGTTGGCTGTTTCTGTGGGCATGTTGTGATAGCCCTTCATCACTTGCGGGCCGTTGAGGACGATCTCGCCGATCTCGCCTTGCGCCATTTCGGTTTCACCATCATCGAGGCTGATAATCTTCACGTCCACGTCGGGCAGCGGCATGCCGATCGAGCCGACTTTGTTTTCGCCATTCAATGGGTTGCAATGGGTGCCTGTGGGCGCTTCAGAGAGTCCGTACGCTTCGAACAATTTTCCGCCAGTCAACTTCTCAAACTGTTCCTTTGTTTCGCGCATCAATGGGGCAGAGCCTGAGATGCAGGCTTTGATGGATGAAAGATCATACTTTCCTGCTTTTACATCCGCATGATTATTTAGCCCGTTGTACAGCAACGGAACACCGGGGAAAATGGAAGCCTTGTATTTGCTGATGTTGACCAGCACATCTTTTAAGTCTCGCGCATTCGGCACCATCACCAAACTCGCGCCGATCACCATTCCAAAATTCATTCCCGCCACCATGCCGTACACATGGAAAAGAGGAATTCCCATCAGCACGACTTCCCCGCCTTCCACCAAACCGGTCATCCAGCTTTTGATCTGAAGTGTATTTGCGACCACATTGCGGTGCATCGCTACTGCCGCTTTGGGCACACCGGTTGTTCCGCCAGAGTACTGGAAGATCGCGGTGTCATCAGGCGTCACACCCACGTTTGTTTTTGGTGAGTTCGCGTGTTTTTCAAGCAGGTCTTTCATCCACACATCGCCATTCGCAAGCGACTCAACCCGGTCGCCTTCCTTCTTTTCTTTCACCAGTGTAAACAACAGCCGCGTGATGGGCGGCAGGGTCTCTTTGATGTTTGTAACAATGATGCGCTTGATTTTTGATTTTTCGCGCGCAGCTTTCACCTTATCGTAAAAACGACTCATGGTGAACATGATCTCAATGTTCGCGTCGTTCGCCGGCATAACGATCTCGTCGACAGGATAGGTGGGGTTTACAGCAACCACCACTCCGCCTGCTTTAAGAATTCCGAAATATGCAATCACAAATTGCGGTATGTTCGGCATGAAAATTCCCACCCGATCACCCTTCTTCACGCCCATCTCAACCAGAGCCGCCGCCATGCGGTCAGTTTGAGCATTCATCTCGCGATAAGAAATGACCGCGCCTTTAAATATCGTACAGGCACGGTCAGGATACTTGCGCGCGGCTTCCTCCAAAAAATGAAACAACGGCACTTTCGGATATTCGATTGTTTGCGGCACACCTTTATCATAATGCGCCAGCCACGGACGGTTGTTCATAGTTGCTCCTCCTTCAGGGTATACGTGTAGTATATACAATCAAGAATCAAAAGTCAATCAATTGGCGAATGGTTTTCTCTATTTCATCGATAACTCCACTTTTGACCTGAAACCACATGATGTTCGGGTCGGATTCCTTGAACCAATTTGCCTGCCTGCGGACAAAGATGCGGGTCACGCGTCTCATCTCCGCCTTTGCCTGCTCCTCCGTCAACAAGCCTTTCACTACGCCGACACATTCCCGGTACCCGATCGCCGACATGCTTGGCAGGGACGGCGAGTAGCTTCGCGGAGCGTCAAGCAGCCCTCTGACTTCGTCAACAAACCCGTTGGCAAACATAAGCTCGATCCGTTCATCCACGCGTTGATACAATTCAGGTCGCGGACGAGTCAGCCCGATCGTTATAAGCCGATACGGCGATTCGGCCTGACCGCGCTGTTCCGAAAATTTCCTGCCTGTTGTAAGGATGACTTCCAGCGCGCGGATAGTCCTTCTTACATTACGGGCATCTATCTTTGCTGCAGACTCAGGGTCAAGGCGATGCAGCTCCGCGTGTAGCCACTCAGGGCCTCTTTCCTCTCGCGAAGAGATCTTTTCCAATTCACCTCTCAACCGCTCGTTCGCCTCAACTTCTGGCGGCGTCCATCCCTGCGTCACCGCGCGGACGTACTGTCCCGTGCCGCCCACCAAAAAGGGGAGTTTGCCACGGGCGTGAATATCCGCGATGATTTCTTTTGCCTTCTCCTGAAAGACTGCCAGGCTGAGTGTTTCGTCCGGATTAACGATGTCAATTAAATAATGCGGCACACGCGCGCGTTCTTCGAGAGATGGCTTTGCGGTGCCAATATCCATGCCGCGATAAAAGAGGCGCGAATCCGCAGAGATGATTTCGCCGTTCAATTTCTCTGCGAGTTGAATCGCGAGTTCAGTTTTGCCGACAGCAGTCGGCCCGACGATGAGAATGAGGGGTGGCTTAAGTTGCATTACGTGGGCTGAAGTCCGCTATCTTTCCAGCGCAGATTCAGACGGGTTGGACGGGTTGTAATAAACAGTGACCGTGGCGCCTGCTGGGTAACGCTCCACTGTTGCCTGTGCCTGACCGTAAATACGAACGTTCAAAAATTGCTCGCCCGCCTTGATGGTTTTTCCTTGATAGGTCTTTCCATCTACATCGTATTGATAGGCAACCACCGGGAAAATCGATGTGCTGTTTCCGCTTCTTCGCGACTGCACAGATGACATCAGCACCCTGCCGCTAGTACTCAGCCATGATTGTGCCGCCTGACGGTAGGATGCGCTTTGCTGGTTGCGCTTGTAAATAAAATAGCCAAACCCACCAATAAACAAAATGGGGATGACAACACTGCATACAGCGCCTGCTATACCGGTAAAGATTCCAAATCCTGTGATGAGCCAATTAAATGTGTCCATCATTTTCTCCTCTATAATATTGGACTTTTTGCATAAGTCCTTGTCGGGCGGGTTTTCAACCCGCCATACTTCAAAATTTGGTAATGGGTTTGCGTAAATGATGCCAGCCATCTATCACCGCAGAGGCGCGGAGTTCGCAGAGATTTTCAAGGGGATTTCTCCGCGTTCTCTGCGTCTCGGTGGTAAAAAAATATTCGATTTCATTTAGTCAAGCCCACTACCCAAAATTTCACAAGACGTCAGGCTAAACGCCTGACCTACGAGTGACATTTGCAAGAGATCTATTATTGGTTTCGACTCTTTCTCCAAGCTGTGAAAAAACCGCAGAGCGCGGAAAATAGCAGCCCGATAAAACTGTCGAGAAATAGGTAGGGAAGATTGAAAATACTTCGGTAGGCAAACCCGCCCTGTTCGAAGAATATCAACGGGAAGCCGGCGCGCGCAATATCGTCAGCGCAGGAATCAGCCCCCAGTATGGCTGGCAGGCCGCAGTCCGAGAGCAGATGCGCAGCAAGGACATTGGCGAGGGTAAAGATCAAGAGTCCGAACAGAAATCCGTGGAGAAATGCGCGGGAGGGTGTCATTTCAAAGAAGATTATCGGTGAATGTCTTTAGTGGCTTCGTCCAGTCTGGCTACTTCGTCTTCTGTCAATCGCCAGCCTGCGCCGCCGGCATTTTCGTCTGCCTGTTTAACGTTCTTTGCGCCGGGGATGGGTAATGCGCCTTTGCAGATCAGCCAGTTGAGCGATACTTGCGTTGCAGTCTTGCCGTGTGTTTGCCCGAGTTCTTGCAGAAGCTTTATCACGGGTGGAAGTTTTTTGAGCATGTCGGCATAATGCGAGCCGCGGACTCCGGGCGGGGGATTCTGCGTTGAATATTTTCCGGAGAGCAGGCCCTTCTCCAGCGGAGAATACGCGATCATGCGGATGCCAAGTTCTTTGCAGCGAGCGAGCGTTCCGTTCCTTTCCACGTCGCGGGTCAAGAGGCTGTAATGCACCTGATTGGATGCCAGCGGAATCCCGTGCCGCGCGAGCGTGGTGTAGGCGCGGATCATGCGCTTTTCGTCAAAGTTGGAGACGCCCACTGTGCGCGTCATGCCGCGCTTGACGCATTCCACCATGCCTTCCATCATTGCCTCAGGACTTAAAGTGAAAGACGGCCAGTGGATTTGATACAGGTCCACTGATTCCAGCCCGAGCCGGTCGAGGCTGCCTCTCAGTGCGCGCGGAATAAATCCCTTCGTGATTTTCCACGGCCAGGGGAAGAACTTGGTTGCCACCAGCACTGGCTGGTCTATGTCTTTTAAAAATTTGCCGAGCAATCTTTCTGAATACCCCGAACCATAAGTTTCAGCCGTATCAACGAAGCGCACGCCAAGGTTAAGCGAAACCTCAAAGCCCTCGCGCAATTCCTTGTCTGAATATTTCTGCCCATACGCCCAAACGACACGATCTCCCCATTGCCACGCGCCCAACCCCATTTCAATTGCATGTAGGAACCTTGTCTCATTACTGATTTCAGTCACAGCGCCCTCCGGCAGGAATTGGCTGATTTTATCTTAAAAAACTGCCTTCACTAAAAATTCAGGTTACAATTCAGCCCGCTTAATATTTGGAACTGATGGACCGCGAGACCCTGCCCCTGCCCGGCCTCCCCTATATTCGACTCTCGATACCGAATTTGGAGGAGGTGAATCCGCAAAGTGGGACAACGGAGGGGGTTTGGCGCTCCCTGAGTTCCGGGAGGTTCCCTGTGGTATCTGTAAATCATGCGCGGGATGTAGAATCCGCATCTGACCTAAGCCGACGGCTGGGTCTGTCCTTTTCAAATTTATCTTTGCTGACGCGTGCTCTGACCCACCGATCGTACCTGAACGAGAACTCGCAGGCGGTTGAAGATAACGAGCGCCTTGAATTCCTCGGTGACGCCGTACTGGATTTCATCGTCGGTGCATGGGTGTTTAATCGTTTCCCCGAGATGCCTGAAGGCGACTTGACCAAAATGCGCTCAGCGCTTGTCCGCAACGATCAGCTCGCCAAGTTCGCCCGCAAACTGGACCTTGGACGCGCGATGCGGCTTGGTCGCGGAGAAATATCCTCCGGCGGCCGTGACCGTGACAATTTGCTTGGGTCGGCTTTCGAAGCGCTGATCGGCGCATTGTATTTAGACTCAGGTCTCGGTGCGGCGGAAGCGTTTGTCAACCCGAGACTGGAAGAATCTCGTGAACTCGTCCTGAAGGAAATCCACGACCCAAAGAGTCAACTGCAAGAATGGTCGCAGTCAAAGAAATTAGGCGCGCCGCGCTATCGCGTGGTCGGCACAAGCGGACCCGACCATGCAGTAGTCTTTGAAATGGTGGTTGAGATTGCGGGTGTTGAAAAGGGAAGCGGCACAGGCACGAGCAAGGGCAATGCCGAACATGCCGCCGCGCAGGATGCGCTGAAAAATCTGGGAATTTTGTAAAAACGTTTTCAAGTTGGAAGGTTGGAAAGATTCTCCATAACCTGCCAACTTTTAAACCTTCAAACCTGTAAACACAAAAAATCTGAAATCGAAAATGAGAACATGCCTCTTCGCCTAAAATCTCTCGAACTGCAAGGATATAAAACTTTTGCTTCGCGGACGGTCTTTGAATTCGCGAGCGGAATTACCGCCATCGTCGGGCCAAACGGCTCCGGCAAATCGAACATTGCCGATTCTCTGCGCTGGGTGCTGGGTGAGCAATCGTACACGCTTTTGCGCGGCAAGAAAACAGAAGACATGATCTTCTCCGGCTCCGAGCATCGCGCTCGGGCAGGCATGGCGCAAGCCACGATCACCTTCGACAATACCGAGCAATGGCTGCCTGTGGATTTTTCCGAGGTGGCGCTCTCGCGCACCGCGCACCGTGACGGGCACAACGATTATTTAATCAATGCCCAGCATGTGCGCTTGCGCGAGATGAACGAGCTTCTGGCGCAGGCCGGCTTAAGCGAGCGGACTTATACCATCCTGGGTCAAGGTTTGGTGGATGCGTCCCTCGCGCTGAA
The DNA here is from genome assembly GCA_016234495.1 of Chloroflexota bacterium. GTDB lineage: Bacteria > Chloroflexota > Anaerolineae > Anaerolineales > Villigracilaceae > Villigracilis. The sequence goes on along the minus strand of JACRBI010000043.1, from coordinate 41,640 downwards.
GGCAGATGACCGCCGCCGTTTGTTCGAAGAAGCCGCGGGCGTGGGGTTGTATCGCTCGCGCCGTGACGATGCCCTCAAACGCCTTGAAAACACCGAGCGCAACCTTGAACGTGTGCTCGACATCATGGCCGAACTCGAGCCGCGCATCCGTAGTTTGGAGCGGCAAGCCAAACGCGCGATTGACTTTGCGCGCGCTCAGGCAGACATGAAGATCACCTTGCGCGAGTGGTACGGCTATCACTGGCATCGCGCCCAGCGCGATCTGACCGACGCCCGCGAATCAGTGCGCGGACAGGAATCTCGCGTGCGTGAAGCGCGCATCGTCCACGAAAAAACTCAAGCGGAGTTTTCAGCCTTTCGTGAGCGGCTATCTGGTTTGCGTGCCCAGCTAAATGGCTGGCATCGTCAGGCAGCCGAGTTGCACAACCAGCGTGAAGCCATCAGCCGCGAGTTGGCCGTGCTCGAAGAACGCCGCCGTTCGTTGACCAATGCTCAAGCGTCCATACTTTCTGACCAGGAAAATGCCAGGAATGAATTGCACCTTGCCAACGAGCGTTATGGCGAAGCGGAGCAGGACGCGGCTCGCATTCAAAACGAATATGAAGAAGCAAAATCCCAGCTTGCGAACGCGCAGGTTTCCCTGCAATCGCGCCAGTCTGAACGCGCTTCGCTGGAAGAACAGCTTGCACACACACGGACGCAAATCGAAAGCCTCAGCCAGCAGCGTGCCGAAAATAACGCGCGCCTGGATGAACTTAAGTCGCGCCTCGAATCGCAGACCCAAAAGATCGAACAGACCAAAGCCGCCATCGCAAACGGCGAGTCGCTGTTGGCGAATGCAAAGGCGCAATACGAAGCTGTCCATAATGAGCGCGATCGCGCCAGCCTTGAATTGCAATCCGCTGAAGAAAAAGTCATCAGCACGAAAAAGGAAGTTGAAACAATTGACCGTCGGCGGCGCGAGGCGCTCGAACAACGCACCAGGGAAGAGTCAGATCATTCGCGCTTCAAGGCTCAACTCGAAGTGCTGGAACAATCCGAGCAATCGCTGGCAGGCTATGCCGAAGGCGCGCGCTATTTGCTGGATGCGGCGCGGCATTCAAAGCTCACAGGCGCGCGCGGGGCGTTGAGCGCCGCGCTTGATGTCCCCGCCGAGCTTGAGATTGCGATCGCAGCAGCGCTGGGCGATACGCTCGATGCGGTCTTGCTCGATGCCGATCAACTGGAAGAAGCCTTGAGTTTGCTCGAAGCCGAAGGCGCGGGCCGCGCGGCGTTATTGCCATTAACACAGACTTCGGAAGTTTTAAAAACATCTGAAGTCTCTGACGATCTACTCGGTGTTGCTTCCGAACTCGTCCGCTCGCCGGAGGAATTGAGCGGGGTGGTTCGTTTGATGCTCGGTCAGACTTTGATCGCGCGCGATAGAAATTCTGCCCGCAGATTGATTCGGGATTTGCCGACTCATGCGCGGGTGGTGACTCTGCGCGGGGAAGTTTTCCGCGGCGACGGATTGATCATCGCTGGCAAAACCGCTTCCTCCTCCGCGTTGAGCAGGCCGCGCCGAAAAAGGGAATTCGAAGCCGCTTTGAGCGAGTTGATGACCCGCATCGCCGAATCAAACGATTTGGTTGAACGATTGTCGAATCAACTGGCGGAGGCGCAGCGTGAACTAATGCAAACCGAGACCGATGCGCGCGAAGCCCGCGTCAGCCTGGGTGAAATTCAAGAGATGGAGCAGCAGGCCGGGCTGGAGTCTGAATCGGCGCAGCGTCAGCTTGAGTGGCAGAAAAACCAGTTGACGCAGTTGGAAGCCGAGGCACAGGACTCTGTTTCGATCCAGCAAAAAATTATTGAATCGCAAATTGATGTCGAGAATCGTTCAGCCGAGATCCTCGCGCATTCGAAGGAAATCGCCGGCAGGTTCACGGAATTTTCAGCCGAGGAATTGCAGGAACAATCGGCATATTGGAGCACGCGCGCAGCCGTGGCGGAGCAAAGTTTGGCGGGCGCAAGCGCAAAGAAAGATGAACGCGCAAAGGAGATCATGCGCCTGGATGCGCGCCGTGTTGAATTGGCGGCGCGATTGCAGGATGCGGAAAATTCATTGCACGGTTTGGATCATGAAAAAACTCGCCTGCGCGAAAACGAGACAGGCTTGCACGGTCAGATTGAGGAAATGCGCGTGCTGATCGAACCCGCTGAAAAAGATCTGGAATCTGCGGAACAGGAAGAGAAGCGATTGCAGGAGTCGGAAGTGAACGCACAGCGCATCTTTGCCAATACGGAGCGTTCGTTTGGACAGGTGCAGTTGGAGCAAATGCGCAAGCAGGAAGCGTTGGACAACCTGCATCAAAAGATCACGGACGATTTTGGTCTGGTGATGTTTGAGTACGCCGAAGATGTTTCTGGCCCGGTGCCTTTGCCGCTGGATGGCATGGTCGAGCAATTGCCTGTTGTGACCGAACTTGCACCGGAGCTTGAAGAACAGTTGACGCATCATCGCGCGGTGTTGCGCCGCATGGGGCCGATCAACCCGGATGCGAAGACGGAATATGAGCAGGAAAGCGAACGATATACGTTCATGAAGACGCAAGTGGAAGACCTGCGAAAAGCCGAATTGGATTTGAAGCAGGTCGTGGCCGAGTTGGACGAGATCACCAAACGGGAATTCGTCCGCACGTTTGATGCGGTGGACAAACAATTCCGCGAAACATTTGTGCGTTTGTTTGGCGGCGGGTCGGCACGATTGGCGTTGACTGACCCCGAGAATCTGGTTGACACTGGAATCGAAATCGAAGCGCGTCTGCCGGGCCGGCGTGAGCAGGGACTGGCTTTGCTCTCCGGCGGTGAAAGAAGCCTGACTGCGATTGCGTTGGTGTTCGCACTGCTAAAAGTTTCGCCCACTCCGGTCTGCGTGATGGATGAAGTGGACGCGATGCTCGATGAAGCCAACGTGGGGCGCTTCCGCGACCTACTCGTGGACCTGAGCAAGGATACGCAGTTCATCATCATCACCCATAACCGCAACACCGTGCAGGCCGCAGACATCATCTACGGCGTGACGATGGGGCGCGACTCGGCCAGTCAGATCATCAGCCTGCGGCTGGATCAAGTCACGGATGATATGTTGAAGCGAGGATAGGGGAAAAGGATGAAGCAGGAAAGATGAAGGATGATAGAAGAGTGTGAGAAGTAAAAAGCGAGAAGTAAAACGCCCAACTCAATTTGAGTCGGGCGTTTTACTTGCTCGTAGCTTGAAAATGATTTCAGGATTTTTTGTCGTTCATTCAGCCTTCATCATTTATCCTTGTCTTGCTATGGTTTTGGTGTTTTTGTGGCGACTTTTGCCGCTTTTGTTGCTGTCCTTGCAACGTCGGTTGCGACAGAAACAAAATTCGGCTCGGTGGGCACATATTGCTGCCAGATATCGAATATCTCTACGCCGTACGTTTCGCGGGCGGCGGCAAGCCAGTCAGAGTAGACTTTGCTTTTCGCGGCATCGTACTGCTCGGCAGAGAGCGGACGATCCTGCTTGGCGATCAATTGGATGATGTGGAATCCGAACTGGCTTTGAACCGGTGTTTTGGTGTAATCGCCGGGGTTTTCCAGGGCGAATGCTGCGGTTTCAAATTCAGCCACCATTTGTCCGCTGCCGAACCAGCCCAGGTCGCCGCCATTTGCGCCGGAACCGGTATCAGTTGACAGTTCCTGAGCGAGAACGGCAAAATCTTCGCCGCTATTTAATCGGTCAATGACGCTGAGCGCGGCAACTTCATCCTCAACCAGGATGTGACGCGCCCAGACTTGTTTCTCAATGTGGGGAACGTCCTTGGTGAGTTCTTCGATGAGCTTTCTTTCGAGGATTTGAATCTCGAAGAACGCGAGGAAATCCTTGTCGCTTAGCCCGATGGCAGACATTCTGCCCTGGGTCTCTTTGTATCTTTCCTGGAAGCCTTCGATTGTGTAGGGCGTGGCGGTTGGCTCCGGTGTCGAGGTTGGGCCTGCTGTCGCTGTGGGTGCCGGCTCAAGTGTGGCGGTCGCTGTCGCGGTCGGCGCAGTGGTTGACGTCACCTCCGGGGTTGCAGTTACTTCAGGTGTGGCGCTCGGGAGCGGCGTCTTCGTGACGACCTTGTATGCCTCAGCCGGGATTTCCGGCGTGATTATCTGGGTCGGCGTGACGGAAGGTGTGGGTGAACCGTTGGGGAAGAAAGCGAAGGAGAGTTCTTTCACTTCTTCCAGTTCCGCGTCGCTGAATGTGATGCCGCGCTTCTCCGCTTCCAAACGGACAATCTGCTCATCGATCAATTGATCCAATACCGTCTGACCTATGTCAACAGGCGCATTAAGCTGGGATTCAAGCTGCGTCAATTGGGTTGTGACGTCCATGCCAAACTGGGCATATTGCTGATACATATTGTATTGCCCCAATATCTGCTGACGCTGCAAGCGCACGCGCGGCTGAAGCTGATTCACAAGAATTTCAGTATCTCCAACCTTTGCGACAGGGCGCTTGAGCTGGAAAACATTAATATCCAAATATCCGTATAAAAGCAAAAGCACAACGGCGGCAAGAATGCCAATAAATGTATAGAGAATTACGCGGCTTTGCTGTTTTTCACGTTGAAGGCGGGCAACGTGCTTCTTATGTAAAACTGCCTTCTTGCCCGAATCATCGGCCATGTTTAATACTCCTTCAGACCCTCAGGAATTCCCTTCTAAATATTTATGCGGGACGAGGGGTTACATAAATACGGGGCATGGATGCTTTGCAATTCCATGCCCCGCGAAATTCTATCGGCAACTAGGAACGACCATCATCCAATGACTTGCCGCTGAACGGCAAAAATGCCACATGGCGCGCCTGCTTGACGGCTGCCGCCACCACACGCTGGTGCTTCGCGCATGCGCCAGTCTGGCGGCGGGGGCGGATCTTGCCTTCTTCGGTTATATATTTGCGGAGCAGGTCGGTCTTTTTGTAATCGATGACCAGCAGCTTGTCTGCGCAAAATTGACAAAACTTGGGCTTTGCGAAAAACTTGCGGTCACCACCGCCTTCGCCGCCCGAATAACTACGTTCTTCACTCATGATTTACTCCAAAAAACTAGAACGGAAATTCATCCTCCGCCATGGCAGAACCATTTTCGGCGGAGGTTGGCTCGGTATCCTGAGCATGGCTGTTTGCATCGCGTCGGTCGCCCAGCATCATCATCTCATTTGCAACGATCTCCACGCTGGTATGTTTCTGACCTTCTTTATCGTCCCAGCGGCGGGTCTGCAAACGTCCTTCAACGTACACCTGTTGTCCCTTTACGAGATACTGTTTGCAAATCTCTGCAAGGTTACCCCAGGCCACCACATTGAACCACTCGGTTTCGCTGTGACGTTCTCCATCCGCGCTGTTCCACGAACGGCTGACCGCCACAGAGAAGGTGGTCACGGGCTTTCCTGAAGGCGTGTAGCGCATCTCAGGGTCTTTTCCGAGATGTCCAATGATCTGAACTTTATTTAGGCCTCGGCTCATGATTGATCTCCTTGGTAAAAATTACCGGGCAATGCAACGAATAAACTAACCAGCGACAGAAAGCATGTGGCGAATGATCGGCTCCTGATAACGCAAATTGCGTTCGAGATCAGAAGCGGCGGACGGATTCATCGTCAGGTTCAGCAAAACGAACTGACCTTCGCGGTGCTTCTTGATGATATAGGCCAGCTTGCGGCGGCCCCAAACATCAACCTTGTCCACCGTACCGCCTGAATCACTGATCCAGCCTTTAACTTTTTCAACCACACTGTTAAAAGCGGTTTCATCCAGATCAGGCTGGATAACACAAACTAATTCATAACTACGCATAGGGAAAACCTCCTTTCCATGGGTTTGTTCCTATTCAAGCCGTGGGCCTGCCAGGAACGGAAAGGCACGTGTATTAAGACGTACCTGATTTAATAGCGGCCGAAGTTTACCACAAAAATTCTGCTTTGGATGAAGCCCCGCTTCGGACTTAACTGAGGGCTGGTCCCGGTTGTAGGGCGGGTTTGCAACCCGCCAAACATGTGTTCCCTAAAATAGTCAGGCTGGAAGCCTGACCCACAGATTACCTCACGTAGATCGGGTTGCTGTAAATCCAGCCGCGCAATTTTCCCAAATACCTGCGATAGGCCTCCACCCGATAAACGCCCGGCTCCGTGGTGATATGCGTGCAGGATAAGTTCTTCTTCCAGGTCTGAATCACCTCGCCGTCTTTCAACAGGCGAATCTCAGCTTCGGAAGGGAGTTTTGCCTGCAAGGTCACCCCGCCTTTTGCTGGGAGTTCATCGCCCATGATCGCGGTTTTGTCGTGACCCTGCGCCGTGAAGCGGAATCCACGGGTGGATGCGGGGAGATCATACCCAACGAAGCAATGACCCTCTGCCAGCGCGGCATAGATCGCTTTCTTGTCGGCAGTCACATCCCCGCTCAGAGAGTCATCCAAAATTACATGGGTGTTCACCGTGCGGAAATGAAATTCATACGGAAAGATCACGCGGCTGATGCCCGCCAGACTCATGTGCAGCGCGTGCGCATCCGAGCCGCCGATGGCCACCACGCGCCGACCGTGCGAAAGCAATTCATCCCATTTGGCAATCGTGGAGTGAATGGGATGGTGCGCGACCAGCGATGGAAAGAAGGCGTAGAGCGCGCCGTGCAGTTTGGTGGGGAGGATGGTTTTCAATTCGCTGAGCGCGTTCCACAGTTCGATGCCTGTGTAGTTTTGAACCGACCAATCCACCCAGGAAATATCGATCTCCTTGAACGCAGGCGATTCGGGGTCGTCCGGATGGGCGAGGAAAGATATTCCGCCGGAGTCGCGTACTTGATTAATTAACTGCTGCGGGTTTTCTGCGAAGGTCGCAAGTTCGCGCCCGGCACCGAATACCAGCAGGTGATTTTTTTGCGGGTCGCGCGCCTGGTCGTGGACTTCCTCGCCGATCAGCATTAATAACTTTTTGTTCTTCTCTTTGTAGTAGCCTTCGAAACCCTGCACCAGCACGTTGTGGTCGGTGACGATGACCGCGTCCACGCCGGCGGCAATTGCTGCTCGGGCAATGTCGCGGTGCGTTCCGCTTCCATCAGAATAACGTGTATGCATGTGTAGGTTGACAATCACTTCAGGCATAAAATTCCTCAGTAGAGACAGGGTTACCCCGACCCTGCATCACGTAAATGTAAATGGACAAAAAACCTTTGTTGACGATTCGCTTCCGAAACAGGTATAATCTGCCCGCTAAATTCAAGGAGGCATATCTAATGGAAAAGTTTCTAAATATTGCGCTGATTATAACCTCGATAGGTTTGATCCTCAGCGTCATCCTGCAAAGCAAAGGCGCGGGGTTGGGCGGCCTGACCGGTGCCGACACTGGCGGAGTCTTCACCGCCCGCCGCGGCATTGAGCGCATCCTATTTTGGGTGACGATCGGGCTTAGCGCGGTGTTCTTCGGCCTGGTGATCGCTATCATCATTCTCGCGAAATAAAAACCATTTGCCTACGAAGGGCCGCCGAACCATTGCTCCATTATGACGGGGCTGCGGCGGCCTTTCTTTATTTCCAAAAATTATGAAAAGACTACGCTGGCAGATTTTGGTTGTTGCAGTTACGGTTGTGATCGTCGCTTTATTGCTGCTCAGCCAAAAGCCGATAAGTGTTGTTACTTTGCCCGAAGCCGCGCCCGGCGGAATTTACACCGAGGCGCTGATTGGCTCCATGGGGCGGCTGAATCCCATGTTGGATTGGAATAACCCAGCCGATCGCGATATCAACCGATTGCTCTTTAGCGGGTTGATCCGCTTCGATTCACGCGGACTGCCTCAGCCGGACCTGGCCGAAGCTTGGGGCACATCTCCCGACGGCACGTTATACAATTTCTCAATAAGACCGAATGCGGTCTGGCATGACGGGCAGCCGGTCACAAGCGACGATGTCATTTTTACCATCGAATTGATAAAGAGCGCTGGCTCGCTCTTCCCACAGGACATCAAAGACCTGTGGACTCAAATTGAGATCAAGCGCTTTGACGAAAAGACGCTGCAATTCAAACTCCCAGAACCATTCGCCCCATTTTTAGATTACGCCACTTTCGGAGTTCTGCCGAAGCACCTGCTTGAATCCGTTCCCGCTGACCAGCTTTCCACCGCCGAGTTTAATTTAAACCCGGTCGGCAGCGGTCCGTACAAATTTAACCAGCTCATGACCAGCGGCGGGCAAATCAGCGGCGTGATGCTCGCGGCAAATGAAAAATATTATTTGCCCAAGCCGTTTATCGAGCAGGTCGTATTTCGTTATTACCCAACCTCAGCCTCCGCATTTGATGCATATCAGCAGGGACAAGTCCTCGGCATCAGCCAGCTCACAAATGATGTCTTGCCGCAGGCGTTGGCAGAACCGACTTTGTCCGTTCACACGAGTCGTTTGCCGCAACTGGGGTTGGTCTTCTTAAATCTAAATAATCCCAGCGCGCAATTCCTGCAAAACGAAAAAATTCGGCAGGCGCTTCTGCTTGGCATTAACCGCAACACTATTGTCTCGCACATCATGCAGGGACAGGCCATTATCGCAGACGGCCCCATCCTGCCGGGCTCATGGGCATATTACAACGAAATTCAACACTACGTTTATGACCCTGATGCCGCCATGGCCTTGCTCAAGGACGAAGGATATGTGATCACTGCCGGCGGCGGAGACGTGCGTGCAAAAGACGGTCAACCTCTGACCTTTGTACTGGTACACTCCGATGACACGATCCACACCCAGATCGCTCAAACCATTCAAGCAAACTGGGCATTGATCGGTGTCAGGATCGACCTGCAAAGCGTCACGTACGACTCACTGGAAAGAGATTTTCTCGCCACGCGCAACTATCAAGCCGCGCTTGCAGATATCAACACCTCGCGGACGCCGGACCCGGATCCATACCTTTTCTGGCATCAGGCTGAAGCCACCGGCGGACAGAATTACTCGCAATGGGACAGCCGCACAGCCAGCGAGTTCATCGAGACTGCACGCACACAAACAGACTTTGAATCGCGCGCGCGTTTGTATCGTAACTTTCAGGTGATCTTCACCAAAGAAATGCCGTCCTTGCCGCTGTATTACCCCGTCTATTCCTACGGCGTGGATGCGCAGGTGCAGGGTGTACAGGTCGCGCCGATGTATGATATCAGTGACCGACTCGCGCTGATCACGGAATGGTATCTCGTAACACGCCGCGCAATTGAACGGACTCCAATTCCAACCGTCGCGCCGTAACCGTATCGCAGCATTAATGTTGCAGTACATTGAAAAGGAGAATCTCACATGTCAGAAACTCTGCAAGCTTTGAATTATGTTCGCGGAAACGGCGAACGCTATTTAAGCGAGTTGAAGGATTTTCTTGCGATCCCTTCCATTTCAACTCTCAGTGAGAATAAAGCCGACCTTCAGCGCGCCGCCGAATGGGTGGCCGCGCAGCTGCGTTCCATAAATATGGACAATGTGCAGATCATGCCCACGGCTGGGCATCCTGTTGTTTATGGGGAGTGGCTTGGCGCAGGAAAATCCGCGCCGACTGTGATGATCTACGGCCATTATGACGTTCAACCCGTTGACCCATTCGAGTTGTGGTCATCCGATCCGTTCGGCGCGGTTGTGCGCGGAGATTATCTTTTCGCGCGCGGCTCTTCGGACATGAAAGGCCAGGTGATGGCTTCTCTCAAAGCGGTAGAAGCAATTGTCCGCACGACAGGATTGCCCGTCAATGTCAAATGGCTGATCGAAGGCGAGGAAGAGATCGGGTCGGAGCATCTCGGGGAATTCATCAAAAATAATAAAGAGATGCTTGCCTGTGATTATTGTTTGAATCCCGATGCAGGCATGATGGGCGCTGACAAACCGACCATCACAACCGGCTTGCGCGGTCTCGCATATTTTGAATTGAAAGTGTACGGCCCTGACAAGGATTTGCATTCAGGCATATTTGGCGGAACGATTCACAACCCCGCGCAGGCTTTGATCGAGTTGATCGCGGGCATGCACGATAAAAACGGCAAAATTACCTTGCCCGGCTTTTACGATAAAGTTCGCAAGTTGAGCAAAAAGGAGCATGAAGAATTCAAGCGCCTGCCTGTCAGCAACAAGGAGTTGCTCTCGATCACCGGTGCGCCAGCCTTGTGGGGCGAACCGCAATTTATTCCATCCGAACGTGTTGGCGCGCGGCCAACTTTGGAAATAAATGGTTTGATTTCTGGCTTCACCGGGCAAGGCGCAAAGACAGTATTGCCCGCGTGGGCGATGGCGAAAATTTCCTGCCGCCTCGTGCCAGATCAAAACCCCGAGGAAGTGGCCAAACAAATGAAAGCATATCTCAAAAAGAACGCGCCCAAAACCATCAAATGGGAATTGACCAATTTGCACAACGCGGGCGCGGCCATCACCGACAGCAGTTCGGCGGGCGTGCAGGCGCTTGCAAAGGCGCTCGAATCTGTCTGGGGCAGGCGGCCATATTTCAAACGTGAAGGCGGCTCGATTGGATCTGTCGTCCTGCTGCAAAAATATGTCGGCGCTGACTCCCTGCTCAGCGGCTTCGGCCTGCCCGATGACAACGTCCATTCACCCAATGAAAGACTTCACCTGCCGACATGGTATAAAGGCATCGAAGCGTTCACTCACTTTTTTTATAATTTCAAATGATTGTAGGGGCGGGGTTACCCCGCCCCTACAATTTTTACAGGAAAAAAATTAATGGAAGATCGAATTATTACTTACGGCGGACAGGCCGTCATTGAAGGCGTGATGATGCGCGGGCAAAAAGCCTATGCCATTGCCATGCGCGCACCCGACGGCAATATCGCAATTCACACCCAAAAACTCGCGACCGTGTACCGCTCGGGCATTACCAAAATCCCATTTTTGCGCGGATCTATTCTTTTGTGGGATGCCCTCGGATTGGGAATGAACGCCCTGACAATTTCAGCGAACACCCAAACCGGTGAGGATGAAAAACTGGAAGGCCCGGCTCTTTTTCTGACCCTGGGCCTGTCACTGACCCTCGGCATTGGGCTTTTCTTTTTGCTTCCCGCCGGCCTTGGCGGTCTTGCCGAACATTATCTCGGCTGGAGTCCCTGGCTCAACAACCTCGTCGAAGGCGTATTACGTTTGCTGTTCCTGATCGGCTACATTTGGGGAATCAGTTTCATGCCAGATGTGAAGCGGCTTTTCATGTATCACGGCGCGGAACATAAGACCATCAATGCCTTTGAAGCAGGCGCGGAATTGACTCCCGATGAAGTTGCGAAATATCCCATTGAACATGCCCGCTGCGGGACAGCCTTTTTGCTCACACTGGTTTTGCTGTCCATTTTGATTTTTACCGCCCTTGGTCCCATGCCCATCTTCTGGAGGCTCGCCACGCGGATTTTATTTATCCCTATTCTCGCAGGGATTGCCATTGAATACATCCGCTGGACAGCAAACCATTTGGATAACCCGATTGTCCAGTTGTTAATCAAACCCAACCTGGCGCTTCAGCATCTGACAACACGCATGCCCGACCATTCCATGCTGGAGGTTGCGATTGCATCCTTCCAGTCCATGCGTAAAGCTGAAAGCGAAATTGTGGCCTAGGGTTTTCGTAGTTTAGGAGACAGGCAAGCGCCTGTCTCTTTTTATTTTCCCTTCATCTTATTTCGTTAAAATAAGACCATGAGATTAAAGAAGAAAATCAAATGGCTGTGGGGATTTCTCTTAATTCCGCTGACTTTGGCTGGTGTATACCTGTTTATTGCGAATGGCCGTCCAACTCCCGTGCCTGTCAAAAAAGAATTACTGGACGGCGTGACATATCAGCGCATGGTTCGATATCTTCCGCATTCGATGATCGCGCATGTATTGGTGATTGATACCAAAACCAAAAGGATGCAATTCCTCGTCACACCGCGAGATGACGTGGAAGGAGGCGCACTTAAAGCGCGGACAACCTCCCAGTTCCTGGATGAGTACGGCCTCCAGATCGCCATCAACGGTGATGGATTCTTCCCGTGGTGGTCGCGCACTCCCGTGGATTATTACCCGCACACAGACGACCCTGTCACCCCGAATGGGCTCACCGCTTCACAAGGGGAGGTCTATGCCGATGGGTTGCAGGATATCAAGCCTGAGCCTACGCTTTACATCAGCCGCAGAAATGCCCTTACTTTCAATAGACAGCCGAGTAATATTTTTCAAGCAATCTCCGGGGATCGCATGTTGATCCTGGCTGGGGAGATCGTCTCTGATTTGGATAATTCTATAGTTCATCCGCGCACCGCGATTGGAATCAACAGAAACGGGCGCTGGCTTTATCTGGTCGTTGTGGACGGACGTCAGCCGTTTTATAGCGCAGGCGCGACCTTTCAGGAGTTGGCGCAGTTACTCAAGGATTTGGGCGCGCACTTTGCCATGGTCTTGGACGGCGGCGGCTCATCCACAATGGTGATCGAAGGGGAAAATGGCGAGCCGATCATCTTGAATTCGCCAATTGACAGTTACATCCCCGGGCGCGAAAGACCGGTCGCAAATCATTTTGGGGTTTATATTGATCAATGACAATCTCGGAAATAGAAAAGTAAATTCCGATAAAGTCTAGTGCGAGTTATTTTTTTGCTCCGGAACAAATATCTCCTCGATCTTCTTTTCAAATAGCTCCGCGATCTTGAATGCCAACGGCAGGCTGGGATCATATTTCTCGTTCTCGATGGCATTGACTGTTTGCCGCGAGACGCCCAGCTTTTCCGCAAGGTCAGCCTGTGACCAATCACGTTCGGCGCGCAGAATTTTGAGTATATTTTTCATCTGTATCTCCACTTAAAGTACAGCATCCCGATCGCCCAAAGAAATACCATGATGGGCAGAATAAATGAGGATGGCAGCGGAGGGAATTGTGGATAGCCGATGTAATTTTCCAGCAGGCCGTAGGCGAATGTGCCAAGCCCGGTGGTGGCAGCCGAGAACCCAATTGAAAGAAGCTGTATCCTTTGTTGAAGTTCATCACTGTGCTGAAGCAATTGCATGATCGAGTGCAATATGAAAGCCACCGGGATAACAGGGGAAACGGCGATAAGCATCCCCAGAAAGTTGTTTGTGACAGGCGATAATAAAAGAATGGAGCCACTGGCTGTCAGAACAATGGCGTAGACAAAAAGCCAGATGGCGACATTTCTGAGGGATTTCACCATGACTTCGATTGATTTCATAGAGTTGCTCCTTTTTCAGTGTAAAGTACCCTTTACATCGCGGAGTATAAAACATCCCTGACGTTGTGTCAAGGATGCTTTACATGCTTAAAATGCTATTTCGCCGATCTGCTCAAAATTGATATCGAACAATTCCTCGGCGGCGGTTTCCAGTTCGGCGTCGGCGGCATCGCCGGCGCGGATGCCTCTGTCGCAGTAGGATCTGTAAGGGCAGAAACTGCATTTCGAGACTTCATCAGTTTTCGGAAAGGAAGACGCGGATCTTATTTCACCTGCAATTTTTGTCAGGGCATCCCAATCCCGTTTATATTGGTCGGCATGATAGGGGAAGTGCGCGGGTTCGGTGGGGAAGTCGGCGAACCAGTAGACCATTTCGATTTGCTCGGGCGTGAAAGGGTTTCCTCCATTGAGATGCGCCCCAGCCTGCACAAGCAGTGCGCGATAAACACGCGTCTGCCAGCGAATGTGCAGCCAGTCGTTCTTTGGCCGTTTGCGATATGTCTTCCAATCGTAGATCGTGGCTTTGCCACCGCCGATGGCGATCAGATCATACTTTGCGACCAATCGAAAATTTCCAAGAGGCGCGGAGAGGGTCGCTTCCGCATACAGACCTCCGAGGTCTCCACCCACAGGGCGCTGCGCGAGACCTCGGAGGTCTGGCGCATGTAAATAATTTTCCCACCACCTTTGCAGGTTATCGGTGTTCGCCAATTTTCCGACTTGTTCCGCGGGAATGCCGATGAGATGCTGCTGCACGAGGCGGTGAAAATATTCGCCCTCCTGCTGATGTTTTTCGTTTTCGAGGGCAGGCTCGGCTTCGGCGGCGGGGTAGGTGAGGCGTTGGATATAGCGCAGTTCAAAGCGGCGCGGACAATCGCTGTAATCCTGTAGAGATGACTGGCTGAGGGTGCGCAATTGTTCTGTCATGTTTCTATTTTGCCACAGATTTCAGTTATGCAATACCCACGGTCACACGCTTCGCGTGCGCTTTCCACCTTCAAAAAAAGCGTAGTTCGTGACCGAGTGCGGTATAATGTCAAACATGATTTACAACTTCAGCGCAGGAAAATCTCCACTCATCATAGGCGTACGCGGTTTCATCTTCGCATCACCTTCTGGAATCGCGCCTGTGTACTGAAAGTATTTCTTTAACTTTCCAACGCCGCAGGCTTGCCCTGCGGCGTTTTTTTATATTTAGCATGCACTCACACAAAGGTCATCATGGTACAACTTCAACTCGCAAACATCACATTGGTACTTGGCGCAAAACGCATCTTTGAAAATTTAAATTGGGAAATCCAACGCGGGCAAAAGATCGGCTTGATCGGCGCGAATGGCGCGGGGAAATCCTCGCTGTTTAAATTGATCGAAGGTAAGCATTCTCCCGAAATGGGCGGAGCGATCACCCGCGCCCGGCTCATTACAACGGGATACCTGCCTCAGTCACCCGAGCTTGATTCTTCGCTGACAGCGCTGGATGCCGCGCTCGCAGGCAATCCGCGTGTGGCGGAAGTCCATGCTGAATTGGAACGCGTGGAAAATAGCTTGAGCGATCCCGAAATCTATGGCGATGAGCGCAAACTTCAACGCGCGCTTGAAGCACAGCATAAACTTATCGAAGAGTATCACGCCCTCGGCGGTGACTCGTATCCCGCGCGCGTGCGCGACTTGCTGCTCGGGCTGGGACTCGCTCAAAGTGAACTGACCAAACCCCTGTCCGTTTTGAGCGGGGGACAGAAAAAACTGATCGGGTTGGCGCGCCTGCTTCTCGTCCGTCCTGACATCCTCCTGCTCGATGAGCCTGATAACCATCTTGACCTGCCTGGAAAAATATTCCTCGAAAAGCTGATCCGCGGATATGAAGGAACGGTTGTGTTGATCTCACATGACCGCTACCTGCTCGATGCCTGTGTGACGCACATTGCCGAATTGGAAGACGGCAAGTTGACTTTGTTCGAAGGCGATTACTCGTCCTTTATCACTGACAAGGAATTGAGGTTGGCTCGGCAGGAGGAGTTGTTTCAAATCCAGCAGCGCGGACTCGCCCGCATGGAAATGGCGATTAAGCGTTATCGGGTTTGGGTTCAATTCAGCGATAAATTTGCCAGCCGCATCCATGCCATGGAAGCGCGCATGGCGCGTGTCGATAAAATTGACAAGCCAAATTTGGACCGCAAGCGCATGGACTTGCGACTCAGCGGCTGGCGCGGTTCGAACAAAGTTTTGGAACTCGCTGGTATTTCAAAATCATTTGGCGCTAGGAAAATATTTTCAAATCTCAATGAAACCATCTGGCATGGCGAACGGGTTGGGGTGATCGGCCCAAACGGCGCGGGGAAATCTGTTTTGCTGAGAATGATCCTCGGGCAGGAACACCCTGACTCTGGCGAGATCAAAATTGGTCCCAGCATCTCCATTGGGCATTACGCACAGGAGCATGAGACGCTTGATTTCAATCAAACTGTCGTGGATGCTGTCCGCTATGCGGGTGAGATGAGCGAATCAAGAGCTACGGCATTTTTACTGCATTACCTTTTCACCTACAAACAAGTCTCGCAAAGAATCGGCGACCTCTCAGGCGGTGAGCGCAGCCGCTTGCAGTTGGCGCTGGTGGTTTTATCGGGCGCAAATTTTCTCCTGCTCGATGAACCGACCAACAACCTTGACATCGCATCGGCCGAAGTGCTTGAACAGGCTCTCGAAGATTTTGTTGGCACGGTGCTGGTCATTTCGCATGATCGTTATTTTCTTGACCGCACTGTCGAGCGGCTGCTTGTAATTGAGAATGGTCAACTGGTTGAATATCAGGGCGGATACAGCGATTACCTTGAAAAGAAGGATATTCATCAATAATGCCATATGCTATACTCGGTTTTACCGCACAAGAAAAAATATATAAATGGGAGTTTCCTATGCCGAAGAATATTGTATTGACCCTGACAGGCCGTGACAAAATTGGGATCGTTGACCATGTGACGAGTGTGATCGCCGGACATGGCGGCAATGTGGAAGCCAGCCGCATGACGCGCCTCGGCGGGGAATTTGCCATGCTGATGCTGGTGACGGTTTCCGATAGCGAGCTTTCAAACCTCAATGGTGATTTTCAATCAATGCGCTCGGAGGGGTATCAAGTCACCCTGCTCGAAACGGAATCTGACTCGAAGAAATTTGCGGGCTGGCTTCCGTACGAGATCGAAGTGACAGGCGCCGACCATGAAGGCATCATCCATGAAATATCACATCATCTTGCCACGCAGAACATTAACATCGAAAATATGGACACAAGCTCCGCGCCAGCGCCGATGAGCGGCACGCCCTTGTTCATGATGAAGGGAATTGTCCTTGTCCCGCCGCATTTAAACTTTCATGTCTTGAGTGATGAACTCGAAGAAATCGGCGATAAATTGAATGTGAATGTAAAAGTGGGAATGGTAAAGTAAGATCAGAAAGTAAACAGCAAAAGACGGAAAGCAGGTTGACTGCCTTCCGTCTTTTGCTTTCTGGAACTATTCGTATCTGAATCGCACTACGCCAATTGAAAAGAAAATTGTGGCAAACCCAAGCAGGACTCCCGCTTCGGGCAGGATTTCCGTCAGCCCGCCGCCGCGCAGGACGAGGTCAAGCAGACCTTGCATTGCCCATGTCGTCGGTAAAATCTTGACGATGTTCTGAACAAAAGAGGGAAACAACTCGATCGGATACCAGCATCCGCCCATGAGCGCCATGACCATGCCAGCCATGATGCTCAACCCGCTGGCTTGCCCTTCGGTCTTGATGAACGTGCCCATCGCTGTGCCGATCGCGCCGGCGGCTACTGCGGCAGATGTGAGAATGACAAAAAGCGCGAGCGGCTCGCGCCCCCAACTGAGTTTCATTACCAGACTTCCAAACATCACCAGCAGCGACATTTGTACAAGCGCCATCACGACCTGACCTGAAATTGTGCCGAACAGATACGCGGCTTTGCTCGTCGGCGTGGTCAGGATGCGGCGCAGAGTTCCCTGTTGACGTTCGTAGGCAAACAAGGCAGAGATGCCGAACAGCGGAATGAACACCCACGTGATGAGCTGTCCGGCGGATGAACTGGCGCGCGGATCATACTCAATCTGGTCTGGGGTTGAGCCTTCGATGACAGTTACCCGCTCTGGAGCATCTTTCTGCATGGTCTGAGCCAGCTTCAAAGCGTCGTCAAAATATGCCAGACGTTCCGCTTCGGATTTGAATCCGCCATTCTCTTCGGCTGTTTTGACGGCATGATTCGCGGCATTGACTGCGCTGCTGACACTGCGGATGGCGGTCTGCACTGCGCGCACGGCGACGGTTGCGTCGAGGCTGTTGGGTTGCTGACGGATATCCAATTGCGCTGTGCCGTTTTGGATGGCATGCAGGTCAAGCCCGGCCGGGATGACTAAGATCACGTTTGCGCGGCGCGAATCAAAAAGGTCTTCGGCTTCTTTCAACGATAATAATTCTGGCCGCACCGCTGTGGATTTTTCCAACTCGGTGATGATGTTTTGTGAGATGGCGGTATTTGCCTGATCGACAACAACAAGATGGATGCGGTTGTCGTCATCGTTCGAGGGCGTTCCACCCGCAAGCAGGAAAGTAAAAACGAGCGGGAGAATGATGAAGAACAGCAGCTCCGATGAACTTGCAAAACGGACGATGGCGTCCTTCCAGGCAATGGCAAATATTTTTTTCATTTCTGCACCAAATTCTTTTTGCCGAACAGCGCAACAGAAACCAAAAACAAGGAAATGCCCATCGCGAGCAGGGCCGCTATCGGCGTGGAAAGATTCGTCAACGTCCCGCCGAGTCCCAGTGTGGTGAATCCATCCAATGCCCACGAGTTGGGAGTGATCCTGCTAAAGGTTTGAATCGCAGGCGGCATTTGATCGAGGCTGATGAAGCTCCCGCCGAGGATGCCGAAGATCAGCATGACGGCCGTCCCGATGCTGGCGACCTGCGCGGGCGTGCGTGCCAGCGCGGTGATGAACATGCCCCAGCCTGTTGCGCCGAAGACCGCCGCAAGCACAAGAACAATCACTCCAATTGGGTCGCCCCATTTGAGTTGGAAGAACAACGACGATGCGCCGATGAGAATTAACATTTGCGCTGCGCCGGTTAAGAAGATGCCAAAGACTTTGCCGCCTAAAATTTGAGATGAACTTGTGGGTGAGACCAGCAAACGCGGCAGTGTGCCTTGAGTTTTTTCTGCAAGGATGGAACGCCCGCCATAACTGACGGTGTACATCAAAAACATCAGCGCCATGCCGGGGGCAAGATAGGCGAGAATATCGAAGTCCACTTCCTCGCCGGCAGCAGTGGATGAATTTAATTTGATCGCAAGGTCGCTGTCGGTGGTGTTGGTTTGTAATTGTTCGGTCATGGCGATGCCCGCAGCCTGGGCCTGGCCGGGTGTGATTCGCCCGCTGAGCATGAGCTGAAAAATGGATACACTGCCGCTGACACGGCCTTCTTCCACGCGGCTGAGAAATTCATCCACGATGGATTTGACGATGCCTGCGCTCGTGCGCCGCGACGGGTTGGCGTACACTTCGATTTTTACCGGGTCTGAAGGGGTGGCAAAATTGTTTTCCTGCGGGATGATGGATCGGGTAAAGCCTTTGGGGATGATGACAACCGCCGCAGCTTGATCTTCGTCAATTAACTGGCGCGCCGCTTCGGGGTCGGACCCGAGAACTGGTTCCATCAAATCGGCAAGTTCTTCCGAAGTGAATACATCTGTCAATGCATCTCCCATCTGGTCATTATCCAAATTGACGATGATGACGGGAATGTCGGAAAGCCCGCTGTTGTTATTGCCGCTGAAACGTCCCGTGACGAGGCCGAGGCCGAGCGTCAGCACGAATGGCGCGGCCAGCATAAGAATCAGCGCGGCGCGGTCGCGGAACGCGAGGCGTAAATCTTTGATACCGATGAGAAATGTTTTTAGCATGAATACTCCGTATTGACGATGGACATTGGACGATTGGCCGTTTTATATGGTCTACGGTCTATCGTCAATGGTCTCGTGTCAGTCACGCAACGCTCTGCCAGTGAGATGCAAAAACACCGCTTCGAGATTCGGCTCGCGGATATCGATCGAGCGAATCTTGATGCCGCGGTCGTTAGCTTTGGTGACGACAGCCGCCAGCACATCTTCGGCTTCAGCGCAGACGATCGAGACTTCGTGGTCAACGGCTTCAGCTTGCTGCACGCCCTGAATGGTTTTAAGTGTCACAGCGAGGGCTTCTGAATCGTCGTTCTCGCCAATATGCAGAATCAGCGTTTCAGCTTGACCAACCTGCTGGGTGAGTTCCTTCTGCGTGCCCAGTGCGATCAGCTCGCCGTGGTCAATGATGCCGACGCGGTTGGAGAGTTCCTCGGCTTCTTCCATGTAATGCGTGGTGTAGAGCAAGGTCATGCCTTGCTTGTTCAAGTCTTTGACAGTATCCAAAATCGCGCGGCGCGATTGCGGGTCAATGCCGACGGTGGGTTCGTCCATGAAGAGCAGGCGCGGTTTGTGGAGCAGCCCAACGCCGATGTTGACACGGCGCTTCATGCCGCCTGAAAAAGTTTTGACTCGATTTTTTGCTTTATCGGTCAAGCCGATTTGCTCCAGCACTTCGTCCACCCGTGAGTTGAGCGCCTTGCCGCTTAAGTTATACATCTGCCCCCAAAAGATCAAGTTCTCGCGGGCGGTCAGGTCTTCGTACAAAGCGAGGTCTTGCGGGACAACACCGATCACGCCGCGCACGGCCATCGGGTCTTTTGTGACAGAATGTCCGCCAATGGCTGCGTCACCGGATGTAGGTGTGTATAAAGTGGACAGCATGGAGATGGTCGTAGTCTTGCCCGCGCCGTTGGGTCCGAGCAGGCTGAAAATTTCCCCTTCTTCAATATTGAACGACACACCTTTTACGGCTTGAAAGTCACCATAATTTTTAACGAGGTTTTGGACTTCGAGAATATTGGGCATGAGTGCTCCTTGTGGAAATGGACTACGGTATGTACGTTTGATTGAATATGTAGTTGTAGGAGTGCGGAAGGTGGATAGCAGAAGGCGGAAAGCAGAATGCACAAGGCAAAAAGCGGAAAGCAGAAAGCGGCTTTTATTCTTCGTGGCGTTGATTGGAGGGGGTGAACTTTTCGGGCATGGACATCATTTTGCCAAGCATTCTTCCAACATCTTCGTAGCTTTTTTGAAGTTCGGCTTGACGTTTAGGAGTAAGATATTCGCAGTCGCGGGCGAAATCCAACCAGACTTGTGTTTCGGTGGCTTCACCGTCTGCATCTGCGAGTTTGCTTAGGAACATTTTTGGATATTTTCTTTTGCGAAAACCTTCGGCAATATTTGCGGCAACACTTCTCGAACAACGGCGAATCTGATCGGTCAATGAATAACGCTCGTCTTTTTGGAAAGACTTTGGTCTCGTGAAATATTTCCATCGCCAGCTTATAAGCCAATTGATACACTTTCAAATCCCTATGACCTTTTAATTCCTCGTAAGCCATTTTTCCTCCATCACATATTCTGCATTCCGCTCGCCGCCTTCTGTCATACCTGCTCTTTTGCAATCTTTACAAGTTGCTTTGCAATGCCTTCCATGATTTCATCGGGAACGCCGTCCATAGCCTGCGACTGGACGCGCGTATCAATCTCATCGTTGACATAATCCACGACGATGAGCTCTTTTGCCAATGCGATTTCTGTGCTGAACCAATCCAGCCTGCAAATGGATGCGATGCGCTTCGTCACATCCCGCAGCCTGCCCAGGCGATACTGAGACTCATCCTCCGCTGTGACATTTTGATAGATGTGCGTCGTTGTATCCCACCAGCAGGGATACGTTTCGCCATTGGCGTAAAAGACGCGGAACCAGGCGGGCGTGCCTTTGATCACGCGCGGGGTGACATGCGCTTGAATTAAATATTTCTGCTCGGGGAATTCCATGCGCGCCTGCAAAATTTCTTCAATGGATGACGCACCAATGATCACGCCTTCACCGCCTCCGCCGTTGGAAGGCTTGATGACAAAATTTTCGCCGAGCGGGGTCAGGTCAATGGGCGGAATGACAGGCTGTTCGAGGAAAGGAGCAAGCAAAATGGTGTATGGCGTATGCAGTCCGCTGTTGATCAGTTCAAGGTGCATCGTGGCTTTATCTTCCGACCACGCCGAAACCTCCAGCGGGTTGATGCGGCGCGCACCGAACTCCTTTGCCCAGCGTGGAATCGGGTCGAAGATCGCTTCACCCTGTCCGCGATTCAAGAGCGTCTTGAAAGTTGTGATTCCCTTGTAAAGCGCAGTAATGGATTCAAGTAGATTATCGGGCTTGATCTGCCAAAGGGAAATCCCTTCTTCAATGCAGGCGCGCTCCACCATCCCGACGAAAGAATCGTCATATTCCCAGTACCACGGCAGGCATAAGTCATATCGCATGGATGGCATTATAAATTAGGAATTAGGGATTAGGAATTAGGGGTTGACCTACAACTTTCAACCTTCAAACCTTTGACCCTCTTATTCACTGGTACAATGTGCGCATTAAATTTTGAAAGGATAAAAAATGAGCAAAGATACAGTACAGGATGGTTTGGTTGTTTCAATGGATTACAAGCTGACAGTGGATGGCGAAGTCCTCGATTCTTCAGACGGACAGGGACCTTTGCAATTCCTCGCAGGTTATGACAATATTGTGCCCGGGCTGGAACGTGAAATGATCGGCATGAAGATCGGTGAGAGCAAGGACGTTGTGGTCTCTCCCGCAGACGGCTATGGTGAATTCGACGAGGAAGGATTCATGGATGTGCCGCGCAGTGATTTTCCCAGCGACCTGCAGATCGAAGAAGGCGTGGAGTTGAGCGTCACCGATGATGAAGGTAAAAATCAATATGCGCGCATCGAAAGCATCACCGACGAGTCTGTGCGCCTTGACTTCAACCACCCGCTCGCAGGCGCGGAACTGCACTTCAACGTGAAGGTGGTTGCCTTGCGCGACCCCACCAAAGAGGAACTTGATCACGGTCACGTCCATGAAGAGGGACATCACCACTAAACCAAACAAACTCCGCAGGGCCATGGCTCAAGCCGCCTGCGGTTTTTTTTATGTCAATGAAAATTAACCGAACTCCGATTCCATTCCTGGCATTGTCTCTGCTGGCGTTTATCTTTGCGCTCTGGGCGGGGCTTTTGCGTTTGGGCTGGCAGATTCCAACCCCAGTCTCTTCACTTGCCATGCTTCATGGACCTTTGATGATCTCCGGTTTCCTCGGCGCGTTGATCGCCCTCGAGCGCGTGGTCGCGTTGAAAATCCGCTGGATGTATGGAGTGCCGCTTCTCGCCGCGACGGGGTGGCTGGTCTCGCTGCTGGTGCAGAATCAACCCTTTGGGCCGATCCTGCTCACGGCTGCCAGTTTGGGCGGAGTCGTTATCCTGGGGCATATCGTTCGGCGCGAGTTTGCCCTGCACGCCGTTGTCATGTTCCTTGGGTCGCTAGCATGGCTGCTGGGAAACATCCTCTGGCTGACAGGCAGTGCAATTTTTCAGGTTGTGTTCTGGTGGCAGGCATTTTTGATCCTCACCATTTGCGGCGAGCGGCTGGAACTCAATCGTGTTTTGAAGCCGTCGCGCAGGCAGCAAAATATTTTTGCCGCAGTCGCTTTTGTATTCATCGCCGGCGTGATAGTCACTTTATTCAACCTGCAATTGGGCACACGCCTGAGCGGGTTGGGGATGCTGGCGCTGGCAGTTTGGTCTGTGCCAAACGACATCGCCTGGCGCAACCTGCGTCACCGCCTGCCGCTGACGAGATACATTGCGTGGTGTCTTGCCTTGGGGTTTTTGTGGATGGGCACCGGAGGAGCGATCAACCTGGTTTATGGTGCGCAGGCCGCAGGTCCAAGATATGACGCGGCGCTTCACGCCGTCTTTGTCGGTTTTGTCATCTCGATGATCTTCGGTCACGCGCCAATCATCTTTCCCGCGCTGCTGGGTGTGCCAATCAATTTTCAAAAGTCATTCTACATTCACCTGACCTTGCTGCACATTTCGCTGGCGCTGCGTTTGGCCGGCGACCTTGCCAACCAGTTTACTGTCCGCATGTGGGGCGGACTTCTCAACGAGGTAGCGATCTTGCTGTTTTTAGGGATGACGATTTACTCGGTGAGCAGATCATTGAAACAGGATAGCGTTTTCAAGCATACATTTTAAATAAAAAAGGTTGAGATTTTATGCCTCAACCTTTTTTGTTTTCTGTTTTCGATTCCATGCCTGTCGGATACCGTAGCCAAACAATAACAGACCGAGAATCAGGCCGCCAAAGTTGCTGAGGAATTCGCTGACCAGTTCCCATTGACTGCCAAATAAATATCCCAGCCCGCCGTAGAGCACAATCCACATGATTTCCCCGCTGACATCGTAAAGCATGAAGCGCGAGAATTTGTATCCGCTGCCGCCCGCGATCAAGTTGGTGGGAATGGCAATCGCGGTCACGAGCCAGCGTGTGAAAAAAATCGTCACACCTGCGCGCTGCTGAAAAGATGTACGCGCATTTCTCCACGCGGCAGATTTGCCAAACTTTTTTTGCGCCCAATCTTTTGCATAGTACCCCATGCCAAAACTAAGCATGTCGCCAAGGAGTGCGCCGATTAACCCGAGCAGCGCCGCGCTGGGCCAGCTCAAAATTCCCTGCTGACTGAATGCGCCTGCCGCGATCAACACCACCGATGCGCCGATGGGCAGGCCGAGGGCGCCTAAAAATAATATCAAGCCAAGCAAAGGCGCGCCAAAATTAATAACTTGCGTAAGAAGATATTCCGACATGAAAATTTTCTTGCTAGGGCGCTGTCAGCGTGGGAACTTCGGTTGACGCAGAGTCAGGGTTCGGCTGCGGCTGATGCGCGAGAACCGTTGCCTTGACCAGACTCAGAACATATCCGTCCTGGTCTGGGAAATATTCGTCATTCAAAACCTTCAAGCTTTTGTCGTGATTTTTTTGCGGAGTAATTTTCAACGTTTCGAAAATCACATCAGGCGGAACCTGGTAGGTTCTTGAGATGAACGGGATGGTCATCCAATCGCGAATCAATTCGACATCTGTTTCCACTTTACCGGGCGGGGGCGGTCGGTGACCGTTGAATTTTCTCAGGGCATGGAATGCGCGCATTCCAAAGAATGCCGTAAAAATCATTCCAATTGTTATCAGCCCGATCACCAGCAAGTGTTGTCTTGGCCGTGTTTTTGAAGACATGATTTTCCTTTGGAGTTAATCCTTCCACTCCAATTCAAAGTCGCCAATGAATACCGAGTCGCCTTCATGCACGCCTGCTTCACGCAGAGCCTTGTCCACGCCGAGTCTTTCCATTAGTTTTTGGAAGCGACGCAGGGAGCCATCGTGTTCCCAATAAGTCATCTTTGCAGATCGTTCGATGGCCACGCCGCTGACCCGCCACTTGTCAGCCGCTTCCTGCTGGATCTCGAATTGGTTCGGGTCAATGGGCGGTTTGTACACTGGCAGTGACTCTTCCAACTCTTCGATCGGGAGGTCAGCCAGCCTTTGATGAGCAGCAATGAGAATGTCACGCGTGTTGGTACGTGCCATTGCGGAGGCTGTCAACAATTCAATTTTTTTCTTTTTGAAACTGGCCTTGATGTTTTTTAATCGTTCCTGCACATCAGGCTGATCTATTTTATTGAGCACGACGATCTGCGGTTTTTTTGCGAGGTTCGGGTCGAAGAGCGCCAATTCACTGTTGATCTGGCTGAAGTCTGCCAGCGGGTCTTCGCCCAGTCCGTCCACCATGTGGATGAGCACGCGCGTGCGCTGAATGTGCCGCAGGAAGTCATGCCCCAGCCCGGCGCCTTCCGCTGCGCCTTCGATCAGGCCGGGGATGTCTGCCATGACGACGGTGGTATCAGCGTCAATATTTGCCACGCCGAGGTTTGGTTCGAGCGTCGTAAATGGATAGTCGCCGATCTTTGGCTTGGCATTCGTCAGTGCCGCCAGCAGGGTGGATTTCCCAGCGTTGGGCAAGCCGATGATGCCGATATCAGCTATCAGCTTAAGTTCGAGGCGCAGCATTTTCTCCTCATGCGGTTCGCCTCGTTCCGCTGTGCGTGGCGCCTGGTTGCGCGAGGTGGCGTAATGCTGATTCCCAAGTCCACCGCGCCCGCCTTTGCAGACGAGCAGCTGTTGACCGGGGGTGGTCAGGTCGCCGAGCAGATCGCCAGTCTCAGCGTCGTAGATGACCGTGCCGGGCGGAATATAAATGATGAGGTCTTTGCCGCCGCGCCCGGTCATTTCAGAGCCGCCGCCGTTCTTGCCGGGCTCGGCTGCAAACTTTTCATTTTGCCGAAACGCAGATAATGTATTGAGGGTAGCTTTTACCTCAAAGATGACATTGCCGCCCCTGCCGCCGTCACCGCCATCGGGACCGCCAAGGGGTACAAACTTCTCGCGGCGGAAGTGAACCATTCCGTCTCCGCCTTTGCCTGATTTTACGTGAATATTAACTTGATCTATAAACATGCCTCCATTATACATGCTGGACGGGGCTGATTGCATTTGAGAAATTTTATGCCTGGCTGTGCCAGTTCTTGTAGTAAGATTATTGCGTTTTGAAGATGACGTTTAAATAAAAGTGAGGTCTAAAATGGATGACACGGATGATATTGAGGAACCAACATCACCTCAGCAGGGCGTGTACCTGATCGTGAACCGCCAGATGATTCCTCTTACAAAACCGAAAACCACACTTGGGCGGCACTTGCGCAACGACATTGTATTCCACGAGGAATTCCTGTCCCGCTTCCACGCCGAGATCGTGAATGAGGATGGAAAATACGTTTTGTACGATAAAAATTCCACCAGCGGTACTTTTGTGAACGGCAAACAAATTGAGAGATGCGTGCTTAATTCCGGCGACCTGATATCTTTTATAAACATCAATATCATGTTCGTGAATCACAACCCGAATATCCAGATCAAGGCAACCGGAACAACACAAAGCCTGCGCGGCCGGCAGGGACTTGAGGAAAACCATTAATGGATGAAGGTAAAACGCCTGTAATTCTTGTGATCGATGATGAGCCGGCTATTCGATTGGGGGTTGCCGTTGCGATCAGGCGGCACGGGTTGCAGGTCATAGAGGCTGTGGATGGGAACGAAGGTTTGAGAAAAGCCCGCGAGCATCTGCCGGATTTGATTATCTCGGACGTGATGATGCCTCCGCCGGACGGTTTTGAGTTGAAGCGCTTGTTGAATGCCGACCCGTCAACTTCGTCAATTCCATTTATATTTCTGACAGCGCGTTCGGGGAAGGATGACCGACTCGCAGGCATCCGCGATGGCGCAGATGACTACATCGCGAAACCATTTGGCATGGAGGAATTGATCGCGCGTCTTGATGCTTTGTTGCGGCGCGTCGAAACTGAACGGAGGCGGGGCCGCGAGCAAATGGCAGAAATCGCCCGTCAGGATATGGAAAAACTAAAAAACGAGATCCTGCAAAATTTTCACCATGAATTGCGCACCCCGTTGATGAATATCATCGCTCCGCTTGAACTTGCCATCAATAATAAATTCAGCGACCCTGAACTGCAGAGTTATTTTCTGCGGACAGCGCTCTCGAATGTGGATAAATTAGAGTCGCTGGTCTCGGACATTATTATTCTCTCAAATGTTGACCTTGTTAATTTGAATCCTTTCAGGCAGTCCATTGATCTGGATATTCACATCATCGAACCTGTCTATAAGCGGCTTGAGAGATACGCCAGCAAGGGATTGAATTTTACCCACCAGATTATCGGCGAGGGGGAGGTTAAGGCGGCAAGAAGGGAATTTACACAGTCCGTTTTGCACCTTGTGGATAATGCGTTTAAGTTCAGCTCGCAGAACGGACGGGTCAATCTTGACATCCAGCCCGGGCGCAATGGTGGGGTTAAGATTGCAGTTTCCGATGACGGTCCGGGCGTCCCCGTGGAGTTGCGCGAAAAGGTCTTTGAAAAGTTTTACCAGATCAGTCAGGGAGATTCCCGCCAGCACGATGGGCTGGGCGTCGGGCTGACCATTGCGCGTGCCACTTTTAGACACCTCGGGGGAGACGTGAAGATCGCTGACAGTCCCGATGGATGCCTGGTAGTGGCTGACCTGCCCGATGTCCGACCGGAAGACATCGTTTATGGATGAAAAGAAAATTCCCGCCGGGTCTCATCTGCCTGATTTGCATGTCAATCTGGAAAACAAAAAGAAGGATTGGGAGGCAGGTCAGTACGGCCGCACATTGTTTGAGCAGACGGGAGAATGTGTTTTTATCATTGGGTTGGACCTGCGGTATTTGACCGCAAACCGTCAGGCTCTCCTCTTGCTTGGCTATAGCGAAGTGGAGCTCACGGGGATGAATGTAAGCAACGTCATGTCGATGGGGGATTTGTTCGAAGATCAGGCAAGCGTCTATGAAAGGATACTTAAAAAGAAAGACGGAAGTTTGATTCCCGTTGAGATCAGCACGTCCATCGTTTCTGATGAGCAGGGCTTGCCGATTTATATCCAAAGCATTGTGCGCGATGTTTCAGAGAGAAAAGCCGCCGAGAAACTTTTGCGAAGGAATGGGCGCATCCTTTCTGTCATTAGTGAAGCCACAGCCCGCCTGTTCCGTTCGCCAAATATCGAGTCCGGTATTTCTGAAGTGTTGGAATCGCTGGGCAATGTAATGGAGCTTTTTAGCTGTGTAATTTTTGAGGTTGAAAAATATTCCGGCCTCCCGCAAATTAAACTTCGCTACAGCTGGGTGGAATACAAGTTGAGCAGCTTTGACCCACAGGCAGCCATTGAGCCGTTTATAAACAAACTCGTGGCGAATCCGAACGCTGTCTTGTCCGAATTGGAAGCGGGGCAGGTAAAGAAAACCCCGTTTTCCTTTCTGGCGATTCCGGTTCAAGGTCTCTTTGGGTCGAAGGGATTCCTGGGTATGTTTGACCGCGAGAACAGCCTTTCATGGCTGCTGACTGATTTTGACGTGGTACAGACTGCAACAAACCTCATCGGCGCGGCATTGCAGCGTATTCAATACGAAGAGACGATCAGATCGAATGAATTCCGAAACCGCATGATCGTTGACTCTTTTCCAGATCTGTTAATTCGGATTAAATCAGACGGCTCGATTCTCGACTACATCACCAGTTCAAACCATCCTTTGTTTATTCATCGTGACATGATCACGGGCAAAAAACTCAGGGAAACCTGGCCCGCAGAGACTGTCGCCAGGATTTTGGGCGGCGAAAATAAGAGCGCTTTTACCGCACCTTGCTGGCTTGAAGGATTCCAGTTGCCGTTCAGCAGCGGCATCTATGAATCCAGGCTGCATCCGATCAATCCGCAGGAAGCGCTGATCATAATCCGCGATATATCAGATATTGTGCGCCTCAACGAGATGAAAACTGACTTTATCAACCGCGCCTCGCATGAATTGCGGACGCCGCTGACAGCGGTCATTTTGATGTCTGATTTGATACAACAGGGTGGGACGCAGGAGGAGATGGTTGAATATTGGCGCATCATGCGCAACGAGCTTAACCGCCAGAAAAAATACATCGACAACCTGTTGATGGCGGGCCGCCTCGAAAGCGGCATGATGAAACTTGAAAGTGTTCCGCTTGATCTTCTGCCAGTATTGAGGGAGGCTCTTCAAGCCGTTGGGCCAATCGCTTTTAGAAAAAATGTGAAGCTGACTTTGAACACCCCGCAGAATAACATAAACATCCTTGGCGATAGCGGAGCATTACAGCAGGTCTTTATCAATTTGATCAACAATGCCGTCAAGTTTTCGCCAGAAGAAAGCGGAGTTCAGGTGTTCGTTGGCTTGACGGATGGGTTGGTCAACGTGGAAATAATTGACCATGGCATGGGAATTAGCCCGGATGCCATTCCACATTTGTTTGAAAAATTTTATCGCGCAAAAAATGTGACAGTGGCTGAAATCCCCGGCAGCGGCATAGGTCTGTATATCGTCAAATCGGTGGTTGAAGAATTGGGCGGGAAGATTGAGGTGAAGAGCGAAGTCAATGCAGGCACAACTTTCACCGTCCGCCTGAGAGCGGCAGTTTAATGGCGGTTTGATCGTCGAACGGCGGTGATAAAATCCAGGCATGAAATCATCGGTGCATAAATGAAATCATCACGTTTGCGCGGACGTTACCTCCGCATCCTTTCTTTTTTTACGGGTGTCATCGCCCGCTTTATTTATTGGGAACTGATCGTTCGCAAGGTTGGCTTTCGCCAACTGGCAAAGCGCACCCGTCCCGAACGCTTTCGCCGCGAAGCGCTGCGTTTTCGCGCGCTGGCTTTGCACATGGGCGGCGTGATGATCAAGGTCGGGCAGTTTCTTTCTTCGCGCCTTGATATTCTTCCGCCCGAAATCACCGACACCCTAGCCGATTTGCAGGATGAAGTCCCCGCTGAAACTTTTGCAGATATCCGTCAACTGGCAGAGCGGGAACTCGGCGCTCCGCTCGCAGAAAAATTTGAATGGTTTGACGAGAACCCGCTCGCAGCGGCGTCACTTGGACAGGTACACAGAGCCAGATTACAGCGCGGGGAAGATGCGAATTTTCTTAACGTCGTCGTTAAAGTCCAACGCCCAAACATCGCATCCATCGTGACCGTTGACCTGTCAGCGTTGCAGCGGGTTGGTCATTGGCTGATGTATTACCGCCCCGTGCGCGAACATGCCGATGTGCCCGCCCTGCTGCGTGAGTTTTCAACCACCCTGCACGAAGAGATTGACTACAAACACGAAGCCGATAACGCTGAAACTTTTTTTGAGAATTTCAAAGACGACAAATACGTGAACGTGCCGCGCGTTGCAAGAGAACTGTCCACACTGCGCGTGCTGACCCTTGAAGATGTTTTCGCGATCAAGATCACGGATTACGATGCCATCACCGCCGCAGGCATTAACCGCGGCGAAGTGGCGCGGAAATTATTGGATGTGTACCTCGAGCAAATTTTTGAAGACGGATTTTTTCACGCCGACCCGCACCCCGGGAATTTATTCGTTACGCCGCTGCCGCCCGCGAAGGGCAGCAAGCGCAAGTCTGCGCGCTGGCAATTGACCTTCGTGGATTTTGGCATGGTGGGGCATGTGCCGGATAATCTTCGCATGGCTCTGCGCGAGACTGTCATTGCCGTTGGCACACGCGACGCGGCGCGTTTGATCAAGTCATACAAAGAGTTGGGATTCCTGCTGCCGGGCGCAGACACTCAGGCATTGGAGCAGGCGTCTGCAGCCGTGTTCGACCGCTTTTGGGGCATGTCGATGAGCGAGTTGAAGAACGTCCGCCCGAACGAAGTGCGCGATATCGGCCATAAGGTGCGCGATGTAATGGTAGATACTCCGTTTCAGGTGCCGAATGACCTGCTGATGCTGGTGCGCACGGTTGCGATCCTTTCAGGCATGTGTACCGGTCTTGATCCAAACTTTAATTTATGGGAACAACTCTCGCCATATGCGGGCAAACTCGTGCAGGAGGAAGCCACGTCGGCTTTCAGTTTGGATAATTTCCTGAAACAAGCCGGGGATGTGGTGCAGGCGTTTGTCGCTTTGCCATCTCAGGCCAGCCGGCTGCTTGCGCAAATGGAATCGGGCGGGCTGACGGTTCAATCGCCGCAGGTGACGCGCGAAGTCCGCGCGCTGGGGCGCTCGGTGGACCGTCTGACAGGCGGAGTTGTCTTCGCCGCGTTTCTAGTCAGCGGCGTGATGTTGTTAAATAGTGGGAATGCTCAACTTGGGGGAGGCTTGCTGGGCGCTGCAGGTGCGACGTTGTTGTGGGTGGTGTTTGGGGGAAGAAAATAAAAAATTAACCGCAAAGTGTCACGAAGGAACACAAAGGTTTTTTGGGGTTTCCTTCGTGATACTTTTTATACTTTGTGGTTAAAGGTTTTCGTTACTTTTTTTCTTCCATCTTTTCGATCGCTGCATCCAGCATACTGCGCACAGCCAGCATCATTTCCTTGCGGGCGGCGCGGCGGTGTTCGAGGAAGCCTTCCGGCAGTAGACCTTTGACAGCCTCGCGCATTTCCTGACGGGCTTTCTTGTAATGCTCGCGGACTTCTTCCGGTATCTCGCGGCTGAATTTCTTTCCGTTTTCAGATTTTTTGGTTGCCATGGTTTCTCCTTTCGATTTCTACGTTCATTATAGCACTGGGTGGGAGAGCCATACATGATAAAATACCAAACACTATGGCAAAACATCTGGTATTGGTGGCAGGGAATATCGGCGCAGGCAAGACGACCCTCACAGAGCGGATCGGCGCCCGCCTCGGCTGGTGGACTGGTTATGAATCTGTGGCGGATAACCCATACCTCTCAGACTTTTACAGCGATATGCACGCCTGGGCTTTTCATTTGCAAGTCTTCTTCCTCGGACATCGCGCAGACCAATATCTCGAAGCCGCGCGTGATGCGCGTTCCGCCATCCTCGACCGAAGCATTTACGAAGATGCGCACATTTTCGCACGCGCCCTGCATCACATGGGAAATTTGGGAGAACGCGACTATCTTGCCTACCGCCGATTGTTCGAAGTCGTCGTGAACGGACTGCCGCGCCCTGACCTGCTGATCTACCTCAAAGCGCCGGTGCCCGTCCTGATGGACCGCATCCGCCGCCGCGCGCGCAATATGGAAACAGGCATCACCCTCGACTACTTATCCCTGCTTGATTCGTTCTATGATGAATGGCTGAGCGAGTTCGATCTTTGTCCTGTTTTGACCATTCAAACCAGCGATCTGGATTTTGTTCACCAGCCCGTCCATTTGGATCTCGTCGTGCAGCGCATTCAGGATAAACTGGCTGGCAAGGAAGTAATGGACTTGACTCAAGGGTAATACTCATGACCCTTAATCTGCTCTCGAAGATTCCTTTGTTTGCCAACCTGCCAGAAAATGAATTGGACCGCATTCTATCTGCGCTGGATGTGAAGGAATTGAAAGACCGCGAAATCCTTTTTCATGAAGGCGACACCGGCGAACATTTTTACATCGTAACCAAAGGGGAACTCGAAGTGCTTTTGGCCGCAGGTCAAATGGAGGAACTTCAACTCAACCTCCTGCGGGCAGGCGAACATCTCGGCGAGATGAGTCTCATCACCCCCGGCGGGCACCGCACAGCGACAGTTCGCGCCCGTGGAGATTCAACTCTCCTGTCCATGAGCCGCGTTCAATTCCTCGACCTGACCACGAAAAACCCCGAACTCTCTGCTTCGATGGTGCGCGTCTTGAGTCAACGCCTCGATGCGACCAACACCCAAACTTTCCATGACCTCACCGAAAAGAATAAGCAGCTTCAAACCGCTTACGATGAACTGAAGACGGCGCAGGCGCAATTGATTGAAAAGGAACGCCTCGAGCGCGAACTGCAAGTTGCTGCTGATATTCAAACAAGTATCCTGCCCGACGAATTGCCCAAGGTGGACGAATTTGATTTCGGCGCACGCATCCTGCCTGCCCGTCAGGTGGGAGGCGATCTGTATGATGTCTTCCTTCTGAAAAATAATCAGGTCGGAGTCCTGATTGGTGACGTGGCTGATAAAGGCATCCCGTCTGCAATTTTCATGGCGCGCGCACATGCGCTCATCATGGCTGAAGCCGATATTGGCCTGACGGCGGGTGAAGTCTTGCGAGTGGTCAACCGCCACATCACCCGCTTGCAAAAATCAACCCAGTTCGTCACGGTGCTTTATGGCATCCTCGATTTGAAAACACGCGTGTTCAGTTATGCCCGCGCGGGGCACGAGCCGCCTTTGATTCTGAATCCTGATGGAACTGTTGAACGCATCCCGCATAGCTCGGGCATGGCGCTTGGATTATGGGAGGATGTCACGCTTGATGAGCGTATTGTCACCCTGCCGCCGGGTTCCACCTTCCTGTTATTCACAGACGGCATGACAGATTGCCGCGATACTCATGGCGAACCCTTTGGGTTGGAACGCATCAAAAAAACTTTAAGCGGTTTATCCAACATGAACGCGCAACAGGCTTGCGACCATCTGCTTGAAACTCTGGTGAATTTTCAGGATGGCTCCAAGCAGGACGACGATGTCACGCTGGTTGCGATTCGTTCGGTGTAAATTTATTTCAAAGCCTGCTCCAAATCCGCGAGCAGGTCATCCACATTTTCAATTCCAACCGAAAGCCGCACGAGTCCCGGGTCAACTTCTAGCACCGAGCCGACCACCGATAAATGCGTCATCGCCGCCGGCACTTCGATCAGCGATTCGACTCCGCCGAGCGATTCTGCCAGCGTAAATATTTTTGTGGATTCCGCCACCCGCACAGCGGCGTCCCTCCCATCTTTCATTACGAACGAGATCATTCCCCCGCCATTGAGCATTTGCCGCTTCGCAATCTGGACCTGCGGGTGGCTCTCGTGAAATGGGTAGATCAGCCGTTTGACATTTTTCTGCCTCTCCAGAAACGCCACGATCTTTTCCGCGTTCTGTGCGTGACGATCCATGCGGATGGGTAAAGTTTTAATTCCACGCAGGACAAGGAATGAATCCATCGGGCCTTGAATCCCGCCGATGGCATTTTGTAAATAAGCCAGCTTCTCGCCAAGTTCTTTATCCCTGCCGACAATCGCGCCGCCGACCACATCTGAATGTCCGCCAAGATATTTTGTCATCGAATGAACGACCAAGTCCGCTCCCAATTCCAGCGGACGTTGGAGATATGGCGTGGCGAAGGTATTGTCCACGACCAACAGCGGCTTGTTCGGATGCGCTTTCACGATCTCTGCAACCGCGCGGATGTCCGTCACAGCCAGCAGGGGATTGGTGGGAGTCTCCAGCCACACGATCCGTGTGGACGGGGTTAATGCCTCGGCGAGATTCTCCGGGTCGGTTGTGTCGGCAAATGTAAAGTCCAGGCCGAAGCGGCGCAGGATTTTGTCGAAGAGGCGGAAGGTTCCGCCGTAGACATCGTTACCGGCTACAACATGGTCTCCGCTCGCAAGCATCCGCAAAACTGTGTCGGTGGCTGCCATGCCTGAAGCAAAGGC
Source organism: Chloroflexota bacterium (assembly GCA_016234495.1). GTDB lineage: Bacteria > Chloroflexota > Anaerolineae > Anaerolineales > Villigracilaceae > Villigracilis. Next base: position 7,344 of record JACRBI010000043.1, on the reverse strand, counting down.
CAGCCCCCAGTTCCCGTTTTCAAGACCCGCGAGACAGTCCTGCAATGCCTTGCGCGTAGGATTCAGTGTGCGAGAATATTCATATCCCTGCCGCGGCTTGCCAATTCCATCCTGCATATAAGTGGATGTGAGGTAAACGGGCGTCATCACCGCGCCGTTGTTTGGGTCGGGCTCCTGACCTGCGTGGATTGCGAGAGTTTCAAATTTCATGTCTGCTCCTTTGGGAAGTAAAGTTCGATTTTCATACTGCGTCATTACCCGGTAAATTACAATTGGATTATATAATACCCTCGGTCACAAATTGCGTTTTCCATAGAGAGAAAAGACGCAATTTGTGACCGTGATGGGTATAACTTCGTAAACGAGGAAACAATGACAAAAACTTTATTGGCAGTTCTGGCGCACCCCGACGATGAATCTTTTGGCTTGGGCGGCACGCTCGCGCTGTATGCCAGCAAGGGCTATGACGTGTATTACGTCTGCGCTACACGCGGCGAAGCCGGCACCGTGGATGAAATCCACTTGAATGGTTTCAAGGATACTGCCGAAATGCGCACCGCTGAATTGATGAACGCCGCCAAGGAGCTTGGCTTGAAGGATGTATTTTTCCTTGGCTACCGTGATTCTGGCATGCCCGGCATGGAAGCCAATCAGCATCCCGACGCGCAGATCAACGCTCCCATCGAAGAGGTGGCAGGCCGCGTCGTGAAATATATCCGCGAGTTGAAACCTGCTGTGGTTCTCACCTTTGACCCGATCGGCGGATACAAACACCCCGACCATATCCACATCCACAAGGCGACTGTGCTGGCCTTCGCAAATGCAGACGACGAATCGTTCCACCCGCAGGCTGGTTCGCCTTTCAAGCCGCAAGCGCTTTACTTTCAGGTCTTTCCACGCGGATTCCTGAAGGTCGCTACCCGCCTGATGCCGCTCTTCGGCAAAGACCCGGCAAAGTTTGGCCGCAATGGCGACATCAACTTGAAGGAGCTCGCCGACGTGGATTTCCCCGTGCATGTCCGCTTGAATGTGCAGTCGGTGGCGGAGGCCAAGAGCCGGGCCAGCGCCGCCCATGCCTCGCAGGGCGGGATGCAGATGCGGCGCGGACTGATGGGATTTGTCACCCGGCTTTTCGGCGAGCGCGAAGATTACATGCGGGCTCATCCGCCGGTCAGCGAGACGTTCCGTCGCCGGAGTGACTTGTTCGATATTTAATTCTGTACTGCAAGATTTTGAACTTTTCCAAATTACTCTAACAAAAACCTGTAACGCGAAATTCGCGTTAAAAAAGATCTTCGGTTTAATTTGTTAATTTGCAACGTCTTGCCATAAAGCACGTTGCGCTACTCGGCGGCTGGGAACATTCCCAGCCGTTTTTTCGTTAATTGTCACGAGTCTTGATTTTGGAAAGCATGATAGAATTTTTTAACCCTTTTCACTGGAAAAAAACTATGACTGACATAAATTCATCGAGACCATCCAGAAAATTAAATTTTGCGCGGACGCTCACAGCGCTGTTTCAGCCTCAGCGGACATTCACAGAGATCGCGGGCGAGACCGGCTCCTCGTGGTTGACTCCCATGTTGACATTAAGCTTTTCCACCCTGCTCAGCGTGATCGTCAGCGGATATTTAACCTCACGCGCCGCCATGATGGGCGAAATCCCACTTCCGCCAGATTGGCAATACTGGACTCCGGACATGCAGAATAATTACATGCAGGCACAGCAAGCCACACAAGGCCCGGTATTTGTTTATGTCATGCCGCTCGTTTCAACGCTGGTGGCGCTTTGGCTTGGCTGGCTGATATTAAGCGGCGTCCTGCATCTCGGCTCGACGTTGTTAGGCGGGCGTGGCTCGATGAGCACAGCATTAAATGTTGTCGGTTGGGCATACCTGCCTTTCGTTGTGCGAGACCTGCTGCGGGTAGTCTATATGCTGCTTGCCGGCCATGCAATTGTCAGCCCGGGACTTTCCGGGTTTGCGGGCGGCGCGGTATTTGCTTCGCAAATCCTGTCGCGTGTGGACTTGTTTTTCCTGTGGAGTGCCGTCCTTCTGGTTATCGGTTTTGGGATCTCCGACGGCCTCTCAAGGAATAAGTCCATAACAGGTGTGGTCATTATCCTCCTAATCCTGTTGCTGGCGCAGGCTGGGCTTGGCTCATTGGTTTCAAACATTGGCGGAATGGCCACTCAAGGATTATGACTTCCCCTTTAATTCGCGTCAGGGGCTTGACAAAACACTACCAAATGGGCGGGGCAATCGTCCGCGCGTTGGACGGCGTTGATCTGGATATTGATGCTCACACCTTCACGGTCGTCATGGGACCATCGGGATCGGGCAAAAGTAGTCTGCTTTATCTGCTCGGAGGGTTGGATCGTTCGACCTCCGGCGAGATTTTGATCAGTGACGAACGGCTCGATCAAATGGATGAAAATGCGCTGGCGCTTTTCCGCCGCCGCACGATGGGCTTTATTTTTCAATCCTATAATTTGATCGCAAGCATGAATGCCCTTGAAAATGTTGCCTTTCCGATGCAGTTCACCGGCACGCCCGTCGGGGAGCGCAGCGAAAAATCCCGCAAATTATTGGAGCAGGTCGGGCTGGCAGATCGCAGTCATCACCGCCCAACAGAGCTTTCAGGCGGACAACAACAGCGGGTCGCGGTTGCCCGCGCGCTGGTCAACAACCCAAGCCTGATCCTGGCTGATGAACCGACCGGCAACCTTGACACCGTCAGCGGTATTGCAGTCATGCAGCTGCTCTCCGACCTTCACCGCTCCGGGCGGACGGTGCTGGTCGTGACTCACGATCCGCGCATGACGCGTTTCGCCACGAATAAAATATTCCTGCTGGATGGTCACGTGGTTAGCGAGGAAGAATATAAATCTGCCACGTTGGAAGCGGCTCCGGCTGGCAGTGAGTAAAGTGAATTGTAGGGCGGGTTTGTAACCCGCCAACCATGTCGTTGCGAGGGCGCTCCTGCTCTTCGCCCGAAGCAATCCCCTCGCTAAAACGGAGATTGCTTCGCCGCCAAAAACCACACCTGCCCTGGCGGGCGGTGCCAGGGAGAACGGCGGCTCGCAACGACACACCGCACTGGCCGCGAAAGCGCGACGCAAGTGTCACGGGAAGTTAATTATTTACAGAGCATAAAACCTGACCTACGGAAGATTTGTAATGGGAGATCGAATGAAATTTCAAAATAAATATTTTGTTTCACTGCTTCTTGTATTGATACTTTTGTCTGGGTGGGTCACGCCGGTTTATGCGGCGGATGTTATTTCAGTTACGCCGGCTAGTATTGTTAATGATGTCGCAAACACAATTACAGTTGCGGGAATTGGCTTTGACAATACGGCAGTTGTTTTGATGGATGGCTCTGCTTTGACCACTTCTTTTTTAAACGATCAAACGCTGACTGCCACAATCCCGGCAGGTGTTGCCGTAGGCTCACATACGATTACTGTTTCAATGAACGGTGGCGCTCTGCTGACTTCAGTTGCTTTAAGTGTGACCGCCCCAGTTGTTGTTCCCCCCACAGCAACTTCAACGCCCCCTCCATTTTCTCGTCCGCAGATGAGAGTATCATCCTCCGGGGCGAGCGATAAACAGATCTCCTCGAACAAATCTTTCAAATACACGGTGAATTTTAATAACGCCGGCAGTTCTACTGCATTCAATGTTCAGGCAGTTTTCACATCGCCTGACCTGATCCCACTGGAAACCGGCGGGGTGGCTGTGCTGGGCAATGTCCTTCCGGGCGGTGGTGTTGGCGTGGATCAGAGATTTATCTCGCAAGGATCATTGGCCGGAAAAACATTTGTCACAATTGATGTGACTTTAACTTACTATGATGACAAGGGCGCCGCGTATTCAGATAAATTCACGCTCACTGCCCCGGTCAAAGCCGAATCAACCAGCGGGGGCGTGGCCTACCCGACGGCCACTCCCACAGGCGTGAACACTGCCCAATTGGTCATCACCAGCTACGCGTCGACGGTGGACCCGCTCCAACCCGGCGATCAATTCCAACTCGGCATGACAGTCCAGAACATGGGCAACACCACCGCGAAGCGTGTCACCATGATCGTGGGCGGAGGCTCATCCGGGTCAGGCGGAGGCACTCCACAAGCGGGCGGCACTTCAGGCGGCAGTGGCGAATTTACGAATTTCGCGCCGGTTGGAACTTCGAACATCCAGTCGCTCGGTGACCTTGACGCGGGCGGCGCATTGCAAGTGACGCAAAACCTGATCGTGAACGTATCCACCACGCCGGGCGCATACCCGATGAAGATCAGTTTTTCGTACGTCAATAAAAATGGCGAAGTGGTGAACGATGACCAGGTCATCACCCTGCTTGTTTATAGCCTGCCAAATTTAGACATCAGTTTTTATCGTCCGCCCGACCCGTTTTTTGCGGGGCAACCCGGCGCGCTGCCGATTCAAGTTGTAAACCTCGGCAAGCGGACTTCCGTTTTGGGCAGCATGACCATCGAAGCGACGGGTGGAACGCTCGATCCTTCCTCGACTTTGGTTGGGTCGCTCGACCCAGGCGGATACTTCACCTTTGACTCGACCGTGTTCCCGGACGCCGCCGGACCTTTGGAGTTGGCGATCACCATTGATTACACTGACGATTTCAATCAGCCGCGCATCGTTACTAAAACTTTGGAACTCACTATTGAAGAAGTTTTTATTGACCCATCGCTTGACCCGTCAATGGGTGGCGGCGGCGGAGAGATCATCGTTGAAGAGGAGTCGTTTTTCCATAAAGTCTGGCGATTCATCCTTGGCGTGCTTGGGCTTGATTCTGCTGCGCCGGATTCCGGCGGCGGAATCAGCGAACCGATTCCTGAAGAACAGGTGATTCCGATTCCCGCGGGTGGCGGCGGTAAAGGGTAGCTGGCAATCCCATGAAATTTATTGATCTGTTTCGACTCATCTTTGGCAACCTCGGCCGCCGAAAAGCGCGCGTGGCGCTGACCGCCATTGGTGTGGTGATCGGCACATCGGCTGTTGTCATCCTTGTTTCGCTGGCGATCGGCTTGCAAAAAAGCGCCACCGACTCGCTTTATGGCATCGGCGACCTGACACAGATCGATGTCATGCCGACCTACGGAGGCGGGTTTGGCGGAGGCGGCGGCCCTTTCATGATGGGCGGCGTTTCCGTGGATTCGAGCCAGTTGGACCAGCCCGTCTTGCTCACAAACTCAGCCCTTGAACAGTTACGGGAAATTCCCGGAGTAAAGGTTGTTATCCCGCGTGATTATTTAAATGCGGGCGTCGTGATTCGCTATCAGCGTTTGGAAGGCGGCATGAACATCATCGGCATCGCAACCGACGACCTGTCCAACCTTGGGTTGGAGGCAAGCCAGGGCGTGACCGCACTGTCGAGGGGGACAATCGTGATCGGGTCGATGATCCCCAATAATTTTTATGACCCCCGCCAGCGTCCCGGACAGGAACCGCCGCCTCCGCCTGATTTAATGGATCAGCAAATATCAATGGTCGTCTTCAAATACGATCAGAATGGGAACGAAACTAAAAAGACAATCAGCCTGCGTGTTGCAGGAGTGCTTAATGAGACAGGCGGCGAACCGGATTATTCAGTCTACCTGCCTCTGGCATTAACCAAGTCATTGAACGAATGGGCGAACGGAACGCGCATCAACTACAACAAGGACGGCTATAGTCAGGTGATCGTCAAAGTTGAAGATGCGAATCAAGCTCTCGATATCGCAGACCAGATCACAGCGATGGGGTTTCAAGCCATCACGCCGCAATCCTATTTGCAGGGCATCAATAGTTTTTTTGTGGTCTTGCAGGTCATCTTTGGCGGTGTAGGCGCGATCGCATTGTTGGTCGCTGCGATCGGCATCGCCAACACGATGGCGATGTCAATCCTCGAACGCACGCGCGAGATCGGCTTGATGAAAGCCGTCGGCGCCACCAACCGCGATGTGTTGTCTATTTTTCTTGGCGAAGCCGCAGGTATTGGCTTCATCGGCGGATTGGGCGGCATCGTAATCGGCTGGCTGGCCGCGCAGGGGATGAATGTCCTCGCGATTGTTTTTCTGGCGAATCAAGCGAGTCAACAAGGCGGACCGCCTCCCAGTGTCGCGGTCTATACGCCCATTTGGCTGCCCATTTTTGCCTTGATATTTTCCACGCTGATAGGGATGCTCTCCGGCCTGTATCCCGCCTTGCGCGCCGCGACCATGATTCCCGTCAACGCCTTGAAATATGAATAACCTTTTTTACCTTATTACTTTGTGCTGAACGAAGAATTCGGGAACCATGTGGCTGTTGGTGACCAATACTTCAGGATGTGCCCGCATAAATTGGCGCAGACGCTGATCGTGCGGGCCAAGGACTAATTTAATTAACCACGTTGGCGTTTCATTGTTATAAACTGCGCCAGCATCCCCCGCATGAAAGAACCAGCCATTTTCGACTTTGATTGCCACACCGCAATGTCCGCGTGAATGTCCATGTAATGGTATGAAATACATCTCAGGCTCAAACGGCAGACGAATGGCGGCGAAGTCGTACCATTTTTCATTGGCGTTATCGTAGAGACTAAATTCAGGTTGGTGGGCGATATAGCGTGGGATATAAGCATACTCATCCCAGTGCAGAATCTTTTTGTCAGTGAAAGCCTCGTATTCGCGCTTGTGGACATGAACCTTTGCGTGCGGAAAATCAGGCAGACCGCCGCAATGGTCAAAGTGCATGTGGGTGAGGATGATGTGCTGTATGTCTTCAGGCTTGTAGCCAAGTTTTTGGATTTGGCGAACTGCCGCTTCACTGACATCAAAGGGCATGACGGTGATGATGCGAAAAAAATTCGTGAACCAGGTTGGGTCAGAGTAGTCGCGCGTGCCGAGTCCCGTATCCACGAGCACAGGACCTTGATCCGTTTCAACGAGCAGGCAAAGCATGCCCGTCTTCATTTTAGATGGAATACGGGCATTGCAGGTGAAGCAGTTCAGCAGGTGAATGGTCATGCAGGCATTTAACCAGAAATTGAATGAGATGAACAGTGGCAGAGTCGGTGCTCCAAAATCCGCTCTCGCAAAAGGTTGACACTCAGCCATTACATAGTATAAATGCCCCCAACAGAGTCTGTTCGGGAACAGTTTCATTCGTTACGCAAGGCAAACATCTTGCGGATCGGGTTGAAATAAAAAGTTTATGTCCCCGAATGGGTTCTTTATCTTTTTAACCCCCGGAGGTGTGAGTGAACGTGACTTTGAAATTGGGAGAGCATTATATTTTTGATCTCTCCGACTGCAACCATGAGATTCTCATGGATAGCGAGCGAGCTTATTCGCTGTTTGCG
>JACRBI010000042.1 GCA_016234495.1 Chloroflexota bacterium | reverse complement strand
TTGAACTTTAGAAAATATGAATAACATTGCAGTACAGTGCAAGGGTGTGGCAAAAACTTACGGCAGCGGCGACACGCAGGTACGCGCCCTGCGCGGCATTGACCTGGAAGTAAAAACCGGCGAGTTAATGATGCTGGTGGGACCGTCTGGCAGCGGCAAAACCACGTTAATATCTATCATTGCCGGTGTGCTGGAAAGAGACGAAGGCGAATGCATGGTATTTGGACATGATTTTAAAAACATGAACCACCGCGAAAAGGCGATGTTTCGCGGACAAAACATCGGATTTGTTTTTCAGATGTTCAATTTAATACCAACGCTTTCGGCGGCAGAAAATATTGCAGCGCCATTGCTGATCAACGGGGTAAAATGGCGCGATGCCCTGGAGAGGGCGCGGGAGGTACTCAGCCGGGTTGGTATGGGCGATCGTACCCGTTCGCTCCCCAGTGAATTATCGGGAGGACAACAGCAACGAGTCGCCATTGCCAGGGCGATAGTGCACAACCCGAAATTTATCGTCTGCGATGAACCAACCAGCGCACTCGACCACGAAACAGGTCATAAGGTGATGGAACTGTTACACGATGTGGTGGTGGGTGTTGACCGGGCGCTGGTCGTAGTTACCCATGACTCACGCATATTCGAATTCGCGCATCGCATCGCCAAAATGGATGACGGCCATATCATCAGTGTATCGGACGTACGCGATTTTCGGCTAAATGAAAAATTGAATTAGGAGGTTCCCATGATTAGAAAATACTTACTTCCTGCCCTTGCCGTTCTTGGACTTGGGTTCGCGGTGCTGACGGTTATCAGCGGCAGCAAAACCATCCCTCCAGCCATGCCGTTTGTTGACCCAACTTCACCACCCTTCAGATCGTCAGTAGCAGGCACGGGCATTGTGGAGGCAAATACCGAAAATATTGCCATTGGAACGCTCGTCCCTGGTGTTATTTCCGAAATTTACGTTTCTGTTGGCGGCAAGGTAAAGTCTGGTGATATGCTGTTTAGGCTTGACGACCGTGATCTGAAGGCCCAACTGGCAGTAAGGCAGGCTGCGCTGCGTGTGGCAAATACAAATGTAAAAGTTGCAAAGGCGTCTCTGTCGGACTTGAAAAATCAACTGACGCTGGCTGAACGCATTACGGACAGGCGTGCAATTAGCGTCGAGGAGCTTGACCGCCGGCGCTTCGCCGTGCAAATTGCCATGGCAAAACTTGCGCAGGCAAAGGCAGATGTTGTTTCTGCAAAGGCGCAAGTAAATGAGACCGCGATCAACATGGACCGCATTCTTGTCCGTACGCCCGTGGATGGTGAAATATTGCAATTGAAAATACATCCGGGCGAATATGCGCCTGCCGGTATCACACAAACACCGCTCGTGCTCCTTGGCAATGTCGAACCTTTGAACGTCCGCGTCGATGTAGACGAAAACGACGCCTGGCGGGTGCGCCCGGGCGCGCCGGCAGTTGCCTATCTGCGCGGCAACCGGGAAATCAGCACGGAATTGAAATTTGTACGTATCGAGCCGTACGTAATCCCTAAAAAATCGCTCACGGGCGACAGCATCGAGCGTGTGGATACGCGCGTGCTACAGGTTATTTACAGCATCGAACAAACCGGTCTTACCGTATTCGCGGGGCAACAGATGGATGTCTATATAGACGCAACGGACAACGCCCAAAACAAATGAGAACCCCTATACGATTTAATTACAAGTATCCCATTTCAGCATCACGATGCAGAATCGCACTTACCGTGCTTTCCCTGCCGTGTTTGCCGTTATTTATTCATGGCTGCGCAGTCGGCCCAGACTATTGTTCGCCAAAGGTATCCGTACCGACGTCATGGAGTGAATTGCCACAGGCGGGGAAAGCCAACCCTGAATCACTTGTACAATGGTGGAAGACGTTTAACGACCCTGTGCTTGATTCCCTTATTGTGAGGGCAGTCCCGTCTAACCTCGATTTACGAATTGCCGAAGTGCGCGTGCGGGAGGCGCGATTCCAGAGAGGCGCTGTTGCGTCTGATTTGTGGCCGTCGCTGAACACCTCTGCATCATACTCCAGAAGCCGGCGCAGCGCCGGCATTTCAACAATTCCACCAAGCGCCAAAATAAAACGAAACCTGTACGAGACAGGTTTCGACGCCAGCTGGGAGATTGATCTGTTCGGCGGCAAGCGCCGCGCCGTTGAGGCAGCCAGCGCCGAAATTGATGCGGCAGTGGAAAACCAGAATGATGTGTTAATTACGCTACTCGCGGAAGTAGCGAGAAATTATATAGAAGTGCGCGGCTACCAGCGGAGAGTGCAGATTATTCATAAGAACATAAGTACCCAGCAGGAAGTGGTGGAAATCGTCCAGGCGCGGTACGATGCAGGACTTTCCAGCGAACTTGATGTTGTGCAGGCTGCGGCGTTACTGGCCACAACACAATCGCAAATACCGTTACTGGAAAATCCGATGAAACAGGCAATTCACCGAATCGGTATATTGCTGGGACAAAAGCCGGGCGATTTACTAACGGAGTTAACAAAAGAATCTCAAATCCCATGCACCCCTGTTACGGTGCCTGTAGGTTTGCCGTCCGATCTCTTGCGCCGCCGGCCTGACGTGCGCCGCGCTGAGCGGGAACTGGCTGCGGCAACGGCGCGGATTGGTATGGCAACGGCTGATTGGTTTCCGAAATTTTCTCTGACGGGAAGTTTCGGATTTCAGACCGAAGATATAAACGCTTTTTCCATTACCCGCAGCCGTCTTTGGTCATTTGGGCCAACCGTTCGCTGGCCTATTTTCGACGCCGGTCGTATCCGCGCCAATATTCGGGTACAAAATGCCCGGCAGGAACAGGCGCTGCTCAACTACGAAAAGGCCGTGCTGACCTCTCTCGAAGACGTCGAAAATGCGCTCGTAGCATACACTGCAGAACAGGTACGCTGCCAAAACCTTACTGAGGCGGTAAACGCCAATCGCCGCGCCGTGGAACTGGCCAATGAATTGTTCTCGAAAGGGCTGGTCAATTTCCTTAATGTGCTGGATGCAGAACGGTCACTCTGCAAATCAGAGGAAGAACTGG
>JACRBI010000003.1 GCA_016234495.1 Chloroflexota bacterium | reverse complement strand
GCAACTTCTTCGGGCTTTTTGCCTGCAGCTAGCAGGCGCAGCCCTTGATTGCGTATGATGGCTAACTCTTCATTTGTTCCTTTTCGTCTCATGCCTCTATTATGGCACATTTTGTGACTTTCGTTTTTCAAAAATCAATAACTTGACACATTGATAGCCATGTCCTAAAATAGTCAGGCAAAATATTTAATTCTCGTTCTGAATGGTATGGATTTTTCTGCCCTAAAGGAGGGTTGTTTGACAAAGAATCGAGCGCAACAAATGGTGGATCGCCTGCGTGAATTGCAAGCCTCGTCACCTGATATCGAAGCATCCGCTGTTGTCAGTGTGGATGGGCTTGGGATTGCGTCGGCGCTACCACAGGGCGTTGAGGAAGATCGTGTCTCGGCGATGTCTGCAGCGATGCTTTCGCTGGGGGAAAGAATTGCCAGCGAACTCGGCCGCGGCACCCTCGAGCAGGTTTACATCAAGGGATTAAAAGGGTACGTTGTTTTGATGTCGGTTGGTGATGAAGCGGTACTAACAGCGCTGGCGCGCGAACAAGCCAAACTTGGATTGATCTTCCTTGATATGCGCCGCGCCGCTGAAGATTTAGCAAAGTTGATATAGTGGAGTTGTCATGAGCCCCATTCAAAACAGTGGTTTTTTCTACCCTAATAAATTCGGGCTGATCACCATCAAATCCCTTGAGGAGGTGATGGGCAAGAACGGTTTGAATGCCATATTAAATCTGGCCGGATTGAATCATTACATCGAAAATTACCCCCCGGATAATCTTGATAAGGGTTTTGATTTTGCAGAACTTTCTGCGATCGGATCGGCTTTGGAGGAAATGTACGGGCCTCGCGGCGGGCGTGGGCTTGCCCTTCGAGCTGGCCGTGCGACTTTTTCAGATGCCCTTCGGAATTTTGGCGCGCTGGCAGGCGCTGCGGATCTGGCATTCGTTGTGCTTCCGCTTCAATCCAAGCTGAGAATTGGTCTGCCGGCTTTTGCAAAAATCTTTTCCCAATTAAGCGACCAATACACAACAGTGGAAGAAAAAGACACCGAGTGGATATGGACGATTCATAAATGTCCCTGCTGCTGGGGGCGCAGCGGCGTGGACAAACCCGTCTGTTTTATCTCTACAGGCCTATTGCAGGAATCGTTGAAGTGGGTTTCGGGTGGAAACGAATTCCGTGTAAACGAGTCCAGGTGTGTTGCGGTTGGCGATAATGTTTGTGAATTCATTGTCCAAAAAGAGCCAATTTCATAGCAGCGATTATTATTTAGCATGACAGAACCCAAGCTCAAAATACTTATAGTTGAAGATGATCTTGACGTGGCTGAAATGCTAAATGCCTATTTCCGCGTTCAAGGGTATGAAGTATTCACCGTTAATTGGGGGGAAGATGGCGTGCGTTCCTGCCAGACTGTTCACCCAGACATTGTTATTCTTGATATCCGCCTCCCAGACATTGATGGCTACGAAGTTGCCCGCCGTTTGCGCGGCGACCGCCGAACGGCGGGTGTCCCCATCATTTTCCTGACAGAAAAGCGCGAGCGGGGTGATCGCCTGCTTGGACTCGAGCTTGGCGCTGACGATTACATTACGAAGCCGTTTGATGTGCAGGAATTGCGTCTGCGGGTGCGCAACTCGCTTAGACGGGTAAGTCAGGGACCGTTGACCAACCCTGTAACTGGCCTGCCCGAGGGGGCGATGGTGGATGAAAAGTTGACAGAGTTGCTCGTCGGCGATGATGCGGCGATCTTATTCATCTCCATCGAAAACATGGACGTTTTTCGCGAGGCGTATGGTTTTGTGGCATCCGATGATGTTTTGCGCGCGATCAGTTTCATGATCGTAAACACCATGCGGGAATTCGGCAATCCGCAGGATTTCCTTGGTCACTTGGATGGCTCTGGGTTTGTGCTCGTTTTATCTTCGCCCAATCTTGCGGTGATGAGTGAGAAACTCCGCTCACGGCTTGAACAATCGATGGAATATTTCTACCCGATCAAAGACCGCGAACAGATAAAAAAGCATAACCACCGCCTGAATTCGAAAATTGCTGAGGTTGCTTCAATTAAGAATAAATTTATTTCTTTGGATCAGATCAAGGCGGAGTTGATTCGTCTGAAAAAATAGGAGTTGGTCTTGCGTATTGCCGTTGTCACACCTACATATAACGAAGCGGAGAACCTGCCCAAACTGGTCTCCGCTTTATTTTCGCTTCCACTTGATTTAAGCATTTTGGTTGTTGACGATAACAGCCCGGATGGTACCGGGCAAATTGCCGAACAGCTTGCGGTGGCACATCCCGGTCGTTTGAGCGTGCTTCACCGTCCAGGCAAGATGGGGTTGCGGTCGGCATATTTAAACGGCTTTCAGAAAGTTTTCGATGGCGGCGCCGAGGCGGTTGTTCAGATGGATGCGGATTTTTCACACGACCCCTCAGCTTTAAAGATCATGTCAAAATTGCTTGCATCTCATGACGTTGTGCTTGGCTCCCGGTATGTGGCGGGCGGCTCAGTCGATGAGCGCTGGTCGGCCGGGCGAAAGCGTCTTTCAGCGTTTGGTAACTTTTATGCGCGCACTATTTTGGGACTGCCGTTGCATGATGTCACTACCGGTTACCGCATGTGGCGGCGTGAGACACTGCAGAGGATGCCGCTGGAGCGTATTCAATCAAATGGATATGTCTTTCTCGTTGAAATGGCTTACCTGGCACATTGCCTTGAATTCAAAATTGCTGAGGCTCCCATATATTTTGCTGACCGCAGGCTGGGTAAGTCGAAGATGTCGCTCAAAATACAAATGGAAGCCGCGCTTCGTGTCTGGCAGGTTTGGTGGCATTACCGTGATTTAAAGAAAGCAGGCAAAGCCGGCAGGCTGTGACACACGAATCAAAAAGGACATGAACTTATCCATGTCCTTTTTGATTTTAGTGCGACCGAGACCGCTTCACGAGTTCATCGAGTAAGGGGCGCAAGGCATCGGGAAGGTTCGTATCGCTTGCGTTGATCGTGTGCCGGATCGTTTCTGTTTTGACTGTGATGGAATACGTGAACCCATCCGGCGCGGAGTCTTTCGGTGGGGGATCTGTCAGGTTGATGAAATTCGATTCGTCAACGAGCAGTTTCAAGGTCCGCGCTTGATCGGCAGGCAGGTCGGCAAGATTCAGTTCCAGGCTGACTTTGCGTCCCATGAATCCGCCAGCGCGTTCAAATATTATTTGCATCATCTTGCAAAACCGAGTGACTTCATCAGCCCTTTAAGGCAGCCGTCGCCTTCGGTGGGAGGGATTGGTGTGCCGTCCACGGTAATGCCGACTTCTGTCCAGCCTGTCTTGACTGCCAGTTGCTCCAAACTGCCAAGGCCGAAAATTTCACCGGCTGTCAGGAAGGTCAGGTCAGCCGCGTTTTGAAAATTGGAGTTGCTGTTCAATTTTTCGGTGAGGGCTTTGTACCAGATCTGCCCTGCTTTGGCCCAGGCATATCCGCCGATCTCGATGGCGGTTACATAAAATGCGTGGTTGATGATGCCGGAATTGATGTGGACGCCGCCGTTATCCTGGCTGGTGGTGAGATAATCTTTCATGTGCGCGGGCTGGGGGTCCTTGCCAAGCACCGGGTCATTGTAGGCTGTGCCGGGCGCTCTCATGGATCGAATTCCCACACCGTTTACGTTGGCTGTGAATAATCCTTCTCCGATAATCCAATCTGCCGCGTCGGCTGTTTGGTTCCGTTCATATTGTTTAACGAGTGAGCCGAAGATATCGGATATGGATTCGTTGAGCGCGCCCTGTTGGTTTTTGTAAACCAGATTGGCTTCGTATTGCGTTACGCCGTGGGTTAATTCGTGTCCGATCACATCGAGTGATTTGGTGAAGCGATTGAAGAGGCGCTCGGATTCAGACAGGTCTTCGTCGCCGTCTCCATAAACCATTTGCTGACCGTCCCAAAAGGCATTGTCGTAGCCTTTGCTGTAGTGGACAGTTGATTTGAGATCCATCCCATTATTGTCAATCGAGTTTCGTCCGAAGGCGACCGAGAACAGATCGAAGGTTGCGCCGCTGCCATCGTACGCTTCGTTGACGGCAACGTCTGCGACAGGGGCGTCGCCTTCTTTGCGCGCAACAACGCCCGGCAGATTTGTGCCAAACTTCGCATCGTAGACTATGCGTTGGGCTGTCCCTGCGGCGGCGATGGATCCTCTTGTCAACGCGGCGGACAAGTTAACCCGCTTGTCGCGAATCTGGGTGGAGGTGGCCAGTGTTCTTGCAGCCATTTCTCGCTGGGCGGGAGTTCCGCTTTGCGCCACCTGGTCAAGCATGTGCGGTGGAAGGATACAGAATATCGAATGACGGTGAGACATTTTACCTCCTGGGATAATTGGCTATGGTTAATATGAGTATACAACTCCGAATTAGTCTTTGCAAGTGCCAATCCAATTGAAATACAAACCTCGATTACAATAGATATTGATCAAACAAATCCATTATCCATGAAGGAGTGAGGTGTCAAATGCAAACCGTTCAGGTCGTTGTCGGGTATCTTTTCCTTATCGTTGGAGCGGGGATGGAGGTTGTGTCGGTGCTGGTTTGGCTGGGCGTGCTGAAACCGCTTAACAGTATGCAGGCATTGGGTTCGGTCACATTTTGGGATGTGCTGCTTGAGCTTGCCAAGCGCGCGCCGTGGCCGGCTGTTATGGGATTGTTGATGATCTATGCCGGGTTGAAAATGATCGGAGTTGCGCTGCCGTTTTAGTTAATTGGTGATGCGCTTCGTTCAGTCGAAACAAATTCATAGCAAAGCCGCTCACGGATAAACCCGCCATGAGCGGCTGTTTTTTTTGCAATTCCAAAGCCTGGTATTGATGGAATCCCGCAAAATCTATGCTAAAATTTCGAGCCTTTATTAATGGCTTGGAGAAAAACATGCAGGACGAAATTCAAATTGTCAGCGCTATTCAAAGCGCTCCCATAAACACATCAATAGCGGCACGCCGCACATTCGCAATTATTTCACACCCGGATGCTGGCAAGACCACGCTGACTGAAAAACTGCTTTTGTACGGTAATGCGATCGAGCTGGCGGGCAATGTCCGCGCACGGAAAAATCAACGCGCAACCACATCTGACTGGATGGAGATGGAGCGCGAGCGCGGCATCTCCATCACTTCGACCATCCTTCAGTTTCCATATCAAGACCACATCGTCAACCTGCTGGACACGCCCGGACATCAGGATTTTTCAGAGGATACATACCGCACCCTGTCTGCGGTGGATAGCGCTGTAATGGTGATTGACGCGGCCAAGGGCATCGAACCGCAAACGCTCAAGCTGTTTGAAGTCTGCCGCAAACGCGGAATTCCTGTTTTTACCTTCATCAATAAAATGGATCGCCCCGCCCGCGATCCGCTCGACCTGTTGGATGAGATCAAAAAAGTGTTGGGCATGGAGCCGGTCCCGATGAACTGGCCGATCGGCGATGGCCCTGATTTTCGCGGAGTGTATGACCGCGCCACAAAGGATGTCCACTTGTTCGAGCGCACCGAGCGCAATGAACGCATGGCGCCCGAAGTGGTTGTGCCTCTTGAGCATCTTACACAAAATAAAATTTTATCCAATGGCCGCCTTGAGCACCTGATGGAAAGCATCCATCTCTTGGATGAAGTAGGCGTGGTCTTTGACCATGAAAGCGTGTTGAATGAAATTCAAACGCCAGTTTTCTTCGGCAGCGCGGTCACCAATTTTGGTGTGCGATTATTCCTGGACGCCTTCGTGAAAATCGCCCCTGCGCCGCAGCCTTATCAAAGTGACGCCGGAGTAATCGCCCCGGATGCGCAGGATTTCTCTGGATTTGTTTTCAAGATTCAAGCCAACATGAATCCCAAGCATCGTGACAGCGTCGCGTTTTTGCGGATTTGCTCCGGGCGGTTTGAGAGGGGCATGGACCTCGTCCACGCTCAATCTGGCAAGACTCTGCGGCTGCTGCGTCCGTACAAACTTTTTGCCAGCGAACGCGAGATCATCGATGAAGCATACCCGGGTGATGTGCTTGGGCTTCCCAACAACGGTGAATTTGCAATCGGCGATACGCTGTGTTCCGGCGCGCCGTTTCGCTTTGCATCCATCCCACGATTTCAGCCAGAGCATTTTGCCTTGCTGCGAAATACCGACCTTGGCAAACAAAAACAATTTGCCAAGGGACTCGGTCAGCTTGAAAGCGAAGGCGCGGTTCAAGTGCTTTACAACTTGAATGCCTTCAAGCGCGAGCCGATTTTGGCGGTTGTTGGTCAATTGCAATTTGAAGTTGTTCAAGCAAGGTTGAAGGCCGAGTATAACGTGCCGACAGAATTGGAAAGACTGCCGCATGTCCTGATGCGCTGGATCAAAGGTCCGGAGTCGGCAATCGAAAAACTTCCAAACCGCGGCGAGGTCATCATTGCGCGTGATTCCCGCGATGGCTGGGCGGCGCTTTTTAGCTCGACATTTTTCTTAAAGCATTACACCGAGAAGAATCCAGAATTACGGTTTGTGGAGATTGATGCGGATTAATTATCGGCGCAGGAAATGATTCTGACGGGCTGGCAATTTTCAGCAAGGGATGATGCGCCGCTTCACTTCTTAACTTTGATCTGGTCAGCGACCCTCGATAACTATTCACGCTGTGACAGTCATCGATCATCAAGTAAGAGTTTACAGCCAATGATGTTCTTTATTACAAGGAGAAAAATATGACAACAGTTCGAAACGATGTATTTAAAATTGGCGATAAATTCGCCACTTTACTCGGCGAAGAAGTGAAGGTCGGTCAGGCCGCGCCTGAATTTAATTGTGTGATTCCCGGCTGGGCGGCTGTCAACCCTGTGCAGGAATCAAAAGGCAAGGTGATCATTTTGTCTGCGGTGCCTTCGTTGGATACGGATGTTTGTGATCGCGAGACGCGCCGCTTTAATGTCGAAGCCTCAAGCCTGGGCGAAGACATCGTCATCTACACCATCAGCACCGACTTTCCCATGGCGCAGAAACGCTGGTGCGGCGCGGCGGGCGTGGACAAGGTGAAGGTTGTTTCCGATGTGGTGGATACCGATTTTGGCTTGAAGTATGGACTGGTCATCAAAGAACGCCGATACCTGCGCCGCTCGGTTTTCATTGTTGGACGCGACGGGAAGCTGGTCTATGTCAATTACCTGCCGACGCTTGGCGAAGAACCGAATTATGATGAAGTCATCGCTGCTGCAAAAGAAGCATTGAAGTGATTTATAAAAAACTCCGAGTTCTCAAACAACTCGGAGTTTTGCTTATGGCTGCCACGGCAATTTTTCCAAATCCACGTTTCCGCCGCTGACAATTACGCCAACCTTCAATCCGCTCAGATCAATCTTTTGCTCCCACAGCACGCCAATCGCCACCGCAGAAGATGGCTCGATAATGATCTTCGCGCGTTCCCAAATAAACTTCATTGATTCAATGATGCCCGCCTCACTCACGGTGACAATCTGCTCAACGCGCTGCTGAATGATTGGGAAGGTAAGAGTTCCCAGCGAAGTGAGCAGGCCATCCGCAATCGTTTTTGGATTTTTAGATGGAATGATCTCGCCCGCCTGCATCGAGCGAAAGGCATCGTCAGCCATTTCGGGTTCGCCCGCGATAACGCGAATTCCCTTTTTGATTTCCGTTGCCGCAATGGATGTTCCACTCAATAACCCGCCTCCGCCGACAGGCGCAATGACCACATCCAGATCAGGGATGTCTGCCAGCAATTCCAATACCGCAGTACCCTGACCTGCGATCACACGCTCGTCATTATACGGATGGATAACGGTCGCGCCTGTTTCGAGCCTGATCCTGTCCAATGTGCCTTCTCTCGCTTCAAGTGTTGGCTCACAAAATGTGATCAAGCCGCCGTATCCGGCCACGGCATTTTTCTTCACTAACGGAGCATTGTCCGGCATGACGATATAAGCTGGGATTCCACGCAGGCTTGCCGCGAGCGCCAGCGCCGCCGCGTGATTGCCCGATGAATGGGTGCAGACTCCGCGCGCGGCTTCGTTGTCACTTAATGAAAAAACTGCGTTGCACGCCCCACGAAATTTGAATGCGCCAACTTTTTGCAGGTTCTCGCATTTGAGAAATACCTCTGCATCCACCTGTTTATTCAGGCTTTTATTTGTCAACACAGGGGTGCGGTGCGCATACGGGCGGAGGCGTTCTGCGGCCATGAGGATGTCATTCAACTCAAGCGACATAGACTCTCCTTATTTATTTCGGCTAAGTTCCCGCGGGTCTTTCATCTTTGAGATAAAAAATAAACCGACGGCCAGGAATGCAATTGCAACCACAAGCGCAGGGGTGAATGAGCCGTCAGAATTTTTCAACGCTTCCATGAGGAATACGAAAACCACCGACGCTTGTCCAAAGAGCTGAACGAGTCCGTTCGATGTGCCTTCGGGGGTGGGGTGCGTCACTTCTGCGGTGTATTGCATGACGACAGGCATGGCGCTCGTCAGGAAAAAACCAAGTACAAAGGCGGAAGCAAATAACAGCGCCGATGCCGTTGCGAATGTCAATCCAATCAAGCCGGGGATCGCGCCTGCAAATGCGACATATAAATACAATTGACGCTTGCGTTGTTTGTCTGATAACGCGGGAATTACAACTGCGCCGATCACGCCACCGATGATCATCAGCGCGCCGAGCGTCCCGGCGTCTGTTGGCGTAAATCCGCGTGGACGAATGATGTTCTCGATCCACGTGGTGACACCGTTGAAAATACCAAGCCCGACAAATGTTATCGCGAGCCCAAACCAAAACACTTTTACGGTGAGCGCATGTTTCAAGCCGTTGAACATTAACGCGCGAACTTCCTGACCGGGCGGGCAGGGCGGGGTGGGCGGTGTTTCGCGAGAGAGCGCAATAAATAAAACCGCCGATCCTGCAGCGAAAATTCCATAATAAAGTTGTATGGAAGAAATTGTCAGGCTTTTCATGAGCATCGGTGTCAGAGCCATGCCCAGCGCGGTGCCAACGAGGCTTGCAAGAGTGACCAGACCAACAGCAGTGGCTCGTTCTTCGAGAGCGAACCAATTTGCAGGGACTTTTGTCCATGCATTGAGCAGGAATGGTTGTGAGACGGCTATGCCAATGGTGCTCCACAAAACCAGCGGGTAATTTGTGCCAGCAGCTCCGCGCATGATTCCAAAAATTCCCATGATGGCCGCGCCAATGCCCACTGCAAGATGAAAGCCGTAAGTGTCAATGACCCATGAAACAGGAATTGACAGTGGAATAAACGCGATCATAAACGACATGGACAGCAATCCGATTTTCAAATCGTCCACTCCGTAAAACGCGGCGGCGGGACCTGTGATCGGCGCGTACGAAATCCACAAAATCTGGATCGTGATATTGACCAGCATAAAAACAGTCAGCACCACCCAGCGGTAGGGATAAAGTTTGTATTGTGTGGTCATGAAGCTCCTGATTGCCGGTCTAATATCCTTTTTCAAAATCAACCCGATACTTTAAATCTTTGCCTTCGGCAAATAAATTGTAGTTCTCGATGAATAATCTCGTGAGGTCTTCTGGTTTGCTTGGCGCGGCAGTGTGAAAAGTCAGATGCAGATTGGGCGTTGTCCAAAAGAGATGATCTTGTGGAAGCGGCTCCTGTTCAAACACATCCAACACCGCGCCGGCGATTCTGTTCCGCTTGAGCGCGTCAATCAGCGCAGACTCGTCCACGGCTGTACCGCGACCGACGTTGACGAAGAAGGCGTGAGACGGAAGGGCATTGAGCAAATCTGCATTGATGATCTTGCGAGTGTCCTTTGTGTTCGGCAGGATGTTGACGAGATAGTCGAGCCCGCGCGCAAATATTAACAGGTCTGTGACGTGATAATAATTATCCACATCTGCGCTGGATTCGCTTGACCATGTATATCCGCGCACGGTCATGCCGAAGAATTTTGCGGCGCGTGCCACACCCGCGCCGATGGAGCCGACGCCAAGCAAGCCGATGGTTTTTCCGCGCAAGGTGCCGGTGTCTGAATCATTCCAGTTCTTGTTCCCCTGGTCTTCGGCCATTTGAAAGATTCTGCGCTCGTGCGCCAGCAGGTAGCCGATGATGTATTCGGTCATCAGCCCGCCAAAGACTCCGCGCGCGTTGGTTAGAACGTAATTGCGGCGCGAAGCGGAGTCCAGCAGCGGGTCGATCCCTGCCCAGAGTGACTGTGCCCAGCTCAAGGCGGGGAGAGAGGCGAGCGCGGCTTTAATGCGCTGCGGTTCGCCGAGGGCAATGTCCACATCGTTGGCGGGCAAGTCTGCGATCTGCAAATTATCAAGCCGCGCTTCTTCGATCAAGGCGCGATATATTTTTTCGTATTCTGAAAGGATGACAAGTTTGTGCATCGGTATCATCCGCTGGATATTTACCTTCTGATCGTTGCTTCTCTTTCAGGACCGACGCCGATCCATTTAACGGGGACGCCTGCTGCTGCTTCGATCATATGGACGTAGCTTTGAGCGTTTGCCGGCAGGTCGCTGAACGCGCGCGCTTTGCTGATGTCTTCGCTCCAGCCGGGGATGGTTTCGTAAACAGTTTCCACTCTGCCCAGATCATACGCATCCACATCCGCATAACGGACAGCATTCCCGTTTAATTTGTAGCCGGTGCAAACTTTCAATTCGCTCAGGCCGCTTAATACGTCGAGCTTGGTCAGGCACAATTCGGTCACGCCGCTGAGTTGTACAGCGGTGCGGACGATCTCCAAATCCAGCCAGCCGACTCTGCGAATGCGGCCGGTTGTAGCGGCGACTTCCCCAAATTTTTTATATACTTCGCTTTCATAGTCATATATCTCAGTTGGCAGCGGCCCGGCGCCGACGCGCGTGGTGTAAGCCTTTGTCACTCCGATAACATTCGTAATATGGCGCGGAGGAATTCCCAACCCGGCGGATGCTGCGGAGGGGATCGTGGTGGAGGCTGTCACGAATGGATATGTGCCCCAGTCTGTATCCAAAAATGTGCCCATGGCTTGTTCAAGCAAAAAGTTCTTGCCCGCCTGAAGTCCATCCTGCACCAGCGAGAATAATTCCTTGATGTAAGGTTTTACCTGTGCATAGTATCCGCGATAAGTATCGCGCACGTCATCATAATTTAATGCTTCGCCGTCAAGCGCAACGATGATTTTGTTCTTCAATTGCAACTGCACCTTTAGCCGCTGCTCGAACATGTCGCCCGTGAAATCAGTCCAGCGGATGCCGTTGTAGCTGACCTTGTCTGCAAATACTGGTCCAATTCCACGTCGTGTTGTGCCCGTTGCTCCAGCGCCTTTGGCCTCTTCATACAGACCGTCCAAGACCTTGTGATAGGGCATGATCAAATGTGAACGCGGGGAAACCCATAGCCTGCCGTCCACACTGATGCCGGCTTTGTTGAGCATGTCAATTTCTTCGAGCAGCACCTGCGGGTCAATGACCACGCCTCCGCCGATCAGGCCAATCGTGTTTTGAGCAAAGATTCCCGAAGGCACGAGGTGAATCTTGAAAGTTCCGTATTCATTGATCACGGTATGCCCGGCATTATTCCCACCGTTGAAACGCGCCACGTAGTCCATCTGTTCGGCGAGAAAGTCCACGGCTTTGCCTTTGCCCTCGTCACCCCATTGCGAACCGATCACTGCTGTTACTGTCATGAAACCTCCGTTATTGTCTTATCGGAATTTGCTTTAGGAATATTTGTCATTATACCCTTTGATGTTTAATGGCCAAAAAACTTGTGATATTATTTAGGCAGGTTTGACAAAGGGTTGTTTGAACAGATGGCAATGTCGTTGATTCAGATGAGATCGGGAAACATGTCTGTAAACTGGTATGTACTGCACAGCAAGCCGAACAAGGAAGAATTGCTTTGGGAGCAATTGAACCTCCGCAATGTGGAAACTTACTATCCGCGCCTGCGGGTTCAGCCCATTAATCCTCGCTCGCGCAAGGTAAAAGCGTATTTTCCGGGATACGTTTTTGTGCGCGTCGATCTGGAACAGGTGGGAATATCCGCCTTGCAGTGGATGCCGGGCGCTACAGGTTTTGTCTCGTTTGATAATCAACCGTCGATCGTGCCGGATGCGCTGATTGTTGCCGTCCAAAAAAAAGTTGATGCGATCAATGCCGATGGCGGCGAGTTATTCCATGACCTCAAGCAGGGTGATCCAGTCGAAATTCATAGCGGTCCGTTTGCTGGTTATGAAGCGATATTCGATGCCCGCCTGCCGGGCAATGAACGGGTGCGAGTCTTGTTGAAAATGCTGCAGGGGCGTACCACCAAAATGGAAGTCCCGGCAGCCATGCTCGAGCGAAGAAAGAATCGTTGATCTTAAAGAGGGCAGAGCCATGATGAGTGAAGCAAATTACTGGGCGGGTAAACAGGTACTGGTCACCGGCGCCGGGGGGTTTATCGGCAGTCATTTAGTGGAAACGCTTGTTAAGCAGGGAGCACGCGTGCGGGCTTTTGTGAGGTACAACTCGCGGAATGATCCGGGACTGTTGAAGATTCTGCCGGCGGATGTGCTTGCAAACATGGAAATTATCCCGGGCGATTTGCGCGATCTGACCGCCCTGCGGACTGCCATGCGCGGAACCGGTCAAGTTTTTCATCTGGGAGCATTGATCGCCATCCCGTATTCCTATTTGCATCCCGCGGAGGTTGTTGAGGCCAATATTATTGGCACACTGAATATCTTATTGGCGGCGCGTGAACTGAATGTTGAGCGGCTCGTGCATACATCTTCGAGCGAAGTTTATGGAACGGCATTGCGCGTCCCCATTGATGAGTCGCATCCTTTACAGGGGCAGTCTCCATACTCTGCAAGCAAGATTGGGGCAGATAAACTGGCTGAGAGTTTTCACCTCTCGTACAACCTGCCTGTGGTCACACTGAGACCGTTCAATACCTTTGGCCCGAGGCAGTCGGCGCGGGCGGTCATCCCATCATTGATCACACAGGTGCTGACTCAAAGCAGTATTCGCCTGGGCAACCTCGATGCCCGCCGTGACTTTACATATGTCAGCGATACGGTAAGCGGCTTCCTCAAAATTGCGCAAACGCCCGGGGTTGAGGGGCAGACAATTAATCTAGGCACCGGCCAGGAAATAAGCATAGGAGAGCTTGTCCAGCGAGTTCTGGCTATGGCGGATCACCCGGTCGAAATTGTTGTTGACCAGTCCCGTTTGCGCCCGGAAAAAAGTGAAGTCCAGCGCTTACTGTCAGACAACCGGCTCGCGTTCGAGAAGCTGAATTGGAGTCCACGCATATCCTTTGAAGAAGGATTGCAAAGAACCTACGATTGGATTAAAGGACATTTATCACTGTACTCAAAAGATTATGTGGTTTAACATGTAAGCATAGGGAATGAATAGTCGGGAGATTTTCATTCCACGGAAGATTTAATTGAAAGAATCTCCCGTAAGGAGCTTGAAAATGAAAGCCGTAATCTTGGCGGGTGGAAAAGGCAGCCGGCTTGCGCCCTATACCAAAGTGATTCCCAAGCCGCTTATGCCTATCGGGGACATGCCCATTCTCGAAGTGCTGCTGCATCAGATCAAACGCGCTGGTGTTGATGAAGTAATCCTCTCGGTTGGACATATGGCCAGCTTGTTGCGCGCATTTTTTCAGGAAGGCGAACATATGGGGGCACTCATTCGTTACAGTTACGAGAGCACGCCGCTCGGGACGGCTGGCCCGCTGGCGATGGTCGAAGGCTTGGACGAAACCTTTTTCGTGATGAATGGTGACGTTTTAACCACGCTGGATTTTTGCGAGTTGGTGAAATTTCACCGTGAGTCGCAGTCTATTGTTACGATCGCAATGTATAACAGGGAAGTAAAAATCGACCTTGGGGTATTGAAACTTGATGAGACAAGCGCAGTGGTCGATTACATTGAAAAGCCCACCTATAATTTTCAGGTGAGCATGGGGGTATATGTCTTTGAGCCGTCAGTTTTAAAGTATATTCCACGAGATCAATATTTTGACTTTCCCAACCTGATCCTGCGTTTGATCGAGGCCGGGGAAAAAGTCGTCGGCTATCCCTTCGGCGGTTACTGGCAGGATTTGGGACGACCCGATGATTATGAACAGGCTATTCTGGATTTTGAATCGATGCGCAGTCAATTTTTAAATGGAGGCGAATGATGGACTGGCTAATTCCTTTGGGCGATGTTGATTTTGGAGTTGAAGAAGAAACCGCGGTTCTGGAGGTCCTTCGCAGCCGCTGGCTGACAATGGGCGCTGTCACGCAGTCTTTTGAAAGTGAGTTTGCCGCGATGGTTGGCTCACGCCACGCGATTGCGGTCAATAACGCAACAGCCGCCCTGCATCTTGCCTGTCTTGCTTGCGGCATTGGCCCCGGCGATGAAGTAATCGTTCCATCACTTACTTTTGTTGCCACTGCCAATGCAATCCGTTATACGGGGGCGACGCCGGTTTTTGCCGATATCGTCAGCGAACATGACCTGACCGTTTCAGTTGATTCAATTGAAAAATGCCTGACAGAAAAAACGCGCGCCATCATCGTTATGCATTACGGCGGCTATGCCTGTGATATGCAAGCCATCATGGCATTTGCAAATCAGCATGGGTTGGCTGTCATTGAAGATGCGGCACATTCAGCAGGTTCCACCCTCGAAGGCCGCGGGCTGGGGAGTTGGGGGCGGGTTGGCTGTTATAGTTTCTTCTCCAATAAAAATATGACCACCGGCGAAGGTGGAATGCTGGTAACAGATGATGATGCCACTGCCGATAAATTACGCAACCTGCGTTCACACGGTATGACCGCCATGACATGGGAACGTCACAAAGGTCACGCCTGGAGCTATGATGTCACCGCGCTGGGATATAACTATCGCATTGACGAAATTCACTCCGCGATCGGGCGGGTACAATTGGGGAAGCTGTCTTTCAATAATGGACGGAGAGCACAGGCAGTGGCTCGCTATCACGAACTTTTGCAGGAATTGACCCCTTCAGTTACTGTTCCTTTCCAGTCGCATCGGGGAGTCTCCTCATATCATATTTTTCCCATCCTGCTTCCAAAAGGCAAAGACCGCCAGGCTTTTATGGAAGGCATGAAGTCGCACAGAATTCAAACGAGCATTCACTATCCGCCCATCCATAGATTTAGCGCGTATGCGTCGCTCAATCAGTCGGCGCGGATGCCTCTGCCAATTACCGAGGAAGTCGTTGGCCGCGAGGTGACTCTTCCGCTTTATCCGGGATTGTCGGACGATGATGTCTTGACCGTGGTGCAGGCGGTTCGAGAGTCAATGAATTAGTTTATGCAGATGCAAGACAAGAGTCTGCGGGAGGGAGGCAGGCTCTTGTTTGTTTAACCTATGCAGAAATTATCCCTTCCACATCCCAAAACTTTTCCCCCGATAATATTAGTAGTTTCATTGTTGGGGGTTTACCTCAAAACACTTGCGCCTGGACTAAGTTGGGCGAATGATGGTTCGGATGGGGGGGATTTGATCACAGCCGCCGCAACAGGCGGATTGGCACACCCGACGGGCTATCCGCTTTACTTGATACTGGCACGTGGATTCCAATTAATTCCCATCGGCTCTTTGGCGTTTCGAACCAATTTATTGTCTGCGGTGGCGGCGGTTCTCGCAGCACTTCTGATTTATTTTGTAGTGATCGATCACCTTTCACCTTCTGGCGTGGAGAAATCTCCTCGCTGGCTGGCAGGTCTGGTTTCCGCGTACGCTTTCGGATTATCCCCTTTGGTTTGGTCACAAGCAGTAATTACTGAAGTCTATACTTTGAATGCTTTTTTTATCGCGTTAATCCTATTTTTGGTTTCAAACACTGTTGCCCAAAAAACGAAACAAAAAAATCTTGACCTAATGCTTGGGTTGACATTTGGTTTGGCGGCGGGAAATCATGTCACGATAATTCTAACTTCCCCGATTCTTTTATTTTCGAAGGCATTCGTCCATGCAGCGACGGGAAAATGGCATTATGACGCGCGAAGCCTGTACCGAAGAATAGCATGGATCGGGACAGGCTTGCTCGTCTATTTAACTCTGCCTCTGCGAGCTTTTTCGAAACCACCGGTAAATTGGGGCAATCCGTCCACCTTCGAGGGCTTTAAATGGCTGGTTACCGGCCAGTTATATCAGGATCAAATTTTCGCCTTGACACCTGCGTTGGTTCTGGAACGTGTCCGGGCAATTGCAGGGCTACTAATCGGGCAGTTTGGAATTCCCGGCTTGCTCTTCGGATTGATGGGGGGGATCGTTTTTTACAAGCGGTCCCAATTGCATCAGCAGTCGATCTGGATATTTTTTGCATATTCAGTATTAGCCTTGGGATATGCAGCATTTGATTCTTTTGTTTATTTGATCCCCGCCTTTCTAAGTTTTTCAATATGGATTGGGCTGGGCGTATCCGGGACGGTGGGTTTGGTTTCGCAAAAATCTCAACGGATAGGGAATTCGCTCAGCATTATTTTTGTGGTTTATTTATTCGTTTTGTCGGGCAGCCATTGGAGGCAGGTGGATGCTTCAAGGGATACGCGTGCGGAAAGTTTTGGGAAGGAAGTGCTTGCTGAAGCGCAGGAAGATTCCATTGTGTTTGCGAAAGGGGATAAGGCGATTTTCACCATGTGGTATTTTCATTTTGCCCTGCATCAGCGCGCAGACATTGTCGTAATTGCGCCTGACCTGCTTCACTTTGACTGGTACAGGGAATCGTTGCGACTCCTCTACCCCCAATTGGTCATCACCGATGCAGAACCAACTCTCGACGCAGTCAAAGCGGCCAATCACAAACGACCAGTTTGTTTTATTGACTACATACTTGATGCGATTATTGATTGTGCGCCCTACCCAAATCCATGACAATCTGATAATATACGACGCGCACGCCGAAACATTGACCCCAAGCCCTCGGCCCTCCCGGCGGGGGTTTTTCGTTGCGGTACAGCGGGACGAAGAATCACCATCATCCGTTAATCATCTGCTGTACCCCTATCAGGAACTAAAATGCAAATCGAAAGAACCGAAATTCGTAATATCGCCATCATCGCCCACGTTGACCACGGCAAAACCACCCTCGTGGATGGGCTGCTCGGTCAGTCGCACACTTTCCGCGAAAACCAGCACGTTGAAGAGCGCGTGATGGATTCAAACGACCTCGAACGCGAGCGCGGAATTACCATCCTTGCGAAAAACACTGCCATCTCTCTTGTTGACCCAGTCACCAGCAAGCCGATCAAGATCAATATCGTCGATACGCCCGGCCACGCCGATTTCGGCGGGGAAGTGGAACGCGTCATGAACATGGTGGATGGCGTGCTGCTTCTGGTGGATGCCGCTGAAGGCCCAATGCCCCAGACCCGATTCGTACTCAAGAAGGCGCTTGAAATGGGACACAAGGCGATTGTCGTCATCAACAAGGTTGACCGCAAAGACGCAGAACCTGCGCGCGTGCTCAACGAAACTTTCGACTTATTCATCGAACTGGGCGCCACCGAAGAACAGGCGGACTTCCCTGTGGTTTATGCCCAGGCGACGGCTGGCCGGGCGGGTCTTTCTGCCGACCTCGGACCTGATCTTCAACCTTTATTTGACGTCATCATCAAGCATATCCCCGCTCCCAAAGTGGATCCTGATGCGCCGCTGCAATTACTCGTCACCATGCTCGGCTATGACGATTATCGCGGCGTGACCGCCATCGGGCGCGTCTTTGCCGGCACAATCAAAGCCGGGCAAAAACTCGCGCGCATGAAACTGGACGGATCCATTCTGCCTGAAAGCGCCCGCTATCTTTACACATTCAAGGGATTGAACAAAATTGAAATTGACCAGGTTCAAGCCGGCGACATCATTTCGCTGGCTGGGCTTGAAGGTATTGCCATTGGTGAAACACTCGCCGACCCGGCCAATCCCGTCGCGCTGCCAACCATCAAAGTGGAAGAGCCAACCGTCCGCATGACGTTTGGCGTGAACACATCCCCCTTCACCGGCAAGGAAGGCACGTGGGGTACTTCGCGCAAATTGCGTGAGCGCCTGTTCGAAGAACTGCGTACCAACGTTTCTTTGCGTGTCGAAGAAACTGAATCTGCTGAAAACTTTTTAGTCTCAGGCCGCGGCGAATTGCATCTGGGAATCTTGATCGAAACCATGCGCCGCGAAGGGTATGAATTTCAGGTCTCGCGCCCCGAGGTGATTTATCACAAGGCAGATGACGGCGCCCTGCTCGAGCCGTTTGAAGAAGTCCACGTTGAGACCAGCAATGAAACTGTCGGCGTGGTCGTGGAAATGCTCGGGAGTAGACGCGGCAAAATGATGGAGATGCAGGATGCAGGTCAGGGTATGACCCGCATTGTTTACATCGTCCCGACTCGCGGCTTGCTCGGCTTCCGCTATCAGTTCCTCACTTCCACGCGCGGCGAAGGCGTGATGCACACGATCTTCAGCGGCTATGACGAAATGGCCGGCCCGATCACGTCGCGCACGAAAGGCTCGATCGTTGCATGGGAAGCTGGCACAACAACCGCCTACGCGTTGAAGGCTGCCGAAGAACGCGGACAATTATTTGTCGGTCCGGGCGTTTCTGTTTACGAAGGCATGGTGGTGGGTGAAAATGCGCGCGGCGGCGACCTTTCAGTAAACGTCTGCAAAAAGAAACACCTGACGAATATGCGCGCCTCCGGCGGCGACATGGAGATCCGCCTCGTGCCGCCCCGACAGATGTCTCTGGACGAAGCGATCGAATACCTCTCTGACGATGAACTGCTCGAGGTAACGCCCGAGAATTTCCGAATTCGCAAGCGAATCCTCTCAACCGATGAACGCGGCAAGCAGACGAAGAAATCAAAAGAACAACTGGAAGCATAAAGCAAAGACCCCGACAAAAAATTATCGGGGTCTTTAATTGTCACAATTTATGCTGTGTCATATTGAGAAAGGCGGTTAATATAAGGCGAACTCGTCTATTTTTTGCGGATAAAAAAAGAAAGAATGAGATTTAGCCCGTGACCAAAGTCCATGGGATGGCAACGATCTTCTCATCCAACCGTTTGATCTCTTTTCCGCCATAAACGATCATTCCGCCAGAAGTCTTCGGATGTTTTTCAAGGAACAACCGCAGACCCGCGGTATCACGGTACCCAAGAGCATCGCCAAGTTTTACCTCAATCGCCAGCAAGCGCCTGCCATATTCCAAAACAAAGTCGACCTCATTTCCTTCTAAAGTCCGCCAAAAATAAAGCCGCGCGGATGGGGTCATTAACCGTGTCAAAATTCGCAGATGATGATAAATGAAAGTCTCAAAATACGAACCGTACTCGCGCGCCTTGCGCAGATCATCCAAATCAAAATAACCTGATAGAAATATCGCCAATGCAGGATCGTTGAAAAATGCCTTTGGCGATTTCAGTAAACGGGTGGTGCGGCTGGCTGTGTAAGCAGGCAAGCGGTCAAATAAATGAGTGGTCTCAAGCAAATTCAAGTACCGATGCGTGGTCGACTGGGACAAGCTTGCATCCCGCGAAATCTCAGATTGATTGATCAATTGCGCGGATCGCAGCGCCGCCAATTCCATGACTCGGCGAAAATCCAGTAGCGTATCAATTTGGGCAACCTGCCGCAGATCCCGCTCAAGGTATGTGGCTATGTATCCTTCCCACCATCTTGTCCACGACTGCGAAGAATCCAAACTGAGGAGCGGGGGCATAAATCCGCGCAGGATCATTTCTGATGGGTCGGGGAGAGTTGTTGTCAGTGCTCCCTCTTCGGGGAATTCGCCATTCAAAAGACGTGCCAGAATATCTGGATGAGGTCGATCGTTCATTTCCCCAACCGACATTGGATCAAGCACGAAATAGACGGCGCGCCCTGCCAGGCTTTCACTGACCTGCTTCATCAAAAGCAGGTTGGCAGACCCAGATAACACAAATTGATACTTGCCCGGGTTTCGATCCACGGCCTTCTTGACAGCCATCAGGAGTTCAGGCGCCTTTTGGACTTCATCCAAAATAACATGAGTTGTCCCCGCCCACAGGGATTCGGGGTTTGAGCGGGCTTGTGCGAGCACATCAAAATCATCGAGTGTGTGAAAGCGCCAACTGCGAAAAGGTTCAGCATTGAAAAGAAGGGTGCTCTTGCCAACCTGCCTTGCGCCTGTCAGTACAATGACGGGATGATCCTTGATCGCGTCTTGAAGCAGGGGAGTGAGCCAGCGTTCGCGATAGACATTAGGGCTTGCGTTATTATTCATGGCGTGAATAATAATTCAAACCCTTCGGATTGGCAAGATGATAGCTCTGGAATGATTGGCCGTGGTAAGGTGTGGATTTATCATGCAAGCAACTATGAGAGCAATCCGCTTGGCATCGCGAGAGAAAAGTAAATTGTTAAAGTTCAGATATAAAGTTCCGCATCAAATGCGACCTGTCGTCTGTGAGGCTTACAATGAAATCCTTCAAGGCTATCAAGCAACTACTTTGGGGTATGACGATCGCCTGCGGGGCAAAATTTACAACGAGTCGTTATTTAATATATATCAGAAAAATCCGGATAGATGTTTTTGTAAAGGCAATTGCGAGAATCAAAGCAAGCATTCCCATTACCCTCATTCTCCCTACATCAGTCCACCTTGCCTTTAATCCTTGGTTAATGAAGTTCCGACTACGAGCATCAATAGAATACATAAATGCATCGATCCCGAACTTTGTTTTCTTTCCTGTTTTCAAGTTAACACATCCCTGTACAAACAACCAAACTGCTAATGTTGTTGATATAACAAAGAACATGACAGGTACTACTATTTGTGATTCCATAATCCAACTCCTTTTTATTATGGTCCAGCATATTGCCACGTAGGCATAGAATATCTGCCTTTATCTATATTGTAAATCGCGTCCAAGAAGGAATACTCAATCCCAACAAAGGGTATTGCTCTTACTAATTCTGATTGATCAAAGACTGTTGAAGCGGTAGCCTTGGCTAAATCTTGATTATTTTGTGCGCTAGAAAAACTATAAACTTCTCCAATTATTGCCACCGTCTCACTAGCCGCAGCAACTACGCAAGCACCACCGCCTGTTGGAACACAAAGCATAAGGGCTATGCCTGTTACAATATTGGCAGCATCTATAGTCACGCTAATCCAATCTACTCTGTGATAATCGTAAGATTCTTTACCTACCGTGCGCCAACCAGGTGGCGGCGCCATAAGACACTCACCCTCGGGGCAAGAAAAAGGATCCGGTATGGGATTAAGAGGGAGCAGAGGAAATATTTGTGTCATATCCGAAGGCTGAATGCAAAGAACACTTTTATGCTTACTATCACATGCGTGCCCGCCGTCCCCACCGCTTGGCAGCTTGACGGGAGGCGTTATATGCTTTACTTCTGCGCACTCTGGATCTGAATTCGACTGTCCGCACACAGATTCGTGCCCAGTGGGGTCATTGAAATTGACAGGCGAATTCAGAACATAGCTGTATCTATTCCAACTTTGCGGATTTGCTGGGCTTGGAATCAGGCTATCCGGCTGGATAAAGCGGTTAATATAAGGCGAATACTATTTACGGACAAGTGATCTTCGCTGTGGCGCTGTTACTGTCGCCGATCTCGTTGTAGGCAATTATTTGATAGGTCACCGTCTGGCCTGAGTTAAGTGCGATGGTCTCTGCAAAATTTGTGGAGTTGGCAGGCAGGTCAATGACAAGCTCGCTGTTCCTGAAAATACGAAAACCTGATTCGTTGTTAGCCTTGTCATTCCAGGTGAGAGTTATATCAGCTGAGCCGGGACCGTAACAGAAGAAGGTCCAGCCGTTTTTGGGGAAGGTCGGCGCTTCGGGTTTTGCGCCTTCCGATGTTGGCGGGGCAGTGACTGTCGGCACGGCGGCGATATTTCCAGAAGGAGTGGCGAACTCGCCGGATAACCAGCATTCGCCAAGCTGCGAACTGACGATCCAATAGTTAGGCGGCAGAAAACCGATGATCTGTACCTGTTGGCCGGCCACCAATTGAGTCACCACCTTGTATGATTTCCCCGGACCGCTGCGGCAGTTGACCACATCTCCAACACTGGCTTGCGGAGTTGAATTAGACGATGGCGTTTCTGAAACTGAAATTGTCGGTGTTTCGATAATTGGAGTTAGCCCTCCCACGATTGCAGGTGTGCTTGCAGTCGTGGGGCCTGCCAAAGGCGAGGCGAGCGCCGATTGTACGGTCATTGCTGCGGCGGTCATAACCTGTTCCTGCGATGCGGCGCGGTCTTCCGGCAAATTGCAGGATGACAAAAACAGCGCCCCAGCCAGCAGATTTAAAAAAATGGATTTCTTCACTTCTTTTCTCCCAAAATTGATTTTGGACGTTCCAGTTCGATGATATCACTGACGCGACAATAAGCGCTTCCCATCAGGCGACCGATGGGCTTGAGCGCTGTCAAATTAATTTTATCTCCCCCGAGCATGACTCCCTCATCCGCGTGGATGTGGACGACCGTGCCGATCACGATCGAGCCGCCGCCCGGCTGGTTGTTGATGTCAATGATCTGGTTCACCCTGCACTCAAAATGGATCGGGCTTTCAGCCACGCGCGGCGGCTTGACCACCACCGAAGGGGCAAGAGTCACGCCCGCGAAATTGAACTCGTCAAATTCCGGCGGCGCTTCAATGGACGATAGGTTCATGGATTTCAGCAGCTCTTCGGTGACGATGTTCACGACAAACTCGCCAGTTGCCCGCACGTTGTTGAGTGTGTCTTTTGGTTTTCCGTCCACGCCTCGAATGGAAGGGCAAAACAAAACCGTCGGCGGGTTGGAGCAGACCACGTTGAAGAACGAGAACGGAGCCAGGTTCGGGCGGCCATCAATGTCAATGGACGAGATCCAGCCGATCGGTCGGGGAAGAACCGAGCCGGTCAGTATCTTGTAAATTGACTGGTGGGGTAATGTCGTCGGGTTAAATTCCATGATCCCGCGCTACTCGCCATCGCCTTCCAACCAGGTGGACATGTACTCCGGTTTCTCCATTTCAAGCGCCTGTTTGGTGAGGTTGAGCGGGTGGAAGGTATCCACCATTACCGCCAGTTCGAGGGTTTCTTTTTTGCCGATGCTGGCTTCTGTCATGCCGGGTTGGGGGCCGTGCGCGAGGCCGAATGGATGCAGGCTGATGTCGCCGCGGTCAATGCCTTTGCGGCTCATGAAATTGCCTTCGGCGTAATACAGCACTTCATCCGATTGGATGTTGGAATGATTGTACGGCGCGGGGATGCCTTCGGGGTGATAGTCAAACAGGCGCGGCACGAAGGAGCAAACCACAAAATTATGCGCTTCAAAAGTCTGGTGGATGGGCGGCGGCATGTGCAGGCGGCCGGTGATGGGTTCAAAGTCTTCGATGTTGAATATCCACGGGTAGAGATAACCATCCCAGCCGATAACGTCGAACGGGTGGTAATCCAAAATATGACGGGATAATCTATCGCGTACTTTCACGCGCACTTCAAATTCGCCGCGCTCGGTGTGCGTTTCCAATTCTGACGGGACTCGTATATCGCGCTCGCAGTACGGCGAGTGTTCGAGCAGCTGTCCGTATTCGTTGCGGTAACGTTTGGGCGGTTCGATTTGACTTGGATTCTCGATGGTAAAAAATTTACATTCTTCAGTAAGTTTCATTTGCCAAGTGACGCCAAATGGAATCACGATGTAGTCGCCTTTGCGGAAGGGTAAATTTCCAAATTGAGATTTCAGCGTGCCGCTGCCTTCATGCACGAACCAGGTTTCGTAGGCTTGTGAGTTGCGGTAAAAATAATCCATGCTGTTTTGGGAGCGGGAAACACCGAGAATGACATCGGAATTGCCGAGGAGTGGAATCTGCGCGGCGACAGGATCAGCCCCGAGCGGGGTCTGATCCGTTTTGAAGGCGCGGTGGCGGATCGGGCCGAAGTCAACATATTCAGGTTTGGTGAATCCCAAATCCTGAGTCATCTTCACACGCGGCGGCAGGAAGTGGTGATAGAGGATGGATTGAATCGAGGAGAAGCCTTCCAGTCCCATGACTTCTTCGCGGTAAAGTTTGCCGTCTGATTTTTTAAATTGTACGTGGCGCTTGTGGGGAATTCTGCCGAGTTTGTGATAAAAAGGCATTCTGATCTCCTATTGTTACCGTTAATAGTTATGAAATAAAAACGAAGGTATTCGGTCCTTTGAGTTTGGATTGTTTGAGCGCCGTTTCTGTGCTTTGGAAAATGCCCGCGCTTGTGAGAGTTGGCCCCCCGTTGTGGCTGGATGCGCCGATCTGAAGTGAAAAAGCGACAGAACCAAACTTGGTGTCGAATTTATTTCTGAAGATCGAGAGCAATCTTTCGCAAACGGTTTCAGTTCCTGCGGCATTGGTGGACGGGAGCAGGATGCTGAATTGACGACCCGACGCAGATGTTATATCCACTGAGCGAAGGTGGGAATTCAGCGCAGAGGTGAAGGCGGCAGGCGCTGCGCGCAGGGCTTCTTCATTGGATGCGTTCGGTGTCATTTCGATCTTGAGCAGCCCGAGTGGGGTGGGGTAGCGGATGGAACGCGATATCTCATATTCCGCCAGCACGCGGAACACGTCGCTGCTGTAAACCTCTTCATCGTGGGAATCCATTTTTCTCATGGCTGTCTCCAATTTAGTTTTTTTGGGACTTACGCAGTTCAAAATATTTTAGCCACGAACACTCCCTGGCACTGCCCGCCAGGGCAGGTGTGCGCCGCGCAACAGTGCGGTGTTACACGAAATTTCGTTAATTTCTTAAATAATTCGTGCAAATTCGCGAAATTCGTGGCAATGGTTTTGATTTTCCGAGCTCGAATTTTTCATCAAGGTGTGCTGACGATTATAGATTGTATCAGCGCGTCCAGATTTGTCAGCGACGGGTTAAAAGCATTCGGGTCGGTGGCGTTGAGTTTTTGTTTTACCAGTTCGAAATGCTGCTCGATGTTCTCGAAGTTATTCCAGTCGAACGGTACGCCGTCTGCGGGCAGGGGTGAGTCGGGGTTTCCGTCAGCCGCGAGGAATGCCGCGCTGACCGGCAGAATCGCCGCGACGTAATACGCGCCGTCATTCGTCAATCCCTGATAGGTATAAAATAATTCAGAGTTGTTGACCGGTGAAGGCGCCTGCCCGTATTGTGTTAGAAAGCGGACGCCCCCTCCGCTTTGGAAGGTCAGCAGTTGTTCGTTGGAATGAAATATCTGGGCGGCGTTAAATGCAGGCAGGAAGGGCAGGTGATCCGGCATGGGTTGGCCGGGAGAATTTATGAGCGTCTTGAGGCTGTCCACCACTTTTGCAATTTCTTCGTTCATCTGGATGTACTCGACCACTGGATAAACAAAAATCCGTGGCTGGTGGAATGTTCCTTGCAGCGGATAGCCTTGAATCAGATAACGGTTGTAGGCTGGGCCGATCTCCCAAAAAGGCATGTCAGCAGAGAGTGGTACCGCCTCGACAAATTCTGCCTGTGCGCCGCTTCCAATTTCAGTTGGGATGATGAACGAAATATTGTTGACCGCAACCAATGTCCCATTAACCTGAGTGGGCGCGGGGGGCGGTGTTTCTGTTGCAGGCGCAGCGGCTGTCAGCGCCTGAAATGTTTCAGCGACAATTGTTTCCACACCGGGCTGTGCTGGCGCGGCAGGTGTGACAGACCCGCAAGCCAGTGTGACAAGCATGAGTGCAATAACCGACCCCAGAATATTTTTCTTCATTGCTTCCCTCCGATTGTGTTTTTCAAAATCCCGATTCGTTCGATCTCAAGTTCCACAACGTCGCCCTCGTTCAGCCACGGCCCTTGAGTCTTCGTCAATTCCAGCAGGCAGCCCGTGCCGACTGTGCCCGAACCGATCACGTCGCCAGCCTGCAATTCGCAAGTGTCTGATGCGCGGGCAATGATCTCGCCGAACGACCAGAATATATCTTTAAAATTTCCCCGGGACATTTCAACACCGTTGACTTTTGCCGTCATGGACAGGTCGTACACGCCCGGTCTGTCCACTGACTTATCGGCAAGCGCATCAGGCGTGACGATGACTGGTCCTAAAGACGAGGCAAAGTCTTTCCCTTTGGCAGGACCCAGCCCGACCTTCATCTCTTCGCGCTGCACGTCCCTTGCTGACCAGTCATTGAAAATGGTGTAGCCGAAAATATGCTCGTGCGCGTGTTCGGCTTTGATATTCATGCCGGGCTTGCCAATGACGACCGCGATCTCCAGTTCAAAATCCAGCGCGGAAGTGTAATGCGGATATGGGATGACATCTCCGTCTCCAAAAATGCTGTGCGGATTGGTGTAATAAAAGATCGGGAATTTATACCACTCGGGCGGAACTTCACGTCCGCGGTTGTGGTTGGCGGTGCGGACGTGCTGTTCGAAGGCGTAGGCATCCCGCAGAGTGACGGGTTTGAGCGGCGCGTGGAATTTCACTTCGTCCATGGCGAAGGATGATTCAGGGAGTTGAATTTTATCTGCGCCAAGCCGAACCACGTCGCGCATGTCTGCAAAAGGTAACGGGTAGACTCTGCCGTTCGAGACCAGAGCAGGTGTCGGTAGGGTGTGAGACGTGCTGATCGTGGAGAAGATCATGAGGGTCAGTAATCAGTAAACAGTGATCACTATAAATTCCCGCGCCTCTCCTGTTCAAGTTCGAGTGACTCAAACAAGGCTTTGAAGTTGCCTTTGCCGAATCCTTGCGCGCCGTGACGCTGGATGATCTCGATGAACATGGTGGGGCGGTCTTGAATGGGACGGGTGAAAATTTGCAGGAGATAGCCTTCGTCGTCTTTGTCCACGAGAATACCGAGGTCGTGGATGGTTTTGTAATCTTCCTTGATGGAGCCGACACGCTCGGGCAGCATTTCGTAGTAGGTGTCGGGCACGCGCAAAAATTCCACGCCATTCTTGCGGAGTTGATCGACCGTGGAAAGAATATCGCCGGTGATGATGGCGATGTGCTGTGCGCCGGGCGTGAGGTAGTAGTCGAGATATTCTTCGATCTGACTCTTGCGCTTGCCTTCGGCGGGTTCGTTGATCGGGAACTTGACGCGGCCATTTCCGTTTTGCATGACCTTGGACATGAGCGCGGAGTATTCGGTGGAAATATCCTTGTCGTCGAAGTGCATGAGTTGACGGAAGCCCATCACCTGATGATAGAAATTGACCCAGTGATTCATCTTACCAAGCTGCACGTTGCCGACAATATGGTCAATGGCGGCCAACCCGGTGGATTCGGTTTCGAGTTTGAGCGGGCGATAGGATGGCGCAAAGACTCCCTTGTATTCAGAACGATCTACAAAGACATGCAGGGTTTCGCCGTAGGTGTAAATTGCGGAAGTGCGGTAAATTCCGAAATTGTCCTTTTCCTCGCGCAGACCCCACGCGGATTTTGCTCCGCGGGAGGTTGTGGCTTTCCATGCCTTCTCGGCGTCGTCCACTTCCATGGCAATGACCTTGACCCCGTCACCGTGCAGCATGTGGTGCGAAGCCAGCGGACTGCTCGGCGAGTACGGCGCGGAGACAACGAAACGCGCTTGCCCGGATTCCAGCACGTAGGAGGCGAAGTCTCGATTTCCCGTTTCCAACCCGGAATATGCCACGGGTTGGAAGCCGAACGCCTTCCACCAGTAATACATTGCTTGTTTGGCATTGCCGACATAAAAATGAACATGGTCAATGGCTTTGATCTGCAAAAAATCGGCTTCCTCGGTCATGGAGCGGGCTTCTTCTTTTTCCTGTGTAGTCATAAAATCTCCTTTTGGCTGGTGTAAAGAATTCTACGATAAAGAATGAGTCAGCGCAATGAAATAATAATCCCAAAGGATGCTCCCTTTGGGATTATTATGCTAGGCTGTCACCGCCTTTCTTGTGCGATGGTCTTTGATAAAGAACGGAAGGTATATCAGGAAAAAGACTGCGAAACCAATTGCTTCCAATTCAAATATGTACCAGGGCCAGGGAGCGAGCGCGTCCAACAGGGTGGGGAATTCCGGTTTGCCCGCCACGAAAAGATAGTTGCTTCCGATGGCGAGGTTAACGAAAAAGACCACGACCATGTAAATATTGGTCACAATGAACACGCGTTTAAATGATGCCAGCGTGGGGCGGTACCCTTCGACGATGGTCATGTACAGGGGAATAATGACCAACAGTCCGTGCGAGATGAAGGTTTGAAAGGCGCGGAAATGCGGGAAGCCATACGGTCCCGCATCCGGTGTGAGGAGCGCCTGAGTCGCACCGCCGATGCCGAGGAAGTAAAGCGTCTCGTAGAAATACACGTTGCGATTACCGGTGAACAGCATGTAGATCGAACCCCAGACCGTAAAACTGCACAAGTGCAATGGCAGCATGGTTTGAATTGTCCACGTGCCCCAATAGATATTCCACGCATGCCAGCCCGTTTCGTTTATCAAAAGCAATCCGCCCATGAGGGACAGTAGAATTCTCTTTTTATTGTCAGCCAAACTATGCATGGATGAAAGCAGAAAACATATTAAGAGGATGATGGTCAGCGCGATTAAATGCCCTGTTCCGTACAGTACGAACGCGCCACCGCTATATTCTTTTGCAAAAAACTGTTCCATTTTGGGCAACTCCTTGGCAAAATTTTTCTTATTAAAACGCCAAGTTCATGGTTGAGTTGCGCTTCGCGTTGTACGCGGACGGCACGGAAAAACCTTTAAATTCTGCTCTTCTCCGTGTTTCCCGTGAAATCCGTATACGAAAAATGGTTAATCACCACGAATCCCAGTGACCCATTATTTCAATTTCCCTTCGCTTGGGATCATCTGTTTTGCCCGCCAATCCTTGATCAGGAATGGAATATAGAGAATAAAGAAGATGGCAAACCCGAGCGCCTCCATTTCAAAGATATACCAGGGCCAGGGAGCCAGCGCATCCAGCAGGGTGGGGAACTCGGGCTTGCCTGCCACAAAAAGATAATTACTGCCGATCGCCAGATTAAGGAAGAACACGGGAATCATGTAGATATTCGTCCAGATAAAAACGCGTTTGAAGGATTGCAGAGTCGGACGGAATCCCTCGACCACGGTCATGTAAATGGCGATATTGATCAACAGTCCGTGCGCGAAGATGGTTTGCATCAGGCGGTAGTGCGGGAAGTTGTACGCGGCGGCATCGGCGGGAGTTAACACGGCTTGCATGGCTCCGCCGAGTCCCATGAAGTAAACGAATTCATAGATCGCGTAATTTTTCGTCACCAGCATGTAAGCCGAGAGCCAGATCAGCACGGCGCACATGTGCAGTGGCAGCATGGTTTGAATATTCCAGATGCCCCAGTACAAAGACCAGATATGCAAACTTGATTCAGTGAGGACGATGGTGATGGCGAAAACCCAGCGGACGGCCTTCCTTTCCTTCTCGCCCCATATCTTGCGAAAATATAAATACGAAAAACAACACAGAGTAATGAGTCCGATCGCGATCAGGTGCGGCGTGCCAAAGAGCACAAACGGTGGGCCGTTATAAACCAAATCAAAATATTTTCCCATGCTGCTCTCCTTTAATTTTTAATGGTTGTTATTTCACTTGAACAACTTTACCGCCCGTCATTTTTTGCAGGTCTGTCGGCGTCAATTCAAAAATCGCGTTTGGTGTGCCGGCCGCCGCCCAGACCACGAGATATTGCATCAGGTCTTCATCGAGATAAGTTTCCATTTTTTCGTTGTGACCGATGGGAGGCACGCCTCCAATTGCGAAGCCGGTAACTGTCCGCACGAAATCGGCATCTGCGCGGCTGATTGATTCTTCCACATACCCGCTGATTCGTTTTTCGTCCACGCGGTTGACTCCGCTGGTGAGCACTAAAATTGGCTTTCCGCTTGCCTTGCCGCGAAAAATCAACGACTTGATGATCTGCCCGAGATCACAGCCTGCGCGGTCTGCGGCTTCCTGCGCGGTGCGCGTCGACTCGGCATGTTCGATGACAGCATAGTTGAACCCAAGTGAACAAAGCAGGTCTTGTATCTTTTGCGCAGAGGGGGAGAGTTGGGACATGGCGCATATTATAATTGCTCCATGCCTACACAAGAAGAAATTTATCAAACTGAAGGGGATAAATATGAGGCCTTGATTGCGCGCGAGGATTATCAGGGAAATATCTTGAAGTCGCTGCGCGAGATCACTCCACTGGAAAACCGCATCGTTCTTGACCTGGGCGCCGGCACCGGACGACTGGCCTGTATGCTTGCCCCGCATGTGGCGCAAGTCCGCGCGTTTGACATATCCGAGGAGATGCTGCGCGTCTGCCGCGAAAAATTCTCCGCCAGCGGCTTGACCAATTGGCAGGTGGATGTCGCCGATCACCGCCAATTGCCGGTGGAGGATGCCTCTGCCGATTTAGTTGTCTCTGGCTGGAGCGTGGCATATCTCGCAGAATGGAATCCTGACTCGGCGCGGGTTGAGTTGGAAAAATGGCTGGGCGAAATGAAACGCGTCTTAAGGCCGAACAGCTACATCGTTTTGTTTGAATCGCTGGGCACGGGGAACGAGTCGCCGATTAAGTTGACACATCTCAAAGACTATTATCCCTGGCTCGAAGAAGCAGGCTTCCAAAATAAATGGATTCGCACCGACTATAAATTTGAGTCGCTCGAAGAAGCCGAATTCCTTTCGCGCTTTTTCTTTGGTGATGAGTTGGGCGATAAGGTGAAGAAAAACAACTGGGTGGTTTTGCCAGAATGTACGGGCGTGTGGTGGTTACGAATGTAGGGGTGCGATACACCTGCCCAGAACTGCAGGTGCTGGGTATCGCGCCTCTACATTTGAATTTTGAATTTATTTTTTGCTGCCATCACAAGCCCGATCAAAATTAATATTCCGCCGGCGCCTGCGAATGTCCATTTGACCATCGTGAAAATCGTCGTCAGCCAGGCCACAAGCGCCGGTGTGGATGGATACACCGAGAGCATGGTCACGATGCCCAGGTTTTCAAACAGGTCGAACAGCCACGCTCCGAATGATACAACATTTAATCGCTGCATTTTACTTTCAGCGGGGAAGCCTCTTTGGAATAACCATGTGATCAACAAACTAAAAAACAAGGTGTAAACGATGGGGTAAATAATGTCCACCGTCAATTCTGTGATGCGGTACGCCTCGCGGACTTGTTCGCCATAGGCGGCCACCATTTCGTAGGCTGTCTGCGGTGTGTAAAAGAACAGCAGGTCAATCGGGCCGCTGCTGTTCATTGTCGTTCCAATGGACGGCATGACGTAGCCCATGAAGACCGCGTCCAATAAAAATAAAATAAGAACCAGCCAGCCCTTTGCGTATTTTTTCAATGTGTCGGAAAGTTTGATGAGCATTTCTTCTCCTCTATTTGATAAGCGCTTCACGGCTTTCGATCAGCGCGTCTTCCACGCGGCTTTTGTGCTTTCCATGAATGGGCATTGATTCCATTTCAGCGAGCGAGAAATAGCCGACATCAGTTGTTTCGTCGCTTAATCCCAATACGCCGCCGATGACTTCTGCTTCGAATCCCAAAATCACGAAAAAGACTTTGTTTCCATCAGGGTAAATCACCAGTTGATCGGGGTCACTGTACACGCCGATCAAACGCGTCACCTGCACCTTCAAGCCTGTTTCCTCCCATACTTCTCTTTCACAAGCCTCAGCCGCAGACTCGCCTGATTCCATGCGGCCACCGGGCAGGCACCACCGTCCGTTGTCGGTGCGGCGGGTGAGCAATATCTTTTCGCGCTGTTTATCGAAGATTGTTGCGGAACAGCCAACTCGTAATTCGCCCTGCTTTCCAAATCGTTCGCCATAGATTATTTCTGTTTGAGTCATACTCCTCCGTGTTGAAAAAAAGAGATCGCCAATTATATCTGGTGATCTCTTGATTACTCTGGAATTGCGCAGGCTTACTTTACAAACGTCCCGTTTTGCAGTTCGGTGATCGCCTGTTGAATTTCTTCGACTGTATTCATGACGAATGGCCCATACGGGACGATCGGCTCTTTGAACGGTGCGCCGGAGATGAGCATGAACTGCACACCCGTGTCGCTTCTGACCTCGATCTGGGCGCCGTCGTCATTGAAGACAACCATGCTGACAGATTCCACGGCCTGGCTGCCAAATTCTCCCGCACCTTCAAAGACATACGCCAGCGTGGTGTGACCGGTTGGGATGGGGAAAATGAATCTCGAAGCAGGAGCCAGCTTCACGTCCATGTAAAGAGGCGCGGCTGTGATCTCGGTCACAGGCCCGCGAATCCCTTCCAATTCTCCGGCAACGAGTCGAATGCTTGCGCCGTCTTTTTCGATGATAGGAATTGTGGATGATTTCACTTCGCGATAGCGCGGTTGACTCATCTTTTGCGCGGCAGGCAGGTTGACCCAAAGTTGGAGACCGTAAATATTTCCGCTCGCTCCGCGGCGCGGCATTTCCTCGTGCAGAATGCCGCGGCCAGCTGTCATCCATTGCACATCGCCCGCGCCGATGGTGCCGGCGTTGCCGAGGCTGTCGCGGTGATTGACGGAACCGTCCAGCATGTAGGTGACGGTTTCTATGCCGCGATGCGGATGTGTGGGAAAGCCGCGGATGGGTCCTTCGAGCGGATTGTTGAATGCGAAGTGATCGAATAACAGGAAGGGATCGTATTCATTGCTGGCGCGTGGAGAAATGGAGCGCCTCAATAATACGCCTGCGCCTTCAATGACGAGTTGTGGTTCGATAATATGGGATATGGTTCTGGTGGTCATGCCGTATTGATGCGGCGAAGCGCGGGAGTATTACCGAGTCAATCACGCAGGAACTTTGCGGCGACCAGTGCCGCGAAAGCAAGCCAGATTAGGACGATGATAACAGCAGCGATGCGATTGACCGGTTTTCCTTCTTGAATGAGCTCCCGCGCTTTTTCACGACTCTCGATCATCACATCGGATGGAATCATCGATAAAGCGAGTTTGACCCCCAGCGGAATTAATATCAAGTCATCCAAATATCCGAGAATGGGAATAAAGTCTGGGATTAAATCTATCGGGCTGAAAGCGTATGCCACCACGCAAGCCGTGAATACTTTGGCAAACCTGGAGACGCGCTGGTCTCGGTAAGCCAGATAAAGCGCGTAGACTTCCACCTTCAGTAGCTTTGCCCACCTTTTCCAGTTTTCGAATAATTGACGCATGGCAAAACCCTTAAACAAAATATCAGTCGCCAGGATGAGGGGGGCATCCTGGCGACTGATAGGCGTATTATACACAAACTATTATTTTTTGCAAGCCCCAATTTTCCCCAAATTCGGCAAAGATTGCTTTACAAATACCTGAGGTAAGATTCGGGGTCGTTCAAAAAAGCCCTCGTCAACGTGACGTGTTCCAGGTCTTCATAATTTACCCTGCGGATTTGGCCG
This sequence comes from Chloroflexota bacterium, assembly GCA_016234495.1. Lineage (GTDB taxonomy): Bacteria > Chloroflexota > Anaerolineae > Anaerolineales > Villigracilaceae > Villigracilis. The sequence goes on along the minus strand of JACRBI010000003.1, from coordinate 25,893 downwards.
CCGTCAAAGCTCAAAATCTCGGCCTCAGGAAATGCCATGATGATGGGCGAGTGGGTGGCGATGATGAACTGCGAATCTTCTGCGGTCATTTGTTTGAGCGCGGAGAGAAATGCCAGTTGCCGAATGGGGGAAAGCGGCGCTTCGGGTTCGTCTAAAAGATATAAACCGTTTGGAACAAAACGCGATTGAAACAAAGCCAGAAAACTTTCACCGTGTGAACGGGTATCCAGCCCGTCGCCATAACGGCGCTTGATCGCGTGCAGTTCATTTGCGTGCGGCAGCTTCGCAAGGTCTTTGGCAAACTTTGAACGGCCTGCATATTCACCATCGACCTTTTTCAAGTCATCTTCCAGCTCCTGCCGGGTCCGTGCCATTTGTTTGGCGTAACCGAAGAAATCCTCGGCGCGAAGGAAGAAGCCCTTGTGTGTGCGTTTTGTCCATGTCAGGCGCAAGTGCCCGGCAAGCTTTCGGACGTGCGCGAGTGATGGATCGGTTTTGACGCTTTCACTCCCAACCGTCACCGAACCCGCCGCGCACGCGATGGTTTCCATTAATGTCGATTTTCCCGAACCGTTCTCGCCGACAAAAAAAGTCACAGGCGCGTGAAGCTCAATTTCATTCAACGCGCGGATGACGGGCACATTGAACGGAAAGCCCTCTTCTTCGTTTATCCCTTTTTGTGTGATGGAGCGCAAGTGGATCATTTTGTTATTCTATCAAGGATGAGCGCAACGCTTTGAGCGTATTCCTTGTCTTCGTGTGAGATGTCGAGCCTGATGATTTTTTCTTCTGAAATGGATTCCAGCCACTCGTTCATGAATCTGCTTAACGACTCCGCATCTTCACTGGACGCGATGTTGATTCTGTTTCGAGCGGCGAGTCTGGCGCTGATGGTTTTTGCAGATGCGCTCAAAGAGATGATCAAATCTGGGGGCGGGAGCAGGCTGCGGGTTAAAGAATAGAAGCGCGCACAGAGTTTGAACTCCTCGTCGTTAAGCCATCCGCGCGTGTGGAAGAGCCGTGTGAATCCATGAAAATCCAGATCGAGGCCGCCGTCCATCAATGCGGGCAGATCACTCTGACGTAATTCACGTTCCTGTTCGGAGCGATACAACAGATAATCCAGTTGATTTGCGAGGGCGTATTTTGGGTCTTGTTTGAAAAGCGTCTGGAAAGGTCTTTCTGTGTGTTGTTCGTATGCAATTGAAAAATTATGTTTTTCACACAGCGCGCGCGCCAGCGTGGTTTTTCCAACTCCGCTGGGACCGACAATGATGATGAGCTTGTTCATGAAGATTTATATTGACTCAACCACCAGTCGGCGCTGGGCAGCCCGCTTTCGGCAATTTTTTTGAGAAGCAGAGTTGTGTCAAAGTAAACGCGGCGCAGGTCAATATCCAATGAGTTGCCATTCTGACCGATGATTGTATATTCCGCCCACGGCAGCAGGCTGGGCGCTCTTCCCGCGGAGAACGCGAATTCGAAGGCGTTCCCAACACTGCCTGAGTTCACGATCAGCTTTTCTCCATAACGGCGGTACATCTGAATGTGTGAGTGCCCGCCGACGAACACGGTGGCTTTTTGATTTTCAAAATATTTATCCAGGAGCTCTGGTTCGGTTGTTGCCTGAATAATGTCTGTGTTTGAAAGCGGTGAGCCGTGAAAGAAGAGGACGGTCACGCCGTTTGGAAAAACAAACTCGTATGAGGTTTCGAATGCATCGATGAATTTCAAATCGGGCAGGGATAATTTTTCTCTGCACCAGTACAGATCGGGGATAAGGTGTTCTGTGATTTCGAATTCAACAGCACGCTCGGGGTCAAGGATTGCCGCATCATGGTTGCCTTTGATCAGAACGCAGTTCAATTCCCGTAGTGCGTTCAACGATTCTTTAGGCTGCGGCCCAAGAGTCACTGTATCGCCGAGGCAAACGACCTGGTCTACGTTTTGCGATTTAATATCCGCAATAACGGCTTGAAGCGCGGTGAAATTGCCGTGGATATCCGAGATGGTCGCGATGCGCATTTTATGACCTTTCCGCAGTTGAGATGTGCCAATTGTACACGAATGTACTACCAGGAGAATGGCACATTGGTCTTGTGGAGTTAGCGCCAATTACGCGGCAGTGCTTGCGAAAAATCTCACAAAGGATAGGTAGAATTAAACTACCCGCTCCCGATTATCGCACCCGTAACTTTTACTTCTCCCTTACGACAAAGAAGGTGTAATCTTAACCTATCCATATGAGGAGAAAAAAATGAACAAAATCTTTCGGTACGTTTTAGTTGTATTTGCTCTCACAAGCATGTTGTTGAGCGCTTGCGCGGGAGCCCCTGCCGCCGCTTCGCAAAGCGGTGGTTCCAAAGTGCAGGCGGATTCTGTTGCCTACACCGGCGCCATCGAAAGCATCAACGGCGATCAATGGGTTGTGAATGGACAGACGATCACGGTTGATCCTGCTGTTGTCCGAGATGGCCCGTTCAAAGTCGGCGATATCGTCAAGGTGGAAGTTCAGGTGAACCAGGACGGCTCAATGATGGTCACAAGAGTTGAAGTGCCCTCCCCGAGTGACTTGTCAGAATTGCCTGGCCTCGGCGATGATAACTCCAACTCAAGTGTTGATAACGCCAATGACAATGTCAACGCCAACGCCAACGACAATGGCAATTCAAATGACGACAACTCGAACGCTGGTAACTCGAACGACGACAACTCGAACGGCAGCAACTCGAACGACGACAATTCCAACGGCAACGGCAGTGACGACAATTCCAATGGAAATGGCAATTCGAACGACGACGATGGCAGCAACGCCAACGGCAATGGCAACTCAAACGATGATGACGACGACGATGACAATTCAAATTCCAGCAATTCGAACGACGACGATGATGACGATAATTCGAATGATGGCAATTCCAATGGCGATGACAACTCGAACGACAACTCCAACGGAAATGGAAACTCGAACGACGGTAACACCAACACAACCCCTTAATTACCAGTTTTACAGAAAATAAGTTATAACAAGCCCGTCTGGAATCCCAGCAACATCCAGACGGGCTTTTCTTGTAAATTGACGATTAGACTAATGGATACGCAGATGAGAAGATATACCTTTCCCGCCTTTTTACCTTTGGCCTTGTTCACTCTTTTTTTTATGGGGATGGCTGTTATTCAGTTTGCCTCGCCTGACATGCCTGACAATGATGGGTATTATCACATCAAGTTAGCCTATCTCATGCGCACCGAGGGACTTAAGCCTGATTTTCCCTATCTGCCCTTGAGCATTCTCAATCAGGACGAATTCTACGATCACCATTTTCTTTTTCATGTCGCGCTTATCCCGTTTACATTTGGCGACCTGCGCCTGGGCGCGAAGTGGGCGGCTGTCGTTTTTTCAGCGCTGGCCTTCCTCGCTGTCTGGTATTTGTTCCACAAGCAGCGGGTTCCGTATGCCTGGCTTTGGGCTCTTGCGCTGCTTGGTATCTCGGATGCATTTCTCTATCGCATGAGCATTACGCGCGCGCAATCGCTTTCATTGGGAGTGCTTGCCCTCGGATTTCTCTGGCTGGTGGAGAGGAAGTATTGGCGGCTGGGCATCCTGTCCTTTCTTTACGTGTGGTTGTATGACGCATTCCCGCTGATGGGTGTGCTGGGAGTTCTGCACTTATTCGCAGTTGCAATAACTGAGCGCCGACTCGACTATCGTCCGTTGATTTTTATTGGCGGGGGGATTCTTTTGGGAATGCTCATTAATCCGTACTTCCCGGTCAACATTACTTTTTCCATTCAACACATGCTTCCCAAGTTGACAGATGCAACTTCGGTGCGTGTGGGCAATGAATGGTATCCCTACGACACCGGGCAGCTTCTAAAAAATTCACTGCCATCGCTTGTGGCTTTTGCGAGCGGGATGCTGGCTCTTGGGCTTGCGGGACGAAAAATGAGCGCGCGCACCGCGCTGGCTTTGTTGACTGCGCTCCTATTTGGTTTGATGCTTTTTCAAGCGCGTCGCTTTGTGGAATATTTCCCGCCATTTGCTTTGATCTTTGCAGCCTTTGCCTGGGAGCCAATTACAGCGGATCAAAAGCCCGATGACCAGTCTCAGGAATTGCTTGCTCCACCCCAAAAAACTGGTCTTTCCCGTATTTCCTACCCTGCCATGATCCTGATAGTATTCGTTCTGGTGACGGCACTTAGATCCATCCCTGCTGCGGAGAAAAGCATTCAAGGCTCGAAATCTTACGACCTTTACGCTGGCGCATCTACCTGGCTCGTGGAAAATACACCTGAAAGTTCCCGCGTCTTCCAAACGGACTGGGACGATTTTCCCCGCTTATTCTTCTACAATACCCATAACACTTATCTGGCTGGCCTTGACCCGACTTATATGCAGTTATTCAACCCCGGGCTTTACGACCTTTGGGTTGATATCACCCACGGAGATGTTGAAAACCCATCCCGATATATCTCAAAAAGTTTTGGCGCGAGCTATGTCCATACCGACCTGGATCATGGGAACTTTCTTGACCAGGCGGCAAACGATGCTGGCTTGAAGGAAGTTTACCGTGATGGTCAGGCTGTGATATTTGAAGTGGTTGCGCCGTAAATAATCAAAGCCATCCGTTTGGATATGGCAGCACATAAAACAACATCACCAGAAACATGGCTGTATTGCCTGCCAAAACACAAATATGCCAGATCTCATGATTGCCGAAGTGCGGCGGGAACGGATTCGGCTTCCCGTTTGCAAAGATTAGCGCGCCGACGGTGTAAAACAAACCACCAGCGAGGAGCAAGGTCAAAGCACCCGCACCAAGCCGGACGTAGATCGGACCGATCAAAAAGACAATGATCCAGCCCATGAGCAGGAAACTGACATTGGACATCCAGACAGAGATTTTAGAAAAGAAAATCGATTTGAGTGTGATGAAAAGAATCGCCAGACTCCAGATGATTCCGAAAAGAACCCAGCCCGCTGCGCCGGTGATGATCGTTAAGCAGAACGGGGTATAAGTCCCTGCGATTAAAAGGTAGATTGCGTTGTGGTCGAGAATGCCAAAGACCCGCAGGTATTTTCCAAAAAGCAAAAAGAAATGCAAAAGACAACTGAATAAAAACGAAAGGAACAGGCTGGTCCCGTAGATTGCAAAGCCGATCACGTGGACAGGCTTGCCGTCAATTGCCGCCAGCGTGACCAGCACCGCCAGCGCTGAAATGGACAGGATCGCTCCGACCAAATGGCTGATGGAATTGAAATATTCATTGCTGTCCGGCGAAGAGATCAACGGGTCGAGCTGCGGCTTTTGAAGATTCATGTGCGCGAGTATATCCCAAATGACAAGGGGCTAGTAATTAATGCCTGATTTGTGCTACAGTAAATATGGAAAAGTAGTTTTGCGTGAAAGGAGGCAGAAAATGATTCCATCAAAACGGCTGAAGATCCTGATGGCCGATGATGGCTCGCAACATGCCCAATCTGCGGTTGACCTTCTCACAAACCTTTCATTGCCGCCCAGAAGCCGTATTTTGATTTTGCGGGTTTTCAGCCCAGGCCAGATATCAGGCATACCTGAATTTGAAAAATCGCTCCAAAAGACAAAACAGAAATTTGTAAATGCGGGGATGCAAGCCGAAACGGACCTTATCCTCGGTTCGCCGGCTGAAAAAATAATTGAAGCAGCAGAGACAAAGAAAATAGACTTGATTGTGATGGGCGCAAAAGGGATACGCGCCACGCTCGGTATTTTGCTGGGCGGTGTGGCGCAGCAGGTTGTGGAATATTCACATTGCCCGGTGCTGGTTGTTCGCGCGCCATATCAGGGACTGCGGCGCATCCTTGTTGTAAGCGATGGCTCGCCCGCCAGTCAGCTTGCGGCACGCTATTTGAGCAAGTTCCCCGTGCCCGAAAATGCGGATGTGCAGGTCATGCATGTGATGCCTCCGCCCGAGCCGCCATTGCTGATGGAGCCGGTCCTCGGCGGGTGGCAAACCATCTATGTGCCGACCCCTGTGGAAGGCGAGACGGCTTTGCTCAAGAAGCGGGAACGGAACGCGCAAGCGCTTCTCAAACGGACCTGTGACCTGTTTCAGCGTTCTGGAATTTTATCCGCCCCCGTGCTGGCCCGCGGCGATGCAGCGACCGAGATCATCAACTATGTGAAAGATAACAGCGTCGATTTGATCGTGGCCGGGTCGCGCGGCTTGAGTCAATTCAAAGGCTGGTGGATGGGAAGCGTCTCACGCAAGCTGGTGCATTATTCGAACTGTTCAGTTTTGATCGTGAAAGGACCACGAAAGGAGTAAACCATGGAAGTCGAAATTGGAAGGATAACCCACTATTACAATCATCTCAATGTTGCCGTTTTGAAACTCACAGATAGTTTAAAGCTGGGAGACCTGGTGCATATCATAGGGCACGTGACCGACCTCACCGAGCGCGTCACATCCATGCAGGTGAATCACCGCTCCGTTGTCTGGGTCAAGCCCGGTGACGATGTCGCCATCTCTGTGAATGAGCCAGTCCGCGAGCACGACATTGTGTATCGCGTCATCCAGGAAGAACTAAATACGGAATTTGCCTAGATGATTAAAAATAAAATTAAGGGGAAGATTTGATTCCCTAACTCGGACGGTTCGACTCTGTGGGAATGGCTTTGTCAACAACTACCAGGCAGACTGAACCTGGGCGAATCCTATCTGGGGCGAGGCCAGTGCCTCACTCCAAATTTTCATGTATTCGTCAGCCAACTCGGGTTTATAGAATTCATGCAGGATGGTGGCAATATCGTACACCCCGGTAGGAATAACCGGATCCATCAAAAAGATATAGGTGAAGGTGCTGTCTTCATTTGGATTGACGGGATGCAGGACGCGGGTTTTGTTGTACACATCCGGGCGGACGTGCGCTGCCGCGGGCATCAGAATGGAATTCAGGAAGTATTCACACGCTTCCCGTTTCTCAGCTCGAATATGATTCAACACCACCCAAACTTCATCTCCCGCATGCGCGCGGACATCTTCATGTGCCCTCGGGTCAACATAGGTTTGATAAGACATGTTTTCCTCCTTTCAGGAAACCGCTTCATCACCACTATAGCACGCCCGAAAATGGAATTCAACATTCAGCCCAAAATCGGAAGCCCACTCTCCATTTGCATTTCAAGCGGACTTCCTCAGAAATATTTTTATCGCCGCGTTTAATTCCCGTCACGGAATAAGGTAGGAAACTAATTCGACAGTGCTGTCGAGTCCGTTTCCAGTTGTGGTCGTCTTGACAAGGCCAATATTTTCAACGTACCAATTTTTTGCATCAATTGTCAAAGTGGTTCCGACAGGATTCCCCTGCATGGTAACGGAAATGTTCATGATGGTCTGGCAGTCAAAACGAATGCTTTCAAATGTGCCAGCTTCTACGGTCACAGATTCTGTTCCGACGGCTGTGCAGGTGCTGGTCAATTGATTGCGCGCAGGCATTTGAGTGCCATTTATGGTTTCTGTTCCTTCGAGCGTTAAATTTTGTGTCCAGGAGTCTCCAGGGTTGACTTTTACCGGAAGGGTAACACCGCTCAATTCTGTGGTCTGGAAATCAACAGTGACGCTTTCTGAAGAGACAGAGGCAGAGCCGCCGTTTGCCGGGTCAAGAGCGATCAAATTGCCATTCTCGCATTTCCATCTGCCCTGACGCGAAACGCCCCGACCGAAAACATCCTGATCGACGAACCCTGTCTCGTCGCTTGAAACAATACTGCGCGTGAATGTGTCGGGCACAGCCGCTGTCAGTTTGTAATTCCATGTCGCGCCGACAATGACTGGCAGATATGGATTGGTGCAAGCGCCGGCTTCGGCGGCAGGGGTGATCGCTGGAACTTCGGTCGCGGATTCACTGCTGCTTGTCGCTGATTGCGGAGGAGGGGTTGCGCCTTGTGTGGGGGCTGCTCCAATATTACAAGCCAGCATGGCGGCAACAAGAACATTTGCCGCGAATAAAAGGGATATGTTTCTCGTTTTCATGTTGATCTCTTTTTCCTTTTTGTTTTTAAATTTTATCGGCAGAGTATAGCATTGGATTTGCCCGCGCTTAACAACTAGGAAAAAAGAGGGATGGGATCAATCATAATGAACACCGCGCCCAGAGTTGAGACTCATGGGCGCGGTGTGTGTAGATGCTGCGCTAAATCTTAATCATCAACTTCTATCAGTACCACGTCGCTGCCTTCAAAAGCCAAACCGTTCACGGTTACCCCTTTGAGGTATCCCATTGTGTCGCCAAGTTTGAATCCAGTTTTGTTCACTCTAAACTTGCAGACCAGATCAGAGAGTCCATCCCTGTTCACATCCTTCTTTCGACAATCCGCTACCTGCTTGCGGCCTTTGAAGTTGAGGGAATTCTCGTCACCGGTGGAACCAAATGTTAGTGAGGTTCTATCCACCTGCTGGATGGCATTAAACTGCGCAGTTGAGAGAATGGCTACCGATACTTTTTCGCCGTAGCGATGATCGTGTTCGTGCTCGTGTTTGTGATCATCATCTTCCTCGTCTTCGTCAGGCTTGATCTCAATGCGGTTGCGGGCGCTGTTTGGTTTGATATCGATTGACACCGCAAGGATAGATGGCGCTGTGATATGCGGCGCATTCCCCTGACCATTTTCAGAGGTGATGACGCCCAGGGAACTGGTTCTAAACTGAGTTGGGTTTGTTATGAATGTGCCTGCGTCGTCGGCGAGCGCATAAAACAAGTGCGTGGTTGGGAAGCTGTCGTCGTTTGCCCATGTCATGATTATGCGGTTGGAAGAGTCGTATGTGATCGAGAGGTGCGTGTTGAACATGCCGAGCGGATTCGCGGCTGAGGCTGGTCCGGAAACTGTGTTGTACGCATTATCCAGAATGACGTAAGCTACGCTCGGATCTGTCGTCGTCCACGCGATAGCTGTTGACCCGTTTGGCAGCGTGACTGCATCCGTTGAGGAAAAGCTTGTTCCAGGCAGGGCTGTCGCCGCCTTGAAAAACGATCCGTTGCTGTCAATGACGGCAAAGTACGGAACGCGATTCGAAACCCAGCTGAGAATGGAATTGTTCCCTGTTGTGGGATTCAGGATCGGGTTGTAACTGCTGCCATTGCTGGTCAATGCTGCGGGGGAGAAGACTGTATTTCCATTTGGGTCGATTGTTGAGTACCAGATATTGTTGGTAAAGGTACTTCCGCCGTCTGTTCGGTAATCCTGCCAGCTCAGGATGAAGCGATTATCGTCTGTTGCTGCAATGGCAGGGCTGAAGTAGTGGGGGACGTTGATGTTATTGAACCTGTCTGTTAGAAAGTTGTTCGTTATGTTGACAGGCCCAGACAGGAGGGAGCCTGCACTTGAGATCGTCGCGAAATAGACATTGTAATTAAGCAGATTGGTTGAGCTATCTACCAGCCAGCGATACCAGACTACGCCGATGGTGCCGTCTTGCGCTGCTGCCACAGCGGGGCTGAAATCATAGGTTTGACCTGCGCCGATATTGCTGGTTAATTTTGAATTTGGCACGCTGATGCCAATGCCGTCATGTTCGAGAATCGTAAATTCAATATCGCTAAACGAATTTTGAAAATTCCCGTCAGGTTTTCGCCAGACATAAACATACCTGCCATCGGGTAAGTCGATAGTGGCCAGGCCATTCGCGAAATAAAAGTCACTGGTGACATGATTCGAAATGTAGTTATCCGGGCTGGTGGTCATAAAGACATTGGAGGAGTCAGTGAAGTCTTTAAGGACTTGAACAAAGTCGGACGGGATGGCCATGCCGAGAGAGGTGGTCTTTGATTTGGTGGAATCTATGGACGAGGTTACTGTTATGGTTGCCGGGTTTTCGTCTCCGATGCCGGAGCCGGCTGTAGGAGTGAAGCTGATGCAGACCGTGGCGGAAGCGCTTTCAGGGATGGGTCCGCTGTCGATAACAGAATCAGCATTGGTGTCGGTCAGAGGCGCAAGACAACCATCCTGATAAAAAGTTACCGGCCAGGAGCTTGTCGCGGACAGGTTGTAGGCATCCGTACCCATTGTGCCAATATTGGTGATCTGAAGTGAAAAGTTTAGGTCCGCGCTGGCGCTGGCAAATGTGCCCGAATTTATCGGGGATACTGAAACGCGTGCGGCTGGTGTAGGCGGGAATGTAAATAGAACTGCCCTCGGCGCAGAAAATCCGCTGCCTCCGAAGAAACCTCCTGTTTGATAGGCAAGCCCATCATCGCCCAATTTATTTTCGATGCCTACTGTTGAAAAATAATTTAACGGCAGGGATTGGAATAAAAATATGATATCTCCGTTCTCGTGCAGAATGGCTTCAAAAGAAAATGGATTTGACCCCCCAAATGTTTTTACATCGCGCCACTCGATCACAATGAAGCGGCTTGGTGCAACACCGCCGATTTCGTAGAAGATGCCGCCTGTGTTGTACGGGCTGCCAACAAGCAAATCTTCCCAGAACGGAGCGATAAAATTATTCGGGGACGCAGGGCTGGGAACGGTAATTCCGCCCCAGACACAGCAGGCGCTTTGGTCGAACGTGATCAGCCCGTTTGTGCTGAAAAAAAGTTGAGAATATTTGTAGCCGTAAAATGGGAAATCAAAACCGGGGGTTACAGACATGGCATTGTCGTCACCTGTCAGCCCGCTGTTCGTTGTTGCGCTGATCCAGTTGAAAGGCGCGGTATCGTCAAATATATAGCCGAAGTCATCGGGACCGCCCGCCGCAAGGATCGAGACTCGACCGGAGGGACTCTGCCTGGCGTCAGGTATGCGGTTATATTTTTCGAGACATTCCTTTGGGAATGCTGAGGCGAAATTCGGGTCGCTTAGCAATGATGGGTCAACCGGCGGACAAAATGGCGGTGTGGTTTGCAAGCTCGCCTGTGCCGCGGATAAACTCATTGGCGTCGCCGCTATCAGCAAAGTCAGCAAGAGTAGTGCGGAAACAAAAATCCTTGATCTCATGTTGGTCTCCTTTTAAGTCTAAAAACAAATGTGACTTGGAATGGGCATAAATCCCCGACTCAGCCTGCCGAGACAAAAAAGAATGAACCGTTTGTCCCGGTGGTTAATTGTTATTACTATACAACTTTCCAAGATGAATTACAAGACCCGATTTGTCATATTTACGGGCTGCAAGAATTACAAAACTGTCCCCCTCGGATAAAATGGCATTCCAATTTTCAACCATCAACCTTCAACCACTTGGTATAATTCCCCAACTTAAATCTCTCGGAGCACTCATGAGTAAAAAACTAACAGGCAACCAGATCCGCCAGGACTTTATAGATTTCTTCGTCGAGCACGGACATACAGCCGTGCCGTCCATGTCGCTTGTGCCAGGCGGGGACGCTACGCTTCTCTTCACAAACTCGGGCATGGTGCAGTTCAAAGATGTTTTTGTTGGCACCGACACGAAACCCTACAAACGCGCCGTCGACTCGCAGAAGTGTATGCGCGTGGCAGGCAAACACAATGACCTCGAAGATGTAGGCCGCGACGACACGCATCACACCTTTTTTGAAATGCTCGGCAACTGGTCTTTCGGCGACTACTACAAGACAGACGCCATTGCATGGTCTTGGCAGTTGCTGACCGAAGTGTGGGGGCTTCCCAAAGACAAACTCTATGCCACCTGTTTTCAAGACGACAAAGGCAACGTCCCACAGGATGATGAGGCCGCTGACATATGGAAGTCACAGCCCGGCTTCGACCCTTCACACGTTTTATTTTTTGGGCGCAAGGAAAACTTCTGGCAAATGGCAGAGACCGGCCCCTGCGGCCCATGCTCCGAAATCCATATTGACCTCGGCGAAGAGCGCGACAATATGCGCGGCACAGAGCATCTCTGCGGCGTGAACGGCGAATGCACGCGCTTCCTTGAATTGTGGAATAACGTCTTCATTCAATATAACCAATTTGATGATGGCCGCCTCGAACTCCTACCTGCCAAACACGTTGACACGGGCATGGGCTTCGAGCGCATCGTCTCCGTTTTGCAGGGCGTCGACTCAAACTATAAGACCGACCTCTTCACCGGCTCGCTCGACCTTCTGCGCTCGCTCACAGGTCACACCGAAAAAGAAATGCTCGAAAACTTCACGCCCTACCGCGTCATTTGCGACCATGTCCGCTCCGCCGCCTTCCTCATTGCCGATGGCGTCGTCCCTGGCAATGCGAAACGCAATTACGTCACGCGCATGTTGATTCGCCGCGCGGCGCGTTTTGGCGGCAAAATAAAACTCAACGAACCTTTCCTCGCCAAAGTTGCCGAGGCTGTGATTAAAGAATACGGCGATTTTTATCCCGAACTCGAAAAGAACAAGGCGACCATTTTCGATAACCTGACTCGCGAGGAAGTCCGCTTCGCGCGGACCGTTGAAGCTGGTACTGCTCACTTGCAGAATCAGCTCGACGAGATTCGCGCATCAAACAAACCCTCCCTCGATGGACACATCGCCTTCGACCTGTATGCCACCTACGGCTTGCCCTTTGAGATCAGCCGCGACATCGCCCGCGAACAGGGACTCGACATTGACGAAGCAGGTTTCACCGAAGCCAAGAACGAACACAGTAAAGCCTCTGGTGGCGGCAAAGCCATGGGCAAACTCGGCGGTGAGGATTCTGAATACTTCGCTAACATCTTGAAAGACCTGCAATCAGATAAGGGCGGGGCTACCCCGCCCCTGCTAGGCAAAGATGGTATTGAATACGACCCATACAACAGCCCGCGCGTGGAAGGCGAAGTCCTCGCTTTGGTCGTCAACGGCGAATCAGTTCCCTCTGCCTCCCTCGATGATGTCGTTGAAGTCATCCTGCCCAAGACAGGTTTCTATATTGAGTCTGGTGGTCAGGTTGGCGACGAAGGGTATATTCGCGGCAATGATTGGGAAATAGAAGTGACTGGCGTCCGCCGTGCTGCGGCTGGAGTTATCACCCACATCGGACAGGTCATCTCTGGTCAACCCAAAGTGAGTGACAAAGCTGTCGCCGAAGTGGACATGACTCGCCGTCACAACATCATGCGCAATCACACCGCCACACATCTGCTGCATAAGGCGCTGCACGAAGTCCTCGGCGATCATGCCCGTCAGGCAGGCTCGCTTGTCTCTCCCAAATATCTGCGCTTCGACTTCACTCAGCCAGAAGGTATGACTTCCGAGCAGATTGAACGGGTTGAGAAGATGGTCAACGACGCAATTGCGGCGGATATGCCCGTGGTCAAAGTGATCAAGCCGCTGGATGAAGCCAAGAAGGAAGGCGCGATGGCTTTGTTTGGCGAAAAATATGGCGAGATCGTGAGGACAGTTTCCATTCTGGACGAAAATGCGGCAGCCAAATACTCCTTCGAACTTTGCGGCGGCACACATATTGACCGCACTTCTGACATCGGCGCGTTCATTATTGTCAGCGAAGGTTCGGCGGCGGCTGGTATTCGCCGCATTGAGGCAGTCACAGGCCGTGGCGCGTACGAACTTATCAACAAGCGTTTCAAGACCTTGAAACAAGCGGCAGGTTCTTTGAAATCCTCCGTGGAAGAAGTGCCTGCCAAAGTAGATGCGCTGCAGGATGAAGTTTCTGAACTCAAGAAGGAACTCGCCAACCTCCGCGCGCATTCTGCTCTTTCAACCTTCAACCTTCAACTTTCCAACCTTCAACTTGTGAAAGATGTTAATGTGCTTGCAGTTGAAATCCCAGACTCGAACGTAGACACTTTGCGCATGTTAGCCGACAAGTTCCGCGAGAAATATCCCAAAGCAGGAGCGGCTGTCCTCGTAACAGGAGCAACTGTCATTGCGGTCGTGACCGAAGACCTTGTCAAACGTGGACTCAAGGCAGGTGATCTCATCGCAGACATCGGCGGCAAAGGCGGCGGACGTCCAAATCTCGCGCAGGGGAGTTTACCCGATGGGGCGGTCAGCGAGGTGCTGGGTAAAGTGGCGAAGGCTGTTGAAGAGAAGTTGAAGTAAGCCGGTGGATGGCCGTTGGCTCAGCAGCCATCCACACTATGAATTTAAGGATGACAGATACCAAGGATGCTTTTCAACTCTTTTCAATTTGCATTATTTTTTCCGGTCGTCGTAATCTTATATTTTCTATTGCCCCATAAACACCGTTGGTGGTTTTTGCTTGGCGCAAGTGCCTATTTTTACATGGCATTTGTTCCATCCTATATTTTGATCCTCGGAGCAACCATTGTCGTGGATTATTTTGCGGGCATCTGGATTGAGGAAGCGAGATCTTCAGGCAGAAAAAAAACTTACCTGCTTCTGAGCCTGATCGCCAATATCGGATTCCTTGTCTTTTTTAAATATTTCGACTTTTTAAACACAAACCTTTCCGGTCTGGCTGATATGGCGGGTTGGAATTACTCGCCGGGGAATTTGAAAATAATTCTTCCAATCGGATTATCCTTTCACACCTTTCAAGCCATGAGCTATACCGTCGAGGTCTTTCGGGGGCATCAGAAGGCAGAACGGCATTTTGGGATTTATGCGCTTTATGTTTTGTTCTATCCGCAGCTGGTAGCTGGCCCGATTGAGCGCCCACAGAATATGCTGCATCAATTTCACGAAGAGCACTTTATTGATTATCAAAGAGTTACGGATGGATTAAAGCTAATGACCTGGGGACTGTTCAAAAAAGTAGTAATAGCAGACAGGCTTGCGCCGATGGTAAGTCATTATTACAACAGCCCGGAGAGGTTTTCAGGCCCCGAACTGGCATTGGCAACAGTGCTTTTTGCAGTGCAGATCTTTTGTGATTTTTCAGGGTACAGCGATATTGCCATCGGCGCCGCGCAGGTGATGGGTTTCAAGCTGATGGCCAATTTCAAAAGACCGTATCTGGCACTTTCCATTTCGGAGTTTTGGGAACGCTGGCATATTTCATTGTCAACCTGGTTCAGGGATTATTTATATATTCCGTTGGGAGGGAGGCGAGTTTCGGTTTTGCGTTGGCAGATCAATTTGTTTATTGTTTTCCTGGTGAGTGGATTATGGCATGGGGCAAACTGGACATTCGTAATCTGGGGCGCTCTCCACGGGGTTTATCGCGTTGCAGAGATTTATATTCAGAAACTTTGGGGCGCCGTTCCTGAAAGGATCCAATTAATACCCCCTTTGTGGATATTGCAAATTTTTCAAAGAATATTTGTGCTGATGCTTGTGTGTTTTGCGTGGGTTTTTTTCAGATCACCATCTCTCGAATCTGCACTATTTGTAACCGGGAAAATATTAACCGATTGGTCATATAGCTCAATTTCCGAGATCGGCAATACCCTTTTGGGGAATGATGAATTCTTCATTACATTATTCTTTATTCTTATAATGGAGGTTGTTCATTATTTTCAAGAGCGGGGCTCACTTAGGATTCTGTTGGCAAAAAAACATTTCTCAGTTAGATGGGCTTTATATGTGGGGGTATTGGTGTGTATCATTGTTTTTGGTCAAATTTATCAGAAGCCCACTGAATTTGTCTATTTTAAGTTTTAGAGGCAGTTTAGATGATGGCCAAGCTTATTCGCAACTTATCATTACTTGCCTTGCTTGTTGCTTTAAATATCATGGCTTTGATAATAATAATTCCTGCTGATACTGACAGTTACTTGGCGGCGGCTAACGAAAAACATCGCTTGTTGCATTCAGTTGAATCGCCGAGAATAATCCTGGTAGGTGGGTCAAATGTAGCGCTAAGCATTGATAGCGAAAAAATAGAGAACTTTTTTCATATTCCTGTGATCAACATGGGTTTAACGGCCGGGGCCGGATTAAGATTTATGCTTAATGAAGTTGAAGAGGGGTTGCAGGAAGGGGATATTGTGATTGTTCTGCCTGAATATCAACATTTGTATGCGTTTAGCCTCGACGGTACTCCTAAGCTTCTGGGATATATGATTAAAGCTTGTCCGGAATGTACATCGGCATTAAGTTCCCCTAATCAATTATGGGTTGTTACTACTGGAATTCTTCAAACGTTGGAGGGAGACCTGATTCGGGCTGTCAAGGGCGTTGATATTGACAGCAAGATATATTTTCGTCAAGGTTTTAATCGACAGGGAGACCTGATATCTCATCTTGACAAGCCAATTCCTCAAAAGGAAAAGATTCACTTAAAACTTCCATCAGAAGATAATTTAAAAACATCTTACATGATCCCGTCGATGCATCTTCTAAATGCATTCTCCCAAGCTTGTGTTTCGGCCAACGTTCGTGTTTATTTTATGTTTCCGGGAATACTTGTGGAGGACTACGCAGCTCAAGATAAAAAATTTTCTGAGCTATATAAGATCTTGTCTGCCGGACTTGAATTTCCAATACTAGGCACTCCACAAGATTTTGCTTATCCAGAAGAGCTATTTTTTGATTCGTATTACCATATGAATCGTGCTGGAAGAGAAGCTCGAACCGATAAAATTATCCAGCTTTTGATTCCTGTTATCCCGGAATATTAGTGCTTGTTGATGGCAGATATCACTACCTTTTGTTCGCCAACTTCAAACCGCTGAAGGAGTTGTCGGCTTATAGAATGAAAATGCGCAGCCTCAAGGCTGCGCATTTTCATTCTAATGTGATGAGGATTCGTGTGCCGAAAAAGATATTAACTACGATTGAAATCCGGAACCCATGATGTAATTTTCCAGCCCTCGGATCTCACTTTCCTTGTTTGCGATCACGGCGAACATTACATCGCGCATGGACACGAGGCCTACAAGATGCTCATTCTCCACCACCGGCAAATGGCGGATGTTGTACTGCCGCATCAGGCCGATGCATTGCTCGGTGGTCGTATCCATTGTGACTGTGACCATTTTGGAGATCATTACGTCCTTGATCTTTGTGTCTTTTGCAGAGCGCCCCTCGATCTCGCCCTTGTACAAATAGTCGCGCTCGGTGTAGATGCCGACGATCTTCCCGTCTTCAGTGACCAGCACTGCGCCGATGTGGGCGTCCGTCATTACTTTGACGGCCTGCAGCACGGTGTCGGTTGACGCGACGGAATAATTGGTTTCAGTATCTTTCGATTCGAGTAATTTGCGGACAGTGGTCATGGGCGTTTTCTCCTTGGGCATATTTTACGCTAATTCAACTTTTACGGCTATAACTTTGTATTCGGGAATTTTTGCCACCGGGTCAAGCGCGGCATGAGTTAACTCATTGGCTGACGCATTGGGGAAGTGGAAGTTGGCGTACACCATGCCGGGCGGCACGCGGTCAGTGACCCAGGCTTGGGCTTCGATATGCCCGCGCCGCGATGTAACCCGCACAATATATTTTCCGTTGAGTCCCAGCCTCTCTGCATCATTCGGATTCATCTCAACCAGCGCTTCTCCATAAACTTCCATCAAGCCTTTTGCGCGGCGTGACATCTGTCCGCCATGCCAGTGATAGAGCACGCGCCCGGTGCTCATCAACATTGGATAGTCATCGTCGGGCTTTTCGGCGGGCGGCACATGCTCAATCGGCATGAACTTCCCTTTGCCGCGCGTGAATTGTTTGCTGTGCAAAATCGGCGTGCCGGGATGATCTGCTGTTGGGCAGGGCCATTGCAATCGTTCGCCGGCTTCGAGCCGCGCATGTGTGATTCCGCCGTAGGATGGAGTTAGGGAATTGATCTCGGACATGATCGCGGACGGGCTGGAATACTCCCAGCCAGAATAAGGCGCATCGGACCGTACCCGCTCACTGGTCCCGGACAAGATGCGTTTTGCAATCTGAGAGATGATCCACCAATCATCCCGCGCATCACCTTGAGTCGGAATCGCTTTGCGCACCATCTGCACGCGCCGCTCTGTGTTGGTGAATGTTCCGTCTTTTTCTGCGAAGCTCACGCCGGGCAAAAGTATGTCTGCATAGGCTGAGGTTTCCGAAGGGAAGATTTCCTGCAAGACCAGAAAATCAATGGACTCGAGGCAGTGACGGATATGCTTTGTGTCGGGGTCCGACATGACCGGGTCTTCGCCGAGAATGTAAAGTGAATGCACTTTTCCTTCAAGAATACCCGGCATCATTTCGGTGACGGTTGCTCCGACGGTGGACGATAGACCGCGGACAGTTTTTCCGTCCATCGTCCTCGGTCCACTGTCCAGCCCCCATGCTTTCGCAAACTTCTCAATCACTTCCAGGTTTGTGACCGGCTGATATGCCGGGAACACATTCGGCAACCCGCCCATGTCGCACGCGCCTTGCACGTTGTTTTGTCCGCGCAGCGGGTTGACTCCGCCGCCGGGTTTGCCCATGTTGCCAAGCAGCATCTGCAGGTTGGCGAGGTCCATCACGTTGCGCACACCCACGATGTGTTGGGTGATGCCCATCGCCCACATGACTGCCATCGGCGAATTGACCGCGAGAATCTCCGCTGCTTCATAAATTTTTTCAACGGGAATGCCGGTGATCTCTGCAACCTTGTCAGGCGGATAATTCATCACCGTGGCTTTGAACTCGTCAAAGTTTTCGGTGCGCTCGTCGATGAAGGATTTATCCTCCCAGCCTTTTTCGAGGATGATATACATCAACCCGTTGATGAGGGCAATGTCTGTGCCGGGGCGCTGGCGGAGATGCAGGGTGGCAAAATCGGTGATGTCAATTTTGCGCGGGTCCGCCACGACCAGTTTCGCGCCGCGAAATTTAACCGCGCGGCGAAGCATCGTCCCGAAGACCGGGTGCTGCTCGGTGGTGTTCGAACCAATGATAAAAAAAGCTTTTGCGAATTTGGCGACATCGTCCATGCTGTTGGACATTGCGCCCGAGCCGAAGGAGGCAGCCAGACCGGCTACCGTGCTGGAGTGTCAGAGACGGGCGCAGTGGTCAATGTTGTTTGTGCCAACGACCTGCCGCGCCAGTTTGTTCATCAGAAAATTTTCTTCATTCGTGCATTTCGCCGAAGTGAGGAAGCCAAGCGAATCTGCGCCGAAATTATCGCGGATTTCCATGAACTTCTTTGCCGCAATATCGAGAGCCACGTCCCATTCCACCTCGACCCAATCCCAATGACCATCGACCGTCGACCGTTGACCGTCCACCGTCTTCGGTCTGCCGTCTAATAAATATCTTCTCACCCTCGGCTTCTTCAACCGTTCTGGATGATGAACGTAATCGTAGCCATAACGTCCTTTCACGCATAGCGCCATGCCGTTGACTGGAGCATTTGGGTTGGACTGCACACCGATGACCTTATCGTTTTTTACAAGCAAATCAAATTGACAGCCCACGCCGCAGTATGAACAAGTCGTGGTCACCTTCTTCACCTGATGTGTGCGCGCCATTCCGTAATTCATCTTGTTGGATAATGCGCCCGTTGGACAATACGCCACGCATTGACCGCAGGACTCACACCGCGCTTCCAACATCGGGACGTTTGCTCCTGCCACGATGACTTCGTCAAACCCGCGTTTTGCCACGCCCCACACATCGCGGACTTGAATCTCGGCGCAGGCTGATACGCAGCGTCGGCACAGGATGCAGCGATTCATGTCCACGCGGATGAATGGATTCGGGTCGCTGTCTACCGGGTAGCGAGCGCCTTTGCTTCCCCACGTCGGCGCGGAGGCTTTGTATTCATAAGCCAGGTCTTGCAGTTCACATTCGCCGCTTACGTCACAGGTGATGCAATCCTGCGGATGATTGGCGAGCATCAGTTCCAATGTCAGCTTGCGGTCTTTGGTGACCTTTTCGCTGTGAGTCTGAATTTCCATGCCATCCCAAACAGGTGTGACACAAGCCGCTTGTAAAAATCTCCCGCCTTTCACTTCAACCACGCACATGCGGCAGTTGCCCGTCGGATTCAAATCCTTGTGATAGCACAAAGTTGGGACTTCAATTCCGTGCATTTGCGCGGCCTGTAAAATGGTTTGCCCTGACTCTGCTTGAATGGATTGTCCGTTGATTTTTATGTTTATCATGGTTTCGCCTTCGACTACTCGACTATGGACTACTTGACCATTTGACTATTTTACAAACTCAGCCCCAAAATGCTCTATTGCGGATTTCATCGGGATCGGCACACTCTGCCCCAGCCCGCAGAAGGATGAGTCTTGCATCAGCGCGGCGAGAGTCTGTAACTCTTCCATATCGCCTTGCTGGCCTTGTCCGCCTGCCATGCGATTCAAAATCTCCAGCGAGCGCCAGGTGCCGACCCGACAGGGCGTACATTTGCCGCAGGATTCTGCTGCGAAAAAATGCAGCAACTCGCGCAGGAATGAAACAGGCGAAACGGACTGGTCGCAGATCATGAAGGATCCCGCGCCGAGTGAAATCCCTTTTTGCGATGAGGCGAAGTCAATCGACGTATCGAGCAGGCTTTCATCTACAATTGTCCCGGCCGCGCCGCCGCACAGGGCGAACTTGAAAGTCGAGCCGTCCAGCATCCCGCCGCCGAAATCGTTAATGATCTGGCGCAGCGTGAGTCCAAACGGTGCTTCAAACAAGCCGGGATTTTTCACATGCCCAAGCACCATATACATTTTTGTGCCCGGTGTTGCAGGCAGGTGCGACTCATGAGTCGCCCCTACATTATTCCACCACTCTGCGCCGTTCTTCAAAATGTGCGGCACCGCGCAAAACGATTCAACGTTATTGACCGCTGTCGGTTGCCCGCGGAAGCCATAAGTGGGTGGGTAGGGCGGGCGGAGTCTCGGCTCGCCGCGCTTGCCTTCCAGTGACTCGATCAGCGCGGTCTCTTCGCCGCAGATGTATGCTCCCGCGCCGCGATGCACATGGATTTTGAAGGAGAAGCCGCTGCCTAAAATATTTTCGCCAAGCAGGTTTTTAGACTCAGCCTGTTGGATCGCCCGTTCCAAACGACGGGCTTGATGTTCATATTCCCCGCGGATGTAGATCCACGCTTCAGACGAGCCGCAGGCGAATCCTGCTATCGTCATGCCTTCCAGCAGCTGATGCGGATTCGTGTCCATCAACACGCGGTCTTTGAAAATGAGCGGTTCAGACTCGTCCGCGTTGCAGATGATGTAGCGCGGCGTTTTCTTTTCACTGGCAACGAAACGCCACTTACGGCCAACGGGGAAGCCTGCTCCGCCGCGTCCTTGCAGGGCAGAGGATTCCACTTCCGCCAGAACAGTTGCCGGGTCGGCTTGAAGCGCTTTTTTTAATCCAGCATAAACACCATGCGCCAGCGCAGAGTCGATTTCATCTGGATTCACTTTTCCGATCAAGGCAGTCATCACGCGCACTTCACCTTTGCGCGGCTGTGAATAATCTGTTGGCACGCCACGCCAACCCTCGCAAACTTTTGTGGCGTCTTTGGGATTAACTGGCCCCGCTTGTTCGTCTTCCGCTAAAACTGCTGGAGCGCGATCGCACAACCCCAAACAGGATGTGCGCTCAATCGACCATTGACCGTTGACCATGGACGACCATTCATCAATCATGGTCTGTCGTCCGCTGTCCATCTTCGATCTTTTGAGCCAGCACACCGGGCCATCGCAGACGCGCAAAACTTTTTTACGTTCTTCGAGCGAAAGCATGGAATAAAAAGTTGCCATGCCATACGCTTCGTGAGCGGGGATGCGCAGCGCGCGCGCCGCCTCTGTGATGGTGACGGGATTTAATTTATTTTTCGCGCCAAGGTCTTTGAGCACTTCGAGCGCGGATTCCTGTGTGCCGCCATGATGGTGAACAAGTTCGGCAATTTCAGGGTCAACCGGTTTGTAAACGATTTTTTTATTTGTCATGCTGCCTCATCGAATATCCATTTACTCAGGCTGATTATCGCTTGTGTGACATTACTTCGTAAGTTGCTTTCTTCATACATCGAGGGGATGTTCGTCCCTGTTTCTAGTGATATATTTCACAATCAAGTGTAACAGAAAAAAGCCGTTTCCTAAAAAACGGCTTTTGAAAATTACGATTCAACCCTGTGCGAGTTTGAATAAACATTGAACCTGTGCTTTCTTGCGTACCCGATCAACGTGATTCCATATCTCTCTGCCATCTCAATTGACAGCGATGATGGGGAGGTGCGCGAGATCAAAATCGGCGCATTCATGCGCGCCGCTTTTTGCAGCATCTCCGAACTGATGCGGCCGGTAGTGATGAGGATGCGGACTTCAGGTTTGATATCCTGCATCAAGCACAGCCCCGCAATTTTATCGAGAGTGTTGTGCCTGCCAATATCTTCTGCAGAGATGACTATTTTTTCGCCATCGCTTAATGCCGATGTGTGGACTCCGCCTGTCTCTTTATAAAGCGACTGCGACTCAAAAAGCAATTCCACCAGCCCGCAGATCGCATCAGGCTGGATCTTGAACCTGTTCTCTCCGAAATTGACATTCGGCTTCGCGAGCAGGTCAACAGCGGTCACGCCGCCGGTGCAGCCTGAGGTACGCCGCCATGAAGTGGGCTGTTCCACTGTGCGGTTAAGCCACACATCGATATTATCGCCGTGCTCGCAAACACGGACATCGCTGACCTCGTCCATATTTTCGATGAGGCCTTCGTTGTAGAGGAAACCCACTGCCAGTGCTTCCAGACTGATGGGTGTACACATGAAGGTGATCCACACTTCGCCGTTGACGGTTAATGACACAGGCGTTTCAACGATGGTTTCAGCTTCGAAGGATTTCCATTTTTGAAATTCGTATTGCTGGTAATTTATTGATTTCTGCGGCGCAATCATAATTTTCTACCTTTAAAACTTTTTATTTTTTCTTTTCAGAATTTCTGTGCATTTTATAAAACAGATCGGGGTCCGCCAGGAACGCGCCGAGGCAGGATTCTGTGCAAAGGATGATCGTCCGCCCGCGATATTGAGCGCGCGGGAAATACTGCGGATCTGTGTCGCGGAAGATGCGTCCGCAAAGCGTGACGAATTTTTTGCGTGCCTGCGCCGCCTTTTTTGTTTGTTCCATTGGCTAATTGAAACTTCCGATTTCAGCAATGAATACTTCGAATGGACTGACCCTGAATTTAGGTGGAGATTCCCTTCCCTGCCTCTCCGCGCTGGAGAATAGGATTTTCAATTTGAAAATATTTTCCGCCTCTTCCTGAGAGAAATCCAATTCAAGCTGGCTTTGCGAGAAATTCAAGACAACCAGAACCGATTGTTTTTCAGACTGGCGGATGAATGCAAAATAATCCTCCGCTGAGTCATGCAAGGGAACAAAGTCGCCTTCCATAAGGGCTGAGGATGATTTCCGCACCCGCAGGAGGTGCTTGTAATAATTCAGCAATGAACTTGGATTCTGTTCCTGGTCATGGATGTTCATTCCGTCTTTGTAATTCGGGTTGACTGGCAGCCATGTGGTCACGTGGGCGGGCGAGAAGCCGGCATTCGGGTTATTTGACCATTGCATGGGCGTGCGGTTCTTGTCGCGGGTCATTTCGGCAGTGCGCGCCATTGCCTCTTCAGGGTGGACGCCCATGTCTGTCACAATTGCGTGGTAATACCAGCTTCCCATTGTGTCTCTTACCTGTGAAATATCTGTCAACATATAATCGGCCATGCCGATCTCCTCGCCGTTGTACAGGAAGGGTGTGCCTTTCAATGTCAAAACGAGCGCGGCGTGCAGGCGCGCCAACTCGGCATCGTGAAGTTTGTCTCCAAAGCGAGTGCGGACTCGTGAAGAATCGTGGTTTCCTAAAGTATTGCACGGCCAGCCTTTTTCAGCAGGGAGGCTGTTCAGCCCCGCTAACCTTTCTGCTTGATTCTTGCGAATATGATCAGGTGTGAGCTTGTTGGTTTTCATCAATGGAAAATTGAAGACAAGGTGAAGTTCGTCCCTTCCGCTGCCCATGTAATCAATGTTATCGTCCTCGCCGACCAACATGCGGTCACCGTCATATTCATCGAGAATGGCGCGTAATTCTTTCATCAGTTCATGCAGGCCGGTCTGCCCCCATTGATTTTTGAACATATCGTGCCAGTACTCATCTTTGAGCTTGAGTTCTTTCGGCGTTTTCGCGAGATCAGAAAATCGGCGCAGTTCGGCCAAATTCATCGGGACGTTGTGGGGCGTTAGACTGGGGTCTTCATAGATCGTGCCAATTGCGTCCAACCGGAAGCCGTCTACGCCGAGGTCGAGCCAGAAGCGCGCGGCATTCCACGTGGCTTTTTTTACTGCGGGATTATGCCAGTTTAAATCTGGCTGCTGCTTCATGAAGTAGTGATAATAATATTGATCCCGCTCAGGCGAGTAGGTCCAGGCGTCGCCGTCAAAGCAGGATTGCCAATTGTTGGGTGGGGTGTCGCGCCACACGAACCAATCCGCTTTGGGATTGTCGCGGCTGGATTTTGACTCAACGAACCACGAATGCTCATCGGATGTGTGATTCAGTACCAGGTCCAGTATGACGCGGATATTTCGTTTGTGTGATTCATCCAAAAATAATTTGAAATCATCCAGCGTGCCATATTCCGGCGCAACATTGCAGTAATCCGAAATATCGTAGCCGCAATCCCAGTTGGGGGAGGGAAAATGCGGCGAAAGCCAAAGCGCGTCAATGCCAAGACTGGCGAGGTAATCAAGCTTTTGGATGATACCTTTGAAATCGCCGATGCCATCGCCGTTGCCATCGGCAAAAGAGCGCGGATAGATCTGATAGAAAACGGCAGTCTGCCACCATTTGAGTGGAGTCATGGGTATTTTATTTCCTTTGAAACCTGTCAACCTTCCAACTTTCCAACGATCTGAACACAATCGTGCTTGAAAACTTCCTCGTGATGCGGGGCGTCGGGAAGTTCGCTGGTCAAATCCTGACCGGGGAAGTGCAGGAATTCGTGCATGTCCAGCCGCCATTTAAGGCAATCAGTTACATCATATACGACGCCTTTGTAGGCGATGAATTTACGAGTCCCGCGTTCGCCGGTGTTGCGCTTCAATTCCAACAACGAGACGATTCTCTCCGGTGTGGTCATGCTTTGAGTGTGATCCCTTCTGGTAAATATTGTTGAATGTACGCGAGCAGGGAGTAAATGATGAGCGAGCATCCGCTCCACTCAAGAGATTCTTCGAGGCTGGTGTACATGGCGTAGGTGAAATTTTTAAATCCGATGGTTCCCGCGAAGTGACCGCTGAGCATTTCTCCGCCAATGATGCCGCTGACGTATATCCCGAGCGAGATAAAAAAAAGCAATTTGTATTTATTTTCAAGATGCAGGAAAAATCTCAGGTAGGCGAACATGAAAAGCAAAACCGCGGCGATGCCAGGAATGACCCATGTGAAATAGAAAATGCCATAGTAACTTTCAAAGTTAAACACAGAGCGCATTGGCTCGATCAATTTTTCATGCAGGACAGCGGCTTCGTCTACAGATAAATAGAGAAAAATAAGCGACAGGCCGACCCAGTGGAATTTAAATTTATCCTTAATTGAAACCTTCCATGCGCCTATGATTCCTAGCAACATTGACGGGATGAAAAGGATGATGGTGTTAAAGTAGGTCGGCACATTTGATTCTGAATCGGTGAAGAAGGAGCGCATCAGCAGGTCTATGCCAAATTCCTGCCAGGCTCCATGCATGTCAAATGATTGGGGAAAATATTTCAAGTACTGTCCCCAGATACTTAAACCGACCAGCAGGACGGTGATCGCAAATAAGACAAACAAAGTTTTTCCAGGGGCTAGTTTTATCGACGGGATGGGGTTTTCCATGGCAACCTCTTGGTTTTAAATTCTGAGCCATTATATCCTTCGAAACAGAATTAGGTTGATGCCAATCATGGTGCCATTGGTGTGAATGTGCCGCAACAGACCAGGTTAATATAACTTTAGGATAATTGTGGCATGGTTTTTCCAAAGTCGCTTGACAAGAGGTAAAAAATAAGATCCTTCTCGGTAGAATTGCAAGTGAAGAACAAGCAAAAAATACTGAGGAGGATCTGAAATGCATTATAGCGCAAGCAGGGTGAAGCAAGAGTATGGAG
>JACRBI010000039.1 GCA_016234495.1 Chloroflexota bacterium | reverse complement strand
GGGCAGGAAGCGCACCTTGAAGGTGCAGGAGCCTGACGGAATAACTGTCGCTCCGCTGCAGGTATCATTCTCGATGAAGAAGCTTTGGCCAGTATTCCAGGTGGTGCCGACGCTGGCAGAGCCAAGCAGGGTGCCGATGTGGATATCTGTTCCATGTGTGTTCGGGATGGTGACCACGGTCGGCGGATTGGAGGTGTGGAAGAGTTGATCGGTGAAATTGACATCATGAATGATCGCATAAACCTCACCCGTTGTGAAGTTCCCATCTCCAACAGCTACCCCGCCCAGCGGATTTGATGCAACATCCACAATTGAATTGTTATCCACCACATCCAACCGAATCGTACCATTGCCTGAACCAGTATTGACTGCCACAGTGTAGACACTGCCCGAGCCGCTGACCCCGCTCACGGCTGCGCCTGAGACGCCACTTGTTGTCAAGGAAAAATCGCCTACATCGACTCCCGTCACACTTTCCGAAAAGTCCACCGTGAAATTCACGCTGGCAGCGGTGGTTAAGTTGCTGTCGGCGCGGACACTTGATGAAACAAAAGGTAATGTGAGCAATACCTTGGCAATAAAGCCATCCATATTACCTTCGAAAGGTCGCAATGGGGCACCCCATGTTCCTTCAGCTAAACCTGCAACATAACCATACCCATCAGCTATAGCGATACCATATCCTGTATCATACCTAATCTCACCGAGGAAGATATGCTGAATTAAAACGCCAGAAGAACTGAGGTTTGCGACAAAGGGATCGGCGCCATTATAAGCAGTCAAAGGAGTGCCCCAAGGAGCAAAACTATTGCCCATTACAAAAACCTCGCCATTGCCATCCACAGCAATGTCCCTGCCAGAATCATCCCCACTCCCACCCAGGAAAGTATTCCAAATCAGCGCACCAGACGAATCAAGTTTGGCAGCAAAACTGTCAACGGTAGTCAAAGGTCGCACCGGATTACCCCAAGATACATAATTACTGGTGCCTGCTAAATAAATATTCTCATTCCCATCCACTGCAATCCCACGCCCATAGTCATCTCCATATCCCCCCAGGAAGGTGTTCCATGACAAAGCGCCAGTGGATGAATCGAGCTTGGCCAAATAAGCATCAAATTGGCTGCTAAAAAATCGCAATGGGTTGCCCCAAGAGTCATTGCTTTGACCCTCCACATAGAGATGTCCGTTCTTCACAGCAACATCATCGCCATAATCATTTCCACTTCCACCAAAAAAGGTATTCCACACAAGCGACCCTGATGTGTCAAGCTTGGCAACTGACATATCATATCCACTTGTATAAGGGTGTATAGGAGTTCCCCAAGCAGAGGAACTTGCCCCGGCGATGTAAATATTCGCGCTTCCATCAACTGCAATACCCGCACTAAAACCTCCAAGAAAAGTATTCCATATAAACGAGCCTGAAGAATTTAGTTTTGCGACAAACGCACTATTATCGGCGTTATATGCCCGTATTGGATTACCCCAAGTTGCAGAACTGTGGCCTATCACATAAACATTACCAACCCCATCAACAGCAACTCCATTTATCTGGTCATAATCACTTCCTCCAAGAAAGGTGTGCCAAATGATATTGCCTGAAGGATCAATCTTTGCGATATAGCCATCATCGGTAGCCTCACCAAACTGATCCAAACCAGGAGTAAAAGCACGCAGCGGATTACCCCAAGTGGAAGAACTGGTTCCTGCAACGTAAATATTTCCGCTACTGTCAACAGTTATATCTTCGCTTATTGCAATGCCTAACATACCCGTATTATCAACAGCGCCGCCCAAAAAGGTATTCCAAGCCATGCTCGGATCAACCGGATCAACATATTCGAAAGACCCAATATCACAATGTCCGCCTATTGGTCGAATTGAGCCTTGGTTTTGCGAATCGTTATTTACTGGAGCAGACGCACAGGCAGCATCATTTCCAGCGTTAATTGCAAGGGAATTACGTTCAAGGGGATAGTAAGCTGGTGAACCGGTCAGGGTACTCAGGCCGGCGCTGAAGCCGACAAGGTTGCCATTCACCCCGTTGATCATGCCGCAGGTGTAATTCGCATCCGTAGTTGAAATCAGGTTATTCGTGCCAGTTGCAGATGCGCCGGGGGCGTTGTAGCAATCCCTGCCAGAGCCACTATTCGCCAGGATCGTATTATTGAGGTAAAGAGTGTCGTTATTCCAAATGGCGCCGCCGCTAGTATCCGTATTTCCAGAAAAGGTGCTGTTTACAATAGTAGCCACACCTTGATCGTTAGAGACAGCGCCGCCGCTGCCATTTCCATGATTCGTATAGAAGGTGCTATTCGCGATGGTTAATGTACCATTTGCGTTCCAAACGCTGCCGCCAACAGCCACGTTATTCGAAAAAGTACTTTTTGTGATCGTCAGGCTGCCCCCATTATAAATAGCGCCGCCGTACCCAGTGCTGGAATTATTGGAAAAGATACTATTTGTAATCGTCAATATCCCGCCATTGTTTTGAATACCACCGCCATTGCCAGGGTTTTCCGCATAACCATTTACAATTGTGACGTATTCCAAAGAGAGGGAAGCATTAGAATTCACAGTGAATATTCGGTATAAGTTAGATCCACTTAATGTGGCACCCAACCCCCAGATAGATAATCCATCGGCGTCGCTGATCGCTGGCAAAGCAGAATCAAGGATTATGGTATACACGCCTTCAGTATTATCGATAATAATCGTATCATTACCAGAACCCGAAACACAGTCGCTGAATGTTGGAGCGTCATCATTCGCATTAGTAATGGCCTCACGCAATGAACATAATGTGTCACTAATTATGTTATCGGCATCAGTTTTGACAGTAATAATGCTATCAGCATGCACGTTCCCTGAAAGTGGAATGCCACTAATTACAAGAACGAGTGCGATTACAACCAAGAATGTTTTTTTGCGAAACATATAACCTCCATTTCGAATTACCCACTAGAAGAACCTTGATTATCTCGCAATTCCCCTATATGAGATTGGGTGGTAAGAATATTATAGGCCGCCCATCGAAAAAAACAAGTCTTTTGTTAATTCTCTACGGCTTCTCCAAGCCATGCGCGGACAGTAACTCCGCATCCTCCAAAATATTCATCGTCAGGTCATCCGCCACGATGTTTCCATCGTCCATCACGATCGTGCGCGGAAATAATTCCTGCACCAGCCGCATGTCGTGCGTCGAAACCAGCATCGTGATCGGCAGTTCGCGCAGTAAATTAATTAATGTCCTGCGCGCGCGCGGATCGAGTCCAGCGGAGGGTTCATCCAAAACGAGAATGCTTGGGTTCATGGATAGCACCGTCGCGATGGCAATCCGTTTTTTCTCGCCGACACTTAGATGATGCGACAGGCGCTCTTTATATGCAGTCATGCGCACGGCTTCAAGCGCCGAGTCCACGCGCGCGCGGACTTCCGCTTCAGGCAGCCCCATGTGCAGCGGACCAAACGCCACATCCTCGAACACTGTCGGCGAGAAGAGTTGGTCGTCGGGGTTCTGGAAGACGAGCCCGACCATGGAACGGATGAGGGGCAAATTGTCGCGCGTGAGACGCAGGCCGCCGATCTCAACTTCACCGCGCCCCTGCAAAATCCCATTCAGATGCAGCATCAACGTAGACTTGCCCGCGCCGTTCGGCCCAACCAGCGCCACCTTGTCGCCGGAACATAAATGAAACGAAATACCGCGCAAGGCCGCATGCCCATCGGGGTACGAGAAATGCAGGCCGCGCACTTTCAGCACATCGCCTTCGCAATCAGGGTATGAAATTTTTTCAACAGCGTGAGTAATTGGCATCAGAACCGTCCCACAAATTGCATGGCAAGGATAAAAAGAAAAGCCACAGCCGCATAAGCCCAATCACGCCCATGAAGTTCATGCGGATTCAACGTCCGCAGATGGCCGGCATAGCCGCGCGCCAGCATCGCATTATGGATTCGATCGCTGCGCTCGTAGCTTCTCAAAAATAATTGACCTGCCATATTCCCAGACACTTTCGCCCGCCACAACACGCCTCCACCGGACTTTTGGCCTGCTGCGGCCGCCGAACGAGATTGTCTCGCCCGAAGCAGCCGCATCACCTCATCCGTCAACACAAACAGGTAGCGGTATAAAAACGCGATGATGGTCGTGAGAATCGCCGGCACGCGCAAATGTTCAAAGGCATGGATCAAATCCGGGAAGCGCGTTACCGCCGCCAGCAGGATCGCCGCCTGCACCGACAACCACGAACGAATGACAATGCTGACAAAACGCAGCAACCCGGCGTCTGAGACTGTGAAGTCCCACATCATGAAATGAAATTGAAAGAGCGCGTTGCCCGGAATGGAAAATAAAACCGTCACTGCCGCCAGCGCAAACGGCAGGGCAATGAACGAACGCCGAAAGGTGTATCCCAGCCCGAGTTCAGAAAGCGCGTTGAGAAGGAAAATAAAGAGCCAGGTCAGCGCGAAAGCGCTCCATGCACCGTCAGGCAGCAGGGCGTTTGAGAGGATGAACCCAACCACAGTCACGACCTTGATGCGCGGGTCAAGGCGGTGCAGCGGACTCTCGTGATGGTGATAGCGGTCAAAGGCGTCGGAATGCATGGGGAAAGAGATTAGTGATTAGGAATTAGGCTTTTTGTTTTGAAGCGAACGGCCGGTGATGAAGATAATCGCCAGCACAACGATCACGCCAACGGCGCCGGCGAGGATGGTCGAGACAGGCGTATTTCCTAAAAACGGAATCGTGTAATCGGGAATGACTTGAAACGCGGCGGGCTGTGCGGTGTGGGTCAACCCAAGATCTGACGCAACACGCTCAAGCCCGTCCGGGTTTGTGGAGGCGAGCGGCGAAAGCAGAAGAACAACCAGCGAGGTTAGCACGCCGGCAAAGATCCAGCCGCGCCCGCCGCGCGAAGACTCGGGGCTTTCAGCCAGCAGGTCCGGCCGGGTACGCATGATAAAGGTCACAGCCGCCACCGTGATCAACGCCTCGCCCAGCCCAATAAAAGCATGGACGAACAACATGGCCGGCACGATGATTCGCAGTTCGGCATTTCCGCTTAGCCAAATTTGCAGCGCCACGAAAAGCGCGCCAGCCATCACAGACAGCCAGGCCGCGAACCCGATGACCGCCAGCTTGACAGCAGGGCTTTTGCCGAGCACGGCGCGGTACAGGCCATAGCCAATGGCGCAGGTCAGCAGCCCCATGTTGAGAATGTTCGCGCCCATCACGATCAACCCGCCGTCTTGAAAAAGCAATCCCTGCACGGCAATGACAGCCGTCATGGCAAGCATCCCCGCCCACGGACCGAGCATCACTGCTGCCAGCACACCGCCGAGCAAATGTCCCGAGGTGCCACCCAGCACCGGGAAGTTGATCATCTGCGCGGCGAAGATGAAGGCGGCCATGACGCCCATCAAAGGCACCTGCCTCTCTCCAAGCGATTTATTCGTGCGCGAAATGGCCGTCCTTAAAACAATGACACTGACCGCCCAACAAACAAGTGAAACCGCAAGGCTGAGATAGTCGTTCGGGATGTGCATCGGTTCAACAGGGAAATACAACATATAAATCACCTCGCGAAATTTTAGAGCGGCATGCACATCGATTTCTTACCGCAAACGCCGGGCTACGGCTCCCAGACGAAATGCGCGAGGGCGGCGAGCATTGGCTTGCCCGAGCTCATGTCCATGCCGACTGCCCAGGTCTGCCAGTCCATCTGACCGTAGGTCTCTGTGCCGGGGAAATGCACAGAGTAGAAATTCATGTTTGGATATGGCCAGAGAGGTTCATAAGTAGCTCCGCCCACTTTGAGTTGATTGCAGACAAGGATTGCGTTTGGTGTGAACACCTGCTGTAGTGAAGGCACGATGATATCGTGGAATGCGCCGAGGGTAGGTTGGCCGCTTCCAAATGAAACGCCCCAATCTGCCTGAAAGGTGGTTACAAAAACAAATTTCGCATGTTCAACATCGTAGTTGATGACGTTGCCGTCGCGATAGAAGCGCACATCCATGCCAGCGGCTGGGGATACAAGCGAGGCGAGCAGCGCTCCATCATTGGCAGATACAGCCCTGCCCAGAGATGTGATCAATTCACGGGTGCGCAGATCGTCGCAAAACGAAGCCGCTGTCCCTGCGGCGGGGGCTGGTATGGATGTTGCAATCTGCGTCAGCAGGGGGACGGGAGTAAAACCAACAGCGGCAGTCAAAGTCGGTTGGGGCGCGGCAGGCGGCAGGGCGGTCAGAGTCGGGGGTACATCCACAGGAATGGAACAGCCTGCGAGCGTCAACAAGATCAGAATCGGCAGAAGCATTTTCGAGTTCATTTTTACTCCTTTCAAAAATCCGTCAGTTTCATTGTACACTTTTTCATTGACATTTTTTTTGTTCTGCATATAATCAGCCGAAATATACAAGGCTGTGACGAGGACGAGTAAGTTTGTACGACGGTTCAGAGAGCAGGTGAATTGCGGTGAGAGACCTGCCCGATACGACAAAACTGAATGGCCCTCCGAGCTGCGAGGAAGAAAGACCATTCAATGGTCGAGTAGTCCGAGACGGAAGCTGCGTCCGTTATCATGGCAGAGTTTTTTAGCAGGATGTTCGACCAGAGCCTCCGACTAGCAGACTAAAGAGTGAGGCTGGCTTCCCGTTGCATCATAACGGGATTTTTTGTTAATACAGCCTAAGTTGGGTGGCACCACGGATGCGAAGTTTTCAGCGTTCGTCCCTTTTGGGATGAACGCTGTATTTTT
The DNA here is from genome assembly GCA_016234495.1 of Chloroflexota bacterium. Lineage (GTDB taxonomy): Bacteria > Chloroflexota > Anaerolineae > Anaerolineales > Villigracilaceae > Villigracilis. Next base: position 68,924 of record JACRBI010000039.1, on the reverse strand, counting down.
TTAACCCAAGACCTGACAGGTTTATACAGCGGTTCAATCAATCAGGTTGCGATTAAAACCTGTCAGGTCTGAAACAAGGAGAAAAGATGAATCCCATGCCTGAAACCGAAACGCTGGAAATTCAATTGCAGGAACGCGCCGTTGAAACGCTGACGGATAATTCCCTGCCTGCCGCGCAGGTGATCGAGGAGCAAAACAGCGAAGCCGATGCCGCGCAAAATTCCACGCCGCGCTTTTTGCCGTAACGCCATTCGCGCATCAATCATAATTCCAAAATCGTAAATCGAAAATTTTTCCGGAGGAACCCATGACCGAACAAACCCGCTTTCAATTGAACGAATCTGACCTGCCGAAATTTTGGTACAACATTTATGCCGACAGCCCGGTTGCCCCGACCCCGGTGCTGCACCCCGGCACGCTGGAGCCTGTCACGCCGGACTTTCTCTCCGTGCTCTTCCCGATGGACTTGATCATGCAGGAGGTCAGTTCTGAACGCTACATCGAAATCCCCGAAGAGGTGCGCGAGATATACCGCCTCTACCGCCCCACCCCGTTGCTGCGCGCGCGCCGGCTGGAGAAGGCACTCAGCACCACAGCGCACATCTACTATAAATATGAAGGCGTTTCGCCTTCGGGGAGTCACAAACCGAACACGGCCATCCCGCAGGCGTTCTACAACAAGATCGGCGGCACAAAAGCCATGACCACCGAAACCGGCGCCGGCCAATGGGGCTCGTCGCTGGCATTTGCCTGCAACGTTTTCGGCATTGACCTTGAAGTGTACATGGTCAAAGTCTCCTACCAGCAAAAACCGTATCGCCGCAATCTGATGGAAACCTACGGCGCGCGCGTTTACGCGAGTCCCACAGACCTGACAAATTATGGCCGCTCCGTGCTGGCTGAAAACCCAAATAATTTAGGGTCGCTTGGCATCGCCATTTCAGAAGCGGTCGAAGCCGCGGCCACGTCCAATGGCACGAAGAAATACGGACTCGGCTCGGTGTTGAATCATGTGCTGTTACATCAGACCGTGATCGGCGAAGAGGCTTTGAAGCAAATGGATATGGCGGATGAATATCCTGATGTTGTCATCGGCTGTGTGGGCGGCGGATCAAACTTCGCGGGGATTGCCTACCCGTTCCTGAGAGAGAATCTCAAGAATGGCAAGCGCACCCGCCTCGTGGGCGTGGAACCGACAGCCACTCCCACGCTGACCAAGGGCGTATACACTTTCGATTACGGCGATACCGCGAAGATGGCGCCCATCGTCAAGATGCACACGCTCGGTCACGACTTCATGCCGCCCGGCATTCACGCCGGCGGATTGCGCTACCACGGCATGGCTCCCAGCATCAGCGCGCTGCACGATGCCGGCTACATTGACGCGGTGGCCGTCAAACAAAAAGGGACGTTCGAAGCCGCAGTGCAATTTGCCAAAGCGGAAGGCATTGTGCCCGCGCCCGAGTCGGCACATGCGGTGCGCGCCGCCATTGACGAAGCTCTGGACGCAAAAGCCAAAGGCGAGAAGCGTGTGATCCTGTTCAACCTTTCAGGCCACGGCAACTTCGACATGGCCGCCTACGAATCCTACCTGAGCGGGAAACTGGAAGATTATGAGTATCCTGCCGAGGCGGTGAAAGAGTCGATGAGCAAACTGCCGCAGGTGAATCTGGCGGGGTAACTTCTCTACATGGAAAACAAAAAAGGCCGTCAACAAATCGACGGCCTTTTTTGTTTTGCGGATTGAATTTAACCAAGCATCCCGCGCGTTTTATTTATGTCATCTTGAATCTGTTCGAGCAACGCCTCCACCGAGTTGAATTTCAGCTCATCCCTTAACCGTGCAACGAATTCCAGTTTCATTTCACGCCCGTAAATCTCCCGCGTGAAATCAAGGAGGTGCGCTTCGAGGCTGGGAGTTTTTTTGTCGGGGGTGAAGGTGGGGTTGAAGCCGATGTTGGTGGCGGCCATGAACTTCTCTGCGCCCAGCCACGCCCAACAGACGTAAATGCCGTTGGCCGGGATGACTTTTTTCTGCGGATAATCCACATTGGCAGTGGGGATGTTGATGCGATGTCCGCGCCCATCGCCGTGGATGACGGGTCCGCTCAGGCTGTAGTTGTAGCCAAGTAGTTTTGCGGCTTCACCCACATTGCCTGTGGAAACGAGTTTGCGGATTTCGGTGGAGGAGATCACGCCGCTTTCGTCGCTGAGGGCTGGGATGACTTCCACGCTGTAGTTTAATTCGCGTCCAATTTCGGCAAGGCGGGCGGCGTTGCCTTCGCGTCCGCGGCCGAGGGCGAAGTCATAGCCGATGAGCAGGCGGCTGAGGCCGAGAGTCTCTTTCAGGCGGGACATGTATTCGTAGGCAGGAACAGTTGACAGGTCAGGGGTGAAGCGCTGTGTGATGACGATGTCCACGCCCAGCTCGGCAAGCAAATCCGCGCGTTCATCAGGAGTGGTCAGGCATTTAATATCCCTGCCGGTTAACACACTGGCCGGGTGAGGGTCAAAGGTTAATAGAACAGCAGGCGCATGATCGGCGTGAGCCTCGCTTGTGAGTTTGCGGATGATCTCGCGATGCCCGCGATGCACGCCGTCGAAGACACCGACGGTGAGCCAGGCGTTCGTTGTTGAAAATTCTTCAAGGGAATGATAATGCTGCATGGGATGAAAAAAGCCGCCGCCTTTTTACTCAGGGCGAGCGGCATTTTGTTTATGTCTTAGTTGATTCAGTCTGTGAAGAATACTTTCTTCGGCTGCCATTCGCGCGAGCCGTCTTCGTTGATGACGATTTCCATGAGCGCGACCAGCTCGCCCTGCGTGCTGACGCCGCGCACTTTTGTTTCGCTGGGTTCGCCGACAACTTTCACACGATGTCCATGACGGACGCCTTCCACTTCATCGGGGCTGAGCTCAACCGCTGTCCAGTCGCCAAGCGCTTCGGCGGCAGGGATGAGGTATTGATACCAGTTGCCCGCGGCGAAGGCTTCCTGTAATTTTCGCAGCGGCACCGCATCGCGCAGCGAGAAGCGTCCGCTTTTTGTGCGGCGCAGACCAACGAGGTAGGCTCCGCAGCCAAGCTTCACGCCAAGATCGTTTGCCAGCGAGCGGACATAGGTGCCGGAGGAACAATGCACGTCAATGACCACTTCGGGCGGAGTCCACTCGAGGACTTCAAGATGATGAACCGTGATCTTACGCGGAGCAAGGTCAACGGGTTCGCCTTCGCGCGCCATTTCATAGGCTTTGCGTCCCTGAACTTTTACGGCGGAATAAGGCGGCGGGGTTTGTTCAATCTCGCCTACGAAAGTCTTTAATGCCTCTTCGAATTGCGCCTCGGTCACATCCACAGGATTTTTTGTGGGTGTCACCCTGCCCTCGCCGTCGAAGGTGTCGGTCGAACCGCCAAGGCGGATAATGGCTTGATAGCGTTTATCGGAAGCCGAAACGTACTCGCTTAAGCGGACAGCGGGTCCGACCAAAATGACGAGCACGCCTGAGGCGCGCGGGTCCAGTGTGCCGGTGTGACCGGCGCGGCGCAGGTTCGTTCCATTGCGGATGGCCTGCACCACATCGTGCGAGGTCATGCCTACAGGCTTGTCCACCACAAGCGCGCCGGAAATAGCATTCTTAATATCCTGACTGTTCATACTTCATTCCTCCTTGATTTTCCTCTGTGTAATTATGACATAATTGTCTTATTTTTCAAATAGGGGCGATAAACTACTAATCAGATTCTAATTACAGACCGAGCATCTCGCGTGTCTTCTTTAGGACTTCCTTTTGGACTTCGGTCAGGCCGCCCTCGATGTCTGCTCCAGCGGCAGCGGCATGGCCTCCACCTTTGAAGTGTTTCGCAACCTGCGAGACATCCACCCCGGCGACGAGCGCGCGCCACGAAATTTTGACATGGTGGTCGCTCTGCTCGACGAAGATCATCCCCACCTTATTTCCGTCAATCGCCGAGATCATGTTGATCAGGTCGGCGTCGTCGTTGCCGCCATAACCGGCAGCCTTGCGATCTGCCAGGGTAAGCGTTCCCCAGACGATGCCGTTCTTGCTTTGCATACTGGAAAGCCCCGCCCCCCAATAGCGCGCGGCGGGATATGTTTTTCGCACCAATGCGCGCATGTAAATCTCAGGCATGTCCACGCCTGTTTCCATCAAGGTCGCAGCCTGACGGAGCGCTTCCGGCGTGATGTTGGAAGTGCGGAAGCCGAGCGTATCTGTAATGATGCCGGTCAATAGAGCGGCGGCAATGGGTTTGGTGATTTTAAAACCCCAGGCAGGCAAATGGCTGGTCAAAATGGCTGACGTGGCAACCTCATCCGCCTCAATGAGATTTATTTTTCCAAAATTTTCGTTTGTCTTATGGTGGTCAATATTAATATCCGGCTGGCCAAAATTTTCAAAGATTTTCCCCGTGCGTTTGAAATCAGCGCAGTCCACAGTGATGAAGGTATCGTGGTCGCCAGTTGGTTCTTTTTTGATGAGTTCACTCCCTTCGAGATGTTTAAATGAAGAAGGGACTCCATCCGCGAGGATCATTTGCACAGATTTGCCCGCATCGCGCAGAGCAAGGCCAAGCCCAAGCAAGGCTCCGATCGCATCCCCATCTGGTCGAACATGCGAAGCGATGACAATCTTCTTCGCCGCATCCAATCTATCTTTTACCTCCCCTATAATTTGACTATTCACTTATCTTCATCCTCCAAATGATTAATAAAAATAGGGAGCGCGTTTGAAACGCACCCCCTACAAACTATTTCTTTTCTCTTAACCCAGCCAGTACCTTTTCGATGTGGTCTGCATTCTCGGGCGTGGGGTCCCAGTGGAATTTTAACTTTGGGAAGGCGCGCAGTTCAACACGCGAAGCGAGAGTCCGCCGGAAGAACCCAGAAGCAGATTCAAGCCCCGCCAGGATTTCTGCGGAACGGGAAGAACCCTCGATGGCAGAAACATAAATATGCGCGAAGGCAAGTTCCTTGTCAATTTTCACGTCGGTGACGAAGATGTTTTTCAGGCGCGGGTCATTGATCTCGCGGATAAGAAGTTCCGAAAGTTCCTGGCGGACACGGTCCTGGATGCGTTGTAAACGAATTCCTGATGGCATAAGCGATTTACGATTTACGATTTACGATTTACGATTTACGATTTACGATTTTAGACTAACAGACCAGCCGACTAAAAGACTATTCAACAATGTAACAAACCAACTGATCGCCGGGCGCAATGTCATTGAAGCTTTTGAAGCCAACGCCGCATTCATAACCCTGACGAATTTCCTTCACATCATCTTTCTCGTGGCGCAGGGATGACAGGTCGCCTTCGTAGATCATGTCCGCGCCGCGATACAGGCGCACGCGCGCGCCGCGCCGCAGTTCGCCTTCGGTGCATTTGCATCCAGCCACGCGCCCAAATTTGGAGGCGGCAAAGACTTGAAGCACCTGCGCGCGTCCAAGGACTCTTTCCACGAGCTTGGGTTCGAGCATACCATTGAGCGCCTTCTCAATGTCTTCGGTCATGCGATAGATGATCTCGTACAGGCGAATGTCCACGCCTTCTTTTTCAGCGAGGCGGCGGCCATCCACGTCTGCCTGAACGTTGAAGCCGATGATAATGGCTTTCGACGCAGCGGCAAGCATGACGTCGTTATTGCCGATGTTACCGGTCTCAGCGTGCAGAATGTGCAAACCGATCTCGCCCTGACCGAGTTTATTTAATTCGGTCACGATCGGGTCGAGCGAACCCTGCACATCGGCCTTGACGATGAGGTTGAGTCCCTTGGCTTCGCCTGCCTGTACGTTGGCGAACAAATCTTCGAGCGAAACTTTCTTCTTGGTTTGGGAAAGGGTCTTGGCAGTCTCGGCACGTTCCGCAACAATGCTGCGCGCCTCTTTTTCAGAATCGACGACCTGGAAAATATCTCCAGCGGAGGGCATGCCGCTTAATCCCATCACAGCTACCGGCGTGGATGGACCCGCTTTCTTGATCGGCTTGCCTTTGTGGTCGGTGATGGCGCGTAATTTTCCGTAGGAAGTTCCAGCCACAACGATGTCGCCGGATTCAAGAGTTCCATTCTGAACGAGCAGGGTCGCCATGACGCCTTTGGATTTATCCAACTCGGCTTCGATGACTGTGCCGATGACTTTTCCGCCGGGGTTGGCTTTGATGACATTGCTGTCTGCGACAAGCAAAATACCTTCAAGCAGATCGTCGATGCCCTGTTTTAGTTTTGCTGAAACGGGAACCACCATTGTGTTGCCGCCCCAATCATCGGGGACGAGTTCAAGTTCCGCGAGCTGCTGCTTGACACGATCGGGATTTGCATTCGCCTTGTCGACTTTATTCAGCGCCACCATCAATGGGACTCGCGCTGCTTTTGCATGGGCAATGGCTTCACGGGTTTGCGGCATCACGCCGTCATCCGCCGCGACGACCAGCACGACAATATCCGCGCCTTGCGCGCCGCGCGCTCGCATTTGCGTAAACGCGGCGTGACCGGGCGTATCGAGGAAGGTGATCAAACGTCCCTTCTTTTCAACCTGATACGCGCCGATGTGCTGGGTAATGCCGCCGGCTTCGCCCGCGGCGACTTCCGTTTGGCGAATGGCATCCAATAAACTGGTTTTGCCGTGATCGACATGCCCGAGAATTGTAACCACCGGCGGACGGGGTTTTAATAGCGCGTTATTTTCTCCGGCGATCATCTGACGCCAGAGCGGTACCTCCCCCGTTTCTTCCTTTGTCACTTCTTCGGCTGCTTCGAGGACGGCGTCGAATCCATACTCGCCGACCACGATGGCGGCTGTGTCAAAATCCACAGTCTGGTTGATGGTTGCCATCACACCGTTTGACATTAATTTTTTAATCAGGTCGATCGGGCTTTTTTCTATCTTCAGCGCCAGGTCGCGAATCACAATACTGGCGGGTAATTCAAGTTTGGTACCGTTGCTGCTCATAGGCCACCTCCTTCTAGGTTGCGAATATCATCCAAACATATTCGCGCAAATCAATTCCCCAACAAGTGCCCTGTGAGCGAGTGGCTATTCGTTCACATGGCTTGCCTTATTGGTTTCCGCACGACTCGCAGGGTCGTCTTGCGGCAGGGTAATCATGAAATTTTCCAATTGAGCGCGGTCTTCTGCGCTCAATTCCGCTTTGAGCGCGTTCGCCAAAGCTCCCCTCAACCCGCGCTGCCAACATTCGCGCCGGTCATGCAAATAAGCGCCCCTTCCTGCCAGCTTACCGCCCGGGTCGATCCGAACTCCATCAGCCGTGCGCACCACCCGCAGCATTTGCCTTTTTGGCAAAACTTCGCGGCAGCCCACGCAAGTCCGTTGGGGTATGTGTTTTATCCGTTGGGCAGGTTTCTTCTTCACCTTCAAATTATCCGCGAGGAATAATTATTCCCAATCACTGCCGGCATCATCGCCGCGCTTGTGCTTCTTGCGCCCGACAACTGCACCAAGGCCTTCGTCGAACTCCAATTCAACGCCCTTCTTCTTGACTTTCTTCCCGGCCTTTTTCTTCTCAGCGTCATCATCAACAACGGTGGTAGTCTGGAAGATCTCAGGCTTCATCTTGAACAATTCATCGAGCGAGACGCCGTCCTTGGCATTCTCATCCTCTTCTTCGACGACGCGCTTCGCATCCTTCTTTCCCTCAGCCTGCTTCTTCTCAACAGACAATTCCTCCGCTGAAACAGGAGCAGCAACAGACTCCGCCACGGCAACGGGTTCTTCCACTTTCACAACCTCAGGTTCAGGGAACTTGATCGCCGCGATGGCTTCTTCAATATTCTGAATCGCCTTCGACCCAATCCCCGGCAAGCCAAGGACTTTATTCGGGTCGGTCTTGAGCGAGAACATCAACTGACCGACAGTTTCAAAATTCGCCTCGGTCAGGATATTAAAGATATGTTCCTTGATGCCGGCCTGATCGAGCGGCATGGTAAATGCCGCAGTCGGGATGTCTGCGCGCGCGGCGGTGGTGCGTTCCTCCTCCACGCGGGCGGCTTCCTCCTTGATCTGGATCGTGCGGCGTTCCACGCGGTCTACAAACTGACCGAGCACCGTATATTCTTCCGGCGTGATCGGGCGGTTCTCAACCTTCTTCGCGAGAATTTCCTCGATCTGCGGAACGGCTTCCACTGCGGCAGGCAGCATCGATGCGAGCTCGGCGCTGCTCTGCAATTTCTTAAGCGCGTCACCGGAGGCTTCGCTCAACGACTTGATGTCAATGCGCCAGCCGGTCAACTTGGCGGCAAGGCGCGCATTCTGTCCATCGCGGCCAATGGCGAGGCTCAATTGATCCTCACCCACAACCACCGTGGCTGTGCGCGCGCCTTCACTATCAGCAAGGTACACGCCGTTCACACGCGCCGGGCTGATGGCTTTGGAAATATAAATAATGGGGTCCTGATCCCATTGGATAATGTCAATCTTCTCGTCGTGCAATTCCTTGACGATGGCTTGAATGCGCACACCTTTGATGCCCACACACGCGCCGACCGGGTCAATTCCAGCCTGCGTGGCAGAGACAGCCACCTTGGCGCGGGCGCCGGGCTCGCGCGCAATGGCGCGGATCTCAACAATGCCGTGATAAATTTCAGGCACTTCATTTTCAAGCAAACGGCGCAGGAAGTTGCGATGCGCGCGCGAAAGCACGATCTGCGGACCGCGTGTGCCGTCTTTAACTTCCATTACCACCGCGCGAATGCGGTCGTGCAATTTAAGTCTCTCGCCGGGAATCTTCTGGTTGTTCGGCATCACGCCTTCGGCCTTCATATCCAGACCGACCGTTACGCTTTGAGCATTGGAGGCTTGCACCAGACCTGAAACGATCTCGCCCACCTGGCGTTCGAAATATTTCATTTGATTCGAACGCTCAGCCTCGCGGATGCGCTGCTGAATCACCTGACGCGCAGTCTGCGCCGCCACACGCCCAAAATCTTTCGGGGTCGTTTCAATGATGACCATGTCGCCTGGCTGGACATCGGGGTTGACCTTGCGCGCCACATCCAATAAAACTTCCGTGCGCTCGTCAACAACGGTACTGCCTTCGACAACTTCCTTCTCGGCAGACACAGTGACATGGCCGGTGTCGGGGTCTAGTTTGGCTTCCACATGCTGTGCTTGTGATGCGCCGACAGCCCGGCGATAGGCTGATACCATCGCCGCTTCAATTGCAGAAACAACCGTATCTTTCGCAAGTTGTTTTTCTTCAATCACTTCATTGAAAGCCAATGCAAACTCGTTTTTAGACATACTAACTACTCCATCGCTCCTATTCATCGCTTATCCATAAATTATCGAAATTATGCTGAAAATCGCGAAAAAAAATCGCGATATCAGTTCAACAATTTATGCGATACTCCGTACAAGCAGAAAAGTGGGGGTTACCCACTTTTCGATGTCTTCTTTATGGGGTTTTCCTCGCGCCCGAGATTTTAGCATAGAGGGTGTGAAGGCGCAAGGTATAATCGCAACTATGACTGAAAGAGACATGAACAAGGCCGCATTACGCGGCGAACCTTCTTATGTATGGCGTGCAGGGCAACAACGACGTTTGGAAATGATCACGCGCGCCGCCGGCGAACGCATCAACGGGCTGGTGCTTGAAAACGGCTGCGGGGTGGGAATGTACGTCGAGAAGCTGACAGGCCTCGGGTCTCATGTGATCGGGCTGGAATATGATTTCGAGCGGGCGCGCGATGCGCGAGTCAAATCCGACAGAATCATCAATGCCGCAGGTGAGTTCATCCCGCTTCCTGCTTCGACCTTTGACCTGATCCTCAGCCATGAAGTGATCGAACACGTTCAAGATGACCGCGCCGCGATCTGCGAGATGATCCGTCTATTGAAAATTGGCGGACGCGCCGTGATCTTTTGCCCCAACCTTGGCTACCCTTATGAAACACACGGAATTTTCTGGAAGGGAAAATATTTTTTTGGCAACAAGTTGTTCGTGAATTATTTGCCGCGCGCGCTGAGAAACAAACTCGCGCCGCACGTGCGTGTGTACTCGACGCGCGACATGCAAAAATTATTCGAAGGCCTGCCTGTGAAATTCATCGAACGCACGATCATCTTCGGCGCATACGACAACATCATTGCACGCTTTGGCGTGATGGGAAAATTCCTACGCGCGATCTTGCAATTCCTCGAAGCCACTCCATTGAAGTGGTTTGGGCTTTCGCATTTTTGGGTGGTGGAAAAAATATAAGAAGAACATGTCACTCTGAGGGAGCGACATATTTCAAAACTATCGCTTGTCTCATAAATAAGTAAACTTTTCGTTGAAAAACGCGAGGGGAAATCAAAATTTCAGTTTACCAAATTATGCGATACTGTGTAAATGGGACGCTGAAAAACGCACACCTGCCCCTTCGGCATCGCTCCGCGAATGCGAAGCCGATGTGGCGGTCGGTGCCAGGGGAAAACGCTGATCTTTTCTTCATCAGCGAAAATCAGCGTTCATCTGCGTCCAATATTAAGTTCGGGGGTAATTATGCTTGAGTTTGCTATCGTTGTTCCTGATTTTCCCCAAACACAATCACAACAATATGCTGGTTCAAAAACTTCGGGGTTGTCGAATCCGCAGATGTAATTTGCCCCAATGTATAACCGCCGGCAATCGGAATCTTCGTCCCTAAAATTTCCTGAACTGCGTCAATCTCAACGCCGGGTTGGGCTTTGAGCAGCATCTGCCAGGCGACATCCACCAGCACGAGAGCGAATGCAGGTTTGGCGTCACCCAATTGCAATAAGGCTTGTTGAGTGGCTTGCTGCGCGGCGCGTTCGCAGGCGGCGCGGCTGCCCACCAGCAGATATGCGTCAATCCCTTCGCGGATGGTGGCGTTCATGCGGAAACTTCCGTCTGCCTCTACGCGGATCGGGGAGCGCACAACCAAATCCTCGCCCTGCTCGATGCCGAGCGGATACAAACGCGAGAGGTAATTCAGCGGCGGGAATGCCCAATCGCGGGCGGGGTAGCCAAACAGCCCGGCATATGTTTCAGAAGCGGGACGTCCATCCAGGGTCCGCAGCCAGAATCCGCGTGAACGTGTGATGCGGAACTGCCTCCCGACCGGGTCCCAGCCGTGATCGGAACCAATTCCAATTTTAAGATTGCCGCGCAAAAACGCGGCGACCAATCCGCCGGCGCCGGTCTGACTGCCAGCCATTTGATAAGTGTTGCCCGTGTGCAGGTCGCCGCTGGAAAGTCCGCCCATCACTTTCATATCGGGTGAAATGCCCGCGCAAAATTGTTCCGCGTCGCCGTTGAATCCATCTGCAAAGAACAACATGGATTGCTGTTCGGCTGTCGCGGATACATGCTTCTCGATCTTCGCGGCTGTCTCACGCCCCGACTGGGCATAGCCCGGCAGCCACACGGTATTGGCGTGGAAATCACCGGCAAGAAGCGCCACCACCACAGAATGTGGATGCAACCCGTCTTGCGTCAGCCCGGCGGGAGAACTAAAGCCGATCAGGGGAACATCGCCCAGCAGGCTGCTCACGCCGTTGTACACTTCACGCGCCTGATATTGATGCGACGAGATCACAATCGCCAGCCCCGGCGCGCTTGCGCCCATGAAATTCAAAGCCTGATGCGCCGCCTGTAAACCGGCTTCGCGTCCATCGAGCGCCTGCGCAGAACCCACCGCTGAAATCAATGCCATGGTTTAACTCACGACTCTTCGGCAACTGGAATGGTGAAATGAAAGGTCGTGCCTTTACGGAACTCGCTTTCAAACCAGATCCGCCCGCCCTGCATTTCGACCAGACTCTTGGTGATGTTCAACCCCAGCCCGGTGCCGGGTGTTTCGCGCGCCTTGGGGTCTTCTGAACGAAAAAATTTCTGGAACATTTTTTGCTGGTCTTCGGGACTCATGCCGATCCCATTATCTCTCACCCACAAATGGATGACGCGCGGCGCGCCTTCGGAGTCCCATTGATTGACGGTCTCCTCCGCGCCGACTTGAATGACTCCGCTTTCGGGTGTGTATTTGTTGGCGTTGCTGAGCAGGTTGGTCAGCACCTGTCCCACGCGGATGCGGTCAGCCCACATCGGCGCAGGGTTTTCAGGCAAGATGACTTCCAGCGCCTGCTTCTTCTCCTCCACCTGTCGTTTAATAGAGCGGACAACTTCGTCAACCAGAGCCGCCACGTCGGTCGATTTATATTCGAGCCGCAAGCGGCCGGCTTCAATCTTGGAATTGTCGTTCAAATCTGACACCAATGTGGACATGCGCTCGACATTGTTCTTGATGGTGTGCAGGAAGCTGGTTTGCATGTCGTTGATCGTGCCAACCGCTCCGCCGGCCAGCAGTTCTGTATATCCTTTAATGGATGTCATCGGATTCTTCAACTCGTGCGCTACAAATGAAACGAAGTCACTCTTTGCAAGGTTGGCGCGCTGCACTTCGCCATACAACTGCGCGTTGGAAATGGCGATGGCGGCATGGTCTGTGAGGCGGGTTAGAAAATCAATATCCACCTGCGTATCGCTTGTGCTTTCCAGATACAGCAGGCCGATCACCGCTGTTTCGCGGCGGATGGGAATGATCATCTGTGTGTGTGTTGTGGGAAGCAATTTGTCTTTCGAGGCTTCAACTGCCGCCTGTTGAGGTTGACCCGTTTCCACAGCCTTGAGCATGACCGCGATCTCCATTTTCATGGTCTGGTCGGGCAGGTTTGCGATCCGCTCGTCAAAGCCTTGAAACGACATGACGCGCAGGTCGTCGCTTTCATCCAGCATACCGATCAAACCCGCTTCCGCGTGAGATTGCCGCAATGCCCAATCGAGCGTAATGCGCATGGCGCGATCCATTTCGAGGCTGGCATTCAGTTCGCGGTCAATGCGCTGCATGACCGAGAGTTCCTCCACGCGGGCGGCAAGTTTTTGGTCGGTCAATTCATAAAGGCGCGCGTTCTCGATGGCAACCGCAGCCTGCCCGGCGAAGGCGGTCAGCAGGGTCTGGTCATCGCGCACGAATGGCAGTCCGTCGCGGCGGTTGATGACTTCGATCACGCCGTTGACGATGTCTTTCGATTGCAGGGGCACAGCCATCAGCGAACGGCTGACGAATCCAGTTTGCTGATCTACGCCCTTGAAACGCGCCGGCGAATGCTGGTCTTCGTTTTCGATGACCGGCGCGCGTAATTGCACAGCGCGTCCAACGATGCCCGTGCCAGCCGGCAAACGCTGACCGATCAAATTTGAAGCAACGGGACCGACCGTGACCTTAAAAATCAAATCACCTGTCTGCTCGTCGACAAGGAATAAACTGCCGGCTTCGCAATTCAAAATGCCGACCGCGTTCTCAAGGATGTTTTGCAGAAGCGGACCAAGCTCCAGCGTGGATGTCAATTGCCGCGTGATTTCATTCAAGATGGAAAGCTGGCGCTCACGCTGCTGCGTCTCTTGAAGCAGGCGCGCCTTGACGATCGCGCCCGCAGTTTGGTCGGCGATCGCCTGCAGCAGTTCAAGCTGCCCGCGCGTATAAACCGTGACGCTGTCTTGATTCCCGATGCTGAGCGCGCCAATCGATTCCGCGCCCGCATTGAGCGGCACGCCCATCCACGCAATTGTTTTCGCCATCGATGGATTAAGGTTGCGCGCCTGACATTCATGCAGGTAATCGGTTGTGATGACCGGGCGACTCTTGCGGATCACTTCCGGGCTGAGGCCTGAGTTGGCGGCAAATGGCAGATTCTCCCTTTCGGGGAGTCGCTCGCCATTCTCGACGCAAAAGCCATAATAAAAGTAGTCGCTGTTTTTGTCGTACAAGGTAATATGAAAATGATTGATGGGAATGATCTGCTCTGTCTGGGCATAGATCAATTCAAGCACATCGTCAAAAGTTAATGTAACGTTCACGCCCTGAGATACGCGCGTCAATGCCTTCATTTCGTGGATCTGCCGCTCAAGGCGCGCAACGGTTTGCACGCGTGCCAGCGCGACAGATGCCTGGTCGCAAATATTCTCCAGGAATCGCAAATCGCGCGGCGTGTACGGTTGGCCGGATAATCGCGGACCCAAAGCCAGCCAGCCATTTTCGCGTTCCTTGCCGGGCAGGGCTATGAACAGCCGCGCTCCAAGCAATGCGATGCGTGATTGGTCAGACTGCAAGGAGGAAGGTATGACCGCGGCATTATCCAAATAAAGCGGCAGTTGTTCTTTTTCAAAGTACATGGCAAGCGGACTTGCGGCGGTGAAGCGGATGTCGCTCGTGGGGCGGCGGTCTGCGCCGGGCAGGGCGGAGAAATAATCCTCGAGAGGATCATATGTGTAGATGTGAATCCTGCTCGGGCTGAGAGTCGATGCGACCTGTTCGCGCAGGATCATGCCAATGGTGTTGATATCCAGCGCGGTGGTTAATCTATGAGAGAAGCCCTCAAGTTGCTCGGCAAAAGCGCGCTCGCCGTGGAAAAAGACATTATCGACAAGGCTTTGCGTGCGCGCGCGGATCGGCTCAAGCAACAGGGCAAGCGCGAAAACAAATCCGCCAACCAGGTAGGCGTTGTTTGCGGGCAGGCTGGTATTCATGAACAGGCTGATGCCTGTAACGATCAAAGCATATCCGCCAACGACAAAGACGCTCAGCAGGATATACGTGGAGCCGCGCCGGACAAGGTCATCGGTGCGCAGGAATCTAAAACGCAAGATGTTGTAGCCGATCACTGCCGGGAAAATTATGATCGGTAAAAAGAGATAAGGAGAAAAGTTGAGCGCCAGCACTCCGCCAAGTGCAAGCCAGATGCCAAGGGGAATGAAAGATATCAGCGCGCCGATCAACGTGGCACGGGCCTGTGTTTTCACCACCGGCGATGGCGCATAAAAGGCGTAATAAAGATTCGCACCGAGCAGGAACAGGATGCCAAAAGCGACAAATACATATATCGTCCGCCACTGGCTGATGTATGCGACGGGGGCACTCAGGTTGAAAATGGTCGGAGTTGCGATGAATGCCATGAACAGCCCGGCGACCAAACCGATCCAGCGCAGGTAGGGGCGGTCAAGCACCAGGCGTGGATTCTGCGGGAAGGAAAGCGCAAGCGCGATCACAGCCCCGCCGGAAACGGCGCAGCTGAACATCCAGATGACTGTAAACTCGTGAGTGGTTGAGATGTTGAAGAAAGCGCCGGTGGCGATGGCAATGGAAGATGTAAAAAGCGAGAACGCGCGGCCGGCCGGTTCATTGCGGCGCAGGCCAAAGATCCATAAACTGAAGATCAGAAAAATCACACTGATCACAATTGGGATCACAAAATACAGCGTGACGCTTTCAGCGGGGAATAGCATCAGGGTGGCGTCGAGGTCGCGCGTCTCGCCGCTGGCAAACCGTACGGTGAAGGGAATTGTCTCTCCGGGAAAGAACTTACCCGTGATGATATTCCGCACATCCTTCTGGCTTCGGACCGGCACATGATTCACCGCGACAAGTTGATCTCCGCTGGAGACAAGCGCATTGAATTCCCAGGCGCTTCCTTTTTGAATTGGGCCGGTATCTACAAAAACCAGGGTGTGCTCGTAAAATGATCCGATGAATGGCTCTCGGATCCAGCCGAGCCCCCAATAGACACACATAAAAACAATGAAGACTGCGGCTGTCTGATAAACAAAGACGATCCACGTAAGGACATTGCCAAGCAATTTGTTGGCAGGTATTGATTCTTGAAGCAGACCGGATTGCGCAGCCTGTGCTTTCATGGTGTTCAAATTTTACTCTACAATGGTTTCAGGTGTGTGCTGTTTTCATAACAAAGAAGCAAGGCGAATCAAAAAGAGAGACTGCGCAGGGCAATCTCTCTTCATCAAAACAAATTTCGTTTATTCTCTAAACGTCCAAATTCCTGACGCTCTTTGCATGGGTTTGGATGAACTTCTTGCGCGGGTCGACCGCATCGCCCATGAGCATGTCAAAGGTGCGGTCGGCTTCGGCGGCATCTTCCACTGTCACAAGCAGCAGGGTGCGGTTGGTGGGATTCATGGTCGTCTCCCACAGTTGTTCGGGATTCATTTCGCCGAGGCCTTTGTATCTTTGAATGCCGACTTTATCGCTGCCATACTCTTTAACCGATTTATCTTTTTCCTTGTCACTGTAGGCATACTTGACTTGATTCTTATAAGCAATGCGGTACAGCGGCGGCTGGGCAATATAGAGGTGGCCGTCATCGATCAAATGCGGCATGTAGCGGAAGAAGAAGGTCAGCAGCAGCGTGCGGATATGACTGCCGTCCACGTCCGCATCGGTCATGATAATGACGCGGCCATAGCGCAGACCTTCGAGATCGAAATTATCACCGATGCCTGTTCCCAGCGCAGAGATCAACGACTTGACTTCATTGTTGCCGAGAATCTTATCAAGGCGGGCGCGCTCGGTATTCAGAATCTTTCCGCGCAAAGGCAGGATGGCCTGAAAGTGGCGGTCGCGTCCCTGTTTGGCTGATCCACCAGCCGAGTCACCTTCCACGATATAAAGCTCGGTCTTGGACGAATCACGCTCGGAGCAGTCTGCCAGTTTGCCAGGCAGGGTCAGCGATTCAAGCGCCGACTTGCGGATGACGAGATCGCGCGCCTTGCGCGCCGCATCACGCGCGCGGGCGGATGTTAAACACTTCGCGATGATCGTCTTCGCCGCTTGAGGATTCTCCTCGAGGAAGGTGCTGAACGCTTCGCCGACCACCTGCGTGACGTAGGTCTGCGCCTCGGGATTCATGAGCTTGACTTTGGTCTGCGATTCAAACTGCGGGTCGGGGTGCTTGACCGAAACGATGGCGGTCAGCCCTTCGCGAGTGTCATCACCGGAGAAGTTCGGGTCGGCATCCTTGAGCAGACCGTTCTTGCGGGCATAGTCATTGACCACGCGAGTCAAGGATGAGCGCAGGCCTGTCAGGTGTGTGCCGCCGTCAATGGTGTTGATCGTGTTCGCAAACGAGTACACTGATTCTGTGTATGAATCAGTATATTGAATCGCAGCTTCAATGCCGACGTTTTCGATTTCCTTTTCAACATGCACAACGGGGTGAAGTCCCTCGCGGTTGCGGTTGAGGTAACGGACGAAGGCCGTAATGCCGCCTTCAAAGTAGAAGGTCATCTCGCGGTCGGCGCGCTCGTCAAGGAATTTGATGGTCACGCCGCGTGTCACAAAAGACATCTCGCGCAGACGCTGAACGAGGGTGTCAAAACGGAAATCAATATCTTCCGTGAAGATTACTTTGTCAAATCTGAAAGTTTGCTTCGTGCCTGTCTCGTCTTTTACTTTGCCGATCTGTTTAATTGTTCCCTGTGGCACACCGCGTTTGTATTCCTGACGCCAAAGCTTGCCATCGCGTTTGACCTCGGTGACCATCCACTCAGAGAGGGCGTTCACCGCGCTGATACCCACGCCGTGCAAACCGCCGGAGACTTTGTATCCGCCGCCGCCGAATTTACCGCCCGCGCCGATCACGGTCATGACTACGTCGACAGTTTCCATTGGCTTGCCGTTTGCATCCTTTTTTGTGGGATGCGGACCGACAGGAATACCGCGGCCATTGTCCTCGACCGTGAGGCTGCTGTCGGAATGAATGGTGATGTTGATGCGGTTACAGAAACCCGCCAGCGCTTCATCGATGGAATTATCAACAACTTCATAAACAAGGTGATGCAGAGCTTTAATGTCCGTTCCGCCTACGTACATGCCGGGGCGTTTGCGGACATGCTCAATACCTTCCAAAGCTTGAATGGAACTTACGTCATAATTAATGGTGGTTTCTTTTTCAGCCATAAA
This sequence comes from Chloroflexota bacterium, assembly GCA_016234495.1. Classification (GTDB taxonomy): domain Bacteria; phylum Chloroflexota; class Anaerolineae; order Anaerolineales; family Villigracilaceae; genus Villigracilis. Next base: position 51,139 of record JACRBI010000039.1, on the reverse strand, counting down.
ATCCTCCAACAGTCGGGAACTGTCTATTTTTTGATCGCAGAATTGGGGCGCAGTTTGTCAATGACAGTTTGCAGCCAGGCGTTCATATCTCGGTAATAGATGAAACTGCCAGCCAGTAAAGCGGTGGCAACGAATGAATGACCAAAGATACCGACGAAGGTCATCCACGAATCTTCAGGGGGGATGCTCCACAGATAGTTCAAACCAAAGGTCAACAGGAAGACCGTCAGCACGAACATACTGCTGGTCGGGAGTGTGAAGCGCGCCATTTGCACACTGCTGATAATGGAAGTGATCACGTTCTGCTGCCTGATAAAAACTCCGTGCGGCCAGAAGAACAAAGGCACGATCACCCACATCGAAGCAAGGCTGACAACCAGCACAAGCAGGTTCGCAATGAATGGGCTGAGTTGGAGCGCCAAAGCCAAAACCAGGAAAACCGGCACACCGACCACCATCAATAAAATACCCCAAAAAATGGATATCAGGATGGTCTGCACGACCGCGTGTGAGATGCTCATGCGCTGGTCGTCTTTGTTGGCGATTGTGATCCACGCCACACTGCGGAAGTACAATCCGCCGCCGATCCAGCCGATAAGAGTCAGCAGGAAAAGCCAGCCGAATAAATTCAGCGCGCTGACCTGTAAAGTGGCAGGGTCGCCCAAAGGTGTGATGGATGTCTTTTGGGGATAGAGCAGGCTTGAGATCCCGATCGGAAGCGTTCGCAGCAGCCAGAACAAATTTACGGAGGGGATTGTCTCGTTGTACCAGGTCAACACACGCTGGATGTCAGTCTCGGGTACGCCGCCGGCTTTCCAAATCTGAACCGCGTCGCCTTTGACGAGGTCAAAGAGCGCGTTCAGGCGCAGGCGGGGACCGAGCCAGAGGAACAAGTTCAACAGCAAAGGCAGGAGAATCGCCGTGATGTGCGTGGCGATGGTGTCAAATCCCGCTTTAATTGAGCTGATGATGCCGGGGGGTGGGGGTAATTTTTCGACTCGTGAAACTTCCATGACGTTTCGATTCTACCATACCCCTGCTTGCGCTCATGCCTTGCCACAGGTACAATCTTCTCATGCAAGAGAACCGTTCCTACCTGCCCTCGGCAGACCGGTTGGGCGTGCTGATCGCATCTGTGCTGCTGGCATTTGCGCTGACTCGGCTGATCCAATCACCGCGCTACACGTTGACGATTGCCCTGCCCGGCTTCTATTTTGCATATCCGGTCACCCTCGGCTCGGTGATGGCAGTGCTGGCCGCCGCGCTGAGCGCCACCGGCATGAACTGGCTGACCCGCGAACACCCCGCGCTGGGTGAAAAGACAAATATCGAACACATCATGCTGCCCACATTGACCACCTTCGTCATCGGCGCTCCGCTGACCTTGCTGCCAAACGGAATCGCCTGGTGGGCCGGCTTTTCATTTGCCGCGATCCTGCTGGTCCTTATTTTTCTGGCCGAATACATCACCATTGACCCGTCCACACCAGCCTACGGATTCGCGCGCGCGGGTCTGACTGCGCTGGGATATGCGTTGTTCCTGATTCTCACCACCTCGCTGCGATATTCCGGCGCGCGCATGTTCCTGCTGGTGCCTGCCATTTTCATCGTCTCGGCACTTATCTGCCTGCGCCTCCTTCATTTAGACGGCTCCGACCGCTGGGACTTCCCCTGGGCGATCGGCATCGGCATTGTCTGCGCCCAGGTCGGGGCAGGCTTGCACTACTGGCCGCTAACACCGATTCAATTCGGGCTGGCGCTGACGGGCGTGCTTTACGCTTTAACGTTACTCTCCACCAACCTGGCAGAGGAAATTCCCCTGCGGCGCGCGGCGCTTGGCCCGGCTGTCATCGTCGGCATTGCGTGGGTCTCGGCAATATTCTTACGTTGATGCGCTCCCTCACCCTCACAAATGAACAACTTCAAAAAATGATTTCGCACGTCCGCTCACATGCGCCGCTGGAGGCCTGCGGACTTTTGGCAGGACGAGACTCAAAGGTAGAGTCAGTGCTGGAGGTGACGAATCAGGCACAAAGCGCAGTCCGATTCGTGATGGATCCCATCGAGCAGTTAAATGCCTTCGAGTGGATCGAATCCAACGGGCTGGATTTGATCGGCATCTTCCACTCGCATCCAACTGGACCTGAAACTGTATCGCCAACTGACGTTGATCAGGCCGCCTATGCAGTTGTGCAGGTCATCCTCGCGCCGGTGGAAGGCTCGCAAGCGTGGCGCGCCCGCGGTTTTTGGATTGAAGATGGCAATTATAGCGAAGTAGTTTTGCAGGTTATCTAGCAACCATATTTCGTTTTCCGTGTTTTTATGGGTATGAACTTTACCGTTATTGCAGGGAAAACGCCTGCCCCGCAATGACATAATATTTTGGAGGAGCTTCAATGCAAATTGCATTCGATATTGGGATCGTGATTCTGGCTTACCTGTTTGGTTCGATCCCCTTTGGATTACTGATCGTCAAACTTAAAACCGGGAAAGATATTCGCGAGGTTGAAAGCGGCCGCACAGGCGGGACGAACGCCATGCGCGCCGCAGGGTTTTGGGCCGGCTTCGCCACTGCCATTCTCGATATTTTAAAGGGAGCGCTGGCCGTGTGGGTGTCGCAATGGCTTACCCCAAACAGCGACTGGGTGCATGTGCTTACGCCGATCGCTGCGATCCTCGGGCATAACTACTCCATCTTTCTGGCTGAACGCGGTGAGAACGGCAGATTCCGTTTGCGCGGCGGAGCGGGCGGGGCGCCCTCTGTCGGCGGCGCGATGGGGTTGTGGCCGGCATCGATTCTTTTCATTCTACCGCTCGGCATGTTGACCTTCTTCACCGTCGGCATTGCGTCCATCACCACGATGGCCGTGGCCTTGTTCGCCATCATCGGTTTTGCCATCCGCGCATTATTGTTTGACGGTCAATGGGTGGATGTGTGGTACGGCGTGGGCGCGGAAATTTTGCTGATTTGGGCGCTGAGGCCAAACCTCAAAAAGTTATTCGAGGGCAATGAACGCGTGGTGAAATATAGTTTGAACGGCTGGCTTAGGGCAAGGCGCGAAGCCAGAGACTCCAGTAATTCATAACAAAAAAACAGCGCGGCTCTGAAATCAGAGCCGCGCTGTTTTGCGTCTTGGCTAATTAATCGAAAAGGTCTTGTGGGATATTACCGCCGTTCTCGGCGATCTGCCTCAGCACCGTCTTGTGAAGCCAGACGTTCATTCTGGTCGAGTCGTTCATTGCATCTGCGGGGCAGCCAAGTTCGACCGCCATTTCCTTGCGGGCATCAAAACTGCTCATCACACAGACCTGACTGGTTTTCACAGAAGCCTAATCGACTCACGCCACACTAAAACCTGTCAGGTCTTCATACAACTGATAACTGCGAAGTCCCCAAAGGGGAATTACTGATTACTTTTTACTTTTCAACCTTCATCCTTTCTAATTCCCCTTCCCGTACCTCTTGCGGATCTCAGGCAGGAAGTAATCATCGAAGAAACGGTCTACATCGTAGTCAGGTTTCCAGCCCCAATCGGCGCGGGCGAGTGAGTCGTCCACATCCTCCGGCCACGAATCGACAATGCCCTGCCGGCGCGGATTTGTGTCGTAGGTAATGTTTGCATCCGGGAAAGCCTTCAATGCGCGCTGACGGAATTCCTCGGCGGTGATGGCAAAAGCCGCAATGTTATAGACATTACCGGTAAGTTTCTCGCGCGGCACATCCATCAGCATCAACAAGGATTTAATTGCATCCGGCATGGCCATGAAGGATATCTTCGTATCGGCGCGCACGAAACATGAATATGGTTTACCCTGTGCCGCGGCGTGGAGCATCTCCGGGCCGTAGTCACTCGTCCCGCCGCTGGGCAATGTAAAGGCGCTGACCAGCCCCGGGAAGCGGATCGCCCGAAAGTCCAGCATGACCGGCGGTTTTTCATCCAAATGTTTCTGGCCGAAATATTTTCCGTAATACATTCCCAGTTTTTCGCAATACAATTTATTGCAGCCGTACATCGTGTGCGGCGTGTTCCAATCGTCCTCCTTCACCGCGCCCGCTTTTATTTTCTCTTCAATACCCGGCATCCCATACGCGGCAATGGAACTCGGAAACAAAAACTTGACCGCCTTGCCGTATTTTTCAGAACGATATGCGGCCAGCATCAACAGTTGCATTGTGCCTTCCACGTTGATGCGATGCGCCTCCTCGGTTGCCACCTCGGCCTTGGATGAAAGCGATGCCGCCAGATGAAAAATAATATCGAAATCGTAATCGTAAAAAGTTTTGATCTTGTAAACCAGGTCCCCCTGCACATGTTCCGCCGAAAGGCTTTTGATCGACTCCGGCAGCGGCATAAAATCTGCTGTCACTATTTTGTACCCGCCCCGTTTTGCCAACCCCTGCACCAACGCCTGCCCAATTTCACCGCACGCCCCGGTCACAAGCACCTGCTTCTCGCTCATGTTCGCTCCTTATATGCTAGAATGATGTCAATCAATTTTACGACACAATCCATGAAATCCTGTCATCAAAAAATCACCATGTCGTTGCATGTGTTTATGTCATTGCGAGGAGCCGCTGGTCGAGTAGGCCGAATGCTCTTCGAGGCAGTATCGAGACCAAGGCAACGAAGCAATCCCCGGTTAATTTGGAGATTGCTTCGGGCTAGCGCCCTCTCAATGACCATGATTTTCACCTCCTGCGCCGCGTTGGATTCGATGAATGCCACACCTGTTGAAATCCCTGCGACTGAGACTCCGCTTCCCACTGCGACCATAGACTGGTTCCCTTCAACAGCCACACCTACGCTGGGAGTTTTTGCCACCAACCCTCCCGCCGCAGAGATGCGCCCCGGCCTCGGCTCGATCATCATCACCGACAACTTCTCCAATTCATCACTCTGGGACATTGCCGCATCCGACGAAGCCAGCGCCGCCATCGAAAACAACAGTTTGATTCTCGCCGCGCAAAGCGGAGTACATATGCTCAGCCTGCGGCATGGCGATGTGCTGGGCGATTTCTACGCCGAGGTCACCGCCCGCCCCAATTTATGCCGCGGCAACGATGATTATGGAATTCTCGTCCGCGCCAGTTCCGCCGCGTATTACCGTTTTGCTTTATCCTGCACTGGGACTGTGCGCATGGACAGATTGAGCAATGGCACAAAATTAAATTTGCAAGCTCCCCTCCCCAGCGGAGATGTGCCGCCAGGCGCGCCGGGCGAAGTGCGCATTGGGATATGGGCGGTCGGCCCGGAGATGCGGCTATTCCTGAATGGCCGTTATCAATTCAGCATCCGCGAACCAAGCTACCCAAGCGGAACCATCGGCGTCTTTGTCAACTCGGCCGGAGATACGCCGGTGGTCGTGGCTTTTTCAGACCTGATGATTCAAAACGTGGATTATGTCCTGCCAACCAGAACCCCGCTGCCGTAGGAAATTTACGATTTACGATTTTGGATTTTGGATTTACGATTTTGGATTTTGGATTTGCGATTTTGTTTCCCGCCTAAAACACTGTTCACTGGTTACTGTTCACTGATTACTGCTCACATGCTGACTTCCTCCAGTTTCATCCGCCTGCCGTACACCCCCGACCTGACCGAAGGCGGGATAGCGTTTGCGCTTCGCTCGCTGCTGTATTCGTTCGACCACACCAGCGCGGCGCTGTATCAACGACTGCGGCGGGTCACGGCTGAGGCGGCGGTGGAACTTGCCTTTCGGCGTCAACTTTCACAGCAGGAGATTCCATTTGAGGTGAAGCCGGCCGCGCCATTCACCGAACCGGATAAATTCAACGTCACCCTGGGCGGGCACCGCTGTGACATCAAGTCCTTTCTCATTTCACACCGCGATCAAATCGCGGAAATGCGCCGCTCCGCAGATGTGATATTGAACGCGCCGGCGCTGGTTCCCTCCGACCATCATGTGATGGATGGATTTTCAGACAATGACCTGTATCTGTTCGCCTTCGTTTCCGGGCTGACCGCGTCTTCACAGGACGACTTGCAAAAGGTGACCGAAACAAACCAACCGCATTATCTGATTCACGCGATGCCGGCCAAGTGGCGCAAGCCGCTAAAATGGAATCCGCTTGGGCCGCTGGTCTTGAAATCTGATTCAGAGGCGGAAATGCTGGTCGAAGTCAGCGGGCAGGATTCGGCGCGCGGATTTTTGACGCGGCAGGTGCATCTGCCGCCGAAGATGCGCGTCACGGTCGAAGACCCGTTTTATTCGGTCACATCCATCCATGTCAAAAAAATGGCGGCGGCGCGGCTGGGCATCCACAGCCCTGCTTATAAGGAGGCGCATGTCATCGCGCCGCTGGAGTGGGGAAACATCTGGGTCTACGGCATGGAGATTATTCTGGCGGGTTTTATTTCACACGGAGAGTTTCGACAACGCGCGAAGTTCATGGCGCAGAATTCGCGCGTATTCCAGTTCGATCATACAAAAACAAAAAACCTGTATGTGCCCATCTCGAGCTTAAACCCGTTGCAGGATTTGTTCGCGCGGGTGAAGGATTGGCAGGCGGGAAGATAAGGGCATGGTGATTCCAAGGTCGCTTGACACCTTTTTAATTTTGCGGCAAGGCTTAACGCGAATTACGCAAATTGGGCGAATTTTCGCGAAACACCGCACTAGCGTGCAGCGTGCAGTGCAGGTGAGCAATCTCCTCTGGCAAACAAGGGGATTGCTTCGGGAAAACCACCCTCGCATTGACGATAAAACGGGAAGTTATTTTTACATGCCTTCTTAATTTCAAAGTTAAGCCGCTAAACTTCCGAGTTAAGCGGCTTAACTTCAACGACAAACGGATTAATCCCGCCGGGGGAAAATTGACTATGAAATGACCAGCTCATTCTTCTGCAAAATTGGCCTGTTTTAGGGTAATATTGCCAAACAGAACATGGAATCTACAAATCAAGAGCACGCTCCGAAACCTGACTCGAAACCTGCGCGAAAGGCCGGGGGTAAGCCGCGCGCCTCAAACGCCTTTACAACCACGCTCGGTGTTGCGATTCTGCTTGCGACTCTTTTTACAGCATGGACGCCGACGAGCATTTTCTCCAATAGTTTTCAGAAACAACTGCTTTTGATCCTCACGCCTCAAGCGGGACCGAACACGGTCATCAACACTCCCCAGCCGCAATTGCGCGTGGGAATCGTGGCGGGACATTCCGGCAACGACTCAGGCGCGGTCTGCACTGACGAAAACGGACAGGACACGCTGACAGAGGCAGACGTCAACAGCAATATCGCCAACTTCGTCAAGGATAACCTCGTGGCCGAAGGCTATCAGGTGGATTTGCTCAACGAGTTCGACACGCGCCTGAACGGTTACCGCGCCGTGGTGCTTGTTTCCATTCATAATGACTCCTGCGAATATGTGAACGACCAGGCCACGGGCTTCAAAGTGGCGTCATCGCTTGACACGCACGACATCAACCGCGCCCAGCGTCTCACCGCCTGCCTTGTAGACCGCTATGAAAAAACAACAGGCATGACCTTTCACGCCGGCAGCATCACCGCCGACATGACCCAGTATCATGCCTTCTCTGAAATCGACCCGGAGACCATCACCGCCATTATTGAGACCGGGTTTTTATATCTCGACCGTGAAATCCTCACGACACAAACAGAACGAGTCGCGCAGGGCGTAACACAGGGCATCCTGTGCTTCCTCAAGAATGAGAGCGTCGCGCCGACTCCACTCCCGACAACTGCTCCATGAGCCAATCAGCCGATTCTCCCCGAAGAAGCCCGCTGTACACAGCGCTGATCATCTTCCTGATCTGCGCGGTGGCCGGGGTCGCGGCGTGGACGGCTACCTCGTCACCTGTGATGGGCTTGGTGAACAGCCCGCCGACTCCCACCCATTCAAATCCGTTTGCGCTGGCGCAGATCGCAAAACCCACCTTCACCCCTTCGCCGACAGACATCCCCTCCCCGACCCCCGAACCGACAAACACACCCGAGCCGCTGGCGCTTGCCGAGCTCGTGGCAGACACGCCAACATCCGAATTCGGCGCGCCGGTCATTCAGAATCCGTACGCTGACTCTGCTCCGGCATATAGCGGGAACAAATATATTCTGGTGGACATCTCGGAACAACACATGTATGTATATGAAGGCGACGCGGTCATTTACAGTTTCGTCTCATCCACTGGAATGGGAAACGCCACACGGGTGGGGTTGTTCAGCGTGCTGGATAAAATCCCCAGCGCGTACGGCGGCAACTGGAATATCTGGATGCCCAACTGGCTTGGCATTTACTACGCGGGCGGTCTGGAAAACGGAATCCACGCCCTGCCGATCCTTTCAAACGGCGCGATCTTATGGGAAGGATATTTAGGCACGCCAATATCCTACGGTTGCGTTGTACTTGGAACCTATGAATCGCAGCTGCTTTATGATTGGGCAGAGGTCGGCACGCCCGTGGAAATTCAATGGTAATTTCTCTACCTTACAAAACCTTTATGGGACACGGACAAGAACGGAAAACGCGGAAATTAATTTTAAATCAGCATACATCTGCGTTAATCCGCGTCCCATTTTTAAAATGTACAGTAAATTCAGCCGCGCGCGTACTTTATAAGGACTTTCGCTCGCTCAAAAAATAGTCCGCTAATCTCCGCCAATCCCCACGAATTTAAAAACAAATGAGCGTAGATTTGCGAGGATTAGCGGATAAAAGCAAAAGTCCTGTTTATAAAAGGTGACCCATGAATGATAATAATTTTATCGAATCCCGCGAAGCTTTATCGTATGCCCGTGAGGCGCTGAAGAATGGAGCCATGGAAGAAGCGCGTCAGTGGGCGGAACGCGCGGCCAGGTTTGCGCCTCAAAGCGAAGATCCGTGGCTGGTGCTGGCTGCGGCATCCAGCCCGCGCGAAAGCATGGAGTACATCCGCAAGGCATTGGAAGCGAACCCGGAGAGTCCGCGCGCAAAGAAGGGCATGGAATGGGCCATGCGGCGGCTGAACGAAACTCCAAAAGATGAGGTCAACTCAAAGAAAGCGGAGCAGGCCAAGGCTGCGGCAAAGAACGATGGAAAGAAAAGTCCAAAGAAGCGCAGCCTGCTTCCCATCCTGTTGATTCTGGTTGGCGGCGCTGTTTTACTTTTCGCGGCATGGTCTGCGGTGAGGTCGCCCGTGCTGGCGTCCATCCTGAATTTAGCCGCGCCAAAAGTTGAACAGCCGATCACGCATTTGCAATCGTTCGCGCAGGTGGATATTGCCAAGCCGGCAGTATCGCAGCCGACTGCCGTGGCAGTGGTGCCGACTTCGACGAGTCAGCCGCTTACCGCAACCGCCACGCCGACAACTGCTCAAATAGCGCAGGCGGTGATCGTGCCTGCCGATACGCAAGCCGCAGTTGCGCCGTCGAACACGCAGGCAATTCAAGCGACGGCTGTTCCGCAAAATACGCAAGCTGTCGCGCCGACGGGCACCCCGTCCATTGAGCCGGCCGCAACACAGCCTGAAGCGACGAGCATCCCCGGGGTGGTGCTGGCTGAGATCGTGGAGGATACGCCGACATCGGAATATGCTCCGCCGCCGACGGCTGTGGCTGATATCCCCCCATCCACAACCGGGAGCGGTCACTGGATCGATGTTGACCTTTCGCAGCAGCGCGTGTACGCCTATGACGGCGATACGGTTGTCAATTCATTTATTGTTTCGACCGGCACCTGGCAAACACCGACTGTGACCGGGCAATATCACATTTGGATCAAGCTGGTTTCAACTCCCATGTCTGGTCCGGGATATTATCTGCCGGGCGTTCCGTACACGATGTACTTTTACAAGGGCTATGCCCTGCACGGCACATATTGGCACAATAATTTTGGCACGCCCATGAGTCACGGCTGTGTTAATCTTTCAATCCCCGACGCGGAGTGGTTGTATAACTTCTCGTCCGTTGGGACATTGGTGAATGTGCATTACTAAAACCTTTAACCACGAAGTCCACTAAGGGGCTCAAAGGAGATCGAAAAAGAATTGGTTCTCTTTGTGTACCTTCGTGCCCTTGGTGGTTAAAAACTATTAAATGAAATTGAACTCTTTATCACGGCGTGACTTTTTAAAGTTGAGCGGTTTTGGGCTGGCAGGCTTGCTTGCGCCCCCGCTCAATTTTTTTATGGATGACCCTTTCACAGCCCAGCAGGGACGCATCACCACGCGCATGATCTGGATGTTCGACCGTCCATCCTATCAGGCGAATCAAGTGAAAATGTGCCAGCGAGACACGCTGGTAAATATCACCAACACCGCCATCAGCGACGACGAAGGCTCGCATAACCGCGTCTGGTATGAGGTCGGGCAGGAGGGCTATCTATATTCTGGAAATATTCAACCTGTCCGCACGATCCTAAACACGCCGCGCATGGACATTCCCAAAGAGGGGCTGCTGGCAGAGATCAGCGTGCCATACACCGATGCGCACGAAGCCGCGGACAAAACTTCCAAAGTGGCGTACCGCATGTATTACGAAACCACGCATTGGGTCAAGGCTGTGACAACCGCGCAGGATGGAGGGGTCTGGTATCAGGTGCGCGACGACAAATGGGACAACCTGTATTTCGCGCGCGCGGAGCATATCCGCATCATCACCGCCGAGGAGCTTGCTCCGATCACGCCGGAGATTCCGGGCAGGAATAAAAAGATCGTGGTGCGCCTCGGCGAACAGATCGTCGCCGCTTATGAAAACGATTCACCCGTATTTGTGACGCCTGTTTCCACGGGCGGCGTTTTACGAATCGGCACCTACACCACGCCGAAAGGCTCGTTCATCACCTATTACAAACGCCCCTCCCGCCACATGGCTGCCGGCGACATTGCCTCAAGCGGCTTTGACCTGCCCGGCGTGCCGTGGGTGCAGTACATCACCAAAAGCGGCATCTCATTCCACGGGACTTTTTGGCATAATGATTTTGGCCGTCCGCGCTCGCATGGCTGCATCAACCTTTCGCCGCAAGCCGCAAAGTGGCTCTACCGCTGGACTTCGCCGCAGGTATCCATGTCAAAGGAATTTTCCTATGGCTTCACAGGCACTGCTGTTGAAATCGTAGTGTAAGAATATCGCCTGCTCCTGCGCCTACAATTTTAGGATTTTGCGAAAAGATAACTCAGACAAACTCAACCATCGAAAAGATTTCACCACAGAGCACACGGGGTTTTTTGGCACAGACCCTGCAGGAAAAGATTTTCTCAGTGACCTCTGTGATCTCAGTGGTAAAAAACTTGAACGAAACAACAATGAAAAATCTTCCTCTTTCCCGCCGCGACTTTTTAAAGCTTTCCGCTTCTGGCGCGCTCGCGCTTGCTCTCTCCGAAATGGGCATTGACCGTGCTTTGGCATCTCCGCCCGCCTCGCAGGGACGCATCACCTGGAGCGGTATTCCGCTGTACGATGCGCCCTCATTAGTTGCAAACAAACTGCATCTCTTCGGCATTGATCAGGTCGTTGATCTCAAAGCCGAAGTGGAAGGCGACGCCGGTTATGGCAATCCATTCAATAAAATCTGGTATCAACTGGACGGCGGCTACACCTACTCAGGCTGGCTGCAACCCGTTGAAACAATTTATCAAAAACCAGTTTATGAAATCCCCGCCGCAGGTCAACTCGGCGAGATCACAGTGCCGATGAGTCTCACGTATGTTGACCCGTATTTTTATGCGAAGAACAAACACCGCCTATTTTACGGCTCTACTCATTGGATAAAAAAAGTAGTTGTCACGCGGGAGGAAAAAAGCATCTGGTACGAGATATATGACAAGGTGCTTAAGAAATTCTTCTACGTCCCATCCTACAACATGCGCCTCATTCCGCCCGAGGAGTTGGGCATGCTTTCTGCAGAGATTCCCGCCGCTGAAAAATTGATCCATGTCGATCTTGCCTCGCAGATGGTGACCGCCTTCGAAGGCGAAAAGCTGGTATTCTCCTCGCGCTGTTCCAGCGGCCAGCAAGGGACAGATACACCGAAGGGTGAATACTCCACTTATCACAAAGGGCCGTCCATCCACATGACCAATCAGGGCGACGCCGTGAACAACATCTATAATCTGGCTGGCGTGCCGTGGTGTTCATTCTTTACCGGCGCGGGACACGCGTTCCACGGAGCGTACTGGCACAATGACTATGGCCGCCCGCGCAGTCACGGCTGCGTCAACCTGCCGTCAGCGGATGCCAAATGGCTGTATCGCTGGACCAGCCCCCCAGTCCCGCCTGAGACGGATTATCTGCATCTGCCCGGCGAGGGGACGCGAGTCAATATCGTATAATTAACTCATCAAGATCACAAGGAGAAAAAATGAATCCAGCTTTTCAATTCAATCAATATTTGCTTAAGCGCCAGGTGTTTGCACTGGCCGGTAAATTCCGCTTCTTTGAACCGGGCGGAAAACTCGTGCTGTTCAGCGAGCAAAAGATGTTCAAGCTGCGCGAGGATATCCGCGTGTTTTCGGACGAAAGCAAAGCGCAGGAAGTGTTGATGATCAAGGCGCGCCAGATCATTGATTTCTCCGCCGCCTTCGATGTGGTGGATAGCGCCACAGGCCAAAAAATTGGAGCGTTGCGCCGCAAGGGGCTGGCTTCTTTGCTGCGCGATGAATGGGAAATTCTTGACGCGGGCGATGCTGTGATCGGGTCGCTGTTTGAAGACAGCATGGGGCTGGCATTGATCCGCCGCTTCCTCAGCAACCTTGTCCCGCAGAACTATGACATCACCATGGGCGCGGATCGCGTGGCAGACCTCAAGCAGAACTTCAACCCATTCACATACCAGTTGAATCTGGATTTCAGCATGGACATCCACCATCGCCTCGACCGCCGCCTTGGAATTGCCGCCGGGATTCTTCTCGCGGCAATTGAGGGAAGACAGAGTTAAATATCATTATGTCCTTGCGAGGGCGGTGCTTTTCCGCCTGAAGCAATCTCCTACAATGCTGGAGGTTGCTTCGTCGCGAAGAGAAAGAGCGCTCCTCGCAACGACATTAGCCAATCATCATGCCAAACCAACCGCTCTTTGCCGGGCTTGTAATAGATGAAGAAGGCCGCCCCGCCGAATCTGCCTTCATTGGAAATGAGCCATGCTACGTCGTGGACGATGCGGGATTCCGCCGTCACATCCCTGCCGAACAGGTGGATCGCGCCGTACTTGCACAAATGACCGAGATGATGAAAGGCAGCGAGGATCTGCTTTCAGAACAGACCGCAAAAATGCTCGGTCAGGATGACCCTTTCTCAAAAGCCATGATCGAGCAGCAACTCAAGAATATCGACAAACAATTCGATGCGCTGATGAAAACCGGCATCCCGGAGGATATGCGCGCCTACCTCGGCATGATGGGATTCAAAGTGGTCATCAACTATCACGGCGAAGTCCTGCGCGTGGAACAGCCCGGCAGAGCCGGAGACGAAGGCGGCGATGAGTAATATCAAATTCACTACCGTACAAAATCTTTTTGGACGCTGAAAAACGCTGATTTCGCTGATAAAAAAAAGAGAACAATCTGCGTTTTTCTGCGTTCATCAGCGTCCCATTTCGAAAATGTACGGTAGTGAAATATTAAATAAAAATATGCGGCCAAACAGAACGATAATTGGTGATAGAATAACCAAAAAGAAGAAAAGCCCCTAACGGGCTTTTTATATGTAAGCGTAAAACGCAAGGATACACACCCGTTCATGAAATATAACTTCCGCCTTTTCTGGCGCACCTTCTATCGCTCTTTCTTCGGGGCCAAAAACACGACCGCCCGCCTCACTCGAAAACGCACAATCTTCCTTGCGCTCTTCTACATCGTCTGGCCGCTCGGCTCACTCATCCACTGGTTTTTCTTCTGGCTGGATGACATCCTCTTCCCCGCCTACAAAAACCATCCCATCGAAAAACCGTTGTTCATCCTCGGCAACCTGCGCAGCGGATCAACCTTCCTGCACCGCCTGCTTTCCCGTGACTCGCAAACCTTCACCAGCCTGACCACCTGGGATATTTACCTGACCCCGTCTGTTACGCAAAAGAAGATCACCCAATTCTTCGCGCGGCTCGACACAAAATATTTAAACAACACCTTCCATCGCCTGCTGCGTAAATTTGACGCGGCCACGCTCGGCAAAATAAAGATTCATCCGATTTCATTCTTCCAACCCGAAGAGGATGAAAATATTCACCTGCACATTTGGGACGGCTACTTCGTCACCTTCCTCTTCCCCTTCATGGACGAGATGCCGAACTACCAGCATTTTGACGAAGCGCTCAGCCCGGAACACAAACGCAGCATCATGACCTTCTACAAGTCCATGGTACAGCGTCACATGTATGCAACAGGCAGGAAGTATTACGTCGCCAAGAATCCAGCTTTCAGCGCAAAGATCGAAACGCTGGTGGAATTCTTCCCCGAGGCGCGCATCATCTATCTCGCCCGCAATCCGTTGGACATGCTGCCCTCCACCGTGTCATGGATCAACTATGCGCGGCGGCAGTTCACAGACCCTGTGGATGGATTCCATTATTTGGATGAGATCGTGGACATGACCAAACACTGGTACAGTCACCCGCTTAAATATCTGGATGCGCATCCTTCGCCCCGGCACCTGATCCTGAAATACGATGACCTGATCCAGCGCCCGGAGCATGTCATCCGCGCGTTCTATGAACAGTTCGGCTACCCCGATAAACCCGGCCTGCCCGTCATCATTGACCAGGCCGTAAAAGAAACCCTCACCTTCAACAGCGACCACACCTATTCCTACGAAGAAATGGGCTTCACCCGCGAACAGATCGTTGAAATGTATTCCGAGGTTTTTCAGCGCTTCAATTTTGAAACACGTGAGCCGGTAATAACTAAAAACATCAAAGTTGAAATATAAAACAGAATCAAAAAAGAGAGCCTCTTCCGAAGTTCTCTTTTTTGATTCCTTAAGTTGACGGTTTATTTCGCGCTCTTGCTCTTTGCGGACGCTTTCTTGTTTGAAGGCTTCTTGACAGTCACCTTTGCCTTCACAACAGGCTTCTTCGCGGCGGGCGTTTTCTTGCCAGAAACTTTCTTGGCAGTCACCTTGGCTTTCACGGCGGGCTTCTTCGCGACAGGAGCCTTCTTGCCTGCCAGCGGCTTCCTGCCAGAGACCTTCTTGGCAGGCGCTTTCGCTTTTGCCTTCACGGCTGGTTTCGCTTTCACTTTCACAGCGCGCTTCTTCTTTTCAGGAACAGCAGCTGCTGAGATTAAAGGAGCGCTCTCAGCGACAGCCTGATTTATTTCGGGCGCCGCAACTGCTTCCATGGCAGAAACAGCCTCACCCTTCGCAACGGCTTTCTCGCGGCGCACGCGGGTTTCCTTCCCGACCCGTTTGACTTGATATTGAGCTTCCCAACTATCTGCCAAAGCAGGCGCTAATTTTCGATTTCTGATGAGCAACATCACCACGCCGACAATTGCCATTAAAAATGAGACAAACATTGTGTAACTGACAAATGAATTTCCAATCTTCGGCTGGTCCGGGCGGAAAAGCTCAATGAAAGCACGTGCCAGCCCTGCAAGCACCAGCCAACCCGAAAAGATCGCCCCGGGTTTTATCCTCTCCTTGTATTGGCGGGAAACCCATAAAAGCAGCAAAGCCAGAAGAATATTCAAGATCATCTCATAGGCAAAGGTTGGGTGAAAGCGAGTCACTTTGATGAACTCGAGTACCTCCTGCTGGGAATGGCCGATCATACTGGTCGGTGTCTGATACAGTTGGCTTGGGTCAATTTTGATTCCCCAGGGAAGGTTTGTCGGCTGGCCGTATAGTTCCTGATTAATAAAATTCGCAGGCCGCGCCAGCGCCTGACCGATAAATACAGCCGGGGCGATCGCGTCCAAAAACAGCCAGAAATCATATCCATTTTTATTCAAGTAAATAAGCAGCGTGATTCCGCCAAAGAGCAATCCACCAAAAAAATGCAGCCCGCCGTCAAGAGTATTGATGATCTTCAAAAAGCTTGGGTCTTCAGTGTAATACGTGCTCCCGCTTAATATATTGCTCGCCACATACCATAAGCGCGCGCCAAGAATTCCAAAAGGCAGTACCCACACCATCGCATCCCAGATCACATCGCCGTTCTCGCCGCGGCGCCTGATCTCTCGTTCCGCGATCAGCGCACCGGCCACCGCACCCAACATGACCAGCACGCCATACCAGCGCAGTACGATCTCCAGGTTGAAAAATTTGAAAGATAAAATAATCGGGTCTATCATCCATAACCTCTGAATTAATTTTTGGCGATTATATCATCCAAATAAGATTTGAAATTTTGCCAGCCAAGCACCCGCATCTGGCTAAATTGGAAAAACAATTCGGACTTATTTTGTAATAAATACTTCACGAAGCGCAACAAAAGAAGTGACATTTGTCATATGACAAAGTGACCAATGACAGGTCAAAAATCAGGGCGATATTCTTACAATAGCCGTAAACGTTGACCTCCGCACTCAACATTTACCGGAAACCTCATGCTTCGAATAAACCGACAAACCGATTACGCCGTTAGAGTGATACTTTCCCTTTCCAAAAAGGCCAAAGGCAGCCGCGTGCCCACCTCCGAAATTGGCCGCGAAATGCTCATCCCCCCCTCGCTTCTCCAGCGCATCGTCGCCGAGCTGGCAGGCGGCGGCTTCATTCATACCCAGGCTGGCCGCGACGGAGGCATCACCCTCGCTCACGAACCCCGCCAGATCACCCTGCTTCAAGTCGTGGAGCACTTTGAAGGCGAGCTTTACCTCTCCGATTGCATCCTAAAACCGGGCGAATGTCCCTTTGAAAAAAAATGCCCTGTCCACTGTCAATGGGTGCGATTAAAGAATCTGCTTCGCGAGGAGATGTCCCGTATCACCTTTCAACAACTGGTGGAAGAAGGCCAGTTGATCGAATCCAACCTGACGGTAAACGCCTCATCCGCCCTGATACCTGATTCTGTCACGAGTGACCTTTTACTCACCTCGAATGTCCCCGCATGAACAAGTACCTTTTAAACGGAGTGTACGGCCTGCTGGCGCTGATTGTTGTTTCAGCATTTGCCTTCAAGATATTCCAACCAATCCAGGTTTTGCCGCGAATGCAGTTATCACCCGCCTTCAGCCTGACAAATCAAAATAATGAACGCCTTACCAGCGAAGACCTGCGCGGAAAATTCGTGCTTTACACTTTCATGTACACCAATTGCCCCGCTCCCTGCTATGAGATCAACGAGACCATCAAGGAGATACAATCCCGTTTAGATGAAGTGGAACTTGACGGCATAGAAGTTGCATACGTCACCATCTCCTTTGACCCCGACCGCGACACGGCAGAAACGCTGGAAGCCTACGCGAGTTCACTCAACGCCGACACCCAGCATTGGAGTTTTGCCACCACCACCAACAAATCCCTGCTCAAAACCATCATCGGCTCGGGATTTGAAACCTATTACGAAGACAAAGGCAATGGCAGTTTTGCATTTGACCCTTCCTTCGTACTTGTGGACGGCTGGGGTATTGTCCGCGCCGAATACCGCTACTCGACAGAAGTCTCCAACGCAGACCGCATCCTTCGTCATTTTGGCGTGTTAGCAGATGAAGTCCGCAACAGCACAGGCTCGGCAAAACTAGCCTACGAGGCCGCGCATTTGTTCCTGTGCTACGCGCCATAAAGAATTCAACATGAAAATAAAAATCATCCTCAGCGTTTTTGTCATAATGCTTGGTTTGGCAGCGGGATTTTATTTCTTCCGTCCGCATACATTTAGCGGCACGGTGATCCAATCACCGCAGCCATCCTTTAACTTTACACTGACCAGCGCTAGCGGCGATGTTTCGCTGAGTGATTTCCGCGGCAAGCTGGTGCTCGTTTATTTCGGGTACACCTTCTGCCCGGATGTCTGCCCGGCCACACTTGCCAATGTCGGGCAGGCCTTGAGAAAATTGGGTGAGGACAAGGCCAGCCAGATCCAGACCATCATGATCTCGGTTGACCCTGAGCGGGATACTCCGCAAAAACTGGCAGAGTATGTCGGCCACTTTCACCCGTCCTTTATTGGCATTACAGGCTCCAATGAAAAGTTGGAAGAGGTCACATCCCTCTACGGCATATTTTACGAAAAAAGCCCGGGGAACACGGCGGAGAGTTATTTGATCGATCACACCGCCACGCTTCTTGTGTTGGACCGTGAAGGCTATTTGAAATTGGTATTTCCATTCGGCGTGACAGTGGATGAGATCGCCGGTGATTTGAAGTACATGTTAGATCAATAATGGAGGTGTAACTGCAACAGCGTAACAGAAACCACTTTTCCAAGCCGCAATTTGCGGCGCCGCATGAAGCGGCAGATCCAAAATCCATTTTTTCATGAGGAGAATGAAACATGGCAAAAAAAGATAAAGATGACGAAGACTTCCGCCCGACTGGCACAATCGCAGTTTTGGCGATCTTTGTCGTCACACTAATCGCAATCTGGGCAACGATCTATATGATCCTTGTCGGCCGGGGAGGCACACTATGAGCGCCAATAAAATACACATTGACCGATACGAGCGCAATTGGATGATGTTCACTGCGGTCTTGCTCGTGTTGTTTGCGACCGCCGTCAGCGTGTCCGCTTTCGGCATGGGTATTCAAGTGCCAGCGCCCGAACAACGTGTTGACCCCAAGACAGTGGGCACAGACCCCAACAGCCCCTGGTCATCGCCTGGCCTGCGCGAGGTGGCGCCCGGCAAATATGACGCCTATATTTTGGCTCGCGCCGTACCGACCTGGGAATACCTGCCCAAGGAAATCACAATTCCGGCTGGTTCCAGCGTATCCTTCTATGTGACATCCTCTGATGTTCAGCATGGGTTCAAGATCCAGGATACCAATGCGAACTTCATGGTTCTGCCCGGCCAGGTTTCCAAGTTGACCATTAAATTCGACAAGCCCGGCACGTACAATTACATTTGTACCGAATACTGCGGCAGCGGTCATGGCATTATGTACGGCGCAATCATCGTTACGCCGTAGGCTGAAAAGAGAGACACCATGAAACAATATCAATTATCCACTGGCGAAAAGAAATTTATTGGCTCACACCTTTTGGTGGCCATCCTGTCGCTTGCCGTCGGCAGTTTGTTCGGACCTCTGCAAGCGTTTGAACATGCAGGCTGGGATTTTTATCCCTACCTCAGACCCTGGATCAAATCCTACTATCAAGGTCTTACCGTTCACGGCGTTTTGAACGCTCTGGTTTGGACAACCTTCTTCATCATGGGCTTCCTGACCTTCAACGTGATCTTCGGCTTGAAACGCCCGCTCAAAAATCCGACCCTGAACAAGGTCGGCTTCTGGTTGATGGTTGTCGGCGTGGTCGCTGCTGCGATCCCGATTCTTGCCAATCAGGCCACCGTGCTCTTCACCTTTTACCCTCCGCTTAAGGCAAACTGGGCTTTCTATGTTGGCCTGACCCTCGTCGTTGTTGGAAGCTGGGTGGAAGGCTGGGGCTTGTTCATGACCTTCGCCGCCTGGCGCAAAGAAAACCCCAACGTAACCTCGCCCTTCATTGCTTTTGCCAGCGTTGTCACGGCTTTGCTTTGGCAAATCTGCACCCTCGGGGTGGCTGTTGAAATCCTTACCATGCTTCTGCCGTGGTCCCTCGGTTTGATCGAAGGAGTTGATCCTCAACTCGCCCGCACGTACTTCTGGTTCACCGGTCACCCGCTTGTGTATTTCTGGCTTCTGCCGGCATACCTCTCATGGTACGCCATGCTCCCCAAACAGGCTGGCAACGGCAAGATGTTCAGCGACTCACTCGCCCGCCTTTCTTTCTGGGTGTTCCTCGTACTCTCAACCCCCATCGGCATTCATCACCAGTATGTGGACCCGGGTGTTTCCCCAGCATGGAAGTTCCTGCACTCGATGTTTACTTTCGGCGTATTCTTCCCCTCCATGATGACCGCCTTCACCGTGGTCGCCTCCCTCGAACACGCGGGGCGCAAGAACGGCGGCAAGGGCGCGCTCGCCTGGATCGGCAAATTGAACTGGGCTGACCCCTCGGTAGCCGCGCAACTTTTGGCCGGCATCCTGTTCTTCTTCGGTGGTATCGGCGGGTTGACAAATGCTTCCTATAACGTCAACCTCGTTCTGCACAACACAGCCTTCATCCCCGGTCACTTCCACCTGACAGTTGCCACAGCGGTCACCCTCAGCTTCATGGGAATTTCCTACTGGCTCCTGCCCTACCTGACCGGCAGGAAACTCTGGCAGCCCAAATGGGCCGTCGCCCAATCATGGATCTGGTTTATCGGCATGATCATCTTCTCCAACTCCATGCACGTGCTGGGGCTTCTCGGAGCCCCGCGCCGCGTACCGCTTGGTCTCGCCCCCTACGTTCCTGCTGAATGGAACAGCCGCCTCTTCCAGGTCGGCGTTGGCGGCGCGATCCTCTTCATCAGCGGCAGCATTTACCTGACCATCATGCTCATGACCGCCCTGAACAAGGAAAAGGTTACAGAAGAAGTGGAAGTACCGATTGCCGAATCAATGCAGGATGTGTCCCTCACCCCGGTCTGGCTTGATCGTTGGGCTCCCTGGATCTACGGAGCGCTTGGCCTGATCGTCCTCATGTACGGGCCTGTCCTCTTCGAAATGATCAAGAACATCGCCCTCACCTCCCCCGGCTTTAGAGTCTGGTAATTTGAAACATAGGTGACAGTCACCCGTTTCGCGAAGGTGACTGTCACCTTCTTCATTTTGTTTCGCAAATTTTATTATTTGTCATTATTTTTATTTATTAGCGCGTGTGCGAAATTATCTGTAAAAAACAATCAGGCACATGACCACATCCCCGACAAAAAAACAACTGACCGATTCGCTCTCGGAGCGCAACCCCAGCGTGGACTGGGATGCGCGGCTCAATTCTCCCAGCCGACAACTGCTCAATTTTTTCGAGAGCATTTCCCTGCGCCTTGAATCCCCGCTCAACTGGCTGATCAACGACCCGCGTTTCAATCCGCTCTACCACACAGGCACGATCACCATCTTCCTGCTGGTGGTCATCCTGCTGACAGGCATCTACCTGACCCTGTTCTACCCGTTCGGGTTCACAATCTCCTACGAAGCAGTATCCAAGATCGAAGCCAATTTCATCGGGCGCATCATCCGCGCCATGCACCGTTACGCTTCAGACGCGGCGGTCATTTTCGCGCTCCTGCACGGCTGGCGCACCTTCTTCCAGGACCGCTTCCGCGGACCGCGCTGGCTGGCATGGATCACAGGTGTCGGCATGGCAGTAGTGGTCTGGGCGATTGGCATCACCGGCTACTGGCTGATCTGGGATAACCGCACGCAGCTCTTGAATCAAAGCCTTTTCAACATCCTTGGCAATTTCAAAAGCGGACAAAACTTTATCGTAAACTTTATCGTCGGGGAGGCCGCAGGCAACGGCTGGGTCTTCATGATGATCGTCATCCTTCTGCATGTTGGGCTTTCCGCGCTGACCGCCTATTTTCTGTGGCTGCATCTCAAACGCATGAGCCGCGCAAAATGGCTGCCCCCAAAATATTGGATGGTTATTTCAACCCTCGTGCTCCTGCTTTCATCAGCGCTGTTCCCGCTTGGCATGTTGCCCTTGCTCAACGCCACGCAGCTCGCGGAGCAGGCTCCGATTGACTTATTTTATTTATTCTACCTGCCCGCCTTCCTGCGCGGGCCACAGGCGCTCTTTTGGAGCGTCCTGCTTTTCATCCTCGGCCTGATTACCGCCCTGCCGTGGATCATGCCGCGCGCAAAGAAACTCGAACCTGTCAAAGTAGACCTGGCCAATTGTGACGGCTGCACCCTTTGCGAACGCGACTGCCCATATCTGGCGATCAAAATGATTCCGCGCACCGATGGAGCGCGCCCCAAATTCCAAGCTGACATCGACCCCAATCTCTGCGTCTCCTGCGGCGTATGCATCGGAAGCTGCCCCGATAACGCCCTGACCTTTGGCGACACCCCGCTCAACCCGCTTTGGAAAACAACCCTCAGTGAAGTTGCCGAACAGAAAAACATTAAAGTTGTTTTCACCTGCGAACGTCACGCCCTGCACGGCGCAGGCAAACACTTCGACGACCCTGGCACTTACATCGTTCCGCTCACCTGCATTGCGATGGCGAATCCCAACCTTGCGGCGCAGGCTCTTGAAGCGGGCGCGAGTGACGTTCAATTCATTGGCTGTCCGCCAGAAGACTGCGCCAACCGCGAAGGCAATGTCTGGTTAAACGAGCGCATCATGGGTGAACGCCTGCCCAAACTTAAGCAGAACTTTATTCCACTGGTTCACACTGCCTGGGCTGCGCCCACTGATTTTGGAAGGGCAATCAACTCAAAAATTAAGTCTGAACCGAATACTTTTACATTCGCGCCGAATAAATCGCATCTGCGTTTTATCATCCCGCTGATCGGCGTGCTGGCAGTTATCACCGCATTCCAAATCTGGTTGAGCGATTGGCCGACAAAATTTTTCAGCGCGGATTCAGCCGTGCTGGCAATTCAGATGACTCATCACAGCGGATACGCCATTCACGACGTTGCGCTTCCGCCCACGCTCGAGCCTGATCTTGACCATCCGACACGCCTCACGCTGGAAGTGGATGGGAAGCCTGTCTTCGATGAAACCTACGAGCATCAGGATGACGGCATCAACCAGGGCGCGCGGATCTTCAAACAAGTTCATTTGCCTGCCGGCAATCATCGAATTACAATAAAAATGTACGACAGACCGGATGCAGGCTTTGCGCAGGTGTTGTTCGACAAAACAATTCCCCTCGCCGCGCGGCAATCGCTGACGATAAATTTCAGGGACATGCACATCCCCGATCCTGTGGCGGGCGAGCAGCTTTACTACGAGACGGCTTCAGGAGTTAACGCTGGCTGCCGCATTTGCCACTCGCTCGAAAAAGATGAAGTGATCATCGGTCCGTCGTTTTACGGCATTGCCGATCGCGCAGGCAGCCGCGTACCCGGCCTGACAGCCGAAGAATACCTGCATCAATCCATCGTGGAGCCGAATGCCTTTATCGTGCCGGGCTTCCCCGAGGGACAAATGATTCAAAATTTTGGAAAGATTTTGACAGAAGAAGAAATTAACGATCTCATCGCGTTTTTGATGACGATGAAGGAAAAATAGAAATTTGACGATAGACCGTAAAATATGGTCAATCGTCCACGGTCAACTGTCACATCAAACAAAGGAACCCATGAAACGAATCTTTTTATTTTTATTGATAGCCCTCAGCCTCTCGGCTTGCGGACGCAACAAACCCGGTCCGCTTGGCGCAGACGCGCCCGCCGACAATGTGCCGGACATCATCGGCTCGTATGCCCTGAACGCCCTCGACCCGACGGGCGAACAATATGGCGGCACACTGACCATCAGCGCTGGCACACAGCCGAATGAATATAAATTCCAATGGCTTGTCTCTGGCGGCATTCAGGAAGGGACGGGCACCCTTGAAGGTAATCATTTGACTTTCACCTGGAACAGCCTCTCTGGAACCGACCAGTCCATCAGCGGCGTAGGCGAGTACACCATCACTGTTGACGGGCAGCTTTACGGAACTCGCACCATCGACGGCGTTGAAGCTCCGGGCACAGAAACTGCATATCCAAATCCAAAATAGAAATCTTTTAACGGCAGACCACAGTCTACCGTCTACGGTCAAAACGCCAAATTTAATATGATCTGTTAGCCAAATACGCGAGACGGTCATCACTTTATCATTCGATGAGCGTCGTGAATTCCACATCAGATTTAGGATGAATGGAGTATTTCACCGTGACTCGCTCGCAAATATTTCAGGCACACCCGCTTTCAAAGGAGGGTGTCCTTTCGTGCGTATTTGATTGTCGTCAACAGGACAGGCAGCGGCGTTAGTTGCTGTCTGTCCTGATTTTTTAACTTCCAGAGGAGGAAGAAACCATGGCAAAAGTTGTTGTGATAGGGGCGGGCTTCGCAGGGCATACTGCGGCGCTGTACCTCGGCAGCAAGATCGGGCGGAAGCACGAGGTTACAGTGATCAGCAACCGCGATGTGTTCGGATACGTTCCCTCATGGGTATGGGTGGGAGTCGGGCACATGAAACCGGAACAGACCGTCTTCAAGCTCAAGCCGGTCTATGACCGCATGAACGTCAAATTCGTCCATGCGGCGGCCAAAGAAATTCACCCCGATGAAGGCGACCAATATGTTCTGGGCGAGGAAGTCAACTCAGGCAGGGAAGTCCGCCTTGACTATGACTACCTTGTCGTCGCGCCGGGACCGTTGCTCAACTTTGCCGGCACGCCCGGCCTCGGACCTG
Organism: Chloroflexota bacterium; assembly: GCA_016234495.1. Lineage (GTDB taxonomy): Bacteria > Chloroflexota > Anaerolineae > Anaerolineales > Villigracilaceae > Villigracilis. The sequence goes on along the minus strand of JACRBI010000039.1, from coordinate 26,810 downwards.
AAAACGGATTCACTCACTCCATCTGCTCGATGCCGCACGCCGTCAAAACGCGCGACGCCTATCTCGCCCTGTGTGACCGCATGAAGAAAGGCGAAAAGGTAAAGATCGTCATCGGCACGGGGCACCCCGGCGCAACCTGTCAGGGCGCGGCCTTCGAATACATCGTCAACGTCCACAAGGATTTGGTCAAGAAGGGACTGCGCGACAAGGCCGACATTCTCTGGCTTTCAAACGAACCCGCACTGGGCGACTTCGGCGTCAACGGCGTGCAGGTCAAACGCAACGGCATCGTGCAGAAAAGCGACGAGTTCATAAAAGCCGTCTTCAACGATCACGGCATCCGCTACCAGGTGCAGACCGGCGTCACCAAAGTGGAAGATGGCAAAATCCACTGGCAGAATTACGAGGGCGAAGAAGGCACAACCGACTTCGACTTCTCGATGCTCATTCCACAATTCAAAGGTCAACCGTTCAAATACATCGGGAAGGATGGTTCGGATATTTCCTCGAAATTGACCAACCCTGCCGGCTTCCTGCTCGTGGATGGAAAGTACGGTCTCCCCTACCCTGAGCTTGCCCAGACTCCCGATGCATGGCCTGCCCGATATCAGAATCCCACCTACAAGAACGTATTCGCGGCGGGAATCGCCTTCGCGCCTCCCGGGCCAATCTCCAAGCCGTTTACGAACAAGAACAACCTCGCGATTGCCCCAGCCCCACCGCGCACCGGCATGGTCAGCGGTGTGATCGGGCGCGTGACCGCGTTGAATATTGCCGACCTCATCACCAAAGGAGAGATGACTCACAGCGAGCGCATGACAGACATGGTCGCAGCCTGCATTGCCTCCATGGGCGATTCGCTCTGGGACGGCAACGCAGTCGTGATCGTCATGCATCCAGTCGTACCCGACCGCAAAAAGTTCGACAACGAGTTTGGGCGCGACCTGTTCACATCCCACCTTGAAATGGGCGCCAGCGGCGCATGGATGAAGTTCATGCTCCACCATACATTCATCTGGAAGTTCAAAGCCCTGCCCGGCTGGACGCTGATCCCAGAGTAGTTGAACATAAAAAAGGAGATATCCCATGGAATTCTCACCCGCTGAAAAATTCTGGATGAATTTTAAACTGTACCAATTCTGGCGCTTCATTGTTTTGAACATCAAAATATTAATCGTGGTTGGCAGGAGCAAACGCTCATAACACAGTCGTCTGCAGAATGCGGCGGGTTTTCCATTTATCCGCCGCATTCTTTTATAGACCATTTCTTATAAGGCTTTTTTGGCACAGCCCCCCTGCTAGAAAGGTTTTTCTTCGTGATCTTCGTGTTCTCTGTGGTTAATGCTCTTTTCTTGCCGATGCTCGGACTTAAGAAATACTCTTTAAAGGTTTTGAAAAAAGCAAAAGCATTGACTGCTTGCGCCATATTAATCTGAGTGCTATAATGGCGGCACTTCCCCCAGTTTTTTGAAAACTGATTTCCAGCGCACGAAACATATCCGCGTGCAAGAACGTAACGAGAACCTTGACCCAAACCCCTGATTCGCCAACAACATCCTAAGGAATTTCGCCAGCCCTCCGCAGGGGGCGCTGGTTTTTTCGCATTCATATCCCAAACCCATTAAGAGACGATACAACATGAAAATACTCGAACTAGAGAACGAACCGCTGTCGAAACTTCGCAGCATGGCAAAGACCCTCAACATCCCAAATTTCAACCGCATGAAGAAGGAATCGCTCGCGATGATGATCCGCGAAGCCGAGGCTCAAAAGGAAGGCATTGAACTGCGCGGCGGTATTTTGGAGATCATGAGCGAAGGTATTGGTTTCCTGCGGGCCACCAATTACCGCATCAGCGATCAGGATGTCTATGTATCGCAGGCGCAATTGAGGAAGTATGATCTGCGCGCCGGCGACCTCGTTATTGGACAAGTCCGCCCGCCGCGTGAAAGTGAAAGACACTTCGGCCTGCTCAAAGTAGAATCAATTAATGGGTTGGAACCAGAGATCGGCGCCCGCAGAATTGTTTTTGAAAATCTCACCCCTATTTTTCCTGAAAAACGATTTGACCTTGAAATTGAACATGACACCCTCGCCCCGCGCCTCATTAATTTGATCGCACCCATCGGCAGAGGCCAGCGCGGATTGATCGTTTCTCCTCCCAAGGCGGGCAAGACCACGATCCTCAAGCAGATTGCGAATTCCATTTCAACCAAATATCCCGACGTGCATCTCATCATCGCGCTGATCGGCGAACGTCCCGAAGAAGTGACCGATATGGATCGCTCCGTAGACGCGGAAGTGGTCGCCTCGACCTTCGATGAACCCGTCACCTCGCACGTCCGCACGGCGGAACTTGCCTTAGAGCGGGCTAAGCGTTTGGTGGAGATCGGACGGCACGTGGTAATCTTAATGGACTCGATCACCCGCCTCGCGCGCGCCTATAACCTTGTGGTCAATCCTTCGGGTCGCACGCTCTCCGGCGGTATGGATCCCTCCGCGCTGTACCCGCCCAAGCGTTTCTTCGGCGCGGCGCGCAACGTGGAAGACGGCGGCTCGCTAACCATCATCGCCACCTGTTTGGTAGACACCGGCTCCCGCCTCGACGATGTGGTCTACGAGGAATTCAAAGGCACCGGCAACATGGAATTGATCCTCTCGCGCAAATTGCAGGAGCGCCGCATCTTCCCCGCAGTGGACATCGAACGCTCGTCCACCCGCCGCGAAGACCTGCTGCTTGGACCCGATCTGCTCCAGCGCGTCTGGCTGATGCGCCGCATGTTCATTCAAATGATCTCACCTCCGCCGCAGGGCGCAGGCATGGACAATGCCGTCGCCACCGAAGCCATCATCACCCGCATGGAACGCGCGCGAAACAACATGGAATTTCTTGAGAACCTGACAAGGGATGCGTAACATCTCACAGACCCACAGGGCACATGAGCTGCGAGACTCCAGAGTAAAAATAAAGAATGAAAAACTTTTTAGAGAAATTTAGAGCAAATCGCTTCACAGTCGTTAGCTGGGTCGTGACCCTTGTAATCGTCGCTGCTCTATTGGGGTCGGCGGTTGCATACAATAACACGCGCGCCGCAGCCTTACCCGCGGTGACGCAGCCGACATCTGAACCAGCGCCCGGTCAGCCTCAGGTACCCGCACCAGTTGTCGGGGCAGATGGAGGCGGGGTTTCATCCATCGAACGCGAACTGCAATTAAAGACGAATATCCCCGAACGGCCGCGCTATGAACCTGTCATTTATCGCGTCTCGCGCGGTGACGCCATGCTTTCGATAGCGGATGAATACAAAGTTAAATCTGAGACCATTCTTTACGTCAACAGGCAGTTGGAAGATAATCCGCATAGTTTAAAACCCGGCATGGAGTTGACCATTCCGCCGGTGGACGGGCTGTATTACGAATGGAAGGACGGCGACACGTTTGAAACCGTTGCCGGCGAATTCGACGCGCAGGCCGACGATATCATCACCTTCCCCGGAAATAAAATTGACCTGACCAACCCCAAGGTGAACCCCGGCACATTGGTGATGATTCCCGGCGGCTCGCGCGAATTGCGCAATTGGGCCGCCGACCTGCAAACCATGGGACGCAGTAATAATGGCAGCACGGGCACATCTGATTTTGGCGGTAATGCCTGCGGCGGCGGACTCACCGATTCCAGTTTTGGCTGGCCAGCCGACGATCATACCCTTTCCGGCAATCCTTATGGGCCCGGACACCTCGGCATTGACATCTCAGCTCCGGAAGGTTCGAATGTTTACGCATCCGGCGACGGCGTTGTGACCATGGCACAGGGCGGCTACAACTATGGGTATGGAAATGTGGTGCAAATCGACCATGGTAACGGCTACGTGACGGTCTATGCCCACTTACTCCAGTACAACGTGAGCGTGTGCCAATCAGTCGGACAGGGCACATTGATCGGCTTATCCGGCAATACGGGCAACTCCTTCGGGGCGCACCTGCACTTTGAAATTCGCATCGGCGGCACCAACGTCAACCCGTATGATATTGTTCAATAAATAAATAAACCCTAAAGGTCTCCCCCTACGGGGACTTCGTAAAGACCTTTAGGGTTTTAATTTACATGAACGAACACTTCCTCAAAAAAACACTTTCAAAATTAAACATCGGCGGCTTGCGTTATTTTGATTCCATCGGCTCGACCAATGACGAAGCGCTGGCATGGGCAACGGAAGATGCGCGCGACCTGTCCATTGTCATTGCGGATGAACAGACGCAGGGGCGCGGCAGACTCAACCGCAAATGGTTCACACCCAAAGGAAGCGCCCTCGCTTTTAGTTTGATCCTGCGCCCCGCCGCGCCCCTGCGCCCGCATCTCTCGCGGACCGTTGGGCTGGCTGCGCTTTCAATTGCAGAATCCTGCCGTGCGCTTGGTCTCGCTCCGCGCATCAAATGGCCGAACGATGTTTTGTTGAACGGGAAGAAAGCAGCCGGCATCCTTACCGAAACAGTCTGGTCGGGCGATAGCGTGGACTCGGTTGTGGTCGGCATGGGCATCAACGTTCATTCTGCTTCTGTCCCGCCGCAGGAACGTTTGCAATTCCCCGCCACAAGCCTCGAAGACGAACTTGGAAAAGACATTCCCTCGCGTGATGAAATTTTATACAACATCTTAAACTCGTTCATCCACTGGCGCGCGCGCATGGGCACGGATGAGTTGATCAAAGCCTGGGAGGAGAGCCTTGCCTTTCGCGGCGAGCAGGTTCAAGTTAAGGCAGGAGGCGAAGACCAAGTCACAGGCCAACTGCTCGGGCTTGAATCAGACGGCAGTTTGCGCCTGCGGGATGCCAATGACAAATCCATAACAGTCCGATTTGGGGATGTCAGCCTGCGGCCGGCAGCGTGATAAAATAAGCCCAGTCACATAAAAAGAGGCAGCCATGTTTGATGATCTCCGCGAAGAAGCATCCAGACCCTTTTACGAAGAAGAGGCAAAATTTGAACCGACCTTGAGCGCAACGCAGGACGAGCCTGTCAGTTCCAGCCGCTTTTTGGGCATGACACCAATTCAGAGGTTTGTGATTGCGGTCATGTTGATGTTCGCAGTGTGTGTTATCGGAGCAATGGCTTTACTTGTGCTGGGCAAAATCGGATTCTAGTGAATATATTTTAAAAGCAAAACGGGCGCGGCTGATTGCCGCGCCCGTTTTATTTAAATCATTTTTTGCTGTACTTCTTCCTTCTCGGTGACATCGCCAGCCTGCGCCCCGACCTTCTTCAAATCTTCGGCGGAGGTACGCGCCACAGAAGCAACTCCATCGCCTTCATTCGGCTTGATCAGATGCACGCCTTTCGTGGCGCGGCCTGACTGTTTTACTTCCCTGACCTTCATGCGCAGGGTGACGCCGTTGGCAGTCATGATCGTCAGGTCGTCTGCATTTTGCACAACACGCGCTGCCGCGATCTTGCCGACTTCCTTTATGGCTTTAACATTTATCGTGGAAATTCCGCCTGTTGCGCGTCCTTTCGGTGTGTATTCTTCGAGAGGAGTTTGCTTGCCAAAGCCGCGCGTGGTCACGATCAACAGGGCGCCGTCCTTTTCGACTACGTCCATGCTGGTGACGAGGTCATCCTTCTTGAGTTTGATTCCCTGCACGCCGCCAGCCTGGCGCCCCATCGAACGGACTTTGGTTTCGCTGAAGCGCAGGGCTTGTCCATTTTCGGTGACGATGATGATCTCATCTTTACCGGTGGTAAGCCTCGCCCAGCCCATCTGGTCACCCTCCTCCAGAGACATGGCGATCAAGCCCGAGGGGCGCACCGATGCGAACTCCTCCATCGTCACACGCTTGATCTTGCCGCGCGAAGTCATCATCATACAAAAAGTATTGGGCGAGAAATCTCCAACCGCCATTGCCGCTGTCACCTTTTCATTTGCGTCAAGCGACAACACATTGACCAAAGGGATGCCCTTCGTGGCGCGGTCAGAATCCGGGATCTGATATATCCTCTCGGAATAGACCTTGCCCTTGTCTGTAAAGAACAACATGGTATTCAAACTGCGGGCCGGGATGAGCATGACCACTTCATCTTCATCCTTGGTGGTGTGACCCATCACGCCGCGTCCGCCGCGGCTTTGCGAACGGAAGGCTGTCGCGGCCACACGCTTGATATATCCGCGCGCGGTCAGGCTGATCAGCACGGCTTCATCGGCAACCAGGTCTTCATCGTGGATGTTTTCCTTGGCTTCCGCCGAAATTTGCGTGCGGCGGTCATCTCCGTATTTTTCAGCCAGTTCAACCAATTCAGATTTGATCAGGGCCAAAATTTTCTTCGGGTGCGCGAGCAGGTCTTCGAGGCTCTCGATGACCGCGCGTACCTGTTTGTGCTCCTCTTCGATCTTCCAGCGTTCCAGCGCTGCCAGTCTGCGCAATTGCATATCGAGGATCGCCTGCGCCTGTAACTCGCTCAACTTGAAACGCTTCATCAAGTTGGTCTTGGCTACATCGGCGTCTTCAGCCTCGCGGATGGTTTTAATGACAGCATCAATATTATTGATCGCGATCAGCAAGCCATCAAGGATATGCAAACGCGCCTGCGCCTTGGCAAGCTCAAATTTTGAGCGGCGGGTGATCACCGTCTGACGGTGTTCGATGAAAATCTGCAACATGCGCTTGAGCGGCAGCGTGCGCGGCTCGCCATCCACCAGCGCGAGCATCTGCACACCAAATGTAGATTGCAACGCCGTATATTTATAAAGCTGGTTAAGCACCTTCTTCGGCTGTGCGCCGCGCTTCAACTCAATGATGATGCTCATGCCGCGCTGGTCAGATTCATCCCGCAGGTCAGAGATCTGATCGATCTTATCGTCGCGCACCAACTCTGCGATGCGTTCGATCAAGGTGGATTTATTTACCTGATACGGAATCTCCGTAATGTTGATTTGATACCGCCCGGCTTTCGTCTCTTCGATGTGGGCAATACCGCGCATCACGATTCGGCCCCGGCCTGTTCCGTACGCCGAGTGAATTCCCTCCACCCCGACGATCATGCCGCCAGTGGGAAAGTCGGGTCCGAGCACAAACTTCATCAGGTCATCGACAGTGATATCGTCGGCGTTGTCGTAGTTGTCAATGATGTAATTGATCGCGCCAACCAGCTCGCGCAAATTCTGCGGCGGGATGTTGGTGGACATGCCAACTGCGATGCCCGAGGAACCGTTCAATAATAAATTTGGCAAACGTGCAGGCAGGACAAGCGGCTCTTCGAGCGAGTCATCGAAGTTGGGTCCGAAATCCACGGTGTCTTTTTCGAGGTCGGCGAGTAATTCCTCAGCCATTTTTTGCAGGCGGGCTTCGGTGTAACGCATGGCGGCAGGCGCATCGCCATCCACTGAGCCGAAGTTACCCTGACCATCCACAAGCAGGTAACGCATGGAGAAATCCTGCGCCATGCGCGCCATGGATTCATACACCGCCGAATCGCCATGCGGGTGATATTTACCGAGCACTTCGCCGACGATACGGGCAGATTTCTTGTACGCTGAATTCGAGCGCATCCCAAGTTCGTGCATGGCATACAAAATGCGCCTGTGGACGGGCTTCAGCCCGTCGCGGGCGTCCGGCAGGGCGCGCGCCACGATCACGCTCATGGCGTAATCGAGATAAGCCGTGCGCATCTGCACGTCAATGTCTATACTTTCGATGTTGCCTGTGTTCGCGGGAACAATGTTTTCTTCAGCCATAAAATATCCTTAAAGTCGTCAAAACGGCACAAAAAGACACGAAGATAGGGAAAAACTTCGTGTCTGCATTAGATGAAGGAAGCGCTATTTGTTAGTGGAATTATACCATCACAAGACGCCCAACGGCGGCTTACCTGTGTGCCGGGAGCGCTTATGTTTTCTCCAAAATTTCCAGAACCTGGCGCAGCGGAATCATGCTTTTTTTGCCTGCTTCGGTCAGTTTTTCCGCCAGCGCGGCGCGCGCTTCATCCCCATTTTCCAGAATATTTGCCAGCATCTGGACAGCCAGGGCGGAATCCTGCTCGGGATAAAAAATGGATTCGGATAGTCCCAATTCCTGCATCAGGCCGATGTGCTTGCGGTCAAAGGCGTACATCACAACGGGACAGTTGGCCTTGACCGACATGATGCAGCCATGAACCCGCGAGACAAGACTAGCCTGGCACTGCCCATAAACCGCAGCAGCCGCCCGCGGATAAACCTCCTCGTCAATCATCAAGGCGTGATTTCCATGCCGGGCATGCGACATAATCAGCCGCGCGACATGGCGGTCGTCATCAGGCGGGACAGTGTTCATGGGAACAAAGATGGGCTGGTAACCGTGTTCCCACAGCCAGTCGAGGACGGATGAGTAGGTGTCAATTTCCTTTTGAAATTGCTCCTGTGTTTTGGGGGCGTAATGGGTTTCGGCTTCGCCATCTGACGGACGCAAGACCCGCGGCGTGAGCGCTGCGAGCGGACGGTCTCCCGGAGTCCAGCCTGCGCGCGCCAACAACCCCAGTACTGATTCGGCGGAGTCTGATTCCATCAGGATAACCGAATCCCCCCCAACGGTCATGTTTTCGACGCGCAGCCCGCAATCCAAAAAAAGCTGGCGAGTAAATTCATCCCTGTATGTGACTCCGTCTGCGCCTTTCAGAATCCAGCCGAAGATTTTTTTCGCGAGTTTCGACTCAACCTTTTGGCTGGAAACCGACCAAAGGAAATACGGCGTGCAAGAGAGCCGTGCCAGCATGGTGAGCACAAACATGGCGAGCACTTGCGGAGCATGGTCAAAGAACGGGACACCGCCGCCAAAGACGAACAGGTCTGTCTCGATGAATGCCCGCACGACTCGGGGAAATTCGCGCCTTGTGTTAAGTGCGCGGATGTTGAATTTTGAATCGCGCGTAGTGTATAAGTGAACATGATTCGGATTGGCGGTGAGTACGGTGAATTGCGCGTCTAAATGCGCAGAACCCAGCAGGTCTGTAATTGCCAGCAACAAGGCTTGGTCGCCCACATTTTTGCTGCCATACCAGCCGCCCCAAAGAATGATGTTCTTGCTCATGCGTTTTTGCTCCAGATGGTACTCTGCCCATCGAACGCAACGATCTTCCCGATTTTGGCTTCCAGGGAATCTGGCGGCAGGTCAAACTCAGGCGGCATGAGCTGTATATCAAATATTGAATTCATGGGGTCAGGTGACAATTCGATCTGACCTACAACTGCGCGCGCGGCAAGGTCGAAAATCAGCAAGGTATTGCAGTCTCCAAGCAGCAGACGTCCGTCGGGTAATTCAAGCAGGCCGCGCAAAAACTTATCTGTAATTTTTGTTACAGATAACACCTCACCATTCAGCATGAAATGTATCAATTCTCCTTTGGAGGTATTCAAGTAGACGGCTGTGCCATCAGACAAAGCGCGCACCGAATGACTTGGGTTGATGGCAGCGTTTATTTGCAGGTTTACCTGCCATTCTCCGCTTATAGGATTCAAACTCACCACGGCAGATCTTCCCTTTGCAGGCTGAACCACCAGATCAGTGAGCATTTGTTTTTCCTTGCGAAGGAACTGTCTTAGGCTGCGATTTATTTTCAGGAAAAATTTCCAAATGTTCAGTTTCAACATCAAGGTCTTGATATTCATTAATAGCCCAAAATAATCACCCACCAATAACCCCATCGAAAGCAACAGCCTCCCGTCGGGTAATTCGCAAACGCTATTGAGGTGCGTTCGGTCGTACGCATCCAGATTGAAGTAGGGTCTGACACGAAAATCTTTTTTCCCGGAGGCAAGATCGGCGGGTCTGACTGCCAGTTTGGACGTTCCTCCGAGTTTACGCATCAATGGTTTATGAGCGCGCAAGTAGTTCAATGAATTTAAACCGCCGTCTAAATTAAAACATGCCAGCACATCATTCGCTGTTGATGTGACCCAGACCCCCTCTTCAGCATAGAATATTTCATGTATGGAGGCAATGGAAGGATGGCTAAAAACCCGCAGTAGATTCCAGCGGCAGTCAAAGAAGAGGATGGATGAGTAGTTGGCAACAGCCAATTCTCCGTTGCGAAACCCCATGCCCTTCATCCCACGCATGCCACCTCGCGGATTGGTATCATTTACACGATAAGGCGGTTCAACCCCGACCGTCCGTTTGAGGATTGTGCGCGTCTCCAAATCTACGAAATAAAGCCAGCCTGAACTTTTATCATTCGAGGATGCGCGGCATGTTGTGCTTATAATTATTCGCGTCATTTTGCAAGAAGGCTTTCGTAGATCTTAAGATGATTTTTTATCGAGGTATCAACCGCAAAAACCTCACGGCAATACTCGCGACCAAGGCTGCCTTTTTCCATCCAACTCCCATCTCTTAACAAAGCCCGCAAACCGGCAGCATAATCACCATCGGTAATGTAATATCCAAAGTTGGAGGAAAAACCATCCGGGTCCAGCTCGCTTAAAATTGCGCATCCATGCCCCGCCGCTTCCACAAACGATGTAGGCAACGCCTCCTTTAGCGAGGTGTTCACCAAAATCCAACTCTTGCTCAACAGGTCAGAGAGTTCCGAGCCGTCAAATTGATCGACAAAGCCGCGCAATTCGAGGTTAGGCAGGCTGGCATAGCGCATCCGCAACTGGGATTCAAAACTTGAATTTTGTCCCGCACCTACAGCCACAAAATCAACCTCAGGGAATTGGCCTGCCAGCTCGAAAAAAATATGCGGACGTTTAATACGATCAAGGCGGGCGACAAAACATACCAGCGGTCTTTCTGACTTTTGGGCTGATTCTGCGAAAGGAATTGGAGACGCCAGAAACTGCGGATCCTCACCCAGCTGATACTTTTTTCGCGCCTTCGGGATGAGCATTTTAGAGGCTGTGAACCAGCGGTCTGCAGACCGAACTGCATTGTGGACGAGGAAATTATCCTCATAGAAAGAACTCGCCAGCGCCTTTAAGTAATTCAATGAGGGGTTGGTGAACTCAATCCACCTGTCATAAAAGTCGCGCGTATCCCGAAAGGTGACCACGTGCTTTCGGTCTGGCATGGCGCGTTTCGCCAAATAGGTTCCAAAGGATGGCTCCTGGGAATGATAAATATCCGCATCGGCTTCACGAAACAGCTTCAGGGCTGAGATAGGTTGATGCGGTTCAAATCCAAGCACGCGAATGCCGTCGAGCATCTCAACCTTCCTTTGGTCCGCGCGGCGTGGCACAACCGCTGTCACCTCCACGCCGCGGCGAGCCAGTTCCCGCCCGATCATGCGCGTCGAACGGCCAAATCCACCATTCTTTCCCCACGCGAAAATCTCAACTGCAATCAGGCACACCTTCATTTGAGGTGAAGCCTCCTCTCAAGGAGAAATAAGAACAGTTCCAGTATTCCACCGATCAGGCTAACCGCCAAACTTCGGGCGTAGATCAATAAGGAGAAGGCTGCGGCCTGGTCAGGCGCGATCCCCATCCCAGACATAAGAACCACGGTGCTTACTTCCCTCACTCCAAAGCCGCCTGCCATTGTAAATGGAGCGAGCGATGCCAAAAAAAGCAGCGCGCGCATCCAGCCCAAATCTACCATTGAGATGGAAACATGCAAGGCAAGCGCAATCAGCACATAGGCCAAAAGGGTAATTAATTGACTGATCACTGCTGTAAAGGTCAGTATAAAAAGATCAGTGCTCGAAAAGGAGCGATACATGGCTAACGACCGAAAAAGATTGGTCAACAAGCCGAAGCACTGGGCAGTGAAACGACCCTGGCTGGCATCCGCATTGCGCCTTGCCCATAATGAGACAGAATCGCTAAGATACAACAGGAGCCATAGTACAAATAAAAACACCGCCAAATAAGCGGCGATCAACGGCACGTTGACATTTTCCTGGTTTAGAGCTGTGATCGCCCAAAATAACCCGACCGCCACGGCAACAATGACATCCAAAACACGGTTTGCCGCGACTGCCACCAACCCTTCAGCTGCTTTACCGTCTACAGCGAGTCTTTGCCAGCGCAGAAGCGACCCAATGGTGGAGAGAGGCGAAATAAACGAGTAAAAACGCACGCTTAAATTGAGCACAAACAGCTTCTGGACAGATATCGCAATCCCCTGCTTGCGCGCCAACACCCATAATTGAACCGAAGCGATATAAATGGCAACCAGGCTGATCGCCAAGGTCCAAAGCAACGGAATGAGGTCAACTGTCTTCATTACGCCCAGAATCCTGGACAGGGGAACATAGTAGAAAAATCCTGCCAGCATTGCAAGGATCAGAATCAACTTGAGGCTGCTTAAGAAAGCCTTGCGGGTAAATAAACAGGACAGGTTTTTCATGAATGATTGTTGCTTGTCTCATAATCAAGTAAACATTTCGTTGAAAACCGCGAGAGGAAATCGGAATTTCTGTTTACCAAAATATGCGATACCTTGTAATTAAAATGCCCGCATAAAGCGGGCAAGTGTGCCGAAGGAGGGATTTGAACCCTCATGAGCGTAAGCTCACTACGCCCTGAACGTAGCGCGTCTGCCAATTCCGCCACTCCGGCAAAGATGTGCGGGTTGTATTTTATCTCAAACGCTTGTTTTGTCAAATATCGAGATACCCGGTGGTCAACCGTGAGAGTTGGGAACAAAACAATCTTTTCAGCGTCTGCTTTTTACTCCTTTCATAAATGTATTGCTGCTGCTTTACAGTACTGATAGGGGGTATATCTTTTTGTAGTCAATTTGGTTATATTGTGCATCAACAGAAAGGAGTTGCCATGTTCATAATTGCCGCAATTGTTTGTATGTTGCTGCTCATTCTCGCCGGCTCAAATATGTTCGTTGCCCAGTACGATCCGGACGAGCTCAGCAACATGGGTATCCACAGAAATGATGGATGACCACCTAATCACCTAGCCCGACGCAAATCCAAAGACGCGTCGGGCTATTTTTTATCCAGCATTTCCCTACCGCTCGGTAGGGACGTTTGTTTTAGGATATAATGCCAATATTCACAGGTTTTTGGCAAAGCAAGGTAATCATGGATATCGAAGCCCTTCACACCAAAATAGAAAAAACGATTCAAGTCAATGCGGGCGTAATCGTGCTGGAAAATTCAACTGGATTTCCCCACACCGAATCCAATCTTTATTTGATCAGCCAGAACGGCAGGATCATCTGGAAAGCTGAAAAACCCGACCCCGGCACCTTCTTCACCCGCGTCAAACTCAACGACGATGGACGCACCTTTTCCGCGTACACGCTCAACGGTCACGCCTGTGAATTGGACCTAAAATCTGGAAAGTTAATCAGCTTCACCACTTTTCGATGAGTATAAGTTAATAAGGTTTGAAAGTTGAAAGGTTGGCAGGTTTAAACCTTCAAACTTTAAAACCTGACAACCTGTAAACCTCAAGGTAAACTAATTGAACCTTTCAAACTTTGACAACCCCCCGCTCGGATTTGTGCTCGTCTTTCTGCTATTCAGCTTGCTGTTCCTCTCGAACACCTACAAGCTCTGGTTCAAAACAGACTCGTACTATCAGGACATTTACAAAAGCCTGACCAACGAGAAAACTCCGTACCCATTCAAGAATTTCTTTCTTAAGCGGCTGGAAAACCGCAGGCGCTGGGAAGTGGAACAGAAGATTTTTAGCATCATCGGGTTTGTAGCAGTGATTGGCGCGGACATTTTGGTTGTGATGGCGTTTATAAAATGATCCCGTCATTGCGAGCCGCGCTCCTGCTCTTTGCGGCGAAGCAATCTCCATCACCAGAGAAGGGTTTGCTTCGTCGGGAAGAGCATCCTTCTCGCAATGACGGAAGCGCGGATGTATTGGTACTGATGGCATATTTTCAATAATATTATCCACCAAGCTCACGAAGGAACACCAAGAAAAACTTCGTGCCCTTTGTGTCCTTCGTGGTAAAAAAGGATTTCAACAAGGAGTACATCTTGAAAATCATCGCATGTATCAAGCAAGTACCCGACTCGGAGGCGAAAGTCAAAGCCGAGGGCGGGCAGGTATCGTGGGGGGACGCGCCGTTGGTCATCAACCCGTTCGACGAGTACGCGGTCGAAGGCGCGCTTCAGCAGAAGGAAGCTCTGGGCGGAACCGTGACAGTTTTGTGCGTCGGCGGCGAATCAGCCAAGGATGCGCTCAAGCACGCGCTCGCCATGGGCGCAGATGATGCAGTCCTCGTTTCTGACGCGGCGCTCACCGACCTCGACACGGTCGGCGCGGCTCGCGTGTTGGCAGCGGCCATCAACAAGATCGGCGGCGCAGACATGGTCATCTTTGGGCGTCAGACCCTCGACAATGGCGCAGGCCTCACCCCCGCGCAGACTGCCCGCATTATCGGGTGGCCGATGCTTGGGTTGGCAGGCCAGATCAAAGTCGACGGTGGAAGCGTGACCGTTGAACGAGTCCTCGAAGAAGGCCGGCAAACCGTCAGCGCGAAAATGCCTGTCGTGTTGAGCGTCGTCCAAAGCATTGGCGAACCGCGCTACCCGTCGTTCATGGGCATCCGCAAAGCGTCGAAGGCAACCATCCCCGTTTGGTCGCTGGCAGATATCAGCGTCGCCGCGCCCGCGCCCGTCATCACGCGCAGCGAGTTGATCAACCCGCCGAGCGAAGAAACTGCCGTTGAGATGATCACAGGCGACAGCCCGACCGAGATCGCCGACAAACTCGCCGACAAAATCCTCGCGGAGAAAGTGCTATGAAAACTTTTGTTTATATCGATCATTTCAAGGGTGAGGTTCAGCCCGCTTCGTGGGAGGCGATTGGCCTCGCGAAAAAATATGGCACAGCCGTGGCTCTTGTTTTTGGCGCGGACGCAGATGAAATTACAAAAGCCGCTTTTGAATATGGCGCCGACGAAGTCATCGTTGTGGATGACCCGGCGCTGACAGATTATCGCGCTGAACCGTATGCCTCCACTCTTTCGGCGCTCGCTTCTTCTTCGACCCCGGACCTGATTCTGTTTCCGACGACTGCCCGAACCCGTGAGTTGGCCGCCATGTCTGCAGTGGATTTGTCCACAGGCGTGCTGACCGATGTGACAGGCTTCGAAGTGAACGGCGACCAGATGATTGCAACCCGTCCTATTTACGAAGGCAAGCTACTCGAGAAAACTGTCTGCTCTGGTAAACCAGTCATGGCCACCATTCGCGGACGTATTTTCCCCAAGCCTGCGCGTGAAGCCGGCAAGACTGGCACGCTCACGAAGGGAGAAGCCAAGACCGAAGCCCTTTCAACGGTTGCAGGCTATTCTGCTTCTGAAAGCGCGGTCAACCTCGGCGACGCGGCTGTGATCGTTTCCGGCGGGCGCGGTGTTTCAAACAACCCGGCATTAACTCCGCCTGCCGGCTTGGACGAAAAGCAAGCCGAAGTCTGGCGCGCCCAACAGGGCTTCGCGCTCATCACCGAGCTTGCGACATTGCTCGGCGGCGCAGTCGGCGCATCCCGCGCAGCTGTGGACGGCGGCTACATCACCTACGCCCATCAAGTGGGACAGACTGGCAAAGTCGTCACCCCTGACCTGTACATCGCCTGCGGCATCTCCGGCGCGATCCAGCATCTGGTCGGCATGAGAAACGCCAAAGTCATTGTGGCAATCAACAAGGATGCCGACGCGCCGGTCTTCAAGCAGGCCAAGTATGGCGTGGTCGGGGATTTGTTTGCCATTGTCCCCGCGTTGACAGAAGCGATGAAGAAAAAAATGGGAAAGTAGAAATCCTGTAAAAAATAGAAAACGGGCTTTCGCCCGTTTTCTATTTTAAGAAAGCAAAGCCTACGGATAGTGGATTAACTGAGCGCCAACCGTGATCCGTTTGGCCGTCCAAACATTATTTGCCACTGTCCCATTCACGCTGACCGAATCGCCAACCTTCAAATCCGCAAAACTGATCAATGTGGTTGTCGTTCCCTCCTTCAACAGGTAGCGGGTGGACGCTGTGACCGTCACGGTCAATGCCTGATTAATAAAAGGCTTTACGAGCTTGCTTCCGCCGAGGACTTGAACAGTCACTGATCCATCACCAATTGCAGTGATCGTCCCCGCCAGCGCGAACGTGCCGCGCGGTCCCTTCCCAGCCGCCAATGCCGGCGAGACACTGGCAAAGACCAGCCCGAACACAAGTACAAACAAAATCAATCGTTTCATGGTTCATCTCCTTTTTTGATGGTGCAGCCATTTATTACGACGAGGTGCTGGGTTTTTAGATACGGGACTGTCTGTAAATTTTAGAAAGTTCGAGATGGCCGGAACCATGAACGAGAAATGGGGAAGAAAAAATAATCATTACAAAAATTCCGCCCGTATCCGCCTGCCGGGTTATTCGTCCTTATTAATGGCAGCATGGAGTAATGCAATGGAGTACTCCGGCAGGCAAAACCATCCCTGACAATTAAAAGTTAAGAGTGCGCCGCGCCACCTTGAGGGGATAAATCCACTTTATTGGATTCACCCCTTCCCCTTGTCAGGTGCGACGCACTCCGTTCGTGCTGAACAACAGATTATGGAAGTTCAGGCAAAGGGACGGGCACGCGGAATTCATGAATGTATTCGATGACCTGAAGTGCATCGTCAGCAGCCTGCACGAAGCCCCGGACATTCATGGTTTCATTACCGCGTAAATGATGAACCTCACTTAGTGTATTCAAGCAGTCGCTTGCCCACAATAGGCCGGTATCGTCGGCCGGGCGAAGCACCCAAAGGTAACCGTTGCCGAAAGCAGACCGACATTCCATGCTGCCCCTTTGATTTCCGTAAACCTCCAATCTATCGTAACCAAATCCGCGGAAATCGAAGTAGGTAATGCCAGCAAGCTCACCCGGCAAAGTGCCAAGTTGGTTGATACCAAGGATTGAGTTGATGTAGATCACTTTGTCGAGGGTCATGGTGCCGGTTTTGTCTGCGGCAGCAGAGAGCAGAGAAGCCGCCAGTAGAAGGTCGTGGTTGTTCAGGGTGTTATTTACATCTCCCAAGTTGCCGTACCCGACCGCCCCAAGCAGGCTGATCGCAGTTGGTGAAAGAACAGGGCGGGGTTCTGCGGATGGCCCCTCTCCCACAGGCGGACCTGATCCCTCGGGTGGGCCGCCGCGGACTATCGGGCTGGTGTCTGTGGTGATCCAATGCCCTTCCTGCATCATCTTGATATAGAGCGCCAAATTCTCTGCGGGGGCATCAATGGTCTTCCATTCGCCGCCGATCAACATCATTAAACGGCCGGCAGGGTCAAGGTCAAAGGCAGAAGCGGAGTTCATCAAGTTGATGGCTTCATCAAAGGCGTGGAATAAAACCGCATTCGGAGCGCGCCCCATGTTGAGTCGGCCAAAATCAACAGCCTCCACCCAGGTGGCCATTTCCGCGGTTAATTCGCAGAGAATGTCAGCAGCCAAATCGGTCAGCAACTGGAACGGCTCGCCTGTGATGATGGAAATGGGCTGGACACAGCCGTATTCGTCTAGGATGGGGACGCCATCGACATTTCTCAGAATCACATACAAGTCACCGTACAGGGAGCCATAGTCAATTTCGCCGCTTCCACCTCCTGGCGGGCCAATGGGCGTTGGGGTTGCAGTTGGGGTGCGGGTGGGTCTGCCACGCGCCTCGTAATTTACAGGATCGCTCGCTTCAACACTGTTGATGGCGATCATCCCCAATATCAAAGTTGACAATATTAAGGCGGTTACAAACCGCTTATAGATCATGGTGCCTCCTTTAGGTTTGGTTGGAGAATATCAACGAGAATCGTGATAGTGTCTTTCAATAAAGTATTCCTCCTTTCTAACAAATTAAAAAGACCAGCCATCCCGGCCGGTTTCGCTGTTTTGATCTTCGGGGTGTTATTGCCGAAAGGAAATATTCGCCCACCCACAACCCGATTCATCGCTCATTATCGAACCGAAGTGCAACGGCAAGGTTTGAAATTCAAACTCAGTGTAACATTTATTTGTACATATTTCAATTATTTATTACAACGCTCGAGTTTCATACCCACCCTTCAACCTCAAGTTGATAGGCGGCTCTCCTCTCCAGCGGCCGACGCGGGCATTATTGAAGCTTGGAACAATTAAGAGGGCGGGCGTAACTTTTACTTGTACACTCCGACCTATATAAGAGACATATTTATCCGCCTCTCCCCCGTACCCATTTTTTAGGTTACACGTCATAATTAATAGAAGCATGGATCTACCATCAGATGATGAACTCCTCGCACAAGCCCGCCGCTTTGACCTGGCATCCATTACAGCGATCTATGATCGGTACAACAATGGCTTGTACTATTATGCCGTGCGCCTGCTGGGAGATACCGCGCTCGCTGAAGATTGCGTCGCTGAAACATTCAGCCGCCTGTTGAAAACGTTCCGCAACGGCGGCGGACCAAAAGAAAACCTGAAAGGATATCTTTATCGCAGCGTTCATAACTGGGTCACAGATCACTACCGCCGCAAACCCACGCTGGAACTGGATTTATACAGTGAACTGCCCGACCCAGACGATGATCCCTGTCAGCAAACCGAGCAAAACATCACCCGCCAGAATATTCGCACGGCGCTGGAAAAACTTACACCAGACCAGCGTCATGTCATCACCCTGCGCTTTGTGGAAGGTTGGGATATTGCCGAAATTGCGGAAAGCATCCGGAAACCGATCGGCGCGGTCAAGTCGCTTCAACACCGCGCGTTAAGTTCACTGCAAAGATTTTTATTGGAAGCGGAAAAGGTTTAGCCCATGGATCACAATGACCAAATCGACCCTGAACTGATCGAGCAGATCGAGCAGCTGCGCAAAACGCCTCCGCGCGACCCGCAAACTGCCTCTGTTCAACGGGCAATTTTCCTCGCTGAAGCAAGGACTGCCGCAAAGAGCGTACCTCCCAGCCCGATCCAACGTCTGAAAGAATGGATCGCAGCAAACACAACTTTCCGAATCCCTGAAAAACAAAAAGGAGTATCCATGTTAAGTACAGTACTAACCCTGTTCGTTGTCTTAAGCCTTGCATTTGGCGGAGGCACTGTGGCAGCCGCTCAAGCAAGCATGCCCGATGACGCGCTCTATCAGATGAAAGTCTGGAGCGAAGACGTCCGCATCTCCATCTCAAACGATCAAGAGTCCCAGCTTCAACTTGCATTGACATTTGCCGCGCGCCGCATGGCAGAGATTCAAACCATGCTTCAGGCAGGCGAAATTCCGCCGCAAGCCGTCATGGCGCGCCTGCAAGAACAATTGCAGCAGGCACTGCATCTGGCTGTGAACATGCCGGAGGAACAATCTCAAGCGGCATTGCAGCAAGTGCAGACCCAACTGCAAATCCATAATCAAACCATGGCTCAATTGCAGCAGACTCAGAATGACGACCCGGCTTTGCTGAAAGTCCGCGAACAGACTCAAGCGATGCTTCAGGAACAACTTCAACTGTGCCAAGACGGAGCGGAAGACCCGCAATGGCTGCGTGAGCAGCTCCGCATCCGCGAGCAGGATCAGATCCAGCAGCAGTTGCAGGATGAACTACAAGAGCAGAATCAGAATCAATCCCAGAGTCAGAACGGTAATCTGAATCAGAACCAAAACCAGAATCAGAATCAATCAGGCGACTTGAATCAAAATCAAAACCAAAACCAGAATCAAAACCAAAACCAGAATCAAAATCAAAACCAGAATCAAAATGGAACGCCTGACCCAGCGCCAACAGCCGCCCCAACCGCCGACCCCGGCAATGGAACTGGAACTGGCCCCGGTGACGGCACCTGTCCCAATTGCCCTTCTGGCGACTGCACTTGCGACGGAACCGGCCCGACAGATTCGAATGGAAATGAGAATGGGAATGGAGGCAAGCCATAGTTTGCACGACCCTGTAAGTTGACGAGCTTCAAAAAAACTCAAAAGGTCTCCGGGCTGAAATGGCGGAGACCTTTTTTCTATGGGCATTTGGAAAAATAACCCGTACAGAGGTGTAATTTAAAAACTCATTTCATTCCCCAAACCCGGCAGGCGGGATTCCCAGCGACTGGATCAACCTTGCCCAATAATTGACCTGCGCGGCTGTGCTGGCAAGAATCACAAACTCGCGTTCGGTAAACGCGGACTTTACTCGTTCCACCAGATCAGGGTGAAACTTCAACGGCGTCTGCGAGATGACGCGCGTGTATTGAATCGCCAGTTTTTCGCGTTCAGAGAAAGTGCCCACCTTCTCAACATCACCGCGCAGGGATTCAGCTTCTTCGTCGGTGATGCCTGCTTCGCGATGTTCGTGAGAGTTCATGTCAATGCAAAATGGGCAGGCAACCGCGTGCGAAGCGGTCATGCGAATCAATTTGAGCATACGCTGTGTCATCGCGCCATCTTTGTGCGCGACGAGTGATTCCATGATGCCTGAGCCAATTGCGGCTTTGGGATACCAGGCCAGTATCCGCGCGGGGAGCATGGTCTTGCCGGTTATTTTTTCAGATACCCAGATGCCAAGTTTGAGAATAAGCGGGATTCGTTTTGGTTGTTCAATGAATGCTTGCATAATTTTCTCCGCGCTGATTGTACAGCATCGTGACATGGGCAGGGAAAATGCTGAGGGAAAGGAACTGCATCAGAATCGCTGGAGCAGTTTACGGAGTGGAAAGATGCGGGTGAACTTCATCCTCACAAAAAGCCCCCGCGCCTTTTGGACGCAGGGGCTGATTCTGTTACGGAGTTCGGTCAATCTTTTCCATCTGCATGACAGTTCGCGCAGGTGGTGGTTGAGTAATTTTTGACTTCCTTGTGTTTTTCCGCCATGTTGGTGGCTGTATGCTCGTGGCAGCTAAAACATGTATAAGCGGAGGTCGTACTCGGATGGCAGGTTACGCACGTGGCGATCGGATTCTTGCCGTGAGTGAGCGGGAAGGTGTGCTTGAAGGTAGCCGGCTTCCAGGCTGTGGTGGTGTGACAGGTTGCACAATTTGTGCCAGCCTTGCCCGCGTGCGGGTCTTTGCCTTTGTGGCAGGAATTACAGTCCTTGGGCGTGCCGATGAACACACCATTGATATGACAAGCGCTGCAGGCGGTATTGATATGCGCGCCGGTGAGCGGGAAGGCTGAAAGGTTGTGATTGAATGTTGCCGGCTTCCAGGCTGTCGTGGTGTGGCAGGTTTCGCAGTTCGTTCCATACTTGCCGCCGTGACGGTCATTGGCCGCGTGACAGGCGAAACAGGTTGTGGGCGTGCCTTTGAATTTCATATCCTTGTGACACGCGGCGCACAAAACGGTGGTGTGCTTGCCGGTCAACTTGAAGGCGGAGTTGGCATGGTTGAAGGTGGTCGGTTTCCATGCGGCCGTGGTATGACAGGTTTCGCATTGAGCGCCAAGCGCACCGCTGTGCGGGTCGGTGGAACCATGACAGGAGGAACAAGCAGTGGGTGTGCCGACGAAGAATTTATCCTTGTGGCATTGAGCGCAGGTGACTGTCGTATGCTTGCCCGTCAACTGGAAGTTTGAATTCTTGTGATCGAATGTTGTCGGCATCCAGCCATTGGTTGTGTGGCACTCTGAACATTGCGAGCCGAGTTTGCCGCCATGCGGATCATTTTTGGCGTGGCATGAAGCGCAGTCCATGGGCGTGCCTTTGAACTGTCCGTTGATGTGGCAGGCGGTGCAGTTGACGGAAGTGTGCTTGCCGGTCAGCGGGAAGGCTGAGTTGGCATGGTTGAACGTGGATGGCTTCCAGCCATTGGGCGTGTGGCAGGTTGCGCAGTTCGTGCCAAGCTGCCCATTGTGCGCGTCATTCTTGATGTGGCAGGAAGCGCAGTCTTGCGGCGTGCCCTTAAACTGTCCGTTGATGTGGCAACTCTGACAGGCAACTGCGGCGTGTTTGCCATCGAGTTTGAATGCGAACAGGGAATGATCGACTTTGGCGAGACTCCATCCTTCGGAAGAGTGACAGGCTGCGCATTCGGTTCCAAACTGACCGTTGTGATGGTCGTCTTTCAAGTGGCAGGATACGCACGCCTGGGGTGTGGCTTTCAAATCGTTGAGCGTGTGCGCGTTGACATGGCACTTGGAACAAGCCAGCGGTCCGTGTTTGCCGGTCAACTTGAACGGCACCATATTATGGTTGAAGCCTGAGCCGAGCGATTCAACGCCGTCATGACATGCCATGCAGTTCGTGCCGAAGGTCAGGAAGTGTTCGGTGGAAAATGCCTGATTGATCTGCAAGTGGCAGTTTCCGCATGTGTTCTGGTCGAACGGTTTGGAATACCCATTGACATGGCAGTCTTTGCAGGCAAACGCCGAGCCGTCAGATTTTGTCTTGTGCGCGGTCAGTTTGAACGAAACCTTGTTGTGGTCAAATGTGACGGGACTCCAACCGGCGGGGCTGTGACAGGTTCCGCATTGATTGCCAAGCGTGCCATTATGCGCGTCATCCTTGGTGTGACACGAGGCGCAGTCTTGCGGTGTGCCTTTGAAGACATTATTTTGATGACAGCTTGCGCAAGCGACAGTGGCGTGTTTGCCATCGAGATGGAAGGCAAACTTGGAATGATCCACTGTGGCGGGCTTCCAGCCATTGGGCGAATGACAGGCTGCGCATTGCGTGCCGAGCGTGCCACCATGAACATCATTCTCGATGTGGCAGGAAACACAGTCCTGCGGGGTGCCTTTGAAAACGCCATTCTTGTGGCAGCTCTCACAGGAAACAGAAGCATGTTGCCCGTCGAGGTGGAACGCGAACTTCGAGTGATCGACAGTGGCGGGCTTCCAGCCGTTGGGCGAGTGACAGGCTCCGCATAAAGTGCCGAGCGTTCCGTTGTGAGCATCATCTTTCGTGTGGCATGAAGCACAGTCCATCGGCGTGCCTTTGAACACGCCATTGACATGGCAGCTTTCACAGGCAACAGATGCGTGTTTTCCATCAAGGTGGAAGGCGAACAGGGAATGGTTGACTGTGGCGGGCTTCCAGCCGGTGGGCATGTGACATGCGCCGCACTGCGTGCCAAGCTGGCCGTTGTGATTGTCATCCTTCAAGTGGCAGGCAACACATTCCTGCGGAGTGGCTTTCAGGTCGGCGAGCGTGCGGGCATTGGCATGACAGGCTGAACATTTCGCAAGGATATGTTTGCCATCCAGGTTGAAGGCAACTTTATCGTGGTCAAAGTTTGAACCGCGCGAGTCGATGCCGTCATGGCAGGCCATGCAGTTCGTGCCAAAGGTCAGGAAGTGCTCGGTGGAAAATGCCTGATTGACCTGCAAGTGGCAGTTGCCGCATGTATTTTGATCGAACGGTTTGGAATATCCGTTTGCATGGCAATCTTTACAGGCAAACGCGCTTCCGTCTGATTTGGTCTTGTGCGCGGTTAATTTGAATGAAACCGTGTTGTGATCAAAGACCGCCGGACTCCAACCTGCGGGGCTGTGACAGGTTCCGCATTGCGCGCCAAGCGAACCCGCATGTGCATCATCCTTGGTGTGGCAGGAGGCGCAGTCCTTGGGCGTGCCTTTGAAGACTCCATTGATGTGGCAGCTTTCACAGGCAACAGCAGAATGTTTGCCATCGAGGTGGAATGCGAATTGCGAGTGATCAACCTTCGCGGGTTTCCATCCGCTGGGCGAATGGCAGGCCGCGCATTGCGTGCCGAGCTGGCCTTTGTGGTTGTCATCCTGCGCATGACAGGAGAAGCAATCCTGCGGGGTGCCTTTGAAAACGCCATTCTTGTGGCAGCTGTCGCAGGAAACAGAAGCATGCTGCCCGTCGAGCTGGAACGCGAACTTGGAATGATCGACCTTGGCGAGGCTCCATCCTTCGGGAGAGTGGCAGGCGGCGCAGTCGGTTCCAAACTGACCGTTGTGATGGTCGTCTTTCAAGTGGCAGGATTCGCACGCCTGCGGCGCGGACTTGAGGTCAGTGAGCGTGCGCGCGTTGACATGGCAGGCGGAGCATTTCACTGCGGCATGTTTGCCCATCAGGGTGAACGGAACTTTGTTATGGTCGAATGCCTTGCCGTGCGACTCAACGCCGTCGTGACAGGCTTTGCAGTCGGTGCCGAAGGTCAGGAAGTGCTCGGTGGAGAATGCCTGATCAATTTGCAGGTGGCAGTTTCCGCAGGCGTTCTGATCGAACGGCGCGGCGTATCCGTTGACATGGCAATCTTTACAGGCAAACGCAGTACCATCTGACTTGGTCTGGTGCGCGGTCAGTTTGAATGAAACCGAGTTGTGATCAAATGTGGCAGGAGTCCAACCAGCAGGGCTGTGGCAGGTTCCGCATTGATTACCAAGTGAGCCGGCGTGCGCATCATCTTTCGTGTGGCAGGAAGCGCAGTCTTGTGGCGTACCTTTGAAGACGCCATTGATGTGGCAGCTCGCGCAGGCAACTGTCGAGTGTTTTCCGTCAAGATGGAATGCGAATTTCGAGTGATCCACCTTTGCAGGTTTCCAGGCGTCGGGAGCATGGCATGAACCGCATTGTGTGCCAAACTGTCCCTGATGGAAGTCATCCTTTTGATGACAGGTATAACATTCCTGCGACGTGGCTTGCATGTCCGCGATGGTGCGGTCATTGATATGACAACTGGAACATTTCGCCAGCGCATGTTTGCCGGCCAGTTTGAACGGGACGTTGTTGTGATCGAAGGCCTTGCCGTGCGAGTCAATGCCGTCATGACAGGCCATGCAGTTCGTCCAGAACGTGAGGATGTGTTCCGAAGCAAAGGCCTGATTCTCATTCAAATGGCAGTTGGCGCAGGCGGTCTGGTCAAAGGGACTGGCGTAGCCTTTTACGTGACAATCTTTGCAGGCAAATGCAGTGCCGTCTGACCTGGTCTGGTGAGCCGTTAATTTGAACGAAACGGAGTTGTGATCAAAGGTTGCGGAAGTCCAGTTTTCAGGTGTATGGCAGGATTCGCATTGCGCGCCAAACTGACCGGCGTGTGTGTCGTCTTTTGCATGGCAGGCAACACAGTTTGTCGGAGTGTTCTTGAAGTCGGTATCCTTGTGGCAGCTTTCGCATGCGACGATTGAATGTTTCCCTTCGAGCTTGAACGCGAACTGCGAATGATCCACCGCCCTGTTCCATCCATCGGATGTGTGGCAGGAGGCACAGTCGGTTCCAAATTGACCGTTGTGTTTGTCATCCTTCGAATGGCACGAGAAACAATCTGAAGGAGTGCCCTTGTATTTATTGTTGACATGACATGCGGCACAGACGACCGTTACGTGTTTGCCTGTTAATTTAAAGTTCGCAAGGTTATGATCGAACTGCGCGGATTTTCCCCAGCCTTCGGCAGTATGACAAACTCCGCATTTCGTTCCAAACTGACCGAGGTGCTGGTCATCTTTTTCGTGGCAGGCAAAACAGTCCTGTGCGGTGGCTTGCAGGTCGGGCAGGTTGCGCGCATTGACATGACATTTGGAGCACAATGTCAAAGCGTGCATACCCACCAATTTGAACGGGACCTGGTTATGGTCGAAGGTTGAACCGTGTGTGTCCAGTCCATCATGGCAGGCCTGACAGTCGGTCCAGAAGGTCAGGATGTGATCCTGCGTGAAGACCTGGTCAACTTTCAAATGGCAGGTGGCGCAGACGAGTTGGTCGAACGGGCCGCTATATCCTTTTTCATGGCAGTCTTTACATTCGAACGGAGTGCCGTCCATTCGCAGTCGGTGCGTTTTAAGCGAAAAACCAAGCTGGTCATGCGGGTCCCAGCCGGGCGGAATTCGAGTCAGCGTTGCGGTTGGGCCGTGGTGTTCGGTATGGCAAGTGCGGCAGTTCAGGTCGGTCTGCCCAAATTTGACCAGGCTGTGCAGGCTGGTCGGGTCTTGAAGCTGGGCGGTGATGTCGGTATGGCACGCAATGCAGCGGTCAGCCATGGTGGCGGTTTCCCACGGGCTTGCATGGCACGCGCTGCATTGTTGAATTTCAGAATGTGAGGTCACGCCGCCCAAAGGCGCCCCAACCTGATTGCTCAGACTCCCCGGGTTGAAAATTTCTCCGCCGCTGGCAAAAGCCACGCCGGTGATGCCTAAAATAGTCGCTGCCGCGACAATAAGTCCTGAAAAAGAAGAAGCCCACCCATGTGCTGTCAATTTCATAATAAGTCTCCGTTCCATGCCCGGCGCTCATATTCAAATTTGCCGCAAAGCATCAGAAAAGTACCTCCATCCACTGGAAAATTGGGTGATCAAAAACTGGATAATTGCCGTTTTTAAGAATTCTGCTTCTCTTCTTAGCACAACATGAGAAGCCCATTAAAAAATCCTGGAAAATTAGTTGCTAGTTGGCAGTCGCTCATTTTGCATTAAAGTTACCCATTACAATGCTTCTGCAATGAAACGAATGCCGCGTCAACCCCGAGATTCCCCAAAATCTCCTGCGACATTGGCTGCATTAAAATATCATGAAGGGCTCTCATCTTCCGTGATAAGAACGTTACTCGCACCTTTCTTTTTTGCAAGGGGTACTATTGGGTTTTACTTTTTAATAATGAGCGGGGAAATAACTCCGCCTCCACCCTGGAAGCAGGCCTGCCTCTGTTACAAGAAGTATTTTCTTCGGGATAGATTCACAATGACCCCGCTGCACTCAAAATTACAAAACGACATTGATCAAATCAAAAAGCTGTAAAAATCCTTGTGGTATAATCTGCCCGTCCAAAAATGGAGAGGTCGCGTAGTCTGGCTTAGCGCGCACGCTTGGAAAGCGTGTAACCCACAAAGGTTCGCGGGTTCGAATCCCGCCCTCTCCGCCACAACATCCCTGACGAAGGGATGTTTTCGTTTTCAGGTTCGCGCGCCCCATCGAGGGATAACATTCGAATCCCGCCCTCTCCGCCACAACATCCCTGACGAAGGGATGTTTTCGTTTTC
>JACRBI010000041.1 GCA_016234495.1 Chloroflexota bacterium | reverse complement strand
TTTCAGGTTCGCGCGCCCCATCGAGGGATAACATTCGAATCCCGCCCTCTCCGCCACAACATCCCTGACGAAGGGATGTTTTCGTTTTCAGGTTCGCGCGCCCCATCGAGGGATAACATTCGAATCCCGCCCTCTCCGCCAAAACATCCCTGACGAAGGGATGTTTTCGTTTTCAGGTTCGCGTGTTAAATCAAATTATGATACACAAAAAAACAAACCCGGTCGATTGGCCGGGTTTGTTTTGATTGAAATTCACATTACGGTGTTGGTGTTGACTCTGGGACCGGCTTGCCTGCAAAGATATAGGCTGCCGGTGAGACGGCGCTCGTATGCCCAGCGACATTTGCTTTGCTGGTTGCCAGGAACTCAAACAATAATGATTTTTCCCAGCTTCCTCCGCCAAGGATATCAGTGCCCTTGGACTCGGCATCAGCGCGGCGTGAGCCAGCCATGACACCTGCATAACTGGTCATATCCAATTGCGCAGGAGAAGCGGCCACATCTGCCACATGGCAGGAACTGCAAGCAGCGGCGCCCGAAGCCCAGATATTGGGTTCGTTGAACAGCAGTGCGACATCCGCAAAGGTTGCTTCGCAATTCACGCCATTCGCATCCACGACCTCAAATGCTTCAGTTTCTGGTGAGTTCGCAGCAACCCATGCCGCAACAAGATCAGTTGCCGCAACACGGCAAGCTTCATTGCCTGTTCTTTCATCGCTGTCAGAAGCGGGAAGCGCCGCAGGGAATAGGGTTGGGATCGGGGTTCGTTCCACCGGCAAGGCGCCTTGTTTACACACAAGCGTAACACCGCAGGATGAAACATAAACAACAGTCACCCAGGCTAAAAGCCCCACAAGAAACACAACTACTGTTCCATAAATATACTTTCGTACATCGTCATTCATCTATGGCCTTCCTTACGGTTGCGCAGCCGCTGTAAGCGTGCGAATAAAATTGACCACATCCCAGCGTTCGCGGACGGTGAGATTCTCGCTCAGAGGCGGCATTTGGCCGGAGAATTCAACAGCAGGGAAAAGTGTGTTATTCGGGTTGAATACGCCATTGGAGATGGACAGGAAAAGACTGCCGTCATTTTTGTTTTGGACCACTTCGCTGGTCAGATTGGCAGGTTTCTTTTTGATCAGGAATGCAGAGATGGTGCCGTTTCCTTCGCCGTTTTGACCGTGGCACATTGCGCAGTGGATCGAATAAAGTTCCGCGCCGCGCACAATCGAGGTCTCATCAGCTGCAACAGGATTGGACGGCGCTCCATTGCCCGGGATATAGGCTGCGCCTTCCACTGGAATTGAACGCGCAGGGACGGCGAGCGGCTGCTCCTGTGTCCCGAACGACGGCTGGATTCCCATAAAGCCCACCCATTGAATTTTTATCACATCGTACGAGAAGGTCATCAGCACGCCGGCCAAAATCGCCAGGACGGCAAATACGCCAAGAAGTTGTTTGAAAAGTCTCATAGGTGTTGTGCCTCCGCAGGCTGCACGGATTCAGCGCCCATCTTCTTAAGGGCTTCTGTCAGTTTTTTTTCTTCGCCGTGTGGACATTCGACCAGCACCGCGATCTTGCCATTGCTGACTTCGGTAACGTATTTCATCGGACGGTAGTTGGGGAAGAAGCTGTCGAGGAATACGCCCAGGAAGGTGGAAAGGAGCATTCCGAGCATGGTCAGTTCAAAGAGGACAACCACGGTCGGAGGCCCGGGAATGAATGCCTGTGTGCTTACCTGTATTGGGTAAGGGTAAACATATGGCGTAATGTAGGCAAGGAAAAATCCTGCGCCAAACCCCAGCAGCGCGCCGCCCATTGCGATGCGCGGGACGTTCGTCCATTGCGCGGGGCGGCCAAGCATGGCTTCAGTGACGGGAATGCCGGAGATCACGTTCATGCAATCGTCGTGGACTCCGATCTCGCGCAGATACTCTATCGCGTTGGCGGCAGGTTCAAGGTCAGGGAAGACCGCAAGTAAATCTACAACTTTAGATTCAGTCATTTCGTCCTCCTATTCCAATTCACTGACCGAAACAACAGTTTCGCGTCCGAATTTCTTGAGCTCATGCGCCATCTGGCCTTCCTGCACTTCCCAAACGGGGATGAGCGGAATCAGTTTGGAAGCCGCCATGTACAGCAGGATGAAGAGCGCCACTGTACCGATGCCCATGGGAACTTCGATGCCGGGCTCATACAAACGCCAGGTGAAGGGCATACGGTTGATGGTGACCGAGATCGGGATGATGATGTAGCGTTCGAACCACATGCCGACATTGATGACAAGCCCGACGATGGTGATCGCCCAGGGAGTGGCGCGCCACTTCGGGTTCCACAAAATAGCCCAGGGGATGGCAACATTACAGATCAGCATGGCAAACCACATCCAGCCCATTGGGCCGGCTTCGTGGAAGTGAAGCAGTTGCTGCGTCCACTTGTCGCCGCCGTACCATTGCACCATGTAATCGTTGAAGAAGAAGTACGCCCAGGACATGGAGATGATGAGCATGAGTTTGCCGATGGCGTCGAAGTGTTCGCCGCGCACGAAGTATTTCATATTCTTCATGGTGCTGCGGATCACTGCCAACACGACGGCTGCTGCGCCCATACCGGAATGCAGCGCGCCGACGATGAAGTATGGGCCGAAGATGGTCGAACTCCAGCCGGGGCGGGTGGCGGCCGCAAAGTCCCAGGACACGATGGTGTGGACCGAGAACATGACCGGGATGATCGCCCACGCAAAGATGTTCATCGCGTTGCGCAGGTGAGTCCACTCGCCTTCTGTACCGCGGAAGCCGAGCGAAAGGACTTTATACAGGTTCTTGCGCCAGCCGGTGGAACGGTCACGCGCCATCGCCACATCGGGGATGAGCGGCAGGAAAAGGTACATGGTCGAAGAAAGCAGGTACGTGGTGATCGCCAGCAAGTCCCAGGTGAGCGGGGAGTGCAGGTTGGGCCACAGCAAGCGCTGATTCGGATAAGGCATGAGCCAGTAAGCCAGCCACACACGACCCATGTGCATGAAGATGCTGAAACCAGCCTGTACCAGACCGAAGGTGGTCATCAATTCTGCGGCGCGGGTGAACGGGCGGCGGAACTCGGCGCGGAAGACGCGCAAGATCGCAGAAATGAAAGTACCCGCGTGGCTGATGCCGATCCAGAACACGGTGTTGACGAGGAAGATGCCCCAATAGTCGGGGCGCATCACGCCGGCTTCACCCTGACCTTTTGCGATCAGGACGCCCCACTTATAGAACAGGAAGTAGACAACAACAAAAGCCAGGAAGCCAAAGATCACCCAGAATTTCCAGGTGGGTTTTTCCAGCATGGATTCCATGACCATGTCGTTCATTTTTCCGCGGGGAAGCGGATCGAGCATGAGGTGCTTTTCGCGGAGATGCTCTTCGTGCGATTGCGCCGCGTGTTGTTTTTTATCTGACATGTTTACCCTCCCTTGAAGTAGGTCACGTTTGGAAGCGTGCCGAGTTCTTCAAGATGTTTGACGCCATGACCATGAGCGCGAGCCACCTGAGAGACTAGCGATTCAGGATCATCCACTCGACCAAAGACAATGGCGTTTGCAGGGCAGGCCTGCGCGCAAGCAGTGGTGAATTCGCCATCCACAACTTCGCGTCCTTCAGACTTGGCCTTATCCTGCGCCTTGTGAATGCGCTGAATACAGAAGGTGCATTTTTCCATCACACCCATGCGGCGGACAGTGACATCCGGGTTAAGTTGATTTGACAATGGTTCCGGGCGCTGGTAATCGCGCCAGTTGAATGCGCGCACCTGGTACGGACAGTTGTTCGCGCAATAACGCGTACCCACACAGCGGTTGTACACTTGCAGGTTGAGTTGTTCCGCCTGCGAGTGGACGGTAGCAAACGCAGGGCAGACCGGCTCACAGGTGGCATGTCCGCATTGCTGGCAGAGCATCGGCTGGTTGGGAGTCATCTTAACTTCGGGGTACGCGCCCTCCCAAAAACGTTCGATGCGAATCCAGTGCATGGAACGTCCATAGCCCGCATCCACCTCGCCCACAAACGAGATGTTGTTTTCCATCGCGCAAGCGGCAACACAAGCCTGGCAGCCCGTGCAAATGTCCTGGTCAATGACCATGCCCCACTTGCCGGTTTCTTCGGCGCTCATTTTGATTTCTTCAGGTCTGATCATGATTAATGCTCCTCTCCAAGACCCACACCGTAAACGCCCATGATGCTTTCCATGCGCGAGAGCGGCTGTTTCTTTCCAGTCTTTTCGATCTTGACTTTCATACCAGCAAAGGCGAGGTCGCCGGCCTCATTGAAATATTGACCAAGCAAGTCTGCGGGATTGACTCCGCGGTTATCGGCATATCGGCTGTAAGCGGTATGACCCTGCCCGAAAGGCATCGCGATCGTATCTGGACGAATGGCAGGGTAGCGGTAAACGGGCACTTCCAACTCTCCGGCTTCACTGATGATCTTCACTACGTCATCATCTTCAAGCCCAAGTTCATGTGCGGTTTCAGGGTTGATCTCAACCCAGGTATTCCACATGACCGTGGTTGTCGGGTCGGGCAATTCCTGCAGCCAGGGTTTGTTCGCGCCTGCTTCAGCCAAAGTCGGAGAGACGAACGGCACGAAGAAGAATTCACCTTCGCCGGCAAATTCAGCTTCCGCGCCGCTCAAGCTATGATTCAGCAAATTTGCAGCAACAGGAACGGCTCGCCCGTCGAGGGTCTTCCACCAGCCGCCGTATTGCTGGAAGTACGCCATGAATGTGTTGATATCCGCTGCAGAGAAGAAGCCGTCTGCAGAATTCATGAGCGGGGCGACCTTGCTTTGCAGGAATTCAACTTCATCTGTAAAGGGCAAAGCCTGTGCGAATTTACCGCCTGCAAGTTGAGCGGCGGCAATCAGTACATCGGCAGTTGCGCGGGTATTATAGAAAGGTGAAACAACCGGCTGTGAGCCTGAAAGAACAGGCTGGGCAGAGCCAGTGACTACCCGTTGATATCCCCACGATTCAAGGCTGTGATGATCGGGGAGAACGTAATCGGCCTCCTGAGCTGTCTCATCGGGGAAGGTCGCAAATGAGATGACCTGTCCGACACCGCTCAAGGCTTCTTTGAATCCCAAAGAGGCGGGCAATTCAAAAACAGGGTTGACGCCATGAATGAACAGCACCTTGAATTTGCCTTCGGCCATCTTCTGGATGAAACCCTGCATTTCCTGCACAGAAGCCGCGCGTTGATATTCTGTCTGGTTGGGGGCAAGCGCTGAGAAGTACACGCCGCCGGGTTTGCCGAAATTATCGACAAGGGCATTCAAGGCGAGGACTGCTTCTGCAACGGTGAGGCCGTTGCTTTGCCCCAATGCCGCGCCGCCGGGGATTGCCAGCGCGCCCGCTGAGCTTGCGAACTTCTCAGCAAGCTGTTCGAGTGTTTCAAGTTTGATGCCTGACTTGGCTGCCACATTAGCAGGGTCAACTTCGATGAAGGCGTGCGGCATTGTTCCGCCGCGTTTTTCAGCGACGAGTTTGCCAATTGCAAGCACGACCATGGCTTCGGTCCCGGGGCGGATCGGCATCCATTCGTCCGCTTTGCCGCCGGTTGCAGACATGCGTGATTCAAATTGCACAAAAGTGCCGCGCATCTTCGTTTGGGCTTCGCGCAGTCCTGCGAACCCGCGGGTATATGAAACAGGGGAAAGCCAGGTTTCGAGGAAGTTTGCGCCGAACGAGAAAACCACCTGCGCCCCGCCCACGTCAAAGAAAGGCAGGCCGCGCTGACCGAAAAGATTCTCGGCGGCTGTGCTGAGCGTGGCGCGTGATTCGAACATGCTCAACGCGCCAAATCTCACAGGGGCGTTGATGCCTGTCGCGGCTGCCAGATCAGTGACCAGGTCAAATAGATGATCCGATGTCGTTCCCATCAGGAAGGCGATCTCATCGGGTTTGTGATTCTTGAGGGCGTCCACAACTGCCTGCGTGGCGGCATCCCAGGTGATGGAAGCGCCTGCTTTGGCAGGGTCGGTTACGCGGTCGGGGTTATACAAGCCCTGCAAAGTTGCCTGTCCGCGGGCGCAAGTCTTGCCGAGGTTGAGCGGGTTGTTGGCATTGCCTTCGGTTTTGATTGCGCGTCCTTGTGATGTGCGGACGATCAGCCCGCAGCCGGCCGCGCATTCGCGGCATGTGGTGGCGTAATATGTGCTCTGGCCGTTATAGGTGTACTCGGGCATTAGCATGTAGGGTTCGCGCTTTACATAACGCGAAGCCGGTCCGCAGCCCGTGAGGATCGCAGTGGTTGCCGCGCCCACGCCAGCCAGTTTCAAAAAATCACGCCGGGAAAATTTATTGCTCATATTGATATCCTTTCGCCGGGTTAATAATGGCACGTGCCGCAATCCACCAGTTTGACCAGTTTTTCATGATCCTCACCGGCGATTGTTTTATGGCAATCCAAACACCAGCCCATGTTCATTACCTGCGGGTTCTCGGCGATGGTCACCTTGGTCATGTCACCGTGACAGTTTTCGCAGTTTTGTCCTGCGGCTACATGCGCGCGGTGATTGAATTGAACGAAATCCGGAACCTGTGCCACCGGCACCCATTCGAGGGGCGTTCCGCTTAGAACCGCGTCTTTCAGCGGTTTAAGAAGTTCGCTGGTCTGCGTCTTTTGGATCTGGTTATGGCAGCCCCAACATTTGGCCTGCGAGGGAATGCCAGCCGCAGGTCCCTTCGACGCGCCCGGGTGGCAATACAAACACTGGATGCCAAAGGCAACGTGTGTTCTGTGCGGGAACTGGAGAGGCTGCTCAGGCGGCTTCTGGGTTAATGAGATCCCATAAGCGGCGAGGCTGAACAACGCCAGGAAGGTGATTCCCACCGCAATCAGGCCAAGCGGCTGTTTCAGCCAATCAAATAGTCTTTTGATCATGGATGCTCCTGAAATAAACTTTACTGCCTGCCGCATATTTTTCTGAACTATCAGACGCGAACAAGCAGGTAAAACCAAATGCTGGTTTACAACTGATTGACTTATTACAAATAAAGCCTAATTTCTAAATTAATAGTGCGCGGTATTTTTTGCAAGCACAACGCCGCCAATGATAAAAGGCGGCGAATGCTGAATTTTTTGCTGGTTACAAAAATATAATTTTCGAAATGATGCAGGCTCGGACGAATTGTTGTCGCACACAAAACCCGTCCCGATGACCATCAGGACGAGGTAAATCAATGTGACATTCATGAATAAATCCATGACACAATCTCCACATCAGCCATTTACCGAATCCCTCCAGCAAATAACTCGGCGCATTATACATCGAAAGTGCAGAAAAGTACATATAAGAGTTAATTTGTGCGTTTTACAGGCATGATACAATTGCCGCGAGAAACGATGAAAACAACTTATTTTTTCAGCATCGCAATTTTATTCATCGCATTTGCGCTTGTGGTTGCCAATTTCAGCCCAGCCCCGGCAGCAGCACAGCAGACAGCGACGCCCGCCTCATTACAGGCCGCCGCCACACCAACGGCAGAATCTGTTTCAGTGATCGGCTCAACAGACGGCATCATGTTGATGGGAGTGATAATTTCCTTGATTATTATCATCCCCCTTCTCTTCCGCAGGAAAAAACCATAGCGGCATTCCCACAAATATAAACAAAAATTTAGCGGCCAATCCCCCGCGCCTTCTTTTCCATTGGAAATAAACCCGCGTAGATGAATTCGTGCGTTGGCACAGAAATAGCCAGCGCGCGCGCCATGCGCACAAGCGCGCCGGTCTGCGATTCCAACTCCGAAGGCCGCCCCTCCATGATGTCCTTTTGCATCGACGCCATTACATCGGGTTGTATTTGATCAATACGCTCCATCACACTTTGAACCGATTTTTCATTCAGGTCAATTCCGCGCGCAGTTGCAACCAGCGCCACTTCTTCCAGTGCGCGGCGCAGCATGGCGCGCGATTCAGGGATGGAACGAAATCCGCCAATCGGCTGGCGCGTCACCGCTCCCACACCGCTGACCGAGCAGATGAATAAATATTTTTCCCACAAGGCAAGCTCGATATTTTCGCTTGCCTGAGCAGTTACTCCGGAAATATTTTTAAATACATCAAAAAGTTTTTGAACGCGCGCGCTTTTTTCTCCGCTCAACTCGCCGAAAGCAATGAACGGATCAACCCCGGCATGTTTGATCCGCCCCGCGTCCGCGATGAACGCGCTGATGCGGCACAACCCGCCCAGCACATGCTCGCGCCCAAACGCGCCGACCAAAGTCTGCATGTGTTCAATTCCATTTAACAATGGGACGATGACCGTCTCAGCGCCGACCAGCGGTTTCATTTGATTGACGGCTTCATCCAATTGCCAGGCTTTGATGGCAAGGATGACGACATCGACAGCGCCGATGGACTGCGGCGAATCTGTCGCCTGGGCAGGATTCACCACGAAGTCGCCGCGGATCGAGTCTACGCTGAGGCCTGTTTGCTGAATTGCTGACAGGTGCCTGCCCCGGGCAATGAATGTCACATCTTCGCTGGCCTGTGCGAGTCTCCCGCCGAAATATCCGCCGACGCCGCCCGTTCCAAAGATCGCAAATTTCATGAGATGTCTCCTGATAATGTAGATGCTTCTATTATAAAGAAGAACAACCCATTTTCTGGGTTGTTCTTTATTCTCATCAAACAAGGGCGACCCGCCTATTGAGATTCAGCATATCCGATTAACACTGAAGGGCCGCCCCTACGAAGTTCATGAAACCGCAGCCGCTTCAGCTTTGGGTAATGCATCGTGATCGGGGAGGAGAGTCTCAGCATTACGAATAGCGGGGGTAAGGTAGCCTATCACCCCGATGAATGCGCCGAAGACGCCGCAGAAGAAGATCAGCAAACTCATGCCTGAGCCGGGTCCCGTGCCAACCAGCCAGCCAAAAGTGTTGGAAAGCGAGCTTGTCACCTGCATCTGCGGCTCGAGGACAAAGTCAGCCAGTGAGCCGGCAATGATCGGGGAGATGGGATTCGTCAGCCAGGCGATCAACCGTCGGGCAGAAAAGACGCGCCCCTGAACATCGGGCGCAACCTTGGCTTGCCAAATCGCCTGATTCGATCCATTCATCAACGGGCTGACGAGCGCAGATAATACAATGCCCACGATCCAAATCGGCAGACCTCCATCAAGGCCGATGATTGCGATGCCGATCCCGCTGAGAGTCCAGCCGATGAGAATGCCATAGACGCGGCGTTTGAAACCTCCCCAGGCGCTCATAATGACACCGCCGATCACAGCTCCAATTGCACCTGCTGTTTGAACCGAGCCGAACATCAGGCTGTTGCTGTTCGTGTGCGCCAAAACCATGGGAGCCAAGACAGTGAATGCGATGCCAAAGAAGAGGTTGCCGGCGAAGAAGGTCATTTGCAAGCCGAGCAAACTTGGGCGGGCGAAGATATATTTGAAACCATACGCGGCTTCCTTCAAGATATTGCCCTGACCTTTTGCGCCATCTTCCGTACGGGCAGGTTGGGGAATATGCACGATCATCAACGCGCCGATGGCAAGAAGAAAAGTAGCGACATCAAAAAACAAAATACCGGTAAGCCCGATAATGGGAAGTAATGCGCCAGCCAATAAAGGAGCAACAACTTGCGGCCCGGCATCCACAAGAGACATCATGCCATTGGCGCGGCCATATTGTTCCTTGGGAACCATGGTGCTGATCGCGGCGGAATAGGCAGGCCATTGAAAAGCCATGCCCAAACCATAAATAATGGAGGTGGCATATAAATGCCAATATTCAAGAATTCCAAAGTATTGCAAAACGAGGATGGCGAGTGTGGCGACTCCTGCGGCGAGGTCGCTGACCATCATCATCATTTTGCGGTTGTGGCGATCTACCATCACACCGGCGACCGGGGAAATGATCAGGAACGGCGTGATAAAGAAGACTTGCATCATGCCCATGGCAAGAGCGCTTTTGGTCTGGTCGTACATCCAGATGCTTAATGCAAACTGGCTCATGGAACTGGCGAGTACCGAAACGATCTGTCCGAGCCAGACGATGGTAAAGCCGAACATACCCGAAGGGCGATTTATAGTTGTGTCTTCCATTATGATTTTTCCAATTTATTCCACGTAGATTTCAACGTGTTCGCCGTCTTCCTCATCCACGACATCGATGATCTTGCCGGTCACGCCCGCGCGCAGGGCTTCCATCACATTGGACATATCCACGCCTTCAACTTCAGGGGCGAAGTGCGCGCCGATCTTCATGCCGGCATCCACCAATGCAAGCGGAATTTGGACGGAGGCCTTCGATCTGCCGGTGCGGGTATCTGTCACTCGGATGCGTAACCAGCGCGCAGGTCCGCTTGAACCGGGCATTCGCGGCGGCACGGGAATCCCCCGCCGCGAATCGCTCAAGGCTGAGAGCAGTTTCGAGCCTTCGTCTGCGCTGATCTTGCCTTCTTCGATCATTTTGAGTATCTTCATTCTTTCTTCTACTGTCGTCATGGCGACCTCCTGTCTATGATGTTGCGCTTGCGACGGGCACGCTTTCTTCACCCGTACCCTGTTCCTCAATTTTTGGGAGTCTAAATTTTATCCAAATCGGAATCACTGAAAGCAATAATACAACAGCCGTGACGGTAAATGGAAAAGTCGGGCCGACGCGGTCCCACATCTGCGCGCCGATCCACGGGGCTGGCAGGGAGAGCAGCCCCAGGCTGGTGCTGAACAAACCGAATGCCATGCCGCGGTTTTTCTGCGGCACTGCCTTGCTGATCAATGATTGGTAAGCCGGCGAAGAAACGCCCGCGCCCATGCCGGCAAGTCCCCAGCCCAAATAATACATCCATTTACTACCGGATGGGATATTCACCAGCACAAGCAATGCGCTCGACATCAAAACCATGCCAAGCGCAATCCCCACCCGCTCGCCGGCCTTGTCTGAAAGCCAGCCGCCGGGGATGGTGGTCAACATCATTGCCACGCCGAAGAATGACATGACCCAGCCGATCTGCTGGAGCGAAAGCCCGCCGATCTCCTGCATATAAACCGGGAAAAGATTTTCTGAAAATTGAAATGAAATATCGCGCAGACCGTCCGTGATCAACATCCACGTGATCAGCCCGCCGGAAAAGATCAAGCCAGCCATTGAAACCAAATTGACCTTCAAGCTGGCAAACGAAAGTTTTTCCGTTTTCGCAGTGGCAGTTCTTGCCGCCTCACGCGCCATGCTCAAGCGCATCAGCATCGCGATGAAGTAAAAAATGCCGGCCGCCAGCAGCATGATCTTAAAGCCGTACGCGCCGGCCATCCACCCGCCGAGCGGAGGTCCGACCACAGACACGATCATGAAGATGGCTTGTGAAATGCCAAAGACCTTGCCGCGATTCTCCTCGCTGGAATGTTCCGCGATGAAGGCGTCGAAGCTTGGTCCGACCAGCGAACGCGCCACAGCGCCAACCGCCACAGCCAGCAAGAGCCATTCCCATGTATTCGCAAGAATGAGCGGGATGAAACCGATCACACCGAAGACGCTGCCGATCGCGATCGCGCGCAGGCGTCCCAGCGTATCGGAAACCCATCCGCCCAGGATTTGCAGCAGCAAAGGCACGATCTGCGAAAGCGTAAAGAACAACCCGATCTGCGTGATCGAAGCATCAAGGTCTTTGAGATAAAGCGGCATCAGCGAACCATACATGCTTCCGCCGATGTTGGCAAAGATCATCGCCGTTAAAAACAGAATCAGCAATCCACTTAATAAAGGTTTTTTCTTGATCGTTTCCATTTTTTATCCTATAAAGACTTGCACTTTTTCGCTGTCATCGCCATCGTCCACATGCACGATCAACGGCTCGGAAATATTTTTCGCCATCGCAATTGCCTGCACGATCTCATCAACACTTTTGCGTTTCAAACCTTCGATGTGCGTACCGAAATTCGACAAGAACCAGCTCACCAATCCAAGCGGCAGCGGCAGCGCGATCGTGATATTTCTCGGCCACTCTTCCTGGTGTGTCCGGTCCACATTGACGTACATCCAGCGCGCAGTCCTGCTCCCCGCCCCAAGCGCGATCAATAAAATGCCAAACATAAGCGGCATGGTCATGCACAGGAACCAAAAATTAATCCCATTCTTTATTTGGATTCCAAACATCGCCCACGCGCTCAAGACCGTGAAGATGATTCCGATCCAGAGGAATGCGCCTGAAAAGCGATTCGCGCGCCGGCGGACCTCATCAAACTCCGGGGCGGCGGTCTTTTCCGACCCGAAGCCTGACTCCGCTTCGATGACTTGATTCTGCTCTTCGGCAGAGTCGTCCAGCGCACGCATCAGCGTTGCCGCCTCCTCCGCGCTGATCTTTCCATCGGCGACCATCTGCAAAATTTTCTTGCGCTCTTCAGAAGACATTACAAACCTCCTTCGAGGGATGACAATAATTTTTCAGCTTCTTCGGCAGTAATCTTCTTGTCCTGTAACATCTTCAGAATCGCCATTCGTTCTTCGTCAGAGACTGGGGGTTTGGGCGGCATCGGCACACCTTTTTGAGACAAGTCCCAGCTCCAGCGGCCGACTTCCATACCGACCTTACCACGGCGCCCCACACGATCGGAGACGGTGCGCTCCATTCGGCGCGCAGCCTCATCTATCTTGCGCTGGGCGCGCTGCATGGCCTGGTCCATCTGGCGGGACACGCGGTCGCCAAACCCGGACCAATCCATGCCGACGCCGGCAAAGTTGCCAAAATCCTCCGCCGACTCGACCGCATCTGCCTGGTTGCTCACACGGATGTCACCACCCGCATTTAAAGTAATGGAAGCAGAGCCATCGCCAAGCGTGATGACGCGGCTGGTGGCATCCTCGTCATTTTCAACGCCCTTCCAATCGACATCAATTTCATCCGCATTTAAAGTCAGGGTTGCATTTGCCTTCGGAGGCATGACCAGCAAAATATCATCGCCCGCAGTGACCGAAACCTTGCTGCCCGCCTGTGAATTGAGATACAGCACAACATCCTCTGCCACATT
Organism: Chloroflexota bacterium; assembly: GCA_016234495.1. GTDB lineage: Bacteria > Chloroflexota > Anaerolineae > Anaerolineales > Villigracilaceae > Villigracilis. The sequence goes on along the minus strand of JACRBI010000041.1, from coordinate 7,242 downwards.
GGCGGTAATGTTGCCGCGCACATCGCGCACGACAAGATCGTCAGAGACAGACTCGAGCATGACATTCCCATCCACGTCGCGGATGGACACATCGCCGTGCGTGCTTTTGATGGATAAATGCCCCTTCGCGCCGCGCAGGCTAAAGTCCGCGTGAACCGTGCCGACCGAGATCGAATTCACATCGCGCATAGAAAGGTCGCCGCCAATCTCCTTCAGTTCGATATCGCCCATCAAACTACGGATTGAGGCATCGCCGCCAATGTTGCCGATAACTATGGAAGCGGATTTAGGAACTCTCAAAGACAGGTCATCGCTGCAGGAAACAGTAACCTGCTCCCCGTCCTGATTGATGCGCATTTCCTCATCATCTGCTTTGAAAAGAATGTCATCTCCATCCCAACCGACGAGACTCAAGTCGCCGCCAATGGACTCAATGTTGATTTTGGGTGTTCGTCCTGCAGAAATAGTTTTGGACATGTCGGTTACTCCTCGCCGCGCAGGATGCGCATGGCCTGGTCGGCAGTGATCTTGCCGGCTTCGAGGTCGGCAATTGTGCTGCTGCGAATTTCCGCCACAGCCTCGGGGGATTCATCCTTGCCCGGTTCATATCCCAATGCGCGGATGATCTCGTGCAGGCGGTTGCGGATGGTCGGGTAGGATAAGCCAACCTCTGATTCCATGCGGTTGATCTTGCCTTCACAGCGCACAAAGGTAAAAACAAATTCCAATTGCTCGGGCGTCAAATTTGAGAACTGACCCGAGGCAAAATTTCCTTCAATGGTCGTATCACAGGACGAGCAATGCAATCTGGCGACGGTCAACTCAGACTGGCAGATCGGGCAACGGGTGGGAGCTGGGCGCATATTTTTGATCCTCCAAATTTGCTATTCTTCTATAATATTTTTTGTGCAACGTAAGTGGATTTGCTGGTAACATTAAGAGCGTAAAATGAATTCATTTTACGCTCCAGTTTATCTGGCTTTGTCCTGTGAAAAGCCGAGTTGACTTTTTTGCAGCGGCAGGGAGGAACGAGCCTGCAATTTCTCGCCGTTTGCAACCATCCAGGCGCCGAGAGCAAAGAGCAGCCGACGAGTGGAAAACCCCTGCGAGCGCTTCCACGCCAGGCAATTGGCAACATCTTGCTGGGTTTTCTGTTTTGCCAGCTCCAACAAACTATCAGGATGAAAATCGTTCATGGTAATTCTCCATTTTTAATAAAGAAGAGGAAAACACGTCGCGCAGGTCAAAATTCTTAATATTCGCTTGTCTTTTCTAACACTATTATACAAACAAATTCAACTTTGTCAAGTAGTTTATTAATATTTTCAACACACTCTTCAATATAATTGACATTTCCTCACAAAAATCAATATTTTCCCTGCCCTGGAGGCTGATTCATGATCCGTTCGATATTTTTCTCCCCCGGAAAGCCCACCCGTACCGACATTTCCCCGCACGAATTCCCCCGCCTCATCCGTGACAGGCGCGGCTTGCTTTGGGTCGACTTTGTAGACGAGGCGCCAGAACAAGCCCTGCCGATCCTGCAAAGTTTCAAATTCCACCATCTGGCAATTGACGATGCCTTGCAGGAAACCCATGCGCCAAAAATTGACGATTGGGGTGATTATCTTTACATTGTTTTGAACTATATGCATCTGGTCAAGGATACCGATCCATGGGGCACGGAAATTGACGAGCTGGATATTTTCCTGGGGCGCAACTATGTCATCACCCACCACGATAACCCCGTGGCATCCATTGACGAGACTTGGGATATCTGCCAGCGCGATCCGCGTTACGCCAAAGACGGTCCCGACCACCTGTTATACAAGATCATCGACGCCACCGTCATGAATTACATGCCCATCATCGAAAAAATAGATGAAGAAATAGACTGGATCGAAGACCAGGTTTTTGACCGTCCCAGTTCACAAACCCTCGCCAGGCTGTTCACCCTTAAGCGCGTTTTACTTGCCATGCGCCGCATCCTGCTCCCCCAGCGTGAAGTGCTGAATAAAATGGCTCGCGATGATTATCAAGTCATCGACCAGAAGGATCGCATTTTCTACCGCGATATTTACGATCATCTCGTGCGCCTGCACGACGTCAACGAAAGCCTGCGCGATCTGGTAAGCGGCGCGCTGGATACCTACCTGTCGGTCATCAACAACCGCATGAATGAAGTGATGAAGACGCTGACGATCATTACAACTCTCTTCATGCCCCTGACCTTTGTGACAGGATTCTTCGGGATGAATTTCTTCGCCGCGAATCCGCCCTACGAAAACTGGACACTGCCCGCGGTCTTTTACGGGACCTTGAGCCTGATGCTGCTCACCCCGGGCATTATGTACCTTTGGATGCGCCGCCGCACCTGGGTCTAGCGGCCAAATTCTGACATCATCAAATCCTTGACACAGAACAGGCGTTCGAGTATTATTCGTAGCACAAATGAGCGAAGAATGCTCGCGTGGCGCCGGCGAAGCTGGCAGGAGATAAAAAATGATGATGGTTCGAAAAAGCAAAGGTTTAGGCGAACGCCACCAAAAAATCCTCGATTTCATCGCGAGTTATCAACGCGAACATAAACACCCGCCGTCAATCCGCGAGATCGGCATCCACTGCGGTATTTCATCCACCTCGGTTGTAAATTACTATCTCGATCAACTCGAAAAAAACGGGCACCTTGAACGTGACCGCAAAATCTCGCGCGGTATGCGGCTGACCGGCAACACCCCGCTCGGCGACATGTTTCGTGTTCCAGTTTTGGGCGTCATTCAAGCTGGTGAACCCATTCCAATCCCCTCGTCAGATTTCAACACCTTCACCGCTGAAGACTCAATCGAAGTTGCCATGTCTCTCATGCCAACCAAGGAGAAAGGCAAGGATCTGTTCGCCCTAAAAGTCCAGGGAGAATCAATGATCGATGCCATGATCAATGATGGCGATATCGTCATCCTCAAGCCCGCACAAGATGCGCACAATGGCGAAATGGTGGCTGTCTGGCTTTCAGATCGCAACGAAACCACGCTCAAGTATTATTTCAAAGAGAAAGACGGCTACCGCCTGCAACCCGCCAACCCGACCATGAAACCGATCATGCTCAAGAAAACTGAAGCTTTGGAGATCAAAGGGAAAGTGGTGATGGTCATCCGTAAAGTTGACCGCTACAACTAACAAATTAAAACAGATGGCGAGTTTCGCCGTCTGTTTTTGATTCTCAGCGGAGGGAGTGTTTTTCGTCACAGTATCAGGCCGCAGATTAAGCACGAGGCGTTAAATCAAAAAGCGACCATCCTTGCGGACGGTCGCTTTTGTTCTTTCCGAAATTATTCGACGACGATAACGGCGCCGGCTTCTTCGAGCTTCTTCTTGGCGTCCTGCGCAGCGTCTTTGCCGACAGCGGTGAGGATCTTGCCGCCAGCGGTTTCGGCGAGGGTCTTGGCTTCGCCGAGACCGAGGCTGGTCAACTGGCGGATGACCTTGATGACGTCGATCTTCTTGGCGCCTGCATCTTTGATGACCACATCGAACTCGGTCTTCTCTTCAACAGGTTCAGCAGCGGCGGCAGCGCCACCAGCAACAGCCATCGCCACAGGAGCGGCGGCGGAAACGCCCCACTTCTCTTCGAGCATTTTTACGAGATCAGCCGCCTCAAGGACGGAGAGTGTGGAAAGTTCTTCCACGAGTTTTGCGAGCTTTTCAGACATTGTTTAGCACTCCTAGCTAATTAATTGATATTTGAATATTGCGCGGGATAAAACCCGCTGAAACGACGAGAACTAGGCCGAAGCCTGCGCGCTTTCAGATCGCGCTTTGATGACAGCCGCGAGACCACGTGCGGGTTCTGCGAGCGTGCGGACGAGCTTGCCGGCAGGAGCCTGCAAAACGCCAAGCAATGTTGCGCGCATAACAGGCAGCGGGGGCATCTCAGAAAGCGCTTTCACTTGTGCAGGGCTCAAAGACTTGCCGCCCATCAAGCCGCCTTTTACCTTCACGAACTCATTGCCTTTTGTTGCCTCAGTCAATGCTTTCGCGGTGGAAGCCGGGTCCTTGAATGCAAACGAGATGGCTGTGGACTTCACGAGGTAGTCCGCAGGGACGCTCACGCCTTGCTCTTCGAACACGCGGCGAGCCAGCGTATTCTTCACGATGTGGAACTCGCCGCCGGTTTCGCGGATCTTCGCGCGGATGGCATCGATGGATTTCATCTTTGCGCCGCTATATTCGACGAGGATCACCGCTTCACTGCGCTTGACCCAATCTGCGTACTGGGCCTGCACTTCTTCCTTGCGTTGTTTGGAAATTGCCAAAGGTTATTCACCTCCTTTCATATAAAAAGTCTTTGCCACTTACACAGGCAAAGACTTTTTGCAACCCGGGGAGGGAATCAACACTTGCGTGCTGAAATTTGCTATCAGTCTCCACCTGAGCAGGAAATTAAGCCCCAAAGTTATGGGACGCCCGCCTTCAACGGCGAAGTGGTTTTAATGATTTAACGAGTATTGCTACTCGGCACCATCCATGTGTTCATTTGGATCCATCTTCATGCCGGGACCCATTGTCGTTGTTACCGTAATGCGTTTGATGAAGTTACCTTTCGCGCCAGACGGGCGGGCTTTATTAACGCCATCCATCAAAGCCGCGTAATTCTCAATCAGTTTATTGACTTCAAAGGAAACCTTGCCAATCGAGACGTGAATATTATTCGTCTTATCGAGACGGAATTCCACGCGGCCGGCTTTGGCTTCTTTAATGGCCCGTTCCATATCCGACGCAGGAACTACTGTGCCAGCCTTCGGGTTCGGCATGAGACCGCGCGGACCAAGCACGCGTCCGAGGCGACCGACCTTACCCATTGCATCCGGCGTGGCGATGGCAACATCAAAATCCAACATGCCGCCTTCGATCTTCTTCATTGTCTCGTCATCATCCGCCACGAGATCAGCGCCGGCAGCGCGAGCCGCAGCAGCGCCTTCGCCCTGGGCAAATACAAGAACGCGGACGGTTTTGCCGAGTCCATGCGGAAGCACAACCACATCGCGCAGCTGCTGATCAGCCTGGCGCGAGTCAAGTGAAGTGCGCATGTGTACTTCAACTGTCGAATCAAATTTTGTGATCGAGGTTTCCTTGGCAAGCGTAATCGCTTCCTTGGCAGAATAAACCTTGTCAATATCAACTTTGGCGGCAGCCGCCGTATATTTCTTTCCGTGTTTAGCCATTTTATCCTCCGTGGTACAAGCGGACAGCCGGGGCCATCCTCCCACAAAATTATTCGGTGATTGTAATGCCCATGGAACGGGCAGTGCCTTCGATCTGCTTCATCGCGCCTTCGATATCGATCGCGTTCAGATCTTTCATCTTCAACTCGGCGATTTCCTTCACCTGGGCGCGGGTCACCTTGCCGACCTTGTCCTTGTTGGGCACACCGGAACCTTTCTCTACCTTGGCAGCCTTGCGGAGCAAAACAGCAGCGGGCGATGTGCGAAGCACAAATGTGAATGAACCATCAGTGTAGATGGTGATTTCCGCCGGGAGCGTCTCACCCGGGCGATTGGATGTGCGCGCATTATATTCCTTGCAGAACGCCATGATGTTGATACCATGACTCGCCAGCGCAGGGCCGACGGGAGGCGCAGGATTTGCCTTGCCAGCCTCCAGCTGAAGACGAACGATTGCTTTTAGTTTCTTTGCCATTTTGACTTAACTCCTATGTGGTTTTAGCGGGTCATTTGGGAGACCCTCCCACCGCATCAGGCCTGACTGAGGCCTGCTACTGTCTAATAAAAATTTTCTACCTTATGCTTTTTCCACCTGCAGGAAGTCCAACTCCACAGGTGTTTCGCGTCCGAAGAAGCTGACCATCACGCGCACTTTCGTGCGTTCCATATCGATCTCAGCGACCACTCCGCGGAAATCATTGAATGGGCCATCCACGATGCGCACGCGCTCACCCACTTTAAAGGTGACCTTGACGGTCGGCGATTCTGCTTCGGTGCGTTTCACAATCGCATCAAATTCTTCTTTTCGTAAAGGTGTGGGGTTGTTTCCCATACCGACAAACCCTGTCACGCCGGGCGTATTGCGAACCACATACCAGGATTCTTCCGTGAGCGCCAAATTTACCAGCACATAACCGGGGAAGATGTGGCGCTCCACTGTGCGGCGCTTTCCATCTTTGACTTCGACCTCTTCCTGCATTGGAATAAGCACATCAAAGATCTTGTCTTTCATGCCCATGGTTTCAATGCGCTGCTCGAGGTTATGACGCACCTTGTTTTCATATCCTGAATAGCAGTGAATCACGTACCATGCGGGACCCTCAACAACCGCCTCGACAGGAGGCAGGTCGGTGGGAATCTGCGTCTCGGAGCGCGCAGCAGGTTTCGGGTCCGAAGAAGAAGCGGCAGGCGTTACTTCCGCAGAAGCAGATTGCTCCTCGGCTTGTTCGTCCAGCGGTTCCTGTTCAAACTGCTCTTGCGGTTCCGGTAAATCCATCAGATCCTCAATTCAACTTAAATACCAAGCACCAAATTCATCAAACTATCTGAAAGAAAGTCGATCAGTGCGAGGAACAAACCCACGAACACCATCACCATCAGCACAAGCCCGGTCAGGCGTTTTGCTTCAGGCCAGGTGGGCCAGCTTACTTTGCGAAGTTCACCCGTGGTCTCACGGAAATAACGCTGAATGGCGTTTTCGCTTTTCTTGACTTTCTTCTTCTCTTTCTCAGCCAAGGGAATACTCCTTCTTTGTTTTTACGGCTAAAACGCTGCGTAACGCAGCGTTTGCCACAGGCAGGCCAGGCAGGAATTGAACCCACAACCCTTCGTGTTGGAGACGAATGCTCTGCCAATTGAGCTACTGGCCTAGGGAGGTAGGGGCGAGGCAAGCTTGCCCCTACCGAATTACTTCGTTTCGCGGTGCTGCGTGTGTTTTCTGCAGCGTGAGCAATACTTGTTGAATTCCAACCGATTGGGATCGTTTCGGCGATTCTTCTCGGTGGTGTAATTGCGCTCTTTGCAATCATTGCATTGAAGCGTAATCACCGGGCGGACATCTTTTTTCTTGGAAGCCATCTTACTCTACCTTACTTTCTACTTACTCAATGATCTTGGTAACGACACCCGCACCGACGGTCAGACCGCCTTCGCGAATGGCGAATTTCGAACCCTGTTCAAGCGCCACAGACACGATCAACTCGACTGTCAGGTTCACGTTGTCTCCGGGCATCACCATCTC
>JACRBI010000040.1 GCA_016234495.1 Chloroflexota bacterium | reverse complement strand
GGCCACGCCGTCAATCGCGCGTCCCATCTGCTCGACGGAGCCAGAGGTCTTGGTGACGCCGGCCGTCTGCTGGGCGGTGCCGAGCGCGACCTGTTGGATGGTGGTGGCGATCTGGTTGGTGGCTTCGCCGGATTGTTCGGCGGCGGTGCTGAGTTGCGAGGCGGCAGCGGTGACGGCGTTGGCACTGTCTGCCACCAGTCCGATCGCTTCGCGCAGTCCGCCGATCATCTTTGCGAAGGAGTTGCCGAGTTCGTCCCTGGCTGATTTCGGGGTGACCGAGGTCGTCAGGTCGTTCTCTGCAATGGCTGTGGCGGCCACGCCCATGCCCTGCATGTAGTTGATCAACTCATCGAAGGCCTTGCCGATTGTGCCGATCTCGTCCTTGCGGGAGCGCACCTTGTCTTTCTCCCCTTCGCTCATCTCGCGCAGCATGTCACCCACTGCCAGCGATTTCGCCATACTGGTCACCATCCCCAGCGGGTTGGCGATGCTGTTCGAGATCAGCAGACCAAACCCCACGCCGGCCAGCACTGCAATGACAGCCAGCACGATCATGATCGTCGTGGCTGTGTTGGCTAGGACAGTGTTTGAATCGGCAACTCCCTTGGCCTGTTCCACTTTCATTACCTGCATTGCATCAAGATTGGCCTCTATAGCCTTTGCGCTGGCAAAAGCATCCCCGCGCATCAAGGCCAGGGCTTCCTCTTTTTTGCCTGACTCCGCCAGCGACATGATCTCATTTCTTAACGGAACAAATTCCTTGCGCGAGTTGACATACTCGTCGAACAGATCCTGCATTTCTTGAGACAGAATCAATTTTTCGTATTCATCCGAAAGCTTATCAAGATCAACTGTCAGCGAGTCGATCGTGTCGGCATACTTCTGCATTTCCGTGTGATCCTTGGACAGAATCATATCGCGCAGGTTGACGCGTATACGCTGAAAGGCGACGGCCATGTCAGCCAATTGACTGATCGGCACCGTCTGGTTTTGATACAGCCGTGTGTCCGCAGCATCGATCTGCCCGATGTAATAGATCCCCACCCCGCCCACCACCGCCGTGATGGTGGCGATGATCAGGAAACTCCCGATCAATTTCACGCTGGTTTTGAGATTGTTCAGTGCGTTCATGTTTATCTTTTCTCCTTTATGTTGTTTGCAATGACAAAACCGCCAGCAGCCGCTCCCGTAGGTCAAAATCATGGTTTCAGACCTGTGCCTCGTGTTTTGTTTTTTTGATTTATCGACAAGGGCAGTTTGTGGTAACCAAAAGCGGGCATGGCAAAGTGCCATACCCGCGGGAAGATAGAACGAAATATAGAATTGATCTTCGGCGGTCTGGCGATCATGGTTGCGTTTCCACAACTTTAGACCCATGACTTTGCGTCCCTGCTTTTCAACAGGTTTGCCATTATCGGAATGTGTTCCTAGTGTAGCACATCATTTTGCGTTTGTGCTTACAATCACGAAAGCTTGCGTTTCAGTATTGAAAGGCCGCCGGGAAAATTCATACTTCGGCTGCGGGGAGTTAACGGCTTCTTCAAAAACAGGCGCGGATTGGTTTTCGTGCTACACTTGCGCGAATTCCTTATTGAGAAATTACAGGTATGAGAAAAAAACTTCCCTTTTGGTTGAAAGCCTTATACGGTTCCGGTGACTGGGGATTATCAAGCATCGGCATGATGCGTTCGATTTTTTACGCATTGTATCTTACAGATGTAGTCGGCATCGAGCCGCGCCTCGCATCCATCGGCGCGCTGGTCGGCATTGTCTGGGACGCGGTCAACGACCCCATCATCGGCGTGCTCAGCGACCGAATGCAATCGCGCCTCGGGCGGCGGCGTCCCTTTCTTTTGTGGTTCGCATTTCCCTTTGGATTAAGTTTTGTGATCCTATGGTCCGCGCCAAATTGGGAAAGCCAGATCGCGCTGCTGACTTACGTAACGCTGGCATTTATGATCTCCGATACCTTGACGACACTCGTGGCAGTGCCGTATCTTTCCCTAACCCCGGAGCTGACTCAGGACTATGATGAGCGAACCTCCCTTTCGAGTTTTCGCACGGTCTTCCAGTTATTGGCCGCGATGACGGTCGTGATCACCGCTCCCATGATCGTGGATAAGGTGATCGAGATGGGCGGCTCGCAGCAGCAGGGATTCATGACTGCGGGCGCGGTCTTCGGCAGTTTGGGGTCGCTTCCGCTTTTTCTAATCGGCTGGTTCGTTCGCGAAAGATTCTCTCCAGAAAAACTGCCAGAAGCCCTGCCCTTCCGCGAGACATTGCGCGTGGCATGGCAGAACGTCCCCTTTCGCTATGCAGCCGGCATCTATATGTTCAACTGGTCGGCAGTGGATATGATCGCCATCACCTTTCCGTTCTTCCTGCTTTACTGGGTGGCGAAGGGCGACCTGCTGGCAAAGGTTAATATTCTTGGGCTGGAACTTGCGCTGGAATCCGCCTTCTTCGGGGTACTGATGTTTGTCTGCGTTTTGTGCGTGCCCTTCTGGTTGTGGCTGGCGCGCACGCGCAACAAACGTGAAGCATATATTCTCGGCATGGTGTTTTGGATCACCGTCCAGAGTATGATCTTTACCATTCAGCCCGGCGATACAACCTACATGCTGGTCCTCGCGGCGCTGGCCGGGGTCGGCGTTTCGGCAGCCTACATTTTGCCTGACTCGATTCTACCGGATGTGATCGAATGGGATGAGCTTCGCACCGGCCGCCGTCAGGAGGGGATTTATTACGGTATCCGTACGCTCATCCGCAAGTTGACCGGGGCGCTTATTATTTTCATCACTCTGCAAATACTTGGCTGGTCCGGCTATCAGAGTCCGCCGGAGGGAGTCACTCAATTCACCCAGCCTGAATCCGCATTGACAGCGATCCGCTGGATGGTCTCGTTTTTGGGGGTCATCATATTGACCGGGACGATCGCGCTGGCGTGGTCGTATCCGCTCTCGCGTGAGAAGTATCAGCGGATTCAAAAGCTGCTGAAACGGCGCAGGGATGAAGCGACATCGGCCAAGTTGTAAGCTCTTGTGTTCCAGCGGGAAACTCACTATCATGAAAGTGAAGATGGTTAAAACAACCTCTGGCAAAAGAGGACACCATGACAATTTGCAAATATCAGCGGCTGTTGTTTTTTGCAGTTTTGGTACTCACTGAAACAAGCTGTGCTTCCAATGTTATGCCAACAACCCCGACTATTCAGCAAGAACCACCTGCTACGGCGTTTATAAGAACACCGGAAATATCAAATCTGCTCGTTCAAGCAGAGAACGAAAGCGTGGAGGAATTTGTTGTTCGGATAGCGGCTAGAAGGATTGTCAACAAACGCCCCTTTATCATTGCTCTCTCCCAGATGGAAAACAAGGAAAACTTTTGGTTTGGTGTTTCCCAGGATATAAAAGACATGGAGAAATGTTGGATTTACGAGACAAATTCAATGAGACAATGTTCAGATGAGGATATACAAAACAACTTTGGCAGCACGGAGTTTCCCAAAATATTTTTTGCCTTTGCATATTCAAACGCTACACAAAATTTGTACATTCTTGATTATTCTCGTCCCTGGGATCAGCAGGATTCGACAGATGGCTACCGTCTTGTCATAGAATTGCAGGAAGGCAAATGGGTTGAAAAATCCATGACGCCTGTGTATTAAGAACAAAAAAGGATGACCTTGTCCGGCCATCCTTTTTACTCTCAACTTTCTACAAACTCCCTATATCACCGACAACTCTTCATAAATTCCAAACGTTTCCTTCATCACGCCGATGATCTCGCCCAGCGTGGCGTACGCATGGACACATTCCATGATGTAAGGCATGGTGTTTTCAGTGCCATTACAGGCAACGCGGAGTCTGTCTAATGTCTGGCCTACTCGTCCGCCATCGCGCGTCTTGCGGACTTCGTTCAGGCGGGTGACCTGGCGGTCATAGCCGTTCGGGTCCATTCGTAAGATGGGAATGGTAAAAGGCTTGTCTTCAGCATACGCGTTCACGCCCACGATCCTGCGGATGCCCTTGTCGATCTCGCGCTGGTAGCGATAGGCCGCATCCGCGATCTCGGCCTGGAAGAATCCTTTTTCGATGGCAGGGATGACCCCGCCCAACTCCTCGATGCGTCGGAAGTAATCATAAGCCTGCTTCTCGATCCGATTCGTCTGCGCTTCGACGAAGAAACTGCCGCCCAGCGGATCGACGGTATTTGTCACGCCAGATTCCTCGGCGATGATCTGCTGTGTGCGCAGGGCAATCGTCACGGAATGTTCGGAGGGAAGCGCCAGAGCTTCATCCAGTGAATTGGTGTGCAAACTTTGCGTGCCGCCCAATACAGCCGCAAGCGCCTGGACAGCCACGCGCACGACATTATTCTCAGGCTGTTGCGCAGTGAGACTGACTCCAGCCGTTTGGGTATGGAAACGCAGCAGCCACGAGCGTGGATTCTTCGCCTTGAATGTCTCGCGCATTTCACGCGCCCAAATGCGGCGCGCGGCGCGGTACTTGGCAATTTCCTCAAAGAAGTCGTTGTGCGCATTAAAGAAGAAGGACAAACGCGGCGCGAACTCGTCCACGTCCATGCCGCGCGCAATGCCCCAGCGGACGTATTCCAGCCCGTCAGACAGGGTGAACGCCAGTTCCTGTGCGGCGGTCGAGCCGGCCTCGCGGATGTGATAGCCGCTGATCGAGATCGTGTTCCACTGCGGAACTTTCTGCGCGCCGAATTCCATCGTGTCCACAACCAGCCGCATGGACGGGTTTGGCGGAAAGATGAATTCCTTTTGCGCGATGAACTCCTTGAGGATGTCGTTCTGGGTTGTGCCGCGCAGTTGATCGAGGCGCAGTCCCTTGTTTTCGGCGGCGGCCAGATACATGGCCCAGATGATCGCAGCAGGTGAGTTGATGGTCATGCTCGATGAGACTTTTTCCAGCGGAATGCCTTCGAGCAGAATTTCCATATCTTTCAACGATGAGATTGCAACACCGCATTTGCCAAACTCACCCAGAGCTTCGGGCTGATCGGTATCGTAGCCCATCAGAGTCGCCAGATCGAAGGCAATGCTCAATCCTGTTTGACCCTGCTCCAGTAAATATTTGAAGCGCTTGTTCGTTTCCTCGGCGGTGCCGAAGCCGGCAAACATTCTCATCGTCCACAGTTTGCTGCGGTGCAGCGTCGGGTGGACTCCTCTGGTGTAGGGGTATTCACCCGGCAGTCCGAGGTCTGATTCGTAATCCAGATCGGCGATGTCCTGCGGGGTGTAAAGTCTGTTGATCGGTTCGGAAGATGTTGTTATAAATTCGCTGGCGCGTTCAGGCAATTGCGCCAGCGCTTTTTGCACAGATGTCTTATCCCACTTATCCAGTAAGCCTTGTAATTCATCCAGCATTTTTTTATCGTACATGGCGCTCTCCTTTGGTGAGATGTTGGGATTATAGCAGACGGTAGACCGCAGACCATAGACCGTGGACAACAAACAAAATTCGTATTGTTCACACCAAATCTTTTGACTTTTACCTCACAGTCCATCGTCAATTGTCCATAGTCAATTCTGGTATACTCGATTTTAAAGGTAATAACTTATGCCCCGTTTTGAAATTGACGTAGACCCATGCGACCACATTACCGCAGATGCCATCGGCGCTCCGGGTCAGCGAGTCTTTTATTTACAAGCCTATCAAGACCAGCGCACCATCACTGTGTTAATTGAAAAGGCGCAGCTCCAATCGCTTGCGATCGGCATTGAACAATTCCTGTCGCAAATCTACCGCCAGAACCCCAACCTTGAAGAAGCATCCGGCGAATATTCCGAAGACCGTATGCGCATCCATCCGCCGGTGGACCCGCTTTTCCGCGCCGGCGAGATCGGCCTCGCCTACGACAAGGAACGCGACCAGGTGGTTGTATTCACCAAGGAACTGTTGACTGAAGATGAAGACCCCGACTCCGCAGCGCAGATCCGCTTCTGGGCCAGCCGAAGCCAGGTGCGCAGACTGGCGCGCTGGGGCGCAGACGTGGCCAGCCGCGGGCGACCTGTCTGCGTGCAATGCGGCCAGCCCATGGAACCCGAAGGTCACTTCTGCCCGAAGAAGAATGGGCATTTGCATTAGCGAGTCAAAAGCCAAAGGTTGAAAGTCTGACCTTTGACTTTTGACCTTTGACTAATAATGAAAACTTCCCCTACTGAAAAAACAAAAAACGCTCTTCAATCCGGCCAATACAGCCTCAAAGGCCAGTTCCTGCTTGGCAGCAACTACACCTTCCTTGTGGATGTGCAGCATGAAGGCGAAACTTATCAAGCCGTTTACAAACCCATCAAAGGTGAACAGCCACTGTGGGATTTTCCCGACAGCACATTGGCCCAGCGCGAAGTGGCCGCATATTTATTAAGTGAACAACTCGGCTTTCACTTTGTACCCTACACCACCCTGCGCGAAGACGGCCCGCACGGCCCCGGCTCGCTCCAGCAATACATCAATTACGATGTTGAATATCATTACTTCAACTTCTCAACCGAAGACAAAAACCTGCTCAGGCCGGTCATGCTGTTTGACCTGTTGATCAATAATGCAGACCGCAAGGGCAGTCACATTTTTTTTGAAGATAACAGCCGCAAGTTGTACGTCATCGATCATGGCGTTTGTTTTCACGAAGAGGATAAACTCCGCACCGTGATATGGGATTTCGCCGGGCAGGCGATTCCAGACGAATTGCTCGCGCCTCTTTCCCAAACTGACAGTTGGTCTGAACTCTTTGAGTCTTATCTCAGCCTGAACGAGATCGCCGCCCTGCAAAACCGCGCCGAAAAATTATTCACATCCAAAGTGTTTCCCCGCGCCCCGCGCGACCGCCGCTCGTTTCCATACCCGCCGCTGTAAAAAATGTGTCAAAAGTGTCAAAGTGTCGACACTTTTGACACAACGACACCTCGACACCTTCCCAGGAGATTACCCATGCACTACAAACTCGCACTCATCGGTTTTGGCAATGTCGCCCGCTCACTAGCGCGGCTATTAATCCGCAAACAGGGCCTGCTCGAAGAACAGGGAATCACATTCTCGTTCACCGGCATCGCCACCGGCCGTCACGGATTTGCCGCCAACCCCGATGGACTCGATATTCAAAAAGCGTTGGAACTCGTTGAGTCGGGTCAATCAATCAACCCTCTCTCCGATTCCCGATTCCCAACTCCTGATTCCCTTTCTGTCATCAAACATTCATCCGCCAATGTCATGTTCGAGAACTCCCCCGTCAACACACAGACCGGCCAGCCCGCGCTCGATCACATCCGCGCGGCGTTGAATTTAGGTATGCACGCCATCACCGCCAACAAGGGACCCGTCGTTCATGGTTACCGCGAGTTGACCGCGCTTGCGAAATCCAAAGGCAGGCGTTTTGGATTCGAATCCGCTGTACTGGGCGGCGCGCCGGTCTTCTCTGTCTTCCGTGAAGCCTTCCCGCTGGCGGAACTCGCTTCCATCAAAGGCATCTTCAACGCCACAACCAATGTCATTCTCACACTCATGGAAAACGGCGAAGCCTACGATGATGCGGTCAAGTATGCTCAGTCCATTGGGCTGGCAGAAACCGACCCCACCAACGATGTGGATGGCTGGGATGCAGCCATCAAGGTCGCGGCGTTGGTCACCGTGTTGATGGATACACCCATGACCCCGCAGGAAGTGAATCCCACCGGCATTCGCGGCATCACACCTGAGATGATCGCCAAAGCCAAAGCGGAAGGCAAACGCTATAAGTTGGTCTGCTCTGCTGAAAAGGTTGGCGACAAGGTCAGCGCGAGCGTCGCCCCGCAGTTGGTTGACTCGACTTCTCCGCTGTACGGCATGATGAACTCCAGCACGGGCATCACCTTTAGAACCGATGTCATCCTCGATTACTCGATCACACTTTCTGAGAAACCTGGTATGAAGGGCGGCCCTGAGGAGACAGCGTACGGTCTGTTCGCAGATTTTGTAAACGCAGTAAAGTAGAAAATGCATACCTCCGAGATTTTAAAAATCTCGGAGGTATTTTAATTTTAGAACATAGTTTCTGTTATACTCCCGCCATCGTTTCGATCAAAGGAAATTTATCATGGCAAAAACCCATACCCGATATGTCTGTCAGCAATGTGGAAGAGTCGCCGCTTCATACATGGGCAAATGCCCGCAGTGCGGATCGTTCAGCAGCATGGTCGAGGAAGTCGTCCACGAAGAACCTGTCAGCAAAGGGGCGGGGAATGTCCGCGGGCTGAGCGGCCGCTCGGTTCCGCGCCCCATCTCCGAGGTCGGGGGCGAAGCGGAAGATCGAGTCCACCTGCCGATTGGCGAGTTTTCGCGCGTCCTCGGCGGCGGGATCGTGCTGGGTTCCATTGTCCTCGTCGGCGGCGACCCGGGCATTGGCAAATCCACGTTGATGCTGCAAATGGCGATGGAGATGGCGAAGAGCCAGCGCGTGCTGTATGTTTCGGGCGAGGAGTCTGAGCGGCAGATCAAGATGCGCGCGATGCGTTTGTTGAATGGAAAAAACGAATTACCCAAAAATCTCTTGCTTGTGACGGAAACGAATCTCGAAGTGATTCTGAATCATGTCAACGAGCTCAAACCTGACCTGTTGATTGTTGACTCGATCCAGACAGTTTACTTGTCTGATTTTGATTCGTCGGCCGGCTCGGTTTCGCAGGTGCGAGAATGCGCGTCGCAATTGCGCGAACTGGCGAAGTCTTCGGGCGTGTCTGTGTTCATGATCGGGCATGTGACAAAAGAGGGTGCCATTGCCGGTCCTCGTGTGCTGGAACATATCGTGGATACGGTTTTGTATCTGGAAGGCGATAGATTCCAGGCTTATCGTTTGCTGCGCTCAGTCAAGAATCGATTCGGCGCAACTGCCGAAGTGGGCGTTTTTGAAATGCGCGAAGGCGGGTTGGTGGAAGTGCTCAATCCGTCTGAAGCATTTCTCGCGGAGCGGCTGGTGAACGCCGCCGGCTCAACCATCGCCGTGACAATGGAAGGCACGCGCCCGATCCTCGTTGAAATTCAGGGATTAACTTCCCCGACCCAGTTTGGGAATGCGCGCCGCACGCCAAACGGAATTGACTTCAATCGCCTGCTTTTAATTTCAGCAGTGTTGACCCGCCGTGTGGGGTTGAAACTTGCAGAGCAGGATGTCTTCGTCAACGTGGTAGGCGGCATTCAAATTGACGAACCCGCCGCCGACCTGGCGATTGCCGCCGCGATAGCGTCATCGTGGCGCGATGTGCCTGTCCGCGCCGAGGCGGTCTTGATCGGCGAGATCGGTCTGGCTGGTGAACTGCGCATGCCCGGTCAAATGGTGGCGCGTCTGCGCGAGGCGCAAAAACTGGGATTCAAATCTGCGATCGTGCCGAAGGCAATTCGTCAGGGCGAACCATATCCAAAAGGAATCGAGATCATCGAAGTCAGGTCGCTGGATCAGGCCTTACATGCGGCTTTGAAATTGCCCGAAACTGCGCGAGCAAAAAAACAGGAATGATCATTCCGCGTTCCACCTATCTGCAACCGTCCCCGCCTTCAAAGCGTATGTTTGCCAGAAGGAGATTATTTAATATGAATATCAAAATTATTTCAGCATTTCTCGTACTCGCATTAGCCAGCCTGGCCTGCGGATTTGAATTACCCAAAGCCCCCGAACCTGGCCCCGAAGTTACAGAAAAAATCTCGGTTTCCACCCCCGACAGTGATAACGTAAACCTAAAACTTGCCTTTGGCGCAGGCGAAATGACCCTCGCGCCCGGCGCGGAAAAATTTGTCGAAGGCACAGCCACCTATAATTACCCCGCCTTCAAGCCTGCCGTCAAAACCAACGGCTCGAACGTTGAAGTCAAAATGGGCGAAGTGGACTTCAACGTCTTCCCGACCTTCAAAGGTCTTAAAAATATCTGGGACCTCAAACTGGGCGACACCCCCATGAACCTGACGATTGAAGCCGGCGCATACAAGGGATTCTTTGAACTCGGCGGACTTGCGCTCAACAACCTGACCATCAAGGACGGCGCCGCAGAAGTGGAACTTGCCTTTTCGGAGCCAAACCCGGCGAAGATGTCTGTCCTGCATTACGAGACAGGCGCATCCAATGTAAAAATGATCGGCCTCGCCAACGCCAACTTCGACCTGATGGACTTCTCCTCCGGCGCCGGCGACTACACTCTCGACTTCTCCGGCGACCTCCAGCGTGACGCATCCATCAGCATCTCCAGCGGCTTAAGCAACCTGATCATCATCGTGCCGGAAGGAGTCAACGCAGTCGTCACAATCGACAGCGGCGCGTCGAACATCAGCGCCGGCTCAGGCTGGGAACAGAACGGAAAGATCTACACTCAAAAAGGCCAAGGCCCCACCCTCACATTTGTAATCAACATCGGCGCAGGCAATGTGACCCTGACCAGATAGAATAAAAATAAGCCCGGCAAAAAAGGCGGCGGTCAGATAACTGCCGCCTTTTTTATTCGATTTTTCTCTACCGTACATTTACTTTTTTACCGCGAAGAGCGCTAAGTGTAAAAGGTTTTCTTCGCGATCCTTGCGAGCTTTGCGGTTCAAATTTTCCATTCGTACGGTAGAGAATTCGATATAATCAGCGCATGTCATCTTTTGGACTCAAGCCAGCCAGCGCATATTCCATTTCGCAAATCGCTGAATTATTCACCCGCGGTTTTGAGGGATATTTTGTTCCCGTTAATATCAATGAAAACACCCTGCTTACCATTCTCCGCCGCGACGGCGTGGATTTATCAGAGAGTCGAATCCTATCAAAAGATGACGTTGCAATTGGACTAGCCCTCATTGCGCGCCGCGGTTGGACCAGCCGACTCGCGGCAATGGGAATCATTCCGGCCGCGAGGCACAGCGGAGTTGGCACATGGGCAATGAATCAGTTGACGGCCGAAGCCCGCGCCCGCGGTGAAAAGGAAATGGTCCTCGAAGTGATCGAGCAAAACACGGCAGGCGTGAAGCTGTATCAAAAAGTCGGATTCAAAACCATTCGCAGGCTGGTTGGATTCAAACTGGAGAATCCGCAAATTGGGTCACAGGAAAGAATCGAAGAGATCGACATTCGCCAACTCGCACGGCTGGTCACCTCTGACGGTTTGCAAGACTTGCCGTGGCAGCTTTCAGGCGAGACAATTTCACAGCACACACCTCCTTCGCGCGCGTTTCGCTTGAACGATGCGTTTTGCCTCATCAGCAACCCCGAAGCGGAGCATGTGGTCATATCGTCAGTGTTGGTCAAAGCCAATTCACGCGGAGCAGGTCAGGGGTCGGCGTTGATGCGCGCGGTGATCTCCCGCTTCCCCCAAAAAATCTGGCATGTCTCCGCCATCCTGCCCGAAGAACTATCCGCGTTCTTTGAAAAGATCGGCATGAAGCGCGAAGAACTTTCGCAGCTGCAAATGTCTTTGACGTTATAAGACATAGCGCCCATTAAGGGTATAAAATAGTGGGCATGAAACTCGCCGCCCTTGTCCCAATGCGTCACCACAGCCAGCGCGTGCCCGGCAAAAATTACCGCCCGCTCGCAGGCAAACCTCTTTTTCACCACATCCTTGAAACG
Source organism: Chloroflexota bacterium (assembly GCA_016234495.1). Classification (GTDB taxonomy): domain Bacteria; phylum Chloroflexota; class Anaerolineae; order Anaerolineales; family Villigracilaceae; genus Villigracilis. The sequence goes on along the minus strand of JACRBI010000040.1, from coordinate 281,621 downwards.
CTGCTTGCAGTCGCTGAAATTGAAACCGTGATGGTGGATACCGACTCTGAACCTGTGATGGACGGAGTGCGGCGCTTCTTTCCGACCGTGAAACTGATTCAGCGACCCGAACATCTCCGCGCCGACGATGTGCCGATGAACGACATCCTCCTGCATGACACGGCGCAGGTGAACGCGGACTTTTATTTGCAAACTCACAGCACGAATCCATTGCTGAAACCTGAAACCATCTCACGCGCGATTCAATTATTGTTTACCAATCACCCGGCTTACGATTCTTTGTTCTCCGTGACTCGATTACAAACGCGTTTGTATTTCAAAGATGGTCAAGCCATCAACCACGACCCTGCGGTTCTGATTCAAACCCAGGACCTACCCCCGGTCTACGAGGAAAATTCCTGCCTGTATCTTTTCACACGCGAGAACCTTGTCCGCAAACATCACCGCATCGGCGACAGACCGCTCATGTTCGAGATCAGCAAAGATGAAGCATGGGACATCGACGAAGAGCTGGATTTTGAGATCACTGATTTTTTGATGAAGAGAAAAACCAATGCAAAATAAGAAATTATTTGACGGAACATTTTTGTGGAGCGTGCTTATTCTCTCCGCCATCTCTGCGATCGCATATTTGCCCCTCGCGCATAAAATTGGCTACCTTAATGACGACTGGTATTTAATGTACGACATGCAGGTCAGGGGCGCTGATTTCTTCCATGTCATATTTAGCGGAGACCGCCCGGGCCGCGCCTTGTCGATGATTCCCCTTTTTTCCATGTTTGGCTTTGAGCCTTTTTACTATCACCTCAGCGCATATCTGTTTCGTTTTCTGGGCGGCGTTTGCCTGTATTGGACTCTGCAAATGCTTTGGCCTCGCAGGTATTTTTTCACGCTTTCAGCCGCGATTTTGTTCACCATATATCCCGGTTTCCTCTCGCAAACCAACGCCATTGATTATCAATCCCACATCCTTGGGCTGTTTCTCGCGCTTCTTTCTGTAGCATTAACCATTAAATCTATTTTAACCCCTGGAAAAGCTCCGCGTTTATTGCTGATTTCCGCCTCGATTTTGGCCGGCTGGGGGTATTTAAGTCAGATGGAATATTTCATAGGACTGGAAGTTTTTCGCTTTGCCGCCATCTTTTTGCTTTTGGGGAGAACCAAAAACGAATCTGCCAAACAAAAATTTACCAAAGCGATCCTTGCAAGCCTGCCGTTCCTCCTGATTGCCGGCGGATTTTTAATGTGGCGGTTATTATTCTTCGTGTCGGAACGCAAGGCGACGGATATTGGTCTGCAAATTTCACAGGCGTCATCCCCGTTAACTCTTTTATGGTGGTTAAACTATTTAATACAGGATATTCTCAACGTTGTGCTGACGTCGTGGGGGCTGCCGATGTACATCCTGGCATTTTCCCTTCGTCTGCGTGAGAGCGTGGCTGCTTTCGGGTGGGCAGGCTTCGCCGTTCTGATAACCGTTCTTGGCATGCGGCGGGTGGAAAAAGACAAAACAGAAATTGAAACAGACTCAAGGCTGAGTCAGGAAGCGCTCTGGTTGAGTCTGACCAGCATCGCGGGGGGATTGCTGCCGATAATTCTGGTCAACCGCCATATCATGCTCCCGGAATATTCGCGCTACTCCTTGATCGCTTCGGTGGGCGCAGTTTTGCTTTTGGCTACGGTCATCGAGAATATTTCCTCGCGCGCCGGGCGGTCTGCAGTTTTTGTTTTTTTTGTGGCAGTGGCTATTGTGACTCATTACGGCAATGCAGTAACAGCCGCTGATGAGACGCAAGCCACGCGTAATTTTTGGTGGCAGGCGGCATGGCGCGCGCCGCAAATCAAGGAAGGTACAACCCTGCTTGCTTCATATCCCGGCAGCCCATTGAGTGAGGATTATTTTATCTGGGGGCCTGCAAACTTGATCTATTATCCCGAACCTCAAAATGGAACTCCAGTGAGGGTGAAATTACCGGCTGCTGTCCTGGCAGATGGTAATGTTGTGATAAAAACCATCACGAATGGCGGCAGCGAAACGCCATTGCGCCGCGGCAATTTTCTCGAACGTGATTTTGGAAATGTGCTCGTCATGACCCAGGCGTCTTCAAATGGATGCGTGCGGTTTATAAATGGCGATGCGCCCGAGCTATCTCCTGCGGATCAGCAGAGGTTGTTTCTGGTTGCGCCCTATTCGAATTTGAACAATGTCGTCACTGACGGAGAGTTAAAAACACCTCCCGCAATAATTTTCGGGGGGGAGCCTGTTCATGGCTGGTGCTATTTTTACCAAAAAGCTGATCTTGCCCGGCAACAGGCTGAATGGGAGCAGATTCCATCCTTGTTGAATGAAGCGCTGGAAAATGGGTATTACCCTGAAGACCCTCTTGAATGGATGCCTTTCCTACAGGCATCGGCTGTGCTTGGCGATGAGGAGCAGGTTCGCAAGATGGCAAAATTAATTGCAACCGATAAGTTCCTTCTAAAGCAAGCCTGTAAAATTATGACAAGATTCATGACCCATGAAAGATTAAGTGCTGAAATGACCCTGGCGATCGAGAAGAATATTTGCAGGTGATTCTGTATATTTAATGAGGAAAAGATATTATTTATGAACAAGGTGTTTTCGCGTTTTTTTAACCAACCCTGGTATCCGATATTGATCAGCGCATACCCGGCGCTGGCTTTGCTTTCAGCCAATGCGGGGCAGGTTCAGCCCAGCGCAGGAGTCCGCCCCCTGCTGGCGTCGGTTGCGTTCGGCGGAGTGTTGTATTTTATCGTCTGGTTATTTTTCCGCAGAAGTAAGGCGCACAAGGCGGCTTTTCTCACAACGCTTTTGCTGTCGCTGTTCTTTTCATACGGGCATGCCTATATTTTCATTGACGAAAATTTTCCCGAGACCAATTACACAACCTGGCTGGCAATCGGCTGGATCGTTCTGGCGCTGCTCTCTATTTTATGGACGACCCGCCCAAAGTTGACCTTCGTCTCGTCCGCTTCGTCGCTTAATACGGTCGCGCTCGCGCTGCTGATCATGCCATTGGCACAACTCAGCCTCGAGACAAGTCCGCGAGGCGCGCATGCCCTAGGGCTGGATAATGCCCCAGTCGAGCGGAATCTGGTGCGGCCGGAGAATCCGCCGGATGTGTACTTCTTCATCCTGGATTCTTACGGGCGCTCTGACCTGCTTTACAGCGCGTATGGATTCGACAACAGCGGGTTTGTCAACGAGTTGGAGAAACGCGATTTTTTTGTGGCAAAATGCAGCCAGAGTAATTATGTGCGGACGGAGATCTCGCTGGCTTCGTCGCTTAACATGGAATACCTGCAGGGGTTGAACGAGGCGTTCGCGCCGAAGAGCACTGCGCGCCGCGTGCTTTGGGATTCTTTGAAACACAGCGCGGTGCGTTATAACTTTGAGAACATGGGCTACGAGACAGTGACCTTTGATACGGGGTTCGCCTGGCTCGACCTGAACGACACCGACCACTTCATGCGCCCGCCGCCCATCTCTTCCGGCATGACCGACTTTGAAGGATTGTTCCTGCGCACGACCGCCGCGCGTTACGCACAGGATTTGGGCCTGGTCGATCCTGATTATCTTTTGGGCGTTGGCTTTCGTGACCGGTTCAATTTTGTCTTCAGCAGCATGGACGATGTGGCTAAAATTCAACAGCCCACGTTTTCATACATCCATGTCATTTCACCGCACCCGCCGTTCGTCTTTGACCCCGAAGGCAACCCAACCTATCCGCCGGACTTTTGGAACGAGCAGCGCCAATATCCGCCTGACCTGTATCAAAAGGGGTACGTCAATCAACTGCAATATTTAAATAAGAACATGCTTGCAGCGATTGACACCATCGTTGCAAATTCTGAAACGCCGCCGATCATCATCCTTCAGGGCGACCATGGCCCCTGGCTTCAGCCGGTCAACAAGCGCTTTTGGAATTTGACGGCGATTTATTTCCCGGAACATCAAGATCAATTGTATTCAACCATCACGCCCGTAAATATTTTCCGCCTTGTGTTCAACACCTACTTCGGCGGCAAGTATGATATTCTCGAAGATGTCAGTTATTTCTCGCCCGTTCCAAATCTATATGATTTCAGCGAAGTCCCAAATTCATGCAGCCATGCGGATAATTAAATGACCCATACGATTCTTCTCACCGCTCCTTATATGCTCCCGTTTCTCGAACGCTTCAAGCCGGTCTTTGCGAAATACAATCTTGAACTCATCGTCCCTGATGTGCAGGAACGTATGGAAGAAGACGACCTGCTCAAGTATGCCGGTCAATTTGACGGCGCAGTCTGCGGGGATGACCGCTATACGGTGCGCGTGATCGAAGCCTGTTCCCCGCGTTTGAAAGTCATCTCCAAATGGGGGACGGGAGTCGATTCGATCGACGCCGAAGCCTGCTCCCGTTTCGACGTACAACTCTGTCGAACGCCGAACGCCTTCACCACCCCGGTGGCTGATACCGTCCTCGGCTATATGCTGGCCTTCGCCCGCCGCGGCCCGTGGATGGATGCCGCGATGAAGCGCGGTGAATGGGAGAAGATCCCCGGCAAGACATTAAGCGAATGTACTCTGGGAATCATCGGCGTCGGCAATATCGGCAAGGCGGTGACGCGCCGCGCGCGCGCCTTCGGCATGAAAGTCCTCGGCACCGATATTGTGGATATTGATCATGTCTTCATTTCTGAATCCGGTATTCACATGACAACACTCGATGCCCTGCTTGCCGACTCCGATTTTGTCTCTGTCAATTGTGACCTCAACCCCACATCCCACCACCTCATCAACGCGGAAACGCTCGCGAAGATGAAACCTTCCGCCGTGCTGATCAACACCGCGCGCGGCCCCATCGTGGAAGAGCCAGCCCTTGTCGCCGCACTCAGCTCAGGTCAAGTTGGAGGCGCGGCGTTAGACGTCTTCGAATTCGAACCGCTGCCAAAGGATAGTCCGCTGTTGAAGATGGATAACGTCATGCTTGCGCCGCACAATTCCAATTCCAGCCCCACTGCCTGGGAACGAATCCACTGGAACACGATTCGGAATTTGGTGGAAGGGCTGGGAATTAAATATTGATTTTGTAGGGGCGGGGTTATCCCGCCCCAATGATTGGGCGACGAGACGTCGCCCCTACGGAAATAAATTATGGCATCAAATAAAACAATCCTCATCACTGGCGCGGGCGGCGGCATTGGCCGCGGCTGTGTCCACTACTTTTCAGGTCAAGGCTGGCGTGTGATCGGCGTTGATCGTTCCGGCTTCGGCGATGATTTCCCAAAAAACGGACATTTCATTCAGGCCGATATTTCGCACCCTGAATCTGTCGAGCAGATTTTTCAGGAAGCGCGGGACTTTCACCCTGCGCTCGATGCGCTCGTCAACAATGCCGCGGTCCAGGTGGCCAAGCCGCTGGTGGAAACCACCGTTGAAGAGTGGGACTCTGTCATGGCATCCAACCTGCGCTCGGTATTTTTATTTGTCAAACTCGCGTATCCGCTGCTGAAAGCAAACGGCGGAGCGATCGTGAACGTCTCCTCCGTCCATGCGATTCAGACCTCGGCCAACATCGCCGCGTATGCCGCATCGAAAGGCGGACTGCTAGCGCTGACCCGCGCCATGGCGATTGAATTTGCGCCGGATAATATCCGCGTCAATGCCATTTTGCCCGGCGCAGTGGATACGCCCATGCTGCGAGCTGGCCTCGGGCGCGGACATGTCGGCGGCAGCGACATGCAGGAGCGGCTCGACAACCTTGCGCGCAAGACGGTCAACGGGCGCGTGGGCACGCCGGAAGAGATCGCCCATGCCATTTACTTCCTCGCCGATAATGCGCAATCATCCTTTATGACCGGGCAGGCACTGGTCGTAGACGGCGGCGCGACCGCAAGGTTAAGCACGGAGTAATCAATGAAACTCACCCGTTTCTTGTTTTATTTGACCGCCGCGATTTTGGCAATTCTCAGCGTCGCATCCTTCCTCCGCTCTTTTATGGGTTCAGACCTGCAAATTTACAAGCTCTATTCTGTTTTGATGGCAGGGGACGCGGCGTGCATGTTTATCTGCGGGCTTTTTCTCGCGAGAAAAAGCAAACTATTTTTCGGGTTCGCGGTGACCGTCCTCAGCCTTAACATCATACTGACGGTCTTCGATCAGTTTGGGCTGGCTGACCTGCTCTTTGTATTGTTGAACCTTGGAACGCTTGCATCATTGATTATCCATCGCAAGGAATTTCTCCCTGAATGAAACAATCGCTAAAATCCATTCTGCCGCCGCCCGTACTTCAATTCGCGCGCAACACATACGATTCAGTCCGCCGTGTCCCGCAACTTCCTTCCGCATATTTCCATCCGTGGCGGCGCGAGAGCATCCGCCGACTCGCCGAACTCAAGGACATCCACAAAGGCAGGCGCGGATTCATCATCGGCAACGGGCCCAGCCTCAAGCAGACCGACCTGTCCAAACTCAAGAACGAGATCACCTTCGGGATGAACCGCATCTACGTCATCTTTCCCGAACTTGGTTTTCACACAACCTATTATTCCGCCACCAACGATCTCGTGATCGAACAATTTCACGACGACATTCTCGCGCTGCCCATGCCCAAGTTTTTGGCCTGGCGTTCGCATCGTCATTTTTCCCCCAACCTGCAACTTTCAAACATTCCAACTTTTTTATACACCTCCTACACCGGCCCGCGCTTTTCGCCTGATGTCCGCGGGCGCGTTTGGGAAAGCGCCACCGTCACCAACGTCACGCTGCAACTCGCGTTTCACATGGGCTTCGAGCAGGTCATTCTCATCGGCGTAGATCACAATTTCACATCAAAAGGTGAGGCGAACAAAACCGTCGTTTCGCAGGGCGACGACCCAAATCATGTTTCGCCCAATTATTTCGGCAAGGGAATCCGCTGGCAGTTGCCCGACCTCGACACCTCCGAGATCGGATATGCAATGGCGCGCGATGCCTACAAAAAAGCTGGCCGCGAAGTTTTGGATGCGACCATCGGCGGCAAACTGACGGTCTTCCCCAAAGCCGACTACAATTCACTATTCTGATTTACGATTTTAGATTTACGATTTTAAATTGACAATTGACATGACGCATCAAACCCGACCCGCAAACTGGTTCATCCTCTTCATCATTCTCCTCACTTTGGGCGGAGCGCTGCGCCTGCTCGACATCACCGACCCGCCCCTGGATTTTCATTCCTCGCGTCAGCTTCGCAACTCACTGGTGGCGCGTGATATTTATTATTCCCTTCTGCCCTCCGCCACACAGGAACAACGCAGCCTCGCATCATCCTTTGCCAACTCGGTTGGGAAATATGAGCCGCCCGTGATCGAGTCCATTGTGGCGTTAACCTATTTTTTCAGCGGCGGCGAAAACATTGCGTCCGCCCGCGTGTGGGAGACTCTCTTCTGGCTGCTGGCCGGCATCGCCTTGTTTGACCTGATGCGCCGCGCGGTCTCGCCGTGGGCGGGGTTGATCGGACTGGCGTATTATCTTGTCCTGCCGTTTTCAGTGGAGGTAAGCCGCTCCTTCCAGCCAGACCCGTTGATGACTTCAGCCTTCGTAATCGGGATTTATTTTCTTTACCGTTGGAGTGAATCTTCTGGAATGCAGGAGCAAGCTCCTGCATCAAAAGAGACTTGGAAATGGGCGATCCTTGCCGGTGTCTTTCTCGGGCTTGCCACATTCGTAAAAATTGTGATCGCGTTCTTTGCGGGGGCGGCTGCGGTTGCGCTGGTGTTGTTCACACTGAAAAAGGATTTCTGGAAGTCAGGGCAGGTCTGGGCGATGGCCACATTGACGATCACGCCTGCGCTACTGTTTTATGTCTTGTTAAATCAAGGCCGCTCGACTGAATATTTTTTCAGCTGGACCGTGGCGCTCATGAAATTGATCACCAGTACAGATTTCTACACCAAATGGCTTTCATTTCTCGGCGGCTTGTTTGGGTTGACGATGATCTTCCTCAGCATCGCAGGGACATTCCTTGCAACTCCGCGCCTGCGCTGGCTGCTGGTCAGTTTATGGGTCGGCTATTTGCTGTATGGGCTGACCCTCCCATTCCAGATGTTTACGCACAGTTACTATCATATTCAACTGATCCCCATCGTTGCGCTCGGATTGGCCGCAGCGTTGAATCCGCTCGTTGAAAGCGCGGCAGGCCGCGGCGGAGTCGGACGCGCTGGTTTCATCGCCGTGATCGTTGCTGTGATCGGATTCCAAGCCTGGGTGTCGCGATCCGTTTTGGTCGCTGAAGGTTTTCGTCATGAACCCGCATTCTGGCAGCAGGTTGGCGAAGCGATTCCTGCGGATGCAAAGGTGATCGGGCTGACGCAGGATTATGGTTTTCGCCTGATGTATTTCGGCTGGCGCAAGGTGACGCTCTGGCCGTACAGCACGGAACTGGCTGAGGTGCGCAGCGGCACAGTGAATTTCGCGAATCGCTTCGATGAACTGACAGCGGGTAAGGATTATTTTTTGGTGACATCCTTCGGTCAATTGGATAAACAGCCCTCGCTGAAAAAACTGCTCGATGCGTATCCCATTGCGATTGAAGGCGAGGGATATGTGTTGTATGATTTGCAAAAATAATTATTGGGACGCAGACAAGCGCGGGTAGGTTTATATTAGACTTTATCGGTAATAAGCAAAGAGCCTGTTTTTGGACGCTGAAAAACGCTGATTTTCGCTGATTCAAGAAAGAAAAATCTGCGTTTTCTGCGTGAATCAGCGTCCCGATTTAATTTCCGATAAAGTCTATTGAATACTCAAGTGGAACTCAAATAATGAAATCAAAAAAATCCGCGCATGAAGCGTCAGCGTTTATCTGTGTCCCAAACTTATGACTCTCGTTTCCATCATTACCCCGTCGTTCAATCAGGCTGCCTATCTTGAGCAGACAATATTATCTGTTTTGAATCAGGATTATCCGCACATTGAGTACATCGTCATTGACGGCGGGTCAACAGATGGCAGCGTGGACATCATCAAAAAGTATGAAAGCAAACTGGCTTATTGGGTTTCGGAAAAGGATAACGGTCAGGCGGATGCGATTAACAAGGGCTTTGCGCGCGCGACGGGTGATATTGTCGCCTGGCTGAACTCGGACGACTATTATCAGGGCGGCGCGGTTTCAACAGCAGTAAAGATCTTTGACGCGAACCCGGAAGTTGTGCTTGTCTACGGAAACATGCTCGCTGTGGACGAACACGGCAAAACATTCAACACCTTGAATTACAGGCAGTTGACGCTCGAAGACCTGCTGTGCTTTCAGATCATCGGCCAGCCGGCGGTGTTCATGCGCTGCTCTGCGCTGGAGAAAACCTTTGGGCTTGACCCCGCGCTTCATTTTCTACTCGATCACTACCTGTGGATTCAAATCGCCCGACACGGAAAAATTCTGCACGCCGATCAAACCTGGGCAGCGGCGAGGTATCACGCCGCAGCGAAGAACCGCGCCAAAGCCGCCGAGTTTGGACGCGAAGCCTTTCTCATTCTGGAAAAAGTTCAACAGGATGAAAACCTTGCGCCTGTTCTTGCAAGAGTCAGCCGCCGCGCGCGCGCATCTGCCCATCGCGTGGATGCGCGTTACCTGCTCGATGGCGGACAGCCTGCCGCATCACTTTCCGCATGGCTGCGCGCGTTGACCATACATCCGCCCACGGCTCTGGCGCGGATGAATCTTTTTGTTTCATCAACTTTAAACCTACTGGGGGTTGGAAAATTGCGGGAATCTATGCTGCAGAGACGCAGGCAAAAACACCAGGGCAGATAATTTGAAAAAGGATCATCAAATGTCAAATTTGTTTTTACGGGTCAGGGTTTTTATCATCCTGCTACCATTATTGGTCGCCAGTTGTAATTTGACGAAAGCGGCGCCTGAAATTGAGGTGCTGCCAAAAGACCAGCGCCCCAACATTCTATTCATCCTTGTGGATGACCTAGACGCAAAACTGGGCTCGGCCGCATACATGAAAAACCTGCAAGACTTAATGGTCGCGCGCGGAACCAGTTTGGACGACTTTCTGATCACGAATTCATTGTGCTGTCCTTCGCGCACGAGCATCCTGCGCGGACAATATACTCACAGCCATCAGGTTTATCACAACGAATCTCCAGACGGCGGCTTTTCAAAATTTAATGCAGTTGGAAACGACGAATCCACGCTGGGAGTTTGGCTGCAATCGGCCGGGTACCGCACCGCATTAATTGGTAAATACCTCAATGGGTATCCCTTCCCCGATGACCGCGCCTATTTCCCACCCGGCTGGTCAGAGTGGTACAGCCCTGCGCGGAAAAACGCCTATGACGGCTATGATTATGTTTTGAATGAAAACGGAACGCTGGTGGAATATTCTCCGGACGAAGAAAATTATTTTACAGATGTTGCCAGCCGCAAGGCAGTTGATTTTATTCAACGCGCCAGCGTAGACAAAACTCCTTTTTTTCTGTACCTCGCCCCGTTTGCCCCGCACGCTCCGGCCACTGCAGCGATCCGTCACCGTGAGTTATACCCATCGGTAACAGCGCCAGTTTCCCCGTCGTTCAATGAGGCGGATGTAAGCGATAAGCCGGTGAATATGAGTCTCAATCCGCTTTTGGAAGAAAAAATAATTTCAAATATCAATCAGAATTACCGCCAGCGCATCCTGTCACTGCAGGCGGTGGATGAGATGATCGCTGAATTGATAAATACCCTCGAACAGACCGATCAAATGGAGAATACTTATATCGTATTCACATCAGACAATGGTTACCATTTGGGGCAGCACCGGCTGGTTGAAGGGAAGGGGACTTTTTACGAAGAGGACATTGTTGTACCTTTCATTGTGCGCGGGCCAGGCGTTTCTGAAAACCGAAGAGTGCCGGGGTTTCTGGCCGGGAATGTAGATATTCCGATCACGATAGCAGATTGGGCCGGAATAGTCCCTCCTGATTTTGTGGAAGGACGGTCATTGTCTGCGGTTCTGGCGAACGGCACAATTCCTGTGGAAAATTGTCGAAAGGCATATCTTCTGGAAACCTACGCTCAAAAAAACAACAACGAAGGATCAGCCCCTTTCGAGAGGATAACAGCGGGTCTTTTTAACCCGACAGTTGGTCTTCCGTCATTGACATTGCCGCCGCTTGAGCCTATCAGCCGCGGCCTGCGCACAACTGAATACCTTTACGTTGAACACAGCGACAGCTTCGTGGAACTTTATGATTTGTTGAACGACCCCTATGAATTGGAGAATATTGCGCCTACTGCCAGCACAACTCTCCTCGCGCATCTTTCAACGTGGCTTCAAGCCTTTTCCGAGTGCAGCGGGAGCGGCTGCCTGGAGGTTGATATGGGACTGCCAAAATAAAGTTTCCGCAGGCGGCAAAGATGAATTCTGACGGCTCCCATTAGCCGCGAATCCCACCTCATTTTCGCCAATTCATCATCTGATAAAATACACGGGCCATGCCTGTATTTTCCACCCCCATAATTACCACGCAAAATTCAATGCGCGAGAACCGATGCCAGCCATGACCCCCGACCTTTCCGTCATTGTGCCGGCATACAACGAAGAAGCCATGATCGTGGATACTCTGACCGGCCTGCAAACTTACCTGTCAGGGCGGGCGGAATCCTGCGAGATCATCGTCGTGGATGACGGCAGTCAGGACAAAACTGTCGCTCTCATCCAGGATTGGCAATCGCGGAACAAAACAGAATTGCGGGTTCTGGTCAACCAGCAGAATATGGGCAAGGGATTTTCCATCCGGCGCGGCGTATTTGAAAGCCGCGGAAAATATATTATTTTTACCGATGCCGACCAGCCCTATGACCTTAACGCCATTGAAGAGTTCCTGAAGGCATTACAAAGCGGCAGCGACCTTGCCATTGGGTCGCGCGTCCTGCCGGGTTCCGAGGTGAAGGGAGTGCCCACATTGCGTTTTGCCGCCGGTCAGATATTCTCGTGGCTGGTGCAGGGAATTCTATTCTCCGGACTGCCCGACACACAATGCGGATTTAAAAGCTTTAAATCCGCCGCGGCAAGGGAGATTTTCAAACGGTTGACCATCAGCGGTTTTGGCTTTGATGTGGAACTGCTCTACGTGGCTCGCAAGCTGAAATATGAGATCAAGCCGATCGCGGTGCAAATGATCCATTACCGCCGTGACAGCCGCGTCCGCTTGTTTGGCGATTCGTTTGAAATGTTCGCCAATCTGTTCACTGTCCGCTGGAATGACTGGCGGGGCAAATACAAATAGGAGTGTAAATCTTTGTCTTTTGATTATCACGCCGTCGCCGGCGACTACCAATATCACGCCCTGCATTCGGGACATCCGATGCAGCGCTTCTGGCATGGCGGAAAACTGACCATGATCGACCAGCTGCTCCGCCCGCACCTGAATGCTGATTCGCGCCTGCTCGAGATCGGCTGCGGCGCAGGCAACCTGCTCTTGCAGGCCAGTGTGCGCGGAAGTTTTCCCGTGGCGCTCGATCTTTCGATGCAGGCTCTCAGCTTCGTCCGCTCTCGTTTGACAGAGGCAGTTACCAGCGAAGAAGGACCGCGCGGATTTGCGTCCACTCAAGCGATTGGCGAGCATCTTCCGCTGGCGGATGAAAGTTTTGACTGCGTGATTCTCTCCGAAGTAATCGAACATCTCGAAACCCCGCAGATTTCCATCAAGGAGGCGGCGCGCGTTCTTCGTCCCGGCGGACGGCTGCTCATCACCACGCCCAATTATCGCAGCTTTTGGCCGTTGATGGAGTGGGTCGTGGACCGCTTGAATATGGCGCCCAAGATGGGCGGGGAGCAGCACATCAGCCGCTTCCACCCTGCAAACTTGCGGCAACTTTTATCCTCACTCGGCTTGGGAATTGAATATTTCGGCACGATATACAATCTCAGCCCGTTCATGTCGCTGGTTTCGGCCGAGGGCGCAAAGCGTCAACTGGCGAGCGAATTGAAGAGCGCCTCGTCACTTGGCATGATTTTGGTGGCGGTGGCGGTCAAGATCTAGGTTTTCAATGAAATTTAAAAGCCCTGATAAATTCAATAATTTAACCCCAACAGCGGTTGCCGTTTTTTCAACCGCATTTGCGATTGGATTATTCGTCTTCATCTATTTGGGTTTCTTCTCGCGTTATGGCGCGGATGATTACTGTTTTTCAGGCACGTTATTTAAATCAGACAATATCCTTCAGGCGACCACCACCTGGTATTCAAACACGTCCAACCGCTACACCACCATGCTGCTGGTCGGCGCATCGGAATGGTTCGGGCGTTCGGCAATTTCCTTTCTGCCGGCGCTGGCAATTTTATCGTGGCTGGCGAGCCTTACCTGGACGCTCTCGCACTTTTCTCGCAAATTGAAATTTCCATTTCCAGCAGTATCGGGCTTCGCGCTTGCGGCTGTCATAGTCTTCTTCTCCATTCTTGAAGCGCCCAGTCGTTATCAAAGTTTGTATTGGCGTTCCGGCATGGTGACTTATTTCGTGCCACTGATTTTTTTTAGTTATCTGATCGGCTTCGTGCTGACCGAAACCTGGCGCGAACAAAAGCGCCCGCCGCTTGGACAGTTCCTCGTTCCTGCCTGGGTTGGGTTTGGATTCTTTTTTGCAGGCGGGCTTTCTGAAACCACACTCGCGATTCAAGGCGGGGCGCTGGGGCTATCCATCCTTGCTGTTTGGTTTTTCTCCCCCGCAGACGGACGAAAAAAATCCCTGCCGATGCTGATCACGGCTCTCATCGCTTCGATCATTGCCCTGGTAATCATCTTCATTGCTCCAGCCAATGCAATACGAATCGATGCTTTCGGCCCATCCCCCGCATTGCTGGGTGTATTTTCATACTCCCTGATATATGCCTGGGATTTCATGCGGGAAACATTCAAATCCCTGCCAACTCCCACGATGATGTCGCTGATCGCAGCCGTGTCCCTTGGGGTTGGGTTGTGGAAAGAAGAGTCGCCGCTCACGAACAGAAAAACTTTCACGCTGGCGCTGATCGCAATTCCTTTAATAACCTATCTGTTGATCTTCTTTTCCATGCTGCCGAGCATGTACGGTCAGCACACGTATCCCGGAGCGCGTTCACTCATGGCAAGCCGCTCCCTCATGGTCAGCGGGTTGATGGGACTTGGCTTGACCATCGGGTTTGGCTTGCGGATGGGAATCAACAAACTGACGGCGGGTCAAAAGTTATCGCGTCTTGCTCCGCTGTTGTCGTTTTTCCTTTTACTGGCGAGTTCCCTCTACCCGCTTTATACAGCCAATAAAACCATGAATGAATTGATGCCCTGGTACAGGTCGCACGCGGAAATCTGGGACCAGCGCGATGCGCAGATCCGCCAGTCTGTTGCGGCAGGAGAAACTGATCTGGTCGTCATCCAAATTGACGACATGGATGGAGTGATGGAATATAAAGAGAACAACTGGGTCAACCTCTGCGCCGCGGAATTCTACGGGTTGAACAGCCTCAGCGCGCCATAACGGAATTCATGATGACACAATCATCTCCCATCCTCGTCACAGGCGCGCACCGCAGCGGCACAACCTGGGTTGGCCGCATGTTGGCTTCCAACCCGCAGACAGCCTATATCAGCGAGCCGCTCAACGTGCTGCACCGCCGCGGCGTATACGGGGCGCAAGTTGAGCGCTGGTACACCTACATCACCGAAGAGAACGAAAGCGAATATCTTCCCGCGTTTCAAAAACTCATCAAATTTCGTTATCATCTTTTTGCGGAACTCGCTTCATTGCGCTCTCGAAAAGATTTTCTGCGCATGGGGCGCGACCTGTCCATATTTGCCAATGGAAAACTCCGCAAGCAGCGCCCATTGTTGAAAGACCCTTTCGCTGTTTTTTCTGCGCCGTGGTTCGCGCAAAAGTTGAATTGCCGGGTCGTCATCACTGTTCGTCACCCCGGCGGGTTTGCCAGCAGCCTCAAACGTCTCAACTGGCCTTTTGATTTTCATGACCTGCTCGAACAGCCCATGCTGATGCGCGATCATCTCGAATCAGACCGCGTGGATATGGAAAAGATTCAAGCGGATGACATCGTCGGGCAATCGGCGCTGCTCTGGCGGATGATCTACCGCTCGGTTCACGCTTCGCGGACCGTTGGCCTGTTCCCGGACTTCAAAATTGTCCGCCACGAAGACCTTTCCCTCGACCCCGTCGCGGGGTATAAATCGTTGTACGAGTCGCTCGGCTTAACTTTTGACGACACAGTCCGTGACACGATCCTCAACTCCAGCAGTTCAGAGAACCCGGCTGAGTTGTCGAAGAAAAAAATTCATTCGGTAAAACTCGACAGCCGCGCCAATCTCGATAACTGGAAAAAGCGCTTGTCACCCGATGAGATTTATCGCATCCGCAAGATGACCGAAGACGTTTCCCACCTCTTTTACTCCGACAACGAATGGTAAACAATTCCTAATTTCCTAATGCCTAACCTCCCCCTCGTCTCCATCATCACGCCATCCTTTAATCAGGCGCGCTTTCTGGATGCCACGATCCAATCTGTGCTTGGGCAGGACTATCCGCGCATTGAGTACATCATCGTGGACGGCGGCTCAACAGACGGCAGTGTGGATGTGATTCAAAAGCACGAGGGTAGACTCGCTTCATGGGTCAGCGAGCAGGACAAGGGTCAGACCGATGCGATCAACAAGGGCTTCAACCGCGCCAGCGGAGACATCCTCGCATGGATCAATTCAGACGATACCTACAATCCCGGCGCGGTCAGCGCGGCGGTAAAGTTTCTGGTTGAGAATCCAGATGTTGCGATGGTCTATGCCGATTGCGACTTCATTAATGAGCAGGGCGCTGTGATCGGTAAATTCAATTCAGCGCAGACGGATTACCGCCGCCTGCGCGAAGGCTACGTTCACATCCCGCAACAGACGATGTTCTTCCGCGCCAAATATTGGAAGGAACTTGGGCCGCTCGACCCGTCCTTTTATTTTGCAATGGATTACGACTTGTGGACGCGCATCGCCGCGCGCGCGCCGATCAAATATCTGGCGGGGCAGACTTGGGCAAACTTCCGCATTCACTCTTCCGGCAAGACCACCTCAGCCGATGACCGCTGCTGGCCTGAAATGCTGCGTGTGCATTATCGTGATGGCGGTGGTTTTTTCTCGGTGATTGTGGCAAAATACTATCTGAGAAAATTAATCGGTCCGCTATGGAAATGGCGGATTCGTAAAGCGTAATTCGTGATTCGTAAATTACGAATTACGCAACACGCATTCGTCTCCACTCATCCTCTTTCTCTCACGCATAACATTCATCCTTTCCCCCTATGAATTACATTCTCACTTCCCCCTCTCTCGACGATCTGATCAATCTGCTCAAAGCGTGGCGCTTTTGGGTGTTGGGCGCGCTCGCGGGCGCTGTCCTTGGCGCGGCGGTTTTCTTGATCGCTCCACCTCCGTACCGCGCCCGCGCCACTGTCAATGTGGATTTCAACCTTGAGCAAGCCTGGCCGCAGGAGACAGACCGTCAGGATTTTTATTATCTCGAACGCGAATCGCGCAAACTGGAGGAGATCGCCTGGTCGGACGATGTGATGAATCAGATTTCCACCGAGTTCACCATTCCAGTCGCGGATTTGCGCAGCGGTTTATTGCAACTCAGTCAACCCGCCGAAGCAGGCTGGCACTTCTACGCCGACGATGCAGACTCAAAGACCGCCGCCGCGATTGCCTCCGCATGGGCGGATACTTTTTATATTCGAGTGCAGGCAGATATTGATGCGAAGATACTCAATGAGTTCATCGATATTGAAGTCACCCAATCTGCCGATCTGCCGGTGGAGCGCCGCATGTCTCTCAGCACATATCTGCTTGCAGGTTCGATTGGTTTTCTCACACTCGCAGTTTTTGCCTTGTTATTCATCAAGCCAAAAACAATCGGGACGCAGAAAAACGCTGATGGCGCTGATGTATTGATTTGAGGATGGATGAATAAAAAGGCTTTATACAATACAGCCCTGTATAAACATAGTGACCTGACCGAACAGATCATCGGGGCTTTCTATGCTGTATACTCAACTTTGGGTTATGGCTTTCTTGAGGATGTTTACGCCAAAGCGTTGGTTATTGAACTGAAAAAGCGTGGATTGACTCCAATCACCGAACAACCCATCGAGGTTTATTATGCAGATCAACTGATTGGCAAGTACTATGCAGATATTGTTGTAAACAACCTTGTTATCATTGAATTGAAGGCCGTCAAAACTCTCATTGCAGAACATGAGGCGCAATTATTGAACTACCTGAAAGCAACGTGTTATGAAGTTGGTTTGCTGCTAAATTTTGGCCCAAAACCCGAAACAAAACGACGATCATTCGACAATAGCCGAAAAGAATGGCTTGTCGCCAAAAGCAAAATTTAAATCTGCGTTTTCAGCGTTCATCAGCGTCCAAAAATAATGAAGAAGCTCTCCATCAGTTTGAATTTATTTCCTCGCGTCCTCTGGGCAGCGGCCATGCTGACCGTGCCGGTGACGAGTTTCCGCTGGTTTCCGTTTTTGGGCGAAGGCACGCTCGTTCGTCCGCTCGCGTTGTATCCGCTGGCATTGCTGGTTCCGCTTTTATTAATTCAATGGCGGCGCGGAAAAATAAAATTCAATTGGGCGGGAGCGTTGATTCCGCTTGGGGCGCTGATCCTTTTCATCGTCGCAGTGACCAGCTTCGGGGCAGTGATCGATCCGATTCCATTGCGCGGGCAAACTTATTCGGGGCGTGCCATCCGCGCGCTGGTAACACTCTTCATCGGGCTGGCATTCTTCATCAGCGCAATCTGGATGAACAGGGACGAAGACGATCTGCGTTTCACGCTGCACTGGCTTTTCGCGGGTCTGTGCCTCGACCTGGCATGGAGCGGTTTGCAGGCGGTCACGTTTTACACCGGCCTGCTCAAAAAAGAAATGGTCACGCACTGGCAGCTTGCGTTTTCGATGCGCGAACTCGTCCGTACCAATCGCATCTCCGGGCTGGCGTATGAACCTGCCTGGCTTGCGGGGCAATTCGCCACGATATTCATCCCGTTTTTGTTTGCTTCGGTTCTGACGAATTTCCGCACCACGCGCCTGAAGTGGCTGGAGCCGGCGCTGCTGGCATTATCCCTGCTGACGGTTTTAGCCACCTACTCGCGCGGCGGCCTGGCGACAACGATTGCCGCGGCGGGATTAACATTTTTATTCTTCGGCCGCGACGTACTGCGCTCAACATGGAACTGGTTCATCGGCGGCCTTCGCGGGCGCGCGCTCGATATTTTATTCCGCCTTGGCATGGTCGCCGCAATTGTCGGCGCAGCGGCTGGCGCGTTTCTCTTTCTCTCGCAGAAAAATTTCTTCCGTCGTTTGTGGGAAACAGATGCGCAAACTTTGAGCGAATACATCGTGAGCATCAACGCCGGCGCGCGCGGCGCATACTCCAGCGGCGCAATGGCCGCCTTCGAGGAATATCCGCTGACGGGGGCCGGGCTTGGCGCGAGCGGTTTTTATATTTATCAAAACCTGCCGGATTGGGCATTAACGACCGTGCCGGAGATCGCCAAACAATTGAATCCTGAAAGCCGTTTGTATCCCAACCCGAAAAATCTTTACGTCCGTCTGCTGGCAGAGACCGGGCTGATCGGCTTCTTCCTTTTCGTCGCGTTTCAGTTGTACATCCTCGGCGACATGCTCAGCCTGCTGCGGCGCAAGGAACCATGGGCGCGTTTTGCCGCGATCGCCGGGGTATTTGCGTGGCTGGCAATCACAATTTATAATCTCACACAAGATTCGCTTGCGACACCAAACATCTGGCTTGTTCCGGGCATACTGGTGGGGCTGTCTTCCATTTCATCGCACAAGGAAATCAAATGATCGTTCTCTCTGTTGGTATGCCGCGCGCGGGTTCGGGCTGGCACTATAATCTTATTAACGACCTGATGAAAACCACGGGCTGTGCCGACGCGCGCCACATTCGCGAACGGTATCGTTTGCAAAACATTTTGACCGAAGTAAATTGCAACATCGGCGTGCTTTCCGTTAGAAGGCTGGGGATGGTGGTACTGCCGGGGCTGATGCAGACTTTTGTCATCAAGGCGCACGCCGCGCCGACGAACACCTCGCGTCTGCTCTCGACTTTGGGCCTGTTGCGCGTCACATACATTTATCGTGACCCGCGCGACGCCATGCTCTCGGCCTATGATTTCGGCCAGCGCGCGCTGACGAAGGGCCGCCCGAACGCCTTTTCACATTTATCTGATTTCGAAAAGAGCGTGGACTTTATGATGGAGTACGTCCGCATTTGGGAGAAATGGATCAGCGAGAAGAACGTGCTCATCGCCCGCTACGAAGACCTGCTGACGAACTATGACGAAGAGTCAGCCAAACTGGCAGGCTACCTCAAATTAGACGGGATCAGGCCCGGGGTTAAGGCTGTGATCGAGCGGTACCGTCCCGGCGCAGCAGACAACCAGCAGGGACTTCATTTCTACAAGGGCAAGATCGGCCGCTTCCGCGAAGCCTATTCCGAAGAGCAAAAATCGGTCTTAAAAGAGAAGTTGGGGGCGTACCTGGCAAAGATGGGCTACGAGGCTTAAGAAGGTGTAATCCATTTGCAAGTTGCTTCAGTTGTGCCCGCCTGAGTTATTCGTTATTATTGGGATGTATGATGCGTAAATTCGAAACTCCCTACATGGCAGATTGGTTTGCCATTTCCCTGCGCTGGATCATGCTGGTCGGGCTGGTCGTGTCGCTTGGGCTTGGGCAAAAGTTGACAGTTGCCATCTCATGGCCGTTGGGCGTGATGGTCATCTGGAATCTTGTGATGACCTCGTTTGCAAGCCTGAACGTGCGCATGAGCGAGCATCGCCGCATCAGCGTTCTGATTGACCTGATTATCTCCGGGGTGTTTTTCTGGGAGCAGGGCGGGCTGGACGGGCCGGCGTTTTGGGCGGGTTTGCTGCCGATATTAACCAGTTCCATTTATTTTGAATTATCCGGCGCGCTGGTCGCGGCGTTTCTGTTTTCGATCCTTGTAGTTTATACAGGATTTCAAGTTAATGAGAATCTGTCGCTGGCATTGATCGTGGCATTATCGCTTCTTTTGCTGGGGTTGATATTTGGTTTCCTCGGCAAACGCATGATCATCCGCATCCGGCAGAACCGTTCAATGTTTTTAGATTCTGAAGAAAAGAAACGCGCGCTCCAAACCGAGCGGATGCGCGCCATCTATGAATTAACGTCCGCGATTTCATCCACATTAAGTTACAAGCGTGTGCTCGAATCCGCGCTTGACATGAGCGCCACCGCGTTACACCCCGACCCTGAACAATTGATGGTCGATCCGCTGGTGAGCATGGTCATGTTATTCAGCGGCGGCAAACTGCGGGTCGGCTCTGCGCGGAGATTAACCAGCGCCGACATGCGTGTGACCTTTGACGCAGTGGAAGGTGTGCTCAAAAAGGCGCTCGATGAGGGCGAGCCTGTCAGCCTTAAGGATATTGGCTACGACCCCGAACTGGGGCGTGTGATCGCTCTCAGAACCTGCACCAGCGGATATTGCTTCCCCCTGCGCAGCGGCTTTAACGTGTACGGCGTTCTGCTGTTTGCCCATCCCAACCCCGACTATTTCAACCCGGAGCGCTGCAATCTTCTCGATATCATCGGCAGGCAGTCGGTGATCGCAATTCAAAACGCGCGTTTGTACCAGGACCTGGTGGAAGAGAAAGAGCGCATGGTGGAAGTGCATGAAGAAGCGCGCAAAAAACTGGCGCGCGACCTGCACGACGGGCCGACCCAGTCTGTGGCGGCGATTGCAATGCGCCTAAACATTACGCGGCGCATGATGGCCAAAGACATCAAGACCGCGGGCGATGAACTCACCAAGCTGGAGGAACTCGCACACCGCACAACAAAAGAGATCCGCCACATGTTGTTCACCCTGCGCCCGCTCATTCTTGAATCACAGGGACTCACCGCCGCGGTGCAGGCCATGGCAGACAAAATGAAGGAAACCTACAGCCAAAAAGTGGTTGTCAGCATCGAAGAGCGGGTTGCCACTCAACTTGAAATGGGCAAGCAGGGCGTGGTCTTTTACATCATTGAAGAGGCGGTTAATAACGCCCGCAAACATGCCGCCGCAGAAACTATATCGGTACGGTTGCGGCAAATGGAAGCCGGGATCGCCTTGCTGGAAATACTTGACAACGGCGTCGGATTCGATATCAAGTCAGTAACACAGGCATACGACAAACGCGCGCACAGCAGCCTGGGCATGGTCAACCTGCGCGAGCGCGCCGAACTCGTGAACGGACTGCTGCAAATAGATTCGGCTCCGGGGCAGGGGACAAAGGTGCGGGTCTACATTCCGCTGACCGAAGACGCCGCCGACCGCCTACATCATGGGCGCGGAAAATAAAAATGCCAGCCGCTGCAACCCTTTATTATTTCTCCCATGAGGCACAGGAAATTGATAAACGCCGCCCGCCCGTAATTCTGATTCATGGCGCCGGCGGAAATCATTTATCCTGGCCGCCGCAGGTTCGCCGCATGGCAGATGAAAGAATTTACGCGGTCGATCTGCCCGGGCATGGAAAATCTGAAGGCACAGGCAGACATTCGATCGATGAATATGCCGACGAGGTGCTCGCCTTTATGAAAGAATTGAAGATCGGCGCGGCTGTGTTGGTCGGGGTTTCCATGGGCGGCGCAATCGCGCTCACGCTCGCATTGAAATATCCAAGAAAGGCGCTCGGGCTTGGGCTGCTCGGCGCAGGCTCAAAACTGCGCGTGGCTCAATCCATTTTGGAAACCGTCGGCAACCCAAACACTTTCGAGTTTGCCGTGAATACGATCAACGAAAATTGTTTCAGCGCCAATACGCCGCCAAGTCTGCTGCAACTTTCAAAAGAACAAATGCTGGCAACACGCCCGCCCGTTTTTCTGGGCGATTTTCTCGCGTGCAACGATTTCGATCTAACGAGTCAACTTGGAAAAATAAAAACCCCCGCCATGATCATCTGCGGCAAGGAAGATAAAATGACGCCCGTAAAATATTCAGAGTTACTGCAAAACGGGATCGCCAATTCACAGCTTCATGTCGTGGAGAACGCAGGTCATCTGGTAATGGCGGAACAGCCCGACATGGTTGCCGATCTGTTGAAGCAGTTTATTGACAGCATCCCGCCCCGCACGCGGAAGAAAAAAGAGCGCCTCTCTCCTGACGGGGAAACTGATTCAGTTCCACAGGCAGAATCAGCGCCGGCAGATGGTTCATAGCCCGAAGATTCTCTGCAAAATAGGAATCGCATTCATCACCGCTTTTGCCCGATGGCTGAGGCGGTTTTTTTCTTCCATCCCCAACTCGGCCATTGTTTTATTTAATTCAGGAAATAAAAAGATGGGGTCATAACCAAAGCCGTTATCACCGCGTTCTTCAGGGGTGATAACGCCATAACAACTACCGTCCACGATTTGGACATCTCCACCCGGTATGGCAACCGCAATTGTTGCATGGAAGTGCGCCGCCCATGGCTGCGGTTTGCCTTGCAAATTCTCAAGCATGTAAGCGCGACGGTCTGCATCGTTGGCACCAGGCTTGGGGTGATAGCGGGCGGAATATAACCCCGGTGCGCCGTCGAGCGCATCCACTTCGAGACCAGAGTCATCAGCGAGGGAGATCAGTCCGCTGGCGCGGGCGAAGGCGATGGCTTTTTTGGCGGCGTTCTCGGCGTAGTCCCTGCCGTCTTCTTCCACGTCGAGATTTAAGTTAATATCGGCCGGCGTGATGAGTTCAACTTCCAAATCTTTCAGCAGGTCTTGCAGCTCTATTACTTTGCCTTTGTTGTTGGTGGCGATCAATAATTGTTTCATATTTCGTCATTGCGAGGATGTTCTTCCGAAGCAATCTCCTGTTTAATATTTTTGACTGCCCATTGCGCATGGTCGCGGATCATGGGTTCGGCGTCTTGCATGGCTTGTTCCAAAACGGGGATATCGGTTTCGTCTCCGTTGTTTCCAATGGCGACGGCAAGGTTACGGAGATAGCCGCGCCGCTTGGCGCGTTTGAGCGGACTCATCTTGAAGCGCTGATTAAACTCAACGGATGTCAGAGTCAGGTCTGAGGTTAAGACCGGAAGCGGGATTTTGGTCTCGAAGGCAGAGTCGGCCGGGGCGGAGAATCGATTCCACGGGCAGACCTGCTGACAGATGTCGCAGCCGAAAATCCAATCCCCCATCAGCGGGCGCAGTTCTTCGGGGATGTCGTCTTTGAGTTCGATGGTGAGGTAGGAGATGCAGCGGCGCGCGTCGAGGGTGCGGTTGGGGAGGATGCATTGCGTGGGGCAGGCTTCGAGGCAGCGCGTGCATTTGCCGCAGTGATCAGTGACGAGAGTGTCGTCGGGTTCGAGTTCGATGCCAAGCAGAATTTCGGCAAGAAAAAATGTGGAGCCGACTTTCGGGTGGATGAGCATGGAATTTTTGCCGATCCAACCCAGCCCGGCGCGTTGGGCAAGCTCGCGTTCGAGGAGGGGGCCTGTGTCTGTGTAATAGCGGTTTGGAATGGTGTGCCCGAGTTGTTCTTCGATGAATTCGACAATTAATTTCAGGCGCGGTGGAATGATGTCGTGATAATCGTCACCGAGGGCGTAGGAGGAAATTTGAAAGCTATCTTTTTTTGAACCGCGAAGCTCGCTAAGGCCGCTAAGATTTTTAATATTTTTTTCTTTGCGCTCTTGGCGGTGAAAAGAATAAGGGATTCCCAATACTAAAATAGATTCACATTCGGGGAGGATTTGTTTGGGGTCGGCGCGGCGCGCGCGGCTGCGTTCTTCGGCGAGATAGTTCATCATGCCGTGCTTGTTTGCGGCGAGCCATTCTTCAAAAACGCCGTAGTGCGCGGGCGGCTCACAAGAAGTAACGCCAGCCAGGATGAATCCCAGCTGGCGCGCTTTTTCTTTTATTGCCTGTTTCAGGTCGGTCAAGTTATTGGACAACAATCTTTACACTTAAGATGTACTCTTTTTTGCCAAATGGAATTCCTTTGGCATTCACCATCTGCCAGTAGGCTGTGTACTCGCCCGGTGTGGACGGCGCTTTTAGAATGACAGAGACGTCAACTTCTGAGCCCGGGGGAACGAGGTTTGCAAGCGGAACAGGCTGCCCGTTCATTTTTAGGTTGGGCGGGTTGCTGTAGGAAAAAATTAGCTTGTAATCTTCGCCCCAGGTACAAATGCCGGTATTCCGAATCTTCCATGTTTTGGTAAATTCCTGCCCCGGCGTTACCGGCGTTCCATCTAGTATGGTCACATCCAGAGTAGCCAGATTCCAGTCATAGTCGTCACACAATGCGGCAGGTGTGCCGAGCGCAGCTTGAGTTGGGTCGTTGGTGAACGCCAGAGTCGCAGTGGCTGTCGGCGGTTCCGGTGTGGGGACCAGGGTCTCGGTGGGCGGCAGGGGGGTGGGAGTGAATGCCGCGGCTGTCTGAGTGAACTCAGCCACAACGGTACTCGCCGCAGAGGTTCGAATGGCTAACAAATCCGGGGTCGGCGCAATGGGTGTGGCAGGCGCACAGGCAGCCAGAATGAAAATTCCCGCCAGCGCCATGATCGGCAGTTTTGTCTTCATGGTATCTCTCTTAATTTTTCCCTTTTCTATTTGACAATGATCCAGACTGAAACAAGCGGGCCGAAGTAGTTACCTGCATCATCTCTTAATTTCCAAAAGCCTTTGTACTCTCCCTTGGCCTTGGGTGCGGTCAACTTCACCACAAAGGTCTGGGTGCTCTGGGGCTTTGTATATTCATCTGGCGCATTTTTCTTCAACACAATACTATAACCACCAAGCCCCGGGGTGGAAAGTTCGGGCAGGAAAGTGAAGGAATAGCCTTCATCCCAGGTGCAGGTTCCAGAGTTTAGGATCATCCAGGATTTGCTGAATTTTTTCTCGGGTGAGATGGCATCCTTGTCATAAGGGGCGCTTTCTCCCATGAATGTGCCGTCATTACAGCCGTTTTTTGTGGTCACAGTTGAGACGATCCCAATTGTTGCAAAGGGAGTCACCAAAGGCGTCAGGCCGGGTAATTGTGTATTGAAAGCTGACGGCGTGTTGAGTCCGCCGACAGGAGCAAATGTGGGAAGCACTCCCAAAGTAGGAGTTGGGAAGGGTGTATTGGTCGGCAATGGGGTTGGTGGAATAGCCAGCGCGGTCTGGGTCTGCTGCATGGCTACCTGGGTAAAGACAATACTGACAGCCTGAGTTTGGATAACGCCCGGATCTGCCGTCGGGGCGGGGGTGGCGCCCAGTGAACAGGAACTCAAAACGACGGCGAGAACCATCGCAACTGTCAGCCAAAGTGATTTACGAAATTTCATGTTAGTAACCTCCGAAAATAGTTAACTAGATTATAACGCACCCAAGGGTGCCTTTTTAAAATCGGCAATTTCGCTCGCATTGTCCTTATCCCTCTTTTGCAGGCGATTTCTTTCGCTACAAATCGACTGTGTGGAAGGATTTCGCGAACATCCGCACATGATGTCACGGCGCAGACGTGTTGGTGGGAGTTGCTGTCGCCGTAGAGGTCGGAGTGCCTGTCGGTGTAACGGTGCCAGTGGGCGTGACCGTGGGCGTGAGGGTGCTGGTGGAGGTGGCAGTAGGCGTAAATGTATTGGCGGGCGTGGCTGTCGCCGTCGGAGGCACGCCCTGCCGGGAAATATGCGGATTCACCCAGACGGCATTATCGCTATTTTGCGGACCGTTTGAATTCACCACAAGAATAAACTTCACGGTTTTGCCTGCGAGAGAGTTCAAATCGAGGTCTATCGGATAAACCTTGCCCTCGAAGACTTCGCGCCAGCTTCCCAAAGTTTTGATCTCTCCATTAATCTTATAGTCCAGCCTGAAAATCACATCACATTTTTTAGACTTGGTTTGGCAGCCGACGGTCGCGCGGAATCGGTCGCCTGACTGCACGGTAAAGGATGGATACTGTCCGCTGATAATTCCATCGCGCTTATCCTGCGCGACAGTCAGCAAGCCGGGCGGGTTATTCTTCGCGCCATCCTCCAAAACAGGGTCGCTTAATTTGATCACAAACCCGTTCCCGTCTCCATCGGTGCCGGGGCAGGGAAGCGCCGCATTTTTGTTTTCCCAATTGGCGCTGCAATAATTTGCGGTAAAGTCATAACCGACATAACCCGGGCCGATCACTTTTATATCCACCCAAAAGGCGGTGTCAGCCTGAGCGCCGATGCCAAATAACACGCCGGAAGCATTGCGCAATTTCCAATAGCCGCGGTACTTACCCTCTTTATTTGGCGCGGTGAAAGTCACTGGTACCTCGATATATTGCCCGGGGTTGACATTCCCTGCCAGCGCCACAGAGGACGGTCCGCCCAGTTGATCGCCGCCTGCAAATACGAGCGCGTAAGAGGGAGTCCACGTGCATGTGCCGATGTTTTTTATGCGCCATATTTTTACAAAGGAATTTTTCTGCGTGACGAGGCTTCCGTCCGGGTAGGTCAGATCTGCGAGGAATTGCGCCGCGTCACATCTGGACGCCGGGGCTGGTACCGTTGGAATGAGAGTGTTCGTCGCTGACGCAGCCGCGCTCGCGGCTGCGGTTGGCAGGGGCAGGCCGGGGGTGGCGGTTTGCCCCATCGGTGTCATCGCAGCTTCCAGCGTCAGGGCTGAGGCGGTATAAATTCCATTAATCGTTGCAAACGGCTCCGGCGTCGAAGAATCTGATGCGGCATTGCAAGCCAATTGGGCCGCAATCAAAATTATGCTGAAAATCAACATCGGGGATTTTTTGGTAAGCATGGTTCCTCCGTATAATCCTGTTCTCAATAAATAAAGACGAATGTACGGGGTATTGTGTTCCCGAAAAAGAAAAAGCCAGCGAAACTGGCTTTTTCTTTTTCGGGCTGAATTTTTATGGGGTTAGGGTTTTGTGCAATCGTAGGAAATAATTGCCGGCGGAAATTCCTTAAATACCGGAGCAAGGATCGTAATGGACATCCAGCGGTCATTGGTTGAATTTCCAACTTGAATCATCCACTCGCGGGAAATCGTCTTGGAGCCGGCCTCGGTCATCTTGATCGTGCCTTTGCCATCCTGACTGTTTCCATCGCTTTGCTGCCATTGATATGTATACTCGAGCGGACCGTTGGTTGTAATGGTGGCAAAGACTTTGTATCTGGTATTTAAAGGGCAGCCCGTCGCCGGGTTGCGGACAACTTCGTAGTCCACAGAAATAACATCGTATGCGGGCTTAGCTGAGGAAGACACTACGATCGTTGTATAGAAAGGCTCGCTGTACATGCCTACGCCAAAGGCAATGTCGTCGGGTGTTTGCAACGCCCATTCTGACCTGTAGGTTCCGTCCACTGCCGGGGCTGTCAAAACGAGAGAAACTGGCAGGGTGGCGCCGGGGCCTGTCACCTGGGGAATGTTGTAAACATACGCGCCGCCTAAAATGTCGCCGGACCAGAACACGATCTTGTAACTTGTGTCCCATACACAATTGCTTGTATTGGTGATCTGCCATGTTTTTGTGAATACATCGCCCGGATTATAGATTGTGCCATCAGGGATGGTTTCGCTCACAAGGCTTGCTTTTGCGCATTCAGATTTGGAAGGATTAACCGGCGTGGTCGGAGAAGCAACTGCGGCAAACGGAGTTGCGATTGCGGTCGGCAGAAGCGGTAAAGCCGTCGGCGGCGCAGATGGAGTTTCGGTATTGGCAGCCTGCTGCGCGTTCTGCGCTGCGACAGTCTGTGCTACGGCAGTTTGAATGGCCGAATCCTGTGAATTGTCCGCGCCGCAGGCTGAGAGAAGTAGTGATGAAATGACAATGGAGGTGAAGAGTATATATTTGATGTTTTTAAACATTTTTTTCCTTTCATATGTGAATTTGATTATACTGTTAAAGAGAAGCGCCCGGTATTTCGCCGGGCGCAACTATTATTTTAAATTAATCATGAATTACGGATATCCTGTGCAGGGCGATACAGTGAAGTGGGCAAACTCCTGATGGTTGGGTGTGTCTATATAAATTGCCACCCAAAGCGGGCCGGGGGCTAAGGGGCCAACATACCATTGATTAGCCTCCGAAGCTTTGGTTCCCGCAGCATCAAAGTGCAGGGTTTTGACATCTCCCGGAGTGCCGGGGGCATTGATCCAATGGTAAGTTACATCACCCGCTGCAGAAGCTGTAATATTTGCAGTAATGCTCGGGCAATTAACATAAGCTCCGTTAGTGAACAAGGAGGCGGTATAGTTGACGCTCGTTACTGAGAAAACAACAGGGGCAGGGAGTGTGAAGGTGGCAGTTACCGGGGTTTGAACTTTTATATCTACATAAAAAGTTTTTCCATTGCTGCCGTTAATGATGGGAATGGTAACCCCGCCGTTGGTGTTGATGCGGAAGTAGCCGCGGTAGTTGCCGTTGGTTGACGGTGCGGTGAGTGAAACTTCGAGATCAATCTCCTGACCGGGTCCCACGTCGCTGATGGCTTTGGTGGCAGGGGCTCCCATCGAATCGCCGCTGTCAAATACCAGCGAAAAGCCCGACCATGTGCAGGAGCCGATATTTTTGATGCGCCACTTTTTGACAAAAGCCTGGCCGGGGGTCATAATCGTCCCATCGGGAACGGTGGGATCACTAATAAATTGCGCCACATTGCAGTTGGAGGTGGCCGTAACCGCCGGGGTGTTTGTATTTACCGGCGGAGGAACCGGGGTAAGGGTGGGAGGGAGAGGCGGAACCGTGGAACTCGGTATAACCGCGATTGAGGCAGGGGTTACGCTCAACATGGCTTCAACAGTTTGCGCAGCCGCTGTGGTACTGGCTGTCTGGCCTTCGTCAGCGGATGGCAGATTACATGCGCCTAAAAATAAAGCGGCTATGATCAATACATTGAACAGACGTGTCATCTTTTTCATATTTTTTTTCTCCTTCACAATAAAAAGTATTTTACCGCAAGATATTGCGGCGAATATCCCCCGCAGTTCTCACCAAAAAGCGGGCTGGTTTTGGACCAGCCCGCTTTTTGGTTACATCTTTGTTTGCAACTTCATCTTGTATTTTTTTACAGCACGCCAGCCGACCAGTATCTTATCCTTTTCATCCCACAGGCGGAAATATAGGGATTTCAAACTGGCTCGAATGGTAAGCGGTTCGATCTGAAAGATTGGGTTCTCCTCGTGGCATTGTTCCAACTTGTAATTGGGGATTTTCGGGCTGAGGTGGTGAATGTGATGAAAGCCGATATTGCCCGTAAACCATTGCAGCACCTTGGGAAGTTTATAGTAGGAACTTCCGTCCATGCCGGCTTTGAAGAATTCCCAATCCTGATGGCGCTCCCAATAGGTCGGGTCAAAGTTGTGTTGTACATAGAACAGCCACACGCCAGCGCCACAGGCGAAAAGCAGAATGGGCAATTCCACCAAAATGTAGGCTTGCCAGCCAATGTGATAGATCGTCCAGCCGACAAAGGCGAACAGGGCTGCATTCGTCCATACCACGCTGTTACGCTCGCGCTTGCCGGATTTCGAAGTCCAGAAACGATGCGTGAGCACAAAGACAATTGTGGCTCCAACGGTAAACAAAATGATCGGGCTGCGCATGATCCGATAACCGGCCTTCTTATACCAGGGGGCGGCGATGTATTCCTCCACCGTCATTGTGTACACATCTCCGACGCCGCGGCGGTCGAGGTCGCCGGCAGTAGCATGGTGGATGGCATGGTTGTGCTTCCACTCGAAGTACGGAGTCCACACAGCAGCGCCGAGCAGCAGCCCCAAACGGTCGTTGGCAAGCGGGGTCTTGAAGAATGATCCGTGACAACAATCATGGAAGATGATGAACATTCGCACCATGAATCCCGCGGCGGGGATGGTGATCAAAAGCGTCAGCCAATAGCCGATCT
Source organism: Chloroflexota bacterium (assembly GCA_016234495.1). GTDB lineage: Bacteria > Chloroflexota > Anaerolineae > Anaerolineales > Villigracilaceae > Villigracilis. The sequence goes on along the minus strand of JACRBI010000040.1, from coordinate 251,688 downwards.
CAAGGCTGCGGTATGCCAGATACCACAACACGAAGAAGGGAATGACCGAATTCACCACCTGCCATAAACTACGCCATGTTTCCGGGTAGGCATATTTGGAAACAATGCTCTGCCATTTTATTTTTCCGATACTCATATTTACTCTCCTTGCTAAATTTTTTGTGATCCAATTGCGCCGCACCTTATTCAATAAATGAGTCAAACGCATGGACGGCATGGCGCGATATAGAGCTACGCAAATTACTTCACTTTAATCATACTCCGATATTCCAAATATGCGGTCACCCCATTAATCCAATGCTGGACTCCGTCAATGCGGATGGAGGCATCTTCGCAGCTGCCAAAGATGCCGCCGCCATATTTGGTCTCCATCTCATTCGTAATATCCCAGTTACAGTTATTATCTGGTAACTGCCTGGCTTGCACGAATGTGATGAATGTTCGAATTTGAGGTTCAAGGGACTTATGTTCTGCATCCGAAAGATAAAAAGCCTGGGCGAGCGCAGCCAGTGATTCGATTTTTGTGGCAGTGGCAATGCTTGAATTTTTCGGGTCGAGCGAGCGCACCTGCCCTGCGATGATCGTATCCGCGATCTGTGATGCGTATTTCTGGTCGGCTTTATTTAATTTATCCAGCCTTGCAAACATGCCAAAGGCAAAACTGTGCCAGTGATCCTCGGTGACAGGCTGCGTGACCATATAGTTGTTTACTTCGCGCGCCTGAGTCAACCAAAAAACATCTCCCGTCATTTCATAAAGTTCCATGAGCGCAAGCAAAGCCTCGCCAGAAGAGAAAGCCGCAAAATAATCGGGGTTGATTTCACCCGTTAGATGCGGGTCGAAGGAATGATAAAAGCCGCCATCAGGTTTGCGCATGGACACAATGAAATAGCCAAGGTCAACGGCAGTGTCAAGCAGGGTTGAATCTGTCAGAGAAAAATTACCTGTTGCCTGCCAGCGTTTGTAGATGGCATCCACCGTCAACGCGGAGCCGCTTAATTGACAGCCGCCCTCGGTATAAAGGCACACGCCTTTGAATTTTTCAGGTTCGCTTACAAGGAATTCAAGATAATGTTCGAGCGCAAAATCTCCCGCGGCGCAATAATTCGAATCACCTGAAACCCTGCAAACCGTAAAAAGAGAACCTGTCCCGGCCACTAAACGAAGATAGGACGGGGAGTATGCCCTTTCCCCTGTAAAAAAATCAACCTGATATGGAAGCTCTCCGTTGGCAAGCTGCTGGCGCGTCAAATAATCGCCGGCGGCAACGATCGAATCTTTCAGCGCGCCATCTTCAATTTGACTTGTCTCGGGGATGCGGGCAGGCAGGGAGGTTGGCAGAAGCGTTGCCGCCACAGTGGGGGTGGAAGAAATCACAGGCGAATCTTTTTTTGTTTGGAAAAAAATCACACCTGCAGAGCCGAGTGCAAGCAGAAAAAGCAGCAAATAAACTCTACGGCTCGAAGACATTCATGAACCTTATTGTATTTTCCGGGAAACCAGTTCCGACAATTCCACCAAAGATAATTCAGCCAATGACGAAACTGTAACATCGCCAGACACGCCCATCTTAACCGTCAGCGGATTGGGGACAGCCACTGCGAAGATTTCTGCGCGGCGGGCGGCCAGCACACCGTTGGGAGAATCTTCGAAAACGACAGCCGCGTCATTCTTAACGTTGAGCTGCTCCAGCGCCTTCAAGTAGATATCCGGGTTGGGTTTTGTCCGCCCGGGCGCCACGTCATCCTGACAGATGATGCGGTCAAAATGCTCGAATATTCCCAGACGTTTCGCATGTGTATCCACCCATGAATGCGGAGAACTTGATCCGATTGCCACCTGCAAACCAGACTGCCGCCCCTGCTCGATCATGTCCAGCACGCCGGGCAAAATGGGGTTGGCATGGATGATGACATCCGCCTCATTCCGGTAGCGGATGCGCAACGAAGCAGGATCCAGCCGTCCCGAAGAAAGATGCGCGAGATGTTCAGCGGCGTCAAAGTTTGAGATGCCGTATCCGCCAATGGTCTTCTCCCATTCCTGCACAGGCAATTCAAATCCATGGTCTTTATAAATGGATTGCCACACCAAAACTTCGGGCGTCTCGGTGTCGAGAATCAGCCCATCGAAATCAAAGATCAGCGCTTTCAACATGACTCGTCAATATCCATTCTGCTGATACGCGAAGGTTGGATGTTGACATTCGCCGGAACAACGCGCGCCAGTTGGCCGTCCGGAATCATACGCACAAGATGTTTGACCATCACTGCCTGACGCGGCGAAGCCTGCGCGCCGAGGTCCTCCAACACCGGCTCGAGCCAGGTTTGATATGAACGAACATTCAGATACACTTTCCGCCCGCGGCGGTCCGGCAGGTTTGCGACCAGCGACGAAATTTTTTCACTGACATTATTTTCATCGGGGTGAATGAGCGGGGTCAACACAATGCCATACATGCCTGCCGTCACGCTTGCATAACATTTCATATTTTCCGTTTGAACAAAACCGATCACTCGATTTGGAGCAGGCTCAACGGGATGCATCAACGGCGGGACAATTTGATAATGCAGACTCTGCACTACAGGCAGGTCGATGGAATTCATGCGCTTCCAACTTAAGCTGGAAGTTGATCCTGTTTTCTCAAGCTGACTCACATCCCATAATCTTTGCCAGGCATAGACCGAGAATCCTGCGGTGCGTAATGCTGGAAAAATATGACTCGATTCATCCACCTCGGCCATCACGTGAAAGGCTTTCCATTCACCGGCTTGAATTACAAGATGTTCCAGCAGGGACGGCAGTTCGGGGTCATCCAAGCGGGAAGATGGGGCAAGATATAACAGTTTTGCGAAGGTTTCTCCACGGGTATGAATGACTCCGCCCAGCAGCGCGGCGTCTCCGCCATTGGCAATCGCCGCGTATAAATGCCGCGTCGGGTTGACATAAGCAAGCAGCCCCATCGCCCCGAGGGGATGTCCGCGCGTGAGGGCACGCGCGCTATCGAGGGTGATGACGTCGTTTCGATAACGGGTAATGATGGGAATATCCAACAGGTCAAGTGGGCGAATGGTCATTTGTTTTTGCCGCCAAGCCCGCTAAGAACGCTAAGATTTTTTTCCTTTCTTTGCGACCTTCGTGCTCTTCGCGGTAATGTCTCTTTTTAACTTGCCAAAGAAATAAAATATTCGTGGAAACGCGTGTCACTCGTCAACTCAGGGTGGAAGGATGTGGCAAGCAAATGGCCTTCCTGCGCCGCAACAATTCGGCCATCATCAAGCGCGGAAAGTATCTTCGCATTTCCATGCACCGACTCAATCAAAGGAGCGCGGATGAACACCGCATGATACGGATGCTCCGTGCCGGTCACGCGCATCAACTCGTCAATTTCAAGATCGGTCTCGAATGAATCAACCTGGCGGCCAAAGGCATTGCGCTGGACTTTGATATCCATCAATCCCAGTAATGGCTGGTCATTGCGGCTGATATCCTTTGAAAGGAAGATCGCGCCGGCGCAAGTTCCCCAAACCGCATGTCTCTGGCCAAACTGCTTCAGCGGCTGCATCAGATCATAAGCAACAGCGAGTTTTCCTATCGTCGTCGATTCGCCGCCGGGGATGATCAACCCATCCAAGCCATCGAGATGTTTTGGCAAACGCACTTCAGCCGTAGACACGCCGAGTTTTTTCAGCATGGAGATATGTTCCGCAAAGTCGCCCTGAAGGGCGAGGACACCGATTTTCATATATAGACCATGAACGGTGGACGATGGACGGTACGCCGTAAACGGTCAATGGTCCATCGTCCACGGTCAAAAATTACCAACCACGCCCGGCAAGCTTCTCACCTTCGGGCATCTGCGAAACATTGCGTCCGACCATTGCCTCGCCCAAGTTCTTGCTGACCTCTGCGAGAATGGATGCATCCTGATAATGCGTCACAGCCTTGACGATCGCCGCAGCACGGCGGGCTGGGTCGCCGCTCTTGAAGATACCCGAGCCGACAAATACACCGTCCACGCCGAGCTGCATCATCAACGCCGCATCAGCCGGAGTAGCAACTCCGCCCGCCGCGAAATTCACGACCGGCATTCGGCCTGTTAACTTCACTTCTTTGACAAGTTCGTACGGCGCACCATTATTCTTTGCGAAGGTCATCAACTCTTCATCGCCCATGGTTTGCAGTTGGCGAATCGCGCCGATCACTGTCCGCGCATGGCGGACCGCTTCAACCACGTCGCCTGTACCTGCTTCGCCCTTGGTGCGAATCATCGCCGCGCCTTCACCGATGCGGCGCAAGGCTTCGCCAATGTTTCGGCAGCCGCAAACGAACGGCACTTTGAAGTTGTGCTTCAAAATATGATGCTCTTCATCGGCGGGCGTCAACACTTCCGACTCATCTATGTAGTCAACGCCAATTGCTTCAAGAATTTGCGCCTCCACAAAATGACCGATGCGGCACTTCGCCATCACGGGAATGCTGACCGCATCAATGATCTTCAAGATCATATCGGGGTCAGACATACGCGCCACACCGCCGTCCGCGCGAATATCAGCAGGCACGCGCTCCAAAGCCATCACAGCACAGGCACCAGCATCTTCCGCAATTTTGGCTTGCTCGGCATTCACCACATCCATGATGACGCCACCTTTTAACATTTGGGCTAAACCCTTCTTCTCGATCCATGTTCCAGTTTTCGATTCCATTTTCTACTCCTTTAATTACTGCCTGCGCAGAACTCATTAAACCTGCTGATAAAAATTGCAAGTAAAAAATATTAATCTGATTTGATTATCTCTACAAGGTCTTGTTATGCGGATGAATTCTACCATGCAGATAATCTTTAAATCATAAGAGGACTCTAAACATAAAGCGCCTCGTTCCATAATCTGAAAACTGATGCTGCCCGAAGAGCAGGGTCAGCGCCTAGGGAATCTGCAGGGGAAAATCCCCTTGACAAAAAGCGCCTAAGGGATACAATTGTTACAATGATACAATTAGTACAATAAAAGGTTACTTATGGAAGAAGCAAAACTCACCCTACTTTTAGACGACCGATCGGGACTGCCGATATACACTCAGATCGTAAACCAGATCCAAAGCCAGCTGGTAAATGGGATACTCAAGCCCGGCGACCAATTGCCAACAGTCCGTGCAATGGCACAGGAATTACGAGTCAACTTCAACACTGTGGCGCGCGCCTACCGCATACTTGATGAAGAGCGCATCATTTCGACGCAGCAAGGAAGAGGCACATTCATTACAGAGATTCCGCCGCCGGAAGTCAGTGTACGATTACGGTACGAATCGCTATCGGCGCTGACACAGAGATTCATCAATGAGGCCTTTCGGCTGGGCTTCTCAGAGCGTGAAGTCAGCCAGATGGTCAGAGACAATTTGAAGTCCATGAAAGAAGCGATTATCACCGACAGTGAATAGTTATAAAACAGGAGAATGTAAAAATGAACACAAAATTTCTTAAGTCAGCAATCGAAAAAAAGGCGGCAAAAAAGGATGACCAGCATATTGCGCCGGTCGCCGGCGCATTGTTCGGCGTATTCCTGGTCATCGCGACCCTGGGTGCGATCATGGGAGACGGACGCTATCCTGACGCAGTGCTCGGTGCCTGGGTGCTCGGCTGGACGTTCATCGGCATTTATTTTTTGTTTGCGATGAAGGTCGCATCGCAATGGGAAAAAGTGGTGGTGCTCAGACTCGGCAAGTTCACCGGTTTGAAAGGCCCCGGCCTGTTCTGGATCATCCCAATCATTGACACTGCGGTGATGTGGATTGACCATCGCGTGGCTGTGACTTCGTTCTCGGCGGAAAAAACGCTCACAAAAGACACTGTGCCAGTGGATGTGGACGCAGTTTTGTTCTGGGTCGTGTGGGATGCTGAAAAAGCCGCTCTCGAAGTGACCGATTACAACTCGGCAATTTCGTGGGCGGCACAGACCGCGCTGCGCGAGATCATCGGCCAAATGTCTCTGGCAGACATCCTCATCGGCCGCGCCAAAATGGATGATGACCTGCAAAAAATCATTGACGAACGAACAACTCCCTGGGGAGTGACCGTGCAATCTGTCGAAATCCGTGATGTGATCATCCCGCCCGACCTTGAAAACGCGATGTCGCGTCAGGCGCAGGCTGAGCGCGAACGACAATCCCGCGTAATCCTCGGCGAATCGGAACAGCAGATCGCAGCCTCATTTGCGGAAGCGTCAAAAGCTTATGTCAACAACCCGACCGCTCTGCATCTACGCGCGATGAACATGCTATTTGAAGGGCTGAAAGAAAAAGGCGCGCTGGTGATCGTCCCATCCTCCGCAGTCGACTCAATGAATCTCGGCGGAATGAGCGGCATGGTCTCGCTGGCGCAAAACAACCTGCCCAAGGAAAAATAATCCGTTTCATGTGAAACGACTCAAAAAGGAAACAAAAATGACTACAAAAATCACCACCATAATTGGGTTCACCTTGATCGTCATTGCCCTGATTGCCGGGGTCGTATTGTGGAATCAACTCCCCGACCAGATGGCTTCGCATTGGAACGTCAACGATGAAGTGGATGGTTACATATCCAAATTCTGGGGCGTGTTCCTCATGCCGCTCGTCACGCTTGGAATGATGGTTCTGTTCCTCGTCATTCCAAACATCGACCCACTCAAGGCGAACATTGCGCAATTCCGTGAGGCCTTCAACATCTTCATCGTGCTGATCGTCGTCTTCATGCTTTACGTCCACAAACTGACGCTGGCCTGGAGCCTCGGTTACCAGAGCTTCAAGATGAGCACAGCCATGCTGCCCTTCATGGGAGTGTTATTCTTTGCCATCGGATATTTGCTGCGGAAGGCAAAGCGCAACTTCTTCATCGGGATACGTACCCCGTGGACTCTCTCCAGCGATACCGTCTGGGACAAGACGCATCAGCTTGGCTCGATCCTGTTCATGCTTTCTGGAGCATTCGCCATCGCTGGAGGATTCTTCGGCGGTATGACAGCTTTCTGGCTGATGTTCGTCCCGCTGATTGGCTCGACGTTGTTCCTCATGGTCTATTCCTATCTCCTCTATCGAAACGAAACAAAGGCGTAGGAATAACTGAAGCCTGTCCCGCCGGTTTCACGTGAAACCGGCGGGCGGTCCTTTGCCAAACAGGAGTTGAAATGAACGAAGAACTTAAACAATGGGAATATCGCGTGCAGACAATCGGCAGCATCTTTGGCACAAAAGACGAAAACATCGAAGCCATGCTGAACGATTGGGGCGTTGAGGGCTGGGAAGTGACTCACGTTTACACTCCCGAAGGAAGCGGTAAAGTGACCGTCGTTGCCAAACGTCCGCTGACACGTGAGGCGAGACGCGCCCGCTCGATGCCGCAATAAGAATAACCATATCGCGCAGGACTCCCTGCATATATCAAACAGGAGCAAAATGAAAACGATCATTAATTGGCGGGTGTTTCTTATCCTTTGGGTGGCATCAGTTATTGCCGTCATCGCAATTCTGCCATATACCCTTGAACTTCAGTCTGGCGCGCTTGAGCAACTGGACCTGCCAATTCCATTTCCTCTTTTTATTGCCATACAGATCATTCAAAACGGATTGCTTTTCGCAGTCTGTATATTTTTAGGAATGCTTCTTGCAAAGCGCATCGGACTTGGGGCGCCCATTCTGGATTCTGTTACTCGAGGCGAATCAACATTTAACAAAGTACGTGCGTTTTTACCGATCAGTATTGGACTGGGCGTGCTGGCATCTTTATTGATTATCGGACTTGATGCATACATCTTTCAACCCGCAATAATTCAAGAACTTGGATCAAATACAACGGCTCTAAATTCAACCGCCCAGCCAGCCGCATGGAAAGGTTTCCTTGCATCATTCTATGGCGGCATTGCAGAAGAGATCCTCCTGCGATTATTTGTAATGTCATTACTGGCATGGCTTGGATCATTTATTAGCAAAACACAGGATAGAAAGCCGACAACCATAATATTTTGGATAGCAAATATTCTTGCCGCAATCTTGTTTGGGCTTGGGCATTTACCAGCCGTCTCCACGCTTGTTCCACTAACCACGTTGGTTGTAATACGGACGGTGGCGCTGAACTCGATAGGCGGCATCATGTTTGGCTGGCTTTATCAAAAACACGGACTTGAATCAGCAATGGTCGCACATTTCTCAGCCGACATTGTTTTGCACGTTTTACTAGTCTTGTAAACAGAACATATGTTCTGATTAATCAGATCAAAAAATCGCCGGTCATTTTCACCGGCGATTTTTCATTCGCAACTTTTAATTCGTTCTTATCCCAAATGCATCGGCATGATGACATGCAGGAAGTTATCATCACCCACCGGCCTGACCACACCGGGCGCATTCGCCGCGGACGTTTCGAGCGCAACGTTTGGCGTCTTGATGACTTCCAATGCTTCACGTAAAAACTTCACATTGAACGCGATCAAGACGCTGCCGCCATCCACTGTGGCTTCGACGATGGTTTCGTTCTTGCCAGTCTCTTCTGAAGTCGCGGAAATTTCAACTTCGCTCGGCTGCATCTCTCCGTTGGATTGCTTAATATCAAAGCGGGCAACATTTGAACCTTCGCGGGCAAAAATTTCCGCCTGCTTGCAAGCCTTCAACAAAGACGCGGTCGAAACCAACGTGCGTGATTTGTAATTGCGCGGAATGATCTGTTGATAATCGGGGAAAGTTCCATCGATCAACTGCGAGACGACTTCCACATCTTTCACGCGGAACAAAACCTGTCCGCGATTTTTCGGCACGACCATGTAGATGGGTTCTTCATGATCTGTCGCCACACGCGCCAGCTCACTCAACGCCCGCGCCGGAATGATCACATTCAACGGGTGCGCCGACGGATTGGACAGCACAGCCTTGCGCACAGAAAGACGGAAACCGTCCGCTGCGGCCATGGTCAATTTGTCTTTTTCGACATGCAGCAGCACACCCATCAACACCGGGCGCGATTCATCTGTCGAAGCAGCAAAGACCACCTGCTGAATCATTTCTTTGAAATCAGCCACATTCAACTGCATCGCGCCTTCCATTTCAGGCGTGGGCAATGGTGGGAATTCCTGAGCGTCTATGCACTTGATGTCGTTGTTCGAGGTTCCGCCTTTGACATGCAGGTTTTGGGTTTTTACATCCAGAGACAACTGCACCTGATCGCCGGGCAGGGTATTCACCAGGTCACCGAAGGTGCGCGCCGGCACAGTGGTAGAACCCTCTTCATCAATACGCGCCGCGATCCAACAAGTAATGCCCAACTCAAGGTTGGTTGCAGAGAGTCGCAAGCGGCCTTCGTCGGTTGCAATCAAAATGTTGGAAAGAACGGGAAGCGTACTGCGCGGCGAAACAGCGCGGGATACTACACTCAAACCGCGTGCAAGGTTCTCTTGAAGCACTGTTACTTTCATAGGTTATCGCCCTCGGTGATAAAAATTTTTCGAAAGTATATCATTAAAAACCAGCGACCATTGACACGCCAAACATCAGCAGCATGAAAGCCAGTTGCAATGCAAACAATGCCGCGAAAACATAAGCAACAGTCGTCCACACAGAGGATGTTCTTGCCCCGGATTGCGGGCGGACTTCCTGCCCTTCGGCCAGTGCCCGCGCCGATTGAGCCGCCTGCCCAAGGTCATTCACCCAGAAAACGCCCGCCGCATCATCCGTGACGATGAGCCTGCTCCCGTTAAAGGAGTTCATCCACACCTCGACATTTTCCGGCGTGTTCACAGCCAGTGAGCCCGGCATGATCACCGCACTGACCTTCAAATCCGCTGGGATTGCTTCGCCTGCGCTGACCACCTTCAACGGGACTTTAGCCGCGTGTTTTGCGAAAGCAGCCTTGACCGACTCACCAAACCTGCCGCCGTGATTATCAAAGACCAGCACACTGAATTGTTCCTGCTTCGCCTCCAGCGCATCAGCGCGCGCGGCGCCGTCCTTTCGCAACGCAGAGAGATGATAGAGCAGCAAGACCACGAACAAGACCAGAGTTTGCAGAGTGTTGAGGATCGAATTGACAAAATCCGATTTATCGCCGCCCAGCAAGGCATTGATCAGCGTAAATATCAACCCACCGGCCGAAGCCATGCCACCGATCACCGCCGCGAACAAGGCAAGGTACAAATATGCCTTGCGGATAATGGAACGCCGCGCATGGTCGCCAACATCGCCGTCAGTCAGCGCGTCAGCCTGCACGGGACGCCACGTCATCAACCAGAGCGGCAGCCCCACAATAGTCACAGCCAGCGCAGCAGCCAGTTGAGAACTAAATGCATCCCCGACCATCGTTTCGGAAGGTTTTACAAGCAAGTCAACCGCCACAGAAAGCAGCATGTTCGCGCCGACGAAGGCGGTCGTCAGACCAATGGCAGAAAGAATATAGAAGTAAATCCGCTTCATTCCGGAACGGCGCGGAATATTTTCTTCAGATACAAAGCGCAGGTTTAACCAGTTGCCGTAATAGCCCCATAACGCGCCGAAGGGAATTGCCACAGACAGCGGCCCGCTGATTTTTTGAATCAGATCGGGAGTTGGAATTGACTCGCCGAAGAGGCGGCCAAGCAGAATGTAAAGGAGGTTGCCGCCCGCCGTCAGCACAGTGATCGTCCCGCCGAGCGAGAGCAGGTAGAGAATGACAAGGCGTATGACCGAGCCGCTTTCAGCAGGATCAGGCAAGGAGTCCTGAACGAAGCGCCAGGCATAGAACCAGATCGGCGCGCCGATCACCAGCAAAGCCGTCGCGTTGATGAATGTCTCGCGGCCGATGTCGCCGATCACATCTGTGGGGATGTAAAGGATGAAGCGTAATATCTGCTGTGCGCCAAAGACGATCATCAACAGGCCGTAGAGCACCCACAGGTAACGGTATAAGCGGCGGATGTCTTTGAAGTTTTCGAGGTCGGGCAGGGTCGGCCATTCGGCGCGGAGAATGCTCCAGAAATAAGAAGCCAGCAGCAGGTTAAGAATGATCGCGATCAAGTTGTCAGGCCAGCTTTGGGTGCCGCCTAACAGGGCGCGTTCATACGAGATGCGCGCCGCGCCGAGAAACGTCCGATTGATCAGCGCCAGCAGATTTTGTACGGCGGGAATCAGGGTGGCAAAGAGCGCTCCGTACAGAAAGACAGCGCGCAGGGTCGCGGTCTTTTCCTCCTCCTCTTTGGCGGATGCGCGCTGCGCCCATAGCCAGTGGACGAGGAATATCGGCACGCCCACCAAAATAAGCGAGAGCGCCTGCGCCAATGCCTGCGCGTTATCGGTGATGAGATTGGGGTTGACGATGGATCGGATCAAGCCGATCACCCCCCACAGGACAACTTCAAAGCTGATGAAGGCGATGGCGTAAAAATAAAGTCTGCGGACTGTTTTCATGATATTGTCCTTTCGTAGTGCGGCATTATGAAGATTAAAAAATAAATAACGTAATCCGGCGTAGTCGGCGTCCTCTCACGCCGACGGGCGCGTAAGAGAACGCGCCCTGCGCAAATACATTACAGGAATATTTTTTTAAACCATCATGTCGCGCCACACAATCACGGGTTGATCGGTTCCTGATACCAATCATAGCCCCAGAAGTTGTAAGGCATGTAGGTCAACTTCCACTCGCCGTCTTGTTGGACAAGTTGGGCGCGGTCTGTGTTGCTGTATCCACCGGAGAACGGGTCGCTTGCGCTGTAAACCAGAGTCAAATTCACAAGCGCGTCCTCTCCGTCTACTTCTGCTTCGCCCACGTCCACGCCGACATTATCGGCGTTCACACTTCCATTAAAGAAGGATTGGCGGAACTGTTCGTAGGTGGGTTTGTATTCCTTATCTGCCAGGTAGGAGTAGGCTGTTTTGTAATCCTTGTTGGTGACGGCGAGCGCGTAATTAAAAACCACCGCCGAGGGGGAATCTGCAACTACATATTCCTTTGTATCTTTTCGCATGAAGAACAGCGCCAGCGCAAAAAGAACCAGCGCACCGATACCGATCAAAATGCCCGCCAAAAAACGATCCTGTTTCATAAAGCACCTCCATTTGATGAATTGATTGTATAAGGTTAAAGATGAAATGGCAAGCAGGGAGATTTCAAAGCCTTTGGTATACTTTCGTCACACCATCTAAACAGGAGAATTACCGTGACCCTTTCCGCTCCCCGCTGGGATATGACCAACGTCTATCCTTCTCTCGAATCCAAAGAATTTAAATCAGCCATCAAGAAATATAAATCCCTGCTGGATGAAATGGAGATATTCTTCAAAAAAGCCAGCAAAGCAGATTCAAAAACAGAGCCGAAGAAACTCGGCAAATTGCTCGGCGAATCTGTCGACCGCTTCAACACTCTCTTCGAACTCTCAAACACCCTAGGCTCATATATTTACGCCTACGTCACCACCGACTCGCGCAACAAGGAAGCCATGCGCGCGCTCTCGGAGTTCGAGCAGATGTCTGTCCAGGCCAGCATCCTCAACACAAAATTCCAGGCGTGGGCGGGCAAACTGGGCAAAGCCGCCGTGAAGAAGGCCGCCAAAACAAACACTTCCGCAAAGGCGCATGAGTTTACGCTCAATGAAGCGGTTGAACAATCCAAATACATGATGAGTGAAGCGGAGGAAATACTCGCTGCAGAGCTGACTTTGAGCGGGGGCAATGCCTTCGGCAAATTGCAGGGGACTTTAACCTCGCAGCTTTCCGTCGACTTTGAACTGGATGGAAAAACTGAGAAATTACCCATGCCCGCGCTGATCAACCTGCGCTCGCATCCCGATGAAGCCACCCGCCGCCGCGGATACGAAGCGGAGAATATTGCCTGGGAGGGAGTCAAAGAAACTTTGGCCGCCTGCATGAACGGGGTCAAGGGTGAAACGCTGACTTTGGATAAAAAGCGCGGCCGCGAAGATGCAGTCCACTCATCGATTGAAAATTCCCGTATGGATCGCGCCACGCTCAAAGCCATGCTCGATGCGATGAAAGACTCCTTCCCGATGTTCAGAAAATATTTCAAGCACAAGGCCAAATTAATCGGCAAGGAAAAACTGGCGTGGTGGGATGTCTCTGCCCCGATGGGTAAGACCGACAAGGTTTACTCTTTTGAAGAAGCCCGCGATTTCATCGTCAGTAATTTCAACAAATTCTCCCCCGAACTCGGGGCTTTCGCCCAGCGTAATTTTGACAATAACTGGATCGACGCCGAACAGCGCGACGGAAAACGCGGCGGAGCATTTTGCATGGGCGTCCCGGGCGTAAAAGAAAGCCGCATCCTCTGCAACTTTGACGGCTCATTCGATCAGGTCAGCACGCTGGCGCACGAACTTGGACATGCCTTCCATAACGAATGTGCCTATCAAGCTGGCAAGACCGAGTTGCAGCAGATCACCCCCATGACGCTGGCAGAGACTGCCTCCATCATGTGTGAGACGATCGTGACTGAAGCAGTCCTGTCGCTGGTCACCGATCCGCAGGAAGAGCTGGCAGTGCTGGAGGCGCAGATAAATAACGCATCCGCCGTGGTCGTGGATATTTATTCGCGGTATCTCTTTGAGAAGGAAGTCTTCGAACGCCGTGAACAATCAGAACTTTCTGCTGACGATTTGAATGACATCATGGAACGCGCGCAGAAAGCCACCTATGGCGACGGCCTCGACGAGAAGTATCTGCAAAAATTCATGTGGACCTGGAAGCCGCATTACTACGAGCCAAGGTTGTCGTTCTACAACTACCCCTACGCATTTGGCTTGTTGTTCGCAACCGGGCTGTACGCCATCTACCAAAAACGCGGCGCAGACTTCGTGCCCGATTACAAGAACCTGCTCGCCACCACCGGCGAAGACCGCGCCGCAGAACTCGCCGACCGCTTCGGCATCAACATCCGCACCAAGAAATTCTGGGCCGACAGCCTTGCCATTATCGGCAAGCGTGTGGAAAGATATTGCGAGTTGTAAAATAAAAAATAGCCACAAAGGGCACGAAGGATCACAAAGAAAAAACCTTTGTGATCCTTCGTGGTTAGTGCTTTTCCAGTATTATGAAAATGTCTGCAACCCTGTTTGCGCTCTTCCTAATATCAAAGCATGAATGTCATGCGTGCCTTCATAGGTATTCACCGCTTCAAGATTCATCACATGGCGGATGACATGATACTCATCTGAAATGCCGTTACCGCCGTGCATGTCACGGGCATGACGCGCGATCTCGAGCGCCTTGCCGCATGAGTTGCGTTTGATGAGTGAGATCATCTCTGGAGCGACCTTCCCATCGTCCATCAATCGTCCCACCCGCAAGGAGCCCTGCAAGCCAAGTGTGATTTCGGTCATCATGTTTGCCAGTTTCAGTTGAATGATCTGGTTCGCGGCAAGCGGCCTGCCAAACTGCGGGCGATCCAACGTGTATTGCCGCGCCGCATGCCAGCAGAATTCCGCCGCGCCTAATGCACCCCAAGCGATTCCGTAACGAGCCTTGTTCAAACATCCGAACGGGCCTTTCAACCCTTTGACCTCAGGGAAAATATTTTCGTCAGGCACAAAGACCTCGTCCATCACGATCTCGCCCGTGGAGCTGGCTCGCAAACTGAACTTTCCATGAATCTTCGGGGCGCTTAATCCTTTCATGCCTTTTTCCAGAATGAAGCCGCGAATCTCACCATCCAACTTTGCCCAGACGATGAATACATCTGCAATCGGCGAGTTGGTGATCCACATTTTATTGCCGTGCAAAATATAGCCGCCCTCCACTTTTTTGGCGCGGGTTTCCATGCTGCCGGGGTCGCTGCCGTGATTTGGCTCTGTCAACCCGAAGCAGCCGACCCATTCGCCGCTGGCAAGTTTGGGCAGGTATTTTTTCTTTTGTTCGTCGGTGCCATAGGCATTGATGGGATGCATCACCAGCGAGCTTTGCACGCTCATCGCTGAGCGGTAGCCGCTGTCCACGCGCTCCACTTCGCGGGCGATCAAGCCGTAGGAAACATAATTCAACTCCGAGCCGCCGTATTCTTCAGGAAGTGTTGATCCCAACAAGCCCATGCTGCCCATCTCGTTCATGATGGAACGGTCGAATGTTTCGTTTCGATTCGCTTCGAGGATGCGCGGCATTAACTTATCCTGACAGTATTTGCGCGCCGTGTCGCGGATCATGCGTTCTTCATCTGTGAGCTGGTCATTGAGCAGGAAGGGATCATCCCATTTGAAAGTTTGTTTGGTCATGAGTGCCTCGATTTTAGCTAATAGCTGTTAGCGATTAGCCTTTTGTTGAGATTTATGATGATTGTATCAAAAAGCTTGAGCATTGATTTCTGTCCAAGAAAATAGAAGCAAGCCCAAGAAAAAGAGGATGCGCCGCGAAGCACATCCTCTTTTTTTCTAAAAACTAATTGCTATTCGCTAATTGCTTCTTACGAATTTCCAGTCAACCAGCCGCGCAGGTGCATGGCCTGCACCACACGATCAATGGCGACCATGTAAGCCGCATCGCGCATGTAAACCTTCTCCTTTTCGCTGCGGTCGAGCACGCCGTGGAAGGCGGAGGTCATCTTCTGGTCGAGGCGTTCGAGCACTTCTTCTTTGCTCCAGTAGAAGTTCATGTCGTTCTGAACCTGTTCGAAGTAGGAGGTAGTCACGCCGCCGGCATTGCACAGGAAGTCGGGGATGTCGAAGATGTTGTTCTTCTTGAAGAATTCATCCGCCTCGGGTGTGCAGGGTCCGTTCGCGCCTTCAGCCACGATTTTGATGCCCTTGGACATCTTGTTGACGGTGTCAGCGGTGACCTGACCTTCCATCGCGGCGGGGATCAAGACATTGGCGTCCTTGGTGATCCAGGCATCGCCGTCTTCGATGGTGTATCCGGCATCTTGAGCCTTGGCCTTGTCGATCGTGCCGTACTCGTCCACAATGGTAAGCAGGAAGCGCGGATCAACTCCGCCCTTCTTGCTGTAGGTGTATGCCTTCTTGTCGTGGCGATCCCAACAGGAAACGCAGGCGACCTGTCCGCCGAGCATTTCCACGAAGCCGGCCGCCGCATATTGCGACACATTGCCGAAACCTTGAATTGCCGCGACGGAGTTCTTGCCGTCAATGTTGAGGTGCTTCATGGCTTCGCGCACGGTGTAGATCACGCCGTAGCCGGTGGCTTCGGTGCGGCCGAGCGATCCGCCGCCGCCGAGCGGCTTGCCGGTGAACACGCCGGGCGTATACTGGCCAACGAGGCGGGAATATTCATCCATCATCCAGCCCATCATTTGAGGAGTGGTACCAATATCCGGGGCGGGAACATCGTTGCGCGGACCGATGTTCTTCCACATGGCGCGCACCCAGCCGCGGCACATTTCCTCTTTTTCATTGACAGAGAGAGTGGACGGATCAACAATGATTCCGCCTTTGCCGCCGCCGAGCGGAATATCCGCCACGGCGCATTTCCATGTCATCCATGTGGCGAGCGCGCGCACTGTGTCCATGGTTTCGTTCGCGGCAAAACGGATGCCACCTTTGTTGGGGCCGCGCGCATCGTTATGCTGAACGCGGAAGCCCTGAAAGACCTTCAGCGAGCCGTCGTCCAAACGCACGGGAATGCGGAATGAAAATTCGCGCATCGGCCAGCGCAACACTTCGGCTACGCCAGCATCAAGTTTCAATTGTTTGGCGACGCCATCGAATTGTTTCTGTGCCATTTCAAAAGCATTGATTTGTCCTGACATGTTGTTCTCCTAAAAGAGTTTTGAGAAAATATAAGCGGGCATCCCAGACTTGGGACGCCCGCTTTAAGCACAAATTATGTCAAAGCACTGAGCCATAAGAAATATTATCCACTAAATCACAATTACCCTCAAACTTTACACGAGAATCAGATTGACGTCAATATGACAAAAATCAACATGTTTTTGATTATCAATGATGATTTTTGAGCGTTTTAGAAATTTGGTTTCCTTTTCGCCAAAAACGCCGCCACACCTTCGTGATGTTCGGCAGTTTTCCCGGCTGCTTCTTGTAGGATTCCTTCATGTGTGAGAGATTCCTCCAAATTTGGAAGGATGGCATGATTAAAAGCCTTCTTCCCTGCGGCAAACGCTTCAGGCGGACCTGAGGCCAGATCATCCGCAACCTGCCTGACCAGCGCCTGAAAGTTGAATCCACCTATTTGATTAACCATGCCCCATTGATAAGCCTGTTGAGCCGTAATGGGTTTGTTGGAATAAAAATATTCCTGCGCCCGTCCCAGACCAATATAAGTTGGAAGCAACAACGAGACTCCCGAATCGGGCGCGAGTGCAATGCCGCCAAAGCCGACCACAAAATAAGCGCTGGGCTTTGCGATCCGCAAGTCACAGGCAAGCGCCACGCCAAACGCCGCTCCCGCACATGGGCCATTGACCGCCGCCACGACCGGCTTGCCCATCCCGCGGATTTGCAGAATCAACGGGTTGTAAGTTTTCTCCAAATGCCCACGGTAGGAAATTTCCTCCGCTTGCTTCATTTCGGAAATGTCCTGCCCGGCGCTGAAGACCTTCCCGCCGCCTGTGATGACCACGCAGCGCACCTGCGGATTCTGCTCGGCATCGGCGAGGGCATTTCTCAGTTCGTTGACCATCTCAAAGTTAAAGGAGTTGGCGCGTTCGGGGCGATTCAGCGTCAGAACCACTGAGCCAGCCTGGGTCGATGTAAGAAGCGTTGTCATGATTCCTCAATTAAGAAAAGTGACAGTCACATTAAATGTGACTGTCACTTTTGAAAATCCTACTCGTCAGGATAATCATCCATTTGATCGTCGTCGCCTGAGTCCATTTCATATTCCACGCCGTCGCCATCGAGAAATACCCAGAGCAGCAGGACATGGCCTTCGGGGGTTTCGACATTGCGGGCGGCGAGAATGGGGGCAGTTTCCTCGAGTCCAGATTCAGCGCGATAGTGCAAATGAATGGACGCTTTTCTATGCCAGGCGGCGTAACACCTTTCGACAAGCGCGGGGCCGTTAAATGTGCGCAGCCGCGTAAGCGCGGGGACAAAGAGATTTGGGCTTTCATTCAAACCCAATGCCCAGCCGTCATTGACTTGTTCAAAAATCGGCGCGGGGCCTTCGATGATCGTGATTTTATCTTCCATTGGTTACCTGTAATGCGGGAATATACCACAACTATGGTGTGAATTTGTTTCAGAATCTTATTAGAGTTTTTCGGCCTGTGCTGACTATAATTGAGTCATGTCCAAACTCACCCCGAAGATCATCCTCGAAGGCACACGCCTGACCTTTAAAACCGACATTGCCTTTGCGCTCAACGAGCATCCGCGAGTGGTGGGTCTGCGCAAATATAAATATCATTCGCCGCTCATCTCGGGCGAGTGGTGCGCTTTTACCAACTTCCCCTGGGGGCGCGGACTGATCAACTTTGAGCCGCAAGAGGAAGCCCTTGCGCTGGAGACATACGCCACATGGGTAAAACTGTTTGAACTCCAGCGCTATTATTCGTGGATCGTTGACCGCTTTCATTTGTCCACGCGCATGTACCAGTTGATGACATACAACAAGGATTATGATTTTCGCTGGCTCGAGGAGCGGCTGCTTCCGCTGAATTTTCGCCTTGTGCTGCTGACCCGCTCGCCAGAATCGTTTGAATCCGCCCGCGCTGAAAGACTCAAGGTCTCCGGTAATCCGTCGCAATATGATGACTTGAAGCTTTTCATCGAGGAACAGAAATTAATCCGCAGGCTGGCAGGCGAATCAATTCTGCCCATGCTTGTGCTGGACGTTTCGGACAACAACATCGAATCAGCCACAGAAAAAATAGCCGAGTGGATGGAATCCACGGGCGGATTGTATATGCCGTAATTCAATCAAAACTACCAAACTGTAATGTATTAATGCTTGTGTTCATATTTTTGGATGGGTATACTTGACGCATGAAACCTGAGAAAATCGGCCGCTACGAAATAAAATCTGAACTGGGACGCGGGGGCATGGCAACTGTCTATCGTGGATACGATCCACGCTTCGAACGCGAGGTTGCCATCAAAGTCCTGCCGCCTGAAATGCTTCACGCAGACCCTCATTTCAGGGTGCGCTTCGAACGCGAAGCCAAGATCATTGCCCAGCTCGAGCACCGTTCCATTGTGCCGGTATATGACGTGGGCGAGGAAAACGATCAGCCTTATTTCGTCATGCGCTACATGGGCGGCGGCTCGCTCTCAGACCGCATCAAAAAAAGCACCTTCAGCATTGAAGAGTCAATCCGTATTCTTGAGCACATCGCGCCGGGGTTGGATGAAGCACACTCCAAGGGAATCATCCACCGCGACCTGAAACCCGGCAACATCCTGTTCGATAACAGGGATATTCCCAACATTTCTGATTTTGGCATTGCCAAGATTACAATGGCCGAGGAATCCAATGTAACAGGCAGCAGTATCATCGGCACGCCCGCCTACATGGCGCCCGAACAAGCCTCCGGAGATGGCATGGATGGCCGCGCGGATATTTACGCGCTGGGCGTGCTGCTCTACGAGATGCTGACAGGGAAGCAACCCTATGAGGCAGATACTCCGCTGGGGGTTGCGATCAAGCATGTCACTGAACCCGTGCCGCATATTTTGGATGCCAACCCTTCCCTGCCGCAGTGGATGGAGAAGATCATTTCCACGGCGATGGCAAAGGATAGAAACGACCGCTTCTCGACCGCAGTTGAGATGACGGATACGATTAAGGCTTTTCAGCGCGGCGAACAGCCCACTCTGCCTGAAAGCAAAAGAACACAAAAGCTTTCGCCATTTAATAAAACCATCACTGTAAAGCCTGTCAAGGGAAAGAAGCGATTCAATCCGCTCGTGGCGATCATACCTGTAGTGCTGGTTGGACTGATCGGGAGTGGAATCTATTTATTAAACGGTCCCAGCCTTCCGTTTGGAGGCGAAGCGCCTTCAAGCACATTCACATCTCCTCCGCCCACAAAAACATCCACAATTGAGATCAAGCCAACAGAGACGAAATCCATCGCCACTGAAACAGCGACTATCACCCCACAGGCGGCGACGGGCACGCCCACACTGGCTGCCCCGTTATTTCCCACATTGGGCGGGGCCGACAAGATCGCCTTCCTGCGCAACAACGACATCTGGATCATGAACGTGGATGGCAGCGACTTGATCCCGCTCACAAAAGACGGCGGCGCAAAGTTCAATCTTGAGTGGCTGCCCGACGGCAACACCCTGCTTTACATTACCGGCAAAACGATCAAGACGATTGACATCACCACACAACGCGAAGAGACCATTACCAATTTTTCGTCTTCAGAATATTTCGAATCTTTTCATGTATCCCCGGATGGCAAACAGGCGGCGATCAGCCTCGGACGCGAACTGCATGTTGTCCCATTTGACATTGAAGTTTTGAAGAGCGTGACAAAAAAGAGTTCCCTGCTCGAAATGAAGGGCTGCATCTTCTATAAAAAATTTGGCGTGCTCGATGCGATCTGGTCAGATGACGGGCAGAAGCTCACAATGAAGTATCTGGCGCCCGCAGGCAACGTCGCGGCGGAAACCCTGCGCATCATTGATATTCACCTCTGCAATGAAGCCGAACCTGCGCGGCTGGATGAATTCCCGCTCGGGCGTTTCCCGTTCAGCGGCACGCTTGTCAGTTTTGATTGGGATGGCGACCTGCTATTCCTAATGAACAGCAATGTGCGCAACGCCGGTTTTGGAGACCTTGCCTTTTACAATTCATCCACGCACAAGGGTGAAAAACTTGCCCCATTTGACGGCAACTGCTGTTACCGTGACCCCACCTTTAGCCCGGATGGATCGTTCGTCATATTTGCCTTCCAGGATATCCGCCTTACCAATAATCCGATTGCCTTGTATTACGTCCCCATTGACGCGCTGACCACCGGCGGAAATCTTCAACCGCTGCCCTTGCCCGATGATTTTTTTACGAAACGTGACGATGCCCCCATGCCCGCATTGCGGCCTGTACAAAAATAATCAAAACGCCTTCACGATCTCACGCACCAGCCCCGGCCCGTGATAGATCAGCCCGGTATAAACCTGCACCAGCGCCGCGCCCATCTCGAGGCGGCGTTTTGCATCATCTGGATGCATGATGCCGCCCACGCTCACCACAGGGACTTCTCCATTCACACGCTTTAATGTTTGATGAAGAACCGCTTCACTCCTAGCCGTGAGCGGACTGCCGCTCAAGCCGCCTGATTCGCCTTTCAGGCTTGACCTCAATCCCTCGCGCGACAGAGTCGTGTTCGTGACAATGATGCCGTCCATCTTTGAGCGCAGAATCGCTTCGATGGAATCATCCAACTCTGAAACAGAAAGATCAGGCGCAAGTTTTACGAGGATGGGGATTCTCTTTTCTAGTTTCATTTCCTCAATCAAACGCTGTTGATGCAAGTGAGTCAGCAGGTTTTCGAGCGCGGCGCGTCCCTGCAAATCGCGCAGTCCCACTGTATTCGGCGAACTGACGTTGATCGCCAGGTAATCGGCGTAGCCCGCAAAGTTTTGCAGCAGTTCCAAATAATCCAACACGGCCTCTTCATTGGGAGTGTCTTTATTTTTACCGAGATTGACTCCGAGGATCGCGCCGCCTTTATGAATGGATGTGATCTTCTTTTTTTTGCTGCGCGGCTGAATGCCATAAACATTTTCAAACCAGCCTGAGCGCAAAGATGGATTCAACTTGAGTTGGACAAACTCCGATCCTTTGCTTGGAAAGCCCATGCGGTTGATCACGGCTTCATCTTCCAACAGGCGGAAAATGCGCGGGGACGGATTCCCAGCCTGAGGGCGGGGTGTGACCGTTCCTATTTCGATGTGACTGAATCCCAGGGCGGCGAGTCCGCGAATGGCAATGCCGTCTTTATCGTATCCCGCCGCAAGACCAACAGGGTTCTTGAAAGTTAATCCAAATGCTTCCACTGGTTTTGAAGGGGCTTTGAATTGCTGCGTGAAAATCCAGCGCAAAGGAGCAAAATTGCCCGTGATGCGTAAAGCGTGTAGAGTGAGCGCATGGGCGCGTTCGGGGTCGAGGCGGAAGAGGTAGGGACGAAGGAGGTTATACAAGGCGGATTATTTTTCTTTTTTATTCTGTTTCAACATTTCAATTGTTTTGAGGATGCGACTCTGTCGAGTCGCATCCTTTTTGGCTTCATTGATCCACATCACGTATTCACGCTGGTGAGTGTAAGCCAGTCTGTCAAAAAATTTCTTCGCTTCCTTCTCAACTTTAAAGGCCTTCTTCAACTCCGCTGGAATCTCAACCACACGCGGCTCGGTATCTGCCTCGACCGTGATTTTGATCTCGTCGCCGAAAGTTTTTCCGATCTGTTCACGGATGCCTTTAAGGATAAGCAGCATGTGACATTCGCTCCCCATGCGAACCAATGTGCCGCGATACGGAACTCCCTCGATCATGGCCTTGACCTTGGGCTTCTTCGAACCAAAAGCCTGCTCCACACCGAAGGGGATTTCCACAAAAGCGCCGCCTCCGCCTGCGTTTTGGATTATGGCTGTGAAAGTGTATTTTCTAGGCATATAAACTCGGCACCAAACGTTTGAACGTGTAATCATTCTAACGTTCTAAAAATCGTCTCGTCTCTTCAATCTTATCCTTTTCAACTTTTCCATTTTCCTCCCAATAATCCAGCAATTGCGTGATGGTCAATACAGCGTGCATGGAGTAACCAGCCTGTTCCAGAGATTCTTTCGCGCCGGATTGACGGTCTACCAAAACGACGATGTCTTTTACAACCAGCCCGACTGCGGTTAATTTTTCGATGGCTTCGAATTTACTTCCGCCCGTGGTGGCGAGATCATCAATGACGAGGGCTGTTTCGCCGGCATTGAACTCACCCTCGATCTCGGCTTTTGTGCCGTAGGTCTTCACTTCCTTGCGCGGATAGATCATGGGATAGTCACCTTGCAATGAAACTGCTGTTGCAATGGGAATGGCAGCATAGGGCAAGCCTGCGAGCCGCTCAAATTTCAAGCTTTGGAGAATTGGCAAATAAGCCGCGCCAATTCGCTCAAGCAATTTTGGAAAGGAGATAATTCGGCGCAGGTCAATGTAGATCGGGGAAGTGAGTCCCGACTTCAAAGTAAAACTCCCAAATTTTATGCAGCCTGCGTTGAGCAGTCCGTCAGCAAGAGCGGATTGGGATGGATTGAGTTTTGTCATGGTTTTACCTTTTCTGTACACGGATTTTACGGATCACACGGACACTCGCGGATATTTTTTAAAGTAATCCATCCCATTCGTGTTATCCGCGTTCAAAGATGTCGCGTTTGATATTCACAATTTGGTCGCGGAATTCGGCGGCGGCTTTGGCAGGGTTCGCGGCGCGGGAAATACCGCGAGAAACGGGGATCAAAATTCCTTTGCCGTCTTTGCGCAATCCCGACTTCAACGCCAATTCCAACTCGCCGCCTTGCGCTCCAACGCCGGGAGATAAGAACCACAAGTCCGGCACGGCGGCGCGAATCATGCCCATGATTTGCGGGTGAGTCGCGCCGACCACGATACCGATGTTATTGTTCACGTTCCATTGCTGCGCGAGCTGCGCGACATAAATATAAAGCGGCGACGGGCTATCTGACCCCATCGGCAGGACGAGCAGGTTTTGCAAATCCATTGACCCGGCGTTGGATGTTTTGCAGAGCAGAAAAACACCTTTCTCCGGATTGCTGATAAACGGCTCGACTGAGTCATGCCCGAGATATGGATTCAAGGTGATGCAGTCTGCGCCGAGGGTTTCAAATGCGGATTGGGAGTAGGCTTCGGCGGTTGAGGCAATGTCTCCGCGCTTCGAATCCAGGATGACCGGGATGCGCGAACCCAATCGGTTTGATTCTTCGCTGATGGCTTCGATGACCTGCTTGAGCGCCGTCCATCCTTCTGCGCCAAAGACTTCGAAGAACGCAGCGTTGGGTTTGAATGCCGCAGCGTAGGGGGCTGTCTGCTTTATCAGAGTCAGGCAAAAGTCCAGAGCAGATGCGGCGGTTGGTTCATTCAGGTCGGGGATGTGCGGGTCGAGTCCAATGCATAAAAGCGAGGAGCAGTCGTCGACTCTTCTTTCCAAAAAAGAGAAAAAGGTTTCCATGAGTTTCCTTGATTCAAAGTAAGACCCTAAAGGTTTGAAACCTTTAGGGTCTATATTTTACTTGACAAACGTTTCCCACTTGCTCATATTTTCAGGGACGTATTGCTCGCCCTGCCAGCCGGGCTGATCCCAATAGAATGTGTTCCAAATGTTTGAGCCGTAACCGCGGCACTCGGCAAAGAGAAAATCTGCGGGGAGGGTATCGGGCAGGGGGCAGATGGCGGGTTCGAAAGTTTCACCGCCGGGCGCGGATGGGACAGTGCCCTCGCGCGTGTTGACGATGTTGGGCGTGGGAATGCAATCAGTGAACCATTCGCCAAATCCAAAATCGTTGTTGTCTCCGTCAGGCAGGCGGCAGATGGATTGGTCTTCGGTCTTGGCAACAGGGTAGGTATAGGAGTCGTAGATCTGCCCGCTTGGGTTGAGCAGGCGCACGGTGTCGCCGCCGTCGCTGAGCAGGATGTTGGTTGCAAGCCCATAGAATACAATGCGCTCGAATGGTTTCAGAATGATGTTGGGCAATGTAAACGGGTTCGAGCCGATGTTGGCTTCGTCGTCCAGCCGCCAGCCGCTGAGGCTGATATCCACAGGACCGACATTCTTGATCTCGATGAATTCATCGAAGACATCCACCTTGCCGTCCTGGTTCCAGTCAAAGCCGGGGCGGGCGAGGAATTCATTGATGATGGGGCGTCCAACAAGGCGGACGGCCGGGGTCGCTGAGCGGAAGGGGGTGGGCGCCCTGCTGGTGGCAGTGGGTGTACGGGAGGGTGTTACCGTGACGATGCTGGCCCAATTTGCCTGTCTTGGAGTGCCATTGATGGCGCGCGGGGCCGTGGTACAGGTGGTGCCTGTTATCGTACATCCGTTTGGAAAACCTGCATCCAAACCATTCTTGACCACGCCGGTGTTGGTCACCCATGAAGCGGGTCCATCCTGCCGCGTGCCGTAGCGTTCCATGCTAGCTTTGATGGTTGTAGTGCCAATTGTGATTGGAAAACCAGCGGGCCATGCCCCTCCGTCAGCGTTAACAATATCTACCAATTGGTTAGTTGGGATATGGATCAAACGTAAAGTTTCGTTGGCATCGATAATATTGCCTGTAAAATATTTATCGTAATGAATATCACTAACCGCAAAATCATCTGCCCCTTTTTCTATCAAGTAATAAGTACCTGCTTCAATAACAAAATCCTCATCAGTTACATCCCATGAAATTCTAACATTATCACTATCTGTTTTGAGGACATAATTCCGCAAATCAATATCGGCTGTTCCTGGATTATAAAGTTCTATCCACTCATCCTCGGATGAAGACGTTGTACCACCCCAGGCAACTTCATTGATTAGGAGGGTAAGAGTCGCAACCGTGGTTGAAGTCGGAGATACTGTCCGCGTGGGGGTGGCAGTTTTCGTGGGGGTGGGAAATATCCCTGTGTTCGTAACTATATTATCGGTGCTGGTACTCGCCTGATTGTTATTGCCAGCCAGGTCTGTCACTTTGTTGGAGGAAATGGATGGGATCAGAGTGCCGCTGCCTGTCAATGACGAAGCTGACAGGGTAAAGGTCATGTGATTGCCCGAGTCCACGATGTTCCATGTGACTCCGGTTGCCGTCCCTGTTTGGGAGATATCCGCCGTTGTAAATGTGCTGACAACGATCGGTTCAGAGAATACAACCGTGAAGTTGATCGGCAGCGCGCTCGTCGGGTCTGCCTGACCAACAGCTTGATTCACGGTCACCGTCGGCGCGGTGGTTTCATAAGTTACAGTGTTATCGGCGCTTGTGCTGGCGGTATTGTTGTTACCGACAAAATCCGTCACCCGGTTTGCGGCAATGGATGGAATCAAGGTTCCTCTGCCGGTCACCGCAGTCGCAGATAGGGTAAAGGTCTTGTGGTCGCCTGAATCGGCAATGCTCCAGGTAATTCCAGTCGCTGTGCCGCTTTGAGTGATGTCTGACGGGGTGAAGATGCTGGCAATGATGGGTTCGGAAAATACAACGGTGAATTTAACCGGCAATATACCTGTCGGGTCGGTTTGAGTGGAGGACTGGTTTATGGTTACAGTTGGGGAGACGTTGTCGTTATAGAACACCCTACTAGAATCTAAGTTTGTGCTTGTGCTGGCATTGTTGCCATTACCTGCAAGGTCTTTCACTTTTCCGACAGCAATGGATGGCTGTAAATAATCTCCAGTGTCAGCCACAGATGTCGCGGAGAGGGTAAAGACTGTGTGGTCAACTGAAATGTCTGTAATACTCCAGGTCACCAGAGATGATGCAATTCCTGTCTGGGTAATGACGGAGGATGTAAAAGTACTGACATCAATTGGCTCATCGAACTCGACAGTAAAGTTTACCGGTGTTGTATTGGCGGGATCGACCTGTCCTGCTGCTTGATTAATCGCCACGGACGGG
The DNA here is from genome assembly GCA_016234495.1 of Chloroflexota bacterium. Classification (GTDB taxonomy): domain Bacteria; phylum Chloroflexota; class Anaerolineae; order Anaerolineales; family Villigracilaceae; genus Villigracilis. The sequence goes on along the minus strand of JACRBI010000040.1, from coordinate 225,175 downwards.
CTGAAATTATCCAGTGTATAAAATTCATCAGTCGCCGGTTCTGTGGCAGGCAAAGAATTAAGGACTGCATCTGTGATGTTTTGTGTTCCGCTCAAATTCAAGCCGACATTACCGTTTAAATTTGCAAGATTTCCGTTGGAGATAGTCACATCGTAGGTGCTGGTGTTCACTGGAGCGACAGCAATTGTTCCAGAAGCGCCACTTATGGTGAAGTCAGCCGCATCTACATTAAGTACTGCCTCGCTAAAAGTGACGCGAAATATGATGCTGTTCGCATTTGTATTAATCGAAAGCGGGTCCTGGCGTTTGAAAGAAATCGTACTTGGAATAATTTGATTATCAATAATTATGTTTCTATTCGCGCCAAGAGAACCTGTCGTTCCCGGGCTTGGTAAGGTCAAATTGGCATTTCCCACCGCGCCGATTATCGTACCGCCGTTCAGAGACAATGAAGTGGTGCTTACATAATCCAGATCACTGGAAACATCATTTGTCTGCACGGTGTAGTTGAATGTCAGCGTGTTGGTGCCGCTCCCGCTTGCGTAGACTGCGCTTCTATCTGTAGTCCCGGTTTCCAGCAGGAGTTGAGGTGCGCCGGTAACATCCACGTTGTTGCTAAATGTTACTGTGATCGGAATAAGGGGATTTACAGTTGTAGTGTGCGTGCCATCCGCCGAAATATCTGCGGTGACGTTTGTAACGCCAAGGCATGGGACGGGAAGAACCTCCAAATTCTGTGGGTTGCTTGACGTTTGATTCCAAATAAAATCAGTGGAATTATTATCGGCATCGGTACATCCATTATCTTTTCGTTCATAACTCTGGTTTGCAGTTCCAGATAAAGGATTTAAACTATTTCCTTCCACAAACTCAGTTGTATTACACATTCCCACCGCATCCACGAGAATGTCCGCCGCGTTTGTGACCGCAATCCCGCCTGTATCCGCAATACTTAATGTGGCAGAGAAATCAAAAACCCCTGAAAAATTGGAGCCTTTAACTAAAAGATGCTGACCGGATGCGAGAGAGGTTCCAGCTAAAAAGGTATATAAAGGCGTTGCTGAAGCGGCTCCGCAATCTGCAGATTTTTTTAGTTTCCAGCCACTGAGGTCGATTTCTGAATTTGTCGGATTGTAAAGCTCTATGAACTCGTCACTCCCGCCATTTGGACCTGTTGTCCTAAACTCGCTAATCACGATACTCGTCGCCACTTGTAGCTTTGGCGCGGCGTTCACAAAAGCAGGCGCGGAAATCCCTGCCAGCAGGCTGATCAGCAAGGCAGGTACAAGGAGGAAACGGGAAAAACTCTTTAACCGGGTCATAGGAAATAATAAAGTGTGGATTCTGCCTGGCACGTGAACCAATTCAACGTTACGCGCGGAGCGCAATATCCACAACAAAGATTATAAGCCACCCTGCGTTCGATTGTCTATGAAAATAAGGTCATTCACTAACGCGGCTCAACCACCATTTTTATGGCAGTCCGCACCTTATCATCGATTTGCACTTCCACAAACTCAGGGACGCAGACTACATCCACACCGTCTGCTTTCAGGTAGCCAGTGGCGAGCACCAAAGCCTTCAACGCCTGGTTTACGGCTCCAGCTCCAATGGCTTGAACTTCAGCACGTTTATGTTCACGGACCACACCAGCGATCGCCCCGGCAACTGCAGAGGTACGGGAGTTGGCTGAAACTTTGATTATATCCATGGCAACCTCCCAAGGTTGATAAAGAAGGGAACGCACTTTTATTGAATTGTACAGGATACCTTTAATAGATTCAAGTAGTGTATATATATTTATATGGATTCGTAATAGTAGTAGGACTTGTGGATAGTGTGGATAAAACTATCTTAACACCACAGGTGGGGATGTAAACCCGCTTCGCGCCATACCTTAGGCTGGCTCCGGTTTCCTGTCATTCTCTCCCTGTGGAAATAACTTGGACAACTTATCCACAAAAAACTACGTTTATCCACGCAATTTTACGTTTTCCATATGTTGGCTGAGCCTATTATTAGCCCCCATATATGGGGGTATTGTTTTAGGGAAAATAACACCATTTTTGGAACAATTGTACATATTGTCCACAGGTGAGGGTAGTTCTCCACAGATTAGACGCACTTATCCACAGATTGGTTGTTTTACCGAAACACTTGTCTGAACAACGACCCCTAAATGTGGGAGGGTGATAAGATATTTCGGATAGTAGAAAGGCAGATTTCCAAAAATTCCTGTAGAAAGCTGAATCCCTTCCGATTTTTACGGGAACGAGCAAAAGTAAACATGCAGACATGCGCCATTCGCGTTAAGAATTTCTGCACCATGTCGGATGGCTGCTACATCCTTTACAGATGAGCCATGATTTTTATCCCCTGACATTCCTGCCATACCCAGCCGGGGCGAGAATCTTCCCATCTTCAAAGGCTGTCGCTCCGCGCAAAAACACCTTGCGGATTCTTCCTCTCACCTGCCAGCCTTCAAACGGAGTCCATTTACAGCGTGTAAATTGATCCGCTGCTTTTATTTCGTAGGAAGCCTTTTCATCCACCTCGACCCAGGTTTCAGGCTGGTCGGGCAGATTGAAAATCTTCTTAGGGTTGGTGTGCATTTTCTCGATAATATCAGTCAGTGTGAGGCGCGATTCTGATACGGCGGTCAGGAGCAATGGCAGAGCTGTCTCCAGCCCGGGGAAGCCGGGCGGCGGATTGTCTGAATCCTTTTCCTCCAGCGTGTGCGGTGCGTGGTCGGTGGCGAAGCAGTCAATGACATCCAAATTTGTCCACAGGGCATCCACATCCTCTTTTGTTGCCAGCCGCGGGCGGACTTCTCCACGACCAGGATGCCCGTGCGCGATCGATGGAATATCATCCTTGGTCAGAAATAAATGATGCGGACAGACCTCACAGGTCACTTTAATCCCGCGCTCTTTGGCGGCTTTAATGAGCAGGACTTCTTCTTTTAGCGAGATATGCGCAATATGGACTGGTCGGTCATATATGGCGGCGAATAATATTGCGGCAGCCATGCTGCGGCTTTCAGAGTGTGCCACGATGGGATAATTTTTCGGGTATTTTTCAAAGTGCGGCTGCCACAAGGTCATGTCGTCGAGGCGGAGTTCCCCAAAGGTGGAGTCTAGGTACATCTTTAGCCCGGCCGCTTTCCCTGCCAGCGATGCGGCCTTGTCCGCATTGTTGGGGCCAGCTCCGATGAACTGGGCATAGTCGCAGCGGGCTTTTTGTTTGGCGGAATCCAGAGCGAGGTCAAGTGTCTCTGCGTCGAAGATGGGAGGCTTGGTGTTGGGCATGGTCAGCACGATGGTGAATCCGCCTGCCAGCGCAGCGGATGTGCCCGAGTCGAAGTCTTCCTTGTGGGTTGCGCCGGGTTCGCGCATGTGGACATGGGGGTCAATTAAGCCGGGGAGTTTTATCATAGGGGTTGAAGGTTTGAAAGTTGGCAGGTTGTTGTTGAATTGGATGGATGATACTACAATGAAAACCTTGAAAGGAAATGTTTTAATGGATGAGTTAAACCTGCCCCTTGATTTCATCAAAAACATCCAAAACTCTTTTGAAGAAGAAGGAGGAGAATTTCTCGCCAACCTCCCACGATTGATTAACGAGGCTTCTCAACGATGGGGACTTTTTGAAGTGCAGCCTGTTCCGAATCTGTCTTATAACTTTGTGGCGTTTGCGAAACAAAGCAATGTCACCCTGAGCGAAGCGAAGGGTCTTGATGGTAATGATAAAAAGACTCTTCGGTCGCTGCGCTCCCTCAGAGAGACATATGATCATAATGTCATCCTCAAAATTGGCGTGCCCAACCCGGAATTGACCAGTGAAATGGAAGCGTTAAAACTATTCAACGGAGACGGCGCTTGCCGTTTAGTTGACTGTGATGAAGGACGTGGATTTTTATTGCTGGAAAGACTCAAACCCGGAAAGATGCTGTCTGAATTGGAGAATGACGATGAGCGCACACACATTGCCGTGAATGTGATGTCTCATCTTTGGCGGGATGCACCCGTGGATAACAACTTCATTAAACTGTCAGATTGGTTCGCCGCCTTGAAAAAAATCCGCCTGCATTTTGACGGGACGGGACCCTTTCCGAAAAAACTTTTGGAAGGCGTGGAATCATTTCTTGCAGAGGCGATGTATGCAATGCCTCTGCAATTACTTCACGGCGACTTTCACCATTTCAATATCCTATTGTCTGACCGCGGCTGGCTGGCAATTGACCCGAAGGGAGTCGTTGGTCCTGTGGGCTACGAGATCGGTCCGTTGATGATCAATCCGTGGGGCAGCCTTTCGGACGGAGTCAGACCTGCCCTGAGTTCGATCGAAGGGTTCAAGGCGCAGACAAAGAGGCGGATGAGCATCCTCGCGGAGAGATTGGGCTGGGATCAGGAATCCATCCTTAACTGGGCAACGGCTCATGCTGTCCTTTCTGCCTGGTGGGATATGCAGGACGATGGCACAGGCGGCGAGTATCCGCTCTGGTGCGCGGAAATGTTTTCCGAAATAAAATAAAGACCATACTGGTACAATTCAGAAATGTCTTCCATTTCAATCCCCGCAGAATTTACACTGCATCGAAAAAATATTTATAACCATACCAACGCCAATCAATGGATTGTTTCGCACGCGCGCCCATATTTATGGATCATCGTGATGATCATCGTCGGCGCGATCGGCAACGCAGCGCTGGCGGCTTATGTGCCCGTGCTGACCGGCGATGCGTTCAACGCGATGATTCAACTTCCGCCGGACACCTCGGTGTTATTGCCGCTCGCCATCATTATCGGCGTATCGCAGATCATCCGCGGCGTGCTGCAGCTTGGGCGGAACTTCGGCGCGGAGCTCATGGCGCAGTACATGGAGCGTGACATCCGCGATGAGTTATATCTTTCCCTGCTTGGCAAGAGCATGACCTTCCACAATTTACAGCCTGTTGGCGATACGATGGCGCGCGCCACGAACGATGTGCGCGAAGTGAATTTCATGTTCAACCCCGGCGTGAACCTGGTGGTTGGTTCGTTCATGTTCATTGTGATGTTGTTTGCCGCCACGCCGCGCTACCATCCATCCCTGCTGATCACGCCCACAATTTTTACGATCATTTATTTCGTTGCGCTGGCGCGTTATCTCAAAACACTCGCGCCCATCACCGATGAAGTGCGGGCAACGTTCGGCGACATGAACACTCATCTATCTGAATCACTGGACGGTGTGGAAGTGATGAAAGGCGCGGCGCAGGAAGGCGCGGAAGTGGACCGTTTCGTCTCCAATGCGCGGCGCGTGCGCGACTCCTTTGTCAGTCAGGGAGACCTCGAAGGCCGCTACATTGCCATGCTGATTCTTGGCGCAGCCTACGCGGGCGGACTTGTCCATGCGCTTTTGCTTTTCCGCGCGGGCACAATTGACCTCGGCGCGGTCATCGCCTATTTCGGTCTTTTGCGTTTGCTGGAATTCCCGACCTTCACTTCCACCTGGGCTTATTCGCAGATTTCTTCGGGCATGTCGAGCGCGCGCCGAATTTTGGAACTCATCAACATGGAAACACGACTCGATCAAAACGCATCCGGCCTGACCTCGGACATGCGCGGCGAAGTTGAGTTTCGCGGTGTCTCGTTCAGTTACCCCGCCGGCGAGCCTGTCATTCAAGATGTGTCCTTCAAGATCAAACAGGGACAGACCGTCGCCATCGTCGGTCAGACCGGCGCGGGAAAGACATCGCTGGCAAAATTGATCAACCGCACCTACGACATTACTTCGGGTCAAGTGTTGATCGACGGCGTGGATGTGCGCGAATGGAATCTTGCCGCGCTCCGTTCGCAGATCTCCATCATCGAGCAGGATATCTTTTTGTTCTCGCGCTCACTAAGCGACAACATTGCTTTTGGAAAACCATCCGCCTCAAAAGATGAAATTACTGCCGCGTCTGTTGCATCGCAGGCGCATGACTTTATCCTTGAGTTTGACCAGGGCTATGCCACCGTCGTTGGCGAGCGCGGAGTGACTCTCTCCGGCGGACAGCGCCAGCGCATCGCGCTTGCCCGCGCATTTCTCACCGACCCGCGCATTCTCGTGCTGGATGATTCCACCTCCGCGATTGACTCAGCCACCGAGGACAAAATCCAGCGCGCCATCTCCAACGCCGCCCGCGGACGCACAACTTTTATCATCACGCACCGCCTGTCGCAGATCCGCTGGGCCGACTTGATCATCGTCATGCGCAAAGGCCGCATCGCCGCCATTGGCACACACGACGAGTTGATGAAAACCTCCGAAGCATATTCGAGAATTTTTAGGGAATAGTGATTAGCTGTTAGCGATTAGCGTTTAGCTAAAAGCCAACCGCCAACCGCTAAAAGCTAATAGCTAAAGGCTGAACTTATGGGTTTCTTTGCCGGACTAAACGACGAAAAATATGACCGCCAGTATACCGACCGCGAACTCACGCGGCGTATCGCTGACTTTTTCCGCACACAGGTCACGCGGCTTGTGTATTCATCCATCATTATCATCATCCTCGCCTTCATCGGCGCGGCATTGCCTGTCATCGTCAGCCGTATGATGGACATGTTGCGTGACCGTCTGACGCTGCAGGCCATCGCGTTGGTTGGCGCTGCCCTGCTGGGGGTTGGAGTCGGCTTGTGGGGACTGAACTGGATTCGGCGGAGTCTGATCGTGCGCGCGGTGGGCGATGTCGTCCTCGAGCTGCGCACGCGCGCATTCCGCGCCGCCGCTGAACACGATCTCTCGTTCTACGATCAATTCTCGTCGGGCAGAATCGTCTCGCGCATCACATCCGACACGAATGATTTTGGTCAGTTGATCGTTATCATCACTGATGTCGTTTCGCAAATGCTGCAAGCGCTGATTCTTGGCATCGTACTCTTTCGCGCTGAATGGCGTTTGTCGCTGCTGCTGCTGGCTTTCATGCCGGTCATCTTCGGCGTGGCTTCAGGTTTTCGCGCCTTGGCGCGCATCGTTACCAAGCGCGGCATGAAAGCCATGGCTGACGTGAATGCCGCGATCAAGGAAACCATCAGCGGAATTTCGATTGCGAAAAATTTCCGCCAGGAAGAAAGCATTTTCAAATCCTTCGACGAATCGAACCAGCAGTCGTACCACGTCAACATTCGGCGCGGCTTCGTGTTGTCGCTGGTCTTTCCCACGCTCAACGCGCTCGCGGGCATTTTTGTCGGTGTGTTGATCTATGCCGGCGGCATGAGCGCCGAGCAGGGTCTGGTCAGCATTGGCGCGTGGTATCTGTTCATCATGAGCCTCGACCAGTTTTTCTTTCCCGTTTTAAATCTCACCGCGTTCTGGGCGCAAATTCAGGGCGGCCTGTCTGCCGCTGAGCGTGTCTTTGCCTTGATCGATGCCGACCCGAATGTGATTCAAAAAGAAAAACAGGATGTGCCGCGATTGAAGGGCGAAATTAAATTCGAGGGTTTCGATTTCAGTTATTCGGATAAGGAACCGATCCTGACGAACTTCAATCTGCTCATAAAACCCGGAGAGACTCTTGCGCTGGTGGGACACACCGGCGCGGGTAAATCATCCATTGCAAAATTGATCGCGCGCTTTTACGAATTTCAAAAAGGGAATTTGCTGATCGATGGCCGCGACATCCGCGCCTTTGACTTGAGTCAATACCGCCGCCAGTTGGGAATTGTCTCGCAGGTTCCGTTTTTATTTTCAGGGACCGTGATCGAAAACATTCGCTATGCTGTCCCCGGTGTGCCTGAAGTGGAAATGCTCAAACTCGCGAAAAGAATCGGCGGCGGCGAATGGCTGGAGACTTTGCCCGACGGCCTGCATACCGAAGTCGGCGAGCGCGGCAACAGGCTCTCAATGGGGCAGCGTCAGCTCGTGGCGTTGATGCGCGTGCTGGTTCAAAATCCCGCCATTTTTATTTTGGACGAAGCCACCGCCAGTATTGACCCGTTCACCGAATGGCAGATCCAGCAGGCGTTGAATCTGATTCTGAAAAACACCACCAGCATCCTGATCGCGCATCGCCTCTCAACGGTCAAAGCCGCAGACCGCATCGTCGTCATGCAAAAAGGAGCCATCATCGAACAGGGCAATCATGATGGGTTATTAAATCAAAACGGTCATTACGCCGAGTTGTACAACACGTATTTCAGGCATCAAAGTCTGGCGTACATCGAGCAGGTGAAAGAGATGGTGAGTAAGTAGGACTTAAAAGAAAAAAGTCCACTAATCCACGCCAATCTTCGCGAATTTAAAAAATTAGCGCGGATTAGTGAAGATTAGTGGACGGTTGTTTTATAAAATCGAGCGATCCGGCGGTTCGAGCAAAACGGCCAGGCGCTTTGCGCCTTCCTCGTCTGTGATGGCGAGCACCTCGTCAAACTCTTCGAGTTTGGTCGTGCCGCGCGGCAGGGTCACCTGTCCGTGGCGGATGATGGCGGCGATCACGCACTGATCGGGCAATCCCAAATCTTTCAGCGTCATACCGACAGCCTTTGCGCCGGCGGGAACCTTTTCTTCCACCAGCGCATACCGTCCGCGGCGAAGTTTGAGCAGGGTCATCATGTCGCCGAGCGACATTTCCTCTTGAATGAGATGCGCCATCACATCGGCTTGATTGATGGTTTCATCCACGTGGAAGTTTTTGTCGAACAGCCATGCATTGCGCGGATTATTGATGCGCGCCACAGTGCGCCTGACCTTGAAGAGGGTGCGTGCCAGATAGCAGATGACCAGGTTTGAGGCGTCATCCTTGGTGCAGGCGACTACGACATTGGCCTTATCCAGACCAGCCTGTTTCAAAACAGACGGGTCGGTGGCGTTGCCTTCGTAGATCACCTCGGTTGGGATTTCATGGTGAAGCAAGGCGAGCAATTCGCGGCGATGTTCGACCAAACGCACCTCGTAATTTTGTGCGATTAATTGTGAAGCAAGCTGGGCGCCGGTGCGGCCGCCCCCGGCAATAAATACAAACATGGTCTTCTCCTATCCTTCCTGAATGCGGGAGCGCAGGATCTTTACGCCGTCCAGCGTGGCGCTGACGGTTAACATGTCGCCGCTTTTCAACGTGCTGGACGGGCTGGGCAGTTCGGCGCGGCCAGCACGGGTGAGCGCAGCGCAGACTGTATCCTTGCAGTCACCGAGAAGTTCGGCAATGGTCTTGCCTTCCCATTTGGGGGTGATGGACATTTCGTAAAGTTCCACTTCACCATTCCCGGCGGAGAACACCGCGCGGAAAGATGGATCGATCAACAATTCCTGCACGCGTTCTGCGCCCCAGGCGGTGGAGCTGACGATCTGTAATCCAAACGCTTCGAGCATCTCGCGCATGGCCGGGTCATAATTGCGGACAATGACCTGCCTGACCTGCGGATAATGCACCCGCACTGCCTGTCCGATGACGGCGTTCATGGTGTCCAAATTGGTGACGATGGCCACGCCGTCGGCTTTGTCCATGCCGGCGCGCTCGAATGTGTCAGCGGAGAGGGCTTCTCCTTCAACGGTGCGCCCGCGAAAGTCCGGGTGGAGGCGGTTGAAGGATTTTTTGTCGTTATCCACTACGACGACCTGATGTCCGTTTTTGAACAGGCGGAAGGAAAGTTCCGCTCCGACCCTGCCACAGCCTATGACAATAAAAAACATATTCTTTACTCCTACTCTTCGCCTTCTTCATTAACATGATAAGGCACATTTGTGATCACGATACCGTGTTTGTTCTTCAACTGTTCACGCAAAATATTCGCGGTGTTTGTGTGCAGTGCGCCGGCCAGCCGGTTGTTTGAAACGAATTCCGGTACGACGATGGTGATGGTTTCGCCCGGCTGGCGTTTATCGGCGATCTCGGAAATGTATCCCAATATCGGTTCGATGAATAGACGATACGGGGAATCCAGCAGTACCATGCGCACGCCTTCGCCCCAGGTTTCCCACTTGCCGCGCACCTTTTCGGCATCTGCCGGTTCGATGACCACGTGAACGGCCGTTACATCGTCTGATAACATGCGAGCATAGCGCAGGGCGGCCAGGGTCCCCTGATGCACGCCGCTGACCGGCATGATGACGCGGTGACGCATGGTATGCGGCGGGATAATTCCAAAGTTATCAAGCGAAAGTTTTTTTGCGAGGTTGTTGTAATGGCGGTGAATGAGCCAGAATCCTGCAACCAGAACAGGGATAAGGATCAATACAACCCACGCGCCATCCTGAAATTTGGTCACGGCAAAAACCATCATGACAACGGCGGTACAAATTGATCCGAATCCATTGACGAGCATTTTGATTGGCCAATCTTTTACGAAGCGCAGGGTTGAACCACGCTCAACCTTTTCTTCTCCCGGCTTAAGTTTGCCGATCTTATACCAGCGCAGAGCCATGCCTCCCTGTGAAAGCGTGAATGACAGGAATACGCCGATCGCATACAGGGGGATGAGCCGTGTCACGCTGGCGTTGAATATTATAAGAAGCAGGGATGCGATCAATGCCAGAGCGACAATGCCGCGCGAGTAAACGAGTCGGCTGCCGCGATAGGTTAGCTGGCGGGGAAGGAATCCATCTTTCGCAACCAGGGCTCCCAAACGCGGAAAATCGGCAAAAGCTGTGTTTGCCGCCATGATAAGAATCACCGTGGTGGCGCCGATCAACATCAGGTACAGGGTGCCGCGTCCATCAAAAATGGTGCGTCCCAATTGGGAGATCACAGTTTCGCTTTCCGATGGAACTGCGGCAATGGCTTTTGTGAGGTATGAAATTCCAAGAAATAGCGAGCCGAGAATCAGCGACATCCAAACCAGGGTGATGCCGGCGTTCTTGCTGCGCGGCTCCTTGAAGGCTGTGATGCCGTTCGAGATCGCCTCCACGCCTGTCAGGGCGGTGGTGCCGCTGGCAAAAGCGTGCAGGATTAGGAACGGGGTAATGGCTGAAACGCCATGCGCCAGCAATTCGGGCGGATCTATTACGGTTCCGAGTGAACCTGCGACAAATAGGCGGAAAAGACCTGTCCCGACGGCGATAAGCATCAACACCACAAAGAAGTAGGTCGGGATGGCAAACGCAGTGCCCGATTCCTTGACGCCGCGCAAATTCATCAACATGACGAACATGATGAATCCCACCGACAGCGCAACGCGGTAATCGTGCAGGGCCGGGATCGCGGATGTGATCTGCGCAACACCGGACGCGATCGAAACTGAAACCGTGAGAATGTAATCGGTCAACAGGGAGGCGCCGGCTATGAGAGCTGGAAATTCGCCAAGGTTATCGCGCGCCACAATGTACGCGCCGCCTCCATCCGGATAGGCATGAATGGTCTGCTCATACGAAATAGTGACGATGGCAAGCAAAATAACGATCGCAATGGAGATCGGCACGACAATACCAAAGGCCATCGTACCCGCTGCGGCGAGGATGACGAGAATCTCCTGTGTGGCGTAGGCAGTGGATGAAAGCGCGTCCGACGCGAACACGGCAAGACCGACAGTCTTGCCGATCGTTTGGTGGGAGGCATCTGCTGTTGACAGTGGCCGCCCGATAAACCATGATTGCCAGTTTTTTTGGGGGGTGTGGTCGGTGGTGCGTTCAATGATGGATGTTTGTGAATTGTTTTCGTGATTGATCATAAATACCAGCTTGCAAACAAAAATATATGCCCTTTCTGTCAGGGCAAAGGGCGATTATAGTCCAAATCCAAATTTTACGCGGACTTGGAGTCGTTGTTTTGTTTCAATGGGATTTGTAAATGGAAGGCGCTGCCCTTGCCGATCGAACTTTCCGCCCACACACGGCCGCCGTGACTGACAGCGATTGAATGCACAATGGCAAGCCCCAGTCCGGAGCCGCTTTGCGCGCGCGCCTCACGTTGTTTGCCGCGATAGAATTTTTCGAACAGATGCGGCAAGTCGTCGGCTGCGATGCCGATGCCGCTGTCTTCGACTGAAAAAATTATCTGTCCCGGCTGGGATGAAGTGCGGATCACAACCCGACCGTTGTCTGGAGTGTACTTAATGGCATTTTCCACCAGATTGTAGAGCGCCTGCTGTAATAGCGCTTCATCCGCTTCGAGGGCATGAGGCATATCTTTTGGAAGGTCAATTTTTATGGCGATATTCTTTTGGGCAGACTGCAACTGCAATGAGCCTGCTACACGTTCGATGATATCCAGCACCATGACGTGCTCAACTTGAAGCCCGACGCCGATCTCGATCCGCCCAAGGTCAAGCAGATTGTTCACCAGCCGCGACATATTCTCCACTCCGGAAACGATCTTGCGGACATAACCCTGCTGCTGCTCGTTCAACTCGCCGACTGTTTCAAGCATGGTGGCGTAACCGCGCATGACCGTCAGCGGAGAACGCAGGTCATGGCTGACGGTTGCCACGAACTCTGACTTTAGGGAATCCAATTCCTTGAAATGCGTCACATCGCGCATGATGCATACGCGCCCGATCTGCCGCCCCTCCACGATGACCGAAGACGCGGTCGCCAGATAGGTGCGTTTATCAGCCAGCGCCACCTCGGCAGATTGATCCTCGGTCGTGGCAGCCTGGAGTAGTTCCAGCAAAGGCCTCAGCTTGATAACTTTTTCAGTTTTTTCGCCGCTGCTCCCAGTCACGTTTTGACCGAGAGCCGCGGCGGCGGCGCGATTGGTCAGCAGCAGCCGGTTGCGATGATCCGTCACCAGCACCGGGTCCGGTGTCGAGTTGAGGACTGCTTCCAGCTGACGGCGGGACGCTTCCACGTTCAAAAACAAATGCGCGTTCGCCACTGCCAGCGCGGCCTGCCCGGCCAGAGTCGTCACAAAACGCACGTCCGATTCGGAGAACATGCGCGCCTGTTCGTATCCCGCCCAGACCACGCCATAATATTTATTTTCATGCCGCAGCGCCACCGCCAGCATGGCCAGCGGCTGCGGCAATTTTGGATCAAGGTTCAATTCGCGCGAACGGCTGAGGTTCGGGATGATGATCCTTTCCTGTTTCTGTGCCAGCGTGAGGATTTGATGGTCGAGGTGGGCGTAAATATTTTGGACGCTGCCAAGCGCAAAACGCGACGGCAATTCGACAAACGTATCAGGCAGGATGCTGGGGGAGAGTACCACGCTGACAGATTTTGCGCCTGTTGAGAGGATCGCATCCAGCACCGGCTTGACAGAATCCTGCATCTCGAGGCTGGATGCCACATCCTGACTCACCCGCAAAAGGCGGTTGATCTCTTCGAGACGCGCCTGCAAACTGGAGCGCATCTGTTCGAATGCGCGGCGCAGTTGCCCAACCTCGTCTTCGCCTTCCATTTGAAGCGGATGGTCGAGGCTGCCCTGCGCGATTCGATTGGCTTCCACTGCCAGGCTTTGCAGCGAATTGGTTATCACGCGCAGACCCACCCGCAAAAAGATCAGCGCCGCCAGCGCAAGGAAGACGATCATCAATGAAAGCGGCATGGCAATATCGAGCGCGATCTGCTGTGCCTGCTGTGACGGGACTGTCAGCACAATAGCCCACGGATGCCCGATCACGGGTTGGTAATAAACCAACTGCCGCGTGCCGTCTGCCCCGGTGTCGTCGTAAAAGAAAGCTTCATTCCCCTGTTGACCGTTATAAGTTGTCAGAAGCTGGGTTTTGTCTGAATGATAAACAACCTGATTATTTTCATTTAATAAAATGCCTGTGCCGCCGAGGTCGCGCATATCGTCGAGGCTTTTGATCAGCGGCAAGGTCAGCGGATTGGTTTCGAGAGTTGTGCGCCCGATCAGCACGCGCTGGACGGTATTCGATGAATCAATAATGGCGATCATGAATGAAACGCGCGGCGCATCATTTACGGAGTCCGGCGCGAGCGAATAGACCTGAGTCAGCACACCGTTGGATGCCAGCAGCATTCCCGCATCTTCATCTGGATAAAGATTGAAACTTGAGTCAGGATAGCCCGCGATAAAAGATTTATCGGCGGCGTCCAGCACAAGGAACTGGTCGAAGTACGGCGCGGACTGCATCCGCAATTGAAGGAAGGATTTCAATTTGTCGCCGCTGTCTTCCAGCAGGCGCGGTTCGGCGGCCAATTGCACAGCGAGGTTCTGTCCTGTTTCAAGGAAGAAGGGAATGCTGTGCGCGGCGGATTCGCCAACGCTCGACAGTCGGTCTGCCAGCATTTCACGCGCGGCGCGACCTGCCACGATCCAGTCGCCGACCAGCAGGGTTAAAAGCAGGAGGGAAATAAACGTGCCTGTTGCAAAAAGAAAACGCGACTCGAGACTCTTTTCGCCCGGTGACGGCTGCAAGGATTGCTGCCCGCCCCACAATGCGGGGAATGCCATCGAGATGATCTGTGCCACGAGGCCGGCCGCGAGCATTTCTCCGCCGAATGCAAAGGTGACCACGCCTGCGTTGCTTAATGCAAAGTCAAGCCGTGCTGCGGGTGTAGCGGAAACGTCCAGTCCCCATTGCGTGAACAATGAACTGATGACATAAAATAGTAAATGCACGGGAATTAACAGGATTGCGCCAACCAAAGGCTGACGCAAATATCCATAGACTCGGGTGCGGTAGCGTTGGCGCATGTTCACTGAATACCACGCGCTCATCAGCGCGAACTCAAGCAGTGAAAAAAGCGAATATGAATTCCATACGCCGCGCAAAAGACCGGAGAGCGCGCCGAGCGCCGCCGCGCCGAGCGGGCCGAGCAGTCCGCCGGCCAGAGTCCACGGGATGGCGGAAAAAACCATCAGCGCTGAACCCGGCGCATTGGCGGGCAGCCCGGGCAAAGGTCGGGCGGAGGCGGATGCGAGTCTTATCCCTATGAAAAGGCTTGTGAGTGGAATCAGAATCAGGAAGGCGATGAAAAATCCCCATTCGCGTTTAGTCCAGACAGGCTGATGATTTCGCCATTTTACCAGCGCATAAATCAGCATCCCCAGAAAAAAAGCCCAAACCAGCCAGCCTGTGACTGTAGGCGGGGCGGGAAAGGCGACGCCGGATAAAAGCGTGGAAATAAAACTCATTTGCCTGAATTATAGCCGTAAAAAATTTCAGAGATGCACTCATACGGAGAGGAAGGGGATAAATGAGCTCGTTTACTAATGTCTCGACAACCAAAGATTTAACCACGGAGGCCACTGAGATCACGGAGAATACTTTTGAAAACCTCTGTGAACTCAGTGTGCTCCGTGGTGGGAGTTTTTTGCCCACTGTTTAAACACTCCCAGGGCGGGTAATGAAGCGGGATGTCGTGACAATCGTCACTGAAAGGATGAAATGTCCGCTGTTATAATTTGCCAAAATAATTCAAAGGAGAAAGACAATGGCATACACACAAGTAACAGTTCCCGCAGGCGGGGCGAAGATCACAATTGAAAACGGGAAACTGAACGTCCCAAGCAACCCGATCATCCCGTTTGTGGAAGGCGACGGCACCGGCCGCGACATCTGGCGCGCATCTGTGCGCGTGTTCGATGCGGCGGTGGAGAAGGCTTATGGCGGCACACGCAAAATTCATTGGATGGAAGTGTATGCGGGCGAGAAGCCTTTCAAGATGTTCCAGAACTGGCTGCCGGATGAGACGGTCGAAGCGTTCAAGGAATTTTTGGTCGGCATCAAAGGACCGCTCACCACACCCATCGGCGGCGGCATCCGCTCGTTGAATGTGGCGCTGCGCAAACTGCTTGACCTGTACGTCTGCCAGCGCCCGGTGCGCTGGTACAAGGGCGTGCCCTCGCCGGTCACTCATCCCGAATATGTGGACATGGTCATCTTCCGCGAGAACACCGAAGATATTTATACCGGTATCGAGTTCCAATATGGCACGGAAGAAAACAAGAAGTTCAAGGAATTATTCAAGGAAGCCTTCCCGAAGGAATACGCCAAGATGCGCTTCCCCGATACGGCGGGCATTGGCATCAAGCCGGTTTCCGTTGAAGGCACCGAGCGACTTGTGCGCGCCGCGATCCAATGGTCTTTGGATAACAACCGCCGCAGCGTGAACTTCGTCCACAAGGGCAACATCATGAAGTTCACCGAAGGCGCGTTCAAGGATTGGGGCTACACCCTTGCCAAGCGCGAATTCCGCGGGCGCATCGTGACCGAACGCGAGACCTGGATCCTCGGCAACAAGGAAGCCAATCCCAATTTGACAGTTGAGGAGAACGCCAAGCAGATCGACCCCGGCTTTGACATGATGAGTCCTGCACAGCAGAATGACATCAAACAGGAAGTGGAAGAAGCCTTGAAGTTGTGGGATACCCACGGCGGCGGCAAGTGGAAGAAAATGCTGCTCATCAAAGATTCCATCGCCGATGTTTCGTTACAGTTCACTATCATCCGCGCCCGCGATTACGACGTGATCGCCACGCTGAATCTCAACGGCGATTATCTCTCCGACGCGCTCGCCGCCCAGGTCGGAGGAATCGGAATCGCGCCCGGAGCCAACATCAACTACGAGACCGGTCACGCCATCTTTGAAGCCACTCACGGGACAGCCCCGAAATATGCCGACCTCGACAAGGTCAACCCCGGCTCGGTCATCCTTTCGGGTGAGATGATGCTGCGCTACATGGGCTGGGGCGAAGCTGCAGATTTGATCGTGAAGGGCATGGAAGCCGCTGTCGAAGCCAAGACCGTCACCTACGATTTCGCCCGTCTGATGGATGGCGCGAAAGAGATCAAGTGCTCCGAGTTTGGCGACGCGATCATCAAGCACATGTAAATAATAGTTAGAGAAGGTCGAATGTCAAAAGTCGGAGCCAATTCGGTTCCGACTTTTATTTTGTGGGGTATCATCACTCTGGTAATAAGCAAACAACTTTATTAAGGAGAAAAAATGAACATCATCATAAACATCATTATCGGTATCGTCGCGCTTTTGCATGGGTACTTCCTCATACTTGAAATGTTCCTGTGGGACAAACCCGCTGGTCGCAAGTCCTTCCGTACCACTGTGGAATTTGCGGCGCAGTCCAAGACGCTCGCGGCGAATCAAGGACTGTACAACGGCTTCCTCTCCGCAGGATTGATCTGGGGAATTTTTGCAGACGATGCGGTGAAAATTTTCTTCTTAAGCTGCGTGATCATTGCCGGACTCTTCGGCGCATACACCGTCAGCAAGCGGATATTTTATATTCAAGCATTGCCTGCTTTGATTGGGTTGGTGCTTCTTGTGGTGACATGATGGAGTGCGGGCTTTTGTCCGCAAGAAGCAAAAGAGGCAGACTAAATTCTGCGCTCCAGTATCAAGCAAAAAGCCGGGATGACCTCGTCTCGGCTTTTTTGATTCCCCGGTTCCGGTGACTACACTCCGCCCATTCCATGACAATTATCACTAACCAAAAAAAGGATAAAGACTACAATAAATCTCGAATTGAAATTCCGCAAGGAGACGAACAGCCAATGGAAGTCTACAATCACGATCTGATCATTTTGGGCACCGGCTTGGCAGGCTTACGCGCCGCGCTTGAAGCCACACAGCAAAGCAAAGGGGAACTGGACATCGCTTTAGTTTCAAAACTTCAACTGATGCGCGCACATTCGGTCGCCGCTGAGGGCGGCACCGCCGCAGTCATGCGCCAGGACAAAGGTGACAGCTTCGAACTGCACGCCTGGGACACGGTCAAAGGCTCCGACTTTTTAGCCGACCAGGATGTGGTGGATTTCTTCGTGCATGAGATGCCGAAGGAGATTCTGCATCTCGATCACTGGGGCATTCCCTGGTCGCGGACGGAAGACGGGCACATCGCACAGCGACCGTTTGGCGGGCACTCGTATCCCCGGGCAGTTTTCGCCTCTGACAAAACCGGCTTCCTCGAAATGCAAACTCTGTACGATACCTTGATGAAGCACACAAAAAAAATCAACCGTTACGATGAAGGCTTTGTCACTTCCATTATTATCGAGAACGGACGTTTCGCCGGCCTGACCATGATTGACATGATCAATGGCCGCTATGTTCTGATCCGCGGCAAGGCGTTAATCATCGCCACCGGCGGCGCAGGCCAGATATTCGGCTTCACCACCTACTCCGAAACAGTCACCGGCGACGGACTCGCGATGTCTTATCGCGCAGGCCTTGCGCTCAAAGATATGGAATTCGTTCAATTCCACCCGACCGGTTTAATTCCCAGCGGCATCCTCATGACCGAAGCCTGCCGCGGCGAAGGCGGATACCTGCTCAACAACAAGGGCGAGCGTTTCATGAGCAATTACGCCCCCAGCAAACTGGAACTCGCTCCGCGTGACATGGTCTCCCGCTCAGAGATGACCGAGATCGAAGCCGGGCGCGGCTTCCCTGGCCCCGGCGGTCTGGACTACCTCCATCTTGATCTGCGGCATTTGGGCAGGGATCAAATCCTTGAGAGACTCCCGCTCATCCGCGAAGTGACGATCAAACACATTGGGCTTGATCCAATTGAAAAGCCGATCCCGATCCGCGCGGTGGCGCATTATTCGATGGGCGGTGTGCATACCGATATTAAGGGACACACTCCGGTGGAAAATATCTGGGCGGCGGGAGAAGTATCCTGCGTGTCTCTGCATGGAGCGAATCGACTCGGCTCGAACTCCACGGCGGAATGCCTTGTTTGGGGGCGTGTGACCGGCGAAGAAGCGGCGCGTTATTGCAAGAATGCCACCGCGGCAGAGTCGCCGGTTGCAGCCGCGCAAGCTGAATGGTCAAGAATTGATGCGCTGGTCAAATCCACAGGCACCGAAGACCATTATCAGATCCGCGCTGAACTGCGCCGCACGCTGGATGTCAATATGGGCGTCTTCCGCACGGGCGAGCAGATGCAGGCCGGCTTGGATAAGATCCGCGAGTTGAAGGAAAGCTACAAGCATATTCATCTTAAGGATAAGAGCCTGCGCTACAACACAGACATGGAGCGCGCGATCGAGACCGGCTTCATGATCGATGTGGCTGAGGTTGCTACGCTCGGCGCATTGACCCGCACCGAATCGCGCGGCGGACATGCGCGGCGCGATTACAAAGTTCGCGACGATGAGAATTGGTTGAAGCACACGATGGCGAACTTCACGCCTGAGGGACCCAAACTGGATTACATCCCTGTTGACATCTCCATGTGGAAGCCGGTGGAGAGGAAGTATTAGGAGTAAATTATGAACTCAAATAAACCAGCGTACAACAACCGTCTTGGACTCAAGGGCTGGGTATATGCAGGGAAATATACCTTCGAACGATACTTATATCTGGGGCATCGCCTGACAGGCATGGGCTTGATCGCTTACATGCTGCTGCACATTATTGAAACAGCGAACCGCATGCGCGGCGTGGAAGCCTGGGAAGAATTGATGGGCTTGTTTGCGTCGTGGCCGTTCAAGATCATTGAGTATTTGCTCTTTGCCGCGGCGGTCTTCCATGCGCTGAACGGTGTGCGTTTGCTGATGACAGAGTTGGGATTCTTTCTTGGCAAACCCAAAGAGCCTGTCTATCCGTATTCATCTTCCATCAAACGCCACCGCCCGTTGACCTATATCATCATGGCGCTGGCCGGGTTGATCATCATTCTCGGCGGTTCGAGTTTGTTCTTTCCGTAGGACTTAATTCACCACAGATGAACACAGATAAAAAGGATTTCATCTGCCATTCACCAAAATGTCGGTGTTCATCCGTGTTTATCTGTGGTTAAAAATTAGGAGAATTCATCATGCGCGAAACACGTTTATGGTCATGGCATTTGCTGGTGATACCGATCATCATTGTATTGTTGGGGGCGCACTTTGCAGTCATGCACTATGCGCCGGTCTTTTACGGCGTGAGTGTGGAAAAGGCGCGCGAGTTCGAGACAATGATCGAGCGCGGAAAAAGCATCACCCAATTTGTGCTTTATATTTTATTGCTGGCCGCGGCGCTGTACCACGGCTTGTACGGACTGCGCGGCATCATCCGCGAATTGCCCATGAGCCCCGCGCTCGGAAAGATCGTGGACATGTCCATTATCGGCCTCGGGCTTTTCATCTTCGCATTCGGCACCTACGTCACCTGGTGGACGTTCAGCTTCAAGATCGGAGGATAGACCTTATGAGTGACAAGACAATTACCCCGCGCGAGATCACCTTCCGCGTCCGCCGCTTTGACCCCGATGTGGATTCCGCGCCGCATTGGAGCGAGTACCGTCAGCACGTCCACGACGGGATGACCGTGCTTGAAGCGCTGCACCAGCTCAAAGCGGAGCAGGAACCGACCCTGTCGTGGCGATCCTCCTGCCGCATGGGAGTCTGCGGTTCGTGCGGCATGTTCGTCAATGAACTTCCGATGCTTGCCTGTCAAACTCAGGTTCTGCATTTGGGAACGGATGTAGTTACGATTGCGCCGCTTCCAAATTATGACAACGTGAAAGACCTTGTGCCTGACCTTGCGCCGTTAATCGAAAAACATGCCTCAGTCAAACCTTACATTATTTATCTCGACCAGATTGAAATTGACGAGCCGACTGGTGAGTTCATTCAAACTCCTGACCAGCGCGAAGAATTCAGTCAGTTCACGCATTGCATCAAATGCGGATTGTGCCTCGCGGCCTGCCCGACCGTTGCCACTGATCCGCTCTTCCTCGGACCTCAGGCATTGGCGCAGGCGTATCGTTACACAGCCGACAACCGCGACTGCGGAATGAAGGATCGCATCGAAGCGATAGATATTTTCCACGGACCATATCAATGTCACCTGGCGGGCGCATGTTCGCAGGCCTGTCCGAAAGGCGTCGACCCGGCCTTCGGCATTCAACTGCTCAAACGCGCTTTGGTTTTGGATAACATCGGATTCGGCAAAAAGAAATCATCGGTCGCGAAGGTCATGCCTTTGGCTGATGTGGTCAAGGCAATTGATGAGTTCGCTCCGCCGCCGCGCACTGTGGTTAAATGAATAATAAAAAAATCGCGCCATAGCCGGCGCGATTTTTTTATTACAGAATCAACAAGGCTTTATTGCGTAACGGTAATGGCTAAAAACATTCCGTCTTGATAATGCCTTGTGATGAGACAGGAAAGTTCGAGTTGGGTTGTGAGGGCGGACTCAGGGAATGTGTATTCAACGGTGACCTGCGCGCCTTCGCCTAATTGACTCTTCGGTACGGCAAGCAGTGCGCCGCTCAGGGCTGCGTTGAGGCTGCCGACCACGGAAACAGGCTGGGCGATGTTAAAGTTATGTCCATGATTTCCGGCATTGGTGATCACAAACTTGTATGGTACGCCGACTTTGAATTCGGTCATTGATGAGGTGATGGTGTTGTCTTCCAGAGTGACTATCACTTCGATGCTGTTCGCAGATGGGGCTGATTCAGTCGCGGTGGGCAGGGTGGGCGCTTCGGTGGCGGACGGTTGAACGGGCGGCTCTGTTGCTTGGGCAATCGGCTCTGTTGCGGGAACTTCGGTTGCTGCCGGCGCGGGGCTTCCGCAGGCGGATGCAACAATCATGACCAATAAAACTAAAACCAATAAAGTTATTCTTTTCATTTAATTTTCTCCTTCGATATTGGACGGCGCTTTGGTTTCATCTTATACCTCGAAGGAATCGCTCTAATCATTTGTTAATTTTTTTGTCAGGCATATTTTCTACGCGATCAACGCACCTTCCATTTTAAGCAGCCATTCCTTGGTGGGCAGACCGTCTCCGCCGCCGTAGCCGTGGAGTTTGCCATCTTTGCCGATCACACGGTGACATGGAATGACGAGCGGCATGGGGTTGGTGGCATTGGCGCGCCCGACTGCGCGATAGGCGTTGGGATACCCGATCTGCGCGGCGATCTCGGCGTAGGTGCGCGTCTCGCCGTATGGGATTTGGTAGACCGCCTTCAATGTTTTCAATTGAAATGGACGCAGCGATGACCAGTCAATCGGGATGGTGAAATTATGAAGCGAGCCTTTTAAATAGGCGCGAAGTTCTTTTGCGTATGGTTGAGCCTTCTTTTGGTTTGGCTCAACAGGCCGCTTGAGCCGCAGAAGGTATTTGTCCAGCAAAAGCTGAGAGTCTGCCCATTCAACGGCGACCAGCCCAAGGTCAGAGGCGGCGATGCGTAAATCTCCAAGGGGAGTGCCATTTAATTCGCCAAGAAAAATTTTGAGGGGAGAGAATGCCATCTTGTAGTCCTCCACAAGAAAAAAAGCGCCAAATCGTTTGCAATCTTGTTAATTGTCCAACAATCGTAGGGCAATCGTAGGTTTAGCGTCAAGTACTATTAGGACAACCATGATAAATTTACCTGCGTAAGGTGATTTCTCTTCTCCTCCTTTCAAAGAGAACCGCGGTCGGCGTCCGCGGTTCTCGGCGTTTAAAAGGCCGTGGATATTGGCAGTATAATCGCGTCATCAAACTATTGCGAGGGTAACATGCCTGTACAAATTACAATCATCGGTCTTGGTCAGGTGGGCGCTTCGTTGGGGCTGGCGCTTGCTGCTCACAAGGATAGCGTCTTTTGCGTGGGACATGACAAGGATTTTTCAATTGAGCGCGCCGCGCAGCAAAAAGGCGCTGTGGATAAAACCGAACATAACCTCCCCACTGCCGTGAAGGATGCGCGACTGGTACTGCTGGCTTTGCCGGTGCATCAGGTGCGCGAGACTTTGGAATTTATCGCTCCCGACCTCGTGCCGGGCACGGTTGTTGTGGATACCTCTCCGATCAAATCTGAAGTGGCAAATTGGGCAAGGGATATTCTTCCCAGGGGCTGTTATTATGTGGGACTTATCCCCACCATTGCCGCTGAATTTTTAAACGAGACGGAGACGGGTCTGGACTCAGCCCGGGCTGTTCTTTTCAAAAACAGCATTTTCCTCGTGGATGCTCCTTCCGGTACCCCGGGCGAAGCCTTGCAACTGGTTACAAACTTTGTAGGACTGGCCGGCGCAACGATCATGATCGCCGATATTGCCGAGTCAGACGGTTTGATGGCGTCCACATACCTTCTGCCGCAACTGGTTTCCGCGGCTTTGTTGAACGCGACCATGAATCAACCCGGCTGGAAGGAAGCCCGCAAGGTGGCAGAGCGCGCCTATCACGCCGTTACATCCGTGCGGGACGACCCTGAATCATTGCAGATGCTATCCTTGCATAATCGCGAAAACGCCGTGCGCGTGCTGAATGCGATGATCAGTTCCCTGGTTGATCTTCGAGACGAAATCGAAGACGGAAATGACGAGGCTGTGAAGAAGCTTTTGCAGGCCGCACACAAGGGCCGCGAAGAATGGCTGAATGATCGTTTTTCCGCAGCCTGGGCCGACAAGAAAGCCCCGCCGCTGGAAAAAACACCGTTGAAGGAAAGATTGTTCGGCACCATGCTGACCCGCCCGTCCAAAGACAAGAAATGACCTGCTATTGTTACATCCTCGAATGTTCAGACGGAACCTTTTACACCGGCTGGACCACCGACCCCGGGCGGCGAGTCAAACAACATAACAAAGGAATCGGTGCAAAGTACACCAGCACGCGCCGTCCGGTGAAACTGGTTTATCTGGAAGAGCAATCAGACCGCGCCGCTGCGATGAAGCGCGAACTTGCGATCAAAAAGATGAAGCGGGTTCAAAAAAGCAGATTGATTGAAAGTGCAAACAAATAAAAAAAAGCCCGGGAATTTTCCCGGGCTTTTTCGTTCCTGCATTCATTACTCCGTAAACAACGGCAGATGCCCAAGAGCATAAATATGCATCCACTGTGCGCGGTCGCCTTCGGTGAGAATGGCCGCCTCCGCCGCCACGCTTGCATTTGCCTTGTCGAGAATCATCCGCATCCCCTGCAGGGTCGAGCCGGTGCTGATCACATCATCGAGGATGACCGCTTTTTTACCCTTAATGAAATCAAGGTCTTTCTCGTCCAGGATCAACAACTGCGGCTGGCCGGTTGTGATGGAAAGCGTTTCCGCCTTGAGCGCATCGCCCATGTAAGGCTTGTAGGTTTTGCGCAGCACCAGGTATGGTTTGCCTGTCTCAACCGAGAGCGCATACGCCAGCGGAATAGACTTGGCTTCCGCCGTTACAAGGATGTCATATTCAACTTCAGCAAGTTTTTTTGCGAGTTCGCGCGCGCACGCCTGCACCAGCTCAGTATCTCCGAGGATGTTCAAGATCGCGATCTGCAAACCGGGTTTGATCTCAAATAAAGTAAGTTCGCGTTTTATGCCGGCAATTTCAATCGAATAGGTTTTGCGTTTTGTCATGGCTTTCCTCCGCAGGGAAATTTTTTCCGCGGGTAGTTTATCATAACTTGGGGCGGCATTTATGCTTTTAGTGTTTAGAAAATTTGTGCTATACTCTGCCCGTGCCGATCATCCGCGCCTCTGAAATTGGAAGTTATCTCTACTGCCGCCGTGCTTGGCGCTACCGCAGGCTGGGTGTGGAGTCGGAGAATCAAACCGAACTTTCCGCCGGCACTGAACTGCACCGCCAACACGGACGAAAAACTCTCTCTGCGCTTCTACTGCGGACCGTGGGCATGGTCCTGCTTTTGGCGGCCATTCTCACACTGGTGGCATTTTGTACGGCGCAAATATAGGAATCCCATGTCCAGCTTATTAAATCGTCTTGGCTATTTGCAAACCCGTCGCGACCGAACACCCAACCTTGACCTGGCGCGTGACCTTGCCGCGCGGGAAGACGTGGACGGCATTCGCGAGATCGCCAAAAATATGTGGAATGAAAATAAAAATATCCACTGGGATTGCATTCATGTCATGTATGAAATTGGCGTGATTGACCCGCAGCTTATCACGCCGTATGCTGAAGATTTTATAAAACTGCTGAAAAGCAAACACAATAACATGGTCTGGGGCGCAATGACCGCGCTCGCTGAAATTGCCAAAGTAAATCCCGATTTTATATTTAAACACCTGGATGAAATCAAGAAAGCCAAGGAAGCAGGCTCGGTTATCACCATTGATAATTCCATTTCCGCGCTGGCGCATACCGCCGCAGCCAATGAGGAATACAACAAGGTCATCTTCCCATATTTGCTCAAACATTTATCAACCTGCCGCCCCAAGGAAGTCCCGCAACATGCAGAAAGGACACTGCCCGCCGTCGACGAATCCAACAAAGACCAGTTTATCAAAACCCTCAAAAAAAGAAATGATGACCTCTCCGGCGCGGCATTCACACGCTTGGGTAGAATCATCAGGCTCGCAGAAAAAATCCAACCTGTTCACTGATTACTGAAATGCTCTACCTTGCCCTTATTTTGTTCGTCTTTGCGCTCTTCTTCTTTCGCAAATCCTCTGTCCAGCGGAAGGAAGCCGGCCTGCCCGGCGGACGGATCATCTACACCGATACGCATGGTTGGGGAAAAGTGGAGAAGCCGCTTTTTTACCCCGCGTTGAATTTAACGGGCAAGCCGGATTATCTCATTCAGCAAAACGACAGGATCATTCCCGTGGAAGTCAAATCAGGCCGCGCACCGGAAGCGCCCTATGATTCGCATATTTATCAGCTCGCGGCGTATTGTCTCCTTGTGGAAAAGACCTATGACATGCGCCCACCGTATGGAATCATTCACTATGAAAACCGTGACTTTGCGATAGACTACACCCCTGAATTGGAAAATTCCCTGACCGATCTTTTAGTGGAAATGAAACGCGATGAACACAAAAAAGAAGTTCATCGTTCACATGAACAGGCTGGTCGCTGCGCAAAATGCGGATACAGAAACACGTGTGATCAGACTCTGGCTTGAGGGTTTGCAAGTTTACACATTGGCAGGTTGGCAAGCCGAAAGCCCTTAACTTTCCACCCATTAAACTTTTAAACTCGTGTAACCTTCAAACCTTGAACCTGCAACTTTCAACTATAATCGCCTTATCATGTCTGCACCATTCATACCCACACGACTGGTAGTAACGGCTTATCCAAAAATGCCGCAAGCCTTTGCAGAAGCGGAGGCGATGGCCGCCTACTTAAAAGAAAAAGGCATTGATGCCCCGTGCGATTCTTTGTACAACGAAGACCTCCGCAAACGGGTAAAGCAGGGCGAGTTCGACATGCTGATCGCTGTCGGCGGCGACGGGGGCGTGCTGCGCGCGGGACATTTATGTGCTCCGTGCGGCGTACCGATCCTCGGCGTGAATCTTGGGCGTCTGGGTTTTTTAATCCAAATTGACCGCAATGAATGGCGCGAGTACCTTGAAAAATTATTCAACGGCGAAGCGTGGATCGAAAACCGCATGATGCTCCACGCGGAACATATCCGCGCAGGCGAAAGCCTCGGCAGTTCGAACGCGCTCAATGAAGTCGTCGTTGCCCGCGGACAGAGTCTGCGTCCCGTGCGTTTGACCGCTTCGGTGGACGGGCGCCGCCTGACAAGTTACGTTGCGGATGGAATCATCGCTTCAACAGCCACAGGCTCCACGGCTTATGCGCTTGCGGCTGGCGGACCGATTCTGCCGCCGGAGCTTAGAAATATTTTACTCGTGCCTATTGCGCCGCATCTTTCTGTGGATCGCGCAGTTGTCCTGTCAGAAGGCTCGTCAGTCAGCATCGTTGTAAAAAGCGAGAACTCCGTCCTGAGCGTGGACGGTCAATTGCCGACGCCGTTGATGGAAGACGACCAGGTCAAAGTGACCGTCGCAGATGTCACCGCGCAATTTGTCCGCTTTGGCGACCCGGGTTATTTCTACCGCAACCTGACCGCACACATGAATGAAAACTCTTTGGGATTTCCTCGATGACCGAATCAACCGCAACTTATTGTTACATCCACCCTGACCGGGAAACCGCCCTGCGCTGCAAGCGTTGTGAAAAACCGATCTGCGCCTCCTGTGCCCAGCGCACCCCCACCGGCTATTTGTGCAGGGAGTGTGTTCGTTCACATCAAAAATCCTTTGACACCGCTGAATGGTACGACTATGCACTGGGTTTCATCACCGCCTCATTTCTTTCGGCAGTGGCGGCGTTCCTCGTCACGTTGATTGGCGGCATCGGGTTCTTTGGCTGGTTTCTGATTGCAGCCGGCGCGCCGGTTGCCGGCGCCGCCATTGCTGAAAGTGTTCGCCTTGTCACTCGCCGCCGCCGCTCGAAAAATTTGTTCACCACTGTCGCCGTTGCCGTCGCAGTTGGCGCACTGCCTGTGGCTTTGTTTCAATTATTGACCATGAACCTTTTTGGAATTGCCTTTCAAGCCATCTATCTTGTGATTGCCGTGCCGCTCGTTTACACCCGGCTTTCCGGAATTCAATTGTCGAGATAGCCCATGCTCACCGAACTTCACATCCAAAACTTTGCCATCATTGACAAACTCGATCTGCGTTTTGATTCCGGGCTCATCATCCTGACCGGTGAAACGGGCGCGGGCAAATCCATCATCCTTGATGCCGTTGTGATGCTGATCGGCGGCAAGGCCGATACGACTTTTGTGCGCACTGATTCAGACGCCGCATTTGTCGAAGCGGTGTTCCAACTCACAGGTCCAGAAAAAGAAGCGGTGAACTTCATCCTCAACCGCGAGGAATTAATGGATGATCCGAATTACGTCACGCTCATGCGCGAAGTCCGCAAGGAGGGGCGCAGTGTGGCGCGCATCAATGGCCGCACGGTGAATGTTGGATTGTTGAAGGAGTTGGGCGCGCTGCTGATCGACATCCACGGACAGGCGGAACATCTTTCCCTGCTCGATCCGCGCGCGCACCTTGGCCTGCTCGATCGCTACGCGGAAGTTGACCAGCCCCTTGGCAGTTACCGCCAGACATATCAGTCGCTGATGAATTTGCGCCGCGAACTCGCAGACCTGCGCAAGGCGCAGTCGGACTCTGACCGCCGCATTGAAATGCTCACCTATCAAGCCGAGGAAATTGAATCGGCGCGGTTGAAACCCGGCGAAGATGACGAACTGCGCAAGGAGCGTGACCGCTTGGCCAACGCGGAATCTCTTGCACAGAACGCGCAGGAGGCCTTGGCTGTTTTGGATGAAGGCTCGCCTGAAATGCCTGCTGCAACTGACCTCGTCGGACAGGCGGCGCAGGCGCTGGCAGCGCTTGCGAAGATAGATGCCGGCCAGGCGGAATTGGCGGATCAGGCCGAACTTTTGCTCGATACCATTTCGGATATCATCCATAGTTTGCGCGATTATCTCGAGGAGATCGAATTTAACCCGAAGCGGCTCGAAGCCGTGGAAGAACGGCTGGATTTGATCCACTCGCTGACGCGCAAATATGGCGGGAATATTCCGGCGGTCATCGCTTACGGCGCAGACGCGCGCAAACAACTGGAGACCATCACCGGCGCGGCGGAACGCATCGCTGACCTCGAAATGCAAGAAGCGAAACTGCTTGAAAAACTGGCGAAGCAGGGCGCGGCTCTCTCTGAAAAACGCAAATCTGCCGCAATCACGATGGGTAAGGGAATCGAAACCGAACTCGGCGACTTGAAGATGCAGTCTGCGCGCTTCGGCGTGGACTTCCAAACCAAACCCGATCTGAACGGCGCGCCGATGCCCGATGGCACACGCATCGCATTTGACCAGAACGGATTCGACCGCGTGGAGTTTTTGATCGCCCCCAATCCCGGCGAAGGATTGAAGCCGCTGGCAAAGATCGCTTCCGGCGGAGAGACCTCGCGCCTGATGCTCGGCTTGAAGAATGTCATGGCGCGCGCCGACGAAGTGCCGTCGCTGATCTTCGATGAAATTGACCAGGGTATCGGCGGGCGGGTGGGCATGGTGGTCGGCCATAAGCTTTGGAATCTATCGCGCACGCATCAGGTTTTTTGTGTGACGCACCTTCCGCAGCTGGCGGTCTTTGGCGACCAGCATTATCAGGTGCAAAAACTGGTGGATAACGGCCGCACGCTGACTCGCGTCGAAAACCTCGACGGCGAGTCGCGTCTGCTCGAACTATCGCAGATGCTTGGCGAAGTCGGCGAAGGGACTCTGCGTTCCGCGCATGAACTTCTGCAGATCGCAAGACAGACGATAAAGAGTTGAACCGTGGTTTGTGTTGTCTCATAGCAATGAATCAAAAAAATCGAATTCAAGCTCCCAACAAACGAGCTTATGCCCTGCTTTTGACCGGCATGCTCGTTTTGTTTTTAAGCGGGACCCGGCGCGGATTTGCACAGGAGCCGACACCGACTCTTGATACGACCGAAACTGCCACAACGGAGACTCAGGTCACGCCCGCAGAGTCGCCGACTGTCTTTGTAACAGAAACAGCCGCACCCGCCAAAGAAGATGCGCAGGTTGCACAGGTACTCGTCAAGATAACACCCAATGCGCATGTCAGCAGAGTTCAACCTAGACTCAATCCATATGGCCGGGTGATCGAGTTGGAGGAATTGAACAAACTGGGTGTCATCCTGCTTGAAATCCCTGCGGCTCAAATAGAAGAAAAGATGCGCGAACTGCATGAGTTGACAGGTGTGGCCTTTGTTGAACCGAATTATTCCGTTCAGGCTGCCGATGTGATTCCCAACGACCCGGGCTGGGGTTTACAGCCCGGCTTGAACGCGATCCGTGCGCCGCAGGGTTGGGGCTTATCCACCGGCTCAGGCAACGTGACCGTTGCAATCGTTGATAGCGGCGTGGACATGAGTCATGCCGACCTGGCCGGCAAGATCACGGGCGGCTACGACTTTGTAAATGATGACAACACCCCGCAGGATGATTTTGGGCACGGTACGCATGTGGCCGGCATCGCCGCGGCTCAGGGAAATAATGGTACAGGCATCGCGGGTGTTTCGTGGGGAGCGAAGGTTATGCCGCTCAAGGTTTTGAATTCAACCGGCGGGGGCACTTACGCCAACGTGGCGGCGGCCATTGTTTGGGCGGCAGACCACGGCGCGCAGATCATCAATTTAAGTCTGGGCGGCGCATCGCCTTCGGTCACTTTGGAAGCCGCCGTCGTTTATGCCTATAACAAGGGGCTGCTTGTAGTGGCGGCCAGCGGAAATAATGGCGGCAATCAGGTGCTGTACCCGGCGCGCTATCCGCAGGTGATGGCGGTTGGCGCGACAAATTTTTCGAACCAGCCGGCTTCGTTCTCCAATTACGGCCCCGAGGTGGATGTAGCCGCGCCCGGCGAAAATATTTACAGCCTCGCCCCCGGCGGATACTTAACCAAAAGCGGAACTTCGATGTCCAGCGCCCATGTCAGCGGGCTGGCTGCTGTCCTTTTTTCATTCACGAATAATGCCGGCGTTGTGAGAAATACAATTGAAGCCACTACGCTGGATGTCGGCCCGGCTGGCTGGGATCTTTATTCCGGCGCCGGGCTGATCCAAATGGACTCAGCCATCGCGCTTTTGCTTCCGCCTACGCCAACTGCTTTTGTGGATGACCGCTCGAAGACAGGAGCAAACTCAAGTGGGCTGATCCTGCCCACGGTCAGCCTGACCCCGTCATTGACATCTACGCCTCTCGCTTCGCGCACGCCGACAATTGCTCCGCCGTCCCAGACATCCACGCCGCTGATAATTTCACCGTCCCCCGCGCCAACGCAGACGCCCACAGCCACGTCCGTGCCATCCCGTCGATCTGAGCAATGGCAGGTGTTGTTATCTCCCTATCCGTGCGGCGCGCTGGCGCTGATTCTGGCGGGATTATTCCTTTGGCGCTTTTCACAACGGCAAACAAAGCTGTAAACGCCCTGACAATTCTGTACGCAAACAAGCTGGTTTCGGCATTGTATAATGCGAATGAGAGTTTCTGCGTCATGAAGTTTCAATGTGTTCTGCTGGGATTTGCGTTATTATTTTTATCGGGCTGTTCGACGATTCGATCAACGCCAAACTCGCAGGATAATTCGCCGTCACAACCTCTGGAGCAGATAACAGAACCGATAATCACCAACGAGTGGGCTGTCCGTCTGGCAACTGGTGTTGACCCTGATCAGCTTGCCCTTGAATACGGCGCCGAGAACCTCGGGCAGATAGGAACTTTGCAGGATACATATTTGTTCCGCCGGGCATGTAAAATCCTGAACGAAGACGGGCTTGACCCAATGGCAAACGATGAACGCGTGCTCTGGCTGGAGCGGCAGATTCCCCGCCAGCAAAACAAACGGAACGGCGATCAAAATGAACAGCCTGCGGACGCGTGTAACTAAAGTTTTTTTTTCATTTGGCTACCGTACAAATTAAGAATTCTCACCGCGAAGTCCGCCAAGGCAAAGCCGCTTGCGCCAGTGCGGTGAGGAAACCAAAAAATCCTTAAAAATTTTGCGTTCTTCGCTTCTTCGCGGTAAAAGAAAAAATGTGCGGCAGAGAATTTTTGAAATTGATCGTGCAATCATAAGGAGACAGAATGAGCAGACTTCTACCATCAAAGTCAACAGCGCGGATTCTTTGCGCTTTTTTCGTGTTGATCTCGGTACTGGGAACCAGCGTGGCTCCCGCCGCTTCAGTGAAGGCGCAGCCGCTTGCCCAGCAGACCGGCACGGGCACTGTCACTGATACCTGGGCGGTGCAGGTGGCGCCGGGCGCAGACCCGAATCAACTGGCGCAGCAAATGGGCGCGGAGAATTTAGGTCAGATCGGCTCACTGACCGACTATTATCTGTTCCGCATTCCGGGCAGTGACGCCGAAGCCACTGCGGCGGCGGATGTGTTTGCCGCAAGCTCGCAGGTGGTATGGTTCAATCAGCAGATCGCGCGCCAGCAAAGCAAGCGTGTCATCACCGACCCGTTGTATCCCAATCAATGGCATCTGGCAGACGCGAATGTACCGTCCGCCTGGGCGCTGGATACCGGCTACACCGGCAGCGGCGTCACCATTGCTGTGGTGGATGACGGCTTGCAATACACCCACCCAGACCTTTCGGCGCAATATGTTTCCGCCGGCAGTTGGGATTTTAATGGCCCTGATGGTTTCGTGGGGATTTACCCGGGTGACAACGACCCTATGCCTGACCCGAATAACACTTGCACTGATGCAGCCACTGGATTTATATATTCATGCCCTGATAATCATGGCACAGCTGCCTCTGGTGTGGCTGCTGCCAACAATGACGGCTCATCTTGCGGCGTTGGCGTCGCTTATGATGCGGGGCTGGCTGGCATCCGGTTGATTGCTGAGGCAACAACAGATGCCCAGGAAGC
This sequence comes from Chloroflexota bacterium, assembly GCA_016234495.1. Taxonomy (GTDB): domain Bacteria; phylum Chloroflexota; class Anaerolineae; order Anaerolineales; family Villigracilaceae; genus Villigracilis. The sequence continues at coordinate 193,169 of JACRBI010000040.1, read as the reverse complement.
ATCCGCTCTCACATATGCGCCCAATACAAATTCGATTTACAGTAATAGCTGGGGACCGTATGACGATGGGGTGACATTGCAGGGACCCGGGCCATTAACCTTGGCGGCTTTGGAAAGCGGAATCACCACCGGCCGCAACGGTAAAGGCTCCATTTATGTTTGGGCGGCTGGAAATGGAAAGGTTGATAACGATAATGTGAATTTTGATGGTTACGCTAATTCCCGTTATACCATTGCTATTGGCGCCGTGGATGATGCTGGTATTCAATCCTATTACAGCGAACCAGGTGCGGCTTTGTTTATTATGGCTCCCAGTAGTGGAAATACCACAGGTATTACCACTACTGACCTTGCTGGAAATGTAGGGTACAACACGGCGGCTGGAACAGCCGGCAATTGTACAAGCACTTTTGGCGGTACTTCATCCGCAGCCCCGCTTGTGTCCGGTGTCGTAGCTTTGATGCTGCAAGCCAACCCAAACCTTGGCTGGCGCGATGTTCAGCACATTCTCGCCCAAACAGCAAATCATAATATCTCTGGAGTTTCCTGGGCGATCAATAATGCTGGTTATTATCTAAATCACCAATATGGCTTTGGAATAGTAGATGCTGCAGCAGCAGTTACTATGGCAAAAACCTGGACTAATGTTGGGCCTGCATATGCCATTTCATCGGGGGTAATACCAGTAAATGAGCCCCTTTTAAATCCAAGCGATCCGCCAGTGGTCGTATATTATCCTGTTACAAGCACTTTTAACGTTCCTCAGAATATAAAGCTGGAACATGTAGAGGTCGTATTTAATTCCACGCATGATTTTCGCGGTGACCTGAGGGTGACACTTACCGCTCCTTCAGGCATTATAAGTACCCTGGCAGCGCCTCGTCTCAATGACTCTGGCTCTAATTTTACCAACTGGAAGTTTATGAGCATCCGAGATTGGGGAGAATCATCTGCTGGAACATGGACCTTGGCTGTGACGGATGAATCTGGCGGCACCGGTAATGGCACGTTTGATAATTGGGAATTGATTTTGTATGGAACGCCCCTGCCCAGCCCGAACATGGCCCCGACCGAAATGAATTTTGGCAATCAGATGTACCGCACATCAAATCCGCCACAGATCGCCACAGTTACCAACACAACTGCCGGACCTTTAACCATGGGTGTTGTTTCTGGTACAAACCCTGATTTTATTATCGGTAACGATTTGTGCAGTAATGCTGTGATTCCTGCCGGGCAAACATGTACTTTTAATGTTACCTACCTGTCGCCGGAGTTGGGGACGGATACTGGAATCATAAATTTGCCAAGTGATGCCCCTAACTCACCGTTTACCCTGTATGTGAATGGCAATGCCATACCGGGATCTCAATTATTGACGAATCGTTCATTTGAATCCTATACGGCTGATCTATTGCCTACAATCTGGTCACGGACATTGATCAACCCCGGCGGTTTGAATGCGGTGGATTCAATTTGGGCATTCCACCTTACAAATTCCATGAGGTTGGTGGGAGATGGCACCCTAAAACATTTATATCAAGTCATCAACAAGAGCGGAGTTGCCGGAGATGATTTCCAGATATTTGTTGTCTCTAAAGGCAGTAATGTTCCTGATGATGCCGATCCATATCGTGTTCAGATAAAATTCTTTGATGGGACAACTGTAATGGATAGGCGTACTATTGTGCTTAAGCCGGGGACTTATGAAAACAAACGACTGTCGATTCCATACACGGCCATGGCAAACTATACCCGCATCGAATATTACCTAACCTATGGGAAAAGTTCTGGAACAGCCTGGTTTGACCTGGCCAGTTTACAGTGGGCTCCATAAGGTCAAGTAACACAAAGCGGGCGTTCAACAATGAGCGCCCGCTTTGCCGTGGCTTTGAATATTCCTGAATTCAAACTGCCATACGGGGGGATTTTGGTATACTAAAAAAATGATCAACTCCCTTTCACGGTATCGGCGTTACCTGCTCGGTTCCTTCTGGACTGAATTACGTTACAGATATGCAGGCACTACAGTGGGCTTCTTCTGGTTTTTTGTCAACCCATTGCTTGAAGTCCTTGTTTACACGGTTGTCTTCTCCTATGTGATCAATCTGCGCACTGGCGGCCAGCGCCCTTCTGATTATGTTATCTTTCTTTGCACGGGATTGTTTCCCTGGCTTGCTTTTGTTGAAAACCTGAACAAAGGCGCGACGGTCTTGATAGCCAACCGCCTGTATTTGAACCGGCTTGCAATGCCCCCCGCGGTCTTCGTTGCAAAAAATTCATTGCTGTCCTATTTTACATTGTTGATCTATTCTGTGATCCTGATACCAGTTGTCCTTCTGTTTGGCAATAGACTTAATTGGACATTACTCTTAATTCCTGTGATCGGATTCTTATTCCAACTGATGGGGATGGGCATTTCATTAACTCTTTCACATTTGCACACACTGATTCCGGATGTTGGCGAAATTCTTAATCCGATTCTACAGCTTTGGCGCTGGACTCTGCCAATCCTGTTTAAGGATGATATTTTTCCGGAATTTGTCCGCCCACTCCTGCGCTGGAATCCCCCATATTATTTCATCACATCCTTTCGTGAAATATTGACGGAACAGAGTGTACCTTCTGCAACCGCTTGGGGATTTATGGTTTTTTGGGTCATCCTTTTTTCAATGGCCGGTATTTTCACAGCAACGAAACTTTACTCAGACATAAAGGATTCTCTATGAAAAAGGAAGTGGCTCTGAGCATTGAAGATCTGGGAAAACGATTCAAAATATACCCCAATCCATGGGATCGAATGAAGGAATGGATGACATTTGGCCGGCAGGACTATCACAAGGATTTTTGGGCCGTAAGGAATGTCTCACTTAATGTTCATAAAGGCGAATTCCTCGGCATTATTGGCCCGAATGGTGCCGGAAAAAGTACCCTGCTAAAAATGATCACAGGTGTGTTAACGCCGACCATGGGACGGTATAACACAAGCGGGCGGGTGCTTTCCCTGCTTGAACTTGGTTCTGGTTTGGATCTGGAGCTTACTGGGCGGGAAAATGTGCTGCGGAGCGCGCAGCTTTTGGAACTGCCCCAGGGGTACGTGGAGGAACGCCTTGAGGAGATCAGGGAGTTTTCAGAACTCGGGGAATTCTTTGACCGTCCAATCAGCATGTATTCCACCGGCATGCGCACCCGTCTTTCCTTTTCAATGTTCGCATTTATTGACTGTGACATCTTGATTCTTGACGAAGTGCTGGCTGTCGGTGATATCTTTTTTAAACAAAAATGTTTTGCACGGCTTGACGACCTGATAAAAAAAGAGACAGCCATTATTTTGGTGACGCACAGCATGGGCATTATTCAGCGTTACTGTGACAGGGTCGTCCTGATGAATGCGGGATGCATCATCCACGATGGAGATCCCGTCGTGGCGATCCGGGCATTTACCAAACTACGCGGCCAGTCACAGGCCAGACAGGTCGCGCAGGTTGTCTCTCAGGAGTTATTGGAAAGTGGAGTTCCGGAAAGTGATGTTGAAAAATACGCCGCTGAATTTATCGAAAACCAGAAAGAGCCGGGTTTCTGGCCGCGCGCGCTTACTCTTGCAAAGAAACAAAACCAGGGAGGCAGCGCCAGCCTGGCTCAATTTGCCGTGCTCGACGAAAAAGGGGATGCCTCGCTGGTTTTCCGGCAGGGCGAAACTATGCATTTTTATTTCGAGTTTGAGCTTCTCGAGACAGTTGAATTACCTGTCGCCCAGGTGGAGATTCGAGATGAGCGGAATCTCCTCCTACACAGCAAATTATCCTTGCAGGATATTGCCAGTTTGCCGTCAATTCTTCCAAAAGGATATTTAGTGCGCTTCCACCATGCGATCAAACTGGACCTTGCGGCCCAAAGTTATATTATCAACCTGGACCTGTTCACTGCCTCCTCGGAAGTCATTGATAATTTAATTCTGGATGGCTCCTATGTTGGGTTGATCCGGGGGATGAAACGCCTTTGCAGGGCTGAAGGTGTGCTTGCCATTCATTTAATGCCGCCAATCGTTGAAAAACCTGAACAATTGTTTGGCGGGCTCGCATCTCTGCCGGGGAAGTTCGAATTTCAGGCAGTCAATGAAAGGACGCGGCAAATTCCGTCCCAATAATTTTGAGGCGTGTATGCCCGGAAATAAAATGAAAAAAACAATTAACCCGTTTAATCCAACAATCTTTCATATTACTCATGTAAAATCAGGTTCACAATGGGTAATGCAGGTTCTTAAAGAATGCGCTCCTGAAAGATTAATTGATCCAAAGGTGGGAGTAGGTCATTTAAAATCAGGACCGTTAGTTCCCGGCGCAATTTATCCTACGTTATATATCCCAAAACACCGCCTGGATTTGGTGCTTGTTTCTTATATTTTTATACTCAGATTACGGCTGTATAAGGAAGGTCCGGGAACGCGCGCCTTGCTAAAAAACTGGTACAACTTTCACATTAAAAAAGAACCAAGACGCCAGTTCGTTGTTATTCGTGATATTCGCGACGCGCTTGTATCGCTATACTTCAGCCTGAAGGTCAGTCATCCCGTCCTTGCCGCAAGCAACGTAGGCGATGGAAGGAAAGCCCTGAATGAACTAAACTTTGAAGATGGCTTTTTGTATCTGATCAGCCAGAGAGGCAGCGCCATCAGCGATATACAAAGGACATGGCTGCCTGTCTGGCAAAAGGGTGATGCGCTGTTGATACGCTATGAAGAACTGGTTGCAGATGAGCTTGTTACTTTTTCAAAAATACTCGGCTATTGTCAAATGGAAATTAACCCAATGCACGTGCGTAATGTGGTCGAGCGCAACTCCTTCGAGAAAATGACCGGCCGCCACAAAGGCGAGGAGGATGTCACAGCGCACCATCGAAAGGGCATCGTTGGAGATTGGCGGAATTATTTCACTGACAAGATAAAAGAAGAGGTCAAGCTGCGCTATGGTCAACTGTTGATCGATACCGGTTATGAAAAGGACATGAATTGGTAGGCGCACCTCTTCCGACTATTTTTCACATTACCCACTGGAAGGCGGGTTCCCAATGGGTGGCTGAGATCCTGAAGCAATGCGCGCCTGAGCGGTTCGTTCCGGCGAGGGTAAACCCCGCACCTACGCGCCTCCTGTTTGCTGGAAAACTAGTCCGCAGGACAACACGTTATCAGGTTTTTATGGATCCCAATAATCAGCAAATGCGAGTTGAACCTGTCCTGCCGGGCGGGATCTATGGAACAGTTTATACAGATCGTGAATATTTCGAACACCTCGTTTATAACAGGATTGCCCCTAAAACTTACCTAAGTGAGTTGATCCATTATCCGCGCCGTGTGGTCGGTAATTGGTGGCAGTTCGGCGTCAGGAAACTTCCCTACAAATGCTTCTTTGTGATTCGCGATTTGCGGGATACCATGGTATCGCTTTACTTCAGCGAGAAAATCAGCCATACTCTTGTGCATGAAGGAATGAAGAACTTTCGTGATACCCTGAATCACACGAGCGAAGAAGATGGGCTTATCTATTTAATAAAAGACAGAGTACAACTGGCCAAGATACAGACCTCATGGCTGGGTGATATTAATGTGCTGCGCTTCAAATACGAGGAGTTGATCAAAGACCCATTCTCCGAGTTTGAGAAAATGATAAACTTCTGCGAAATTAATGTCGGGCATGAGAAATTGCACGACATCATTTCTGGCAATCAATTCGAATCTGCCAGCGGCCGCAAGCGTGGGGAAGAAGATGTCACTTCCCATTATCGAAAAGGGATCGTTGGCGATTGGAAAAATCACTTTACGGACAGGGTTAAGGAAGAATTTAAAAAAAAATATGGTCAGGTCTTGATTGATACTGGTTATGAGAAAGACCTCCATTGGTAGGATATGCCTCTTTGAATAAGCCGATTTTTATCACCGCAAGATTCCGCTCAGGATCAACACTCTTATGGAATATCTTCCGCAATGCGGCGGGCGCGCATGCGTATTATGAGCCCCTGCACGAGCAGCTGCCAGAGCTAATCAAGCTGGAAATTCCACCGCAAACCAGACATTTTTTTGTGGAATCTTATTTCGATCAATACCCAAATGTTGAGCAATTAAGGCGGTTTCATAAAAGTGAATTTGGGGTGCATCGTTTATTTTTAGAGGCAAATGACCAGCATCAGGGAATGAAAGATTATTTTAACTATCTCATTTCATACCCCCCGCAGAATAAAACGGTTGTGCTTCAGGAAAATCGGATCGACTTCAGGCTTCCGTGGATCAGATCAAACTTCCCCGCAGCAATTCTTGTTCATTTGCACCGTTCGCCGCGCGATCAATGGATTTCCACAATTCAAGGATTCCCTGGAAACATCGACCAGGATATTGACAGCGACCCCTATCGAATTACGACCTGGTCGCGGGATCTAATTCGACAATTCCCCTTTTTAGCTTCCCCGCTTATCCGTCACCCTTATCAGCGCTACTATTACCTGTGGAAGTTGAGTTACCTCATGGGAAAACATTGTGCTGATTTCTCGCTCGCATATGAAGACCTGCTTTTTGATCCCCAAAAATATATTAAGCAATTGTTGGAGTTGGGCGGGCTTGATACCCGCGAAAATTTGGTTAAATGCTGTAAGCTCATAGTAAAGCACCCCATGAATGTTTGGAAGGAGTACCAGACCGAGAGTTGGTTTGCTGATCTTGAACAGGAATGTGAAAATCAGTTAAACGGGCTGGGATTAAACAAGGGTTTTGGCGAAAGGCCATTAATCAAGATTGTCGAAAAAAACCTGAAATATAAGGAGCTTGTTTTAGATACACGGGTAGCTGATTGGGGGAGGCAAAATGCACAAGTCACCGTTATTAATTTGTTGAATGTGGCCGATGAAAAGGAAAAGGTTCTTCAGGCAATAAATACGGAGAATAAGACCCTTGTAGGGTCGGTTGTTGCAAAAGAGCAAATGATTGTTTCGCAAAATCGTGAGATTATCAAGCTCCAAAAACAAATGATCAAATTGCAGAACTGGCTTCAGATAAAACTTGCTGAAGGAGAGAGCGTAATCCAGGAAAGGGAGAAGACAATCCAGGAAAGGGAGAAGACAATCCAGGAAAGGGAGAAGACAATCCAGGAAAGGGAAAAAGTAATCCAGGAGAAAGAGAAAGTGATTCAGAGTTTCCGCCATTCCCTTTTCTTCTGGCTGGTCAACGGCCCTCTGCGCTACATCCCATTTATACCCGCCATTTTTACACGTATCCGCGATGTGCGCCGTATTTTCCTGCCCAAAATCGGCGTTCTGGAACAGCACCCTCCCAAGCCGCTTGTGGTTCCGCAGGAATACAAAACGCTGCCTACTTTAAGTGACGCGCCGGGAATTTCGATCGTTACACCTTCTTATAATCAGGCGCGCTTTATTGAACGGACGATACGAAGTGTTCTCGACCAAAATTACCCAAACCTGCAATTTGTGATTCAGGATGGAAAATCGACAGACAACACGCTGGAAATTCTCAAGAGTTATCGGAAGGAACTCAAACATTTCGAGTCCCGCCGTGACGGTGGGCAGGCACATGCCATCAATCTGGGGTTTGCTCACACGAACGGCGAGATCATGGCCTACCTTAATTCCGATGATATTCTATTAACGGGCGCTCTTCATCATGTAGCGCAATATTTTCAGCAGCACCCGGAGGTAGATGCAGTTTACAGCCATCGCGTCATCATTGATGAACAGGATCGCGAGATCGGCCGCTGGGTCATGCCGCCGCACGACCCTCAAGTATTATATTGGGCTGATTATGTGCCGCAGGAAACCTTGTTTTGGCGACGGCGGATCTGGGAAAAGTCCGGCGGAAAGTTGGATGAATCCTACAAGTTCGCGCTGGATTGGGATCTGCTCATGCGCTTTCAGCAAAGCGGGGCTGTCATTCACCGCGTTCCGAGATTCCTCGCTGCGTTTCGGGTGCATGAAACCCAGAAAACGTCTGCGCATATCAACGAGATCGGCCTCAAAGAAATGGAACGCATTCGCACGCATTACATTGGCCGCGAAGTCACTGACGCGGAAATCAATAGAAACCTCAGAGCGTATCTACAGCGCTCGGTGCTGTATCACAAGCTTTATCGTTTGGGATTGTATAAAGCCTGAGACACAACAAGGTAATTATCAATGCCTCTTGCCAGCCATGCATTTCTTCTTTTATATTTCCCGTTAAGTATTTTTATTTATTACAAACTGGTCAGGAAGCCTCGCGGTAAACTGGTTTTCTTGTTGATGATCAGTTTAATCTTTTATGCATTTGCGGGTTGGCAATTCCTGCCATTGTTGCTTGGTCTTTCCCTTGCCACTTATCTTTCGGCACGGCGCGGTTGGGCAGGCTGGGGGGTTGCGGTGAACCTTGTTGCTCTTGGAGCTTTTAAGTATTGGAACTTTGGGGTCGAAAATATTAATTGGCTGAATCAGACTCTCGGTCTGGCTTGGAGCGCAAATCTCCTAAAACTGGCGCTTCCATTGGGAATATCCTTTTTTGTTTTCAAACATATTGGCTATCTGTTGGATGTCCGTAGTGGCCGTTATGAAGCAGAACATGACGTTTTATTATTTGCAGTATTCTCAGCTTTTTTTCCCCAGATCAGCGCCGGACCCCTCAGCAATTTCAAAGAAACTGCCAGCCAACTAAGGTCACTGCCGCAGAGACTCGACCAACAGCGCGCATATGCGGGCTTGATCTTCATAAGCATGGGGTTGGCAAAAAAATCCCTGATCGCAGATAGCTTCGGCACTTTGTTGGCCAGCGATTTCAATTCCATTCAAGGCTTCAGCGGCTTTCTGCCAGCCTGGTATCTTGTTCTTGCATATGCCATGCAGTTGTATTTTGATTTTTCTGGATATACGGATATGGCGCTTGGGATCGGCATGTTTTTTGGTGTCAGCCTGCCCTCTAATTTTAACAACCCCTATCTCGCTGTTGACCCCGCCGATTTTTGGAATCGCTGGCATATATCACTTTCTACATGGTTTCGCAATTATTTATTTTTCCCGATTAGCAGAAACTTTCTTCGCGGCTGGGGACAGGAACGCCGTGAGCAGGCGCAGTTCGCATCCAACCTGATCACCATGTCTCTGGTCGGATTGTGGCATGGCGCAGGCTGGGGTTTCATATTATGGGGTGTGTATCATGGCTTGTTGCTTAATTTGAATATCTGGTGGAAGCGATTCAACCATCCCTTGCCTGTATCTGCCAGCCGCCTTTTATTTCTCTTTAATTTAATGTTGGGCTGGGCGCTCTTCATGAGTCCGAACCTTGCATACCTGAAACATCTTTTCCTGCAATTATTTGGCTTTGGCGGATTCGGAACAAGCGCTTCTTTGCGAACCCTTGGCCTGGATCCTGCCACCTTGGCCTTGATCTTCGCTGTACCATTTTCCCTCTCAGGCCTGGCCGAAGCCGCATCGTTGGTGGAAGAAAATAATAACCGTGGCGCTTGGATAGCCGTCTTATGGGGGATTCTGGCGGCAGTCAGCCTGCTCTTTCTGCAAAAAGATGTTCAGTTCCTGTATGTTCAGTTTTAATTATAAACACATCCTCTGATGCATTTGGCGAATATTCTTGTATAATCGGAAAATAATCGACTCCCAGGAGAATACAATTATTATGATCAAAAAAATAGCGGTAACCGGCGCAGCTGGTTTTATTGGGTCTAATCTGTGCGAAGGATTGCTGGAACGGGGATATCAAGTCGCTGGTGTGGACAACCTTTCCATGGGGAGCCTGAAGAACCTTGAAGATTGCCAAAAAGCAAAAAGCTTTGAATTCATCAAGGAAGATGTGAGAAACGCGGATGCCATCAATACGATCTGCGCGGACGCGGACGTCATTGTCCATTTGGCGGCATATAAGATCCCCCGTTATGGAAAGGCAACCGATACCCTGCTCATCAATAACGAAGGCACAAAGAATATTCTCGAGGCAGCCAAAAGCCGGCAGACGAAAGTGGTGCTTGCCTCCACGTCTGATGTATATGGCAAGAATCCAAATCTGCCGTTCAGTGAGGAAAGCGACCTTGTAATTGGCCCAAGCACAGTCAGTCGCTGGAGCTATGCGGTGTCAAAGCTGTTCGATGAACATCTTGCCTTTGCCTATCAAGATGCCTATGGCATCCCCGTGTCTGTGATGCGCTTTTTTGGCGGATATGGCCCGCATCAAAACCTGACCTGGTGGGGAGGGCCGCAATCTGTTTTCATCGGCGCCATCCTGAGAGGCCAGCCAATGGAAATCCATGGTGACGGTTCGCAGACACGTAGTTTCACCTATGTCAGCGATCACGTGGATGGTATTATCCGTATCGTTGAAAACGAGCGCGCCAATGGCGAGATATTCAATTTGGGCAGCACGCACGAGATCACCATCCTGGACTTGGCGAATCTGCTTCACAAATTGATCCGCGGGGACAGCGAACCCCTTTTGAAATTCACCCCATACGCAAGCTTTACCGGTAAGCCTTATGAAGATGTTATGCGCCGAGTGCCGGATATTTCCAAGGCGCAGAATCTTCTTGGGTTTAATTGGAAGGTCAGCCTGGAAGAAGGGTTGACAAAAACCATTGCATGGCAGCGTGCTGAAGAAAAACTATAATAAAGAGGAAAATTTGTTAATTTTTGTTGTTCCTGCTTACAATGAAGAGGAAAATATTGGCCAGTTGTTGGAGAATATTCTGTCATTGGGATATGGTTCCCGGGAGTATCGCGTGATCGTGGTCAATGATGGCAGCCGCGATAAAACCGAGGATGTTGTTCTTTCTTTTACAGGTCGTATGCCTGTGGGAGTTGTAAGCCATTCCATTAATCAAGGTGTGGGAGCGGTTTTTCGCACCGGTTTTGATGCCGCGCTAAAGATCGCCCAGCCTTCGGATGTGATCGTTACGCTTGAAGCAGATAACACCAGCGACCTTGCAATTTTGCCTGAGATGTTGAAAAAGATGGCAAAAGGCGATGATCTGGTACTGGCCTCCTGCTATGCCAAAGGTGGCAGCGTTGAAGGGACAAACTTTTGGCGCAGGCTGCTTAGTTGGGGCGCAAATTACCTGCTCGTGCTTGTGTTTCCCATTCAAGGCGTGAAGACCTATAGTTCCTTTTATCGCGCCTACAATGCTGATGCTCTTCGAAAAGCGATCGATTCCTATAAAGGCAAACTAATCGAACAGCCCGGATTTGTTTGCATGGTTGAGGCGCTGGTTAAAATGCAGCGGCTTGGAATCAGTATTTCAGAGGTTCCAATGGTGCTTCGGATTGGTTTGCGCAAAGGCTCCAGCAAGATGCGAATTATGCGAACCATCCGCGGGTATGTTGATTTTATCGCCGCAGATATGCTTAAACGAAAATAGCACGGGTTATTCGATCCAGGAAAAGAGATATAGGATGCAGGCAACTTCTGAGATAAACAAGACCCCGCAAAGTTTAAATAAACCTGGAAAATGGAAGCGGATTATTCCGATTCTTTTTTATTTGGCGCTGGTTGCTCTCGGGCTGACTTGGATGTTGCTGGGAAATAAATGGTATGGCAACATAATACCATTTTATGATTCGCTTGCCTATCAATCGGCTGCCGAGAAAATACTTTTGGAATATCAAGCTCGCGGATGGGGCAGTTTGCCACGTGGTTTTATAACCAGCCCAACTGCTGTTTTATATATGATTGTGATAGCCCTTCTGTCCCCTGTATTGCCGTTAGTTCGAACTGTCCTGTATGTTTATTTTATTCCCATTCATTTGATCGCACTTGCGGCATTGTTCAATTACCTGCGCCGTAAAACAGATTCAATAACCCTGGCATTACTCGGCCCGCTTCTTTACATTTCTACCGTGCCTTTTCGAACCCTTTGGGGGGGGGTCCTGGATCAACGCATGGACCTGTCAACGGCGTCGTTTGGTCTGCTTCTCTGGGTTGTTACTTTAGATTGGGCGGAAAATTCCATAACCTATAAAAAAAGCATCCTGTTCGGGCTCGTGGCAGGGTTGGCGTTATTGCACCGCCCAATGATTAGCGTGCAGGCATCCTTGACGATCATAATGCTGGTTGGGTATGCAGTTTCTATTGCGTGGCGTAAGGGGCATTTGCCGTCCACCCTGCGCGGGCTGGGACTGGCGGCATTTATTGTCACGCTTATATTTATTCCCTGGTTTGTGACGCACTTCTCTTATTTTTACAATTATTATGTAGTCAATACCACGATTGTTGGCGCTTCCTCCTTTTCAGTTACCATTTCGGCGTATCTAACTTATTTCAAGGATTGGGCCGGTGCTGAGACGCTTTATTTGCTTGGGATCATTTTGGCGACTGCTTTGGTTTTGAGAAGTTTTTCATGGAAATACTTTTTATTGACAGCAGGACTCGTATTCCTTCCGCTGGTACCGCTTATCGTGTCTGGTTCAAACAGCTCAATTGTGTCAGAAATTAGCCTGGCAGGGATCGGCTTCATTCCCCTGATCTTTATTACAGAAAGACCTTCGGGTACACGCGCTCTGATGGCTTTTACTTTAGTTGCGATTATCCTCTCGGCCTGGAATTTGACGGTTTTGTCAAAATCTGTAAATGAAGTCAGTTCCACTGATCGGGGGATTTTGGAAGAAACAATATTAAAGTTGAACGATAAGCTGGCTATAAATACAGCAACATATTTTTCGGGTTTTATCTCCGTGGGAGGGGGGGCTGATGCCATAACTTCAGTTGCCCGCCTGGATATGGGGATACCGTTATATTCAGGTGCAGTTGCGTTCCATACATATCAATTTGGACTGGATCCCAAAAAAACTGATTTTTCGGAAGCAGAACTGGATAGGGCTGCAGCTTGTGGGCTTCAAAAGGCTTACTCAGTGGGGGGGATCTTAATGCTTGTCGAACCATCGCTGGTTGGCGAGTATAAACTAGAGCGGCCATTCGCCAACAGCATCGCATCCCGTATGGATCGGCTCGCCCTGGAAGACGGCTATTTGACGGATACAGGCGTGGTGGCTGTGCTGGAGGGAGTTCCTGTCCGTTTTTATTTGATCGCTCCTGAAATTCCCGTAACTACCAACTACTGCAAACCGCAATAGATTTCGAATGTGCGTTAACAGATTCCTTCCAGCAAGTTTGTGACAGTCGCTAGAAATATTTTATTAAAAGGATAATGACGTGCGTATCGGAGATTATTTAATTCAGGCATGGCGGATGAGTGTGGCTTCACGATGGATCGTTCGGAATTCCCGCGTATTGGACATCGGTTGCCATCAAGGGGAATTCTTTGAGTACCTTGCGAAAAAGATTTCGCCAAGCGTTGGGATAGATCCGCTTCTTGAAAGGGAAGGCACTCAAGGCTCTCATGAATTGTTGAAATTAATCCTCGATGGCCAGCTGCCGTTTCCTGACGATTCGTTTGATGCGGTTGTGCTGCTTGCCACGATCGAACATATGCAAAATAAATCTGTTGTCGCAAAAGAATCCTTCCGGCTGTTGCGTCCGGGCGGTCGCGTTGTTATAACGGTGCCATCCTTGATGGTGGATAAGATTCTTGATGTGCTGGTGATCCTCCGCCTTGTAGACGGCATGTCTTTGGAAGAACACCACGGCTTCATGCCGGATGAACTTCCGAAAATTTTTATGCGGGAGGGATTTAAGCCTCTTGCAGGCAGGAAATTCCAATTTGGGTTAAACAACTTGTTTGTCTTTGAAAAACCGTATTTTGCGGGGCGGGAATCGTAGAATGAAAGATACGGAAACGAAGGCGCGTAAGACACTTCATCAAAATGAGGCGGCTTTTTTTTCAAGCTACTATGAAGGCCGCCATTACAATCAGGTTGGTTGGAGGTTGCGGCTGGAGAGGGAACTTTTTTCCCTTCTGAATCAGGCTGGCACACAACAACTTGGGCGGGTGCTGTCTTTAGGCTGCGGCGATGGGCAATTTGAGTTATTGCTGGCTCGGTATGCCGAGCAGGTTATTGGTTTAGATCTTTCACCCGAAGCGATTGCCTCAGCCAATCAGACTGCCCGGAGGCTGGGGGTTGAAAACGTTAGCTTTCACTGTATGCCTCTTGAAGATCTTGAATGGTCTGATACTTATGATGTGATTGTCTGCCTTGCCATTCTTCATCATGTGCCGCCTGTTGATGTGCCGGGTTTGCTGGAGAGCGTGAGTAAACATTTAATACCCGGTGGCTTGTTTTATAGCCAGGATCCGAACCGGCGCGGTGTTTTGCGCTCGATAGGCAGGATCATACTCGGGCGTAATTACGACCGTTTTCACAGCCCCGATGAACGCGAGTTAGATCCGCTAGAACTGCTTGGTCAATTGCAATCTTCAGGTTTTGAGACCGTGCATGTTGGCTTTATTGACTTGACATTGATCCCCGCCCTGTTTGTTCTACCCAACGGGCCAGACTGGCCCATGTATTTAATGTTATGGGCAGACTGGATATGGTGTCATTCGCCACTTGCGCGCTGGGCGAGCGGATTTTTTGCAAGTGCAAGACGCGGAAATTAAGAATGGAAAATCTCAAAACTCCCTCGAAATTTGGTAGTCATAAAAACGCCATCCGATTCCTTTTGCTTTTCATCTCGATTGTCAGTTACATATGGTACATGGTATATCATGGACGGGTTAATCCCGATGAAGGATATTCGCTTGCTCAGGCTGTTTCGTTTAATGAGGGGGCTGGCTTAACCATCAAATCAAGCCAGCCAGGTGACGTCAGCGCCATAAAGACTGTATATAGTTCGCGTTTTCCGCCGGGAATGGCGTTGTTATTTTCGTTGGGGATCGACATACTAAAATCGCCAGGAACTGTTGACCTTGTAATCGAAATTATTTCTGCAACAATATTTTTTCTAGCCTGGTTTTGGATCCTTGGCTTATATCGCGATCAAATTACCTTTTGGGGTGAAATGTATTTATGGCTCTTATGGATATTGATCCCCAGCCCGTTAATGGCCGGCGCTTTTACAGCTCATACATCTGAGACCTTATCATTGGCACTGTTTATGGCGAGCGTCATAGTTGGTGTGCAGATTGCGGCGTCGAATGATCCGAAAAAAATTCTACCACTCGGCATCTTGATGGGAGTATTGGAAGGGTTCGCCGCAACTTTGCGATATTTGTACTGGCCCATGCTGATTATCCTTCCGGTTGCCTTGTTTCTGTTTGGGCTGCTCAAAAAGAAATTGCGTTTCTACTTTCAGGCGATTATCGTAAGCACCGCAATTAGCGCTTTGTTCATTTTTGGGATGATGTATCTGAATTGGCAGGCTACCGGGCAGGTCATGGGTTACCTTGATTTGTATGGGAATGCTGCGGCTCGTTTGCCGGAAGCTTCGGCGCTGCATTGGGAGCATTTGCTCCGCACGATACCGTTTCCGATCTTCACCTTTGGGGTGATCAATCCGTCTTTTGATATTGCTGGTTCATGGATAGAAACGCCGCCCATCATCTCAAATGTTTATGGAGTGTCATGGGTTATTTCTCTTATTGTGCTGGCAGCCTTTGCATTTTTTGTGCGGGAGACTTTTCCATCAGCAAAAACGGAACAGGCATCAGCGGCGGAAAATGACCGCTCTGGTTTTTTTACACTGACAGGGCTGGTCACGGTAATTTTTGTATTTTTTTTACTGGCTTATATTTCGATCGGCATGGAACTTCATCGCTTTGGGGGTGGTTGGGTGCCAGTGATGGAATTACGCTATTATTCAGCCATTTTCCCATTTACCACCTTGGGCGTTGTTTATATGATCTCAAAATTAAACGCGAAGACCCGGAGGATGAGGTTTATTTCGATTCTTACTACGATCACTGCGGTCTCTTTTTTGTTGGTAGCGGCTGTCTGGCGGTTTCAGATCAGTTACGCCCAACTGACAGGAGAGAAATTCTATTATACGGGGGACGAGCGCTTCGAAAATGAGACCAAATATTTAACAAGACTAAGTGATAATTTTGATAAGCGTCTGCCTGTTGTTGTTGTGTATCCGTTGAAAGATACCACGATCCGAAGGCTCTCCATGATTGATGGATATGTTGTTTGCCCTCTCGCATCCATTCCACCGGATATTCCATTGGCAGCTTATTCCCCGGTGAATATGCTTTTGGTGTACCGCAAGGGAATAGACACTGCTGCCCAGGAGTACTTTGGCGGTCTGGTTGAGAGTTATAACGGGGTTTGTATGGATGAAGGACAATTTGTCAGCTGTTATATTTTATTTGCCCCAAAACAATAAATTATTCGTTAAGTTGAGCATAGGAGATAACCGTGCCTGTTGAATTTACGTTATTAATGCCCTGCTTGAATGAAGCAGAAACTTTGGGTGTCTGCATTCAAAAGGCGCGCGAGGGCGCTCGTGAAGCCGGGGTGTCAGATTACGAAATATTGGTGGCTGACAATGGCAGCAGCGATGGCTCGCAGGACGCAGCAGAAAAGGGCTTCGCCCGCGTGCTGTCTGTTCAGGATAAAGGCTATGGATCCGCGTTACGGGCTGGTATCAACCATTCATATGGCAAGTTTGTGATCATGGCAGATGCGGACGATAGTTACGACTGGAGTCATATCAAACCAATTGTGGATAAACTGCGCTCGGGGATCGACCTGGTGATGGGTTCCCGGCTAAAAGGCACTATCCTTCCTGATGCCATGCCGCCGCTCCATCGCTGGCTGGGAAACCCCGTTCTGACGCGGATTGGAAATATCCTCTTCAGCACACATGTAAGTGATTTTCATTGCGGTCTGCGCGGCTTTAGCAAGGACGCGATCATATCGTTAAATCTACAAACCTCCGGCATGGAGTTCGCAACCGAAATGGTGGCAAAGGCCGGAAAGTTTGGACTGTCTATCGAAGAGGTGCCAATCGTTTATTATCCTGATGGAAGGTCCCGCAAACCCCATTTGCGAACGTGGCAGGATGGATGGCGTCACTTGACCTTTATGCTGGCGGTCAGCCCCAATTGGGTTTTTCTATATCCGGGTTTTATCCTCTTTCTGTGTGGAGTTTTAGGCGTTGGCGTAACCATGTTCCAGCCTTTCCAGATCGGCCCCATCACTTTGGATGTCCACACCCTCTTGGTATCCAGCTTGTTGTTGATCACGGGCGTGCAGCTCTTGACCTTTTGGATGATCGCCCGCTTTTATTCTGCCCAGGTGGGGATATTGCCTGCTTCGAACTTCGTAACCGCTTTAACAGGAGGGTCTTTTCTAAATTTTGGAATTTTTCTAGGGCTTTTATGCATGTTTCTGGGGTTGATACCTTTCCTCACCTCCCTCAGTCAGTGGGTTCAGGTTGACTTTGGTCCTTTGCGGTATGAAGTGACCCTCCGACTGATTATTCCAACATTGACATTGGTAATTATTGGAATGCATGTATTCTTTTCAAGTTTTGTCATTGGGTTAATGAGCCTTGGCAGCGCTGGAAAATTTCTACGAAATATATAACACCCCCGGTCACGCGTTGCGCTTCCCACAGGGTAAAAAGGCGCACATGTGTGACCGAGATGGGTATAAATTAAATTGTTTTGGCTTTGTAAAAAGGGACACGTTTATGACCTTTTACTGTTGCTGCAGGGAAGAATCATGAAAAGATTGAATGGGCTTGACTATATTAAGGCTTTAATGTCTGTCTTTGTGGTTGCCTGGCATTCTGGCGGTGGCGGCTTTACTGTTATCGGAGACAAGGAGAACTTTCAAACACATTTGTTTTCCGCTGCGGACCTCTTCAGTTTTCAAATATTATTATTGGCTGTCCCACTTTTTATGCTGACCTCAAATTTCCTGTTTTTGTCAAGAAACCCTGATATGACAGCGCTTAAGATCGTTTTGCACAGGTATTTTATGCTGCTTGTTTTTTGGGTGGTTCTCTCGCATTTGTTCTTTGGAGGGTATGAAGAGCTATTGGGCATATTTCCTAAAAAATGGCAGCAGGTTGTGCCGTTTATCTTTACCGGAGGGTATACCTTATATTACTTTATGGTCAGCCTGATCATCACCCAGTTGATCGGTTATAGGTTTGTAAGAGCCGGCACACCGCTGGTTGTCGCGTTTCTGCTCATAAGTTGCGCTTTAATATTTATCATTCCCTTGATTGCGGTCTATTTTTCAATCCCAAAAATAAGCCTTCATTGGAATCCTTTGAATTTTTTGCCTTACCCCTTTATTGCCATACTTATTGCGCGTCATAATGACTGGGTAAGCAGGAATCGCATGAAAATAGCTGCGCTATTAATTTTTTTGACAATATCTTTTATTGTTATTGAATGGGCTTTTTACAGAAACGCCATTTCCGGATATCCGGCTTACACAAGGCTTTCACTGGTTACACAAAGTGCTATTGTCATGACCTTTGCTTTGAATCCGAAGATCATGGCGAACAGGGTTGTAAGGTTCATGTCGGATCACTCTTTTGGGCTATATACCCTGCATCGATTTGTTAAAACCCCTTTGTTTCCGGTGATCCTACCTGTTCTATTCAAAATTGACGGGGGCATTCCTGCCCCAGACTTGCTGGCTAGATGGATTGCCATTTTCATTGTCATATTGATCAGTTATGTTTTCTCACTTGCATTAAGGTTTGTGTTACGGGATGGATTGATTTAATAGATTGTGTAGAATTATGAAGAAGAAATCTGTTTATCTGTTGTTCACTGCTTTTGCAATAATCTTGTACAGCCTTGTCTTCAGGTTATATTTTTTTAAAGACGCCAATTTCCGGGCGTATACCGTTTTTACTGGTGTATTCCACCAGTTATTCCTGGCAATATGCCTGCTGATCTTTCTTGGCATTGTTTGGTCTGGGTCATCAAAGCCATCGCGGATGGATAACCAACAACCCCCAAAAATCGGCTTTTGGCGGGACGGGTTTTCATGGATTATGCTAATTGCGCTGACGTTGGCATTGTGTGTAAACCCACATGCTCGTTTTTCCAGTACTCGTTTTCCATCCATTACTCCAAGTGCCCGCACGATAAAAATGGAATTATATAAGGAGCTCGAAACTAGTCCGGCAATCATAGTTCTGGGGTCTTCACGCGCCTTCACTTTGGCTCCACAATATATAAAAAACAACTTTAATGTTAGCGCCTTCAATATGTCGGTAGAAGGCGGAAATGTAATAGATTACTCTATAGAACTCAAACATATAATAAATTATTCTGATATAACCCCGCACGTATTGATCATCGAAGTAGGTCAGGGAAGCTTTTATAAGAACCAGACCTATAACGTGGATTTACAACCTTTAGCCCTGCTTCCTTACATGCCACCAAACATGGCTGTTTTAGTAATAATCAGCTCTCTGCAGGATGTTTTTGGCTTGCAATCAATTTCCGACTCGGTCTTTATTTCAACTCTTACAAATCTCGAGGGCAGATTTAGGGGATGGACGTTTGAGAAGAATGGCTGTGGAGTTCGGAAACCCATTACACATGAAGGATACGAAAAGTTGTTGAAAATTATGATTGACGAAATTGCGAATCTTGATCAATGTGATGAGGTTAATTGGGCTGCTATGGAAGTGTTCGAATCAATACTTGCCAGCGCTAAAAAAAGTAACATCGCTGTTGTGTTGTACGAAAGTCCGATGCACAAGGATTATTACAATGCTTTACATGACAGCAGTTCCCCTGGATATGAGTATTGCGCAGACTTATATCGGACACATCTCGTTTCACTCGCTGATTCATATCCCAATGTTTTCTTTCGCGACCTCTCTGAATACGAACTGGTGAATAACCTCGGTGAGGACGGTTTTTATGATGGCATACACCTCAGACCTAACGCTTCGGAATTGGTCATTGATGCGCTGACTCCTGAAATCGAATCCGCTTTAACATGGTCGCGCCGACAGGTCTCCCCGTAAATATGAAAATCGCAGTCATATACCTCGGCCGCCGCGGTGCGGGTGAAAAGATCGCTTTGGAGTTGGCGCGGCATTTAAATGGCGCGCACGAGACTTTTGCATTTCTCTCGCAACATGCGGAAAATCTTGATGGTTGGAATGGGACTGCTGTTAAATTCCATAAATTCGATACGTATCAGAATATGGTTGGGGCTTTTTTTTCACTCATAATTCCTTTCAAGACACAAAAAATTGTTGAACGAATTCGACAAATACAACCTGATATACTGCTCTTTCCAATGTTCCATCCGTGGAACGCGTTAATCCAAAAGACATTATGCGATATTCCCTCTGTTGTATATGTGCATGACCCGCGCCCGCATCCGGATATTCCTGGCTGGTTTTACGAGAAGTTGGAAAACAGATCCATTCATTTGGCAACTCGCTGCGTAGTTATGAGTGAAGCTCTCAAACCAGCCCTTGTTCAACGCGGAGTTTCTTCTAAAATTATCGATGTGGCCCCACTTGGCCCGCTCAGTGATACGAGAACGATGCCATTAAGAGGGAGGGAGCGTGATTTTCCCACCCTGCTTTTTTTTGGACGCATTGTTAGGTACAAAGGCTTGGAAATCCTTTTAGACGCATATGAGCGGGTGAAAAAAAATATTTTATGCCGACTGGTAATTGTGGGGGAAGGGAATATACAGGCGTACAGGAAAAAGTTGGCGCGATCTTCAAACGTGAAGATGGTTAACCGCTGGGTATCTGGAGAGGAAATTGGAGATTTTTTTCTGCAAAGCGATGTCGTGGTACTGCCTTACACCAGCGCGTCGCAATCTGGAGTGATTCCCATTGCGGCCGCGTTTGGTTTACCGGTCATTGCTACGCTCACAGGTGGATTATCGGAACAGATCGAAGATGGCATTAGCGGCTGGCTTGTCCCAGCCGGCGATGCAGTAGCTCTGGCTGATGCTATTTCTGAAGCACTGCTAAACATCGAGGAATCTCGTCAGCGTGGGCGGGCATTGAAGGAAAGATATGAAAAACTACTTAGCTGGGCACAGCACACACGTCAGATGGAACAAAGTCTGTTGAAAGCGCAGCAGGCTCAAGGTCGGAAATGACCGGACAGCCTCTCGTCTCCATTGTGACACCTTCGCTGAATCAAGCTCAATTTATTCGCGCGACCATTGAGTCGGTTTTGTCACAGGATTATTCCTACATTGAATATCTGGTCATTGATGGCGGTTCACAAGATGGAACGCTGGAGATATTGCGCTCTTATGGAGGGCGTTTCACCTGGATCTCAGAGCCTGATAATGGACAGGCGCAGGCGGTTAATAAAGGCTGGAAGCTGGCTCGTGGGGAAATCTTGGGCTGGGTTAACGCTGATGATTTGCTCGCGCCCAATGCGGTGAGCCGCGCAGTGGAAAGATTGCAAGACCATTCCCGCATCGACGGCGTTTATGGCAATTGTGATTTTATTGACCAAACGGGGAAAAAGATCGGCGAGTACGGAGTGCGGGCTTATGATTATCCTGCGCTTTTTCTTGGCAGTGAGGATTACATTCCCCAGCCTTCCGTCTTCGTTCGTAAAGAGGCTGTGGAATATGCCGGCTTCTTGAATGAGGAATTCCATTATGTAATGGATTATGATCTTTGGTTGAGATTAGGAATGATTTACACATTCGAGTATGAGCCAAAAATTATGACGGCACTGAGGATCCATCAGCAGGCAAAGACCGGGCGCGCGCTGAGCGGGTTCGCGAAGGAATTAATAATGATGGTCAACCAGTTGCTGTTCCACCCCCGCTTGCCAGAATCTGTGCGCATGAATAAAATTCGAGCTTTAAGCAATGCTTATCTTTACGCAGCGTCTTATTGTTTTTGGGCAGGCGAAACCAGCCAGGCTCTGCATCATCTGGCGGAATGTTGGAAGCAAACACCTTTTCCTAAACGACGCGCGTTTTGGCTGATTTTGTCATTTTCCTTGTTTGGTAAACTGGGGTGGAGAATGGCCGAAAATATTCACGGAAACCCTTTTCGGCTTGAGAGGCCCTTTTGGAAAAGAAGCCGCACCTATTGATTCTTTCCGCTCTACCTCTGGCAACAGGCGGAATTGAGCAGCATTTGTTGTATCTGCTTGCAGCGGCGCGCACGCAATATCGCATTACACTTCTCTCGCCAGCCCTCCCTGAATTTCTAGGCCGTCTTCAATCGTTGGGCGTTGATGTGATCTCTTGGCGAGTCAGCGGATATGCCGATTTGCATGCTCTATGGGATTTACGGCATGTTTTACATAAATGCCTTCCAGACTTGGTGCATATTCATGATGCGCGTGCGGGGTTTCTTGGCAGACTTCTAATCAAGTTATTGGGTATTCCTGTGGTTTATACGATCCATTTGCCATCATATTTTTATTGGCGTGAGACCCCATTAAAAGTAATTATCAATAAGTTATATGCCGCGATGGAAAGCGTACTAAACCGATTGGCGACAGATAGGGTTATTTATATTGGAAGACTCACTTTTGAAGATGCAATAAAGCGAAGCCTTGTTCCTTCTAAAAAGGCGGTTTTAATTGAGAATGGAATTGACCTTCAACCCTTCCGCCTGCAAATTCTCAGCGATGTGCAGAATTTGCGCGAACAATCAGGTGTGCCTAAAAATATACCGGTGATTTGCAGCGTAGCCCGATTGACTGTACAGAAAAACCTCGAGCTTCTGATCCGCGCCGCGGCTTGCCTTAAGGAGAATGGGATTTTTTTCCGGCTTTGGCTGGTGGGTGATGGCCCGGACCGCAAAAACTTGGAAGCTCTTGTAGACTCACTGAATTTACAGCATGAGGTTTTTTTTTGGGGAACGCGGCCGGACATCCCCAATTTGCTGGCTGCCAGCGACGTATTTGTCCTGCCATCCCGCTATGAAGGCGGTCGCACCCTGTCAGTCATGGAGGCGCAGGCAGCTGGAAAACCCTGTGTTGTAACAGATGTCGGCGATCATCGGTTTATGGTTGAAAATGGTGTGCATGGATTTGTTGTTCCTGTAGATGATCTTGATTCGGTTGTGGGGGGATTATCGCGCATCCTTTCTGACCCCGAATCCATGACCTCGCTCGGAGCTGCATCTCGCGAACAGGCATTTTCCAGCTATGATGTTGACTTGATGACTAGGCGTGTTTTGGAAGTGTATAAATATTTGCATGTCGGAAAAAAGACGAGTTGAAAGTTTTAATTATCGCCAACACAGACTGGTACATCTACCGCTTTCGGCTTCCGCTGGCGCGCTTTTTGCGCGGACAGGGATTCGAGGTCGTGCTGGTTTCCCCATCCGGCCGTTTCGCAGCGGAGATACAAGCCGAAGGATTTCGCTGGCTGCCTTGGGAAGTTGGGCGGCAGGGTATCAACCCGTTTACAGAGGCAAAAGCGGTCTGGTCGCTGGTGCAGATATTTCGACAGGAAAAGCCCGGCTTGATTCATTTGCATACGATTAAGCCTGTGTTGTATGGCTCGCTTGCTGCACTGACGGGACATGTCCCAGCGGTGGTGCGCTCCATCACCGGGCGTGGTTATGTTTTTCTCGGCAAGGATATCCGCGCGCGCTTTCTACGCCTGTTGGTTAAACCGCTTTATCGTTTTGTGATGCGATCCGGGCAAACCTTTTTTGAGAATTCGGAGGATCGGCAATATTTTTTGGCTGAAAAACTTGTCGCGCAGGAACGGACACACTTGATCGAAGGCGTGGGAGTTGATACTGACTATTACCAGCCACTGCCCGAAATGGACGAGAGACCGGTTGTTTTGCTCGCATCCCGCATGTTGTGGGATAAAGGCGTGGGCACCCTCGTAGAGGCCGCGCGTTTGCTGCAAAAAGAAACCGATGCGCGGATTGTGCTGGTCGGCGAGCCAGACCCCGGCAACCCTGCCAGTATTGATGTTGACATGCTGAGTCAATGGGTGCGCGAAGGAATTGTGGAATGGTGGGGATGGCGGGCCGACATGCGCTCCGTGTTTGCAGCCAGCCACATCGTCACATTGCCCAGTTTGGGCGAGGGTATCCCGACCGTCTTATTGGAAGCTGCCGCAAGTGGCCGCCCGATCGTAGCAACAGATGTGGCGGGCTGCCGGGACGTGGTACAGGACGGCGTCAACGGTTTGCTTGTGCCGCCCAAAGATCCGCAGGCGCTGGCAAATGCCCTGGCTGCCTTGATAAAAGATAAACCTCTGCGCCGCAAAATGGGAGCAGCAGGCCGCGATTTCATTGTGCAGCGGTTTAGCGATAAAAAGATAAACGAGCAGACCTTGGCTGTTTACCGCCAATCGCTTTGATCCTCTCTCATAAACTCCTAGTAAAATTCTAGGCAAATCTACATTGACCATTCAGCCCTAAAAAGTAAAATACATCAAAAAATAGAGGCGAGGGCGTTCACAAGCGCCCTTCCTTTGTTTAATGTTTATTTGCCAAAGGAAAACATGTTCCTAAAACGCCTTCAACTCGGACTGATCCATGTCGCAGTTGCGATGACCCTCGTGCCGATCAACAGCACGCTCAACCGCGTCATGATCAAAGAGCTTTCCCTTTCGGCGACTCTCGTTGCGGTTCTCGCCTCGCTTCCCTATCTCTTTTCTCCCATACAAGTTTTCATCGGATCATACTCCGACCGCCACCCCGTGCTTGGGCTGCGCCGCACTCCCTATATCCTCGCAGGCTTGATCCTTTGCGTGCTGGGCGTCATCGTATCGCCGCAGGTTGCATTTCTCATGGCGAAAAATTTCCCGCTCGGTTTACTGGCAGGCATCTTCGCTTTTGGTTTGTGGGGCATGGGCTACAACCTCTCCGCAGTTTCCTATCTTTCGCTTGCCTCTGAACTTTCAGGCGAGAATGAACGCGGCAAAACGATCGCGACCATGTGGTTCATGATGATCGTATCCATCATTGCGACTGCCATTGGACTCAGCCGCATGGTGGACCCGTACACGCCCGCAGCTTTGATCCGCGCATTTGGATATGTAGCCGCTTCCGCCTTGACCCTGGGCCTGCTCGGCCTCATCAAGCTGGAGCAAAGCCCGGGAACCTCCAACTTAAACTCACACTCAAAAAATTATTCAATCAAACAAATGAGCGCGGCCATTACAGCCAACCCCACCGCGCGGACTTTTTTTATATATCTACTTCTATTGCTCGCTGCAATTTTGGGGCAGGATGTCTTGCTCGAGCCCTTCGGCGCCGAAGCCTTCAACATGACCGTCACTCAAACGACGCGCATCACATCCATTTGGGGCACGTTCGTACTGGTTGCAATTCTTATCGCTGGCGTACTTGAAGGGCGCGTTGCAAAGAAGACCGTCGCTCAATTTGGCAATATCGGCGCGCTTGCCGGCTTTGTTGTGATCGTGGTCAGCGGCTTGATGCGCTCTACAAATATCTTTTACAGCGGTGTGATGTTGCTCGGCCTTGGCACAGGGCTATCCACCGTTGCAAATCTATCGCTGATGTTCGACTTTACCATGCCGGGCATGGTCGGTTTGTATATCGGCGCGTGGGGATTCTCGAATGCCCTCTCGCGGCTGACAGGATCAATTCTCGGCGGGGTAATGCGCGATGTGGTGAATCAGGCCACAGGTACGGCATTGAGCGGTTACCTCGTCGTGTTCACTCTCGAAGCGTTGATGCTGCTTGTGGCGGCGATCATGCTCACGAGGCTCGACATCCAAAAATTTAAGAAAGGCGTTGAAGAACCTTCTTTTGTTGAGAAGGTTGCTTTGGCGGCGGAATAAATATGACAGACGAATGGCTTTCTTTGAGTGACGCGGCAAAAATTTTGGGCGTGCATCCCGGCACTGTGCGCTTGTGGTCGGATAAAGGCGTGCTGCCCACGCATAAAACGCAGGGCGGGCACCGCCGATATAAGGTCAGCGAGATCGCTCTGTGGGCTGAGGCGAATGTCAAGTCGCCGGAGATTCAAACCGAGCACATGATGCAGGAAGTGATCAAGAATGTCCGTATGCAAATTTCAGAGGGACGTTTGCAGGCCGAAGCCTGGTACCAAAAATTGGACGATGATGCGCGCGCGCAATACCGCATGAGTTCGCGTTCGCTCTTTCATGGGCTGATGACCTATCTTGCAACAAACGGAGTCGAAGCCGAGAGCGAAGCGTATGCCATCGGCTATGAATACGCGTCTCGCGCGCACCGTTACAGTTTGAGCTATGTGGATGCGGCGCGCGCGTTTTTGTTTTTCCGGAACACGCTGATCGAGTCGGTCATCACGGTCTACGGCAATGCCAATGTTCCTTCGGGGCAGACAGCAGACATGTTCCATAAGATGCACACTTTCACCGATGATATTTTGATCAGTCTTTTGCAGACGTATGAGTCGATGGAAAAGGCGAATCATTAAGTTTTGCCTCAAAGGTGGTTGTTCATGTCTGAGCTTCGTCGTTCCAAACGTTTTTCCCCTTCGGTTGTGACCGAGAAACTTGTGCCTGTTTTTCTGACCGTGCTGCTGCTGGTCTTGCTGGCTGTGATCGTCATTATTGCGCTATCGCTGATCGGGGCAACTCCTTCGGCGTAATTCTTTCAAACTGGAGATTTGATGACCTACCTTCCGTATCTTTCCACCATCGTCACCTTTGCATTTGTTTTTTCTGTTTACAGTCGTTACCGTCAGCGCGGCGGGACTCACCTGCTGCTTTGGGCGGTCGGCCTGCTGTTTTACGGACTTGGCACGCTCAGCGAAGTCATCCTTGGCCTGACCTTCAATGTTTTTGTTTTGAAAGTTTGGTACGTCACCGGCGCAATGTTGACTGCCGCCTGGCTCGGGCAGGGGTCGGTTCATCTGCTCATTCGCAAAGGCAATTCGGCGAAAATCACCACCTGGGTTTTGGTTGTTGTTTCTGCGCTGGCGCTGTTCCTTGTTTTTTCAGCGCCATCACTCAGCGGAAATTATGATGTCACCCATCCCGCTTCGGAGCAGTATAAAGATTTCCTGACCCGCGGCGGTTTGACCATTTTCCTGACGATTTTGCTTAATATCTACGGCACGCTGACGCTGGTCGGCGGCGCGATTTATTCAGCCTTCCTCTTTTGGCGCAAAAGGATTCTGGCAAACCGCATGTTCGGCAACATCCTGATCGCGGCCGGGGCATTGTCACCGGCTGTGGGCGGTAGTTTGCTCAAGGCAGGCCTGGCGGACATGCTCTATCTCAGTGAACTTGTCGGCGCGATTTTGATGTACATTGGCTTTATGATGGCGACCTCGGGCAAATCTGATTCGGCTGAGTAATACCGAAGAATTCAACTTTCCTCTCCCCGTTTGATCTTTCATGACGGGGGAGGATTTTTATTTTAAGCGGGAAAATTCTAGGCTCATATGTAAAGAGTGTGCAGGTTAAATACCCGGTTTTTTAAAAGAGCAAAACCTAACCGCGAATTTTTCGAATGTAGCGAATTTCGCGACAAAATGCATAATTCGCCCAATTTGCGTAACACCGCGCTGGCGCTCGGCGCAAGTGTTCGCGTTAAAAGGGCTTATCTTATTGCACAGAGTCTACATGTGAGCCAAATTCTTATTTTCTTGCGCCATCATCTCCATCTGGTTTATACTTGCGCGCATGGCAATTCCAGAAAAGATTGGACGCTATCAGATCAAGGATGTGCTTGGCCACGGCGGGATGGCTGTGGTGTATCAGGCATATGACCCCAGTTTTGACCGCGAGGTGGCGGTCAAGGTTTTGCCACGCGAGGTGCTGCACGATCCGCATTTCCGTTCACGCTTTGAACGCGAGTTTAAGATCGTGGCAGGGCTGGAACACCCGGCGATCGCGCCTGTGTACGATGTCGGCGAGGAAAACGGGCAGCCATATTTTGTCATGCGCTACATGACCGGCGGCTCGCTGGCCGGTTGGATTCACACCAAAGGAAAAATTTCCCTGCAAGATACCGCGCGTGTCATTGAAAAAGTCGCGCTGGGACTCGCCTATGCCCACAAGAAGGGCGTTGTCCACCGCGACCTGAAGCCGGATAATATTCTCTTCGACGGGAATGGCGACCCGTTCATTTCAGATTTTGGCGTTGCCAATTTGACAGAGTCAACTACCAGCGCAGGCGGGACCGGGATTGTCGGTTCGCCGGCGTACATGAGCCCGGAACAGGCCAAGGGGAGCGAAGCTGACAGTTTGAGTGACATCTACAGTTTAGGCGTGATCGTTTACCAGATGTTGAGCGGTCAACAGCCATTCCATTCCGATACGCCCATGGGGGTGGTGGTCAAGCATATTATTGAGCCCATTCCCGAAATTCTAAAATCCAACCCAGACCTGCCGCCCGAAGTGGATTTCATAATCAAGAACGCGCTGGCCAAGGATAAAACCAGGCGCTACTCCACGGCGCTTGAGCTGGCAAGGGCGCTGAATCTTGCTGCGTTCGGTGTCGAGGGGAATATTGGTTTAAAGACCACTTCCGCCCTGAACCTGCCTGATGCCCAACAGCCCCGCGGACGAATGGGTTTGCTGGTGGCAGCCATTGTGCTGACGATCATCGTCGTGGGTTTCTTCCTGCTGCGCAATCAACTGCTTGTAATTGAACTGCCGCCCACGCCTACTTCTGCCCCTGTGTTGGAAACTGTAACCGTGCAGGCAACAACCACTGTCCCCATGCAGGCTGTTACCCCAACTTTGGAAGTGGTTCCCACAACGGCCTTTGCCCCTTTCTGCGCCGAAGAGATAACCATCGCCGAGCCTTTTGTAAGAGTGACCAACTTTGCCTGCATCAGGAAGCGCCCTTATACAACGGTCACCATCCCCGATGATGCGACCTTTGAATTAACCGATCCACAGGCAACCTGTATTTCAGAAGCCGTCAGCAACGGAAGAAGGGTGCTATCCTGCTCCGGCCCGTCGTTTCTGGTCTATGACCTGAAAGTGTGCGTGCCGCCCGTCATCCCTGAATCAGACTTGAATAAATGCTCGACCGGCGATACCTTCGACTCGACCAATCAATGCTGCATCGCCGCGCCGCCGCAGGGAGCGGGCTGCACCATTTTTGTGGTGAAACTAAAAGGCTGCTGACCTTTCGCCCGAAGCGGGGTGATAAAATAACTCAATGGGAATTCTTTACCTCGTCGCCACGCCGATCGGAAATCTCGAAGACATTTCGCCCCGCGCCCTGCGCATTTTGCGTGAAGCAGTCCTGATCGCCGCCGAAGACACGCGCCATACCGGCTCATTGCTCAAGCACTTCGAAATCAAATCCCAACTCACAAGTTATTTTGAACACAACAAACTAAACAAGCTCGATCTCATCCTCGAAAAACTTTCAACGGGTGATGTGGCTTTGGTGTCGGATGCGGGCACGCCGGCGATCAACGACCCCGGCTACGAACTGGTGAAAGCCGCCCTCGCATCCGGCTTCGACGTTCGGCCTGTTCCCGGTCCCTCGGCACCCATCGCCGCTTTGACAGTCTCCGGCCTGCCCACAGATTCATTCCTCTACCTTGGCTATCTTCCCAGCAAAACAAGTGACCGCCGCAAAGCCGTAGGTCAGGTTTCCAACCTGACTTACACCCTCGTCTTTTTAGAATCCCCCCACCGCATCGTGGACTCGCTCGAAGACATCCTGGCCACGCTGGGTGACCGTCAAATCTGCGTTGCCCGCGAAATGACCAAACTCTACGAAGAATACTGGCGCGGACAAGTCAGCGGTGCGGTTTCGTACTTCAAATCCAAAGACCCGCGCGGAGAATTTACTTTGGTGATTGAGGGGATGAAGACCGCAGACCGTGAACGATGGACGGAAGAGGAATTACTAAAAGCCATTAAAAAAGAAGTGAAAAAAGAAAAATCTGCAAAGGAAATTTCTGTAGAACTGTCCGCACAAAGCGGCTGGAATAAAAAAGAAATTTATGCGCTGATCAATCAACACAAATAGGAGTGTAATTACCATGCCAGAACCCAAGAAACCCGAAGAAAAGAAAGAAGAAAAGAAGGAAGAAAAAACCACACCAAAAGACAACTTGGTCGAAAGCAAGCACTCGGTGCGCATTGGCGGCAAAGTCGTCAAGTACACAGCCACCACCGGCACAATGGTGATGAAAGAGGAAGTCTCGGAAAAGGAAGGCGAGGCCGACAAGCCGCGCGCGCAGATCTTCTTCACCGCCTACACCAAGGACGGCGTGAAGGATAAATCCAAACGCCCTGTCACATTCTCCTTCAACGGCGGACCCGGCTCCTCGTCTGTCTGGCTGCATCTCGGTGTGCTCGGACCGCGCCGAGTAGTCCTCACCGACGATGGCGAAATGCCTCCGCCCCCGTTCAAGTTGACCGATAACCAATATTCCATCCTCGATGAAACCGACCTGGTCTTCATCGACCCGATGAGCACCGGCTTCAGCCGCCCGGTCGATGGTGAAAAATCTGCCGAGTGGCATACCTTTTCAAAAGACATCGCCTCCGTCGGCGACTTCATCCGCCTGTACACCACGCGTTACCACCGCTGGCTTTCACCGAAATTCCTGGCCGGCGAATCCTACGGAACCACGCGCGCCGCGGGTCTTTCCGGCTATTTGCAGGATCGTCACGGCATGTTGCTGAATGGACTCATGCTCATCTCCGCTGTGCTTGATTTCACCACCATTGATTTCAACCTCAACAACGACCTGCCTTACATCCTCTTCCTGCCCGCCTTCGCCGCCACCGCCTGGTATCACGGCAAGTTGAATTTCAAAGCGCCCCTGCAAACCGTGCTCAAGGAAGCCGGGGAATTTGCAAAAGGCGAATATGCCTCCGCGCTGCTCAAAGGCGCGGCGCTCACGCCCGAGGAACGCGCCAGCGTCGTTGAAAAACTTTCGCGCTATACCGGCATCTCGCAGGAATTCATCCAACGCTCGAACCTGCGCATCCTTGACCGGCATTACTTCAAGGAACTTTTGCGCGAGCGTGGAAAAACCGTCGGGCGATTGGACAGCCGCTACACCGGCATAGACCGCAGCGGAGTCACCGAAAGCTACGAGTACGACCCGCTCTTCAGCCAGGTCTCCGGCCCATACACAGCCGCGTTCAATGATTACATCCGTGCCGAACTGAAATTCGAAACCGACCTGCCCTACGAAATCCTCAGCAATAAAGTGTGGATGAACTGGTCGTATGAATATTTCCAGAATCAATATGTCAGTGTCACTGAAATTTTGCGCAGTTCCATGACCTTTAATAAATACCTCAAGGTCTTCGTCGCCAACGGCTACTTCGACCTCGGCACGCCCTACTCAGCCACCGAATACACCTTCGATCATCTCGGCCTCGATGAATCCCTGCGAAAAAATATCCGCATGGCGTATTACGAAGCCGGCCACATGATGTACGTCCACATGCCTTCGCTCAAAGAAATGAAGAAGGATTTGACGAAATTCATCAAGGACGCAAGTTAAAAACGGCCACAGACGGCGGACGATGGCTGTGGTCTATCGTCCGCTGTCAACTTTCACAACCCCTCTCCCTTCCCAAACTCCATGAACCTAGACGACCTCGACCTCTTCAAAAAAATAGACACCCAAAACCTGCTCGCTCAAATTGACGCGCTTCCCGATCAACTACAAAGCGCATGGGAATTGGGACAGAATCAAACGCTGCCGAATTTTGCGGAAATCCAAAACATCCTCATCGCTGCGATGGGAGATTCAGCGGTCGCCGCCGAACTGGTGGCTGCCTCTGTTTCCTCGAACATTCGACTCCCCGTCACATTGCACCGCGGCTACGGACTGCCGTCCTATGCAAATGGCAGACAAACCCTGGTCATTTGCATTTCGCACTCCGGCAACACCGAAGAAGTACTGGACTCCTTCGAAGCCGCCGTAAAAAATGATTGCAGCATTCTCGTCATTTCCAGCGGCGGTGATTTGGAAAAACGCGCCGCCGCAAAAAATATCCCCGCTTGGAAATATGATTATGCCGGCAGCCCCAGCGCCGCCATCGGATATGCCTATGGATTGCTTCTCGCATTATTTTCCCGCCTCGGCTTCATCCCCGACCCGTCAAAGGATGTGACCGAAGCCATCGCCATGATGAAGCGCTCGCAGCAGCACATCACCGCCGACGTGATCGCGGCGAAGAACCCCGCCAAGCGTTATGCCGGTCAACTCGTTGGGCGCTGGGTCACATTTGTCGGGACCGAAAAGCTCGCCCCCGTTGCGCGGCGCTGGAAGATGCAGGTCAATCAACTAGCCAAAGCGGGCGCAAATTTCGAGGTTATTCCCGAAGCGGTTCACAGCGCGCTGGCTGCCGTGCTCAACCCCGGCGAAACGCTCAACGCCCACACCATGACCCTCTTCCTGCGCGCCCCGTCTGACAATCCGCGCAGCTGCCAGCAATCAGACTCGATGCGCCAGGCTTTCATGCTCGAAGGCTTGAACACCGATGTGATTGACGCCCGCGGCGAATCCCTGATTGCCCATTTGTGGACGCTGGTCATCTTCGGCGATTACATGTGCTATTACCTTGCCATGGCTTATGGCGTTGACCCATCGTAACGCAACGTTCACGTTGCGCTGCATGGAGTTAAGCAAACTGTTCCAAATTGACCGCCACCAGCGGAAACGCTTCGTCCACGAATTTTTCGAGAACGGGGCGTTTTTTCATATGGCTGTAATGCGATGCCAGCCCGTAGATTGCCCACGTTGCCACTGTGGCGGGAATTTCAGTTGGGACTTTTGATTTTCTCAGCCAGTAGGAAAGTAAATCAAATACCTGCTTTTTAATGGTCGTCTCCACCAGTGATTCAAATTGCTGATGCGGCTGGGCGCAGTCGGTATGCAGGCGCGAAAGAAAATCGCAAACTGCCAGAATCAGATTCCGCAGGTTGTCGGCGCTGTAACTGCAAACATTCAGCGTGCGTTTTTCAATTTCCTGCATGAACATTTTATTGATGGAATGATCGAGCAGGGAGTATTTATCTTGAAAGTGCGCGTAAAAGGTGGCGCGATTAATTTGTGCTTTGGCGGTCACATCCTGCACGGAGATGGCTTCGAAGTTTTTTTCAGCGAGCAAACTCTCAAAGGATTGCAGGATCAGGCCGCGGGTACGTCTGACGCGCGGGTCAAGTTTTTCGTCGGGGTTGGGCAACACATTGTCTCCTTTGTTGCTTAGTCAACAAATCCAATTCTTTGTTGGTTGACTTTCAGAGGGTGAATTGGTAAATTAACAACATCTGTTGTGTAAACAACGGGTGTATATTATCAAACAACTCAAGGAGAGTCAATATGAACATAACAATTATCGGAGCAGGAAATATGGGACGCGGCATCGGAACCCGCGCAGTCGCTGGCGGTCACTCGGTCACCTTCGTCGATGCGAATCCCGAAACAGCTGAGAAGGCTGCGGCAGACGTGAAAGCTGCTGCAAAAAACGGCGCAAAAGTTTCCGCTGCGAGTTTGGATGCGGAACTGGGCGATGTAGTGGTGCTGGCCGTCTGGTATGGTACGAACATTGAAATCGCAAAACAGCTTGGTACGAAACTTGCCGGCAAAGTCGTCGTGGATATTGCCAACCCGTTGAACGCCACCTACGATGGGCTTGCCACCGCGCCTGATTCATCGTCTGCGGAAGATTTGGCGAAGGCGATTGCCTCCGGCGCGAAAGTGGTCAAGGCTTTCAACACCACCTATGCAGGCACGCTTCTTTCGGGACTGGTGGCTGGTCAGCCGCTCGATGTCTTTATCGCCGGCGACGATGCGGATGCGAAAGGTATCGTTTCGCAGTTGGTGACCGATGGCGGAATGCGCGCCATTGACGCCGGTCCGCTGCACCGCGCGCGTCAGATCGAATCCATGCAGCTGCTGCACATCGTTTTGCAAGGCATACTTGGAACCAACTGGGGCAGCGCATTAAAAATCCTTGGATAATGTAAAATGTAGTAGGGCGACCCGTTTCTGAAAGTAATGCAAATTGATTAATGTTGAAGGGTCGCCCCTACAGAAAATTTGATTAGAGGTACACATGGACACACAAACAAACTCCCCCGCGAAAACGGATTTTTCGATTCATCCCGCCACGTTGCTTGGTCAGGTCTCGTTGACAGTTGCCAGCCTGGAGAATCAGATTGCGTTCTACCAGCAGGCGCTCGGATTCAAACTCCACTGGCGCGAAGGAAATAAAGCGGGCATGGGCGCAGGCGGCGCAGATTTGCTCCTGCTCACCGAAGAACCGAACATGAAAAAATACCGCGGCGTGACAGGGCTTTATCATTTTGCCGTCCTCTTCCCCAGCCGCCGCGAACTGGCGCGGGCGCTGGGGCGTTTGTCTGTGTTGAAATATCGCAATTACCCGACCGATCACATCATGACCAAGACCACCTACCTCGACGACCCCGAAGGCAATGGCATTGAACTGTACTGTGAGTCGCCGGAGGACGGAACCTTCGTCATCGAGAACAATGACTTTGTCACCCGCCGCGCCGACGGCACATTGAGCGACGGCCGCGAGCCGCTGGATGTCAAAGCCCTGTTCAGCCACCTCAAGGAAAATGATAAATTGGATGATCCCATTCCGCCCGAAACGCGAGTTGGTCACGTCCACTTGCATGTGCGCAATGTGCAGGAAGCCGTGGACTTTTATCACGGCATCATCGGCTTTGACGTGATGGGAAATTCATCCACGTTCAAGGCGGCGTTCATCTCCGCCGGCGGATATCACCACCACTTGGGGCTGAATGCCTGGCAGGGAGAAAATGCCCCACCCCCGCCGTCTGACGCGGTCGGCTTGCGCTACTTCACGGTTGATTTTGCCAACCAGCAGGCATTGAATGAAGTTGTCAAACGAATTGATGATGCGGGGATACCCTCCAACCAGACAGAAGCCGGCCTGCTGGTCTACGACCCGTCACAAAACGGGGTGGTGTTGAGAACAATCTAAGAAAGTGTTTCTTAAACGCATAAACAAGAGCATTGACCACGGAGAACACGGAGTCCACAGAGTTTTTTAAAAGGTTTTTCTCCGTGACCTTTGTGATCTCTGTGGTGAAAAAGCCTTTAAGAAAACAGTCTCTAAGGTTGAGAGCGCCTTGCGGTTACGCAGGGCGTTTTTATTTGTATAGGGTAAAGCAATGATATATCGCGTTATAATTCCAATCGCAAACCCAAAATCTCAAATCCAAAATCGGAAATCAGAATCATGCACATCCTTGTAACCAACGACGACGGCGTGCAGGCGCCCGGACTTCTGGCTCTCGCGCAGGAAATGCGCAAACTCGGCAAAGTGACCGTCTTCGCGCCGGACAAGAACTGGTCGGCTTCGGGACATGTGAAGACGATGGAACGTCCGCTGCGGGTGAAGGAAGTGCTGCTTGCAGACGGAACGAGCGCATTCGCCTCCGACGGCGCTCCGTCAGACTGCGTAGCCCTGCCCCTGCTGGGTCTGATCGAAGACCAGATTGATCTCGTGGTTTCTGGCATTAATCCCAACGCCAACCTCGGGCATGATGTCACCTATTCAGGGACAGTCACCGCCGCGATGGAAGCGGTCATTGCCGGGGTGAAGGGTATCGCGGTCTCGCTCGATTCGCCCGAAGGATTCAAAGGCATGTTGGACTATTCCACCTCCGCCAAAATCGCGCGCCGCATTGCTGAAAATGTGATCGCGGATGGAATGCTCGATGGCGTGGTCGTGAATGTCAATGTGCCGTATCTCAAGGAAGTTGAACTCAAAGGGTACATGGTCACGCGTCAGGGACTGCGTGTTTATCGCGACGCGCTCGACGAACGCATTGATCCGCGCGGCAAGCCGTATTTCTGGATCGGCGGCGAAGCGCCCACCGGTGTGGATGAACCCGGCACCGACTTCGGCGCATTACGCGCAGGCTATGTTTCCATCACTCCCCTGCAATTGGACCTCACTCACTACAAGGCAATGGACGTTTTGAAGAAGTGGAAGTTTTAAAATTGGACGGTGGACGATAGACAGTAAACCACCGTCCACGGTCTATCGTCTATGGTCAAAGGACAAGCATGAACCTCCTTCAAAAACTCTTCGGCGGCGTCTCTGCCAAACCGGAAAAACGCTACTACATCTTCTCCGTCAAATGCCGCCGCTGCGGGGAGACCATCGAAGGCCGTGTGGATCTGGACAATGACCTAAGCATCGAATACGAAGACGGCGGCGACGTGTTTTATGCCCGCAAGGGTTTAATGGGAAACGGCAAGTGTTTTCAACGCATCGAAGTGGACTTGAAGTTTTCAGCCAGCCGAGAGCTGGTTGAAAAACAAATTACCGGCGGAGAATTCATCTAACATGATCGAACAGGTAGCTGCCGAATATTGGAATCATTTCCTCACGGGACTTTCGCCGCTCTCGCCTTATTACGGCAAGCCATACATCCTTGAAAGATTCGGAGACAACCTTCAATTGGCAGATGAACTCGGTCGGCTTGTCGTGAAGGGCATCAAAACAGGCACGAGTTCCGCCTTGTGGAGTTGGGAAGCGGAAGGCGCGCTCATCCCCCAGCCCGGACTGATCTCGATCATCCTTAACGGAAAAGACCAGCCCATTTGCATCATCGAAACGACCGAGGTTTTCATCTGCCGCTTCAATGCCGTCGACGAAGAATTTGCGCGTTCCGAAGGCGAAGGAGATCTCTCGCTCGCGTATTGGCGCAGGTCGCACAAGACTTTTTTCGCACGCGTCCTTCCGAAAATCGGAAAAACATTCAGCGAAGAGATGCCGCTGGTCTGTGAGCGCTTTCGCGTCATCTACAAATAATGCCCCGTATCCAAAATTTTCTTTTAGCGCTTCTCGCCGCATTCCTGCTGGTTCAAGCCGCATTCTCACTGCAATGGCCCATCACGCACGACGAAGCTCCGCTCTTTTATGAAGCCTTCCTCATGCGCAGCGAAGGCCGCATCCCCTACCGCGACATTTTTGACTTTCAAATGCCGGGCAGTTTCGCCGCCTATACCGCCCTCGGCCTGCTGGGCGGCTTCAACGATTTCCGCATCCGCATCCTCGACCTTGCCATTCTGTCCGCGCTGGGTGTCATCACCTTTTTTGCAATGCGCGGTTTCGGCAAAACGCCCGCCCTCGCCGCCGCAATCCTCTTCAGCCTGAAATATTTACAGGGCGGCCCGTCCATGTCGTTGCAGCGCGAATATCTTTTGCTCATCTTCCTTGCGTCTGCCCTTTTTGTGGGAATGCGCGACTCTCTGACTCCCAAACATCGATTCACACTCGGGCTGCTCTTCGGTCTATCGGCAGTCATCAAGCCCCACGCCGCGATCGGTCTCATCCCATTCCTGCTCTTTGACATCGCAGACATTCGCCAG
Organism: Chloroflexota bacterium; assembly: GCA_016234495.1. GTDB lineage: Bacteria > Chloroflexota > Anaerolineae > Anaerolineales > Villigracilaceae > Villigracilis. Next base: position 156,018 of record JACRBI010000040.1, on the reverse strand, counting down.
CGCCTCAAGCTGACTCTGCTAAAATCCGCCGCGATAAGCATTCTCCCCGCCGCCGCAGGATTTATGCTGCCGGTCATTGCCATGCTCATCTGGCTCGGATTTACAGGCGCGTTGACTCCCTTCGTCAGCATCGCCATGAATTATTGGCCGCTGTATTCGCAGATCAACGGGCTGATGGAGGTCAATGCCGGGGTGGAGAAAATGTCATTTGCGCTGAATCAGTTCTGGCGTCTGGGCGGAAGCGCATTGTGGTTAATTCCCGCAGGCGCCGGACTCTATTTCAATCAAAATAAAAAAGCATATCTGCTCGTAAGTCTCGCTTTGTGTTACGCCATCTACCCTGCCTTCTCGGGCCAGTTCTTCCCATATCACTACATCCCGTTTATTTACTTCATCATCCTGCTGGCATCTCTCGTGTTGAACACGCAACCTTCAACCATTAAACCATTCATCCTTCATCTTTCATCTTTCATCCTTTTCTTTTCCCTTGTTCGTCCCTCGACCACATTCATACGCCAGCTCGAAGGCAAATCCATAGCCACCTCCACCGACCGCGCAAAAGAGATTGCGCGCTTCCTTGAAAAAAATTTGACGGAGGGTGACACCGTTCAGCCATTGGACTGGACGGGCGGCGCATTGCTCGCCATGCTTGAAACCCGCGCGCGCATCGCCACGCCCTACGTCTTCGACTTTTATTTTTATCATCATGTTTCAACTCCATACATTCAATCTCTGCGCGCAGATTTTATGAACGACTTGCAGGCCAACCCTCCGCGTTTTGTGATTGAAGTCACCGCCATAGACAAGCCCTGGGTTTCAGGCGCAGACACTTCGCGCGAGTTTCCCGAACTGCGCGCGTTCTTGAACGAAAATTATTTCGCTACAATCCAGAAAGATGATTATGTCATTTATGAATTGGACGATGGGCAATAGACCGCAAACCATCGTCCATCGCCCGCTGTCCACGGTCATTTTATGAAAAACCTTCACCGCATCTCCATCCTCTACCTCACCCTGCCATTCATCATTTTCTGCCTGGGCTGGCTTCGTTTGTCTGTTGCCATTCCCATCGTCATCATCCTTCTTTTCGCACTCTGGCAGCTTCTAAAAAACGCCAACCCAATTACCAACTACCAATTACCCAACTTTTTCTCACTGACCACTGTCTACTGTTTATTGATTACCGGCCTTTGGGTTTTCTTCTCCGGTGTCGGCGGATACGCCTTCCAAAACTGGGACCACCACTGGCGCAACGCCGTCCTGCGTGACCTCATCACATACAACTGGCCTGTGATTTACTCCTCGCCTGACACAGGACCGATCAAAATGCTGGTGTACTACGTCGGTTATTGGCTGCCCTCCGCGCTTGTGGGGAAAGTATTCGGCTGGGAAGCTGCGAACTTCCTCCTCTTTCTGTGGACATGGTTTGGTGTTTTTCTTGTTGTGTTGCATCTCGGTAAAGGCGCTGCGACCGCACCTCTGCGAACCATTCAATATACATTTTTGATTATCCTCTTCAGCGGCATGGACTCGCTTGGCGTACTGCTCTTTGCCAAAGATTACCCAACTCTCTGGCCGCCGGTGCAACACCTGGAAGTCTGGTCTGGAGCTTTGCAATACTCGTCCTTTACCACGCAACTATTCTGGGTCTTCAATCAGGCTGTCCCTGCGTGGCTGTGCATCGCCCTTATTCTGGAGAACAATGTCAATGCGAGGAGGGTGCTCTCTCCGACGAAGCAATCCCCGGTTCGAAGTGTGATTGCTTCGGGCGAAGAGCGCCCTCGCAATGACATGAAGATTTTCCTCTGGTCGCTGTGTTTCTTCTTCGCCCCGCTCGCATCGGTTGGATTACTCCCTTATTTGCTGGTTGATTTGATCAAACAGACTGACTTTAAATCCCCGTTCAAACACCTCCGCTTTGACCTGCTCGCCGCAGCAAGCATCATCTTTCTTCTTTCCTATTTTTTCTTTTCCTCCAACACAGCAGCACAACAGCGCGGATTTCACCCGCTGGCAGTCAAGGACTTCCTCGCATTCTTCCTGCTCGAGGGCGGAGTCCTCTGGGTTTTGCTGGCAGTTGTCAGGTGGCGTGACCCGCGCTGGATCGTGACCGGCGCTCTGCTCTTCATCCTGCCATTCATCCAACTTGGCAGCGGAAACGACTTCGTCATGCGCGCCTCCATCGCGCCGATGTTCTGTTTGATGATGATGACGGGCGAGGTTATTTTCCAACCCACATCATCCCGCATTTTGCGTTTTACGCTTTATGTTTTACTCCTCTTTGGCTCATTGACTCCGTTGTACGAGATCAACCGCTCCATTGATCGGACATATCAATATATGACGAGTGACAGTCCGCCTGCGCAATCAAGCTCCGAGCCGCTGACTCATCTTGCGCAGGGAACTGCGCCCGAGTTGGAGCATCCGAACTCGTTGATCGCGGATGAAATCAAAACTCTCGCATTCATGGATGATAAACTTTCAAAGAATTTTATTGCCAATGTCCGCCAATCGTTGTATTATCGTTATATATCATCTCGTTGAAACAAGGAAAATCTCATGCCGCAACTTGCATCCCCGCCCGATCCTGAAACCTTTTATGCCGAGGTCTGGGAAATTGTCCGCCAGATTCCGCGCGGGAAAATTGCATCCTTTGGGCAGATCGCAAAAATGCTTCCGCCGCCTGCCGGTGTGGATGCCGACACATACACGGAATTTGGCGCGCTTTGGGTCAGCAACGCTGTATCAGCCAGCCCGAACGATGTGCCGTGGCAGCGCGTGGTCAATTCGAAAGGCGAGATCAGCGAACGGGACGGTGTCGCTGCGCGCAGGCAGCGCCTTCTATTGCAAGACGAAGGCGTAGCCTTCAATCCGCGCGGACGTATTGACTTGAAAAAATATGCCTGGAATGGAAAACTCAAATAAGTTTTTGTGGTTCTCCCGTTTCTGGCGGGATTGGAACCACGAGAGAATTTTTTTGCCGCGAATTACACGAATTCTCGCGAAATTGATTTGAAAATCCGCGCAGATTGGCAAAATTCGCGGCTAAGGTTTTGTACTTTTCCGTTAAAAACAGTAGAGCTGTTTTTGTAAACAAGGAGATTGCCATGCCGTCCTTCGCCTCTCCCCCCAACCCGCAGGCCTATCATGAACAGGTGTGGGCCATCGTGCGCAGAATCCCAACCGGCAAGGTGGCATCGTATGGGCAGGTCGCAAAAATGATTTCCCCGCCCGCCGGCGTGGAATTGGAAACCTATGCCGCCTTCGCTCCGCGCTGGGTCGGCGGCGCAATGGCAGCCTGTCCGGATGATGTGCCGTGGCAGAGAGTGGTCAACTCGCAGGGAAAGATCAGCGAACGCGCAGGAGCCGAGCGTCAGCGTCAACTGCTCGAAGCGGAGGGAATCTTCTTCGATGCCAAAGACAAAATTGACCTGAAAAAATTCGGCTGGAGCGGCATGAACGAAGGTGACATTCCATTGCAACCAGCCTTGTTTTAGGCAGTTATTCACCGTCAACAGTCCATCGTCAACGGTCTATTGACCGAACGTCAGTTGCGCAAACATAAGGAGGCTATCCATGTACATCTTTCAAGTCCACCATTACATCAAACCCGAATCGATCGAAGCATACAAAGCCGCCACGCTCGAGAATGCACGGAAGACAATTTTGGAGCCGGGCGTCATCCGTTTTGACATGTTTCAGGACGCCCTCAACCCCGCGCATTTCAGCCTGCTGGAAGTTTATCAAGACACAGCGGCGCGCGATGCCCACCTCGAAACAGAGCATTTTAAAATGTGGAAGGATGTGTATCTTGCCACGCAGGAACGCAAAGGGAATGGAGATGAATTCAACGCCCTGTTCCCCGATGAAAATTTGTGGGCAAAATAATTTTATTTTGTTAATTCAACGATCAACGTATCCAGAGCCAGGTCCAGCGTGATCTGGCTTGTTTTGACTCTTTCATCGATCCCCAGCAGTTTTCTGTAAATATTCTCAAGTGATTCAATCGCGAATCGCCCGGCCTGTCCGCTGGTTTTCTCGGCCACAAACGGATGCACGCCCAGCGCGCGCGCCACATCGTCCTTGTTGCCGCGCCCATCCAAAATTTCGCGCGCCTGAAGGATCAACCGGAATTGGCGCACGACCATGCCCCACAACGAAAACGCCTCTTCATTTTCCAGCAGGCGGTGCAAAAGTTTTTGCGCGACTTTGCCATTGCCCTGCGACAAGGCATCGACAAAATCAAACACACTTTGCTGGGATGTGACGATACAAACCGCTTCCACATCCGACCCTTGAACTGGTCTTGCCCAATTGACATAGGCCAGCAACTTGGCAATTTCCATCCCCGCCTGACGGGTATCCACGCCGACCATTTCGGCAAGTTTGGCGGCGGCGGCTGGTTCGATCTTTCCATCCTGCTTCTTTGCCTCATTGACGATCCAGCCTGCCATGTCCCTTTGCTTTGGCAGCATAAAAGCCTGTGTTTTTACCAGCGACTCGTTTTTCGCCGCCCACTTTATCAGCCAGTGCTTTTCAGCTTCTTTTGGCTCGATCAATTCGTGCATCACCAGTTTGACCGAATCAGGCGCTTTGCTGATGTACTCTTCAAATTTTTTGCGTGAGCCAACATTGTTATATTTCGCAGATGGGTTGGAGAGAATCACCAGTCGTTTCGGCGCGAGGAACGGCATGGCATTGATGGCATTATTAAATTCATCCTCGCTCATGCTGCGTGCTTCAAGGTGCGCGGTGTTCATCCCCGCCGTGGTGGGGTCGGTAAAATCAGACTCAAAATCCTTGAGCCTGCGCGTGATGGCAAATTCATCGTTGCCGTAGAGGATGAAGATATTGGGCATGAAAGGGAAAGGATGAAGGCGGAAAGATGAAGGATGAAACTAGCGAGTTATCACCCGATGCACGCCTTTGCGGACGGGGATGATGTCAATGATCTGCATGGAGCCCAGATTCGCTTCGGTGGTGATGCGCTGCTGCAAAACAGGCCCAAGCGGACGGGCGATCAGCACACCAACGACGGCGGCTGTCACAGCGATGGGCAGGAGCAGGAGTCTCGTCAGCGTGGATTTTGCCATTCGCAGCACCGACCAGCTAAAAGTCCCGGCCAGAAGCGCAGTGGTTGCGAAGTTTGTCCCGCATCCCGCGTGGATTGCCAATCCGCTTTCACCTTCACGCAATCTCTCCAATGCTTCGGTTGTGTTAGCCCAAACATCCGGGGTTAAAAAATCTCCGAGCAGGAAAAATCCGGTTGGGTTGGAATGTCCCGCCATGTGGCCTTTATGCGTGCGGGCCAGCATATGAAGTGTGGCGTGTTCGAGCGCATGGTTGCGGCGCGTTTCGAGAATATAGGGAAGGTCGAGGATCATGGTGTGATTATAAGTCGAATCAAGACCTTAAAACCTTCAGGTCTGTAATATCGGCGAGTCGTAAATCTTTTCAAGCAGCTCCAAAAACTCTGCGGACGGACGCGACTTAAGAATTTCTTTGCGCTCGTCGCGGCTGAGGTGCTGCATCATTACATATTGGACGGCGTTCTTGCGGAAGAGGCGCGAGCCGTCTTCGTCGCCGTAGAACTCGACACTGCGGACGAGGTGTTTGCGGATGGTTTCCTTTACCATTTCAGGCGGAACCTGGTCGCGGTCGAGACGGGCGAAGATCCACGGGTTGGGAATGGCACCGCGCCCGATCATGACTGCATCTACATGGGTGTGCGTTTTCATGCGGTCAATATCGGCGACGGTTTTCACATCGCCGCTGCCGATAACTGGAATCTTGACGAGGGATTTCACTTCTGCGATTGCGTCCCAATCGGCATTGCCTGCGTAGCGCTGTTCCTTTGTGCGGCCATGAACAGCGATCAGCGATCCGCCTTCTTCTTCGACAATGCGGGCGATGAGTTTGTAGTTTTTGTTCCTATCCCAGCCGAGGCGGATTTTTCCCGTGACGGGCACGCGCAAATGTTTGACCAGTTTGCGAAAGGTGCGCGCGATCTTGAGCGGGGTTGGCATCATGCCTACTCCCGCGCCACGGTCTGCGATGGTTTTTGCAGGGCAGCCCATGTTGAGGTCGATCACATCGGGGTTGTTTTCCTGAACTTTCAACGCGGCTTGCAGGATGAGCTGCGGGTCATCGCCGTAGATTTGAAAAGTGATCGGGCGTTCGGGTTCTGTGAAATACATCCGCTTGGCGGGCTGTTTGGAGCGGCTGAGTATCTTTTCCACTTTAATGAATTCGGTGTAGCTCATCGCCGAACCAAGTTCGCGGCACAGCGAGCGGAACGGCCAGTCGGAATAGCCGTCCATTGGTGCGAGGATTGCGTCGCCATAAACGGGAACTTCACGGATGTAAAAAGAAGGAGAGGAAGTGCTATTCATAAAATAAGAAGGGCGGACATCTTTCGTCCGCCCAAGTATAACTGGTTTACACAGGCTGTTTCTTCAACAACTCCAGATAATGCTTGCGGAACTTCGTCACTTTTGGCGCGACCACTGCCTGACAATAGGGCTGATTCTGGTTGCGGACAAAATATTCCTGATGATAATCCTCGGCGGTGAAGTAATTATTGACAGCGGTCACTTCTGTGACGATGGGGCTGCTCCAGATTCCCCTGGCATTCAACTCGCTGATGGTTTGCTCGGCGGCAGCTTTCTGCTGCGGGGAATGATAAAAAATTGCCGAGCGATATTGCACGCCGACATCTGCACCCTGACAGTTCAGCGTGGTGGGATCGTGGATCGCGAAGAACACATTCAGCAGGTCGCGGAATGAAATTACAGACGGGTCAAACTGTATGCGGATCACCTCGGCGTGGCCGGTGCTTCCATTGCACACGTCACGATAGGATGGATTCATCACATGTCCGTTGGAATAACCTGATTCAACCGACTCTATCCCTTTGATCTCATCAAACACTGCTTCCAAACACCAGAAGCATCCCCCGGCAAGTGTGGCGGTTTCAAACTGGCTGCTCATCATAAAGTCTCCTTTTCTGTTACAAGTATGACAACATGAAGACAGGAAATTTCATTAAGAGAAGATAACAATTTGAAACTTTTTCTTTCACGGAGTCCGAACGCTTCGCGTCAGGAGATTTTGCAGCCCAGGCGATTAAATAAAAAAAGACCACCATCACGGTGATCTTTTGGAAGGTCTATCTCATCCCGGAGATCGTGATCAACCCGCTGCTGATATTGATGTTCATGATCTGCAGCCCGGGCACCTGCTCATTTATTTTGTCAGCCAGCAATTGATTGATCCACGCCCCCGCCTGTGAAAGCAACACATCCGGTATCGCCTGCTGACCGATTTGCAGAGACGCAATCTCAAAGGTGGGATTCCCCGCCTCGAGGTTGATCGCCCCAGTAATCAGCGCGGAGGTTGAGTCGGAACTTCCATCCACCATACCCCAAATTTGAATCGTCCCATTTTGCAGGTAAACCTGCACATCATGCAGGGGCAGGTCGGACTTGTTTTCCATTTCCGTGGCAAGCCAGGAAGTGATCTGCAATTCGGTCAGTGTCACCGTGTTCAATGAGCCGGGCTGCGGAAGCGCGTTTTCGAGAGTGTTCTTTGCTTCGAGACCCGCCCCGCCTGAAGGGATAATCGGAGCGCCAGGACGCTCTGGCGCGCCCTCCATGCCGTTTTTTGTATTGCTAAGCGCAAACCCAATCAACGCATCCACCAGCGGTGCGTATTGCGGATACTTTTCGCTGATTTGTGCGCGGGTTTTGGCCGCCACATCGTCCGTCAGGTTTTGTGCATAGGGGATGGGCGTGGCGGGAATGATCAATTGCCTCACGCTGGATTCGGGGTTCTTCATCGCAACTACGAGCGTGGTCGTGCCCAGCACCAGCACCAAAACAGACGCAATGACCACACTGCGCAGAATATTCTTCACAGGTTTGGATGCCTGTGTTGGATTATTGTGAACAATGCTGTGGAGCGGGAGGGTCTTATCAGGGTTTTGCAGGCGGAGGATTCCGAGTTTGGCTTCGTTGTTGTTCGGGTTGATTTTAAGCGCGCGCTCGTAACATTCGACCTTGCGCTCTTTTTCCTCCACCACGCGCGCAAGCAGCATCCACGCCGCTTCATCGTTGGGATATTGAGTCAGCAGGTCTGATAAATATTTCTTCGCCAGTTCGCGGTTCCCGCGCTGGAAGGTGTAATCAGCTTGCTTTAGAAGTTCCTGCTTGCTCATAATTAAACAAATATAGGGGCACGATACACCTGTCCAGAACGCAGGTGCTGGGTATCGCGCCCCTACGTTCTTTACAAACTCGGCTCCGAGAGTTTTTCCTCGGCTTTATCGAGAACCAGCTCGCCGTCATCGTTGACATCGACATAGATCGCATCGCCGTTCACGAATTCACCGCCCAGCACGCGGTCTGAGAGCGGGTCTTCCACTTTTTGCTGGATGACACGGCGCAGCGGGCGCGCCCCAAATTCGGAGTCGTAGCCCTGGGTGGCGAGCAGGGAAAGAGCTTCTTCAGAGGCTGTCAGCACCAGTTCGTGATCCTTGAGCCGTTTAGAGACCTTGTCCAATTCGAGCGAGACGATCTTCTGAATATCTTCCTTGTTGAGCGCGCGGAAGATGACCACTGAATCCATGCGGTTGATGAACTCGGGACGGAAGGCGCGCTTGAGCGATTCGTTCAGCTTTTTGCGCATATCATCGTAGGAAAGGCGCTCTTCGGTGGCTTCATCACGTTTCATCGCAAAGCCGAATGACGTCTGATTCTTGATCATGTCCGCGCCGATGTTCGAGGTCATGACAATGATCGCATTGCGGAAGTCCACCTTGCGTCCCTTCGCGTCAGAGAGGTGACCTTCTTCCATGATTTGTAAAAGCATGTTGTGAACTTCGGGATGCGCCTTTTCAATTTCATCAAAGACAACGATCGAGTAGGGTCGGCGGCGCAGGGCTTCGGTCAGTTGACCCGCATCTTCGTAGCCGACATATCCGGGAGGCGCACCCACCAAACGGGCGGCGGTGTGCCGTTCCATGAACTCGGACATGTCCAATTGGATGGCGGCTTCTTCGCTGCCAAACATGAACTTGGCGAGGGTCTTCGTTAATTGAGTCTTGCCGACGCCTGTGGGTCCGAGGAACATGAACGAGCCGATCGGGCGCTTCGGGTCTTTGAGCCCGGCGCGGGCGCGGCGGACTGCGCGTGAGATGGCTACGATGGCGTCTTCCTGACCGACGATGTCTTTGCGAAGTTCATCTTCCATCTTAAGCAGGCGCTGTGACTCGGCTTCTGCAAGCTGCATCAGCGGAACACCCGTCCACATCGAAACGACTTCGGCTATATCTTCGGCGGAAACCACCGGGCTGTTGGCGCGGTCCCAGCCTGTGCGCAAACGTTCGATCTGCTGACCGAGGTCTGTCTCGCGCTCTTCCCATTCCTTGATGTCTTCCGAGTTGCCTTCTTCCTGCGCGAGTGTGCGGTTCTGGCGCGCCTGCCTTAGCTGACCAAAGAGGTCTTTGGCATGTTTGGCGGCGGGGCTTTTATACATGCGCACGCGCGAGGATGATTCATCGATCAGGTCGATTGCCTTGTCGGGCAAAAATCTTTCGGTGACATAACGCGACGATAAATGCGTGGCGGCTTCAAGCGCTTCGTCGGAGATCACCAAATGGTGATGTTCTTCGTATGCGCCGCGAATGCCTTTGAGGATTTGGATGGTCTCTTCTTCGGAGGGTTCGTCCACCTGCACAGGCTGGAAGCGGCGTTCGAGCGCGGCGTCCGATTCGATGTGCTTGCGATATTCATCGAGCGTGGTCGCGCCGATGACTTGCAGTTCGCCGCGCGATAATGCAGGCTTGAGGATATTTGCCGCATCGACGGAGGAGCCTGCGGCTCCCGCCCCGACCAGCATGTGGACTTCGTCAATGAACAGGATCGAGCCTGAGGCTTTTAACTCATCAATGATCCGTTTGAGTCTTTCCTCGAACTGACCGCGGTACATGGTGCCGGCCACGAGCGAGCCCACGTCAAGTTGAAGCACGCGCTTGTTCATCAGCGGCGCGGGGACGTCGCCGTCGATGATGCGCTGGGCGAGTCCTTCCACGATGGCAGTCTTGCCGACACCGGGTTCGCCGATGAGCGCGGGGTTGTTCTTGGTGCGGCGCGCCAATATTTGAATGACGCGCTCGATTTCCATTTGACGCCCTATGACGGGGTCGAGTTTTTTCTCTTCGGCTTTGGATGTTAAATCTGTGGCAAGTTGGTCGACGAGCGGGGTTTTGGGTGCCGCTGCCGCAGCGCTGCTTTTGCCCGGTTGAGGGCCGGCAGGCGTCGGGGAGGAGGATGCGGATTCGTTCAAGACGCGGCGGGTCTGCCGGCGGATCTGTTCCGCTGTGATGCCGAGTCTGCGAAGCACTTCCATCCCAGTCGATTCGATGCGCACCAATCCGAGCAGGATGTGTTCGGTGCCGATGTAATGATGCCCGAGACGGCGGGCTTCTTCGATTGCATATTCGAGGACTTGCTGGGTTTCGGGGGCGAGTTCGATGCGGTTGGGGTCAAAGTTGGTTGTGCCGCCGGAGACGCGTTGAACGACTTCGCGGACACGTTCAGGGGTCATGCCGAGGTCGCGCAGCACACGGCCTGCGACTCCGCCTTCTTCGTCCATTAGACCGAGGATCAGGTGTTCGGTTCCGATGTTGTTTTGGCGGGCGCGCTCGGCCTCTTGATGTGCGAGGCTGAGTACACGCCTTGCCCGCTGTGTAAATCGTTCCATTCCAGCCATGTTGTCTCCTATTTCTTGAGGCATTGTACCAAAAAGGCAAGGGTCTCGGCGTTGGAAAAAGGTTAGAGTTTCCTAACAGGGCTTTTTTTTGAGGTAAAAGCGGGATTTTTGAGGCGTTTTATTACTGGTTTGAAAAGCAACATCCCGCAGGGGTATAAAATCTGCGGGATGCGATGATGGCAAATCGGTCTTATTTTTCCGGGGCGACGGGCGGAGGCGGAGTCTCTTTTGGCTTGTTGCTGTTTTTCTTGATCTCTTTTTGGCGTTCTTTTTCGGCTTTCTTCTTTTTCTTTTCAAGTTCTTTTTTGCGCTTCTCGTATTGATAATTCACTGCTGGCATCGGTTTATCCTTCTGGAATTAAATTCCTGGTAAATGGGGAAACTTCACGAAGATGTTTCTGTCATTATAGCACCCAAACAGAAGGCGGAAAGTAGATGGCGGAAAGCAGAAAGCGGAAGACTGCCTACTGCCTTCCGCTTTCTGCCCGCTGTCATTCAAACTCAATCTAACTTGCCCGTCACCATTGCCATTTTTACTTCGCCGATGGCTTTCGTGATCTGAATCTCACGCGGACAGGCTTCGGTGCAGTTGTATGCCGTGTGACAGCGCACCGTGCCGTCGGTCTCGCTCAGGATGTGCAGGCGTTCCGCGGCGCCTTCGTCGCGGCTGTCGAAGATGAAGCGGTGTGCGGTGACGATGGCCGCGGGGCCGTAATATTCACCGTTCGCCCAGTACGATGGACAGGATGTGGTGCAGGCAGCGCACAAAATACACTTGGTTGATTCATCGAAGCGCGCGCGGTCTTCCGGGCTTTGCAATCGCTCGCGTCCATCGGCGGGCAGCGGAGAATCGTTGATCAGATACGGAAGCATCTTCCTGTAGTTGTCGAAGAACGGTTCCATGTCCACGATCAAATCTTTTTGAATCTTTAATCCCAGCACCGGCTCGACTGTGATATTCGTCCCCACATCGCGGATGAGGGTTTTGCACGCCAGCATGTTGCGCCCATTGATGCGCATCGCATCCGAACCGCAGACGCCATGCGCGCACGAACGGCGGAACGCCAGCGTGCCATCCACCTTCCCTTTGATCACTTCCAGCACATCCAGAATGCGATCGTTCTCGTCGGCATCCACTTTGTAGGTCACATAACTTCCGCGCGTGTCTTTCTCAGGGTTGTATCTAAATATCTTTACTGTTATTTCCATAAAAATCTCCTGCAAAAAGTGTCGAAGTGTGAAAGCGTCAAAGGTGTCACGATACTTCGACACTTGAAACTTTTGACACCTCTAATAAATTCGCGCCTTGGGTTGATGTTTGGTGATGACCACCGGCTTGTATCCAATTTCCAACTTGCCGTTCCTGTTCCAGACCAATGTATGCTTGAGCCAATTTGAATCGTCGCGCTCGGGATAATCTTCACGCGAGTGGCCGCCGCGGCTTTCCTTGCGGTTAACAGCGCTGACCGCCACGACCTCGGCAATATCTAGCAGGTTGCCAAGTTCCCAGGCATTCAACAATTCAGTATTAAATATTTTCCCGGTGTCGCCGACCTTGATATTTTTATAACGATGTTTCAACTCACGCACTTTTTCGATCGCGCCCTGCATATCCTTTTCATTGCGATAAATGCCGACATCGCTGAACATGACGTTCTTTAACTCTGCGGATAGATCGAAGACGTTCTCTTTACCTGATCCATTTCGCAACGCATCAAACTCTAACCTTGAACCTGCTTCGGCGACCCCGGGCAGTTTCTCAAACTCGGCAGTCTTCGCGTACTCCGCGGCTCTCAGCCCTGCATGTTTGCCGAAGACGACCAGATCCAGCAATGAGTTTGTGCCGAGACGATTGCCGCCATGCACGGAGACGCACGCGCACTCGCCCGCTGCAAACAGCCCGGGCAGGACTGTGTTTTTATCGTCAATAATAACTTCGCCAAACTTATTGGTCGGGATTCCGCCCATCGTGTAATGCGCCGTCGGTTGGATGGGCATCATCTGAGTCACAGGGTCAACGCCGAGGTAGACGCGGCAAAAATCAACAATGTCCGGCAGTTTCTTTAAGACCTGATCAGCCGTCAGGTTGTATTTGGATCCGTCCGGGTTGGTGCGGCCGTCTTCCGCCGCATATTTGTTGACCGTCTCCGGGCGGATATCGAGATAGACATAATTTTTCCCGTCCACGCCGCGGCCTTCTTTAATTTCAGTATAGATCGCGCGCGAGACGACATCGCGTGAAGCCAGGTCTTTCACACCGGGCGCATACTTCGGCATGAAACGCTCGCCCTTGCCGTTGATCAGCACGCCGCCTTCGCCGCGCACGCCTTCCGTGATGAGGATGCCGAGCTTGTAAATTCCTGTGGGGTGAAACTGGAAGAATTCCATATCTTCAAGCGGAATGCCGTGACGCAAAAGGATCGCCGCGCCGTCGCCAGTGTAGGCGTAGGCATTGGATGTAACCTCGAAAATGCGGCCATGTCCGCCGGTGGCAAAGATGACAGATTTCGCGTGGATGGTGTGCAATTCGCCGGTGGCAAGCTCAACAGCCACAACACCCGCAGCCTTTCCATTGACCATGATGAAGTCCAGCACCTGATATTCGTCGAAGAAGTTAACCTTGTTTTTGATGCACTGCTGGTACAGGGTTTGCAGGATCATGTGACCTGTGCGGTCTGCGGCGTGGGCGGCTCTTCTGACGGGTTTGCCGGTTTCATTGTTGGTGTGCCCGCCAAACGGTCGCTGCGAGATGCGTCCTTCAGGAGTCCGATCAAACGGCAGCCCCATATGCTCCAGTTCGAGGACGGCGTTAATGGCTTCGTTGCACATGAATTCGATCGCATCCTGATCGCCGAGATAATCCGAACCTTTTACAGTGTCGTACATGTGCCATTCGGGCTTGTCTTCTTCGTAGTTACCAAGCGCGGCAGAGATGCCGCCCTGTGCCGCACCGGTGTGCGAGCGCGTGGGATATAGCTTGCTGATAATTGCTGTCTTTGCCGTCTTCGATGCGTACAAGCCGGCCATGAGTCCCGCTCCGCCCGCGCCGACAACGACCACATCAAATTGATGAACTTTTGCCATGAAAACTCCTAAATTGCTTTAAACATTTTTACCACTGAGAACGCAGAGTTCACAGAGGTTTTTAATTATTTTTCCTCAGTGCTCTTTGTGGACTCTGTGGTGGAAAAATTTTATGAAGTCCAGATAAGATACAAGCCGATGCCGATCATCGAAAGGATCATGATGCCGCTGAAAATACGCACGACCTGGCGGCCTTTCGCAGTGGCGATGTAATCGTCTGCGATGACAACCAGGCCGTGAACGCCATGTCCCACCGCAATGATGAGCAGCGCGCTGGCTGTTAACTTCCACAGCGGCGATGCCCACGGAGTTGTATCCGCCAGGTCTGTGTCTTCAACGTGCGTGACGTTGGGCATGAAGCCCCAGCGCATCACGTCTGCAAAGTTCATGTTGTTGCGCACTCCCATCACCAAAGCGCCGATAATGCCAAAGAGAATCAGCGCGTACATTCCCAGCGCGGAGAGACGCGTGAAGACCCACATGATGGTTTCAAAACTCATCAGTCCGCGTTTGGCAATGGACAGGTTTCTTGATTTCGCCGCCATGTCAGCCTCCCAATCCGGTGCGGATGATGGTGAAGACCGCGAAGCCGTAAACAGCCGCGAAGACCACCCACTCGATGGTGATGGCCTGGCGGTGATACGGTATTAATTTGGGGAACAAGTCCAGGATGGTGATGCGCAAGCCGTTGATGGCATGGAAAAGCACGCAGAAGAAAATAAATATCTGGAAGATCCAGCTTTGATAAATGTTGTTCACCAGCCGTCCGCCGGGTCCGCTGATAAATGATGCCAGCAAATGCACTGAAATAAAGACCGCCATCCCCAGCCCGCCGATGCGATGCAGGATATAGGTCAGGAACGGACCTTGTCCCTTGTATCGCAGGGCTGTCATCAACCCTACGTTTCTTGTTAAGCCCATCCATGCCTCCTTGAAAATGATAATCGCTTGTTGAAGCCGCGTAATTCTAATCGAATTAATTCAGCCTTGCGAGGAATGCACGCTTAAACGGCATGGCTGTAGCAAAGTCAGGAAGAGCGTATTCTTTGTACACGGAACTCACGGAATGGACGGATTTTTTTCTGCGCTTTCCGTGGTGTCCATGCAATCCGTGTACTAAAAAGATTTTTGTCAAGCGACTTTGCTGCAACTATAGATCAAACTGAAGATACAGCTTTATTGACCTCCGTCAGACCATGATAGACTTGTGCCAACATTTTACTTTTTTACAACTCCATCCGCCTGTGAATATCCTCCCCGAACTCTTCTGGACTTTCATCAAAGTCAACCTGCTCAGCACATCCGGTCCGGCTTCCGTCGGCCTGCTCTATCACGAAGCGATAGGCAGATTCGTCACCGAAGACCAGTTCATTCAAGCCGTGGGACTTTCCTCGGTGCTGCCCGGCAGTGATGCGCTTCAACTTGCAATGTATATCGGCTATGCCGCGGGCGGAATCCCCGGCGGATTGGTGGCGTTGCTGGCTTCGATCCTGCCGCCCACGCTCATCATCCTCGGCGTGACCATGATCCTGCACCGTCTGCGCCGCGAAGCCTGGGTGGGACATTTCGTTGAGGGTCTCGCGCCGGCCATTTCGGTCTTGATGCTCTTCACCGCCTGGAAGATATTTGAAAAAGGCGGGGAAACCGGCTGGATGGGTTGGGCCATCGGCCTGACCAGCTTGATCGCCATGGGATTCAAAGTTCCTGAGCGGCTGGTCGTTATCATTGCGGGGATGCTTGGGATCATTCTTCTTTCGTCATGAATCGATCAAAATTTTCTGTCTGGCTTAGTTTGTTGTGGATGTTCCTGAAGGTGAATTTACTTTCCCCGTCCGGCCCGGCTTCCGTCGGCCTGCTTTACAAAGAGGCAGTCGGAACCATCATGACCGAGGAACGCTTCGTGGAAGCGGTGGGTTTTTCAAACGTCCTGCCGGGCAGCGAGGCGCTCAAACTTGCAATGTTTGTCGGCTACGCAGCCGGCGGAATACCCGGTGTGTTCACCGCCCTGCTGGGTGCGGTCCTGCCGCCCACTGTGATGATGCTTGCGGTCGCATCGATCCTTCAGCAATTTCAACAGGAAGATTGGTTAAAGGGGTTTGTAAGCGGGATGAGTCCCGCAATTGCCGCGCTTATCATCATGGTGGCCTGGGAGCTTTTCCATGTTGGGCAGACAAAAAAAATCGACAGGCGCACATTATTCATCGCCGGTCTGAGCGCGCTGGCATTGTGGTTCGATGTTCCTTCTCCGCTGGTATTGCTCGGCGCGGGAATTTTGGGCGTATTCTTATTTCGATAAATGGGACTGCTTATGAAACCTGACTTATTAATCGCAACCAACGGCTTCAAAGGGACATGGCCTTCGATCGAATATGGCGCGTGGCTGGCAGCGACACTTGATAAAAAAGTTGCGCTTCTTGGCGTGACCGAGCACATTAACCCGGCTGCGATAGACGATCACCACCCTTTGGAAGATGTCTTCGAACGCGCTGTCGGGTTGTTCAAACAAAATGGAGTCGAATACAGCCTCGAGGTCCAGAACGGAAACGCGGAGGAGGTTATTCCGCGCAAAGCCCGGCAGGATGATTTCATCGTGGTGTCGGGTCCGCTGGGACGCCCGCAGATTCGCCGCATGTTGACCGGCCGTTCCATCCGCCACCTGATGGAGGAAATCGAACAGCCGATTTTTTATGTGCCTGAATCAAAATTGCCGTTGAAAAAAATATTGATCTGCATCGGCGGGCTTGGCTACGAAGTGACTGCCGAACACATCGCCATGCAAATTGCGATGAAGAGCCGCGCCGAGATCACCCTGCTGCATATTGTCCCGCCGATGGATCTGGATTACCCCACCGCGCGCACCGTGAGCAGGAACTGGCAGAATCTCAGCCAGACGGATACACCCGTGGGGAGAAGTTTGCGCCAGGCATTGGAGATCGCAAACGCCGACGGCCTGACCGCGAGCATCACGGCACGTCAGGGTAATGTTGTTGAAGAGATTTTGGCTGAGATCAAAAAGGAAGATTACGATTTGCTGTGCATGGGGTCAGCTTACAGCGCGAATGCCCTGCGCCAGCTCTATGCGCCGAATGTGACCGCCGAGATCGCAGAAGCGGTGACCTGCCCGGTATTGACCGCGCGCTACAAGCATGAATTTAAATAATCCACGAAGATCACAAAGAAGCACGAAAAATTTGCAACCTTCGTAGATGAAAATTTAATTGGGCTTACGCAGTACAAAAAATTTTGCCACGAATTGCGCGAATTTTCGCTAATCTTTTAAATAATTCGTGAGAATTGGGGAAATTCGCGGCTTGCTTTTGGGGTTTTGCGTAAGTCTTGTTTAAATCAATACCCTACGGTCCCCACTTCATATCCATTGCAAAGGGCAGGAGAGAGACCACGCCTTTTTGTCCATCGGTGTAGATCAAGTCCAGCCGCCCACCCTGATAGACTTCCCGTATCGGCGCGACGGCGGCGAGCACAAAACTGGCATCCGGCGCCCAGAGTGACTCGTTCATATTTTCGTAGGTTTCGGGGCGCAGGATGATTCTATTCGTCACGCCATCCGCGGCAGAGCGGACAAGCTGCAACGGGGCGCGGTCGACAAATTCATTATTATTTGGCAGGCTGGTAAAGAAGAAATACAACTGACCGTCCGGCGCGAGGTACGGCGCATCTGCGAAGTTAAATGTGCCGTTGCCCGGGTCGCCGTTGATGAGGGTGGTGACGATGCCCGTTGCTGAGTCTACCCGCCAGAGACCGGGACCAAACATGCCGATGCTGTCATACCCTGCAAAAAACGCGGAGCCGTCGGCGGCCCAGTTGGTGTTGCCGCAGCAGATCAATGCCCCTTCCGCGCCGTTCATGCGCACGAGCGCATTGCCGTTCGGGTAATAGATGGCAGAGGATGCGCCCTCGTAATAACCGAGTGTGATGACGAGCTTCGTGCCATCGGCTGTGTATTTTTCCGGGCGGTACAGTTCGCGCGGGAATAAAAAGCCAGCCTGCTCCTCTACTTGATCTGCGAGCACATTGTTGAACTGACCTGAAACGATCGAGTAAAAATTCAAACCTTTGTAGCCGAAGGCGATCGTCTGCCCGTTGGGGGACCAGACCGGGCTGGTGATGTTGTTCAGGAAGAAATTATTTTCGTCACGCACTCCGCCGTCTACGATCATGCTGCGGCTGCTGCCATCTGCATTGACGGTGAACAATTGATTGTTGGTTACAAACGCCACGCTGCCATCAGTCATGGAGACATCGTAGTCATCCACTGCGGCGGGTTCAAATGTGAGCTGCGTTACGGCCTTGCCGTCCCGTTCAAGGCGATAGACTTGCGCCAGCCCGGCGCCGTCGTTGTTGAGAAAATACATCGAATGCGGCAGCAGGCTCACGGTTACGGGTTGAGGCGTTGGGCTGATCTCGGGCGCAGGAACGGTGAGGGCGGCGAATGTCGAAGCGACGATCGTCTCCACATTGGCGGCGGGTTCCGTCCCGCTGACCGGGGTGGCGCACGCGAGCATTCCCGCGAGCAGGGCAGTGAAGGCAAGGATGATTTGTTTTTTCATATTAGATCTGCTCGAAGTGATGGATGGGAACGACGAACAACGTGGCGCGTTTTTTATTGTTCGATGCGGGCAGGGCAGTGCGCGCAACTTTTATGGCCGCATCCACCTGCGCATCTTCCACGCCCAATAAAAGAGTCACGACCCCGCTGCGCAAAAATCCGCCGGTGGAAGCGATGCGGGTTACGCGGAAGTCGCCCGCTGTGAATGCCTGCGTCAACGTGTCGGCGTCGTGATCCTGGACAATAATGATGATCATTTTCATGGTGACTCTCCTGATCTTTTACCACTGAGATCACGAAGACCACAGAGAATTTTTTAATAAGACTCTGTGCCCTCTGTGTGCTCTGTGGTGAAATCTTAAATTTGCTCAAACCTCTCAACAGGCAAAGCGAACACGGTTGCGCCGCCCACGGTGACGGGCACGGGTGCGGGCATCGGCATGGGCGAGCCTTCGAGCGGCAGGGTCAAATATTCAACCCGCTGACGGCACGAATTTTCCAATGCCAGCAGCGCATCCTTTTCTTTATCAGCGGGCAGGCCGATCAGCAGCGTCGCGTTGCGCCGTCCCAAAAATCCGCCCGCGCTGGAAAGATAAGTCACCGTCGCGCCGATGGCCTGCACGGCGCGCGTGGCTGAGTCAAGGTCCTGGTCTTGAACGACCGCCATCAACAATAAATGGATCGGATTTTCCATGCTGATTCTCCTTTGGATAAAAAGCCGCTTCCTGTCACACCTTGAGTTGATTCTGTTTCTATCTGAAATATCGTGCCGCGACATGAATACCGCGCTACAAACACGCGTCGTTTCGATATTATCAGATGTCAGTGGAGGATTCAACCTTTGAGCATATTCCTGTCATTTTGCACGTCACTACATCCATTGAAACACGATAACATACAATATGCTTGCGATCGCGCAGGTGACCAGCATAACCGGGAGACCGCGCTTATTCCAGAGTTTTGCCGTGATCGGTGTGCGTGTTTTTTCCGAAAGTGTGGTCACAATGATATTGGCAGTTGAGCCAATGATCGTACCGCTCCCGCCAAAGCCGGCCCCAAAAGCCAGCGCCCACCACAATGGTCCAATATCCATGCCTGTTTCGCCCAACCCTTTAATGACAGGGATTAAAGCTATCGTAATTGGGACATTATCCACAACTGCGGAAAGCGCGGCCACGATCCAGATCAACCCAACTCCAAACAGGACCGGGGGAACAACGGAAGCCCGTTCCAGCAGTCCGACAATTGCCTCCATAACCCCGGCATGTTCCAATCCGCCAACCATCACGAAGAGCGCGCCGAAAAAGATGAGCACACTCCATTCAATGCGTTTGAGAATATCGTGAATATCAGGCTTCACCCAAACCAGCGCAATGGCAGCAGCACTCAATGCAACCAACGAAGGGCTGATATGCAGCGCATGGTGGACAAAGAAGAGTAAAACAGCTCCGCCCAGTACAATAAGTATGCGACGCGCAACCAGGGGTTCATTTAGAGTCTCCACAGGGTTAAGCCGCATAATGGCTTTAACACTGCGGGGCCGTTTGGATAATTCCTTGCGAAAGAGATAGCGCAATAAAAATAATGCACCTGCCCACGAGAACAATACAATTGGCATCGAGTAGATCAAAAAGTCGTTGAACGACAGGCCGGCCGCAGAGCCGATCAACACGTTGGGTGGATCGCCGACCAGGGTAGCTACGCCGCCGGTGTTTGAAAGCAGGGCTTCAGAGACAAGAAAAGGGAGTGCGCTGATGCCCATGATTTCACAAATGAGGAGGGTAACAGGTGCAATTAAGACAACGGTGGTGACGTTGTCTAAAAACATCGAAAGGATCGTGGTAATGATGCCCAGCAAAATGAACAAGCGCACGGGCTTCCCTTTTGAAGAGCGTGCTGCAAGAACTGCCAGATATTGAAAGAAGCCGGTCGGCTCCAGCATGGCGACCAGAATCATCATACCAAGCAGAAGCCCCAGAGTGTTGGCATCAACCGCTTCAAGAGCGGCTTCCTCGGAGTAAAAACCAAATATTTTCCCGAATGCCACCATCAATGCCGCCCCTGCAATGGCCGTGATGGAACGATTGAGCTTTTCTGTTAAGATCAGGATCAGGCTGCCGAAGAAGATGATGGCGGAAATGATTGCGGGCGCCATTGTCATTTATCTGTCTTGGGCCAGGTGGAAAGGATGGCAACGCCAATATCCACGCGCGAGGTAATGCCCATCAATTTTCCGTCATTTGAAATTACAGGCATGTCATGCAGGTTGTGCTGCAACATCAAGGCATAAGCACGCAGAAGACCGCATTCCTCCTCAACAGTGATGGCAGGTTTCATCAATGTCTTGACGGTCTTGTTCAGGTTTCTTGCCGAGGGGTGGGTATTTTCCACTGCGCCAAAATCGTGGACGAAATCCACATCTGCCAGGAAAGTGACGAAATCAGGCAGTTCAAGAGTCAGCAGGTCGCGCATCCCAATCACGCCGATTGGCCTGCCAGTGTCATCAACAACAGGCAACAGGCCGATATGCTTTTTGACAAAGATATTTGCCGCTTCGCGTATGGTCGTTTTCGCGAGAACGGAAACCACGTCCCGTTTCATACAGGATGTTACATTCATATGGTCTCCAAGTGGTTTTGAAAATAATCCAATCGTTACTTCAAGATTTTTATACCACAAAATTTCATGTGGCATTTAAATTCTGCCTTTTGGCGTGCGCCGATCGCACTGCAATCACGATCAGTGCGATAAAAGTCAGCGGCACAAAGAATGCAACGAACAACTTCATTGAATTCAGCGCTGAACTATCTGCAGCGCGCAGGATGATAAAGACCATATAAGTGATGTAATATGCCAGCAACAGCCAGCCTTCCATGCGCGAAATTCGACTGTCAATATAAAAGATCGGCAGGGTCACGAGCGCCACAAAGACCATGACAGGCATGTCAAACTGCAACACATGCTCTGCAACCACAATGCCATTGGGAGAAACAATCGCTCCGACTCCCAACACACCAAGCAGGTTGAAGATGTTGCTTCCTACCGCGTTGCCGACTGCGATGTCACTTTCTCCTTTGAGTGCGGCAATGACCGAGGTGGCGACTTCAGGCAGGGATGTGCTCACCGCCACGATAGTCAGACCGATCACCAATTCGCTGACCCCCAGCGCTTTTGCAATTTGAACAGCGGAATCCACCAGCCAGTTCGAGCCAAGCACAAGCAGACCCAGCCCGATCAAAATGAAAACGGTGTTGCTGATGGAGTTCCTCATGGTTCTCGGTTCCTTCTGTGCGTATTCCTCCGCATATTCCTTTTGTACTTTTTTGCTTTCGGAGCGGCTCTGTTTCAACGCAAAGACGACGTAGACAGCCAGAAGCAAGGCGAGGATTACGCCATCCACGGCGTCGAGGCCGCCATCAAATGCAAGTACAAATGTAAGCAGCGATACGCCCAACAGGGTCGGCGCATCCTTGCGGATTAATTGTTCTGCGATCACGATCGGCACAACAACGGATGTAATCCCAAGGATAAAAAGAATGTTGAAGATATTGGAGCCAAGCACATTGCCTAGCATCAAGTCACCCTGCCCATTTATGGCTGCCTGAACAGAGACAGCGATCTCAGGTGAAGCGGTCCCAATTGCAACTATGGTCAAGCCGATGACAAGTGGTGAAATGCCAAACGCAGCAGCCAAACGTGAAGCGCCGCGCACAAGAAGATCCGCGCCCAGGATCAAAACAACAAGGCCTGCAACGAACAGGAGGATGGTGCTTATCATGTTTGTACTCCCGTGATGAAATTTTTTGAAAATTTTATACCATGACTTTTAATGATTATGGTTAATTTCCGTAAAAAGTGACAGTCACTTCGCGAAGCGGGTGACTGTCACCTGGCTAAGGTACTGTCGTTTTCCTATATCCTATTCTGATATTCCGGAATCTCGATCATGGGCGGGCGTTCGCGTTCGGCGATCTCGTCAATGTCAAGGAAGAAGCGCTCCTGTTCGTAGCGGATCATCTTCATGGTCTTGTTGATATTTTCCAAAATACTCTGCCCGTATTTGATCTCAAGTTTTCGGATGACCGCCTGAATGATGGCAAAGGACATTTTACTTAGTGCCTCCAGCGGCTGGTTGTGATGGATGCGCTCCTGCAAGTCCACCTGGGCGATCGAGGTTAAACCAAACTTTTCGAGCATGTCAATCAGCAGGCCGATCTCGACTCCGTAACCTGAAAAGAAGGGCAGCTGCTCCAGGGC
Organism: Chloroflexota bacterium; assembly: GCA_016234495.1. Taxonomy (GTDB): domain Bacteria; phylum Chloroflexota; class Anaerolineae; order Anaerolineales; family Villigracilaceae; genus Villigracilis. The sequence goes on along the minus strand of JACRBI010000040.1, from coordinate 133,340 downwards.
TTTGCGCCTGCCGCCATATTCACCGGAGAGGGGCTGCACAATGCCGGAGAGTTCGGGATAAAACAAGTTGAGCAGCGGGCGCGCGGTCAACTCGGTGACGCGCCCTCCGCTGGCGGCCTGCAGTTTGTTGCCGACTTTCAAAGGGCGGCGGTAAAACCCTTTGACGAAATCAATTTCAGGACGGAGAAGAAACGGGCCGATCAATCCGAAGATAAAGCGCGGATGAATATTCACAATATCGGTATCAACCCAAATGATGACATCTCCGCGAGTGCAATACAGACTTTTCCACAATGCCTCTCCTTTTCCTTTGCGCGCGCCATATTGCGTCAATATTTTTTGATGGATGTAAACCGGCACGCCGATCTTCTCAGCGATCTGGCGAGTGCGGTCTGCGGATTGCGAGTCGATCAAAACAATTTCGTCCAACAATGGGACGCGCTTCATCAGGACGTTCTTGATCGTTCGGATGACCCTGCCAACGGTCTGCTCTTCGTTGAGCGCGGGAAGCGCAAGGCTGATGGTCAGGTTTTGTTTTTGTTTCAGGGAAAGCAAATAATTCAAATCTTTGAACTCGTCTGCATGAAATGTGTTTTCCGCGAACCACTTATCCACAAGCACGGAGATGGCGGTTCCACCCGCTTCTTCGCTGGCAGGGTTGACTTCGTATGGCAGTTTTGTCTTTACAACGATCACGCCATTGCGGCTCTCCCGCATGATCTTCTCGGTCACCATCCCAATGGAAGCGACTTCATTCATAGGCCGCGCAGATGCGCCCATGATCAGCAGATCATATTTTTGGGCGGCATCAAAAATGGCTGCGGCGGGATCATCCGTGACAACTTCCTCGCGCCTGATTTCGGGCAGGTTTTTCAAGACACGATCAATCCCCTTGAAGGCCAGATCCTGCTCGCTAGAGATATTATTCGGGAAAAGATGCAGGGATGAAATTTGCGCATTGTTCGAGTTGCGAATCGACAGGGCAATGCGCAGGCTCAACTCTGCGTACGGTCCGCCGCGGATGGGGATCAATACGTTTCGGGTCTTCACTCCGATATGTTGGTTGACAATGGCGATATTGCACGGCGGCTGTGAAAGAACTTCAGCAACCGACACATTCAACGAGTTAAAGTGACAGGGCCATTCGAGCAGGAGCAGATCGATGTCTTCGCGTTTTACAATTTCGACCAGCTCGTTCCAGGGGTTATGCGAGACGTAAACCTGCGCCCATTTATCTCCGCGTTTGATCTTGTAAAGCTGCTTAAGGGTCTGCCTTAATTTTCGTGCATCTACTGCTGCTGTACTGAGCGATTGGTCTATGGGGACATGAATAAAGCCTGTCAGAAAAACATTTACATCCCCCACAATGGAGTGCGCCGCATGGATGGCAGACTTCTGTTCACAGCCATACAGGACAGGCACAAGAACTTTCGCAATAAGGGCGTTTTGCGGAATTGGGTACATTTTGGCTCCTTTTAATATTTAACGCAAAGCCCCATCCCCAACCCTTCCCCGACATACAGAGAAGGGAGTCCCCTCTCCCAAATGGAAGAGGGCTAGGGTGAGGGTTATTTGAGCAGGGGCGCGATTCTTGCGGCATAGATGCGTTCCCAGGTGAAATGTTCACGAACGGATGCGCGCAAACCGAAGAGTTTATCGTTTGTAAAGTGGCCGGCCATCATTTTAGCCACAACATTTGGGTCGGCTTCGGGTGAAAAATAATTTGCGAATTCAACCCCAAGTTTTTTTAGCGGGGAAATATCAGAGCAAAAGACGGGAATGCCTGCAAGCCCCGCCTCCAAAATGGGAATGCCGAATCCTTCTTCAAAACTGGGAAGGAGCAGCGCATCTGCAAGTTTGTAGAAATCTGAAATGACCGGGTCGGGGATGTACTCATTTGTCAATTCTGCGAGAAAATGAACGGAAGAATTTAATCCAAGCTCATCACGGATCAGATTTAACTTTTTAAAGTATTGCAGGTTCGCAGAGTTATGCGGCCCGAGAGGGCCGGTCACAACCATTTGGGCGGATGGGAAATCGTTTCGCAAGGCGGCTAAAACCTGCAATGCCAGTTCAATGTTCTTGCGCGGCGTGATGCGGACGGGAAGCAGCAACAAAGGACTCGCCTGCAACAGATTTAATTTTTGAATGTATTCGAGCGTCTGTTCCTCCAGTTTGAGAAACCTGCCTACATCCACGCCGTTGGGGATGACATGAATTTTGGATTTTTTGATCTTCATCAAATCGGAGAGTTCATCCTGCCGCGCTTCAGATACCGTGACCTGAACTGCTTCAGGCCATGCAGTTTTCAGCAAATCCCAGGGATGACCGTCGTGCAGTTCGGGCCGATAGCGCGGGGTTGTCCACGCCAGGTCATGATGCCAGAGAATCAGGCGCGGAACGCGCTGCGTTCGCGCAACATGTAATTGATGCAGCGCGGCGGTTAATGCCAGGTTTTTGTTCAGAGAACAGACATTGTGCGCGATCAGCACATCCACGCCCGATAAAACAGCCTGTAATTGTCCAGCGAGTTCATCGCGCAGGGATTCAAAATCCTGCGTCACTTCGCCGCGATCCAATTGGTCTTTCATTTCCGCAACCCGTGCGTGGCGCGAATCTGCCAGGGGAATGATTGTCAACGGGACTTTGCCACTCAGCGATTCGCCGCGCGCAGCAACCAGACGCACAGAATGTCCGTCCGCAGACATCAACTTTGCGTGATGAGCGATGACACTTTCCACACCGCCAACGATGGGCGGAACGGAGTAATGCAGGATGGCAATGTTCATACCTGCTGCCCCAGGCAATCTGCAAGAATTGATTGCAAACGGCGCTCCAGCACCGTGAATGAAAAATAGCGCTTTGCAAGCTGGTAATTTTCCTCCGCCCATTCCTCTGCCAGCGCAGGGTTCTGCAAAACACGGCGCACCGCATGGAGCGTCTCTGCATCAATAAAGCCATCGAACCAGACTGCGCGAAACCCTTTCGGCTTGATATCCACTTCGTAGATCGAATAATTGTTTACAAAAATCGGGCGGCGGTAATACACGGCTTCGAGAAAGGCATTTCCAAACCCTTCAATGGCGGATGGATAGGTAATCAAATCTGCGCGCGGATACACATCGCCAAGCGTGTAAATCTTTTTGCCGTCCTTTGTGAGGCCGCGCTCATCCTGCACCTGATCAGATTCAAAACGAACGGTCACATCCAGCAGGCGGGCATACTCGCGCACGCGTTGTTCGTAACCTGTGCCCTCGTCACCGGAAGCGTGAGAGATGACCAATTTTGCAGGCAGTTCAAGTCTGCGGACAAGTTCAACAGCGTGCTCTATCCCTTTGCGTTGAATGACGCGCGTGGGCTGCAGGAAAAAATATTCAGCGTGGCCAATGCCAAAGTCTTTCCGAACAGTTTCGGAGTAGGAATCCGAGGCGGGAGGCGGGGCGTCGAAATTCATCACGTTGGGGATCACGCGAGCCGCCAATCCACAACGCGAAGCGATCTGCTGGGCTTGAATCGAATTGATGACCACGTGTCGAATCGAAGGCAGGTTGGGCGGGAAAGCCGCGGCGAGATAATCTCCCACACAGTTGACTTGAAAACGCTGACGCTCCCAATGAAAATCATGATGATGAGCGATGGTGGGAAACCCCGTCTCGGCGATGAATTCCGTGATCGCAATACCAAGCGGCAGGTTAAGCGGGATCGTGACCGCATTTTCGATGACGAGAATTTCCAAATCAAAGCGATGCGCGAACTCGTACAACTGCTCTTTGAGATATTCCTTCAATTCATTCACGCGGCGCGTCATTTGCGGCGGACGAATGTACTTGGAGAAATAATCCTTGTGCAGCGAGGCAATTTCAGGATGAGCCTTGCGCGCCTCCTTCGTCACCGTCCAACTGCCCGAATAGGCTTGCTGATTTAATTTATCTATTTCGGGATGGCGATAAAACGCCTCAGGCGTGACGTGAGATTGGTCGCTGTTTCGATCACATTCGCCGGCAAAATAGAAACACTTGTGCCCGAGCCGCTCGAGCACCGTTGCCCATTTTTGCGTTTCGAGCGAAACGCCGTCTGTTCCTGCCAAGCGGGTGGAGATAAAACCGATGTGATGTGTCATAGTCTCATCCATAAGATTTGATAAGGTTCAAGTTTGACCGTTGAAGCCTGTAAAAGCCGATCTGTAAAAATATCCATAGCTGTCACATGCCCAGTGGCAAACGTGATTTCCTTCGCGCTGACATTATGCAAACACAACGCACGAGATTCTCCACCTGGCGAAATACGTTCCACCGCAAATGCTGCCGGATGAACATCCAAAATCTTTTGCTCGCCATGCGGATGGAATGCCGGGATATTCCCTCTTGCCTTCAACAATTGAGAATACCGTACAAAAACTTTTGAGCGCAGTGAGTTTTCATCTGCAAGTTCGTTTTGCAATTTATCAAAGTTGCATTTCTCGCGGTTGATCGTGCGGTTGCGGCCAGTCAATTTCACGCCTTCAATCCAGCCGCGCGAGCCAAAAAGACTGTGAAAATAGATTCCCGGCACTCCGAGAAGTGAAAGCATGATCGCCTGCGAAGCGATGAAACGATCTGCCTGCAAACTCAACGGCTCATCACTGTTTGGGTTGGAGAGTGCGTCAAAATAATTGATATTCATTTCATACGCAGTTTGCGAACCATCCGCATCGTGCTTGTGCGATATTAAGCCGCCGTGTTCGAGAGTCTTGTCCACCAGCGAGTCGATCTCTGCGTCCGATAAAATTCCACGAGCAGGGTTTAGTCCAATTCCATCATGCGAGGCGAGGAAATTGAAGAAGGTTGTTTTGTCCGAGGGCAAGGTCAATGTCTTTGCCCAGTTGGAGAGCACGCGCACATTTCCTGTGTGGAAGGTGTGCAAGGTCAGCGGGGGGAGCGCAAAGTTGTAGACGAGTTGTGCTTCGTTGGTGCCATCGCCGAAGTAGGAGATATTGTCCGCGTGCGGAACGTTCGTTTCAGTGATGATATGAACATGCGGCGCGGCCTCAATCAGCGCGGCGCGCAAGAATTGAATGACGCGATGTGTCTGCGGCAGGTGAATGCAGGTCGTGCCGATGTCCTTCCACAAGTAGGCAATCGCATCGAGGCGGAGGAATGTCGCGCCGCGCTCCGCGTACATGAGCAAAACATCGAGGATTTCAAGCAGGATTTCGGGGTTTTTGAAGTTGAGATCGATCTGGTCTTCACTGAATGTTGTCCACACTTTTTTCTCGCCCAAAGGAGTTTGAAAGGGTGTAAGCAGCGGCACTGCCCGCGGACGAACCACCTGCGAAAGATCAGGCGAACCATCCACTTTAATAAAGTAATCGCGATAACGCGGATCATCCCGCAAAAAGCCTTTGAACCATTCACTTTGGGCCGAGATGTGATTGATGACGCCGTCGAACATCAAGCGAAAATGGTTTTGCATGGGCGAGACATCGTCCCAATCCCCCAGGTTTGAATCTACTGTACGATAATCAATAACCGAAAAACCGTCGTCCGAAGTCCACGGGTAAAAAGGCAGAATGTGAATTCCGCTGATGATGTTTGATAAATATTTTTTGCAGAATTTATTTAGCGTTTTCAGCGGCTTTTCATTTTGCGACCGCACTTGATCGCCGTAGGTGATGAGAATGGAGTCGTGTTCGGTCAATTCCCCGTTCCTGATAAAAATTTGCGCGCGATAGCCATCCACCAGTTTTTGCGCGCGCTCATACAACTGCGGCGCTTTCTCCTCCCCGTATAAAAAGGTGAGATGGTTGAGAAGTTTTTTTGTCATCACGTTTTTGTGGTCAATACTGCGCTCAAAAATTTCATAAATTTTTATACCATGCTTTTTAGGTTAAAGATTAATTCTGCTTAAAACAAAAGTGACGGTCACGTTTAAGCGTGACCGTCACTTTATGAACATGAATTACATCTCAACGATACAGGATGTCTCATCTTTTACGATGGCACTCTCACCATTCACGAACGTGACAACGGTTTGCTCCAGTCCGCGTGCGATGGTCAGGCCTTTGTATTTAATTGTCACCGGCCAGGGGAAATAATTCCGTCCTTCGAGTTTTACCTTTGTGGCGGAAAGAATGGTTACGCCCAACGCCTGCATGAACAAGCCGACCGGCGCGAAGCCCTGCAGTGAATTTCGTTCGCCGATGCCTGTCCCTTTTTCAGCATGATAGCGCTGATAAAAAGCGCGGTTCTGTTTCAGGTTTTGGATGACCGCGTTCATCAAATGCGCGGTCAGGCGCGTGGCTTCGGAGCGGAATCCGTACGCGAGCAGGCCTTCGCCGATCAGTTGATTCCACGGGAGGGAAATGCTCATCGCGACAGGATCAGCATCCGGCGCGGGTGGAAGCGGCAGCGCCGGCAGTCCAAACGGGCGGTCGAATCTGTCTGCCATCAGCAGGTTGCGGTGAATCAACTCACGCGCCTGCCCTGCTTCAAGAGCGCCCGCCCACAACGGCAATGCCAGTGTGAGGTCTTCACCGGTAGTGTCGATCAGCTTCACGATAATTTTGTCTTTTTCATCGAGGCCGGTCACGCTGATCTTGCCGACGCGTGAAAATAATTTTTGAGTCGTGGCCACCAGCCCGCCGCTGCGCCATTGGAATTGATGCCCAAAAATGGTTTCGACTTCGCCTTTAGATTTGGTGACGTATTCACTGATCTCCACTTCGGGGCGCTTCGCGGCTGGACTTTTGGTCTGGATCTCCACCAACAGGCGGACTCCACACTCAAACTCCGCTTTGGGTCTCATGTTTCCATCGCCTTTTTTCTTTGCGATGACTTTGCCGGTTGAAACCTGCCCTGTTTCGCGGTCACGGTAGGAATAAAAACTTTGGTCTGCATTCCAGCCCGCAGCGAGCGCTGACTTTAAAGTCTCAGCCTGCGAGTTAACAAGCAGGGTTTCCTCTGTGGGCTTGCCAAGTTTTTTCGCGATCTTCACAATGGAATTTGCTTCGCGGTACAACATGGCTTCCAGCGAAGGGCTGTGAACGAGTGAAATATCCAGCCCCTGCGACCACGGATGCCAGACATCGAAGAGCGGGTTGTCGTCAAAACCGCTTTGCAGAATGTGATCCCATTCCGGTGCGCCGTCGCGGTTGCGGTCGTGCGCGGAGGAAAACCACGACCAGAAGAATTTAATTAATTTGGGAAATGCTTCGGCAAGAAAGGCTTCGTCTTGGGTGGTTTGAAAATATTGCCACGCGAGTGAGGCGAGCAGCGGCGCGGCGATGATCCTTCCGCGCTGGGCTGCGAGACCGGGCTTGCTGTCCACTTCGCCATATTCATTTTGAGTGGAGAGAAAATTGAGGATGAGATTCTTCGTCACCTGCGGCGCGCCGTGCAAAATGCTGGAGATGTAATATGCATCCAACGGGGTTTGTCCGTTCCAGGAGGGCGCGTAATCTGTGCCGTCGCCCTTGCGCGAAAAGCCGTTATCCACGTGGCGCGCATTGACAAAGGACGGGCCGGGCAAATGCTCGCTGCCGCTGAAGAATAATCCGTGCGCGGCCTGTTGGCTGAAGGCGAGCGCGGCGTCCCAGTCATTGTCGCCGGTGCGGATGTCGAGCACCTGCGAGGCGTCGAGCATTTCGATGCGGGCGCGTTCCGCTTCCCACGAGCGGGCGGCGCTGCGGCGCGCCAGGTCAAACGAGGCGGCGACGGTATCCAGCGCGGCTTCAGCAAAGGTGATCTGCCTGGTCGAGCCGGGACCAAGCTCCAGGTCCAGCAGGAGCGATGTGTGCGGGCCAGGTCCGTGTTTTGGGCCGCCAGTCATAAAGATGACGGGCGCGATTCCGCCGGTTTGTCCTGCCAGAATATTTACAAGTTGTTGTTGAGTCGGGATGATGGATTGACCGTCGAGCGGCGCAAGCGCGGCGCAGACTTCCAGTTTGATCTGGCGGATGGCGTTGCTTTTGTTGGTGAGCATGACCCGCCCCGCGACGGCGTGGGATTCGGGAACCCAGAATTCGGCCGTGACGTTCAGGGCTTCGAGCGGAACAAAATCGAGAGTCAGGAAGTTTGGGTAATACCGCCGCAGTGACGGTTTGCCGGCGAAGGTGTTTGGGTCTGTGACGGATGTGTTGTTTTCTGTGAAGCGCAGGAAAATGCGCATGGATCGCGCGCGCAGGCCGAAAGTGGTGTTGAGCAAAACAGCGGAGCGCTCCGGGTCTGCCGCGCCCAGTTCCACCTCCCAGATATGGTCGTTGACGTAATCCGGCTTACACAGACGGGCATCCGCCGCCAGAGAAAGGTAGAGCGGGTCGCCGGAGCTTAAAGACCAATCGCGCATGGCGCATATTGTACGGGCGAAAGCGCGGAAGGTCAAACGGGTATAATTTGGCTTGAAGGTTTGAAAGTTGACAAGTTGAAGGTTGCAGGTTTGAAGCTAATGGCTAACCGCTAAACGCTAACACAGACGAGGAGACTAACAATGGCTGGACTTTATTTCGAGGAATTTTTTGTCGGTCAAAAAGTGACCACTGTCGGGCGCACGATCAGCGAGGGTGATATTTTCGACTTCGCCGGGCTGACAGGCGACTTCAACCAAATCCACACCGATGCGGCCTTCGCGAGTAAAACTCAATTTGGGCAGCGCATCGCACACGGACTTTTGGGCTTGTCCATCGCAACCGGCCTGATCATGCGGACGGGATTCCTCGAAGGCACCGTGCTTGCCTTCCGCGAGATCAACGAGTGGAAGTTCGTCAAACCCTTCTTCATCGGCGACACGATCTCAGCCGAGTTGAACGTCACCGAAACCAAGTCCCTGCCGCGCATCGGCGGCGGCTCGATCACAGCGGCGGTCACCGTAAAAAATCAAACCGATGAAGCCTGTCAGCGCGGAAGCTTGAATCTGCTGGTATTGAGCAAGCCGAAGTAAAAAATTACGAATTACCAATTACTGATTACGTAACTGGTAATTCGTAATTGGAGATTTGCGAGAAATCCATGAGCGACGATGACAACGACCGAATACGCCGAATTATAAAATCTGAGGAGGAGACTCAGGGCGAATATAAACCCGCGCCTCCGACTCCGCCGACGAAGGGTTCGACACCTCCAATCATTCGCCCCGCCCTCGACAAAGACAACATGCCCCTGCCGCGCCGCGTGAATGAAATTGACGTGGAAGGCACGCGCGTCACACGCGCCGCCTACGAGCCGACCTCAAGGCAGGTCCCGCCGCAGCAAACAAGGATTTCAAAGCCGGTAACCAAACCTCCCGTCAAAAAAATATTTCGCGGCGGCATGGGCTGCTTCCTGCGCGGATTGATCGCAATCGCCTTTATCATCGTCGCTATTGGTTTGTTGGCCGGGTCGTATTTTGTTTACAAGTATTACACCATCGCCAGCACACTGCCGGATGTCAGCGGTTTGCGCGACCGCGCCTCGCAATTTCAGACCACGCGCATTTTAGACCGCAACGGACAATTGTTGTACGAACTGCTTGACCCGACTGCCGGGCGGCGTAACTATATCCCACTCGAAAACATTTCCCCGAATTTAATCGCCGCCACCATCGCAACCGAAGACAAGGAGTTTTATACCAACCCGGGCTTTGACCCGATTGCCATCGTCCGCGCCTTGTGGCAGAACTACGTCACCGGCGGGCAGGGCGGAGGCGCTTCCACCATCACCCAGCAGTTGGCACGCGCGCTTTTGCTCTCTCCCGAAGAACGCATTCAACGCACAGTGACGCGCAAGGCGCGCGAGATCATTCTTGCGGCGGAAATCACACGCCGCTACACCAAGGATGAGATCATCGAACTTTATCTCAACGAAATTTATTATGGCAACCTGGCCTATGGCGCGCAGGCCGCCGCTGAGACTTATTTCGGTAAATCGGCAAAAGACCTCACGCTGGGTGAAGCCGCCTTTCTTGCCGGGCTGCCGCAGTCGCCGGCTGTGTATGATATTTACACAAACCCGGATCCGACCCTGATCCGCCAGCAGCAGGTGCTGGTGCTGATGTTCGACCTGAGCAATGTGCAGAGCTGCATCAGGGTCAGCAACAGCGACACGCCGGTCTGTGTTGACCCGGTTGTCGCAACCCAGGCCGCAAACGAAATGAAGGTCTATGCCTTCCGCCCGCTGGCGTTTGATTCGAAATATCCGCACTGGGTAAATTTTGTCCGCTCGCAATTGGAAGAAAAATATGACGCGCAAACCATTTATCGTTCCGGTTTTGTGGTTTACACCACGCTTGACCCTGTTTTGCAGGACAAGGCTCAGCAGCTTGTGACCGAGCAGGTGTCAGCCATGGTCGACAGCAATGCCCATAACGGAGCGCTCGTTTCCATTCGTCCATCCACCGGCGAAATACTGGCAATGGTCGGCTCGCCCGATTTCAACAACGAAGCAATTGCCGGGCAGATCAACATGTCCACCAGTCCAACGCGCCAGCCGGGTTCATCCATAAAGCCGATCACATATGTCGCTGCTTTTGAAAAAGGCTGGACTCCGTCCACATTGATCTGGGATGTGCCGACTCAATTCCCCGATGGAGCGAATCCGCCGTATGAACCTCGAAACTATGATGGGACATTCCACGGCCCGTTGACCCTGCGCCTCGCACTGGCAAACTCGTTCAACATCCCGGCCGTTAAGGCGCTTGAATTTGTCGGCATTTATGATGACCCGAATACGCCCAATAAAGACGGCATGATCGCCATGGCTGAAAGGCTTGGCATCACATCCCTGACGCGTGACGACTACGGACTCTCCCTCACACTGGGCGGCGGCGATGTCAGCCTGATCGATATGACCTCCGCATATTCGGTCTTTGCCAATAGCGGTCTGCGTGTGCCGCCGGTTGCCATCCTTAAGATCACAGATTTTGCCGGCAACATCATTGATGAATACAAGCCTCAACCGGGTGAGCAGGTGATTCGCCCCGAACACGCTTATCTCATCTCGTCCATTCTTTCGGATAATGAAGCGCGCTCATTTACTTTCGGGCGGCACTCGGCGCTTTTCTTGTCCTTCCCTGTGGCCGCAAAGACAGGCACCACCAACGACATTCGCGATAACTGGACAATGGGCTACAACCCAGACCTCGTCACCGGCGTGTGGGTCGGCAATGCAGATTACACACCCATGGTCAATACCTCCGGGTCGCATGGCGCGGGCCCCATTTGGGGGCAGTTCATGGAGTTTGCCGTGCCGTACCTGACCAACGGCGCGCCGACTCCTTTCAGCCGCCCTCAAAATATTGTGGATAAAATCGTGTGCAGAATCTCAGGCACTGAACCGTCCAATGCTTGTGATTCAGAATACTCCGAGGTGTTTGCGGCAGACCAGCTTCCCTTGCCGCCCGGCAAAGACCTCGCACGCCGCGTCAAAATTGACCTGTGGACCGGTCTCGAAGCATCGGATGCGTGCAAAGGTCCAAGCGACGACCAGATCGTTATGAACGTTACCGATAAATGGGGGCGCGACTGGTTTGGTACTGAAGACGGACGCTTCTGGCTGGAAGACCACGGCCTGCCGCGCAAGCCTGTTTATGCGCCCGAGCGCGAATGCCGCGCCGGCGACCCGCAGCCCATCATCGAGATCAAACTGAGCGACGGGCAGGCTGTTAATTCTGCAACTTTGGAGATCAAGGGCTCCGCCGCCGCCGACAGCGGATTCAAAAAATGGGTGCTGGAATATGGTCAGGGCGCAGACCCCGGCTCATGGTCTGTGCTGGCTGAAAGCAGCAACCCTGTCAAAGACGGCACGCTTTACACATGGGACGTATCCAGCATTTCGAACGGAGTCGTCACTTTGAGATTAACTTTGACCGGCGATAACGCGGATGTGGAAAAGCGCGTCTCTCTTAACTTGAGCCTGCCTACCCCCACCCCGCCGCCCGCCACGCCGACAGATACTCCGCCCGCCACTTCAACCCCTACGGAGACTCCCTCCCCGACTCTCGCCCCGACTGAGACACCCACCGAAACGCCGACGCTGGCTTCGCCGTAACTTTTGACAGGAGGGCAGCGTCGTCCGCTGGGAAACTGTTCGAGGAGACCGAAGCAGGTCAAAATGTCGAAAGAAGCGCTGAATCAGCTTTAAAGTCGATGACTCTTCACTATTAAGACCCTTGACGCGCATCCCCTGTGTGCATATAATCACCCCCGTTGAATATAAAAACCGAGCAGCAAAAGCAAGCGCTTCCAGAAATAGTCTCGAAGCGCTTGCCTTTGTTTGTCTCTGCGTTAAGCAGAGGATGTTCGAGCCGAAAACTTTTTTTTGAGGAGAGTACCCAGTGGAAACTAAGGGACTGACCGCACTCCGTATCAGCCTGGCCTCGCCGCAGACAATTTTGTCTTGGTCGTATGGTGAGGTTCTCAAACCCGAAACAATTAACTATCGCCGCCTGCGGCCAGAGAAAGACGGGTTATTTTGTGAAGCCATTTTTGGACCCACCCGCGACTGGCAATGCTATTGCGGCAAATATAAGAACCCGCGTTACAAAGGCATCACCTGCGATAAATGCGGCGTTGAAGTAACCCGCTCCGCGGTGCGCCGCGAACGCATGGGGCACATCACGCTTGCCACACCTGTTGCGCACATCTGGTATACCCGCCGCATCCCGTCTCAGATGGGGATGCTGCTTGATGTCTCGCGCCGCAACCTGGACCGTGTGTTGTACTTCGCTCAATATATTGTTTCCTATGTGGATGAAGACGCGCGCAAGAAAGCCTTGCAGCGTTTGGAAGATGAAATTTCCGTCTCTGAGCGTGAGCAGGCAGCCGGCGTAAACGCCAAGATCGCAGATATCAAGCAGAAGCGCGACCATAAGATTTCCGACCTTAAACAAAAACAGGCTGCGCTCCAGCAGAGCTACGACGAGCAAATTGCCGAGCAGATGGAGCCCATCACCAAAGAAGGCCAGAGACTTGAGAAGCAGCTTCAAGATCAAATGGGTGAGGCTGCCCACAAGACCATCATCTTTGAATTAACCGGCGAGAAGATTCTTGATGCCGGCGACAAGGTCAACAGCAAACACATCACGCATGTTCAAAAGAGCGTTGCGAAGAAACTGGAAACTCTTGAGAGCGAGTCGAATGACAAGAAGAACCGCGAGATTGAGGAAATAAAGACCCAGTCTGCCACGATCAAAGCCCAGGCAGATCAGGAAATGGAAGCCTTGCGCGGCGAATTGGAAAATGAAACCTCCGCGTCATCGAACAACTCCTCGCGCCTGCGCGATGAATTGTTGGAACTTCGCCCCTTTACATTCCTCAGCGAAATTCGCTATCGTGAACTCAAGCAGCGTTGGGGGCAGGTCTTCCGCGCCGACATGGGCGCCGAGGCTTTCTTCGACATTCTCGAACGTCTTGATCTCGATAAACTTTCAGAAGAACTCTGGCACGAAGTCCGCACCACCAAAAGCAAGCAGAAGCGCAAGAAATCCACAACCCGTTTGAAGGTGGTGGAAGCTTTCCGCCGCTCCGGCAACAGCCCGGCTTGGATGATCCTGACCGTGCTGCCCGTCATTCCTCCCGACCTGCGCCCGATGGTGCAGTTGGACGGCGGACGTTTTGCGACATCCGATCTTAATGATCTTTATCGCCGCGTGATCAACCGCAACAACCGTTTGAAAAGACTGCTCGAACTCGGCGCACCGGATGTCATCATCCGCAATGAGAAGCGCATGTTGCAGGAGGCTGTTGACAGCCTCATCGACAACAGCCAGCGCGGTAAGGCATTGTCACGCCGCGGACGCCGCGAACTGAAATCCTTGAGCGATATGCTGAAAGGCAAGAAGGGTCGCTTCCGCCGTAACCTGCTCGGCAAACGCGTGGATTACTCCGGTCGTTCTGTGATCGTGGTTGGCCCGCAGTTGAAATTGAATCAATGCGGTTTGCCCAAGAGCATGGCGCTTGAACTCTATCGTCCGTTTGTAATTGCCCGCCTCGTGCAAAACAATTACGCGGCGAATGTTAAAGGTGCGCGCCGCTTGATCGAGCGCAACCGTCCCGAGGTCTGGGAAGCGCTCGAAGGCGTGATCGGCGACCGTCCCGTCATGTTGAATCGCGCGCCCACTCTGCACCGCCTCGGCATTCAGGCGTTCGAGCCGATCCTGATCGAAGGCTCCGCCATTCAATTACATCCGCTCGTCACGACCGCCTTCAACGCGGACTTCGACGGCGACCAGATGGCGGTGCATGTTCCGCTTTCGCAAAAAGCTGTTGGTGAGGCGCGCGAGTTGATGCTTGCCTCCAAGAATCTGCTCAAACCCGCCGATGGCGAGCCGATCATTTCCCCATCCAAAGACATGGTGCTTGGTGTGTATTACCTGACCATGGAGAAAAAGGCCGTGCATAAAGGCGATGGCCGCGCCTTTGGTGATATGGATGAAGTGGAACTCGCCTACGCTTTGGGGCAGGTAGAAGTTCATAGCGAGATCAAGTTCCGCGCGAAGACCTGGTACGACGACAAGGGAGATCGCCTGCCCGAAGCTGAAACCCGCGTCCTCGATACGACCGTGGGGCGTGTGTTGTTCAACCGCGTTTTGCCCGAACAGGTGCAGTTCGTCAACGACAAACTCGACAAAGGCGGCGTGAAAGATTTGATCGCCGAAGTGTATGAGCTTTGCGGCCAGGAAGTCACGACCGATGTGGCTGATGCCATCAAACATATCGGCTTTACATTTGCAACGATCTCCGGCACCACGCTGGCGGTTGCTGATATTTCCATTCCGCCGGAACGCAAGCCCATCATTGATGATGCGCTGAAATCCGTCGAGGTGGTTCAGCGTGACTTCCGCCGCGGTCTGCTGACCGAGCAGGAAAAGAACGAGCGCGAGATCCAGATCTGGCAGGAGACTACTGAAAAGGTCGGCGTCGCGGTCAGAAAGCACATGGACCCGGATGGGAATCTTTCCACGATGGCAACATCCGGCGCGACAAAAGGCGGTTTCTCGACCATCTCGCAGTTGGCGGGTATGCGCGGTTTGATGGCTGATCCTTCGGGACGCATCATTCCAATGCCGATCCGCTCCAACTTCCGCGAAGGACTCACAGCGCAGGAATACTTCATCTCAACGCACGGCGCTCGTAAAGGTCTCGCCGATACAGCCCTCCGTACGGCTGATGCGGGTTACCTCACACGCCGTCTCGTGGACATTGCCCAGGACATCATCATCAATGAATATGACTGCGGTACGCACGAAGGTTTGCTGATCGATAAATCGGACGATGTTGCCGGCCAGTCTTTGACGAGCCGTATTTACAGCCGCCTTGCCGCCGAAAGAGTGCTTGATCCAAAGACCGGCGAAGTGCTGGCAGACTACAACGATGTATTCACGCACGACCTGGCGCGCAAGATCACCAACGCCGGTGTGACGAAAGTAAAGGTCCGTTCACCCATGACCTGTGAACTGTCACATGGCATTTGTTCCAAATGCTATGGCATTGACCTTGGGCGCGGCGAGACCGTTGAACTTGGCGCTGCGGTGGGTATCGTGGCGGCTCAGTCCATCGGCGAACCTGGCACACAATTAACCCTCCGCACCTTCCATACCGGCGGTGTGGCTTCACAGGGCGCAGCAGACATCACAACAGGTTTGCCGCGCGTGGAAGAATTGTTTGAAGCCCGCAAAATGCCGAAGGGCGAAGCGAAGGTGGCCGAAATCAGCGGCGTGGTGCGCATCGTACAATCTGAGAAATACACCGATGTGCGTGAGGCGCATATTGAGCACGCGGAAATGATCCATGATGAATACGCCCTTCCTGAAGAATGGAAGTTTGCCGTAAAGGACGAGGCTGTGGTGCAGGCTGGCGACATCCTTGCCACCAAGGAGAAGGCCACCATCACAGCGCAGCACGCCGGGCGCGTTGCCGTGGAAAAGAAAGACCGTAAGATCATCGTCTCATACGAACAGCGTGAAGAAGCCATTGAGGAAATTCCAAACACCTCACGCCTGCTTGTCAGGGACGGCGACCATATTGAAGCCGGCCAGCCGTTGACCGAAGGCTCGCGCAACCCGCACCGCATTCTCAAGATCCAGGGACGCGACGCCTGCCAGATGTATCTCATGACCGAGGTGCAGAAAGTCTATCGCTCGCAAGGTCAGAACATCCACGATAAACATTTCGAGGTCATCATCCGCAAGATGTTGAGCAAGGTGCAGGTCACACGCCCCGGCGACACCAAGTACCTGCCCGGTGATGCAGTCGACCGCCTCGAGATCCGCAAGATCAACGAAGCATTGCTTGCCGATGGCAAGACTGCGGCGCGCTTCCAGGAAGTTCTGC
The DNA here is from genome assembly GCA_016234495.1 of Chloroflexota bacterium. GTDB lineage: Bacteria > Chloroflexota > Anaerolineae > Anaerolineales > Villigracilaceae > Villigracilis. The sequence continues at coordinate 117,061 of JACRBI010000040.1, read as the reverse complement.
TCGGTGTGACGAAAGCCTCGCTCAGCACCGACTCGTTCCTCTCCGCTTCTTCGTTCCAGCACACCATCAAAGTGCTGGCAAGCGCAGCCATCGGTTCCACCACCGACCCGCTCTTTGGCCTGAAGGAAAATGTGATCATCGGCAAGCTCATCCCGGCCGGGACAGGCTTCATCCACGGGCGTTTTGCAGATACTGAAGCAGCCCACAACGCCACTCAATGGTCCAACCTGCCGGATATTGGAAGCAACTAAAACACAATAACAAAGAGCGACCCTTCAAAGGTCGCTCTTTTATTTTATAATCAAAAACATCTGACTCTGCCTCAACCCATAAGAGGAACCATGTTAAAACATAAATCTTTTCTGATGATCGTCATCGGCGTGATGCTCATGCAAGCCTGCAACCTTCCCAGCGCGGGGACGGAACTGCCGGCGCAGATTGACCCGCTCGCAGCCGCGCAGCTGACAGTCACTGCGGCAGCCGCTCAAAATCCAGCCACGGACATGCCTGTTATGACCGTGCCAGCCACACTCACGCTCGCGCCGACATTAACATCGACGCCTGCCGCCACGCTGCCCCCCGCAGTGACATCAACCCCATCCTTTTCATACATCACCGTTTCAGTGGCTACCAACTGCCGCACCGGCCCCGGCAAAAGCTATGACCTGATAGATACTTTTAATCCGGGGCAAACCATTGAAGTCTTGGGCAAGAATTCTAGCGGCGAATACTGGTACGTGCGCAGCCCAAACAACCAGACTGTATTCTGCTGGATGTGGGGATTTTACGCAACAGGCGGGAACCTCGGCAGCGTAGCCATGTTCACCCCGCCGCCTTCGCCCACTTCTGCGCCAAGTTATGAGATCAGTTATGCAGGATTGGATTCGTGTGTTGGATGGTGGGTGGAGATCAACATGAAAAATATCGGCACCACCGCCTTTAAATCCATCTCCATTTCAGTCAAAGACACGGTCACCGGCGTCACCCTCAACAGTTCGAGCGAAGAATTCACCAATAACGACGGCTGCCTCTCGACCAGCAACATTTCCAAATTTGACCCCGGCGAAGTCTTCACTGTCAGCTCCCCGGCTTTTGTTGCAGACCCCACCGGGCATGTCGTCAAAGCCACCATCACGCTTTGCACTGATGACAGCCTCGGCGGACAGTGCAGCGTGAAAAATATCGAATTCAAACCATAACTCAAGACCGCCGCCGCGAGATCGCTGTCAAATGCCTGCGCGTAACATCGTTTCAAAGAAGCCGATCGGATTGCCCACCCGCGGGAAGACTGCCACCAACCGGCTTCGCCGTGTCGATAACTTTATCCTGCTCTATGAGCCATCGCTTCTGACCCGTACCGACGGGCTGTTTCAGCGTTCTTTATTTGTTGATCTTGGCTATGGCTTTGACGCGCGCACCACGCTCGAAAGCGCCGCGCGTTTCAGGCTTGTGAATCCAAACCTCCCGATTCTCGGCGTGGAAATTGACAAGGATCGTGTGGACGCGGCGTTACCTCATGCTGACGGGATCACCCACTTTCGGCTGGGCGGATTCAACTTGCCTTTGCAACCAGCTGAATCGGTCAGGTTGATCCGCGCTTTTAATGTCCTGCGTCAATATGAAGAAAAAGATTTTGCTCCCGCATACGAACAAATCGCGCAATACGTCCTGCCCGGCGGATTGATGATCGAAGGCACATCGAATCCGTTTGGCAGTCTTTGGGTGGCGAACCTGGCCCGAAAAAAAGAGAACGGCTGGATTTTTGAGGCGCTGGTCTTCAGTACCAACTTTCGCACCGGGTTTGACATCACGGATTTTCAGGCGGTACTGCCCAAAAATCATATTCATCATGTAATTCAGGGCGAGCCAATTTATGATTTTATCGAAGCCTGGAAGCGCTCCGCCGCTGAAACGTCCCCGGCAAAGGTGTTTGGAACAAAACAATGGTTTGTGGCTGCGGCAGAGAATCTCGCGGCAAAGGGGTATAAAATAGATACGCACAAAAAATGGCTGACCAAAGGCTGGTTGATCTGGAACAAGTAACAGGCTGTTTCCGTCTTATTAAACAACCTTGTCCAAAATTGGATAACAGCGAAAGTCTCGCAATTTGATGAAGGGAAAAAATCATGTCACATATTAATCGGGTTTATTTGCCGCTGGCGGCATTGCTGGTCGCCAGCCTCGCCTGCGCCGTGCCAGCCATTTCCATACCGGACGAAAGCGCCATCAGCACATCAGCCGCTCAGACCGTGATTGCCGGGCTGACGCAAAATGCGCCGCAGATATTATTCTCGCCTACATTGGAACCCACGCTGGAGGCATCCCCGACGATGTCGCCGTCCTTCACGCCTGAACCTCCAACCGATACGCCATCCCCCACCAGCACGCTGACGGAAACAATCACGCCTCAAGGAACCATTACGGTTACCCTGACGTTCACGCCAACCCCGTTTTTTTCGCCCACGACGGAGTTCACCCTGATAACCGTATCTGTGGCGACCAACTGCCGCACCGGTCCGGGCAAGGTTTACCCGATGGTCGGCGCTTTACTGGTCGGTGAGACCGCCAGAGCGTACGCCCGCAACTCGTTGGGCAATTACTGGTACATCCGCAACCCGGATATCCCCTCGGACTTTTGCTGGGTGTGGGGCGAGTACGCGACTGTGCTGGGGCCGTACATGCTTTTACCGGTTTTCACGCCGCCACCCACTCCAACCGCCACCCTGACTCCTCTGCCAACCATCACGCCGACGCTGTCACCGGATTTCAAGGCTGAATATGCGGGGATGGATACCTGCGCATCCACCTGGTGGGGGGAGGTGCAGGTGAAGAATACCGGCTCGACTCCGTTCAAGTCGGTCAAAATTACGTTGAAAGATAAAGTCACGGATGTGGTGGTTGAGAATCTTGCAGACGGGTTTAAGGACGTTGACGGATGCCTGAAGACCACCACAAAAGATGTTCTTGGCGTCGGCGAAACCTTCATACTCAGCGCGCCTGCATTCACCTATAACCCAGCGGGACATAATACCCGTGTGACGATCACTTTATGTTCAGACATCGGGCAAAAGGGATTGTGCGTCACGAAAAGTTTCAACTTCAAGCCGTAAACAAAAGATGGACAGGCCTAAAGCCTGTCCATCTTTTTACACCCTTATTATCCCGGTTCTTTGGGATTATGTGGGGCAAGACCTGCATCACCACTGAGCGCACGGAGATCACAGAAAAATTTGGCGCAGTCCCTGCGGGAAGAGGTTTTTCTTTGTGGACTCTGTGATCCCTGTGGTGAAAAAAAACAAATAACACCATCAAAGACGAGTGAGTTGTTTTTCCTATTTCTTTCGAATTAGAAAAAACGGTAAAAGGAAAAGCAGGGCAGAAATAAAAATTCCGATCAGCCCTCCAATGCCAAACATGCCGCCGATGGATGCCAGCGCGAATTGTTCATTGCGGATGATCTTCGTGCTGCCATCCGCGAAATAACAGGTGATCTCCACGGTATGTCCACGTGTGCCATTGGGGTCGCTCGTGGTCGGTGTGGATGCGCCTTCCTGAGTGGACGATGACTCAGCGCCGGGGCAGAATACTGCCATTGCGATTCTGTCGTTCAAATTGGGGATGGCAAACAGCGACGGCCCAATCATAAATGTTGTCGCAAAGATGATCCCGCATGAAAGAGCGGTGATCACTACCCATGCGATAAGACGAGCGACCCAGACTTCCTTTACAGTATTAAGCTTCATAAGTCACCTCTATGTTTTTGGGTGATTTTACTGCCTTTAAATATTCAAATCCAGCGCCTGAAAGGTGAGAGAGTCGCCGCACTTGACGCCTTTTCTCTTTCCCCGTAAGATAAGCCCAAAAATAGAACAACTTTTCACCACGGAGCACACAGAGAACACAAAGAATCTTTTTTGTTTTCTCCGTGAACTCCGTGTTCTCTGTGGTGAATTCTTTGGGAGCAACTATGGAACTCGGTATCGTTAGAAAAATAGACATTGACAGTGAAATGCAGCAATCCTATCTCGATTATGCGATGAGCGTCATTGTCTCGCGCGCGCTGCCTGATGCGCGTGACGGACTTAAGCCAGTGCAGAGGCGCATCCTTTACTCGATGTACGACATGGGCATCCGCGCGGATACGGCTTATAAGAAGTCCGCTCGTATCGTCGGTGAAGTACTCGGTAAATATCACCCGCATGGCGACTCGGCGGTCTACGAAGCGATGGCGCGCATGGCGCAGGATTTCTCCATGCGGACGTTGCTCGTGGATGGTCAGGGAAATTTCGGTTCCGTAGACGGCGACCCGCCAGCCGCGATGCGTTATACCGAGGCAAGGCTTACTTCTGCCGCGCTTGATATATTATTTGATCTCAACAAAGAAACAGTTGACTTTGTTCCGAACTTTGATGACACACTCGAAGAGCCGGGCGTTCTTCCCTCTGCGATCCCGAATTTACTGGTGAACGGCGCAACAGGTATCGCCGTCGGTATGGCAACGTCCATCCCGCCGCATAACCTTGGCGAGATCGTGGACGCGCTGGTGTACATGATCGAGAAGTGGGACAAGCTCGACGATATCGATGTTGAGCAATTGATGGAGTTTGTGCAGGGACCTGATTTTCCGACGGGCGGAATTATCATTCAGGAAAAAGGCGAAGAGGATATTGAGTCTGCGTATGGTTCGGGGCGCGGACGAGTCACTGTGCAGGCCAAGGCGCACATCGAGGAGATGGAAAGAGGCAAAAGCCGAATCATTGTCACAGAATTACCGTATCAGGTCAACAAGTCCAGTTTGATCGAGCGCATTGCCGAGCTTGCGCGCGATGGGCATCTCGAAGGGCTGTCCGACTTGCGCGATGAGTCAGATCGTCAAGGTATGCGCATCGTGCTTGAGATGACAAAGAATGCCGAACCTGAATCTGTGCTGCGCGAACTCTATAAACGCACACCCATGCAAACTACATTCGGTATCAACTTGCTGGCATTGGTCGATGGCGAGCCGCGCACATTAACTTTGAAGCAGGCATTGCGCGTTTATGTTGAACATCGCTTAACGATCATCAAACGCCGCGCTGAATTTGATCTGGAAAAAGCCAAAGCCCGCGCGCATATCCTCGAAGGATATTTGATCGCATTAAAGAATTTGGATGAGATCATTAACATCATTCGGTCAGCGCCGGACGTTGAGACTGCCCGGCAAAAACTGATGAAGCGTTACAAGCTGACCGAGTTGCAGGCCAACGCGATCCTCGACATGCAATTGCGCCGTCTGGCTGCGCTCGAACGCAAGAAGATCGAAACTGAATATAAAGAAGTCGCTGGGATTATCAAAGATTTAACCACGCTGTTGAAATCTCCGAAGTTGATGCGCGGCGTGGTATCGGATGAATTGCTGCGCGTGAAAGCCGCTTATGGTGACAGACGCCGCACTCAAATTGTGAACCTCAAGAAGAGCGGCAAAGGCGTCAGGTCATTGGTCGCCACTGACTTGATCACCGAGCAGACTGTCTGGATCGGTGTCACCGCAGATGGCATCATCGCCCGCACACATGAAGACAAAGCGCCGCGCCCATCGGGGAATGAAGCGCCGCATTTCCTCGTCAGAGCCTCATCAACTGACACGCTTTATCTGGTTGCGGAAAATGGCAAGGCGGCTGCAATCGCATTGCACACCCTGCCAGAGATCGGCGCGAACGGACATTTATCTGACGGTGTTCCATATTTCAAAGCGTCGCCGCTGACCGAAGAAGATACACTGGCAGCTTTATTTTCCCTGCCTGCCAAACGCTCTGAATTCGCGCCCGAGACTTGTGTCATCACGGTCTCGCGCTTTGGCCTGGTCAAGAAGAGTCTCGTCACCGAATTGCCCGGCCCCTCGGCGCAGACGTTTGCGCTGGCGCGAGTCAACGAAGGCGACAGGCTCGGCTGGGTGGGGTTAACTGACGGGGCGAAAAAGGATATTCTGCTGGTCACCTCACAGGGTATGGCGATCCGCTTCAAGGAAGATGACGTGCGCCCGATGGGACTCGTCGCTGCGGGTGTGAACGGAATCAAACTGGACGACAAAGATGAATTGGTTGGCGCGGAAATCCTGCCCGCCGAAGGTGAAATCCTGCTGATGACATCTGACGGCAAGGCCAAGCGCGTCGCCGAAAAGGAGTTCCCAACGCAGGGACGGTACGGCAAGGGAGTGGTCGCATGGCCGCTGCAAAAGAAGGTCACGATCGCGGGTGTGGCTTCGGGCAAACCGAATCACATTGCCACCATCCACACCAGCAAGGGCGCGCCCAAGTCCGCGCGGCTGGATGCGGCTGGAATCCGCAAACGCGCCGCAACCAAGGGCGATGCCATTGTGGAAGTGAAGCCGGGCGAGGCTGTTACTTCTGTAATTGTGGCCTGGACTGTGGAAAGATTTGTCAAAGTGGTGAAGGAAGAAAAGAAAGAAGGAAAGAAGAAAGAAAAAGCAGCGAAACCCGCGAAGAAAGTTGCAGCAAAAAAAGCTGTGAAGAAAAAGAAGAAATAGATTTGCGCCAAAAACCTCCGAGGTCTTCAAAGCCTCGGAGGTTTGGGTTTATCGTATAGTGTCCCCTTCTTCACTTGAGAGGTAATGTGTCATGAAACTTAAATGGATAACCTATGCTTTCCTGATCGCATCCATGCTGGCTTGCAATTATGTGACCAGCCTGGTGATCCCGCCAACAGCGACACCCCCGCCGACTGTAACGCTAACCACCACCCCGACGGTCACGCCCGAGCCGTTATCTCCGGCGTATGTCCCGCCTATTTGTGAGAATGTCCCGCTCGCGACGATATCCCCGGCCACGGCGCTGGCTCAACCCACGCCTCAGACCGAAGGGAATCCTGAGATCTCCCGGGCGCTTCAACAGCAAGTCTTTGACCAAACCGTGGACGTGATCGAACGCGTTTATGTCTATCCGGACTTCAATGGAATTGACTGGCCTGCGGTCGTTTCAAAATATCAGGCAGAGATCAGCGCGGGGCTGACCACGGAAGAGTTTTACTTCACGATGTCTGAAATGATCACGGAACTTGGCGATGAACATTCCTCCTTTTTGTCGCCGGTGGATGTGGCTGGCGATGAAGCAGAGTTGTCGGGCAATAACGAGTTTGTCGGCGTGGGCGTTTTTCTCCTGCCCCAAATGGACAAGGAACAGGTCACGCTGATCTCCGTTTTTCCAAATTCGCCTGCTGAACATGGCGGCCTGAAAACGCACGATGCCATCCTTGCAATCGACGGAAAACCCATCATTGAAAATGGAGAAGTCTACAGCCACCTGGCGCGCGGACCGGAATGCTCGTCCACAGTGCTGACTGTCAAATCACCGGGGCAGGAGCCGCGGGATGTGATGCTTGTCCGCGAACGCATTCAAGGCCCCTCATTGATCGATGCGCGTCTTGTCCCAACGACGGATGGTTCGCGTGTCGGTTACATTTTCATCCCCTCTTTTTTTGACCGCACCCTTCCGCAGCAAATTGAGGACGCGTTAAATAGTTTCGGTCCGCTGGATGGATTGATCCTCGACAACCGCATGAACGGCGGAGGCAGCAGTGACGTGGTTGAGCCGATCATGGAATTCTTTACCGCAGGCACGCTCGGCGAATTTGTCAGCCGCGAAGATGCGCGCCCATTTGTGATCAACCCGAATTCGATCCACAACTCGCAGGATGTGCCTTTGATCGTGCTCGTCAGCGAAGATACTGCCAGCTTCGGCGAAATATTTTCGGGCATCCTCAAGGATTCCGGGCGCGCAAAAATTGTCGGCCAGACCAGTTTGGGAAATGTGGAAACACTGCATGGTTATGATTTCGATGATGGTTCGAGAATTTGGATCGCCGCTGAAACATTCAACCCTGCCGTATCCCATGCCAATTGGGAAGAGACCGGCATCGTCACAGATGTGGAAGCCCACGCCGATTGGGACACATTCACCTTCGAAAATGACCCGGCCATAGTTGCGGCGCTGAGCTTGCTTGGGCATTAGCCAGCACAGCCGGAATGATTAAAACAATAACAGCCCCGCATCAGCGGGGCTGTTAATTTTCATTCAAGTTCAGGGCTGGGATTTTTTCTAGTAGCGGTTCCGTCCACCGCCGCCATTGCGATCACGATTCCTATCGCCGAAATTGCGGGGTTTGTCTTCGCGTGGACGGGCAACGTTGACGGTAATGGCCCGCCCCATAAAATCCTGTCCATTGAACATGTTGATGGCCTTCTGGGCTTCTTCGGCTGAAGACATTTCCACAAAGCCGAAGCCTTTTGCGCGGTTGGTTGCGCGATCTACGATGAGCGCAACGGAAGTGACAGTGCCAGCCTTGCTGAAGTGGGCCTTGATATCCTCTTCGCTGGCGGCGTAGGGCAGGTTGCCTACATATAACTTGTTTTCCATCTCTTCTCCAATTAAGTCAGCGTCCAGCCTGAACGGTAAGGTAGTTTATCATGAATTAATATAATGTGAGAAGGATTTTGAGTTGTGTGTGATTTGAGTCATTGCTCCGCTGGTTTTATCGGCGCTTCAACACGGTCTGGACTTTAACTGTTACCTGCTCCAGCCGTCCGGCAGTCTCGCCACCCCGACAAAGATGATGATCAGCACATCAGTCACAATGATCAGCGAATTGCGGAAGCGGGTCTTGTCATCGGCATTTTTCCAGCGTGCAGGAAGGTGACCGACGAATGCGGCAAAGATCATCGTCACGGCATGTTCGATGCGGAACATGGGGAAGCCTGTCTTTGCCACGCCGTCCCAAATCAGGTAGATAAGCCCAAGCGCGGCTTGCAAATCCACCAGTCCGCTGAAAGCGGCAGAGAGGCCGCGATCCATGCCCTTGAAGGCGCCGCCGCGCAGCCAGCCCAGCGCAAATTTGAGGATGGCAATCACCGCCGCGATGACGACCAGCCAGCGCAGGTGGGAGTGAGCAATTAATAGAATGTCCATGTTATGTTTTTTCTCCTCATGATAATGATGATGGCAATGGTAGCATAATTCCATTTCTCGTGTAGAATCGAAAAAATCTCTGCCGTTCATTTTAGAATCAGGACGCTGATCGCTTCGCGCGCAGAAAACGCAGATTTAATTCTTTTTTATCAGCGAAATCAGCGTTTATCTGCGTCCCGCCTGGGTTTTGTACGGTAGAGAAAAAAAGTACAAAAAGGAGTCTTGCATGACCTACACAACCATCCTGACAGAAATTCGCCGGCGCGTGGGCATTGTCACGCTCAATCGTCCACAGGCAATGAACGCTTTCAATTCCACCATGTTGACCGAGCTATTCGACGCGCTCGAAGCCTTTGATGCGGATGAAAATATCGGCGCGATGATTGTGACCGGCAACGAAAAAGCTTTCGCCGCCGGCGCGGACATAAAAGAAATGGCCTATGCTTCTCCATTTGAAATGATCGGTCAGGGCCGCGTGGAAAAATGGGACCGCATCCGCGGCATCAAGAAAGTTGTGATCGCGGCTGTTTCAGGCTGGGCGCTGGGCGGCGGCTGTGAATTTGCCATTTCATGTGACATGATCATCGCCTCTGAATCAGCGAAGTTCGGCCAGCCTGAAATCACCATCGGCGTGATCCCCGGCGCAGGCGGGACTCAGCGCCTCGCGCGCCTGCTCGGAAAAAACCTCGCCATGGAAATGGTCATCAACAACCGCACGCTGACCGCCGCCGAGGCGCTGCAATTCGGGTTGGCAAATCGCGTTGTGCCTGTGGATGGATATCTCGATGCGGCCGTGGCCTTCGCGGAAGAGATCGCAGCGCGCGCGCCGCTAGCCGTCCGCATGGCGAAGGATGCGGTCAATGCCGCGTTCGAGACCACGCTCACAGAAGGTCTGAAAGCCGAGAAGCGGAATTTCTATCCGCTGTTTTCCACGGAAGATCAAAAGGAAGGCATGAAAGCCTTCATCGAAAAACGCAAGCCGAATTGGAAGGGGAGGTAGTTATGTAGTCACTTAGTCAGCTGGTCAGTTAGTCGTTTGTCAAATGCGGCCAGCAGACTACCTGACTATTCGACCATCCGACCATTCGACAAACCCATGACCTCTATTTCTGAAATTAAATCCGGGCTCGAAAAACTTCAGTTATCGAAGCAACTTGTCATCGCGCATGCCTCGCTGAAAGCATTCGGACACATCGAGGGCGGCGCAGAGACGATGCTCAGCGCGTTGCAGGATTCTGTGCGAGGAATCATCATGCCAACTTTTACCTACAAATCCATGCTCAACCCGCAAACTGGACCGCCCAAAAATGGAATGATCTACGGCAGCGAAACGGACCTGAACAAAATGGCCGAAGCATTTCACCCCGATATGCCCGCGGACAAAATGATGGGCATGCTGGCGGAGACACTTCGCAAACATCCGAAAGCGAAACGCTCCTCGCATCCCATTCAATCTTTTGCAGGCATCCACGCGGATGCGATCCTCAACAGCCAGAGGATTTATGATCCGCTGGCGCCGATCGGGTCGCTGGCGGAACAGGACGGCTGGGTGCTGCTGCTGGGAGTGGATCACACCGTCAACACGAGTATTCATTACGCCGAGAAACTTGCGGGACGGATGCAATTCATCCGCTGGGCGCTGACCCCGGACAAAGTGGTGGAATGTCCCGGCTTCCCCGGCGACTCGGACGGTTTCAATGCCATTACGCCAGCCTTGGAGAAATACACGCGCCGCGTGGAAATTGGGAATGCGCTCGTGCAGGCGATTCATCTCAAAAGTTTGATCAAAGTGGTGGGGGAGCAAATTAAAGAAAATCCGTTCGCATTGCTCTGCCAAAGACAGGATTGCGAACGGTGTACTGCGGTCAGGTGGTCGTAACCTGATGTCATTGCGAGGAGCCGCGAAGCGACGACGAAGCAATCCCCAACACTCGGAGGAGATTGCTTTGGGCTAACGCCCTCGCAATGTCGTAAGAAATTTACTCCGAAAGATCAACAGCCTCGCCGCCGTATGTGCCGGTGACGTGCAGCGCGCCTTCGCTGTCGCGGGTGTAGGTCAGCGAGCCGTCTTTCAGCCCGCTGACATTTACTTCGAGGCTGAACGTGCCTTCGTCGTAGTTGGTGGATCCGCTGCCGGTGAGAGAAAAGCCTTTCGTGAAGGAGCAGGCATCGAGTTGAATTGAATCGCCGCTGTCCGTCGCTTCAAATGATAATTCGCCGCCGAAGGGGCATCCGACTGATGTGGGCGTTTCCAAATCCCAATAATAATATTCGGGGAGATAATAAATTTCGTTGTCCACAGAAACAAATGCGTCGAGCAGATCGGCGAAGTGTGCCGCTTCGAGCGGTGCGAGTGGAACGAAATCATTCGTCACCGAGCCTTCGCAGGTGGTCTCACGGCTTGCAGGCATTTCATCGTTCACCAAAAAATTCGTAACGAGATCGTCAATGCACGCAACGCCGCGCCCATAGATGATATGCGGACCGCCGTCCTGCGTGACGAGATAGCCGTCGGCGAGGCGGCTGAATACATCCTGCCCGTTCGAGACCGGCGTGGCGGGGTCGGCGATTGCGCCGAGCACAAGCGTGGGGATTCCTTCGGCGGTTAACGGTGCGGGACGAGTATTATCGGCGCGGGCGTCCGGCCAGAAGGCGCACGGCAGGTCGCCATAAAAGATCGATGAGAAATACGGGACGGCTGCGTCAATTTCATCGCCGGCGCGCAGCCAGGCTTCGGCGCGTTCTTCGGGTGTGCCGCTGAAGAAACCATAGTCCTGACATTCCACGCTGTAGTAGATGGCGTCTGAATAACTCGGGTCGGGGATTGCGTCCAGAGTTTCAGGGTCGAGCGCCAGCGAGTCGTACAGCGTGCGTGCCAGGGGGACAAGGTCTTTGCTGCGCGAGTAGGCTGCCAGCGCGCGCAGAAAAAGCATTCGCGATGATTCTGAATACAGGTAGCTTATTGCGGTATATTCAAGATCAGAGAAGTTGAACGCGCGGCGGGCGGTTCCGCCCGAGGGCAGTGGGAAATCAAAAGGCTGTGGACCTTGCTTGAGGAGCGCGGCCAGCTTATCGTACGCCGCGACCGCGTCACCGCCGCCCATCGACTCGGCGCAGAAGTCATCCGCATTGCAGGCTTCGAGCGTGAGCTGTAAAACGTCGCTGAAGGCATTCGTCTGCCCGACATAATATTCCTGACTTGAAAGAGTCAAATCTACTGTGCCATCCAAGATCAATCCTGCCACATGGTCAGGATGCGCCGCCGCGTAGGTCTGGGCATATTGCGTGCCGTAACTTTCGCCGTACAGCCAGAGCTTTTCATCGCCCATCGCCTGCCTGAAAGATTCCAAATCTTCCACGCTCTGGTCGGTGCCGAGGTAGGGCAGTATTTCAGGGCTGCCCATTTCAGCCACACACTCACTTGAAAATGTGCGCGCCGAGTCCAGCATCGCGGCTTCCTCTTCGGGCGTGCTTGCGCTCCAATCTCTACGATAAAAAGCGGCCGCCGCGTCCGCGCACTGCAATCCGCCGGATTGCCCCACGCCGCGCTGGTCGAAAAAGACAATGTCAAAATGCTCGGGGATCGAGGCGTCAAATGCCGCCGTGTAATCATCCGCGCTGGCAAGGCCTGCCGAGCCGGGTCCGCCAGTGGCTGTCACAAACATGCCTTTGCGTTCGCCCGTCGCCGGCAGGATCGCAAAAACAACATCCGTCGTGCGCGGGTCGCTGGAGTCAAAATGATTGAGCGGGACGGTGAGCGTGACGCAGGTGAAGTCACTTTCTGGACATGGCTCCCCACCGAGTCCTTCGAGGCCGGGAACTGGTTCCGTGACCGGGGCTTCGGTTACGCTGATGGTTGGCACTGGTAAAACGGTGGGGATAGGCTCGGGCGTGGGAGACGCGCAAGCCTGCGCAAGGAATAACAGTGCGGCAAAACCGATAAATATTTTTTTCATTTAGATTCCTTTTTCCTTTAACCAACTCAAGATGCGATCAGCGACTGATTCCCAATTTGCTTCCAGCATCATGTCGTGTGCCATGTTCGGGAAGATCTCCGCGTTGACTCCGTACGCCCGCGCCGTTGCGTGGACTTGATCCGCTGAAATGGCGTTGTCGTGTTCCGCGCCGAGGATCAGCAGCGGCGTCTTCACTTTCTTCGGGTGCGCGAGATTTAATCCCAGCAGGTCAATGAACATGCGGAATGATTCATCGTTCAGTTTTGCATGATATTTCACCACCTGTTCCTCGGGCATATCCTTCGAAAACATGGACCAACGCGCGGCTTCGGGTGTTTCCACGACAGGATACAAACGCAACTGTCCCATTACCTTCAACAACACCAACGGGCGCTGCATTGTCAATCGGAACAAGGTCGGCCATAGCCCAAAATACGGGTTGGACGCCATCAAAACAGCGGCGGGCGCAGTGTGCGTTTCAAGATATTTCTGTGTCAGGAATCCTCCCATCGAATGGCCGATCAGCACCGGCGGCGTGTCGAACGTTTTCGCAATCTGCTCCACGTCGCTGACATAATTTGCAATCGTGTTTCCGCGAATCTTCCCCTCACTGCCGGCATGTCCGCGCAGGCTTACTGCCGTGGCGGTGTAGCCCTGCTCCGCAAAGTATGGCAGGAAGAACTCGTCCCAGCACCACGCGCCGTGCCACATCCCGTGGATGAAGAGCAGGGGAGTCTTGTGTGATTGAGTCTTGGGTGTGCGGGTGATGGTTTCGAGTTTCATGGGTTGGCTCCTTAAACTTATAGCATTTGGAAGTGTATTTCAAAAAATTAAAAGCGACAGTCACCGACTCCGCGGAGTCGGTGACTGTCGCTTCTGTTCCTACTGAAACATGATCTCTTCCACGCGCCAGGTTTCCTCGCCGATCACCTTTTTCAGTTGATCCAAAAGCTCGGGGCAGATACGCGTGGTGTCATTGGGGAAATCTATCAGATAGCCTTTGTTGTTTTCAAAAATATGAAAACTGAATTTATCGCGCCCGTGATAGCGCGTGAGGTTGCCGTGCAATGTGCGGATGCGGCGCTTGTCGCGTTCATGGTCGCCGGTCGAGCGCAGGGTCACAGTCAACTGTCGGGGCGGATGTTCCTTGTCCTTGTTCTCTTTCACCAGCGGCACATACATGGATTGAAGGACCGCTTCGCGGCGTTCTTCTGTCTGCTCTGCCGCTTCGACATGGGGCAAGGCCTCAACCAGCGCTGACACCGCGCGCGTCAACAGCGGCGGGGTGATCGGCTCATCCTTCTTGAATTTCGGCGCAGGCTTGGATGCAATGGCGGCATCATCAAAAGACGGCTGCCATTGCGTGTCCCAGCCGTCGGGAAAGTTATCCGGCGGGGGCGGCATGTCACCCCCCTCACTCCCCCCAAATTCCCGGGGAATTTGGGGGGATGCAAGGGGGGTGGTTTTTGCTAGATTCTGCTTTGGGGGCTGAGTCGCTTTTTGGGCAGGAGCAGTTGTCGATTTGTAATGAAGCGGCGCGGGTTCGTCCGAGGGCGCAGGCGGCATCTCTGGAAGTTCATCCGCGGCTGAGGTGACTTTAATTTCAGTCTTGATCACATCCACAAGAATTTTTGGCGGCAGGTTTGCCAGATCCACCTTGCCTTCGACGATCACGATCTGACCGATGGTAAGCACCTCGCGGAACTTGTCCCATGTTTTCGGGAAGAGCACGAGTTCGATGTTGCCTTGAATATCCTCGATGCTGACGAAGCCCATGCCTTTGCCGGTCTTGGTGGTATATGGCCGGACGACATTGACCAGCCCCGCCACGCGCACTTTTTCTTCGTGCGTGGCTTCGGGCAGCTGCCCGGAGAAATAACTGACGATCTGCGCGAGCGTGGCCTGGTATTCGTTGAGCGGATGATCGGTGATGTACAGGCCGATGAGTTCGCGCTCCCAGTTGAGCATTTCGCGCTTGTCCACGTTCTTGACTTCGGGCAGGTGGATCTCTTCGACGATGCCGGTCGCCGCGCCAAAGAGACTCATTTGCCCCGCGTCGGCTGCGCGGAAGTGGTTGCTGCTGATGGCAATGATGCGGTCGAGTGCGGCAAGCATGGATGCGCGATTGCCGAATTGATCGAGCGCGCCGACTTTGATCAGACATTCCAGCGAGCGCTTGCCGACGGTGCGCAGGTCAACGCGGCGGGCGAAGTCGTTCAGGTCTGTGAATTTATTTTCGCGCCGCGCTGCGATGATCGCGTCCACTGCGCCTTGATTGACGTTCTTGATCGCGCCCAATCCAAAGCGGATGGATGGTTTGCCTTCGATATCTTCGATTTCAAAATCCCAGCCCGACGAGTTGACATCTGGCGCGAGTACCGGCACGCCCATCGTACGCGCATCCGCCACATAGAAGGCCACCTTTTCGGTCTGCCCCGCAGAGGCGGAGAGCAGCGCCGTCATGTATTCGGCGGTGTATGTTGATTTTAAATACGCGGTCTGAACCGCAATGACGCCATAATCGGCGGCGTGGCTGTTGTGGACAAGAATATCATTGGCAATAAAGTTGTGCGTTTCGGCGATCTCAAGATCGTATGTTTGTTTCTCGCCGACATATTCGATGAATGCAATGCGGTCCCAGTAAAGGTCGCTTTCGGCATAGCGTTTGATGTCGGGGTCGTCAAAGTAATTGCCCAATCTTTGCAGGGTGGTTCTTCCGAAACCAACCTTGCCGGCGGAATTTGTGGGGGAAAATTCACGCGGAGCAATGCCTGTGTTTGCTGAAATTTCCTTCCACGTCAGGCCTGACTGATCCTTGGCTGTACGAACATATTCCTTCACAGCTGTCGGGACTATGTCTTTTGTTCCAACTGCAAGCGGGGGAATGGCTGCAGTCAGTTCATCAAGCGCTTGTTTGCGTTTCTGACAGACAGAATAACATCCGATCTGCCTCTTAAAGGTGTTGATGTTTTCGTGGCCTGTGATGAAGACCTGATATCCAATTCGGCCTTCCTTGTAGGGGAATTCCACAGTCCGCAAACGGCTGATAATGCCGAACCGCAATAACAAGTGCTGGAGTTGTTGGGCCATGCGTTGTGACGCAGTGGCGTAATACAAACTGCGTCCGCGCACATCAACATGACCATCACCGTCCCACATGCGGCTGATCATGAGCCCGATCTGGCGGTTGGTCAGTTCAAAGACCGGCGCAGGGATTTCCTTTGTGCGCGCATTTGTCCCCAACATGCCAAGTTCCCCCGCCCACGTGAAAATGCCGGGCGCAAAGCGTTTGTCCACGCGGGCGGCATAAATGGAATAAGTGCCTTTGTGCATGGCCGTCGTGCATTTGACATTTTTAAACGCCTCGGCGGCTTGAATGAAATCTTTAACTTGTTCTTCATCCTGATTGTAATAATAGACAGAATGAGGGTGGCACAGATTCCCCTCGGCCAGTAAATGACCGAGCGCGATTACTTCATGATTTGGCCATTCCTTCTGTCCTTCCACTGGAATAATTCGTGGAACGGCGATGAATTCATCAGGTTGCAGGTCTTCGAGCTTGCGCCAGCCGTTGTATGTATAGAAGGGATGATTGCCAGTCGCTTCGATGGTGCGTCCCAGCGCGGTGGTAAGGCGGAAAACAGATTTGATGCCGTTTTCCATTACTTTGGTCACCGGTTGATTCTTTAATTTCAATGAGGGAATATCGCACGACAAAGTTTCTTCGATATGCGCCAGCCCACGATATAAATCTTCAACTTTTACAAGGCGGCCTGTGGATGCGTCTAATACTTCCACGTCGCCGGGCAAACACTTGTTGAAACCGTAACGCGCGAACTCTTCCCAATCCATGTAGATCGCGTCGGCAGTGGATTGATCCATGCCTTTTTCGACTGCGCCCTTCACGAACTTGGCGCGGTGCTTGTCAATGTCTTCTTTTTTCTTCTTGGAGATCGCCTTGCGAAGCTCATCTGATTCAGATGGAGTGTAGCCCGCCAGTTCCACAGCGGCGCGCATCAACTGTTCCTGATAAACAGGAATGCCATATGTGTCCTGGAAAATCGGAGCCATATCCGGGTGGCGATATTCCACTTCCGCTTCGCCATGCATCCGCGCGATGTAATCGGGGATGAATGCCATCGGCCCCGGGCGGTACAACGCGACCATCGCAATGATGTTATCGAGATTCTTGGGCTTCATCTGCACAAGCCAGCGCGTCATACCGCCGCCTTCCACCTGGAATACGCCGGCGGTATGTCCGTTGCCCATCAGCTCAAAAGACTTCGGATCGTCAATTGGAATATTATTCAGGTCCAGCTTGATGCCGTGACGTTTTTCGATCATGTCGCAGGCGCGCGCCATCACGGTCAGAGTGATCAGGCCGAGGAAGTCCACCTTCAACATGCCCAGCGAATCGAGAATGCCCATTTCAAACTGGGTCACTGATTTGATCGGTGTCTCTTCCGAGTTGGACGTTGGGCGGTGCAGCGGCAGATATTCGAGAATGGATTCGTCCGAGATCACCACACCGGCTGCGTGCGTGCCGGCATTGCGCACAGTGCCTTCCATGCGCGCGGCAATATCCACCACTTCGCGGATGTGCGGCTGCGAATCGTAAATCTTTTTGAACTCCGCAACTTCCATTGCGTCCTTCATGGTGGTGGCGCGGCCTGAAACGAATGGCACAAGTTTTGCAACCTTGTCAATTTCAGGCAATGGGATTTCCATCACGCGTGCCACGTCGCGCAGGGCGGCTTTCGATCCCATCGTGCCGAAGGTGATGATCTGCGCCACCTTGTCGTCGCCGTATTTGCGCGCGGTGTATTCGAGCATTTCTGAGCGGCGGTCGTCGCGGAAGTCGAGGTCAATATCGGGCATCGAGATGCGTCCCGGGTTCAGGAAGCGCTCAAAGATGAGGGCGTGCTCAAGCGGGTCAACCCGTGTGATATCAAGTGTGTAGGCGATGATCGAACCAGCCGCCGAACCGCGCGCGTTGTACCAGATGCCATTTTCACGGGCGAATCGGCACAGGTCCCACACGATCAGGAAGTAGGCATCGAATCCCATTTCGTGGACGACGCTTAATTCGTACTCGAGTCTTTCCTGTACCTTTGAGCTGGTTGCGTCACCTTTGAATTTTATCTGCGCCCCTTGCTGGCACAGCGCGCGCAAATAGGATTCTGGCGTGTACCCTTCAGGGACGGCAAACTCGGGCAGGTGATAGCCTTTGAATCCCAGATCCACATTGCAGCGTTCGGCGATGAGCAGTGTATTGCTCAATGCGTCGGGGACTTCGGAGAAGATCTTGCTCATCTCCAGCGGCGAGCGCAGATAGTATGAGTCGTCGCTCATCTTCATGCGGTCTGGGTCAGATAGCACGGTCTGCGTTTGAATGGCGAGCAGAATTTCCTGCAGCTTCGCATCTTCCTGATTGATGTAATGCACGTCATTGGTGGCGATGAATCTGGCCGAATAGCGCGCGCCTAAATTCAGGAGCTGCTTGTTTAAGTCCGTGATCTCTTTGATATTGTGCTGCTGCAGTTCGACAAAAAACCTGTCTTTGCCGAAGACATCGTAATACCAATCCCATTTCTTTACGGCTTCGGCGGGGTTCTCATTTAACAGCGCGCGCGGAATTTCCGCAGACATGCAGCCCGAGGTGCAGATCAATCCTTCCGCGTGTGAGGCAAGGAAGTCATGGTCGATGCGCGGATAATAATAAAAGCCGTCCATCTGCGCGGCGGATGCGATCTTGAGTAGATTCTTATAGCCAGTTTCATTTTCAGCAAGCAGGAGCAGGTGCGAGGAAGTGCGATCGAGTTTTGAATCCTTATCCTTCATCGTGCGCGCGGCCATGTAAGCTTCGAGTCCGATGATCGGTTTGACACCCTCTGCTTTCGCCGCTTTGTAAAAATCGATCACCCCAAACATCGTGCCATGATCCGTGATGGCAACCGATTCCATGTTCATCTCTTTGACGCGTTTGACCAGCTTCGAGATATTCGAGAAGCCGTCTAACAGGGAATATTCGGTGTGGACGTGTAAGTGGGCGAAAGACATATTGGTCTTCTAGTTTGCTAGTCTGTTGGTTGTTGGTTGGCAAATCGGCCAGCCCGACTATCAGACGAATGACAAGGGACTAACCGACTAAAAACATTATAGCACGCATGTTCAACTATAAAGTCTACGGCAGGCTTAAAAAATGAATAAAGCGATAAAATATAAATTTGAACCGCGGAGTTTGAGTTGTAAAATTCTTTTTTGGTTACGTGGATCCGTGCTTTAAGGAAAAAATGACATCCATTCCTGTAAGTAAAACAAAGATCGTTCTTCCACGACGCCGTGCCGGATACGTCACACGCAAGCGCCTGCTTGACCTGTTGTTCGATTCTCTTGATAAGAAACTGGTGTTCATTTCCGCTCCCGCTGGTTACGGAAAAACTTCCCTCTTGATCGACCTTGCCCAACAAAGTGAATTGCCCTGCTGCTGGCTGGCTCTCGACGAAATGGACCGCGAGCCTCAGCGCTTTATCGCATATTTGATCGCATCGATCACGGAGCGCTTTCCGGAGTTTGGCAGCAAGTCGGCATCCATGCTTGCCAGCCTGACCTCGTTTGAGCAGGATGTGGAGAGGATGCTGGTCACATTGGTAAACGAAACCTACGAGCAGATCCATGAACATTTCATTCTTGTGCTCGATGATTTTCATCTGGTCGAAAACGTTCAACCCATCCTTGCATTTGTAAATCGATTTATCCAACTTGTTGATGAGAACTGTCATATCATCATATCTTCACGGATTCTGACAAGCATGCCCGACCTGTCTTTGATGGTGGCGCGCGAGCAGGTCACTGGCCTGGGGTTTTCAGACCTCGCATTTAATGTTGAGGAGATCCAGGCGTTTTTTGCCCAGAACAAGAACCTGCAAATTTCGGATGAAGAAGCCGAAAATATGATCGAAAAAACAGAAGGCTGGATCACTGGCCTGCAGTTCTCTGCTGTAGGGGGGGCATCGGCAGAATTCATAAAGCCTGCCACAGGCACCGGCGTTGGCTTGTCTGACTTTCTCGGACAACAAGTGCTGGATCGTCAGTCACCGGCTTTGCGCGAATTCCTTTTGCGCACATCCATGCTGGGCGAGTTCGATGCGCCTCTCTGTCAGGCTGTGCTTGCTCCGCTTTACGTTGAACCGCAGAATTGGCAGGGACTGATCAGCGAAGTGGTCCAGAACAATATCTTCGTGCTGCCGGTCGGCGCGGACGGTAGGTGGATGCGCTATCATCATCTATTCCGTGATTTTCTACGGACACGCTTTGAGCAGGCACACCCGGCAGAGGTCAAGCCTATTTTGATGAATTTGGGGCGGGCCTTTGAAAATTTGGAGGAGTGGGAAAAAGCCTACTATATTTACAGGCAATTGAATGACCGGGAAATTCTCGCGGAGATGATCGAACGGGCTTCCACCTCCATGCTTAAACGCGCCATTGTCACATTGGAATCCTGGCTGGGCGACCTGCCTCCGTCCATGCTGCGGACTCGACCGGGCTTGCTTTCAATTCGCGGTGCGATCATTTATATGAAGGGAAACCTGCGCGAAGGGCTGAGTCTGTTGGATCAGGCTGAGCATATTTTTCGTTCCGATAAGAATTTGCCTGGCCTGGCAATGACACTGGCGCGGCGTGGAGTTGCCTATCGTTTTATCGGGGACTTCACCGCGTCTTTGCAGGATGCCAACGAAGTGATTGAGATGACGGAAGCCAGGGATGATTTGCAAACCCTTTATGCTGAAGCGCTGCGGGTCAAGGGGTTGGCGCTCTATCGATTGGGGCAGGCGCGGCAAGCCGTTGATTTTTTTGAAAAATCACTAAATCTTTATTACCGTCTGAACGATACTTCCAGCATCCCGATCTTGCTGATGGAAACCGGCATGATATACAATGCGCTTGGAAATTACGCAGAGGCCGGAGCTTCGTATGAGAGGGCGCTTCAAATTTGGCGGAAGGAAGGGAACCTCTCCTGGCAGGCCAACTTATTAAATAACCTGGGTGTTCTGCGTCATTTTCAAGGAGATTACGAGAAGGCATCTCTTGCTTATGAGGAAGGGATGGTATGTGCCCAACGCAGCGGATATACACGGATGGAAGCTGTCATTGCGATTGGGCTGGGAGATATGTACGCAGAGTTGGAAGACATTTTAGCGGCGCAAAGCAATTATCTACATGCGCAGGAAATTGTTCAGGGAATGAATGATCGTTTCCTTCTCTTTTATCTAACCACGGCGCAAGCCAGCCTTGCCTTGCTTCAAAAAAACAGTATGATCGCCCGCCAAAAGTTGGAAGATGCCGCCGCCAGGATTCAATCAAGCGATTCGTTGTATGAGAATGGTCTTCTTAACCTCGGGTGGGGAAGGCTCTCTCTTATGGAAGGAGAATCGCTTCGGGCGGTGGATGAATTGGAAGAGGCTGAGCATTGCTTCACCGAGGATGGACGCAAGATGGAAAGTGACGCCAGCCGTGTCTGGCTTGCAGCGGCTTATTACCAAACAAATTACTACGAGGCTGCCAGAAAAATAATAAATACTCTTACTGGCCGGCACGGACAGATTTCTGAATCCATACTCGTGGCTGCTCATCAGGCGCGTACTTGGATGAACGGCTTGCAGCGTGATGCCGAAGTGGGGCGCGCGGTTGGCGACTTGCTGACGCGCGCCGGGCGCATGGCTGCCAAATTGCCGGCGCTCAAGCGCCAGCTGCATCGCATGTCACATGTTGTAGAGATCCCCAATCCGCATCTGATCATACACGCCTTCGGGAAAGTATCCGTCACTGTGGGTGGAAGACCATTAACTCATTCAGACTGGCAGACCCAGTCTGTGCGTGACCTGTTCTTTTATTTTCTGACGAGTCAGAAACCGCTCACCAAAGAACAGGTTGGGTTGACGCTCTGGCCGGAGATTGACGAGCCCCAGAAAATAAAATTGCGATTTAAGAATGATGTCTACCGTTTGCGCAGGGCGGTCGGGCAGGAAGTGATCGCCTATGAAAATATTTACTATAGGTTCAATCGCGCACTCGACTTTGAATATGATGTCGAGGCTTTTGAATCGTTCCTCGCCCGCGCCAAGTCTACCGCGAATCTTGAAGAGCAGATCGAGCATTATCAAAAAGCCGTTGAACTTGTAAAAGGTTCTTTCCTTGAAGACATTCATGCCGACTGGGCGACGCTTGAGCGTGAGCACCTGCATCAGGCATTCATCACAGCTCTTCTCACACTAGCTGAACTTTTTCTAAAAAAAGCCCTGCCAGAACCGGCGCTTGCGACCTGCCAGCGCGTTTTGAAGCATGAGCCGGCAAATGAAGCAGCCTACTGCCTGACCATGCAAATTTATCATCGCATAGGTGACCGCGCTTCCATCATCCGGACTTACGAAACATACCAGGAGGTCATGCTTCGCCAGCTTGGCTTCCTCCCATCAAAGGAAATCGAAGAACTTTACCTCCGCCTGACTCGCTAACTTACATTTTTGAAAGTTTTCCACAGAAAAGACTTTCGCCAAATGCTGTTTTTTGGCTGAAAAACCCTCGAATCAGGGCAGAAAAGCCAAAACTGACCTCCGTACCGAAAAATCAGCCTTTCAAAGGTTGATTTTTCTTTAATTTTGAAGCCTGTTTTGAAGCCTGGGTGGTTGTATATTGTAAACAACAATTCAACCTAAGCCAAAAAGGAAGGATCTTCTCATGAAAAACAAACTCGCTCTCCTCGTCATGTCCGCCCGCAACCTCAACCGCCAGCACATCCAGTTAATTCTTGTCATCGTGTCGCTTGCCATGCTCGTCCTTGGCACCGGCGCCCCCCTTGAAGGCGGCGGTGTCGGGATTAGATGATCCTTCTGTTCGCTCTCGCAGCTGGGCTGCTGGCTGGCTTTGGCTGGGCGCGTTGGCAAAATATACCCTACCGCGCGCCCGAACTTAAGCACCTTTGGCTGGTCTTCATCGGTTTCCTGCCGCAACTGATCGTTATCTACCTGCCCGGCACCCGCACATTACTATCCGATAGGCTGGCAGCCGCCAGCCTGCTCGTTTCCCAAATTCTGCTGCTTGCTTTTGCCCTGATCAACCGCCGGGTTGCAGGCATGGCGCTCCTGATTTGCGGAGTTGCGCTAAATATGGCGGTAATGACCGCAAATGGCGGCTTCATGCCAGTCAGCCCGCAGACAGCAAGCAATTTGGTCCCAGAAAATGTATTGCAGGAACTCCGCCCCGGCGACCGCATCGGCCCAAAAGACATTCTCCTGCACCCGCAGGGGACCCGCTTCGAGTGGCTGGCGGATCGCTTTCTGCTCCCGGGCTGGATCCCGTATCAAGCAGCATTTAGCCTGGGCGACGTGTTTATCGCCCTTGGTGTTTTCTGGCTCTTTGCCAGCCCGCCACACTCGGAAAAAATACAGAATAGAGGTACGCAAATATGTTAGCTTCAATTGAATGTCAAAAAACGTTTTCGGTAAACCTCGCTTCCCGTTTAAATACTTCTTCCGGTATAAGCCGCCTATTCGCTGCCGCAGTCGTCAACCAGCAATTCCGTGACACGCTGCTGCGCGACCCGAGCGTTGCCCTCCAAAATGGCTACCTGGGAGAAACCTTCCCGTTGAACAGGGAGGAACAGGATTTGATCGTTTCCATTCGAGCCCGGTCATTGTCGGATCTCGCAAAACAGGTCAACTGCGCCTTGCAAGGCTGAAAACAAAAAGGGATCTGCCAGAGTAGACAAGGAGTGATCATTGTTATCGCGCCTGTATCCGGAAAATATGATTATTGACATGTCACTGCAAAACCTGCCTGATTCCGACCAAAGACTGGATGCGATATTTCAGGCCTTTGGTGATTTGCTGTTTATCCTGAATGAGGATGGAGTAATACTCGATTACAAATCCGGCGACTCCACTCATTTATATCTTTCGCCGTCAAAATTTTTAGGGCGGAAAATTCAAGAGATATACCCTTATAAAGTTGGCAGAAAATATACAGATGCCCTCTTCAATGTGCGCTCTGGAAAGAAAGCGACCCAGATCGAATACTCCCTCTCCATGAATCTCAATGTCGGCTGGTATGAAGCGCGCCTTATTCCGCTTGCCAACCGCCAGATCATTACCTGTATACGGGACATTACAAAATTCAAACTATCGGAAATAAAAAATGAACGCCAGTTGCAGCAACTTGCCGCGTTACGCGCAATTGACCTGGCGATAACAACCAATGTTGACCTTGGCGACACACTCTCCGCGATCCTCGACCACGTCCGCGCGCAGTTGAATGTTGACGCGGCATCCATCTTATTACTAAACAGGGGCAACCAGCACCTTGAACATGCCGCGGGAGTTGGATTTTACACCACCGCGCTGAAGCATACCTCCCTCCCAATTGGCGGAGGTTATGCCGGGGTGGCAGTCTCTGAGCGCAGAGTTGTGCATGTCACCGACCTGCAGTTTAATCAACTGGGCTTTTTGCGCTCGCCGCATTTCGGCGCTGAGAATTTTATTGACTATTATGCCGTGCCGCTCTTCGCGAAAGGGAATCCGTTGGGCGTGATGGAGGTGTTCCACCGCACGCTTCTTTCAGCGGATGTGGAGTGGGTGAATTTCCTTGAAACCCTCGCGGGTCAGGCTGCGATTGCAATTGACAGCGCCGTGATGTTCAAGGAGTTGCAACGCACAAACAGCGACCTGACGCTCGCCTATGACAAGACCATCGAAGGCTGGTCGCGGGCGCTGGACTTTCGTGATCGGGATACAGAAGACCATACCCGCCGCGTGACCGAAATGAGCATGAAGCTTGCCCGCCGCATGGGCATTCCGGAATCTGAAATAATCCACATTCAGCGCGGCGGAGCGCTGCACGATATTGGCAAGGTAGCCATACCGGACGAAATCCTCTTCAAGCCCGGGCCGTTGACCGATGATGAATGGGATATCATGCGCCGTCATCCTGTGATCGCCGTTGAATTGCTTGAGCCGATCTCATATCTTGCGCCGGCCATGCACATCCCCCGTTCGCACCACGAAAAATGGGATGGGAGCGGCTACCCGGATGGGCTCGCGGGCGAAGCCATTCCGCTGGCGGCGCGCATCTTCTCCGTTGCGGATGTCTATGATGCGTTGACCGCCGACCGCCCATACCGCTCCGCCTGGTCGAAAATGGACACGCTTGAATATATCTTCACCAACTCCGGCATTCACTTTGACCCGAATGTAGTGACCGAGTTTGCAAGCATGATCGCCGAATAACTTATTTTTCCAATTTCCTTGTCGGTGGTTCTGAGGGGATAACCGATAGGGCCGGGGGAGGGGCCTTTTATACACGCCGAGACAACTCGGCGTGTGTTGTTTTATTGGTTTTCTTGTAATATGGGAGGAGTAATTCTCCCCCTCAAACATTAATAAAACTCAAATCCCCCGCGCAACATCACGATGCTATAATCCCTTCCTTGAAAGGGAACTTATGCTAAAAAACTTTGTAAAATTATTCAGTGGCGACCCCACAAAAAAGACAGTGGATCAATTTGCCGACCTGGTAGTAAGGGTCAATGCGCTCGAGGCGGAGTACGAGTCCTTAAGCGACGAAGCCCTGCGTGCCAAAACGGTTGAATTCAAGGCGCGCATAGCGCGGGCCATACCCCCCTCTGCATTCCCCCCATTTTTGGGGAAAATGGGGGGAGAAGGTGGTGGTCATGACGATGAACGCCAAAAGTTCGAACAGGATGCATTGGACGAGGTCATGCCCGAGGCGTTTGCCGCCGTGCGCGAGGCGTCCAAGCGCACGATCGGTTTGCGCCATTACGATGTGCAGATCATCGGCGGCGCGGCGCTGCACCGCGGCCAGATCGCGGAGATGCGCACCGGCGAAGGCAAGACCCTCGTCTCGACCATGCCCGTTTATCTCAACGCGCTGACCGGGCGCGGCGTGCATCTCATCACGGTCAACGATTACCTTGCGCGGCGCGATGCGCGCTGGATGGCGCCCATCTTCCACGCTCTCGGGCTTTCGGTCGGTGTTCTGCAAATGGCCGCCGCCACCGAGAACGGCAAGAAAGCCTTCATGGTGGATTTCGAACGCGAGTCGCCGCACGAGGATCAGCATCACCTGCGGTTGGTGGAGCGCGTCGAAGCCTACCGCGCAGATGTCACCTACGGCACGAACTCCGAATTCGGTTTCGATTATCTGCGTGACAACATGGCCATGCGCCTCGATCAGCGCGTGCAGCGCGGACATTATTACGCCATCGTCGATGAAGTCGACAACGTCTTGATCGACGAAGCGCGCACGCCGCTCATCATCTCCGGGCCTGCTTCGGGCGACCTTGAATGGTACGGCAAGATGGCGCAGGTCGTGAAGCAGCTCCGCTCTGAAGACTATGAGGTGGATGAAAAGAATCGCGGCGTATCGTTGACCGAAGTCGGCATCAGCCACGTCGAATCTATTTTGGGCACTCCACTCCTCGATCCAGATAGACCCGAAGATCTCACTCCCGAACAGGCGCGACTGACAGGCTACCTCGAACAGGCGTTGCGCGCGCAATTCCTCTTCATCCGCAACAAGGAATATCTGGTGCAGGGCGGCAAGGTCGTCATCGTGGATGAATTCACGGGGCGGCAAATGCCGGGCCGCCGCTGGAGCGACGGCTTGCATCAGGCGGTGGAAGCCAAAGAGGGTGTGAAGGTCGAGCCGGAGAACGTGACCTACGCCACCATCACCCTGCAAAATTATTTCCGCATGTATCAAAAGCTGGCGGGTATGACCGGCACAGCGCTGACCGAAGCCGAAGAGTTTAATAAAATTTATAAACTCGATGTCTCGCCGGTCCCGCCGAATTTGGAATATCAATCCTACGGCAAAGGCGCCTCGTTGACCGAGGTCAAAACCAAAGACGACGAAGGCTATGCCTATTCATATTTTGCGCGCGCCGGCGAAACCACGCCGTTGTTCTATAAAAGAAAAGATTATCCCGATGTGATCTATCGCACGGTCGAAGCCAAACTGCGCGCCATTGCGACAGAGATCATCCGCTACAACGCGCTCGGCAAACCGATGCTGGTCGGCACCACCTCGGTCGAATCGTCCGACCGATTATCGGGTCGACTCAAGGCCGAGCCTGTTCGTCGGTTGCTGCAACTGACTCTCGTCCGCGACGCTTTTATCAAATCCACCAACCGCGAAGAAGACGGCCGTCTCATTCCCGAGCTTTCGCCGTTCAACGAGCCGCTTGAAAAAATCACCCCCGACGCGCTGCGAAAATTTATCGCGCCGTTCGGCTCGAACAACATCAGCCTTGACGATGATAATAATTTAAATACACTGCTGGGAATTCTGCGCCTGCCGGATACGGCAAAGAACCGCTTGAAGGCGGTGGTACAGGGCGGCGTATCCCATCTCGTTTTGAACGCGCGCAAGCACACCGAAGAGTCACAGATCATCGCGGGCGCAGGCGCGTTCGGCGCGGTAACCATCGCCACCAACATGGCCGGGCGCGGCGTGGATATTAAACTCGGCGGCGAAGTGGCGGAGGAAGTCATCTCGGCTGCGAATCGCGTGCTTCGAAAGGCAGGATACACCGACCCGTTTGACATGACTCTCGAAGAGCGCCGTCAGGCCCTGCTGAAAGTTGATCCTGTCAACTTTGGCATTTACGAGGCTGAAGTAAAACTCTTCCTGCAATATTTCGAGGATATGGAAAGAGTCAAAGAACTGGGCGGATTGCACGTCATTGGCTCGGAGCGGCATGAAGCACGCCGCATTGACAACCAGCTGCGCGGACGTTCCGCCCGTCAGGGCGACCCGGGTTCCTCGCGCTTTTACCTTTCCCTGCAAGACGACCTGATGCGCCTCTTCGGCGGCGAACAGGTCAGCGGGTTGATGGAACGCCTCAAAGTGGACGACTCGCTTCCTTTGGAAGTGCGCGTGGTGAGCAACATCATCGAAAGCTCGCAGACCCGCGTCGAAGGCGCGAACTTCGACGTCCGCAAGCATTTGCTTGAATATGACGATGTGCTCAACAAACAGCGCACACAGATCTATGGCCAGCGCGACCTCATCTTCCAGAAGGAAGACCTGAGCGAAGATGTGGCCGACATGCTGCAAAACGAAGTCACCAAGCGCGTGGAAATCGGCCTTGCCGACGAGGAAGGTCCGTGGAAATTGATCGCATGGCTCGAGCAGGTGCAGCCCGCGTTTGATGCGGCGGCTGGATTATTCCCATCGTATGGGTTCAAGTTAATTCTTAATCAAATTACAGGTGACCTTCGACTTTCGACCTTAGACCTTATCTCCCGCGCCATCGAAGCCGAGCAGGCGCATGTTTCGCGCGCCATCGAATCTCTGGTGGAGAAAACACGCGAATCTTTTGAAGCGCAGACCGCCGAACGCGAAGACGCCCTCGACGCGTATTTCCAGGGCTTGCGCGATCTTGAAGGCGCGGAGCGGCCGCGTCCGCAGAAAATACTGGAAGAGGTTAACTCGCTGGTGCATTTGCAGCTGCGATTTAATAACGACATCAACCGCGCACTGGCAGAGGACCCCGAGAGCGCAAAGGAAGACATTCAGGAACTGGTCTCACAGCAGATGACCTTGCTCAATGCCGCGCGTTTGATCGGTGCGGTGCAGAACCGCGTAGGCGAGCAGCTTCCGTGGCCGAATCCGCTGCCTGCCGATTGGGATGAGCTGGATGAAGTGATCTTAAAGACCGCACGAGAGGGACTCGTCCGCAAGCGCGAACGGCTTAACGCCCAGATCGAACGCGATATGGATGTTTTGCTCCAGCATAATGCGCTGGACACGGACGAATCAAAATTGCGTGTGTTGTTGACTCTGGCCCAGGGCGCGCGCGCGTCGTTCGACCAACGGACGCACAAGCAGGTCAAACAGATTTACATGCGTTTTAGCTATATCTTCCTCGCCGCGCAATTGCTGGATGGGCGCGAAGCGCAGGATATTGATGAAGAAGTGATGGCGCACCTCGAGTTGGCTGAAGAGACTCTGCGCGCCACCTGGGGGCAGAGCGAGTTCGCCCGCTTGAGCCAGAACGCCAATAAACTTGCGGACTTCGGCCCGGCGGCGCGCATCGCTTTCGGGGAGAGTCGGCTCAACGAGACTGCATCAGCCCTCGGAGAGTCAGACCGCGCGGTTTTGGTCGAGTCGATTGGTAAATATGTCCTCAATGAAGTCCATCGTCATTTATTGCTGAGCGCATTCAGTGAGTTATGGGTCGAATATCTGACGAAGGTTGAGGCGCTGCGCGTGTCCATCGGCCTCGAAGCTTACGCCCAACGTGACCCGCTGGTACAATACAAAGGCCGTGCGTCTGAGATGTTCCAGCAATTGCTTGAGGAAGTGCGCGGACTGGTGATCGGGCGCGCGTTTGCGGCGCGGCCACGGCGCGTGGAAATCAATGCAATCGAGACTTCTGAAAGTGAAGTGACCGCGCCAAGCGAGACGGCAGTGAATATTGCCGGCAATAAGAAAAAAAGGAAGCGCCACTAAGTCAGCGATTCTCATCATGTCGTTGCGAGGAGGGTTCTTGTTCTTCCCGCCGAAGCAATCCCCTGTAGATAAAAGACTGCTTCGGCAAAAACACACCTGCCCTGGCGGGCGGTGCCAGGGAAAGCGCCTCGCAGCGACATTCTAATATGGAGAACTGCTGTCACCAACCTTTAGAGGCTGATTGTTACTCAACAAGACCATCCCGTTGAATCAATATTTTTCTCTTCCAAAGGTGGAGTTACACCGCCACCTTGAAGGGTCTCTGCGCCTGACGACCATGCTGGATATTGCGCGCCAGCATGGGGTCACGGTTCCAGCAAGTTTATTTAACTTGAGCGGATTGGTGCAGGTGCAGGATCAGGACCCGATGACCTTCAGTAACTTCCTCGATAAATTCAAAACGCTGCGACTCTTTTATAAATCTCCCGATGTAATTCACCGCGTCACACGCGAAGCGGTGGAGGATGCGGCTTCCGATAACATTCGCTACCTCGAACTGCGCTTTACGCCCGTGGCGCTCAGCCGCGCGGAAGGTTTTCCGCTGAACGATGTGATGGACTGGGTGCTGGTCAGCGCGCAGGAAGCCGCGCAGAAAAATAACATCAAAGTCGGGCTGATCGCTTCGGTCAACCGCCACGAAAGCCCCGAACTTGCCGAGCAGGTGGCCTGGCTGGCTGCGGAACGCATCAAGGACGGGCTGGTTGGAATTGATCTGGCGGGTAACGAGGCCGAATTTCCCTCCGATCCGTTCCATGGGATTTTCCGCGAAGCGAAGCAGGCCGGCCTGCGCATCACCATCCATGCCGGCGAGTGGGGACCGGCGGAGAACGTCCGCGACGCGATCGAGAACCTCGGCGCCGAGCGCATTGGTCATGGCGTGCGCGTGCTTGACGCAGAGCGCGAAAATATCGCTGCGCTTGCAAAAGAGCGCGGAATTACTTTTGAAGTGTGCGTGACGAGCAATTATCAATCCGGCGTGGTGCGCTCGCTGGCTGAACATCCACTGCCGCGCATGATGGAAGCCGGTTTGAACGTCACAGTCAATACCGATGACCCAAGTGTCTCGAGAATTACACTGTCTCATGAATACCAGCACATCCACGAAAAACTTCATGTGCCAATGGACGCGCTCAAAGAAACAGTGATCCGTGCGGCGCAGGCGGCGTTTTTGCCTGAAGCAGAAAAAGAGAAACTGACTGTATCTCTCGAGCAGAATTGAAGTTGTAAACTTCATGTCGTTGCACAGCAATGACAAAGCAATGTAAACCCCACCACACGCTGCAAGGATATCAAAGGCGCTCCTTTGTGTTCTTCGTAATTGTGGTGTGAGCGTGCTGCAAAATTAACTTGCAGCACAAAACCTCATACCAAAGGAGTACCCCATGCAAGATTTTTTTAATTCCCGTGACATATTGAAAGTGGGGAATAAGGAATACGTCATATACCGGCTCGATGCGCTGGAGAAGGCCGGGCTGACCAAACTCAGCAAACTGCCCTACTCGATCCGCATCGTTCTGGAAGCCGCACTCCGTCAATGCAATGACAACGAGATCACGCAAGCCGATGTGAAGAACATCGCCGCGTGGCGCCCCCTCCCGTCCTCCCCCATTTCCGCAGGAAATGGGGGAGGTGCAGGTGGGGGGCGCCCTGGAATTCCCTTCCTGCCCGGCCGCGTGGTCATGCAGGATTTTACCGGCGTACCCGCTGTGGTTGACCTCGCCTCGATGCGTTCCGCTGTCGCCCGTTTGGGTGGCGACCCGAAGAAAATTAATCCGCTCGTGCCGGTTGATTTGGTCATTGACCACTCGGTGCAGATTGATTTCTTCGCCACCGCCGATTCGCTTAATCGCAACACCGAACTTGAATTCCAGCGCAACCGCGAACGCTACGAATTTTTGAAGTGGGGACAGAAGGCGTTCAGTAATTTCCGAGTTGTTCCGCCGATGACCGGTATTGTGCATCAGGTGAACCTTGAAAATCTCGCCGAAGTTGTGATGACAAAGGAAGAAACCCTAAAGGTCTCGGAGACCTTTAGGGTCTTATTCCCCGACACCGTCGTCGGCACTGACTCACACACCACCATGATCAATGGCCTCGGCGTTGTCGGTTGGGGCGTGGGCGGCATCGAAGCCGAAGCCGTCATGCTCGGTCAGCCGATGGATATGCTCCTGCCGGATGTGATCGGTTTCAAACTGTACGGCAAACTCAACGAAGGAGTCACAGCCACCGACCTCGTTCTCACCGTCACTCAAATGCTGCGCAAGAAGGGCGTGGTGGATAAGTTCGTCGAGTTCTTCGGCGAAGGTCTCAACAATATGTCGTTGACGGATCGCGCCACGATTGCGAACATGGCTCCCGAATATGGCGCCACGATGGGATATTTTCCTGTGGATGAAGAGACGCTTCGCTACATGCGTCTGACTGGTCGCTCCGAAGAGACGGTTGCCCGCACTGAAGCATACATGCGCGCGCAGGGACTCTTCCGCGATGCGAATTCTCCTGAACCAGAATTTACCGACACGCTTGAGCTTGACCTTGCATCTGTTGTGCCGTCACTGGCAGGCCCCAAGCGACCACAAGACCGCGTCGCGCTGACCGATATGCAGGATACATTCCGAAAGGCATTGTCCGCCCCGATCAAGGATCGCGGCTACGAGCTTTCCGGTGATGCGTTAAATCGCGAAGCCGTCTTTGGTACCAACGGCGGTTCACAAAAAATGAAACATGGCGCGGTTGTGATCGCCGCCATTACCTCCTGCACGAATACAAGCAATCCGTCCGTGTTGATCGCGGCCGGACTCGTGGCGAAGAAGGCGGTTGAAAAAGGCTTGAATGTCAAGCCGTATGTGAAGACTTCACTTGCGCCCGGCTCACTGGTTGTGACTGAATATCTCAAGAGCGCAGGCTTGATTGAACCGCTTTCCAAACTCGGGTTCAATGTCATCGCCTATGGCTGCACAACTTGTATCGGGAACTCCGGTCCGTTGCCCGGTGAAGTTGCCAAGGCTGTCACCGGCGGCGACCTGGTTGCATCGGCGGTCATCTCCGGCAATCGCAACTTTGAAGGCCGCGTGCATCCACTTGTGAAGGCAAACTACCTTGCATCGCCGCCATTGGTTGTCGCGTATGCGCTGGCCGGCACCGTAGATATTGACCTTGTCAACGAGCCGCTTGGCACAGACAAAAACAATCAGCCTGTATATCTCAAAGATCTGTGGCCCAGCCAACAGGAAGTCAGCGATGCGATCGAGGCTCATGTCCGCGCTGAGATGTTCAAATCCAAATATGCAGACGTGTTCTCCGGTTCCGATATGTGGAAGGAGATCAAGGTCAAGGAAGGCGACCTGTTCGAGTGGAACGATGACTCGACATATATCCATCACCCGCCGTACTTCCAGACTTTGACGTTGGATGTGCCGTCCATTCAGCCGATTCAGGATGCGCGCGTGCTCGGCTTGTTTGGCGACTCGATCACCACCGATCATATTTCTCCCGCAGGCAATATTGCCGCAGATTCACCCGCCGGGAAATTTTTGCAGGAGCGCGGCGTTCAGCCGAAAGACTTTAATCAATACGGTACGCGCCGCGGCAACGATTTGGTAATGGCTCGCGGCACGTTTGCGAATATCCGCTTGAAGAATGTGATGGTTGCGCCGAAGGAAGGCAATTGGACAAAATTCTTTGACGATGGACAACGGACGGTGGACGACAGTCAACCGTCTATCGTCAATGGTCAAGTTATGTCCATCTTCGATGCAGCGATGAAATACAAGGAAGCGGGTGTTGCATCCATTGTTCTCGCGGGCAAGGAATATGGCACCGGCTCCAGCCGTGATTGGGCCGCGAAGGGACCGATGTTGCAGGGCGTGAAGGCGGTCATTGCTGAGTCGTTCGAGCGCATCCATCGCTCGAATTTGGTCGGTATGGGCGTGCTTCCGTTGAGATTCACCGCCGGGCAAAGCGCCGAATCCCTCGGTCTGGATGGAAGCGAAGCCTTTACCATCGAGGGGCTGAATGATGAGATCAAGCCGCAAAGCGAGGTCACGGTCAGGGCGAAGAAATCAGGCGGTGAGGTTGTTGAGTTCAAAGTCACGGTGTTGTTGAATACGTCCGTTGAAGTGAACTACTATCGCAACGGCGGAATCCTGCATACGGTGCTGCGGAATTTGGTGAAGTAAAAGTTATTGGTAAAGATGGTTGAAAGACCTCCGAGTTTGTGCTTGGAGGTCTTTTCTAGCCGATGAATTTGTTTGCTATAATAGCAGCAAGGAATTCAAGGTGAGCAGAATCTCTGAAGTCCAATCTTTGGTTCGCAATGGTCTTTATTATCTGACCGAACATGCAGGATAAATTTAATATCCACGATGTTGAGAATGGTATTTTGACAGGCAAGATTAGAAAGAACTGGCCCAAAGAACAAAAATTTGAAATCATCGGCAAGGCTTTGGATGGACGTGTAATTGGAGCCGTTTGCCGCTTTACAAAAGGCGGCAAGGTTCGTGTGATTACCGTTTACGAAGATAAAGAATAAACTTATGGAAACCACAAACTTTTGGCGAGATGAAACCTGCGAGTATTGCGATGGTCGCATCGTTGAGAAACGCGTGACTTTGTATCGCAAAGTCAAAGGTGAATACGTGTTGATTGAAAATGTCCCCGCTGGTGTATGCCTCGAATGCGGCACGCGTTATTTTGCCGCAAACGTCTTGAAAATTGTCGAGGAAAATATTCACGGGCGCAGAACTGCTGACCGCAAGGTTGTTGTGCCTGTGTATGCATTTTAGATGCTGCCTTGGAAACTTGATGAAATAGAGGCGTAGAGTGACAGTTGTAAGGCTGTCACTCTTTTATTTAAGAGTACAATACCGCGTATCCTGATTTTCTCGAGGAGATGAAACATGGCGAAATCTTACATTGAAAACATGCTGGGCGAGAACGAGCGCATTATCCTGGTCACACGCCAGCATGGATTTGTGCTGTTCAGTTCGATCATTGCGGAGATCGTCGTGACGCTGATCGTGATCGCGGCATTCATTGCCATGACATTATCCAATCCGGTGGCGGCATTTGGCTTTCTGCTCGCGCTGATTCCGCTTGGCATTATGGCGTGGGATATTATGAACTGGAACAGCCACCAATATATCGTCACCAACCGCCGCGTCATCCAAATCTCCGGCGTGATCAACAAAAATGTGATCGATTCGTCGCTGGAAAAAGTCACCGACATCAAGATGACCCAGTCTTTCTTTGGCAGGTTGTTTGACTACGGCGATGTCGAGATCCTGACCGCCAGCGAGATCGGCGTCAACATGTTCAAGCGCATTGGAAACCCGGTCAAATTCAAGACCGCGATGCTAAACGCCAAGGAAAAACTCGGCTACGAAGGGACAGGCTCCCGCGGTCACAATCCGCGCCCCGACAGCATCCCTGCGCTGATCGACGCGCTGGAGGAATTGCGCAAGAAAGGCATCGTGACCGAGGAAGAATTCAAGGCAAAGAAGAAGGAACTGCTGGCGAAGATGTGATTTGTGAAGCGTTCTCGAACTTCCAAAACGAAAAGAGACCATCGCTTTGAGGCAATGGTCTCTTTATTTAGTTGGAGCAATTAAGGTTGTGGCTGCCAGACAGCGCCATATTTGTATGCTGCTCCGTCTGTCGTTAATTGGACTGGCTGTGCGGATGGGTCGCTCAGCATTTTTTCGATGTCCACACGATAATACTCGACTTTCCGTTGGTCCGTAAGCGCGAGAAGGAGTTGTTTTCCATCGGGCGACAATGCAGGGAAGGGAAGCGGGGTTACATTGTCCAGCGTCGCGCCGAGTTGTTTGATTTCAGTGCCATCGGAATTTATAAGGAACAGGGACGATGATCCGCCTTCGCAGTAAACACTGACGAAGCCATGTTTGCCATCCGGCGCTTTTTGAAGATCGAAGGTCACTTTATCCTCGCAGGTGGAATCCATTTTCCAGGGTGAGTAAGGGATGGGCGCGCCTTCGTAGGAGAACCACGCCAGTGAACCTTGTTCCAGCGTCACGTAGGTGTTTTCAAAGATGGCAAAGATGGGGTTTTCGGATGTTACAAGTATGGGGTTGGAGCCGTTGTAACGGCTATTATCTCCATCCGTGAAAAACCTTGTAATGTTCCATTTTCCCCATGTTGTTTGTTCAAAGTTCGAACTAATGGTGACAAACTGGGTTGGTGTTTTCCAGTAGACTTGCTGGTGCTGCCTGCCGGCATCGCCTTCGAAGAAAGGCCCGTCAATAACGGCTCCTCCTCCGTTGAGATTGGCAACGAACAAGTGAGTGACTTTACCTTCCCCGCTGTCGGAACTTTGAAAAACAATGTGCTGCCCATCGGGCGACCATGAAAGGAATTTATATTTTCCAGGCTCGGATGTCAGGGGCGTCTTGTTGCTTCCGTCCGCGTTCATGATCATGAGGTTGCCATCGTCGAAAAGATAGTCCTCAACCGAGAAATAGACTATTTTTGTTCCATCTGGCGACCAGGTGAAGTGGTCGTTGAAGGTGGATGAATCGGTCAACTTTCTTACGCTGCTTCCATCCGCATTCATGAGGTAGATTTCCCTGCCGCCGTCGCGGTCGCTGACGAATGCGATGCGCGTCCCGTCCGGTGACCAGGCGGGAGAATCATCGGTGGCGGGATTGTTTGTCAGGTTCTTCATTTCACTGCCATCGGCTTTCATCGTGAAAATTTCATAGTTCCCGCCATCCCCCACCGAAACGTAGGCAATCAGCCTCTCTGCCTGTGTGGATTGGGTTGCTTCGTTCGTTTGAGTTGCGCCACCGGGTACGGCTGAACTGCGGAATCGTCCCAGCAGGGAGTTGAGCAAAACTGTCAGCAAAAGCAATGCCGCTAGGCCGGCAGCAGTTTTCAGTGTGGTATTGATTCGGTTCGTCATCATGATCCTCCGTGAGCGTGATTGAATGGTTGTCATCACATTTTTGGAAGGACCGTCATTTGCATCCCATCTTGCCTGAAAGTTTTTCTTCAAACGCGCTTCGAGTGCGCTCAGTTCCTCCGCTTCGGCGCGGCAGGAGCCGCATTCACGCAGGTGCGCGTCGAG
This sequence comes from Chloroflexota bacterium, assembly GCA_016234495.1. Lineage (GTDB taxonomy): Bacteria > Chloroflexota > Anaerolineae > Anaerolineales > Villigracilaceae > Villigracilis. The sequence continues at coordinate 80,531 of JACRBI010000040.1, read as the reverse complement.
CAAGGCGCGCTGATTTTCGCGCAGCAATCCGTCGGCGGCGGCGCGCAGATAACGCTGGGCTTGTTTGTGGTTGATCCCTGTCATCTTGGCTCTTCCTTCAGGAGGGCGCGTAATTTTTCGCGCGCATGGTTCAGGCGGGAGTGGACTGTTCCGGGTGGGAGGTTCAGCATCGCGGCAATGTCAGCTATCGGCAGGTCATGATAGTAGCGCATCACAAGCGGGATGCGGTGCTTTTCATCGAGAGTTCGAATCGCATTCCAGAGTTCTGCATCCGCCTGATTCTGCATCGCCGTTGACTCGGGATGCTCCACCTCGCCGCGCAGGTGAAACAGACTCTGCAGAATCTGTTGCAAGCGGCTGCGGTTTTTTCCGCGCTGTAAACGGGAACGGCAGACATTGATGGTGATGCTGAACAGCCAGGTCTTGAACGCCGCATCCTCGCGGAACGACGAGAGGGCGCGTAAAGCGGCCAGGAAGGTTTCCTGCGTGCCGTCTTCCGCTTCGTCGGGGTCTTCGAGAATGGAGAGCGCCAGCCGGTACACATCCCTTTGATAGGTATGCACCATTTTTTCGATGGCGAGTGAATCTCCCTCCCGGCATTGTTCAAGCCAGTAACTGTCCATGACGGTCATTCTACTGGATTAGACACAGCCCGGGGCGAAAACCTTCACTTTTGGAAAAGCATCAGGTGTCAATTGTGTCGAGAGTTTCAAGTTGCAGCGGACACTCCGACACCTGACACTTTGACACTCATTAAAAATCTTCGTGCCCCTTCGTGTCTTCGTGGTAAAAAATGCGTTATACTCTCGCCCGCAAACTATGACTGACCACATCCGCAACTTCTGTATCATCGCCCATGTAGACCATGGCAAATCCACGCTGGCAGACCGACTGCTTCAATTGACAGGCGCCATCTCTGAGCGCGACATGACCGAGCAGGCGCTTGACTCGATGGACCTTGAACGCGAAAAGGGAGTCACCATCAAGTCCTCGGCTGTGCGCATGTATTACACCGCGCAGGACAATCAACGCTACGAGATGAATTTGATCGACACGCCCGGGCACGTGGACTTCGGCTACGAAGTCAGCCGCGCGTTGAAAGCCTGTGAAGGCGCGATCCTTGTAGTGGATGCGACTCAGGGCATCGAAGCCCAGACTTTGGCGAATCTTTATCAGGCGCTCGATGCCGACCTGACAATTGTTCCTGTGATCAACAAAATTGACCTCCCCTCGGCCCGTCCCGACGAAGTGGCCGAAGATGTCGGCTCCCTGCTCGGGGTCGATCCCGACGCGGTTCTGCGCGTCTCCGCCAAAGAGGGAATCAACATCGAGAATATCCTCGAAGCGATCGTCCAGCGTGTGCCTTCTCCAAAAGATGTGGATGACAAGCCCGTCCGTGCGCTGATCTTCGACGCGCATTATGATTCATATAAAGGCGTGATCGCGTACGTCCGCATCATGGAAGGCAAGATCAAATCCACTGATGTGTTGAGAATGCTCGCCACCAAACTGGATTTGCGTCCGGTTGAAATCGGTATCTTTGTGCCGAAGATGCAGCCCGTGGACATGCTCGGCTCCGGCGAAGTGGGTTACATCGCCACTGGATTCAAGACCGTGCATGAATGCCGCGTAGGCGATACGATCACGCTCGCATCCGCGCCTGCGGATGAACCTTTGCCCGGTTACCATGTCCCCAAGCCGATGGTCTTTGCGGGCATCTACCCCGTCGAAGCGGATGATTACACCACGCTGCGTGAGTCACTTGATAAACTGCAACTCAACGACGCCTCATTAACTTTCCAACCTGAAACTTCGCAGGCGCTGGGATTTGGTTTCCGCGCGGGTTTCCTCGGCTTGTTCCACATGGAAATTATTCAGGAGCGCATCGAACGCGAATATGATCTGGATGTTTTGTTCACCGCGCCTTCTGTGGAATACGAAGTATTGATGATCGGCGATAAAGTCATCACTGTTGACTCTCCCGCCGAGTTGCCCGACCCAAGCAAGATCGTTGAAGTCCGCGAACCGTGGATGAACATCGAGATCATCACGCCCACTGATTATTATGGCCCCATCATGGAACTGGTCACCAAGCGTCGCGGAATTTTTAAACAGCAGGAATATCCCGCGCCACATCGCGTGCAGTTGGATTTTGAAATTCCGCTTTCTGAAATTATTATTGACTTCTTCGATTCATTGAAGTCACGCACCAAAGGCTATGCCTCGCTCGATTATCAATTCCTCGAATATCGCGCCGACAAATTGCAGAAGCTGGAAATTCTCGTCAACGGCGAACCGGTCGATGCGCTGGCGGCCATCGTCCATGAGAAGGATGCGTTCCACAAGGGACAGCGCCTCATCACCAAGCTCAAGGATTTGATTCCGCGCCAGTTGTTTGATGTGGCTGTGCAAGCTGCTTCCGGCGGACGTATCATCAGCCGCGCAAACGTCAAAGCCACGCGCAAGGATGTGCTCGCCAAATGCTACGGCGGCGACATTTCCCGCAAGAAGAAATTGCTCGAGAAACAGAAGAAGGGCAAGAAGCGCATGAAGATGGTCGGCAGTGTCGAAATTCCGCAGGATGCCTTCATGGCTGTCTTGAAACTGGATGATGATTAATTTTGCAGGGGCGGGGTCACTCCGCCCCTGCAATTGCATGCGGTGAAAAAATAAATGAAAGATATCAAACGCTGGCTGCCCGGCACGCTCATCAGCATTGCGCTGATCGCCGCCATTTTATATTTCGTTGACTTCGGCAAAATGTGGGACGCGATCCGCACGGCCAATTATCCGATTCTAGCCGGGGCGGCAGTGCTGTCCTTTGTGTGGATGTTCGGCCGCGCAAAAGTCTGGCAGACATTGCTGCGCGACAAACCCAAATATATGGATGTCCTCTTCGCCGCGAGCGAAGGCTATCTGCTCAATGCCTTTTTACCCTTCCGCCTTGGTGAGATCGGACGCGCGTTTTTGCTCAGCCGAAAATCGGGGATGCAATTCGGCGAGATCATCCCCACCATCATTATCGAACGCGTCGTGGATTTGGCTTTTTCCGCCGCGCTATTACTGGCGGCTTTGCCGTTCGTGGTCGGCGCGCAAGGCTCTGAACGCATCGGTTACATCGTTGGCGGCGTTGTTGTCTTCGGCCTGGTCATGATGTACGTGCTGGCGCGCAACAATCAATGGGCGCTGGACTTATTCCACAAACTCAGCGCGCGCTGGCCGTCCCTGCAAAAGTTTGGCGGCAGTTTCCTCGAATCATTTTTTCAAGGGCTGGGCGTGCTCACCGACGGCTGGCTTTTTCTGCGCTTCCTTTTTTGGATGACTCTCGATTGGGCGATCGCGCTGGCTGCTTATTACCTGATCATCCTGGCATTTTTCCCGCAGGCGCAGCCGGTCTGGACTCTCTTTGTGCTGGGCGCGGCGGCATTTGGCGGAGCGATTCCCGCTCTGCCGGGCGGGGTGGGTACCGTTGAAGGGGCAGTCAGCGCCGCTTTGGTATTGTTCGCCAAAGACCAGCAATCCACCGCGCTTGCGGCGGCGTTGACCATGCGCCTGTACAACTATCTCAACAGCGGCATCCTCGGCGGCATTGGTCTCATGCGCGAAGGGCAGACGCTTTCCGGTGTATACCAGCAGATTTTGAATTTCAGGAAAGTAGAGCGACATTAATGTCGCTGCATTGGGAGAGTGGATGAAAAAATATCTAATCACCGGCGGGGCGGGGTTTATTGGTTCGAACTATGTCCACCGCCTGCTCCAACGCGGTGAGCAGGTCACCATCTATGACAACTTTGCGCGCGCCGGCGCTCCGCGCAACCTTGAATGGTTGAAGCAGGAATTCGGCGAGGCTGCCTTGGACGTGGTTGTCGGGGATGTGCGCGATGCCGAAAGAATCGCTGAATCAGCCCAGGGCGCGGATGTGATCGTGCATCTGGCCGGTCAGGTCGCAGTGACGACATCCGTAATAAATCCAAGAGATGATTTTGAATCCAATGCGCTGGGCACGTTCAATGTTTTGGAGGCGGCGCGCCTCTCCGGCAGAAATCCGATTTTCATTTACGCATCCACCAACAAAGTGTACGGCGGCATGGACGATGTGGAACTGTTCGAGGAACCCACGCGCTGGCGATATAAAGATTTGATCAACGGCTGCCCCGAAACTCAGCCCTTGGATTTCCATTCACCGTACGGCTGCTCAAAAGGGACGGGCGATCAATATGTCCGCGATTATGCGCGGATGTATGGACTGCGATCTGTCGTCTTTCGTCAGTCCTGCATTTATGGCCCGCGTCAATTTGGCATTGAAGATCAGGGCTGGGTGGCGTGGTTCATCATTGCGGCTGTCATGCGGCGCGGCATCACCATCTACGGTGACGGCAAGCAGGTGCGCGATATTTTATATGTGGATGATCTTCTGAATGCCTATGACCTCGCGGTTGAAAAAATAGACGTGGCAGCGGGACAGGTCTACAACATGGGCGGCGGACCCGATAACGTGATGTCGATCTGGGCGGAGTTCGGCCCGAAGCTGGAGCGATTGATTGGCGAACCCATCGAAGTGGCGCGCGGCGACTGGCGCCCCGGCGACCAGAGAGTCTTCTATGCTGATATTTCCAAGGCCGAAAAGGAATTGGGCTGGAATCCAAATATCAATGTGGAGGAAGGCGTGCAGAAATTGTTCGAGTGGGTGCGGGAAAACCAGAAACTGTTTTAAACAAAAAGAACCGCCATGATTTCATGGCGGTTCTTTTTGCATCTGCGTTGCCCCTACTTATTCAAAATATATTTCTTCACAAAATAAACCACGACCAATGTCAGAACGATCGGGCCGAGATAATAAGCGAAGCCCATGAAGAACGGCGCAAGATAAACACCGATCTTGTAGAGGCCGTTGATCGAATTTGCCGCAGCGCCGAAGATCATGAAGCGCAGCCCGATGTTGATCAGGTCGTCTGAATCAAAGTAGAAAATTCCGACAAGGATGCCGACGACCATCAACGCCGATACGATATATGAATACTGATCGTCAACAGTGATGACTTCATTTACGATCAGCGCATTCAGCACGCCGGCGGTCAGTCCGCCGAGGATAAAGAGCCACTTAAAAAGAAAATTCCAGTTTGCCGCCGCCGCAGAGGCTTCACTTTCTACTTTTGGTTGATTTGTAGTTTTTGGTGCCATATGTTTTCCTTTTGATGATTTATTTTCCAGCCGATTGCGCCCTATTAAACCACAAAGTAGCCGTAAAAAGGCCGGGTTTTCGTGGGGTATAATCCTCTCGCTTTATGAAAATTTTAACCGTCCTCACTTATTACCGTCCGCATACCAGCGGGCTGACCATTTACGCCGAGCGTCTCGCGCGCGCCTTCGCCAGGCGCGGGCATCAAGTGACTGTGATGACCACGCAGTACGACCCGTCCCTGCCGCGCGAAGAGACGATGGACGGCGTGAAGGTCATTCGCATCCCGGTGGCGGCGCGCGTCAGCAAGGGAGTCATTGCGCCGACATTTGGTTTTGTCGCCACGAAACTTGTCGCGCAGCATGACGTCGTTCAACTTCACCTGCCGCAGTTCGACGCCCCCGGCGTTGCCTTGCGCGCGCGGCTCTTTGGCAAGCCTGCCGTGCTCACCTATCATTGCGACCTGTTCCTCACGCGCACCTGGTTCAATCGCCTGGTCAATGCTGTGGTGGATTTTCAAAACAATATGGCGGGACGCCTCGCGAATCATATCGTGACTTATACACAGGACTACGCCGACAACTCGCCCTACCTCTCGCGCTACGCATCAAAACTGACCCCGATCCTGCCTCCGGTCGAATTGCCTGACCCTGCGCCCGGGGCTGTTTCTGCCTTCGCGCGCGAACATCACATTGATGAACGCAAGCCGGTCATCGGCATGGCCGCCCGTCTCGCCGCTGAAAAAGGCGTGGAAGTTTTGCTCGACGCGCTTCCGGCCATCCTGAAAAAATATCCGAAGGCGCAAGTGTTGTTTGCGGGGACGTATCAAAACGTGATGGGCGAACAGGCCTATTCAGACCGGCTCATGCCGCGCATCCACGAATATGAACAGCAGGGACATTGGACTTTCCTCGGCAACCTTGACCCCGTTCAAATGGCGGCGTTTTATCCAAACCTCGACGTGCTGACCGTGCCTTCTCTCAACTCGACTGAGGCCTTCGGCCTTGTGCAGATCGAAGCAATGATGAACGGCGTGCCGAGCGTGCCATCGGCATTGCCCGGGGTGCGCAGACCTGTCCAGATGCATGGGATGGGAGTCGTCTCTCAAATTGGAGATTCTGCTTCTTTGGCAGAATCAATTCTCGGCGTATTGGGTGATCCGCCAAAATATCGCGGTGACGTTGAATCGATCAGGAAATCCTATGACCCCGATTCAGTCGCACAGGAATACGAGAAGTTGTTTCAAAGGCTGATGAAACGATGAGCAATCGTCAACCGTCAAGCGTCAAGCGTCAAGCAAAAGATTTTCTGTTTTTGCAGCTGCGTGACCTGCCTTACTTCCGCGCATTTTTGCGCGCGATAGAAAGCGGATATTACCAGGACCTGCCCCTGCCCGCGCCGGTCTATGATGTGGGCTGCGGCGATGGTCATTTTGCATCCCTGACCTTCGATCAAAAACTCGACGTGGGACTCGACCCGTGGCATGGTCCCATCCACGAAGCGAAGAAATTTGGCGCGTACAAATCATTGGTGGAAGCTGACGGTGCGCGGACGCCTTTTCCTTCCAATCATTTCTCCAGCGGATTCAGCAACTCGGTGCTGGAGCACATCCCGCACATTGACGATGTGCTGGCGGAAACAGCGCGGGTGTTAAAACCCAATGCGCCTTTTTATTTCTGCGTGCCGAACACGCGCTACTTGAGCGAACTGTCCATTTCAAAGGTTTTGGGCAAAGGCTACACCGAATGGTTCCGCAGGATTTCGCGCGTGTCTCATGCAGACGAACCCGATGTTTGGGAGCAACGCCTCGAACGCGCGGGATTCAAGCTCGAGCGTTGGTGGCATTATTTTTCACCCTCCGCGATGCGCGTGTTAGAATGGGGACATTATTTCGGCGTCCCGTCGGTCGTTGCGCGGATACTCACAGGCAAGTGGATCATCTCGCGCAGCGCATGGAATCTGGCTCTCACGAAGAACTTTGTAAAAAAGTACGCATCGCCGGAGCCGATTGCAAATGGGACGTTTACGTTTTATATAGCCAAAAAGAGATCGTAGACGGTAAACCGCTGACCGTGCTGTTACCGTCCATCGTCAATTGCCCAACAACCCATGTCCTTCGACGAAAAATATTTCTCCACGCACACCTACGCCAATATCACCTTCGCCAAATACAGCATGTATTGGTGGTCGAATCGATTCTTTGCCATGCTGGCGCGGCGACACGGCAGGCGCGGAGCGCGTCTGCTTGAGGTGGGATCAGGCATGGGGCATTTGGTGGCCCAGCTCGAAGACACGTTTGAAACGGTGGGAATTGACCTGAATCATTGGGCAGTGAAACAATCCAAATCCGTTGTTCAACAGTCAGCCCTGCAAACCGCATCCGCGCAGGAATTGCCCTTTAGCGATAACTCCTTCAACGTGGTCATCATCAAACATATCGTGGAGCATTTGCGGGACCCGGAAAAGGCGCTCAATGAAATTGGACGTATCACCGAAAAGGATGGCACGCTGATCCTTGCCACGCCGAATCTCGGATCATTGCTCAAGCCGTGGAAAGGTGACAAGTGGATCGGCTATCAGGACCCGACGCATATCTCGCTGAAACAGCCGCAGGAATGGCTGGCGTTGATTCAGTCCGCAGGCTTTGAGCTCAAGCGTGTTTTTTCAGACGGCTTCTGGGATGTGCCCTACATCCGCTTTGTGCCGAAACAGATTCAAAAATTATTCTTCGGCTCGCTCGGCGGGATTCAAGCCATTACAGGGATTATCTTTCTGCCGATGACATGGGGCGAGAGCATTCTGGTGATCGCAAAAAAGAAATAAAGAGCATTGTTGAATGAGCAACGATTCCCAAATTCCCGATTCGCAAAACTCCGAACCCACCGTGCTTGACCTGTTCAAGGCTGTCACTAAAAGCCCGGCTTCGTTCTTCAGCTTCATCCGCACCTTGTGGGATGCGCGCCGCCGCGCTGAATTGAATCAATCCCTCGCAGATGAAGTTGCGCTGCATGTGGATAAAGAATCAAGTCCCGAAGAACCCGCCCGCGCTTCCTACTTTCCGTGGCGCTCGGTGCTGGCGCTCTTCATCGCGCTGACCGCGCAATTATTGCTTGAGCCGCCCAACCGTCAGGCGAACATCGGAGCCGCGTTATACATCTTCGCGCTGGGATTTGTCGCCTGGGCATACGTCAAAGATGAATGGCATTTGCCGACGCTTCCGCTTTTCAAGCAAACTCCCGACTCACTTAACACACGCATTGTTCCATTCCTCTTTTCCATTGTGCTGGCGTTATCTGCATTTGGTTTTTTTGCGGACGGAAAATTCACCGCTCTTAATGTCACGCTTTGGGTTTCTTCGCTTGCCGCTCTTCCCTTTGCGTTATGGCTGAAACAACCAACAACTGCAAAGGAAGAATCAAACACAGAAATAAAAAGAAAAAAAATCCTGTGGAATGTGCTGGTCATCGCGGTCTTTGGCATTGCGCTGTTCTTCCGACTCTATCGCACCCAATCTGTACCCGTCGAACCGTTCAGCGACCACGCCGAAAAAATCCTCGACGTGTACGAAGTTTCGCAGGGCGATTACAGCGTGTTCTTCCCGCGCAACACCGGCCGCGAAGCCATTCAAATGTACTGGACGCTGTTGGTCGCGAATGTCTTCGGCACGGGGCTTTCCTATTTGAGCCTCAAACTTGGTACGGCGCTGCTCGGCATTTTGACTCTGCCCTACATTTACCTGCTCGGAAAAGAATACGGAAATGAACGCGTCGGACTCTTCGCGCTTTTCCTGTTTGGGATCGCCTACTGGCCGAACGTGATCTCGCGCGTTGGACTACGCTTCCCCTTGTATCCGCTCTTCGTTGCGCCTACGCTTCTTTACCTGACCCGCGGCCTGCGCACTCGCAACCGAAACGATTTCATTCTCTCCGGCATTTTCCTCGGACTCGGCCTGCATGGGTACAGTCCTTTCCGCATCATGCCCATCCTTGTGGTGACGGCCTTCATTATCTTCCTGCTGCATAACCGCTCAAAAGAGAACAGCAGACAAGCCTTCGGCTGGCTCGCCATCATTGTGATGACCTCGCTCTTTGTCTTCATTCCTCTTCTGCGATATTGGATTGCGAATCCAGACATGTTCGGCTACCGCGCCATGAGCCGTTTGACCTCAGCCGAAACAGCCCTGCCCGGCCCGGCCTGGCAGATATTCCTCTCCAATTTGTATCGCGGCCTGTTGATGTTCAACTGGGACGATGGTGAGATTTGGGTAAATTCATTGCCTCACCGCCCCGCGTTGGATGTGGTGACCGGCGCATTGTTCGTGATCGGCATCATCCTGCTCATCGCGCGTTATGTTCGCGGACGCGACTGGCGCGACATGCTGCTGTTGGTTTCCATTCCCGTGCTGCTCATGCCGTCCATTTTGTCGCTGGCTTTTCCGGGCGAAAATCCCGCGCTGAACCGCGCGGGTGGCGGAGCGGTGGCGGCAATCCTCGTCAGCGCTATGGCGCTCGAAGGGCTGGTGACAGGTATCGGCGTGGCGCGAAGCGGGAAGCGGAACTATATCGCCTATGGGTTGACCGGTATCCTGTTCGCCGCATCCGCTTTTCAAAATTTCGATATCGTCTTCAATAAGTTCGATAAAGAATTCAGGGCTGGCGCGTGGAATACCTCGGACATGGGCAGGTACATCAGCGACTTCGAGGATAAATATGGGCAGACGGATTCGGTCTGGATCGTGCCGTTCCCGTATTGGGTGGATACGCGTTTGCCCGGCGTGTGGGCGGGTGTGCCGAACCGCGATTTTGCGCTCTGGCCTGAGAATTTTTCCGACACGCTGAATGTGCCCGCGCCGAAGATGTTTATTTTCCGCTACGATGATCTGGAAACTGAGAAGGCTCTTAAAGAACTCTACCCGGATGGCGTGCTGACCCGCTATACTTCGCCGCTTGAGGGCAAGGACTTTTTTATTTTGAACGTGGAAAAATAATTTTAGACCTGACAGAGGCTGTTAGTTAAAGCCCCTTTCGAACACGGATGACACGGATTTCACTGATGCGCACGGATAGACCTATAAAAAATTCCGTGTTGTCCGTGAAGTCCGTGTACAAATCGGAATAATATGCAAAATTCAAAAATCGAAAAACGCGCGTGGATGTACGATCTGCTTTTCATACTTGTACTGCTGCTGGCGGGATATTTGCGTTTGAGCGGGGTCAAGTGGGGTGAGGGGTATCACCAGCACCCGGATGAACTGGCCATGATGGGCTGGCTGGATAACCTGCGCGCCCACACCTGCATTGACATGTCCATCCCGGTGGAAGCCTGCCCGCCGGAGCAACAGCGCTGGCTGACGTTGGGAGAGTACTTCGATTCGTCAACTTCCACGCTCAACCCGTATAACCGCGGGACAAGTTTCTTTCCGTATGGCAACCTGCCGATGACGATTGTGCGCGTTGCGCTTGAGTTCTCGCACAACGAGGATATCGGCAATTCGAAATTCTTTGCGCGTCAATTCTCAGCGCTGGCTGACCTGTTCACGATCGTCCTGCTCTACCTGATCGTTTCGAAATTATACGGGCAGGGGGTCGGGTTGATCGCGGCGGCATTCTCTTCGCTGGCTGTCATGCAGATCCAGCAGTCGCATTTCTTCACCTCTGACCTGTTTGCCAATGTGTTCATGTTCCTGGCTTTGTATTTTGCGGTGGGGATTGTAAGTTACAAGAAATTAGGAATTAGGAATCAGGAAGTAGGCGAATTGGAAGACCGGCCTAATCCCAAATCTCTAGTTACTATTTCCCTGCGCTCTCCGCTCTTCTGGCTGAGCATCGGCTTTGGAATTGCGTTGGGCATGGCGATGGCCTCAAAGATCAACGCGGCTGCCTTGGCGTTTGCCCTGCCGGGCGCGTTCGCCGTCCGCTATTTGACCGTGGACCGCGGACGACAGAATGGGAAAGAGGTAACGGTCAATGGTCAACGGTCAACCGTCTCGGATTACTGGTTACTGATCACTTTGTTTTTAATCGCCGGCGGATTGGCAACGATCGTTTCCTTCCGCATCTTCCAGCCATACGCCTTCGACGGGCTGGGACTTAATCCACAGTGGGTTGCGAATATCAGCGAGCAGCGCCTTCAAGCTACCGGTGAAGCCGACCTGCCGTGGAATTTGCAATGGGCGCGGCGCACGCATTTGTATTCGTTCGCCAACCTGACCGTTTGGGGGCTTGGGCTTCCGCTTGGCATTCTTGCCTGGGCGGGATTCCTGTTCATGGGCTGGAGAATCCTCAAAGGCGAATATCGTCATCTTTTGCTGTGGGGCTGGACTGCGTTCTACTTCGGCTGGCAATCCATGCAATTCAACCCGACCATGCGCTATCAACTGCCGGTCTATCCATTGCTGGCGATGATGGCGGCATGGGTGGTGTTTGAATTCAGAATTCAGAATTCAAAATTCAGAATTTTAAATTACGCGTTGGGAATGGCTGGCGCAATTGTCCTTGCCCTCACCGCCATCTGGGCCTTTGCCTTCCAAAGCATTTACCTGCGTGACGAAACCCGCATGGCCGCCTCACGCTGGATCTACGAGAACGTGCCGGGGCCGATCAACCTTCAAATGCAAACCGAAGATGGCAGCACCTACAACCAGCCGCTGACCTTCCCAACCGGCGGATATGTTCAAGCGGGCGTGCCATACTCGACGATCATTGTCCCCAACCGTGACGGCTTGTTGACCGGCATGACCTTTGCCCACGCGCTGGAAACATCCGCATCCCCTGTGACAATTTTGCTGTCGCTTGCTGCGGAGAATGACCCCGGCAATATTCTTGCGGGCGCATCCGCTGTGCTTGACTCAACGGCCTCGAACGACCCGCGCGGTTCATCCCTGACCTTTGTTTTCGACAAGCCATTCGCGGTTACTGCGGGATTGCCGATTGCGATGAACATCGAAACCCTTGGCGAAACGCTGACCTTGAGCGGCGCGTCCTTTGCCAACGAAACAGATTATGACTGGGGGCTGCCCTTCCGCGTTGATGGATATGATCCCTTCGGCGGAATGTACCGCGGCGATTTGAATTTGCAGGTCTATTGGGACGACAACACAGACAAGCTGACCCGCTTCATGGATACGCTGAATCAGGCCGATTATATTTTCATCCCGACCAATCACCAGTACGCGCAGATCACGCGCCTGCCGGAGCGATATCCGCTCACCACAAAATATTACCGCGACCTGCTTGGCTGCCCCGATAGCGAAGACATCATCAAATGTTATCGAACCGCCCAGCCCGGGCAATATCAAGGCGATCTTGGCTTTGAGCTGGCGGCGGTCTTTGAATCGTATCCGGCGCTTGGCCCGCTGGTGATCAACGATCAGGCCGCGGAAGAAGCCTTCACGTTTTACGATCATCCCAAAGTGTTGATCTTCAAGAAGACGGCAGATTATGACGCGGCAAAAGTCTTTGCGCGGCTCAGCTCTGTGGATTTGACGAACGTCGTTCATCTCATCCCGAAGCAGGCTGCTGATTACAAAGATTTGATGCTCCCCGATACGCGCCTTGCCCAACAGCGCGCCGGCGGCACATGGTCTCAATTATTCAATTACGACTGGATTCAAAATAAATATCCATTCGTTGGAGTTGTGGTCTGGTACGCGTTTATTTTTATCCTCGGGCTTGCGGCGTATCCGCTGGCGAGGTTGGCTCTGCCCGCGCTTGGTCAATATGCGTATCCGCTGGGCCGCATTCTGGGATTGGTTTTGCTGGCTTGGGTTTCGTGGATGGGCGGTTCGGTCGGCGTGCCGTTTACGCGAGTCACCATCAGCGTGGTGGCTGTCTTTATCGCTGCGGCAGGTATCGGCTTGTGGATGATCCGCAGAGAACAGTTCAAAGCGGAGTGGAATTCAAACCGCAGATTCTTCGTCGCGGTGGAGATTCTATTTCTCGTCTTCTTCCTGATCGATCTGCTGATTCGGCTCGGCAACCCGGACCTGTGGCATCCCGCAAAGGGCGGCGAGCGGCCAATGGACTTTTCGTATTTCAACGCCGTGTTGAAGAGCGAGAGTTTCCCGCCGTATGACCCGTGGTTCGCGGGCGGTTATATCAATTATTACTATTACGGTTTTGTGCTGGCGGGTACGCCAGTGAAACTGCTTGGTATCGTGCCTTCGATTGCCTACAACCTGATTCTGCCGACATGGTTTGCGCTGATCGCGGTGGGCGCGTTTGCGGTTGGATGGAATTTAGTTGACAATGGACGACAGACCGTGGACGATAATGGTCAACCGTCGACGGTCGATGGTCGTCTTGTCTCCGGCCTCGCCGCATCTTTCCTGACCCTTTTGCTGGGCAACCTTGGGACGGTGAAACTCATCTTCAATACATTACAGCGGATCGCCGCGCCGGATCAAATTGTTCCAGCCGATGCGCACATCCTGCAAAAGTGGGGGCTCGCCATCAAGGGCTTGTTCATGTCGTTCGGCGGGATGCAGCTGCCCATCGGCCGCGGAGACTGGTACTGGTTCCCGAGCCGTGTCATCCCCGCGCCGGGCGACGTGGAGCCGATCACGGAATTTCCTTTATTCACTTTCCTGTACAGCGACATGCACGCGCACATGCTCGTCATGCCGATCACGTTGTTCATCATTGCCTGGGCTGTGTCTTTCATAAAATCGCGGGCGCAGATGAGCCGCGCAGAATGGTTCGCCGCATTTGGCATCGGCGCGTTGATGGTCGGCGCGCTCAAGCCCACGAATACATGGGATTTGTACACCTACTTCCCACTGGCCGCGCTGGCGGTGGCTTATACCTTGTATCGCAATTTTGAATGGAAGGGTCGGTTCAATCTACCGCATCGGTTTGGAAATGCGCTGGCGGCTTTGGGCGCTGTTATTTTATTGTATGTGCTTGGCGCGCTCCTGTATTCACCGTTCACATATTGGTACAGCCTCGGTTATGGCGCAGTGGACCCCTGGCAGGGGTCGCACACGCCGATGTCTTCGTATCTCACGCAATGGGGATTGTTCCTCTTTATCATCGCCGCCTGGCTTGTCTGGGAGACCCGCGAGTGGATGGCGTCCACGCCGGTTTCGCACCTCGATGGGTTGCGGAAATATTCGCTGCTGATCGAAATCGGGTTGGCGGTGGTCATCGCTTTGCTGGCCTACTTCGCAGTGGAAGGAGTCCGCGTTGGCTGGCTGGCGCTGCCGCTGGCCGCCTGGGCAGGGATTCTTCTCCTGCGCCCGGGCATGTCCGATGTCAAACGCGGTGTATTAATGATGATCGGCACTGCGCTTGTGCTGACTCTTGCAGTCGAAGTCGTTGTGCTGGTCGGCGACATTGGCCGCATGAACACGGTCTTCAAATTATATTTACAGGCATGGATGCTGCTGGCCGTCAGCGCGGCGGCGGCTTTCGGCTGGCTGTTGAACGTTGTCCCCTTCTGGCGGATGCGCTGGCGCACGATCTATCAGGTTGGGATTTATGTGCTGGTCATCGGCTCACTGCTGTTCACGCTCACGGCAACCTCCGACAAGATCAACGACCGCATGACTCTCTCCGCGCCGCGCACGCTCGACAGTATGGAGTTTATGAAAGATTCCGCGTACGCCGATTACGGGCGCGACTTCTCCTTGAACGAGGATTATTACCTGATCCGCTGGATGCAGGAAAATATTCAAGGTTCGCCGGTCATCGTCGAAGCCGCCTCGGCTGGCGAACAATACAGGTGGCACTCGCGCATCACCACTTACACCGGCCTGCCGGATGTTGTCGGCTGGCAGTGGCATCAACAGCAGCAGCGCGTCCTGGAGTCGAATCAGATCATCCAGCACGGCATCGAAGTCGATGCCTTCTATCGCACCCCGGATAAAGACGCAGCAGCGGGCTTCCTCCGCAGATACAATGTCAGTTATATTATCCTCGGGCAGTTGGAATATGCGAAATACACATCGCTAGACCCGGCCGTCCCCGATGGGTTGCTGAAATTTAATGAATTAAACGGCATCCTCTGGAGGGAAATTTTCCGCCACGGCGATACGATCCTTTATGAGGTGTTGCCATGATTCTGCACATCACATCGCGCGCCGAATGGAACGACGCGCAAACACGCGGCGAATACACCGCGCCAAGTTTGCAAACTGAAGGCTTCATCCATTGCTCCACTGAAAAGCAGGTGGCGCATGTGGCCAACGCCTTCTATCGCGGGCGGACTGATCTCGTGCTGCTCCATATCGACGAAGCAAGACTCAAGCCCGAGTTAAAGTGGGAACCGCCTGCTGGACCTCCTGCCCCGGGCATTTCCGAATCCGATTCGTTTCCGCACATCT
Source organism: Chloroflexota bacterium (assembly GCA_016234495.1). Taxonomy (GTDB): domain Bacteria; phylum Chloroflexota; class Anaerolineae; order Anaerolineales; family Villigracilaceae; genus Villigracilis. The sequence continues at coordinate 65,031 of JACRBI010000040.1, read as the reverse complement.
TTGGCGCGATCAACTTAACCGCAGTCGCATCGGTGCTGGACTTTGTGCCTGACTCTGCCTCTGGGGCATTTACCTACCCGTAGAATTCAATGCCCGCATCAGCCAGCATCCGCATTCGCCCGGCGCTTGCCAGTGACGCGCCGCTTGCCGCACAAGTCTTTTCCCTGTCGATGGGCGGGCTGGCAGATCACCTGTTTGGGCATGGCGAACAGGTATTTCGTTCCGTGATCGAAGGCTTGTTCAAACGGAATGCCGGACGATTCGGTTATAAACAATCGGTTGTCGCCGAGTTGGACGGGCAGCCGCGTGGAATGCTTTTTTCGTATTCCGGCGCGCAGCTTGTCCGCTTGAACATTGAATCTTTCCGTCACTTTTTTCCGGTGATGGGTTTCAAACGCGCGCTCAACTTCATGCTGCGCGGAATTCAATTGCCCGGCGGCATTGAAGCTGCGCGCGACGAATATTACATCAGCAACCTGGGCATTCTTCCCGCCGCGCAAGGACAGGGCGTCGGCTCGCAGCTGCTTGATTATGCCGAGAAGCTGGCAAAGGCTGGCAGCCTTTGCCAGTGCTCGCTCATTGTTGGCTTGAGCAACGTAAATGCGCTCCGCCTCTATCAGCGGACCGGTTATGAGATCGTTGAAACCGTGAACGATCAAAATAAAAACCTCGGCTATCACCGCATGGTCAAACAATTATCCTAACCCGCCTTCTGACTACTGATTACTGTTCACTGATTACTGATTACTGATTACTATTCACTGGACCCCCATGATCGCATTCATCTCCTGGTACTTTATTGTAAGTATGCTCGGCTGGCTGACCTTTCCGCTGGCGTATTTTCTTTTCCCCGCGCTCGCAGACCGGGGCTACACCCTCTCACGCGCCGCAGGGCTGTTGATCTGGGGCTATGTCTTCTGGCTGCTGGCCTCGCTTGGCATCGCGCAAAACGACATGGGCGGGATATTACTTGCTCTCGCGCTGCTCATCGGATTAAGCGCTTGGGTAATCGTAAATCAAAAATCGTCAATCGTAAATTTTTTACGCTCCAATCTCCCCCTCCTCCTCACGACTGAAATTTTATTTTTTATCGCTTTTGCCTTCATGGCTTTTGTCCGCTCGGCCAACCCGGAACTGTACAGCACCGAAAAGCCCATGGAGTTGGCGTTCATCAACGGCATACTGCGTTCACCGACTTTCCCTCCGCAAGACCCGTGGCTTTCGGGCTATGCCATTTCATATTATTACTTTGGCTATGTGATGACAGCCATGCTCGCGCGCGTCTCAGATATTCCCGGCAGCATGGCGCACAACCTGATGACCGCGCTCATCTTTGCCCTCGGCGCGATCGGTTCGTACGGCATTTTGTATAACCTGCTTTCGAAAACGGACCATAGACCGCAGACCGTAGACGATACGGTCCATCGTCCATCGTCTGCCGTCCACGGTCTTGCTTTTCTTGCTCCCCTCTTTTTATTGCTGATGGGAAACTTCGGCGCGCTGCTCGAGATCCTCCATCAGCGCGGATTATTCTGGGCACAGAATCCAGCTACGGGTGAATATTCGAGCCGTTTCTGGTTATGGCTGGATATGCGCGAACTTTCCGAGGTGCCGGCGCTCCCATTCCACTGGCCGCCGCTCGACCGCTATCTGTGGTGGTGGCGTTCTTCGCGCATCATTCAAGATTACAACATGATCGGCGCCTGGACCGGCGATGTCATTGACGAGTTCCCATTCTTTTCCTTTCTGCTCGGTGACTTGCATCCGCATGTGCTGGCGATTCCTTTCAGTCTGCTCGCCATCGCTGCCGCCATGAACCTCTTCTTTGGCGGCTTTCGCGGAACGATCAATTTGCTTGGAGCAAAACAGCATATCAACCTGCCCGGCTTCTTGTTCTCCGCGCTGGTCATTGGCGGACTGGCTTTCCTCAATACGTGGGACATCCTCGTCGCGGCGGCCTTGATCGTTGGATCATATGTTTTCTGGCGCGCAGCAGAAGACGGCTGGAACTGGCTGCGCCTCGAGGACGCCCTGCGGCTTGGTCTGCCGCTCGGGGCTGTATCCATTCTGATGTATTTTCCGTTCTACCTCGGCTTCTCGTCGCAGGCCGGCGGGATTTTGCCGAACTTCATGTATCCCACACGCGGCGTGCATTTGTGGGTGATGTGGGGCACACTGTTGATTCCCATCTTCGCATATCTCATCTATTTATGGCGCGGTGAAAAAATCCCTTTGAATTGGAAGATTGGCTTTTCCCTCGGGCTTGGTTTTACTATTCTTCTTTTGCTTTTCACCCTTTCACTCGGCTTGATCGGCTCTTTAGTCGAAAAAGATTTCGTGACAGGTTTCCTGCAATCACAAGGCATGACCGCCGCCCAATTCATCGGCGCGACAACCCTGCGCAGATTAACTTATATCGGAAGCCTCGCCACACTGCTGGCGGTCTTGATTCCCGCGCTGGCATTTTTATTTCCAAAATCATCGACCATACCCTTCGGGCACGATGTAGACGGTGGACCGCAGACCGAAATCGTCCACCGTCCACCGTCCACCGTCTATCAATTTGTTCTCCTCCTTCTCGCCCTCGGCGCGATTCTAGTCCTCGTCCCGGAGTTCGTTTACCTGCGTGACCAGTTCTTCTATCGGATCAACACGGTCTTCAAGTTCTACTATCAGGCATGGATGTTATGGAGTCTCGCCGCCGCATTTGGCGTGAGCGTGCTTTTGCAAAATCTGCGCGGCGCGACGAACACCATCTTCCGCGTATTGATCGGGCTTGTCATTTTTTCAGGCTTGTTATTCCCCGTTTTTGGCGTGGTCACAAAGACGAACAGTTTCAAACCCTTCGGCGGATTCACCCTCGACGACTTCGACCGCATCATCCGCGAAAACCCCGATGAAGCCGCCGCAGTCGAATTCCTGCGCACCGTCCCGGATGGCATCATCGCCGAAGCGGTGGGAGGCGGCTACTCTGCCTACGGACGAATCTCCATGTTCACAGGGCTGCAAACTGTCCTCGGCTGGACCGGTCACGAAGCGCAATGGCGCGGCAGTTACGCGCCGCAAGGCTCGCGCCTCGATGACATTACGAATCTCTATGCCACAACCCGCTGGGAAGATGCGCAGGTCATCATCGAGAAATACAACATCCGCTACGTTTACATCGGCAGCCTCGAGCGCACATCCATGCCCGTCAGCGAGGAGAAATTCCAAATTCACCTCAAACCCATTTTCCAGCAGGGGATCACCGTCATTTACGAAGTGCCGTAGTGTAAGGGTGACCCGCCAAGGATTATCAAAGCTATAAATAAATCTGACGGGTCGCCCCTGCTCAATCCAAACCGATTACAATTGCCCGCATGACATACCGACATTTCAAACACGAAGGCTGGCTGTACGCGCTGGCCTTTCTGCTCGCCCTCGGCCTGCGCCTTGCCGAACTTGGGGCCGTGCCGCTCACCGACGCCGAAGCCCTGCCCGCCCTGCAAGCCCTGCACATCGCGCAGGGACTCAAGCCCGCGCTCAGCCCGCATCCCTTTTATATTCTCTCCACTTCGATATTTTTCTTCCTCTACGGCGGCGGGACGGATTTCCTCGCGCGGATCGCTCCCGCGTTGGCGGGAAGTCTGCTGGTGTTCGCTCCTCTATTTCTTCAGCGGATCAAGCCCCGCCCAAGCTTGATCCTCGCCTTCTTCACCGCCATCGACCCGGGTCTGGTCGCCCTGTCACGCCAGGCAGCGAGTCCCATCTTTGCGATCACATTCCTGCTGTTAGCCTGGGGATTTTACAGCCAGAACAAACCTCGCCTCACGGGCTTCTTCGCCGCGCTCGCTCTCCTTGGCGGACCATCCGTCTGGGCTGGCCTGCTTGGGTTGGGAATCAGCTGGGCGTTATATCAGGCCTTCGATCTTCGCCGCAAATCCCGCAATCAACCCGTTGATGAATCCGCCGAGACTGAACTACAACCTCATACAGCATCCTTCCGTGTCGCGAAGCGGCCTTCTGCCATCTGGTCATTTGCCATTACCCTCCTCACGGCCGGCACGCTTTTCTTCATCGCGCCCAACGGACTGAGCGCCGCACTCGCATCCATCCCGGCATATATCATCAGCTGGCAAACTCCTTCGGATGTTCCGGCAAGCAGACTGTTCCTTTCGCTTCTTGTTTATCAACCGCTGACTTTGCTGCTGGCAATATTTGCCATCATTCGCGGCTGGCGTAAATTGAGCGGCAGGATCATTCCCATCAGCATCTGGCTGCTGGTTTCGCTTTTGCTCGCAGTCTTCATTCCCTCCCGTCAGGTCAGCGATTTGGCATGGACTCTCATCCCCCTCTCCGCGTTGGCCGCGCTGGAACTGGTCCGCAGCATCGACATGTTCCCCGAAGAAAGAATCGAAGTTGCCGGCGTTGTCCTCTTGACTGCATTCATCTGGGCATTTTCGTGGCTCGACTTTTCAAAGATAAATTGGATTCAGGCCAACTCGCAGGAATATTTCATGCGCCTCTGGCTTCTGTTCGGCGCATTGCTCCTGCTGGTGTTCAGCATCCTGCTCGTGGCGTCGGGCTGGTCGATCCGCACCGCGCGCATCGGCGGTGCCTGGGGACTGGCATTCGTGCTGGGCGCATTCGGTTTGGGCGGCGCGCTCGGCTCCGCTGGTCTGCGCGGGTTGAGCTTCCCGGAATTATGGTGGCAGCCGAATATCCCCGCTCAGGCGGATCTGCTTCGTTCAACTGTGAATAACCTCTCCGAATGGGAAATGGGCGATGACAATTCTGCGCCTGTCCTCATTGCGGGTGTGAATTCGCCCGCGCTTGAATGGGCTTTGCGCGAGCATCAGGTCACCGCTGTTGAATCGTTGGACATATCCAGCTCGCCGTATTTCGTCATCACGCCCCTACAAGATAACCCCGCCCTCGCATCCTCCTATCGCGGGCAGGATTTCACCTGGCGGCAAACTCCCTTGTGGAACGACACCCTCTCAACGCAAAGCTGGGTGCGCTGGGTCACCTTGCGTCAGATGCCGCAATCTGGCGAGATCATCATCCTTTGGGCGCGCGACGACCTTTTCCTCGGCTCTTCACCCAACACCAATCCTTAATTGTGAAAAAATTGAACATGACAAAAAACATTCATCCCTCCATCATTGCATTGGACGGCCCGGCCGCGTCGGGCAAATCCACGCTTGGATTAAGACTCGCTGACGCGCTCGGCTATCTTTTTTTTGACACCGGCATCATGTACCGCGCCATCACCTGGATCGCGCTCCAACGTGACCTTGACCTGCGCGATGAATCTGCAATCACCATCCTCGCCCAGACAGCGCAGATAGACATCCGCCCGCCCTCGGTTGGCGACGGCCGTGCCTGCGACGTGGTCATCGCCGACAAAGATGTCACCTGGGATATGCGCGATGGAAACGTGGAAGCGAATGTCTCGGTGGTTTCGGCCTATGCCGGCGTGCGCCGGGCATTATCTGAACAACAGCGCCGCATCGGCCTGCGCGGAAAAGTTGTGATGGTCGGCCGTGACATCGGCACGGTTGTCCTGCCCGAAGCCGACATAAAAATATATCTGGATGCAAGCGCTGAGGAACGCGCCAAACGCCGGCATGACGAACTTATCGCGCGCGGCGAGGAATCTGACTACAGAGAGATTCTGCGAAAAGTAATCGAACGCGACCGCATTGATTCCACCCGCGCGGTTGCGCCGCTGCGTCCGGCAGATGATGCGGTCATCATTGACTCAGATAAGATGAATGCCGAACAGGTATTTGAGCATGTCTTGAAATTATGCACCATGTAGCGCGGCAATTATGTCGCTTATAAAATAACGTGAATAATGGATAAATAAAAGTCATACAAAACCCGCCATTTCTGACCGCAGAGGCGCAGAGAACATCGAGAAAACCTATTGAAAACTCTGCGAACTCCGCGACTCTGCGGTGAAAATTCCTTATCAATTATTGACGTTAAAATAAGAATGAAACCATATCAAATCCCCCTGCACACCCGCTTGAACCGACTCTTTTTGCGTCCCGGCATTCGCGCCATCTTCCGCCTATTGGGGCGCGTAAAAATTTTTGGAAAAGAAAATGTCCCGCTTGGCAAGCCGTATGTGATTGCCATCAATCACATCTCGATCTTCGACCCGCCGCTGGCTGTATCCTTCTGGCCCGAGCAGCCCGAAGTGATCGGCGCCTCGGATGTGTTCAAGAAAAAGGGGCAGGGACTCATCCTTTCGATGTACGGCGTGATTCCCGTGCATCGCGGCGAGTATGACCGCATCCTGCTTGACAGAATCATGGCAGTTTTGAGATCAGGCCGCCCGCTGGTAATCGCGCCTGAAGGCGGACGCTCACACGAGACAGCCATGCGCCGCGCCATGCCGGGCGTGGGCTACATCATTGAGCACGCGCAGGTGCCGGTAATTCCCGTTGGGCTGGTGGGCACCACCGAGGATTTCTGGCAGCGTGCAACTCATGGAGAAAAGCCGCCGCTCGAAATTCGCATTGGCAAGCCGATAGTTTTTCCTCCCATCACACGCTTCGCGAAAGGCGCGGAACGCCGCGAAGCCCGCCAAAAGAATGCCGACCTTGTCATGCGCCACATCGCGGGGTTGCTGCCCGAGGAATATCACGGCGTCTATGCCGGGCAGGCGCTTTGAATCACATCCCTCCCAAACCTGTCAGTGAAGTGTGGCGGCCGGAACTGGTGCGCCTGCCGCAGATGACTCGCGCGCGGCGCGCCTTCCGCTCGTTCGCGCATGGATTGTTGAAACTTGTTGCGAAGGTTTGTCTGAAGGTGACCGTGGAGGGCATGGAGAATTTCCCCGCGCATGGACCCCTCCTTGTTGTCATCAACCACCTCGGCGACGCGGATGCCCCCGCGTTGATCTCGACTCTGCCGGTCACACCGGATGCGCTCGGTAAGATCGAACTGTATGATTTCCCTGTTCTCGGAAAATTAATGGACTGGTACGGCGTCATCTGGCTGCATCGCGGGCGCGCGGATAAAAAAGCCCTGCGTGCCGCGCTGGATGGTTTTGCCGAAGGGCGGATCATCATCATCGCGCCGGAGGGAAGGTACTCTGTCACCGGCGCATTGGAGGAAGGCAGCGGCGGCGCGGCATTCCTTGCTTATAAATCAGGCGCACCGATCCTGCCGATGGCTGTCACCGGCACCGAGAACGAACATGTCTATGGACAGATGAAAAAACTCAGGCGCGTAGCGGTGCGTGTGCGGGTGGGAAAAATGTTCCAGTTGGAGGGGCAGGCTTCGGGTCGGCATGATGCGCTTGAATCTGGCACGCATCAGATCATGCAGGCGCTGGCAGATTTATTGCCGGAGAACTATCGTGGGGCGTATCAAAAAAGTTAAGGGTTGAAGGTCGAGAGTTGAAAGTTGAAGATTTAACGGCTCTTTGGGGTTTGGTGGGGTTGATCGTATTTTCACCACAGAGACCACGGAGTCCACAGAGAAAAACCTATAAAATCTCCGTGCTCTCAGTGTGCTCCGTGGTAAGACAGGGTTTTACCCCACTTAATACCAGAGACCCGGTTTAGCTGGGGAATAGTTTATCGAACACTTCGGGGCAGTATTTCTGCACCATCTCGCTTGAGATTCCGTTCTCCTTGCAGATCTCGGCGTAAAAATCAACAGAGGGGCGTCTGATTCTTTTTTGCGTGTCGAGGTCCAGCCCCCACAAGCCAAAGCGGTATTTCCAGCCAAAACTCCACTCGAAGTTGTCCACCAGCGACCAGTGCAAATATCCCTTGACCGGCCAGTTGAAGTTGACCGCCCGCCACATTTGGTGGATGTGCTGCGCGATGTAGCGTGGACGAAGCGAATCGTCTGCCGAGTTGACTCCGTTCTCGCTGACGATGATCGGCAGGTTGGGGAAGGTGCGCGTGACCCACTTCAACCCTTCGAACATCCCATCCGGTTCATTGGCGAGGAAACCATTATCGCTGAGTTCCGCGTCTTTGCGGTAGAAGTTGCGCCCAAAGAGGGTACCGGGTTTTCGCAAGTCGAAGGTCACATATTCGCGGGTGTAATAGTTGAAGCCGAAATAATCCTGCGTGCCTTTGGCCTCGGGGATTTTCAGCGAGCCGATCGGCGAGCGCATCACGCCTTCTGCCAGCGCGGAGGGAAAGCCGATATTGATGCCGCTGAAAAAATTATGCGCCGCCCATTTATCCAGCGGCGACCAGGCGCGCTTCGGTGCGATGGAACGGTAATGGTGCGCGAACCCGACCCGCGCCTCAGGCTGGATCTGATGAATGGCGCGGTACGCGGCGGCATGTCCGCGGATGAGGTTGGCTTGTACCTGCATTGCCAGCCGCAGGTCGTTTTTCCCGGGCGGGAATGAGTCAACACTGCCGGAAATATAGCCGTTCAAGGCGTAGCCGGTTGGTTCGTTGATGGTGCACCAGAGCGTGCAATATTCTTTCAGCGCTTCCACTGTTTTGCGGACGAAGCGATCAAACAACGGGACAACTGCTTCTGTTTCCCATCCGCGTTTTTCCGAAACCCAAAGCGGATCGGTGAAGTGATGCAAAGTGACCATCGGCGTGATGCCGCGTTCTTTGAGTCCGCGCAGCATGGCGCGATATTTTTCTATGGCTTCCTCGTCCCATGTGTCGGGAGTCGGCTGGATGCGGCTCCACTCCACAGAAAAGCGGTGCGCGTTTTGTCCGGTCTCGGCGGCGCGGTCGAAGTCCTCGCGCCAGCGGCCGCCCCACCAATCGGCGGCCAGACCAGACCTCCCGTCGGTGTGACCGTCCTGTTCCCACTTCCACCAATTGTTGTTGGTGTTATTCCCTTCCACCTGGTGCGATGCTGTGGCCGTCCCCCATAAAAATCCTTTAGGAAAATGATAGGTTGCTTGTGGCATGAGGTCTCCAGATACAAACCCTAAAGGTCTTTAAGACCTTTAGGGTTTTCGTGATAAATACGCGAGGTACAACGCCACCGACCCTGCGACGGCGGCGTTGAGGGATTCGATCTTGCCTTTCATGGGCAGCTTCAAAACGATGTCGCATTTCTTTTGGACGAGATCATGCAGCCCTTCGCCCTCTGAACCGACGACGAGCGCGAGCGCGCCTTTTAGGTGACGTGACCCCGCATCGACCTCCGCCCCGGCCTGGTCCAGTCCGACGACCCAGATGTCCTCCGCTTTGAGCGCGTCGATCGTCTGGGACAGATTCGCCTGCGCGATGAGCATGTGCTCGCTCGCGCCGGAAGACGCGTTGACCACGGCCGGCGTCACATCCACCGTGCGCGCGGACGGAATGACGATGCCATGCACGCCGAGCGCTTCTGCGGTGCGGATGAGCGTGCCGAAGTTCTGCGGGTCTTGCAGCGAATCAAGCATGAGGATGAAGGGCTGTTCGCCTTTGGCGTTCTGCAAAATATCCAGCACGTCAGAATACGGGTATCCGCTGACCTCGGCTACGATGCCTTGATTGTTCTGATGCACCTTGTCCAGTTTGGGACGCGGCACGCGGCTGATCTTTATTTTTTGTCCCTGCGCCAGTTTGATGATCTCAGCTATCTTGCCTTTTTCCTGAACCCCTTCGGCGATCTCGATCGAAAATATCTGCCTGCGTTTTGCGCGCAGGACTTCATAAACTGCGTTGCGTGAATAGATGAGTTCCTTCATGCGTTGATTTTACTTGAAAAATATTACATACCGTCTTGCGCAGGGCATCTTGATATTTGGATATTTTTCATGTATTCTGTATTTGCATAGTCACAACTCATATCCTGTTTGTTTGGCAATGTAGAGGAGCGAATCCATGAGCGATCAGGACTTGTATTATGAAACCCGTTTTGCGGTGGTGATGTACGGGGGAATCTCGCTGGCCATTTACATCAACGGTGTGGCGCAGGAGTTGTATCGCATGGTGCGCGCAACCGCGCGGAAGAAGGGCGGGGGATATCTGGAGCCTGATGAAAGCAAGCTGGACGGACCTGAGCGGGTGTACAGGGAAATAGGAGAGGAACTCCGCACAAAATTTGTAGTGGATATTTTGTCCGGGACTTCTGCCGGCGGCTTGAACGCGATTTTCCTTGCCAAGGCGCTGGCCAACAACCAGCAGTTTTCCAAACTGGCCGAAGTCTGGAAGAACGTGGCCGACGTGAACACGCTGATCTATGACGGCGAGTCGGTCAAAGACCTGCCGGTGCGGCTGGATGTCCCCGACCTGCCGCCCTACCTGATGAACAGCCAGCGCATGGCCTACCTTTTGTACAAAGCCTACGAAGACATGGACGAAGATTCACCGGCCAAGGCGCCTTCGGACTTCGTCAACGAACTCGACCTGTACGTCACTGCCACCGACCTGTACGGGCGCGACATCAAACTCCACACCACCAACCCGCATTCCTTCCCAAAGGAAAAACGCTTCCGCAAGGTGTTCCACCTGCGCTATGCAAAGGGCGGCGATGAACAGAACGACTTCACGCAGGAAGACAATCCATTTCTCGCGTTCATTAGCCGCTGCACATCCGCCATCCCGCCGGCCTTTGAATCGATGACCCTCAACGACATGTTGAACCTGCCGGGCGTGAATGCCTCTGTCAAAAAGCGGAATGACTGGAAAAAGTATTTTGAAGAAACAAAAAAGGATGAACACCTCGATCGCCCCTACGCTGACGGCGGGTACCTCGACAACAAGCCGTTCAGCTACGCAACCGAGAGCCTGCTCAACCGCACCGCCGACCATCCAGTGGACAGGAAGCTGATCTATATCGAACCCTCGCCGCAAAAACTGCCCGCCGAGGGCAAGCCCGGCGCCAGACCCAAACCAAATGTGATCGAAAATGTGACCAAGGCCACGGTTACCCTGCCGATGTACGAACCGATCCGCGACGACCTTGAAACCGTCCACCGCCGAAATCGGATGATCGAGCGCGCTCAGGAAACCCTGCGCGAGGTGGAAAAACACCTGTACGAGATCCCGCCTGAGAGTATCACATCCATCAGCCGCAGCGAATGGCCGACCCTTGGGCTGAAGGATTGCATTGACCGCATGGGACCTTCCTTCGGGGCATACATCACCCTGCGCGTCAACACCTTGCTGGACAAGATCACAGCGGATATCGCCGATACCCACAACATTGAACGCCAGTCGCAGGAATTTTTTGAATTACACAAGGCCGTCTGGAGCGGATTCAATCAGTCCTACACCTCCGAGCCAGCGAGTGAAAGCGGAAAGGGGAAGAAGACCTGGAATGAATTCCTGCAAAATGCCGATATTGACTGGCGGATGCGCAGGTTGAATTACCTGCACGCCAAAATAGATGAAATGCTGGTGCTGGGAAATACCCTGCAAAGCCCGCTTGATAACCTCGGCTTCGCCGAGAAGAAGGTCTTCTTAAATTGGGAGGAATTGAAGGAACAGGCCAGTACTGCGAAGCGAATAAGCCCGGCAGATAAGAAGGAACCGCTGCGGGAACATCTTCAAACTTCGGCAGCGGAGAGCATCCGCCAGAGTGTACAAAAACGGATGAACGACCTTTCCCTCGCGGAGGCTCGCGGGAAACCAGGCACAGATGATGCGGCAATGCTGCAATGGATCAGGGAGGTCTTCCGCGTCTCAGAAGGCGGCACGGCGCAAATTCAGGAAAGCACGGTCATGTCATTGATAACCACCAGCGAATTCCTGCCCCTGTTTATCGAAGCCCTGCGGGAGATAAAATTCCGCTTGAATGCGGCGCAGAAAATATTAAGCGACTCGCGCGCCGGCACGCGAAAAGGCGCAGGGAAGATATCCAGCTGCAAGGACCAGGATCAGGTCACGGGTTATGTCGAAGCGTTTATCGAGAAATCCACCGAGGCATCCCAAAAATCCAGCATTGAAACCAAGAAGGTACTCGGCCTGCTGGATTGGGGCGGCGAATTGCCTGCGCTCCAGCTTGCCATGCTGTATTTGCAGGCGCCCTACGAAGCCTACGAATATTACGACCGCCTGACCTATCCGTTCCTCGTTGCCAACGAACTTGGCGAAGCGGATATTGTGGACATCTGGCGCATCAGCCCGGACGATTCGAAATCATTCGAAGGCGAAAAGTTCGAACAAAAACTGGGCGGGCAGACTCTGGTCAACTTCGGCGCTTTTTTTAAAATGGAATGGCGCGAGAATGACATCATGTGGGGGCGGCTGGACGGCGCGGAGCAGATCATCCGCTCGCTGGGGCTGCCGCCGGGTAAACAGGAGGAATATATTCGCATGGCGCAGGCGGCCATCCTCCGGAATGAAGTTTCGCACAAGAATGAAAGTTTGACACAGTCCCTGCGCCGCAACACACAGTTCAAGAATGTTCGCATGAACATCATGCAGGCGATGCCGGGCATTGCAATTGACAAAAGCAAATCCCGCGTAAAAGCTGCCCCCCAAAAAATTGATGACGACTTGATCGACGACAGCGCGGTCATCAACCAGATGGGCGACAGCCTCGTTCTGGGCGTCTTTGAAAAAGAGTTCGATCTCGACCTTTCGCTTGAGCCGCGCAATGCGCTGCAATTGGCGGCCAGAAGCGCGCAGGTGGCCGGGAAAATGTTCGAAGGCCTGTCCATTGCCTATTCGTTGAAAAACAATCCGCTTGCAGGCTGGCTCACGCGGGCTGGGCAGTTTCTCTTCTGGGCGGTCGAAATGGCAACCACAGACAGTTTGTTTTCGATGATCGCGCGCAACATCTTTTTCCTGTTGTATTTCACCGGGCTGATATTCGTAGCCGCAGGCTCTCTTTCGCCGGAAAGCAAGTTCCCGGCCTGGGGCTGGGGTATGATCGGCTTTACCGCCTTTTTGCAATACGCCCGCATGGTGCTGAAAACCATTTTGATTGAAAGGTCGCTGATTGATTTCAAAAAAATCCCAGCCGCTGATAAGACCGATTCCAAAAGCGCGCGGTTGTGGAAAGCGCTCGTGCCGCCTGCGCTGGCCAACCCTTCACTCTTCCCCATTTTGGGCGGGCTGATCCTGCTCGCAGTCGTCTATTATGCCGACGGCCTGCTAAATTTCCTCGCCTACATGAAGGAAATCTTTTTTGTCATCGGCGCAATCCTGATCGCATTCGGCGCATTCGTGATGCTGGTCTATGGGATCGGAAACCGGCTCTCAAACTGGATGAAAAAGCCGGTCTGGACTCTGCTGGCGCTTGCTTCGGTTACTTTGATTTTTGTCTTTGCCATGGGCTGGTCCACTGCGCCGCTAAATGCCGCAGGTCACACATTCATTGAATTTGAACTTGCAAACCCAGCCCAAAAGGCTGTGATTCTCGAAGCCTGGTCTGGTATGGAGCGATATGTTTGGTGGACTTTATTCCTGGATTTCCCCTTCCTGCTGGGAGCGACCATCATACCGTGGATCCTCTGGGACCTGGTGGGAGACGGCTTTCAAGCGTTGGACAAAGGCGAAAAACCGGCCGGCTTCTGCCGCCTGATCGCAGGCTTAACCGTCCTTGCCGGGTTGGCAGACTTCCTTGAAAACATCGCCTTCATGGGAATCTTATACGGCTACGCCGGTGATTTCCTCGCTCCGATGGGCTTTTACTCGACCCATGTAAAATTCGGTCTGTTCGCCGTTTCATTGGCGTTTTTGCCTGTCATGGCGATCTGGCTGTGGATAATGAAGCGCAGGCGGAGGTAAATAACGCAGGTTGCTACCTTGCTGAATTTCGCCGGTTCTACCGCAATGACGCAGAACCGCAAAGAAACAAAAGATTAGACCTCTTGCATAGGTTGCAAGTCGGTCGTTCGAAAAACCTTTTGAACCACGGAGTCACCGAGACACAGAGGAAAAAACATTAAATCTCTGTGCCTTTGTGTCTCCGTGGTTGGTGTTTTTGACTTTTACAAGAGAACTATTGAATCTTGGCGCCTCTGCGTCTTGGCGTTAACAATGAGGCGAACAATAATTTGAAACCCCGTCGAGTATCAGTGTTTGCCGGCTTTCAACGGACTTCGAGGTGAATGACCACGCTGTCACCCTCGGCGAGATTTTCCGATTTTTGCACGCTCAATCGAATCGGCACAAGGTAGCGGCCATCCTTGGGGAACAGCGACGTCTTCCATTCAGTCTTGCCGATCCGCACGTGGACGGGGATCACGCCCCAGCCATAGGTCAGCGCAGCCGAGATCGCTTTCAAGTCGCGGCTTTGCTCCTCTGGCATGGCAACGAACAGGTAGGGCGCCGGTCCGCGCCAGTGGAAAATTTTGCCTTTAAATTCGATGGCCATTGGGATAGGTTATCAAAAGCCTGCGCGCTTTGTCGGGACGTAATTCCATTAGCCTGTGAGCCAATCTGATAAATGCTTCTTTACCCGATTCAACCGCTCGTTTGAAATTTTTCCGATTGCGCCAAGAAGGATTTCCCCAGCAAAAGGGCAGGCCGCAGTTTGCCTTCTCCAAGGTCGGTTTGCGGAAATCGAAAAACGACAACCTGCCCCGCTTTTTTCATGCAAAAAATACCTGTATATCAGACGTGTTGTACAAAGAAGGCTCATCTTCCATGTTGCGCATTGCGGAAGATAACGATAATGAAGTCCAATCCTGCTTTTCCTGCTGTTCGGCCTTCATGAGTAAATACTGAACAAAATCGAACAACTCTTCCTGAAAAGAAAGGGGAAGTTTTTGCGCGTATCGGTGAATTTTTTCTTCAAGAGTCATGGCTTTTACTCCGTCACTCGTTTAATACCGGACTGCCTGAATCTATTTTACACCAAGAGCGGAGGGATGCGGAAAATTGTCCGACCCTGGGCTTTGATCTATTGGCGGGAGTCAAATTTCCAGAGCAGAATCCCCTGCCAGATTCCCATGATCGTGCCGAGCAGTAAAACAAGTCCTTCGAGTTCGGGGAACAGATAAACAAACAAGCCCGCGACTCCGGCCAGAAAATAAAATATGTTTAGCAGGCGGGGAAAGAGGCGGGACGTCCAGCCGGCAGAACCAAGCAGCACGAAAGCCCACCCTAGAAAATGAAACCCCACCGCGCTCACACCGGAGACAAGCGTTCCCCAAACGGTAAGGACAATGACAGAGTCTTCCAGATTCAACTCGGGATGGAGCAGGTGGTAGTGCCGGTTGGAAGCGCGGATAAAAGCGACTGCCGCCATTCCCGCTGCTGAAAGGAGGGCCGCCAGGAGCGCCAGATCCATGCGGCGGGATGCCTTTTCGCCGATGCGCTCGCGAAGGACATAAAACACGGTAACCATGCCGGCTGACAGGATCGGCCCATAGAGGAAATCTGCGAGGTCGTAGGCAAATACGCCGATGGCATCCCGCAAATTTCCCATCAGGTAGATCAACGGCGCGACAATAAACGACACTGCCAGTAAAAAAGATGCAAGCCCGCCCCATTTGTTGATGGTCATGATTTTTACTCCGTCATTCGTGAAATTCTGGATTCTCTGTGAGCGTGTTTTGAAAAATAAAATAGGAAATTCTTCGCTCTGTCGCTCAGAATGACGCGCTCCCCGCTGCAGGCTTGTCAGGCGGTTTTGTGCTGTGCAAGCCTCGCCGCCAACACGACAAAATCTTACACGCGGAATTTCATATGGATTCTGCCGCCGGGTAAATTCACCACGTTTATTCTGTCCAGTTGAATGGAAGCGGCCTCAGAGCCTTCAAATAGCCGCAGGCCGCCGCCAAGCAGAATTGGCATGATGTCAATCTGGAGTTCATCTACAAGTCCCGCTTTTATACATTGCCGCGTCACGCTTGCGCCGCCGATCACTGCGACATCTCTGATGCCTGCGGCTGATTTTGCCTGTTTGACCGCGCTTTCAACTCCGTCAAGGACGAAAGTAATGGATACTTTCCCGGCTGGTTTTGGCTGTTGGGCTGGAAGCGTATGTGTCAGAACAAAAATCGGAACCTGGAACTCGTAATCCACGTACCACTCGGGGTCATTAGACATCTCGAAAGTATTTTTACCCATAATCACCGCGCCCGTGTTTTGTATGGACTCTTTGTAGGGTTCGGTGTTTTGATATGTTTCAAGGTCGGAATATAAAGAAGCCACGCTGCCGCTGCTGTCATTGACAAATCCATCCAGCGAGATTGTCATTCCTGCAATCACCTTTGACATGCTGACATCCTTTCTTGGATTATGCTGCTACTTGATAAAGAAATGCCGAACGGTTTGCGATAGTGGAGGATGGTCGGGGAAGGCCGGGCGGCTGCGCGCTTTGTTAGGTGGTGCGTTTGGTTGTCTTGTTGCCTATTGCACAACATGAAGTATCTCTTGGCCTCAAGATATCTGGCTAGCCTTCAGCTACTATAGTCCAATGAAGCGATGAAGCATCTAATAGGTCTAAACATTGAGGTAAAAATAAGAATAAAAATTGATACCAACTCCACCATTCATTTTTAGCTAAAGCATCATTAAAGCGGTTATTGTGACCTTGAATAAAAAACTGAAAATTCATTAAGGCTTTTAATTGCTCAGCAGTAAGCCGAGTGCCGAAAAAGTCAATTATTTGAGTAGCATCACGCTCGTATTTTTTTAGCTTTTTATATATTTTTCTGCAACCTTCCTCTGATATGTTTACCTTTTTTAGCCGTTCTATGGCAAATTTGTCTTCTGGTGTGTCTCTTGGGGTATGGTTGAGGCGTCCTGCTACAAATTTTTTGGCAAAATCTCCATAGTAATCTGTATCAATCCCGGGTGTTTGACTAGTCTTAAGTTTATTTACAACTTCTTGAAATTCTGGCAAGCTTTCATCATGGATGCCTATGGGAATACAAATTGTCTCAATGGCTGAATTTGCTAGATCATATATTTTATATTTTATCGAGAGATCAACATCTTTCCATTTTTCATCTTCATGGCGTTTCAACACCCTATCCACATACCAGATTGTAATTACAACCATTATAAAATCTGTGGAAAGATTGAGAAATATGCTGGGGTAGTCAAGCGTGTTATTGAGCAAATAGGCAATTCCAAAAGTTAATCCTGATGCTATAAGAAGGGGAATCAGTAATTGCCATAGCAATAATTTCTTCATTTTATTATTCCTGAATTTGGCCCACAGTTGAATGGTAACGAATTCAAACCCTATTGGTTGGCACACAATTTTAATTTGTGTCTCAATACAGTTACTTCGCGCCGCCCAACGGTTGGCGTTATGCCCCGAAGGGGTACGCTGGGGTGGGGGACGGGGAAGCCATCCAACTGGAAAAAGGCTGAGGCGTAGAAAACTGCTTGGAATGTGCGCAAACTCCCCAGCGTCAGATGCGCACTTTGCTAGGCTTCCTTCTCTGGAGCAGATAAACCCGATGCCAGTTGAAGTGCTTGCAACAGCGCGTTTCCATCTCCTTTAGCAAACATAAATGGTTTATAGCTTTGCGTAGAACCTTGAAGTTCTTCGCTGAATTCATTCGTTATTCCCGCAAGCTGATCAATTGCGGTCTGTACTTGCCTTCTTGGTATCTCAGGCATTGGGTCTGCTGATTTCCCTAAAAGGGTTTCCATATCATCATGATTAACTCTTTTGTTTCTCCAAGTTCGAAATGCTACATGCTCAACCCTGAATTCGTCGAGTTTCTTTTGCATTGAGTTTGCAAGTTGTTGTGAGTCCTGCGCCTTGACTTTTTCAATTAGTTTTGCAATTGATGCATTTTCTTTTCCGAGAGTGCTTGGTGGGTCAGTAAGTCTTCCTACAATTAAGATGAGTTGCTCAAACAAGACATTCTGAAGAATTGCAAAGAATTGCGGTGCGGTCGAATTCATTATGTCATAGTTTTTATCTGTTGCGCAATAGAGTTGAAGGTACAACTCCCAGATTGTATGTAGCCACGTTATCTCATTGTTGATTGGGTGAAAGAGTTCTTCAAGGTCTGGGGGCAACATTTTTTCTGGGGACACGTGAGTACTCCAATTTTGCAAGAAGAAGCCTAACTTATTTTAACGGCACAACGCCGAATCATCACCTTGCCAGCAGGTCTTCCAGCACCTTCTTCGATGATTCCTCGACCACCGCATGTTGACTCCCGCCATGCGAATCCATCGTCACCACCACGGGGAAATCCTTCACTTCGATGACCCAGATTGCTTCGGGCACGCCGAAGTCCATTTTGAAGACGGCGTGTACTTTGGTCACAGTCTGCGCGATGTAGGAAGCTGCTCCGCCGATGGCATGGAAATACACCGCGGGAGTTTCTTCACAGCCCTTCAATGTCTTCGCGCCCATGCCGCCCTTGCCGATCACACCTTTGAGGTTGAAGTGCTTCATCACGTCGGCCTGATACGGCTCCTCGCGGATCGAGGTGGTGGGTCCAGCGGCAACGAATTTATATTCTTTTGTATCCAGCCCGGCCACGACCGGACCGCAGTGATAGATCACCGAGCCGTTCAGCAGCTTCTTCAATTCGTCATAGACCTGCTGGTCATCGCCCTGCGGCGCGCGCGTCTTCTTGATGAAGGTTTCCATCATCCACTTGTGAACGGCGTCGCGCCCGGTGACCATCATGCCGGAAAGCAAGACCGCGTCACCGACCTTTAATTCTCGAATTACATCATCGCTGATGGGGGTGGTTATTGATTTCATGGGTTCTCCTCAAACGTTTAACGTTAAACGTCTCAATCGTAAATGACTTCCTCGCCCTTCACCGTCATCTTGCGGCGGCGATATGCCCAGCACATATATGAAACAGAGACAAAATACGAGGCGGGCAGGCGGCTCAAGCCGACGATCTTCGTATCCAGCACGGTCGTCTTGCCGCCGAAGCCCATCGGGCCGATGCCCATTTCGTTGGCCTCACTGGTCAGGCGTTCTTCCAACTCGGCGAGTTTGGGGTCGGCGTTGCGCGTGCCCATTTCGCTGAACAACACTTCCTTCGATTTGATGTACGACGAGCCGCGGTCACCGCCGATGGACACGCCCAGAATGCCGGGCGCGCATCCCTGACCCTGCGCCTTTTGCACCGCATCCAAAACAACTTTGCGCACGCCAGCGAGGTCACGCCCCGCGCCGACCGAACTATCGGGCAGGGAATATTGACGCCCAACATTTTCACATCCGCCGCCCTTGAGCATCAACTCGATCGTCAGGTCATCGCCTTCGACTTCTTCAAAATGGACATACGGGAAGTCGTCGCCGCCGAGATTGTTGCCGGTGTTTTTATCGTAGACGGCATCTACGGCGTTCGGTCGCATATATGACCGTTTGGTGGCTTCTGCCATCGCGGAGCGAATCTGCGCTTTGAGTTGAATCGTGGACAACCCGACCGGGTAATGCACGTAAAAAATCGGCGTGCCCGTGTCCTGACAGATCGGCGTGGACTGGGCGCGGGAAAGGTCAATGTTCTTGAGGATGGTCTCCAACGCCCCGCGCGCGGCGGAGCCGGGTTCTTCCTTTTCGATGGCCGCCCGCAGACGTTTTTCCACATCCGGCGGCAGGCTGGATGATGTGCGGCGGATCAGTTCCAAAATTTCATTCGTCAAATCTCGCATGGGAACCTCCAATATTGATAATTATCATAATCCCGAAGATGGGAAATAGCCATATAAAAATACGGCTCGTAATAGTCAATCTATTCTATGATGAACGGATGGAATGTAAAGTGCCAACCCTTACCTATCCCCGGGATAAAAATCACGAAACAGTAGGGCGGGTTTGTAACCCGCCGTTTTTACACCCCAGGGAGCGTCAGGCTAAAAGCCTGACCTACGAAAATTAGGCTGGAATTAAAGGGCAGTTACAATGATTCCGATAATTGCCATGACGATTCCCAGCCCTTGAATTTTGGTCAATTTATCTTTCAAGAAAACAACAGCCAGTGTTATGGTCACGATGGATAAAGCGGACGCAATCGGTGTGATCAAGATTGCATCTCCGATCGTCAACCCATAGTTGACAACTGCCACTGCGCCAGCCTCAGCAATTCCCATTAATACAATTG
The DNA here is from genome assembly GCA_016234495.1 of Chloroflexota bacterium. Taxonomy (GTDB): domain Bacteria; phylum Chloroflexota; class Anaerolineae; order Anaerolineales; family Villigracilaceae; genus Villigracilis. Next base: position 45,122 of record JACRBI010000040.1, on the reverse strand, counting down.
CATATTTGATCTTCGCGGCGGTTTTCGTCAAGCCGATCTCTCGTTTACCAAAAAAGGAAAAGACCAGCAGAAATACTACAATCCCCAATTTTACAAGCAGAGTTGTTAATAGCCATCCGACTTCCTCAGAAATGATCTCGCTGATATTCCAAAAAATGCCAAAGAAAAAAGCGCCGAAGACTGCTTCCCTGACCCCTGATGAAAGTTGGAATTTATGTTTTCCAATATCGTTCCAGTTTACGGACGCCAATGTAACACCGGAGATGATCATCAGAACGCCTAAAGTTTGTATGGCTGAAAGGCGCTGTCCCATAAATATAAAGGCAAACAACATCGTAAACACAGCCCAGAGATTCATGGTCGCGGCAACAATGGATACATTGCCTATCTCAAATCCCTTGAAAAAAAACAAATACCCGGCGGAATAAACAATTGCCGCAATTGGAAACAAAATAATTACAAGGATGGGAATTTGAAAACTTGTTGTAAAAATAAGGGCAAGTAGAAAGGTAGATACCAAGCCGGCTGCTTGTGACCAGAAGAAAGACTTGAAAGGTCCGATCTGTTTGGCAAAAACGCCGCCCAAAAAGTCGTATATTCCCCACCCGAACATTCCCACTATTCCAGACAATATGCTTAAGATGGTTGTACTCATGGGCGTTTGTTTGACACCTACTTACGTGTCAACTTCGCTCTCATCACATACTTGTTGAGCGCGCCGAAGCGGTACTTGTATTCTTCGTCGCCGCGCATGAAATCGAATTCGGTGCGTCCGTTCTCGCAGCCCCACTGCAAAACATGACCGAGCAACACCCAGCCGGGGGACAAGTCCATGAAGGCGCGGTTGACGCCGGCATTGTAGCCCCATAATTTTCCGTTGTAATCAAAATTCAGGTTGGCTGCAATGCGCTGACCGTCCGCTTCGAGGAATGCCAGCCACAGCCAGCCGTTCTCCTGCGCCGCGCGGATGATCGCCCGCATTTGATTCCGCATTGGGTCGTGCAGAAAGCCTGCCTTGCCTGCGTCTTGCTCCATCAGGCTGAGGAAGGAATCGATCTCCGCTTCCACATTGTCCATGCCGGAGATGTGCCAGCGCACGTCGCGTCCGCTTTCATCGGCGCGGCGCATCTTGCGGCGGATCTCGTGGCGCTGTTTCTTTTCAACCCGCGAGAGGTATTCTTCAAAACTGCCGTTCAGGGCAATGCGCGGAGTGGGGCGGTACACTTCCTCACGATGCGTCCATCCGCGCCTGGCGGCTTCTTCTTTAAGGGCGGTTAATGTGGTGGATGAATCGGGTAGGTTATACCAATCGACAGCCGACCAATTGCAGGGGCGGGGTGACCCCGCCCTTACTTCATCCGAAGCGAGAAAATCAAACAGCCCGGAGAGGAATCGCGCGTGGTCATCCGCCCGCACGATGACATCCAGATAGTCAGAGATTTCGATGCTGCCAATTAATAACAGCGCCGCCTGCCCGTCATATTCCGCCAGAAAGAGCGGAGCAATGCCGATCAGCTTTTCATCTTCCCGGGCAGTGACCAAAACTAATTCGGCATTGGCCCACTCGCCGCCGCCGCGATGTTCCCACCAGGCGCGTTGATATTCATACCGCAAAAATGGATTGTCGCTGACCGAGTTGGTTAACAGGTTGTTCCATTCCTGTTTGTCAATTTCAGAAAAATCTTTATGAAGTTTATAGATCATGGCCGCCGAATTTTACCAGTTATAATGTCCGGGCAAAAACCCGTCAGATTTGACACGCGCTTGAGGTTTTTTCTTACATGGCACTCGACCTAACCCTTTCATCCATCTATCGAATCAACGGGCAGGAAATCCCCAGCCTGCCGGGCCTTGTCGCGCAGACTCCGCCGCAGAACGCGGCGCGTGGACGCGAGCGCGACCGCTTGATCGTTTATTTATTGCTGACCGGCAACTCCACTTTTTCAACATCTGAATATTTGAAGGTCGCGCAGGATGCGGCAGCCGCTTTTTATAAAACTTCCGGCGCGCTCACCAGCGCCTTGCGCACAGCAGCCGACCATGTCAATAAAACCCTGTTCGAGCGCAATATGACCACGAACTTGAAAGGTCAATATGCCATAGGCTGGCTGACTCTTGCCGTGTTGCGCGATGCGCAATGCACGCTTTCCATGAGCGGCCCCATGCACGCCTATTGGTTTGGTCAAAATGAATCGCGTCATATTCACGAACCGGCTGTTTCCGGCAAGGGGCTTGGCAGCAACCAAACCACCAGCATCCATTACGCCCAGACGACCTTAAGCTCCGGCGACCGCCTGCTCTTTTTCGGGCGGACCCCAAGCGCCTGGGACAGCACACTGAATGATGCGGTTCCGTCTTCGATGGACGCGATGCGCCGCCGCCTGCTTTCTCTCACCAGCGCCGATCTAAATGCAGTGCTGATTCAAGCCACTGATGGCGCGGGCGTGATCAACCACATAAAAGAGACGACAGATATAAAGGTGGAGAGGAAAACCGTTGAAGCGCCTCCAGACTTAACCCCGAGCCTGCCTCAGCCCGAAGAAATATTTTCCGCCCCTGTAACAGACTCCGCTGACGCGCCGCCCGCGCATGTCGTTCAACCATCGGCGTATGCCATACCTCCGCAGCCGGAAGAAGCGCCTGCTGTGGATAAAGACCCTTTGGCTAATCTGCCGCACGCGCATACCGGCGCGGGGCGTGATTTTCCCGCATCCATTCCGCGGGCGCAAAGACAACCTGCCCAAAGTGAATCCTCTGCCGAAGGTGTGGATCCACTGTCGGTTAAGACAGGTGAGGCGCCTGTCATCGAAAAAATCCTTGAGCCTGCTCCTCCACGTCAAAGAAGAGCGCGAGTCCAGCGTGAAATTTCAAGCGGGACTCGTCAAACGGCGAAGGCGCTTGCGGGTGCCATCCAGTTTACGCGGCGGTTGAACGATACCATCGCCGAAAGATTTAGAAAATTTATGCCGCGCCTGCTGCCGAACGCTGATTCGACCGAACCGCTTAACGCGCCTTCCACAATCACGATGATGTTCATGGCGGTTTTGATTCCGCTGGTGGTGGTCACGATTGCCAGCGTGGTTTACCTGCGTTATGGGCGCAGCCAGCAATACGAAACCTATTTATTGCAGGCAAACAATATGAAGGAGCAGGCGGTCTCGCTGACCGACCCCGTGGAACAGCGCAAAGCCTGGGAAAATGTGATCAGCAATGTGGATATTGCCGAGTCGCACCGCGAAACTTCAGAGACGATCACGCTCCGCCAGGAAGCGGAAGCCAACCTCGATATTTTGCTTGGCATTACGCGCCTGCAATTTAACCCGGCTTTCAGCAGTAACCTCGGCATCGAGATCAGCCGCATGACTGCCAATGAATCTGACCTGTACATGCTCAACGCTGCCAATGGGGAAGTGCTGCGCGCCAAACCGGCCGGGAATGCCGGCGGCTTTGAATTGGATACAGCATTTAATTGCAAGCCGGGCATTTATGGCGATTACAAGGTCGGTCCGCTGGTGGATATCCTTGCCCTGCCGCTGGTGAATGTGAAAGCCTCCACGGTGCTGGGCATTGATGCAACCGGCAACCTGCTTTATTGCGCTCCCGGAGTTGTGGCGCAGGCCATTCCGCTGCCGCCACCCGCCACCAGCTGGGAACGCGTCACTGCTTTCGTGTTGGATGGCGGCAACCTGTATGTGCTGGATTCGTCTGCGCGCGCGGTGTGGGTTTACACCGGCAGGGACGGGATCTTTGTAGACCTCCCGTATTTCTTCTTTGGCGGGCAGACTCCTGAAAAGCAGGATGTGATCGACCTTGTCGTTTCCGGCGACGACCTGTACATGCTCCACTCCGATGGGCATCTCTCCACCTGTTCATTCAGCCGCATTAACTCGGCCTCCACGCGCTGCGAAGACCCGTCGCCGTATCACAACCCGTTTGAAGCCTACCGCGACACAGACCTCTTCGCCAGCGCGCACTTCACGCAGATGCTGTTCACCGCCCTGCCGGATCAATCCATCCTCCTGCTCGATGCGGATTCACCGTCGCAGGGAGTCTTTCGCTTCATGCCGCGCACGCTCGACCTGCAGAATCAGTTCCGCCCAAGGTTGGGAGCGTCGAATCCCATGCCGTCCGGTCCCATCGGCGCGATTGCGGTCGGCGCGAATCACGTGTTGTATCTTGCCGTGAATGGACAGATCTATTTCGCGACAGATATGCCGTAGAAAATTTTTCCAATTCTCTGGGATTAAGCGGGGTAAAAGCCCTGCTTTACCACAGAGCACACGGAGAGCACGGAGATTTTCATAGGTTTTTCTCTGCGGCCTCAGTGCTCTCTGTGGTGAAAATAGATACGAAATTAACAACGCGCCAAAGGACTTTTATGCAAAACTTTTTCAGCGCATTCTTCAACCTCTTTAAACCCGCCCAACCCAAACTTCCGCCTGACAGCGAAACCGAACCCGCGCAGATCACAAGAAGCAAAGTCCTGCTGATCGTGTATGACCCTGTCATGGACACCGGCGAAAAGCTCTCGCAACAGCAGGCATGGTATCGCACCTCAGACCTGATCACCGGCTTCCTGCTCGATATGATGCAAGTCAGCGCGGGTATGGCGCGTTATGAGATTGCCGAACGTGTGGAGTTGAATGAATTCCCCGCCAAGACAGACTGTTTTCGCTACACTCCTCAAAGTTACATGAACGTCCTGCGCGGCACGGTCGCCCCGCACATGCCGCAGGAGGTGGACTATCACGCCATCTTCGCGCAGTTCAATATTTTGCAGCGTGTGGCGCGCAATGAAATTGACGAGGTTTGGATATTCGGTTTCCCGCACGCCGGCTTTTATGAATCGGTTATGGGCGGGCCGGGCGCTTTTTGGTGTAACGCGCCATCGCTGAAAAACACCGATTCCGCCGGGCGGCGTTTTGTGGTCATGGGCTTTTCGTATGAAAGATTCATCGGTGAGATGCTTGAGGCCTACGGTCACCGCGCCGAATCGATCATGGACAAGACGTTCAGCAGATTAAGCGGCGACGCCAATTTATGGAAGCGTTTCATCCGCTACGAAAAAAGCGCGCCCGGCCAGGCCGCCTGCGGCAACATCCACTTTGCGCCCAACAGCCAGCAGGATTATGACTGGAACAATCCGACCCCGGTTAAAAGTGAGTGCTACGACTGGTTATATAATTTTCCGAATTTCAAAGGGGATGTGCGCGTGGTTGGTCCGGCGGAGTGGGGCGGTGAGATTCGCGCGCACCACAAATGGTGGCTCAACCATTTTCCGCGCACGGCAGGACGCAAGAACGGCGTGACTCACAACTGGTGGCGGTATGTGGTCAACCCGCAGAATGTGATCGTGTAATTAATGTAGGCGCGACCCAACGGGTCGCCCCTACGCATGTGCCCAGATTTGATACAGCCCAAGATTCCCACCCTCGCCGTCTGATAGAAAAGAATCGATCACGCGCATTTCGGCCTGCTCTGCCAGCCCGGACAGTTCCTCCGCTGTGAAATGATGCGCGTACCGCAAGCCTTCTCCCCCGCTGCGCCAATCCAGTAAATAATCCCCTTCATCCACATCGCTGTCGTTAATTCCGACCCTGCCCCAGGGCTGGATTCTGGCTTTGAGTTTTTCGCTGTTCAAAAATTGCCAGTTGGATAGAATGAATTTCCCGTCCGGCTTTAATAATTTTTTCACCGTCCGCAAAATATCGAGCCGCATCTCAGTGGATGGAATATGATGCAGAGTTGCAAATGCAGTTATCAGTGACCAATTACCAATTACCGATAACTGTTCACTGATGACTGATAACTGCGAGAGGTCTGCCTCTCGAAACTCCACCCCCGGCGCTGACTCTGCGTCTCGTAGCAGGGGCAGGCTAAAGTCCACGCCGAGAAGCGGAGCCTTGTGACCGCGCCGAATCAACTCGCGCAGGAAATGCCCGTTGCCGCAGCCCAAGTCTAAAACGGAGACATCATTCGGAATCGTTTCGAGAATCTTTTTGACGCCGGGCTGCAATCTCTGGCGCGTGGCTGAAAACGAATCGCCAAAGCGGTTATAAAATTCGCGGTTGAGTTCAAGCAGCCGGCCTGCTGTGACAAAATTCATGACGGCATTATACCCTTCTGGAACTTTACCCATTCAGGCACTCTGTAACGGTATAATCTCGGAATGTTATCGGTAAAGAAGGCTTATGGAAATTTCTGAACGCAGACAGCGCTGGAAAAAATTTAACGCGCTCACACCGCAGAAACTTGCGCTGGCTCATCTGGTGCTGGATGAGATCCGCGCTGGCGGCGATGTGATGCGCGCTTTGCGTTCTCATCCGCTCGAAAGCGGCGAAGGCTATTTGACAAAAGCCGCGCTGGTGGCTGCCTACAACCAAATGGTGGAGAGTGGCGCAATGCAGCCCGACCGCGTTCTTTTGGAGCGCATCCGCATGAAGCCGATGCGGACTCTCTCCGGCGTGACGACGGTTACAGTTTTAACGAAGCCGTACCCTTGCCCGGGCAAGTGCATCTTCTGCCCAACCGATGTGCGGATGCCAAAGAGTTACCTGCCGGATGAACCCGGCGCGATGCGCGCGCTTGAACATCAATTCGATCCGTTCGAGCAGGTGCATCATCGCATCCGCGCATTGACCAACCTCGGCCATCCCACGGACAAAATTGAGTTGCTGATTCTCGGCGGCACGTGGTCATCGTATCGGCGCGATTATCAGGAGTGGTTCGTCAAGCGCTGTTTCGATGCGATGAATGCCCCCCAGCCTTCGGCATCCCCCCATTTTGAAAATCAAAATGGGGGGACGGAGGGGGGCGTGGTGAGTTTTTTAAAAACTCAATCTGAAAACGAAACCGCGCTTCATCGCAATGTCGGCCTCGTGATCGAGACCCGCCCCGACGAGATTAATCCAGACGAACTGCGCTGGCTGCGTCACCTCGGCGTGACCAAAGTGCAGATGGGCGCGCAAAGTTTTGACGATCACATTTTGGAGATCAATAAACGCGGGCATGATGTTGAGTCCACGCGCAAAGCCACAGCCTTGCTGCGCGCTGCTGGATTCAAGATCGTGCTGCATTGGATGCCGAATCTGTTGGGTGCGACTCCCGAATCAGACCGCGCGGACTTTGCCAAACTGTGGGCTGGATTCTGTCCCGACGAAATAAAGATCTACCCGAATCAATTACTTGCCAATGCAGAGTTGTACGAATACTGGCAGCGCGGAGAATTTCATCCGTACACCACCGAAGAGTTGGTGAGCCTGATCGCAGACATCAAACCGGGCATCCCGCGTTATTGCCGCGTCAACCGCGTCATCCGCGATATTCCCGGCAACAATGTTGTGGAAGGGAACACGCGCACCAGCCTGCGGCAGGATATTCAAAGCGAAATGAAAAAGCGCAGCACCCATTGTCAGTGTGTGCGCTGCCGCGAAGTGCGCGGCAAGACAGTTGACTCAAAGTCCCTGCGGCTGGACGATCTTGTCTATCAGGCAGGATTTGCCGAGGAGCATTTCATCTCCTTCGTCACACCCGAAGACGGGCTCGCGGGTTTTATCCGCTTGTCGCTGCCCGCAAAAGATTCCCCGTCCACCGGCATGGATGACCTTGACGGCGCGGCGCTCATCCGCGAAGTGCATGTCTACGGACAATCGCTCGAAGTCGGCTCGGAACAAACTGGCGCGGCGCAACACGCCGGGCTTGGCACACGTCTGCTCGAAGAGGCGGAGAATGTGGCGCGAAAAAGCGGCTTTGAGAAACTGGCTGTCATTTCTGCGGTCGGAACACGTCACTATTATCTGGGGCGCGGCTTCGAACGCGGCGAGTATTATTTGGTGAAGAAAATCTGACGACCGTGGACGAGATAGACCGCAGACCATCGTCTACCGTCCATGGTCTATTGTCTGAATAGGAGCAAATTGAAAACAAAACATTGGATCGCGTTCATTGCCCTTGGAGTTATCTGGAGTTCGTCCTTCCTGTGGATCAAGATCGGCGTGCAGGAGATCGGCCCCACCTCGCTGGTCACATTCCGCCTGTTGTTTGGCGCATTAAGCGCCGCCGCCATCGTCAGTTATCAAAAAGCGTCCTGGCCGCGAGACTGGAAGACATGGGTCATCTTTGGCATCCTCGGCCCGCTCAGCCTCGCGATTCCCATCTTCTTCATCTCATGGGGCGAGCAGACCATCGACTCGGCTGTCGCATCCATCCTCAACGCAACCGTCCCGCTTTTCACGCTGATCATCGCGCACTTCTTCCTGCATGACGACAAGATGACCATCAACAAGGTCATTGGTCTGGTGATGGGATTCGTCGGCATTGTCATTCTCCTCAGCGAAGACCTGCTTGCCAGCGCGCATAACAATGTTATTGGACAGGCGGCGGTAATTCTTGCTTCGCTTTTCTATGCCGTCACCGCGGTTGCGGCGCGCAAATATACAAAGCACGTTGAAGGCCCGGCACGCGGAGCAGCTCCGCTCATCACAGCCACGATCTTTATGCTGCTTGCCGCTCCATTTACCGGCGAGCCGTTCAAAATCCCAACCCTGCCCATTACGTGGATCGCCGTGCTCTGGCTGGGCGTTTTGGGATCGGGCATCGCCATCATCATTAATTATTATTTGCTTCACGAGATCGGCCCCACGCGCACCACGCTCGTCACATACATCTTCCCGCCGGGCGGGCTTCTGCTCGGCATCATCTTCCTCAACGAACAAATTTCATGGCAGCTGCTTGTCGGTTCGATCCTGATCGTTTCGAGCATCGTTGTCGTGAACAGGAAACCCAAAGCATGACTCATCGTTCAGGTTTTATCGCCATCATCGGACGCCCCAACGTGGGCAAGTCCACTTTGCTCAACGCGCTGCTTGGGCAAAAAGTTGCCGCGGTTTCGCCGCGCCCGCAGACCACGCGCCGCCGTCAGCTTGGAATTCTCACTGCTGAAAATTATCAGCTCGTATTTGTGGATACGCCCGGTATTCATCAGGCGCGCCACAAACTGGGCGAGTTCCTAAACTATGAAGCCGAAGAAGCCGCAGAAGGTGTGGATGTGATTCTCTGGCTGGTGGATTCTTCCACCGAACCAACAGAAGACGACATCCGCATCGCTGACCTGCTCAACAAGACTGCGGGTCGGACTCCCCGCTTGCTGGTTCTGAACAAAATTGACACACTCGGCGCCGACGAGGAGTCTGCCCGGGCTGAGACATTTTCCCGGTTGCTGAATCAGGCCGAAGTTATGAAAGTGTCCGCCACGAAAAGGCTCGGGCTGGATGAACTGCTTGAGAAACTGGCCAGCCTGTTGCCAGAGAGACCTCCCGATTATCCCGAAGAACAGGTGACCGATGCATACGAGAAGGATATTGCCGCAGACCTCATCCGCGAATCATGCTTGAAAATCTTGCGTGACGAAGTGCCGCATAGTTTGGCCGTCCGCATTGACGAATTCAAGGAACGCGAGAACGGCATGGCGTACATCGCCGCGACCATTTTTGTGGAACGTGAATCGCAAAAGGGAATCGTCATCGGCGAGGGCGGCAAGATGTTGAAGTCCATTGGCAGTGCGGCGCGCAAAGAGATTGAAGAAATGGGCGGGCGAAAGGTCTTCCTTGAAGTGCGCGTGAAGGTTTCCAAGGATTGGCGCGATAATCAAAATATGTTGAATCAGTTGGGGTATATAAAAAGAAAGTGATGAGTGATGAGTAAAAAGTAATAAGGAAGCCCTTCAAGTTTTCAAACCTGAAGGGCTTTTACTTCTTACTTCTCACTAAATTACTTTCCACTCAACGGTCTAAAGCCTTCGCCCAATGCCTCGTGCGCGATCCCGATCACCATGAATGCGTCGGGGTCGATTTCGTGGACGATGGTTTTTAGCGTGGCAACCTCTGCGCGCGAGACCACACAATATAAAACGGGACGCGAATTGCCAGTGTACGCGCCGCGCCCTTCCAGATAGGTGACGCCACGTTCGAGTTCATCGATCACTCTGGCTGAAACTTCTTCTGGATTGTTCGTCACGATCATCGCCGTGCGGACGGTTCCGCCGCCTTCGAGCACGGTCTCCGAAACCAGCCCGCTGACGTACAGCGTGATCATGGCGTACAGGGCTTCCTTCCAACCGAAGATAAACCCGGCGGACAAGATGACCAAAGTATCCACCATCAAATAGCTTTGCGTCATGGATATTCCGCGCCACTTATTGAGGATGCGCGCCAGAATATCCGAGCCGCCGCTTGTGCCGCGCGCGCGGTAGACAAGTCCGTAGCCGATGCCGCTGATGATCGCGCCGTACAACGAGTTGAGGAAGATGTCGCCTTTCAGGTCGGCAATCAAAATATCGGTGTAATAAACGAAGATTGGAATCTTTAAGAGCAGGTCTGTCAGCAGCGAGTACGTGACAATCGCAACCGCTGTCCGCAAAGCAAAGCGGCGTCCGCCGAGGAATCGCCAGCCGAGCAGGAAGAGCGGCACATTGCCGATCAGCACCATCAAGCCGATGGGCCAGCCTGTAAAGTGATTGATCAACTGCGAGATGCCGCTGACGCCGCCCGAAGCCAGATTCGCGGGGACAAAAAATATCCGCAGGCTCGCCGCCTGAATCAGCGAAGCCAGCGCGATGATTAGATAATCTTTTAGATTAGGCCAGTATTTTTTCATGGGTATCCTTTTTGTTGCCATTATCTTTCACGGTAGGGGCGACCCGCCCAGCACAAGTTTGAGTCGCTGATATTCATGAAGGGTCACCCCTGCTCCGATAATATTAAGTCATTATAGCCGAATGACCCTTCGACACGCTTCGCGTCAGGGCGACGCCTTTGGCCTTCGACATTCAGCCTTTATCCCTCATCCTTTCCTTTGGTACAATCACCGCCTATGAAAAAATGGCAATTCTGGCTCGGGGTGCTGATCAGCATCGTATTCATCTGGCTTTCACTGCGTGGGCTTCATCTCAACGATTTCTGGGAGACGGTCATAAAAGCAGATTACATCTGGCTCGTGCCGGGCATCGGCGTGTACTTTGTGGGCGTATGGATTCGCGCCTGGCGCTGGCATTACCTGCTCGGCCCCATCAAGAAAATCCCAACGAATACAATGTTTCCCATCACGACCATTGGATACATGGGCAATAATATTTATCCCGCACGCGCGGGCGAAGTTCTGCGCGCCGTGATCCTCAAACGCAAGGAAGGCGTGCCTGTTTCCGCTTCGCTGGCGACCATCATCGTCGAGCGTATCTTTGACGGTGTGGTGATGCTGGCATTCGTCTTTGTCAATTTGTCCGAGCTGGCGAAGTTGACGGGCGCATCCGGTTTTGTGGGCAACATTCAGCAGGTGGCGGTCATCGGCACAGGCGTTTTCCTCGGCGCGCTGATCATCTTCCTGCTGGCGGCAATGTTTCCGCATGTCACTGCAAGAATCGGTTTGTGGATGATCGCACGGCTGACTCCAAAACGCCTGCACACGAAAATCATCAGCGTGATGAATAAATTTCTGGATGGACTCGCTTCGCTGCGCTCGCCTTTTAACGTGTTGATGGTCTTTGTAACCTCGGTCATTATCTGGCTGTTGGAGACGGGCAAATACTGGTTCGTGATGCATGCCTTTAATTTCAACGTATCTTTCTTTGCGCTGATGTTGATGAACGGCATCGTAAACCTGGCAACCACCATCCCATCCGCGCCGGGCTACATCGGCACGTTCGACGCGCCCGGCATTGCGGTGCTCACCGCCTTTGGCGTGGATCAAGCCACGGCGGCGGGATACACACTGACCTTGCATGTGGCATTGTGGCTTCCCATCACATTGCTTGGCGCGTATTTCATGGCGCGCGAGGGCTTGAAGTGGAGCGATGACTTGCGCTCGGAAACACGGGAGTAAATTTTGTACTGCAACATTAATGTCGCGCCCCCGCCCGTGCGACTTGCATAAGTTATACTTACTTTGTAACCTGTCAAAGCAAGTTTAACAGCGGAGCGAATCGAGATGTCACTAAACAAAAAGTTCAGGATACTCATCGCAGACGACGTTCAGGAAACCCGCCGCAACACCCGCTTGATGATCTCCACCATCGACGATCTCGAAGTGGTCGCGATCGCCGCCAACGGACAGCAAGCCATTGACATGACTCGCGAGCACCACCCGGATATTTTGCTGATGGACATCAACATGCCGCTGATGGACGGCTTGACCGCGGCCAGACAAATATTAAAGTTCGCGCCAAATACCGGCTGTATCATCGTGTCCGCTGAAAGAGACCCCAATGCCTTTCGCGAGGCCATGTCCATTGGAATACGGGAATATCTCATCAAGCCGTTTACCGTGGATGAGCTTGAGGCGGCAATCAGACGGGTACAAAGGCGGATGGAAGAATCCATTCAGGTAAACGTGCAGGTGGATCAATTGCGAAAAAGAAGCGAAGACTACTTAAAACATCTTGGAAATGAATACATCAAATCCAAGCGCACGGACGATCAGGCCGTTGAAGTGTTTGAACAGTTGGTCGATACTTCAGGTTTTGAACAGCGCTGGGTGCAAACGCTGGCCATCATCTATGTCTTGCGGATGAAGTGGGGCAGGTTGAAAAGCCTTGTTGAAAAAATCGAACAGGAAGAAAAAAATACATTGCAGTAGGGGCGGGGTAACCCCGCCCCTACACCCAACGAAGGATATGAAATGAAAATCGCGATTATCGGGGCTGGATACAGCGGCATGGTTGCCGCTTATGATTTAAAAAAAGCAGGACATGATGTAACCATTTTTGAATCGGCTGATTATGTCGGCGGGCTGGCTTCCGGCTTCAAGGAACCGCATTGGGATTGGTCGGTGGAGAAGTTCTATCATCACTGGTTTCAGTCGGACAGCGAAATGCTGGGATTGATCCGCGAGTTGGGATTGGAAGACAGGGTGCGATTCCCGCGCCCATTGACCGTGATGTTGTACAAGAATAAATGGCATCCCTTTGACTCAATTCTGAAAGCGCTTCTTTTTCCCGGACTTGGATTTGGTCTGAACAAAATTAGATTCGGCTTCGTCGGATTGTACCTGCGCCTGACGAACAACTGGCGCGCGCTGGAAAAAGTCACCGCGGATGAGTGGATGATGAAATACGCGGGCAGACAAGTCTACGAGCAGATGTGGAAGCCATTGCTGATCGGGAAGTTCGGTCCCTTCTATAAAGATGTCAACATGGCGTGGATGTGGGCGCGAATCCATGCGCGCACGACCCGGCTCGGCACGTTCGAGGGTGGCTTTCAAAAGTTCGCTGATCTGTTCGCGGAGAAACTGCGCGAGGTGGGAGTCGGGATCAAACTCAAAGCGCAGATAAAATCCATTAAGCGGGATCAGACGTCGGGTGTTTTGATCGTGGACGGTGAATCTTTCGACAAGGTGCTTGTCACCACGTCGCCGAATCTCATGGCAAGACTCTGCCCCGATCTGCCTGAAAATTATTTAAAGGGTTTGCTTGATTTGAAATCAATGGGCGCGGTGGTGATGACGCTGGCGCTCAAGCATCCGCTTTCAAATGAAGGCTATTACTGGTTCAACGTGCCGAAGGACGAGGGCTATCCGTTTTTGGCGCTGGTGGAGCATACGAATTTTGTGCCGAAGGAAAATTTCGGCGGCGACCATATTGTGTATGCCGGCGATTATCTTGAAGCGGGGCACGAATATTTTTCAATGAGCGATGATGAGCTGCTGGAGAAGTTTATCCCCGCGCTGAAAAAGTTCAACCCAGAATTTTCGCGTGAGTGGGTGAAGAAGGTCTGGGTACACAAAACGAATTATGCCCAACCCGTGCCTTTGGTGAATCATTCAAAAAATATTCCAGAGATACAAACGCCAATTGACGGGTTGTATTTCGCTTCGATGAGCCAGGTCTATCCGTGGGATCGCGGCACGAACTTCGCGGTGGAGATCGGAAGACGCGCCGCAAGATTGATGAAATAAAAATGGACTGGCTTTAGCCAGTCCATTTTTATTCGGCTCTTCCGGATTAATTGGGGTAAAACCCCGCTTACCACGGAGATCACGGAGTCCACAGAGAAAAACTTTTTAATCTTCGTGTTCTCTGTGTGCTCTGTGGTGAAAAATAGGAAACCCCACCAAATACCAAAGAACCATTTTTGCTATGGCCGCTTGTCGAGTGTGACAGGCACATCCACTTTTTCGGTGCCGCGCAGTACCTGCAAAATGACCGTGTCGCCGGGGCCTTTGTTGGTGATGAGGTAGGCCAGCATCTCGTCAAAGGTGCGGACGGGGCGGCCGTCAATGGCGATGATGAGGTCGCCGCCGCTAAACAGGTTGGGGATATTTGTTGGGTTGTTGCCTGCGACGATGCCGGCTTGATCTGCCGGGCCGCCGCTGACAATATTCGTGACATACGCACCGGTAAAGGATTTAAGGCCAAGTTCGTTGACCACGTCAAGGCTCAAGGAATCCATGGATGAGATTCCCAGGAACGGATAATCATATGTGCCGGATGCGATCAAGACCGGCGCGACGCGCTTCACCATGTTGACGGAAACCGCAAAGCCAATGCCGGAATTCACCGGCTGACCGGTGTCTGTTGCGCTCAACGTGCGGATGGCGCGGTTAATGCCGATCACTTCGCCGTTGGTGTTGAAGAGCGGACCACCCGAATTGCCGGGGTTAATGGCCGCGTCGGTTTGGATAATATCGCCGGCGGTGAACGGGCGGCCATCGGGTGTCTCGTGGATTGAGTCCAATGTGCGGCCAAGCGCCGAAATGACGCCGACCGTCATTGTGCCGTTCAAGCCAAACGGGTTGCCAATGGCTATTACCGTCTGACCAACTTTCAGTGAGTCTGAATCGCCGAGCGGGAGCGGATGAATCTCCTCGGCGGGCGCATCCACTTTGACGATGGCAAGGTCTGAGTCGGTGTCCGTCCCGATGACCGTTCCGTAGGACATGAAGCCGGAGCTGAATCTTATTTCCACGCTGGTCGCGCCTTCGATGACATGATAATTCGTTACGACATGGCCTTGCGCATCGTAGACAAACCCCGAACCCTGTCCCTGATCTGTGATGACAGCCACGGTGCCCGGGCTGACGTTTTCATAAAGTGTCACCAGCCCATCCTGCTGTGAAGCCGGGTTGGCGGCATTCGTGTTGACGGGGGCAATCGGTTGAACCGGCGCTGCCGCAGATGGCGGCTGTTGACTTGATAACGGCAGTGATTGACAAGCCAGCGTTGCAATGATCAAAACCGTTAAAGCCAGAATGCTTCGCTTTGTTTTCATAAAAACTCCTGTGCTTAATTTAAAATTTTATGCGGGATGCTTCTTCAAGAAGCTCTCTTTGTTTGGACGACAGATATTTGGGAACTTGTACTTTTAATTTCACGTAAAGATCCCCCTTTGTTTTCGGGTCTTTCAAATTCGGCATCCCGCGCCCGCCCAAACGAAAGACCTGCTCGGGCTGCGTGCCGGCTGGAATGCTCAACTTGACCTTGCCAGCGGGAGTCTCCACTTCTGTTTCGCCGCCAAGAATTAAAGTGAAAACACTTAAAGCGGATGTCGTGGTCAGGTCTTGACCATCGCGTTCGAATTTATCTTCGTCTGTGATATTCACTACGAGATAGAGATCGATCCCTTCCGGTCCCGCGCCTGCCACTCGAACCTTTGAACCTGTCTTCACCCCGGCAGGGATGCGCACCTGCAATTTTTTTCCGCTGCCTTGCAGTTGACGGACTGTGCCTTCGTACGCCTCTTGAAAACTGATCTGCACTTCCTGTTGAAATCCCTGCTGCCCCTGGGCAGATTGTCCGCGCGCAGAATTGCGGATTGCCTCGCCAAAGATTGTGCGGAAAAAATCAGAGAAGCCGCCGCCTCCGAACACATCATCCGTATTGCCGCCGCGTTGTTGTGAGTTCTGCTGAAACCAGTCATCCCAGCGGAAGTCACCCGGCCGCCCGCCGCTGGAGCGGAAGTCGGTGTACGCGCTGCCGAGCTGGTCATAGCGCGCGCGTTTCTGCTCGTCGCTCAAGACCTGATAGGCTTCGTTGATCTCCTTGAATTTATCCTCGGCTTTTTTATCGCCGGGGTTTTTGTCCGGATGATATTTCATGGCAAGTTTGCGATACGCCGTGCGGATCTCATCTGCGCTGGCTTTTCGTTCGACACCGAGGATCTTGTAATAATCTTTGTAGTCCATGAGGCTATTGTTATCACCACGCAAAGTCTTCGTCAAGCGCACAAAAGGCACGCTAACGTAACTCTAACCTGTGCGTTAAACAAAACATCCCGCATAGAGTCTGCGGGATGCGTGCTGTCTGTCAGGGCGTTCTCAAAATGGCTTGACTATTTTATAAAATTGCAACAAACTATAACGCGAATTTTTTAAAGCTTTCGCGAAATTCGCTCAATTTGCGTTAAAGACTTTTCGACCTTGAGAAAACCATATGCCGTCTGTAAATTTATATCGTCAAAATGATTGGCTCGCCCTTTGTGACAATGACCGTGTGCTCGAACTGAGCGGCGATGGTTCGGTCAATTGTCCGCAGTGACCAGCCGTCCCGCTCCTCGAAGATATGTCCCTTGCCGGTGGTGAGGAATGGCTCGATGGCCAGAACCAGGCCTTCTTCAAGAATGCGGCGGTCTTTGGGCTTGGCATAGTTGAAGACTTCGGTCGGGTCCTCGTGCAGTCTATGCCCGATGCCGTGGCCGGTCAGATCGTAGATGACGCCGTAACCATTTCGCATTGCTTCTTCCTGAATGGTCCTGCCAATTAAATTGAGCGGCTGTCCGGCCACAGCGACTCGCACTGCCTTCTCCAGCGCAGACCTGCCTGCGGCCAGCAGCTTTTCATATTCTGGCACATGCTTTGAGATCACCATCGAAGCGCCGGTATCTCCATAATAGCCGTTCATCTCGGCTGAGACGTCAATATTGATCAACTCGCCTTCGCGCAAAATGCAGTCGCCGGGAATGCCGTGCGCGATGACCGGCGAAACGCTGATGCAGGTCGCGCCGGGAAAATGATACATGGCCTGCGGCGCAGATTGAGCGCCTGCTTTTTGAAGGAACTCCGCGCCAATATTATCGAGTTCAAGCGTGGTCATGCCGGGCTTGGCGCTTTCCATCATCTTTTGCAAAGTCATGGCACAGATATGGCCGATGGCTTTCAGGTGCTTGATGTCATTTTCGTTTTCAACAATCATTGACTTTTGACCTTCAACCTTCCCACGATCGCCTTCTTCAACTCCGCCTGCACATCTTCCCACTTTTGCTCTGAGTTGACCACGACCCAGCGCCGCGGTTCCTGTTTGACCATTTCCAAATATCCCGCGCGGACTCGCTCGTAGAATTTCACTTCGTGATCGTCCATGCGGTTCCATTCGGATTCGTTTTGCTTCTTTCGTTTGAGTCCGACTTCCACGTCGAGGTCGAGCAAAATAGTTAAGTCGGGGACAAGTCCGCCGGTGGCGTACTTCACCAGCGCGCGGACTTGATCCAAATCCTGTTGATGTCCATAGCCTTGATAGGCGATGGTTGAATCGTAGTAGCGGTCTGAGATCACAATTTCACCGGCGGCCAAACGCGGCTTGATGACCTGCTCCACGATTTGAGCGCGCGCGGCTTGATAGAGCAACGTCTCGGTGCGCGGATGCATCTCGGCATTTTTCAAGTCATGCAATATATCGCGTACCTGCTCGCTGATGGATGTGCCGCCAGGTTCACGGGTGGGGAATACGACATAGCCATTCCCGCGCAGATATTCCACGAGATGGGGGATGTGTGATGTCTTGCCGGAGCCTTCGGGGCCTTCGAGGGTGATGAACATAGCGTTTAGCGGTTGGCTGTTAGCTTTTAGCTGCGTGCTAAACGCTAATTGCTAACAGCTGCCCTACTCCCTAAAAATTCTCACATGCCTTCTTGGTTCTTTTCCATAAGAATGAGAAACCAATTCTGCATTGCGTGCCAGCTCGTGCTGTAATCTTCGCACGAGGGATGGGCCGGGCGGCAAATCCACCCAGCGCTCGCCGTTGAGGACTGCGGCGATGGCTTGCTGTGTTTCTTCGCGCACGCCATCCAGCTTGTCACGCGGAGGCTGCTGCTCGGTCAGGTTATACAGGTCGCCGAGGAACTGCTCCACCTGCGCCACGGTATTCGCGCGTAAAACATAAATCGGCATTCCGCGATGCTCGGCATCCATTACGATCTGTTCACGGTTGCGATAATACGTCCGCAGGGTGACGAGCACATCGGCTTCACTTTCATCGGTCACGACCACGGCGGGCACGCCGAGCCGTTTCGCGGCTTGCGCGAGTCTGTTGCGCGCCACGCCGTACGCAAACACGCGCACGGTTTGCAAAGCCGCCGTGATGAGCGGAGTCTGTTTGGATTGCTGACTCTGCTCTTCGATAACGGGAGCAGGCTGACCCGTAGTCTGATCCGGGATCTGCTTCCCGCGCCGAGCCGGCTTGACTACTTCCTTCGCTTCCAGCTTTGACTTTACAACTGGTGCGGCTTTCTCGATCACGATCTTGCCTTCGGCATCGCGCGTGCGGACTTCGGGCGGTAGGGGAGCGCCGCGCAAAAGTGAATCGACCGAGGCGATTATATCGAGATGGACCGCGAAACGATCGCGGGTTTGGATTTCGATGACCACGTCGAAGGTTGGGGGCGCGCGTCTTTCGAGGACTGTTTTCTGGGTGCCGCGCCGGCGGGCTTCTTCGTCTGAAAGAGTGACTGCTTCGATGCCGCCGACGAGGTCGCTCAGGGTTGGGTTGAGTAAAAGATTGTCGAGGGTCTGTCCGTGCGCCGTGCCGATGAGCTGCACGCCGCGCTCGGCGATGGTGCGTGCAGCAAGCGCTTCCAGCTCGCGCCCGATCTCGTCAATGACGATGACTTCGGGATTGTGATTCTCAACGGCTTCGATCATCACTTCATGCTGCTGCGTCGGCTGGCTGACTTGCATTCGGCGCGCCCGGCCAACTGCCGGGTGCGGCACATCACCGTCACCGCCGATTTCGTTGGATGTGTCCACGATGACGACGCGTTTGTTCTCGGCGAGGATGCGCGCCGCTTCACGCAGAAGAGTGGTCTTGCCCACGCCGGGACGTCCGAGAATCAGAACCGATTTGCCCGATTCGATGATGTCTTGAATGATGTCCACTGTGCCGTACACGGCGCGTCCAACGCGGCAGGTGAGGCCGACAATGACTCCGCGCCTGTTGCGAATGGCCGAGATGCGGTGCAGGGTGCGCTCCATGCCGGCGCGATTGTCCGCGTCAAAGTCGCCGATGCGCTCGGTGATGTGGTCAATTTCTCCGCGCGTGATTTCCTTTTCAAGCAGGGATATTTCGTTTTCAACAAAACGCGCTGCGGGCACGCGGCCAAGGTCAATGACGATCTCGAGCAGTTTTTCGCTGTTGTTGGCTTTTTCCACCGCATGGCGGATATTTAACGGAAGCACTTCCAGTAGGGCTTCCAGGTCGTCTGTAATTCGATGTTGAGTCATAGTAAGGTACCAGGTGTTTAAGTGTCGGGTGTCAAGTTTGCAGGCCTACCCTCCCGAAAAAATATCGGGACTATGTGAGCGTGTCGAAGGATTGAAACTTGAACTGGTATATGCGCGCGAAAAAACTGCGCGGTTTGATTTTGGGAAAGGTTAGAGGGAAATGTTGAACATGGCAATCTACCTGCCTTGGTGAGAAAGTCGCGCGCCGGGGAATTGGTCACGTGCAGGGCTATTATAGCAGTGTCGCGGTTAACGATGAATTAATGGCTTGTGTTAATTCATGGCTGTAGCAAAGTCAGGAAGAGCGTATTCTTTGTACACGGAACTCACGGAGTGAACGGATTTTGTTTTATTTCTCTGCACTTTCTGTGGAGTCCGCGCAATCCGTGTACTAAAAAGAATTTTACCAAGCGACTTTGCGACAACTGTGTATGTTAATTTGGCGGTTTGAATTCCATTGTTTTATCGTCCGTTCTCTCTAGTATAATGGCCGTTGCGATCAGTGATAGACATCAGCGCAAAATAGAATTACAAAAACTCCTATGCCTCATTCAGACGAACCCATCATCCCCTCAGAACCGACATCGCAAGCGCGCGCGCGCCGCAGGCGCGTCACCCGCCGCGATAGCATCCCGCATGACGCAGTCGGTCAGGCCGCATTTATCTTTGACCTTTCACGCCGCGCGTACCCATCCTTTGAACTGTTCATCTTTTCGCTGGCGTGCGGCGCGATCCTCGGGCTGGGTTACCTGCTTGATTCGCAAGCCGTGCTTTTGCTGGGTATCCTCGTCACGCCGCTGATGACTCCCTGGGTCGGATTTTTACTCGCCACTCTGACAGGCTCACTGCGTTTTCAGTTTGAAACATTCATGGCGTTGTTAATCAGCGCGGTCATTGTTTTCCTCTGCGGCCTGCTGACCGGCTTTGCCTCGCGTCTCTTCCCGCCGACGACGCTCTTCAATGTTTATAACCATTCGCGTTTATGGATTCCCGAACTGGTTGTGCTGGTCGTTGGCGCGGTCACATTGGTGGCTTCATTTGCCCGTTCCGAAAACAAGCCGTTTCTGCCGAGCGTCGTGATCGCGTACACCTTTTACCTGCCCATCAGCGCCGGCGGATTTGGCCTTGGCTCCGGTTTGGAAGGCATCTGGCCGCAGGGCGTGCTGGTCTTTGTCACGCATTTCTCGCTGGCGGGCATCTTCGGCCTTTTGACTCTCTTCATATTAAAGCTCCGCCCTTCGACGCGCGGCATTTTTTTCAGCGGGGGCACGCTCGTGCTTTTCGCTGCGGCACTTTTCAATTTAATGGGATCAGGCCTCCCGTCCATGATGGATGCGGTGCTGTCGTCCACATCCACCCCCACGATGACGCCCTCGCCGCTTCCTTCTTTAACCCCGAGCCTGACTGCAAAAGCTACAAGCAGTCCCCGCTCTTCGAGCACCCCCGCCATGTCCGCGACAGTGTCTGCTTCCCCCACGATTGACCCCTCACTGCCGGCGACTGAAACGCCGACGATAACAATGACCATCGAGCCTTTGCCGATCTTCGGCAAAGTCAGCGCGAACGAAGGCGGCGGCGCAAACTTGCGCGAAGTGCCCAACGGCAAACTTTTGAAGACGCTCAACAACGGCACGATCGTGGAAGTGTACCCGGAGTTCCAATTGATCAATGGCGTGACCTGGATCCATGTTTTTGCCACGGTCAATGGGCAGCGACTCGAAGGCTGGCTGTTGGAATCAACCGTGATTTATGCAACACCCGCACCAAATTTTGAGATAACTTTAACTCCGACCCCATAGAAAAAAGGTGAAGGATGAAAGATGAATAAAACCATCCGCTTCCATCCTTCGTCTTTCACACTTGCCCAGTACGCAAGTGCTGGGTAATTCATCCTTTGTCTTTCCTCTTGGAGAAAATACATGCCCATACATTTCGGCACCGACGGCTGGCGCGCCGTCATCTCGGATAGTTTTACGTTTGATAATTTACGAATCGTGACTCAAGCCATTGCAGACGCTGTTGCTTCGGATCATTGGGACAAGCAAGGCAGTCCTGTGGATAAATCACCGGGAGTGGACACGAAGAAGATCGTGGTCGGTTACGACACACGGTTTCTTTCGGATCGTTTCGCGGGGGAAGTGTCGCGCGTGCTGGCCGCGAACGGCTTCACCGTTCTGCTGGCGCAATCCGATTCGCCGACACCCGCCATTTCATTCGCGGTGAAATATCATAACGCCATCGCGGGGATGATGATCACAGCTTCGCATAATGCGCCGCGCTATAACGGCTTGAAACTTAAAGGCGCGTTTGGCGGTTCGGCTTTGCCTGAACAATGCCGCCGTGTGGAAGTGTACATCAACGACAACGAACAGCAGGCACGCGGTCCCAACTTGATGGATTTCAACAAGGCGCGCGATGCGGGCTTGATCCAAAAATTCAATCCGCTGCCATCATATTTTGAGCATTTGAATAAGCTGATCAATACAAACATCATCGCGGATAATCCGCAGCGTTTTGTGGTGGATGCAATGTACGGCTCCGGGCGCGGCGTGATCAAATCCTTTTTGCAGGGGACGGGCTGTGAGATCGCCGAGATTCGCGGCGAGATGAATCCCGGCTTTGGCGGCGTGCATCCTGAACCGATCGCCAAATATCTTGGTCCGCTGGCGAGCGCGGTCAGTTCAGGCATGGGTAACTTCGGCGTCGTCACAGACGGTGACGCAGACCGCATCGGCGCGATGGACGAACGTGGAAATTTTGTCGACCCGCATAAGATCATGGCGCTGTCGTTGAAGTATTTGGTCGAAAATCGCGGCTGGGGCGGCGCTGT
This sequence comes from Chloroflexota bacterium, assembly GCA_016234495.1. Classification (GTDB taxonomy): domain Bacteria; phylum Chloroflexota; class Anaerolineae; order Anaerolineales; family Villigracilaceae; genus Villigracilis. The sequence goes on along the minus strand of JACRBI010000040.1, from coordinate 22,813 downwards.
CGTTCGGACGGTATCCACCACCCGCATGATTGACCGCCTTGCCAAGCGCTATGGCTTGAAATTATATGAAACGCCTGTGGGATTCAATCACATCGCAGATTATATGATGAAGGAAGATGTGCTCATCGGCGGCGAGGAGTCGGGCGGCATCTCATTCAAGGGACATATCCCCGAAGGCGACGGCCCGATCATGGGTCTGCTGCTGGTGGAGATGATCGCAGCCTGGAAGAAATCGCTCTTTGAGCTGGTCGATGACCTGCTCGCGGATGTGGGGCCAGCCCTGTATGAGCGTGTGGACTTGCGCTTGAGCCGTCCCGTTGCCAAAGCGGAGATGACCGAATTCCTGACGCAGAAAGCGCCGAAGGAAATTGGCGGTCAACCAGTGGACGAGATCAGCCAGCGCGACGGAGTGAAGTACATCATGGCTGACGATTCGTGGCTACTCATCCGCCCGTCTGGGACAGAGCCTGTCCTGCGGGTATATGCGGAAGGCAGGAATATTGAAATGGTCAAAGCCCTGATTGGGTATGGGAAAACGGTGGCAGAGAGCGCGGTCTAGCAGGCAGAAGAGGTCGGAGTTCCCCGGAACTCCGACCTCTTCTTGTTGGAAAGCAATGCTATTTTCTGTTCAAGAACAGCAATTAAACAGTTCTCCAGAGGGGTATTAAATCTATTCTCAAGGAGCATTTTATGCCTAATTTGGTGACTATACAAATACTTATGAGTGCCAGTGTTGACGCCCTAAAGGAATTAGGTATAATTCGACTGCTTTTCACAATAACAAATTTGTAAAGCCTTTTTTAATTTATAAAGGAGGTGGTCAGGCAAAAAATTAACGTTATAACGTAAGTGTAATTTGTGTTCAGAAACAAATCACCCCTATATTTCTTCTTTGGAGGAGAAAAAAACATGTTACGTAACCGTTTGTTCTTTGTTATGGGTCTGTTGGTTGTCGCCAGCATGATTCTCTCTGCTTGTGGCACCCCGGCTCCCGTCGCAACTGAAGCGCCTGCTGTTGAACAGCCTGTCGCGACTGAAGCCCCCGTCCCAACTGAGGCTCCTGTCACCCCCACTTCCTTCACCACACCCCACCCGATCCTTGGCGATCTCAAAGTTCGTCAGGCTCTTTCATACTGCACAAACAAAGCTGACTTGATCAAGTCGGTTTATCCTTTGGTCAATGAAGAGACACAAGCCAACTTGATCATGAACACCTTCATCCCGACCAGCCACTGGGCTTATGCCGGCGATGAAAACGTGACCATTTATCCCTTCGATGCTGCAAAAGGCGCGGCCTTGCTCGACGAAGCCGGCTGGACACTTGCTGAAGGCGCGAGCTTCCGCACCAATGCTGCTGGCGATGAACTCGCCCTCAAGTTCACCACCACATCCGCTGCCTTCCGTCAGACATGGGCTGCGATCTGGGAAGCTCAGATGGCTGAGTGCGGCGTTCGTGTCGTCCGCTTACATGCCCCCGCTTCCTGGTGGTTCGGTGATACAACCGGTATCGCCCGCCGCGACTATGAACTTGGCGCTTTCGCCTGGGTCGGTCAGGCTGATCCCGGTGGTCAGACCCTCTATGCTTGTGACCAGATCCCGCTGCCCGAGAACGGCTGGGTAGGTCAGAACGCGATGGGTTGGTGTAACGAATTGGCCAGCACAAACATCAAGCTCGCCAACAACACCCTCATCAAAGATGAGCGCATTGCTGCTTACACTATCGTTCAGCAGGAATTCACCAAGGATATCCCGAGCATCCCGTTGTTCAACCGCACCGAGACCTTCGCGGCTGCTGCTGACCTCTCCGGCTTCCAACCGGTGCCCGGACAGGAATACTACAACTACAACATTCAGGATTGGGAAAAAGCTGGTTCCGATACCATCGTCATTGGCTTCACCCAGGAACCCGCCTCCCTCTTCACCCTCGTTGAAGATGCCTTCGTGGCGAACATTGCCTACCAGATCGTGCGCCCTGCTCAGGAAGTTCACCTGAACTACGACTTCAAAGCCACCCTTGTCAAAGACCTGCCCACCATTGAAAACGGCGGCACGACAAACAATGACGTGGAAGTTGCTGAAGGCACCAAAGTTATGGATGCTGATGGTAACGTGGTTGACCTCGCCGCTGGCGTTTTCGTTATGAACGCTGCTGGTGAGAAAGTTGAATTCACCGGTGGAACCATCACCATGAAACAAATGGTTTCCAGGTTTGACTTGATCGACGGCCTCAAGTGGGAAGACGGCACCCCCGTCACCGGCGCCGACCTCGAACTCGGCAAGAAGATCTCCTGCGATCCCGAATCCGGCGCGACCTCCTTCATCACCTGCGACAAGACCGCCAGCACTGAATTCAGCGACAATGGCTATACCCAGACTTGGATACCCGGTGTTCAGGACCCGCTATACTTCCTCCCTGTTTGGGCAATCTTCCCCGCTCATCAGTTGGGCGATCTCGCCGCCAAGGATTGGGCAACCGATCCTCGCGTAGCCGAGACTCCTCTTTCCTATGGTCCTTACAAGTTGGTTGAATGGGTCAAGGGCGAGAAGCTCGTCTTCGCTGCCAATGAGAATTGGGTAGGCACTCCTGCCAAGTCCCCGAACCTCGTCATCCAGATCATCACCCCCGAAAGCGCAGAAGCTTTGCTCTTGGGCGGTGAAATTGACATCCTCGATTCAACCTCTCTGGCTGGTCTCTCCGAGACCCTCGCCGCTGCTGAAGCCGAAGGCAAGATCAAGACCTTCGTGGAAGCCGGCGGAACCTGGGAGCATATCGACATCCAGCTGTTCACCCGCTAATTTGTACCACCTGTAATAAAGTGGGGTAGGCGAGAAATCGCCTACCCCATATCTTAATCTTTAATAAAGCAGGACTTTCGCAAAACCCCAAGAACAGGCCGCGAATTTCGCCAATTCACACGAATTATTTAAAAAATTAGAGAAAATTCGTGAAATTCGTGGCTAAAGTATTTGAACTGCGTAAGCCCTAATAAAGAAAGTTTTTTCAATGATGGAGATGCCGTGACTGCATATTTAATCCGCCGAGTTTTGCAATCAATTCTTGTAGTTTTTATTTCAGCCGTGGCTTCTTATGTTTTGCTGAGTTTTGCCCCCGGGGGACCATTATCTGGTTTGCGTCAAATCCAACAATCAGGTCGCTTTAGAATCACCGAGGAAGATATTGCGCGCATACGCGCTTCCTTTGAGTTGGATTTAAATCTGCCGGTGCGCTTTGGCCGTTGGTTAATCGGTGTGCCGCGTGGCCCGCTTGTGATCGGCGGAAAAGAATATTTTGCTGAAATGGTGGTTGGCTGCCGCAGGCCGGTTGAAGCCGAAGTCACCAATTCACGCGGTGTGGTTGAAATTGTAACGGTTGGCTGCAAGGAAGACGTCTTATTAAAAGACCTGGTTGGACGGCGCACGAGCCGCGGCGTGCTTCTAGGTGACTTTGGCTTATCGTGGCGCCTTTTGCGCGACCGCCCGGTCAGCGACCTGATTGAAAGCCGCATCCCCAAAACATTGCAATTGATCGGCCTTGAAACGCTATTATCCTTGATTATTGGCATTCCTCTGGGTATTTATTCCGCCGTCAGGCAGTACTCCAGATTTGATTATATTTTCACGACCCTTGCATTTATGGGGTCAGCCATGCCCAGTTTCTTTTTTGGTCTTTTGTTTATTTTGTTGTTTTCAATTTTGCCGAAGAATGCCGGGCTGGCTTATATCCCGGCCGGCTTGTCGGAATCTGTCCGCAATTACACCATTCCGCTGATCGGCGAAGTGATCGCAGGTTCTTTTAAAGATAGAGCCCTGCACATGATACTGCCGGTCGCCGTATTGACCATCCTCAACGTCGCAGGCTGGAGCCGTTATATCCGTGCCAGCATGTTGGATGTGCTGCGCCAGGATTATGTCCGCACGGCGCGCGCCAAAGGATTGGGCCAAAAGATGGTGATTTTGAAACACGCGCTTCGCAACGCACTGATTCCCTTCATCACCATTGTCGTATTCACGATACCGGGGTTGTTTAGCGGCGCGATCATCACAGAAAGTATCTTTGCCTGGCCGGGCATGGGACGTTTATATATCCTTGCCCTCGGTGATTATGATTACCCGGTTGCGATGGCGCTGTTCTTTATCCTGTCTGTATTAACCGTCATCGCCACGCTGCTGCGCGATGTTCTTTATACGATCGCGGATCCCCGCATCCGCCTACACTAGCATTGAGGATGTATCAATGACCGTATCTGCTCAAAACATAGATAATCTTAAAGCTGAAGCCATTTCCATCGAAGAGCGCAGCCCATTCCAGGTGGTGATGATGCGTTTTGTCAAACACCGGCTGGCGATGGTCTCGCTGGCTGTCATGATCGTGATCTTTATCATTACGATCATGGCGCCTTATATTACGTCATTTAAAGTCGATGAGTTGAATGTTAATAACTACTTCGTGCCGTTTGGAACCGTGGACGAGGCCACCGGACGCGTTCACTACCTTGGAACCGATAATATTGGCCGCGACTATTTTTCACGCCTGATCTATGCCGGCCGCATCTCCCTGTCGGTGGCGTTGCTGTCTGTGTTGATCTCTGAGACGATCGGGATACTTGTAGGCGCGGTATCTGGTTTCTATGGCGGATGGGTTGATGCGATCTTAATGCGCTTCGTTGAATTTATGTTGAGCATTCCACAATTGCCATTATTGTTGATCATTTCCTCGATGTTATTAAGAAATGAAAACCTGATTCCCATCCCGGAGGCTGTGTTAAATTTTGTGGGGAAGATCATGCTGCTTGGCCCCAAAGATGCCCGCAATGCGATTTTGATCGTGATTATTTTGGCTGGCTTTGGCTGGCTTTCTTCGGCAACGTTGATGCGCGGCACCATCCTTTCATTGCGCGAACAGACTTTCGTGGAAGCGTCCCGCTCCCTCGGCGCGACAGATGTCTGGATCATCTTCAAGCACATGATCCCGAATGCCATGGCTCCCATCATCGTGGATGCGTCGCTTGGGCTGGCAGGCTTTGTGATTTATGAGGCTGCCCTTGCTTTCCTTGGCTTCGGTATTCAAGACCCGATCCCGACCTGGGGCAATATGCTCTCGGCTACACAACAATACATGTTCGACAAACCCTGGCTGCCGCTCGTACCGGGTCTCCCCATTTTTATTTGCTCTCTTGCTTTCAATTACATTGGCGACGGCCTGCGCGATGCGCTTGATCCGCGCTTGAAGTTATAGCCGCTATGAAAAAAATCTCAATACCGGGAGTTACTTGTGGCAACTAATAATCAAACACCATTGCTTGAAGTACGCAATCTAAAAACTTATTTTTATACCGAAGACGGTGTTGTGCATGCCGTGGATGGCGTGGATTTCTATGTCAATTCCGGCGAGGTGTTGGGCATCGTGGGCGAATCCGGCTGCGGAAAAAGCGTCACTTCCCTTTCCATCATGCGCCTGATCAGCGTGCCCGGCAAGATCGAAGCCGGCGAGATTTTATTCGAAGGCAAGGACCTGGTAAAAGCCACCGAAGAAGAAATGATGAAGGTGCGCGGCAATCGCGTGTCGATGATCTTCCAACAGCCCCAATCTGCGCTTAATCCGGTCTTTCGCGCCGGCGACCAGATCTCGGAAGTGTTGAACATCCATCAGGATTTCGGCAAGGAAGCGGGTCAAAAACGTGCCGTGGAACTGCTCAAGCTCGTTGGCATTCCCGAACCTGAAAGCCGCGCGCAGTCATTCCCGCACGAATTGTCCGGCGGTATGGCGCAGCGCGTCATGATTGCCATGGCTTTGGCTTGTGTGCCAGACTTGCTCATCGCAGATGAACCCACCACCGCGCTGGATGTCACCATTCAGGCCCAGATCCTCGACCTGATGCGCGACATGCGCACCCAGCTTGGCTCGGCCATGATCCTCATTACCCACGACCTGGGTGTGATCGCTGAAATGGCAGACCGCGTGGCGGTCATGTACGCTGGCGAGATTGTTGAACAATCCAGCGTTGCCACACTTTTTGATAGTCCGCTTCATCCCTACACCAAGGGGTTGATTGGTTCTATACCTGTTTTAGGCGAAGTGCGCGACCGGTTGGACGTGATTCCTGGCTCGGTTCCCAACCTCGTCAACCTGCCTACAGGCTGCCGCTTTGCTCCGCGATGTATGGCGCGGGTCGAGCACAATCTGTCGATTTGTGCTGATAAGCGCCCTGAATTAAAAGAACTTTCCGAAGGGCACAAGGTACGCTGCTGGCTTTATCAAGATGCTGACCAGCATGTCGCCCCAATTAAACGCGGAAGCAAATCCTGAAAGAGATGATGCGGCTATGAATACAAAAATGCAAACCCAAGAAAAGACCGATCTGCTGGTTGTAAATAAGCTTACAAAATATTTCCCGGTTCGCTCCGGTGTTTTTCAACGCACTACCGCCTGGGTTCAGGCGGTGGACAAGGTGAGTTTTGCGGTTAAGAACGGAGAAACTCTGGGAATGGTGGGCGAGTCTGGCTGCGGAAAAACCACCGTTGGCCGCTCCATTTTGCGCTTGATCGAACCGACTTCTGGAGAAGTTACCTTTAATGGCGAAGACATCATCAAGATGCGCCCCAAATCCCTCAAAGCTTTGCGCCGCGACATGCAGATCATCTTCCAGGATCCGTACGCTTCATTAAATCCGCGTATGCCGATCGGCGAAGCGGTCATGGAAGGCCTGCAAATCCATAAGATCGGGCATCCCAAGGAACGCTGGGAAGTTGCCATTAACATGTTGAAGAAAGTGGGTTTGGAAGAATATCACGCCCGCCGTTACCCGCATGAGTTTTCCGGCGGACAGCGCCAGCGCATTGGCATTGCCCGCGCCCTGGCTCTGCAGCCCAAGTTCATCGTTTGCGATGAACCGGTCTCGGCGCTGGACGTTTCCATTCAATCTCAGGTGCTGAACATTCTCAAAGATTTGCAGAAGGAATTCGGCCTCACTTACCTTTTCATCGCGCATAACTTGAGTGTGGTCGAACACATCTCCGACCGCGTGGCGGTCATGTACCTCGGCAAGATGGTGGAGTTGACAGGGCGTGATTCGCTGTATCGCGAACCTCTGCATCCCTACACAAAGGCATTGCTTTCCGCAATTCCTGTGCCGCATCCCGAAGTCAAGCGCGACCGCACCATCCTTAAAGGCGATGTGCCTAGCCCGCTTAATCCACCCAAGGGCTGCCGCTTCCACACTCGCTGCCCGATCGCTGTTGCCCAGTGCTCGCAAGCGGAGCCCGAATTCAAGGAAGCCCGTCCCGGACATTGGGTGGCTTGCTGGATGGTGGAATAAACCTAATAAAAAAACCGCCGAAAGGCGGTTTTTTTATTAACTTGACCCCGGTGATTTTACCTGCCTTTTGCCCACTTATAAATTAGGGCATTCGTTTGGAGTGCAAAATCTCCCGGTTTTGACTCGAAGTCTGGCCGCGAAGCGTTCGGACTCTGCCAGGCGAAAGTCCTGTTAAATGATTAACATTGTTATAATTGCCTTCGTTGTTAAATTTTTACAAAGCATAATCCCACCAATCCATATCGGCAGGCGCTCATGAAAAAAACCATCTCCCTTATCTTGATGATATTTATCGTTACTGCGTGCTCGCTCACGCCGTCGCAGACAGAGACACCGTCCGCTACTTCCACGCCGCTGCCTCCTCCTTCGCCAACCGCCACGCCGCTGCCGCGCTCCCTCACCATCTGTCTCGGACAGGAGCCGAACACCCTTTATCCATTCGGCAGCCCGAATGCCGCCGCGCGCAGTGTGCTGGCGGCTGTCAATGACGGCCCGTTCGACACGGTTGGTTATGACTATCAGGCTGTGATCATCACCGACATGCCCTCGCTTGAAAACGGCGACGCAGAAATCGTCAGCACGCCGGTGCAGCCTGGAGGTCAGGTGGTGGATGCGGATGGGAATCTGGTTACGCTGAAGCAGGGCCTGCGAGTCCGTCCCGCCTCCTGCCGCGCCGACAACTGCGTCATCACCTATGACGGCACGACCCCGCTGGAGATGGATCAAATGGTCGTCAACTTCCACCTGCGCCCCGACCTGACCTGGTCAGACGGCACGCCGATCACTGCCGACGATTCGGTTTATGCTTTTACGCTTGCATCCGACCCGAACTCGGATTCGAACAAGTACTTGATCGACCGCACGCTGACCTACGAAGCCACAGACCCGCAGACCGTCCAATGGTGGGGCAAGCCGGGCTTCATTGACCCGGCCTACTTTACAAATTTCTGGGCGCCCGCGCCTCAGCATGTATGGAGCGACTTCACCGCGCTTGAATTAAAGACCGTTGATATTTCTTCGCGCTCGCCGATCGGGTGGGGACCTTACATGGTTGATGAATGGCTGGATGGCGACCACATCACCTTGACGAAAAATCCGTATTATTTCCGCGCCGCGGAAGGCTACCCAAAAATTGATTCGATTTCCTTCCGCTTCATTGCGGACCCGAACATGGCTCTGAGCGAATTGGTGGCCGGACGCTGCGACATTATCGACCCAACCATTCGGCTCGATAATCAAGCCGACTTGCTCCAAAAAATGCAAGCCGCGGAACAGGCACAGGCTTTCTTCACGCCCGGCATGACCATCGAATGGCTTGGGCTTGGAATTACGCCCGCATCCTACGACGATGGCTATGATCTGCGCAAAGGCGACAGGCAGGATATTTTCGCCGACGCGCATACCCGTCAGGGAATTGCCTACTGCCTCGACCGTCAATCGGTGGCGGGCAATGTGCTTTTTGGAAAAACAACAGTGCCGGCCAGTTATCTGCCGGTGGAGCATCCATTATATGATTCCAATATTGAAGCGCTGCCGTTTGAGCCTGCGACCGGCAAGGCTTTGCTCGAACAAGCCGGTTGGAGAGATGTGGACGGCGACCCGTCCACGCCGGTCACTGCGGTCAATGTAAAAAATGTGACAGCCGGCACGCCGCTCCAATTAAATTACTACACAACCACAGCCACGCAGCGCAGGCAGGTGGTGGATATTCTCTCGCAGTCCCTTGCCCAGTGCGGCATAGGACTCAACGTGCAATATTTTGAGCAGAACGACCTGTATGCGCCCGGCCCGGGCGGCGCGTTGTTCGGGCGCAGCTTTGACCTGATCGAATATGCGATGGGCGTGAACGGCATCGAACCTCCCTGCGGCTGGTTCACCAGTTCCGAGATTCCAAACGCTTCGAATTCATGGATCGGCACGAATGTGACGGCATACGAAAACGCGGAGTTCGATTCCGCCTGTCGCAGCGCGCATCTGTCCCTGCCCGAAGAGCAGGCATATGTCGATGCGTACCGCCAAACTCAGGTGCTGTTCTCGACCGAGCTTCCCGCCATTCCACTTTATTATCACCTGCGGATTTCCGCCGCGCGCCCCGACCTCTGCCGCTTTGACCTTGACCCGACCGCCAACCCGCTTTGGAACATTGAAGCAATCGACATGGGCGACGCTTGCGGGAATTAATTCAACCGCCGGCGCTTAATGCAGGAGCAGGGAATCATGACCATGACCGAACACAATGTATTGTTGGTGGATGACCAGCGTGACATTCTGCGGCTGTTACATGCCACGCTCGATACGCTTAATATTGAAAAATTAAAGGTCTACGAATCCCTCTCAGGCGAAGAGGCATTGCTCTCATCCACGCGTCATAAAATTGACCTGCTTGTCACCGACTACATGCTGCCCGGCATGAGCGGAGTCGAACTCATGCACAAAGTCCGCGCGCGCCACCCCGAAGCCAACGTGATCTTCATCACCGGCATGACCGACCGCAAAATGCGCGAAGAAATGCTCAATGCCGGCGCGCAAGCCATCTTCGACAAGCCCATTCCAATGACCGATTTTTTGGATGTGGTCGAGCGCAGCCTTGGGTTGGACCGCACCATCTTCCCAACTCAAAAAAAGGACGGCATGTCCGAAGGCCGGCATGCCAGGCTCTCAGACCTGCTCGCAAATTTTCGTCAGGATATCAAAGCTGACGCGGTTTTCCTCTTGAATGACCATGGATTCGTTCAGGCGCGTACCGGCAAACTCCTCGATGCCAGCATGGAAGTCTCGCTCATCTCGACCCTGATGGCGATCCATGCAACCAGCCTGAAGGTCGCCCGCCACAATCATCAGGAAACCATCGACTCGTTTCACATCTTCAGCGGCGGCGATCACGACCTGCTTTTCATCCCAGTCACACCGTTGTATGCCCTGCTCGTAGCGGGTCAGGGGCTTGCCTCCGATCAGCGCGTCCTTGAAACTGTCAGCGCCCTGCTTGCCCTGCGCGCTCAAGTGGAAAAATCCCTCAAATCGATGGGAGTGACCGGTGAACTACGCCCCCTTTCTTTGGATGAAAAACCCGTTTCGCCGTCTGCGCCCGAGCCTGCTCCTGTCCAAATGGCAGAGCCGCCAGTGGACATATCCCTCGCCCCGGAAATGGAGGCGCTGCTAACGAATGCCTCCCTCGATAAGACAAATGCAAATGATGCCGATGACTTTTGGGATCAAGCGGCCGAAAAACTTGGCAATCAACCATCCAACTCTGACGTGATCTCGCTCGATGATGCGCGCAGGCTCGGCATCATACCGGATGGAAATTAAATAAACTGTGATACAATTTCGCCCGCACTGGGGTATGGTGCAACGGCAGCACACCAGCCTTTGGAGCTGTGGATCTTGGTTCGAATCCAGGTACCCCAGCCTGACGTTTTTTGAAACAGGATTTGTGCAACGCGAGTGTCACCGCCCGCGCTGCGCAAATCCTGTTTTGATTGAGGTGACACAATGAGAGTAACAGCAATCCTGCTTGCCGCAGGGCAGGGCACGCGCATGAAATCATCCCTGCCAAAGGTTTTACATCCCATTGCCGGCAAGCCCATGATCTGGCACGCGCTCGAAGCCATCAAACAATCCACCACCGAGAAACCGGTTGTGGTGGTCGGGCATGGCGCGGAAGCGGTGACAAAATATCTGGGAGACTCGGCCCAGTCCGTTTTGCAGGAGCCGCAATTGGGCACAGGCCACGCGGTCATGCAGGCTGAGTCACTGTTGAAAGGCAAGACCGATCTGGTCGTCGTCTGCTATAGCGACATGCCCTTGCTGCGCGGCGAAACTTTGCAAGCTCTGGTCGAAACACAGAAAAATAACAACGGACCGATCTCGATGCTGACCGTCCACTCAGATCATCCGCGCGGGTTTGGACGAGTCATCCGCAACGCGGACGGGACGGTATCTGCCATCGTCGAGGAATATGTCGCGACGCCCGAGCAGTTACAGGTCAAGGAATTGAACGTGGGCGGGTATTGTTTCGATGCGAACTGGTTGTGGGGGGCTTTGAGCCGCATCCCAAAGAATCATAAAAAAGGCGAATACTATCTGACAGACACAGTCGAGCTTGCATCCAAAGACGGGCTGGCAGTTCACGCCACTGTCATGGACGATTTGGAAGAGACGATCGGAGTCAACACACGCGTGCATCTTTCAGAATGTGACGTGGCGATGCGCCGGCGCATCAATCACCAGCACATGTTGAACGGCGTGACGATAGTTGATCCCGCGTCGACTTATATTGAAGTCGGCGTCACGATCGGCGCGGATACGGTCATCATGCCGAACACATACATTCACGGAAAGACTTTGATCGGCGAAGGCAATGTCATCGGCCCGAATTCGATCATCCGCGATTCGAAGATTGGAAATCGCTGCAAAGTGCTGGCCTCCGTGATGGATGGCGCGGTCTTGGAAAATGATGTGGATATGGGCCCGTTCGCGCGGCTGCGAAAAGGCGCGCATCTTGGAAATCACGTTCACATGGGCAACTTCGGCGAGGTCAAGGATTCGCATCTTGCCGACGGTGTGAAAATGGGGCACTTTTCCTACATTGGCAATGCGCAGATCGGCGTGAACACCAACATCGGCGCGGGGACGATCACCTGCAATTACGATGGCGAGAAAAAACATGCCACTGAAATCGGCGCAGATGTCTTCATCGGTTCGGATACCATGCTGGTCGCGCCGATCAAAATCGGTGACGGCGCGCGCACAGGCGCGGGGTCGGTGGTGACAAAGAACGTGGCCGAGGATACACTCGTGGTCGGTATGCCCGCGCGAGCCATCAAAAAACTGGAAAGAAAAACGAAGTAGTATTTGGAGTCCGAAGTCTCTGGCTTCGGAAAACTGTAAAAGGATTCATGCTCATGGAACTAACCAATGAAGAACGCCAATCCCTGATCGACCTTGCCAATGAAGCGCGCAAGCGCGCCTATGTGCCGTATTCCAATTACCCTGTCGGCGCGGCTGTACGCACCAAGAGCGGACGTTTATTCACGGGCGTCAATGTCGAGAATGCCGCGTATCCGCAGACCATGTGCGCGGAACGGGTTGCGATCTTCAAAGCCGTCTCGGAAGGCGAGTCTGAATTTGATGTGATCGCAGTCGTCACCAACAATGGCGGATCTCCCTGCGGCGGATGCAGGCAGGTGATGGCCGAGTTCGGGTTGGATACGATCATCTTGATCGCAGATGGAAATGGCAAGCTTCAAAAGGAAATGACGGTAGCCGAAATTTTGCCCGAAGCATTTACGCCGAAACATTTGTTGTAAACATGTTATGGCCGAATTCCGTTCCTTCCGTGTATCTGCTGTTGTGCTCCGCCATAAAGATTGGGGCGAGGCTGACCAACTGCTCACTGTTTATACCCGCGAACTTGGAAAAGTACGCGCGGTTGCAAAAGGAGCGCGCAAGCTCACTTCACGCAAGGCGGGACATTTACAGCCGTTCACTCATGTAACTTTGCAACTCGCGCGCGGACGCGACCTGCTGATTGTGACCCAGGCTGAAACGGTCAATGCCTTTCTTGGTATCGGCGCAGATTTAATGAAGACAGGCTACGCATCCTATGCCATCGAACTGCTGGACCGCTTCACCTACGACGACGATGGCGGGCATCCATCCACATTCAAATTGCTTGTTGAAACGCTCGACCGCCTTGAAAAAGAATCCGATGCGTGGGTGGCGCTGCGTTATTATGAAATGCGCCTGCTCGATTACGTCGGCTTTCGTCCGCAATTATTTGAATGCGCCAATTGCGGGCGCGATATATTGCCCGAAGATCAATTTTTTTCGTTTAGCGCGGGCGGCGCGATCTGTCCGCGCTGCGGTCTGGGTCTGCCAAACTTAAACAAAATTTCAGTTGAAACGCTGAAATACCTGCGCCACTTCCAGCGCTCAACCTACCGCGATGCCTCTCGCGCAAATCCCAGCCCGGAGGTTAAGAAGGATGCGGAAACTTTAATGCAGGGATATTTCACTTATCTGCTTGAACGTCAACTGAACACGCCGGGTTTTATCAAGCGCGTCAAATCTTAATTCTCTTTCCCCAATTCAAAACAAAAATCCACGCGACTAGAATCACGATCGGTTTCAATATCCGCCATAACAAGATTTGGAACCAGCGCCACTTAAGCGGATATATGATCTGCGTAATGAGCCAGCGCGCGAACAGCGTTTGACCCAGCGCGCTTCGCACGAGCCGACGCTTGTATCCGCTGAATGAAAATTCGTTGCGCTGAATCGACTCGCTGATCTCGCGCGCGGCAACCGCGCCGTAACCCAACGCCATGCTGATGCCTTCGCCGAAGATCGGGTCTGCGCCGACGGCATCGCCGACGAGCAGTACGCGCGGCACGGAAACGGGGTTGAACGGGTCATACCAGCGGATGGGATGCCCTTTGAGTTCGTAATCGTCGAGGCTGAATCCATGCCGCGCCATTTCTTCGGCCAATGGCTTTTTGAGCGGCGGACGGTTTTGGTCTGAGAGCAGGTTTGTGTCGTAGATTCCCCAGCAGCGCATCGGCTGTCCGTTGATCTGAGTGGGGAAGTCCCATGTGTAGCCGGCGATGTTATCTGGAACGGGGAAGAAATCAAAGTACGCCCCCTCCCTGCCTCCCCCAGATTCGGAGAATTTGGGGGAGGTGTCTCGCGCCGCGAGACGGTGGGGGTGATTTGGGGTAATAACCTCCAGGACTCTTGCTGTGTAAACGGGCGAGTTCGGCAAGACGCATCTGCGCGTAATTCCATTTGAGCCGTCTGCGCCGACAACGATCTGTGCGCGGAAATTTCCTTGGTCGGTTTCAACGGTCACGCCATTTTCATCCGGGATGATTTTTTTAACAGTTATATCCTCCTTAATTTCTATTCCTCTGTTTACTGCTTTCTTTGCCAACCAGTGATCGAACTCGTTGCGGCGAATGACGCGGATGGTGTGACTGCCGGGCACGCTAATCTTGAGTCCTTTGCCTGCGAAATCAAAATGTGCGGCAGATGCATCCACATGCGGAACTTCGCGCACGTCCAAGCCGAGCCGCTGTAGGATAACTTCCGCATCGGCGACAAGACCGCCGGCGCACAGCTTCAGGCGCGGATAATGCTCCTTTTCCAGAATCAGGATTCGGTTAGTTAGATGCGGGGCGATCTTCGTCAAATGCAGCGCGGTGGAGAGTCCGCTTGGGCCGCCGCCGATGATGATGACATCTTTTTCCATTCCCCCATTTTCCCACAAAAAAACAGAGCATTGATGAATGCTCTGTTTTAGATTCAATCTGCCGCAGCCGGGGCTTGAACGGCGCTGATACTGCCCTTCCAGAAAAACGCCCAGTACATGATGACAGAGATCGTGTAAAGAACGATCGTGCCAATGAACGGTGGGCCAAATCCATATTTGACTTGCAGCCAGCCGCTGATGGTGGGGCTGAACGCCCAGCCGAAATTCCATGCCATGCTGGTCATGCTTGCAACGGTTGCGCGCGCAGATGGTTCAACGTGTTCCATGATAAAGGTTTGATAGACCGGCGAACTCATGTTCATCAACGCGAGGCGGATGTAATAGCTGGCGGCGCCGACCCAGACGATGGGGGAGAATCCAAGCAGGATTAAGAATGGGATCGAGAGCGCCTGTGTGATGACGACCAGTTGAATCTTGCCTGTTCGTTCCGCGAGCGGCGGCGCGATCAATAACCCGATGCCCATTGCCAGCGATCCCCATGCGAACAATGTTCCGATGACTGTGTCTGGCTGGTGATGTACAACGCGGAAAAAGACATTCATGAACGGCATGATCAGCCCGGCGCCGAGCGATGTGAGTAGCATCGGCAGAATCAACTTGGTCAGCAGGATTGGATTTTTTGCCGCGTAATGAAAAGGCGCGAAAACTGCGCGTTGACTTTTCTCAAGTTTGGGTGAAGTGAGGGAAAGCAGTGGAATGACTGCAATTGCCGCGCCGACGCCGATGATGAAAATGGAATTGCCGTAGGCCATGCTGCTGGTGGCAGTCACATTTTGCGCATTGCCCATCCACGTGGGCAGGTAGCCGCCGATCCAGTTGCCGACGGATGCCATCGTCATTTGCAATCCCTGGCCGAAACTAAATAAATAAGTGCGTTCTTTTTCATCGCTGTTTTCCATCAGGAAGGGTGACATCGTCACGCCCGCCAGACTCTGCGCGATGCCGGAGACAATGTTCATGGCGTAGAACAATTCCTGAGACGGCCAGATCGACATTGCCAGAATGGATACACTCAACAACGCGCCGGAGATGATCAACGAGCCTTTGCGCCCGATCATGTCTGCGATGTAGCCCAGCGGCAGGGCTGCCAGCAACGCCACGAAACTGCTGGTGGTGATCAGGTTGCCGAGCATGGCTTCGTCATATCCGAGGCTGAGCACGAAGAAGTTAAACAGCAGGCGGAAGACACCCATCACCGCGCCGGTGATGATGACGTTTAATAAGTACATCCGCGCATTGGGTTTGAAGGCGCGGATATGTGTGCCGTATTCACCGATCAAGTGTAAAGGCTGAAAAACTGATTTTGTTTTTTTATTTTCCATTCCTGTCCGTTATTCTTTGGTTGGCTCGTTTTGCAAAAAGGTTGTCAGGTTCCCGAATACCAAATCGAGCGCCTGCTTGCGGATGGCGTAGCGTTTCTCGTCATGTTCCAGTGTGAGTTCGACAAGGCTGGCAAGGCGCAGGTCATTCAAGTGGTGGATGACTGTCGGCGCGCGCAGATGTAACCGCCGCGCAAGTTCAGATGGAGTCAGGCTTTCGCGCGAAAGATAAAAGAGGATCTTCAGCCGCGTCGGATCTGCCAGCGCTTTGAGCGAGCGCACCAGGCCGTCGGGCACGGTCTCGCCGGGAACGACAGACATGTTCGCAGGCCGCGCGCCGAAAATGACCAGCTGGGTATCTGCGTCGAGTTTTTCAAACATAATCAACGGCGTGGTCCAGAACGCGGGCGCGAAGACAAACTTTGGCGCGCGGAATTCCTCTCCCAACTGAACGCCCTGCGATAGTTCCACGAATAATTCTTCAACTGTCATGCGGGTGGATAATGCCCGGGCATTTTCCAGCCCAGCCTTGAGGACGGGGGCGACCCGCTTTTCCTCCTCCTCAAAAAATGCCTGATAGTATGACTGTAGGGCAGAGAGCAGCCCTTCGCCCAATTCATCGGGGCGGCTCCACCAATCGAGCACGCGTTCAACGGCTTCTCGTTTTAATGAAGCCCCCACCTTCTTCCCGATGACCTTCATCACTGAATCGACATCTGCGGGTTTCCAGGCACCGCTGGCGGTAATTCTCAAAAAGGTTTCATTGAATTGTTCGTGCTTTGCTAAATTTTCCGCATCGTGATCCACACAGGGTTTATCCGCTCCTGTCATTTTGATCATCCGTTCAGAAGCGGGGATTTGCTTTAACGCCCACAGCGCGGTGATGGCGTCCTTGGGCGCGGGCAGGTTGTGGATCCAGTTCATGGGCACGCCGGTAAACGTGTACAGGTCTTCGAGCAATTTGCGTTCCGACGGCGGAATGCGCGAGCGTACGCCGGCAGCCCATGAGGCGCGAATCCCAAAATGATCGGGGTTGTGCAAAACATGCAGGCTGATGAAAAGCTCGTAGGCGGTGCCAAAATCCCATTGGATGGCGGGTTCGCTGGTCATGGATTATCTGCTTCCCTTCAATTTTTTGCCGATGGAGATCAGCATCTGGCCGGTGTTCCGGTCAATGTGGTCGTTGAAAGGCGGGATGTTCACGAACATTTTTCCAAGTGTCTCCAGAACCAGCCCGGTCTCAAAAGTAAACAGTTCGCGCACACTTGCGGGGTGGCTTTCGACTGTCTCTGCCGCGTCAATTGTGGCCTGCCGGTCATCTATAAAGTTGTTGATCATGGCACACTCCTTCCACGATAAGGCAAATCTTAGGCGGTTGACTGTGTTAGACATATGTCTAATTAGATAATAGCCTAACTAAGAGGGTTTGTCAAGAGGATGAAAACCCGCGTCTTTTCTGACCTTTTGCCTGATTCTGCTCAAAGAAAACATGTCCTGCCCTTCTGTATCCCCACCCCAAAGACAAGCTGAAAAGAATCCATAGTACTGACGGCCGTTTGACTTAGAATAAATGTTCTAATATAATCCGGGCATGTTTCTACTGCCCCGCCGCCTCAGGCAATTGCTGGAATCCAAAAAGAGAGTCGATGAACCACGCATTTTTCTACAGGATGCGGAGATTGTCACCTTTATAAAACAAGCCGCCAAACAGCAGGGACGTTCAGAAGAAGAGATCATTGCCGACCTTGCCAAGGCAGGTCTCGATCAATTTCAACAGGCAACCGAGTTGGAGGAACGCTGGGATTTGCTCTCTTACCGCGAACAACAGGTCGTTGCGTTGATCTGTCTTGGCCACAGGAACTACCAAATTGCAGAAATATTGACGATCGCACCTGAAACAGTGAAGACTCATCTGCAAAATATATTTGCCAAATTCAATCTGCGGAGCAGTAAAGAATTACGCCTTGCACTAAAAGATTGGAACTTTGCTGAATGGTGGCGGCAAAACCAGCAGACCTGACCCTCTTTCTGATCCCCATCCATATTTGGGTCAACCGACGGTTTACCCCAACAATCCCCTGACAAATCCCCCGTCAGGGGATTGTCCATTAAGTTTGTTTGAGCTATTTTATGAAAGCCATGCCTCTTACCTGGAAATATTTTCTGAGGATTTACAAATGACAATACTCAAGCGGCCGATCAGCGTGTTTCTTATTCATACCCATCGTGACAGGGAGCCTGTCCACGAGCTGTATGCCCGCCTTGCAAAGGATGGAATAAAACCCTGGCTGGATTCAGAAAGATTACAGCCCGGTCAGGACTGGAGACATGAAATCAACAGGGCAATTCTCACAAGCGATATCGCCATTGTGTGTTTGTCGAGGAATTTTCTTCGGCATCAGGGATATTGTCAGCAGGAAATAAAGATCGCGCTGAAAAAAGCAAGCCTGCTTCCAGTTGGTGAGACGTTCATCATCCCTGCCCGCCTGGAGGAATGCGACTCCCCGGAATCTTTATCACGCTGGCAGCGCGTGGATTTGTTCGAGGCGGATGGCTATAAAAGGCTCCTCCGTTCACTAAGAGCTCAGGTTGAAGTGGACAAAAAATGATTTTATAAAAAGCCATATCCAAATTCAAAGCACTGTATATAATGCCCTCGGTCACAAATTGCGCCTTTTTAGCAATTTGTGACCGAGATGGGTATAATCTCAAGACCCCATTCTGGAGGGAGAAACCATGACCGAAAACAAACGATCCATTAAAGTGTTCCCTGCCGCGCTGATCGGCATTTTCCTGCTGGGTGCCCTTTTTGTTCCCATGCTAAAGAATATTTATAAACCTGCGACAACAGAAATCGCACCGCCCACGCAGGCTGCAACAGTTGCCCCGACTCCTCTGGCTGTTGAAATAGTCGACGCCAGGGGCGTGACCATGCGCCTCATCCCCGCAGGGGATTTCACTATGGGCAGCTATGACGATATGGCTGGTGATGCACAGCCTTCTCACACGGTAACTCTGCCGGACTTTTATATGGATGTCTATGAGGTGACCCGTGCCCGCTACAGGGAGTGTGTAACGGCCGGGGTGTGCAGTGAAGTGGAGAATGTCGCCAGCGTGGATTCGTTCTACGCGGTCCCCAATTATCCAATGTCTTCCATCGATTGGGAGAAGGCCAAGGCCTATTGTGAGGCATGGCGCGGGGCGCACCTGCCGAGCGAGGCAGAATGGGAAAAAGCCGCACGCGGCACGGACGGGCGGACATATCCCTGGGGCGAGGAATTCGACTCGTCTTATGTAGATTTCAGTGGGGACTTTCCTGGAAATGTCGGTTCCTACGAAAAAGGCAAAAGCCCTTACGGCATGTACGATATGGCTGGCAGTGTTTGGGAGTGGACGTCTGCACCGCTGACAGTGTACCCGGGCAATCAAGGCGACCATAGTTACTATCGCGAAACTGATCGGGTTTTACGCGGCGGCTCTTGGAATCACCCCGACCGTTATGTGCTGACTACCTGGTTTCGCTTTGCCAGCTCTATGGGAGATAATTCAGGCTATGTTGGCTTTCGCTGTGCCAAAGATGCTCCGTGAAATAACCTATCAAGTTGATATATTCAAATGCCATATCATGCCCGTAGGGCACTCGTGGCTCGACAAAGAGAAACTCCTCCAAGGTCAGGATTGGGAATTTGAAATCCGCAAGGCTTAAACGAAAACGCCCTTTTTAGGGCGTCGTTGTTTTTACTACTACTTTTTCTCTTTTTCATTCATCAATAAATTCGGTACGCAAAATTTGTTCAATCTGTTCGCGCAAAGTTGGGACTTCTTCTGACGCTGCGACCCATGCAATATCCCAACGGATGGCAAAGTACTCATGTACGGCAATATTGCGGAAACTGACAATATCCGCCCAAGGGATGGCAGGGAAACGCTTTGTGAATTCTTTCGGCAGTTTTGAGGCGGCTTCGCCAATCACAGTCAGTTTCTGGAGAACCGCACTGTTCATCATTTCGTTCTGCTCAAACTCGTTGAAGTCCTCGCCCATGATGAATTTCTCAATGGCGCGTGCGGCGTCCACGATGTCCGTCAGGTACAGCTTCTCATGCCGCATAAACCACCTCGAGATTCGAGAGGACCGAATCGCGGATAACAGGTTTCAATCCGTCCATCGGGACCAAATCAACGGGACGTTTGAACAATTCAGATAGTTCTCGCTGCATTCGAGATAACGTCAGAAAACCAATATGAGCATTCGGTGTGAAGGCGACCAGCACATCCACATCGCTTTCAGGGCGAAAATTCTTATTCAGTACAGAACCAAATAAAGCCATGCGCTGAACATCGTAGCGATGGCAAAATTCCTGAATTTTCCTTTTCGGAATTGAAATCTGTACACGAGATGCTTTGGTAGCCATTCTTAACCTCACGGTAATTATATCGGATTCGGCGCATTCGCTGTATAATTTCATCACACCATTTTCGGTGGGAAACTTATGTCTGACACCAAACGCCCTTTGAAAGTATTTTTATGCCACGCCCACGCGGACCGTGACCCCGTCCCACAAGGGGATGATATGCGCGGACTCCCCGAAGGGACCTGCTTGACCCAAGACGGCGTGTATAAAGAAAAACACCTTTTTGCTGAATTAATCTTTTGTGGGGGTAGTTTATGGATTTTCAATCTAATAATTCAAAAAAGAAGTGGGCGACGGATAATTTTTGTTGCTCTGTTTTCTGCAATATTAATGTTGCTTTTTATTTCTAGCACAATAAGTGGTGCTGAGGCGATGGTTCTTGTCCCTGATGGTATCTTTGTTATGGGTAGTGATGTAGGGGACGCTGATGAACTTCCAGTGTTTACCCTTAATTTGGCCTCTTTCTACATTGATAAATATGAAGTTACAAATATAGCTTATCAATCGTGCGTGAAGGATGGCGTGTGTGGCGCTGTTCCTGAAAGTTATGAGTATTATCGTGAAGTGTATCATTCTCCAATTGATGCAGATTTTTATAAGTATCCTGTGGTTTATGTTGATTGGTATATGGCAAAAACTTATTGCGAATGGCGCAACGCAAGACTCCCGACAGAGGCGGAATGGGAGAAGGCCGCACGTGGAAATGATGGGAGGATATATCCTTGGGGCAATGAATTTGGATCAAATTATGTAAATTTAAGCGGCTATAGTAACCCTGAAGCAGTGGGTTGGTATGAAGACGGAAAAAGTGTTTATGGTGCATATGATATGGCTGGAAATGTACAGGAATGGGTAAGCAGCTTGTATATGCCGTATCCGTATTCTCTTTCAGATGGTCGCGAAAATATGATTTCTGTAGATTATCGTGTTCAACGTGGCGGAAGTTGGTCAATGATGACTTCGTTTCGAACATCTGACCGCACTCATTACTATCCAACGCATAAAGACCATGATGTAGGTTTCCGCTGTGCTCGTGATGCAAATCCATGAGCGTAGACCCAAAATCCATCGAAACAGAATCAACTCCCCCCTGTCGCGTGAAGCGCATTTTAGACCGTTGACCGTAGACCACAGACCGCAAATCATCGTTTACTGTCCACGGTCTACCGTCTCTCCATCAGTTATAATCCCTCTGTAATAAAAAAACTGATAACTGAAAACTGGACACTGATAACTATGTCTTCCTCCTTCCAAGAAATTATCCTCAAACTACAAGACTTCTGGGCATCACGCGGATGCCTGATCACACAGCCCTACTACACCCAGGTCGGCGCGGGGACGATGAACCCTGCCACCTTCCTGCGCGTGCTCGGACCCGAGCCGTGGAACGTGGCCTACGTCGAGCCGTCTGTCCGCCCCGACGACGGGCGTTACGGCGAGAACCCCAACCGCTTGCAGAAGCACACCCAGTTTCAGGTCATCCTCAAGCCCGATCCAGGCAACCCGCAGGAACTGTATCTCGAGTCGCTCATCGCCCTCGGCATTGATCCGCGCCAGCATGACATCCGCTTTGTGGAAGATAACTGGGAGCAGCCCGCCATCTCCGCGTGGGGCTTGGGGTGGGAGGTCTGGCTCGACGGGCAGGAGATCACGCAGTTCACCTACTTCCAGCAGATGGGCGGCGTGGCGCTCAACCCTGTCTCGGTCGAGATCACCTACGGTCTCGAACGCATCCTCATCGCGCTCAACAACGCCAAGGGAATCTGGAACGAAGACTACGGCGCAGGCGTCACCTACGGCGAGATCTTCCGCCGCGAAGAATACGAACACTCCAAATATTATTACGAGGTCGCCGATATCGACCGCGCCCGCGCGATGTACGATCTGTACTCCGCCGAAGCCGACGCCTGTCTCGCACAGGGTCTGCTCGTTCCCGCGCACGACTACGTCCTCAAATCCTCGCACACCTTCAACATCCTCGACGCCCGCGGCGCGATCAGCGTTGCCGAACGTCAAGCCTTCTTCCGCCGCATCCGCGAACTGGCCCGCAAAGTCGCCGAGGGATATGAGGAACAGAGGAAAGAACTTGAATATCCGCTTCTTAAAAAGGATGAAGGCGGAATGATGAAGGATGAAGCAAAATCATCCGCGCCTTTAAAATTCATCCCTCATCCCTCATCATTCATCCTTGAAATTGGTGTTGAAGAATTGCCCGCCAGCGATATTGATTGGGCAGTTGAACAACTCAAATTACTATTTGAGCAAAAAATTCTCAAAACCTATTCTTTGAAATACCAGAACGTCAAAGTTTATGGTACTCCACGCCGCCTTGTCATTTATGTAGAAGGTTTAGAACCACAAGGCGAAACAACATTCACTGAAATTAAAGGGCCTCCTGAATCAGCATCTTTTGATAAGCAAGGAAAACCAACACAAGCGCTTCTTGGTTGGATAAAGAAAAATGAATTGGCTGTTCCAGACGAATTCTTGACGAAG